>NZ_JBQWRB010000001.1:0-1848669 GCF_052547215.1 Lysobacter sp. F6437
TATGGCTACGAAACACCAAAACAACGCCTATTCGGCGGCTGAGGGTTGTCGCACTTGGTGGTTGAATTCACCCCCCACCCTAGAAGCCTGCAAATGCCAGCACAAGATAGCAGGCGACCCCCAGGGGCAAGCAGAGTCGTATGCGACGCACGTAGCGCACAGCAGCGCATGAAGTGAGCTGACGTGCCCTTGAACTGAAGGCCACCTTCACTACCTCGGCGCCGACGTTTGGATTGGCTGCACGAGGGAAGCCGGTGTAGAAAAAGTCCAAGGCTCCGCGAACACTGACCCACTCCGGCCTTTCAGCAGCGATGACGCCGTGCAACCGAAAGAGAGCATGCAAGTACACGAGCGTGCAAAGGACGCCGATGAGCGCTACTGCGGAGATCACGAGTTGCGGCATGTGGGGCCTAACGCCTGAGTTAAGCCGACTTGCGTAGCGGAGCCGACAACATGGCAAGCTTTTCCTGCCATGTTGTTGGTGGAGCGAAGCAAGTTCGGCTTGAACGAATTGTTAGGTGGCACCCGACTCACAAGCGCCCCCAGACTTGCCGAAGCCCGACGAGATGGACAACGCCGAAAGATAGGCAGATGGCCGAGCTCCAGAACCAGAATGTAGCGCTGTTGCCGGGGAAGTACGCCATGAGCGGAGTAAAGGCCACTCCGCGTAGCAAGTAGACGCCAGTGATAGCGCACAGCGCCAAGCGAGTAAGCGGCAGCTTGCGGATGACGCCCGCGCCAGACAAGGCGTAGAGAGACCAAACCAGCAAGATGGACGTAATGACCAATGATGCGACAGGGGGATACCAATGTCCGGCCAGGTCCATCTGTGCCATCTGCTCGCCGGCACCGAGAAAGCGGTACCAAGGCGCACCGAACACAATGCACCCAACGTGTAGCAGGGCAGCAATGGCACTGAGCACCGCGCCAGCGATGAGGAATTTGTTGCGAGTCCTATCCATAGTCTCCAGTGCCGCCTAACGCCTGAGTTAAGCCGACTTGCGTAGTGGAGCCAAAGCCATGGCAAGCTTTTTCTGCCATGGCTTTGGTGTAACGAAGCAAGTTCGGCTTGAACGAATTGTTAGGCCTTAGCCAGAGACTCCAAATAGTCATGCACCGCCTCAACGAACCTCTGTCTCGCTTCAGTGAACGTCTCCGTGGCTTCGTTCGTGAAGACGCCGTTCTCATCAACGTTTTCTGGCATACGCGCTGCTGCGCGACATAGCTCGTAGCACGCGACTGAGGTGGCCGTGTTGCCCACAAGGGCGGCAGCCGAATATCTCTCGTGCAGTAGGGTTCCAGCCTCGGCGAGAGCGAGCCCGCTGTTAGCCGGCTGCTGGTCATTGGCCATTGCATAGTGATGAGCAATAGCTAGCAGCCCAGAAAAGGCAGCTTTCGCTTCTGCCGCATAGATTTTCGCCCGTTCGGCGGTGAACTGCGCATTACGATCCTCGATTGCTGCCTGGCGAGCAGTTGTTGTGAGACTGCGCTGATGGTCGCGATCTTGGACCTGTACATGGCGAGCCCAGAGCGCGCTCACTACCGCGGTAAGAAGAGGGCCGCCGATCGCCCAGATTTTCAGAAACATGTCCACGATGCCCCCATAAGGCCTAACTCTTAATAGATCCCGAAATTGCGGTGCTATCCGCTTTATCGGACACAAAGACCGCAATATCGAGGTGATAAGTGATAACACGACAGCTCCGCGTGTTATCCCCCCCAGGGCCGCCCCAGCGCCAGCTTCACCGCCTTCACCCCAGGCATCGCCTTCAACATCCCCACCAGCTCGGCATCCACCCTTACCGAATGGCTGCCATTCAAATCCAGCATCCCCGCGGCCCCCGCCTTGATCAGGTCAACGCGGATCGGCGTCGAACCGGGCCGATGCTTCGCCAGCAACTCGTCGACCCTGCTCCAAATCCCCGGCACGCGCAAATCCAGCCTTAGCGACAATCGCTTGGCGTGCTGCGCGCAGATCTGCCCGTAATCCCAGCAGCGCTGCGCTTTCAGTGCGAATCCACCGCTGAATGCGTCCTCGCGCAGACCGCCTTGGATCACCAGCAGGCGGTCGCGGGTCAGCAGGCTGGCGAACTCGCTGTAGGTCTCGGAGAAGAAGGCGCATTCCAGGCGGCCGCGGCCGTCCTCGATCTGCACGAACATCTGCGCGTCGCCTTTCTTGCGGATGGCGACGACCTGGCCGGCGACGACGGTTTCCAGTTCCGGGCGCCAGCCGCTGCGGGCGGACTCGGGGCGGTTCTCCCATATCTTCTCGAGGTCGCCGAGATGATGGCCAGTCAGGCCGTGGAGTTCTTCGCGGTAGGGGTCGAACGGGTGGCCGCTGAGGTAGTGGCCGAGGGTTTCGCGTTCGCCGTTGAGCAGTTGGGCGAGCGGGAACTCGTCGGTTTCCTTCAGTTCCAGCCGCAGTGCGGGGGCGCTGTCGCCGCCACCGCCGAACAGGCTGACCTGTCCGGCTTCGCGTTCGCGGGCGATCTGCTCGGTGGCGCGCACCACTTCGGGCAGTTGCAGCATCAGGCTGGCGCGATTGCGGCCGAGCTTGTCGAGGGCGCCGGCGTGGGTCAGCGCTTCCAGTGCGCGGCGGTTGAGCTTGCCGCTGTCGACGCGCTTGCAGAAGTCCAGCAGGTCATTGAACGGGCCGGCGCGGCGGGCTTCGACGATCGCTTCGCAGGCGCCGCGGCCGACGCCCTTCACCGCGCCTAGGCCGTAACGGATGGTGCCGCGGCTCGCTTGCGAGCCGTCGAGCGACATGCCCTCGGTCGCTTCGAACATGTACGCCGATGCGTCCACGTCCGGCGGCAGCACGGTCAGGCCCATCACCCGGCACTCGTCCAGGAACCCGGTGACCTTGTCGGTGTTGTCCATGTCCGACGACAGCACCGCGGCCATGAACTCGGCCGGGTAGTGCACCTTCAGCCAGGCGGTCTGGTAGGCGACCAGTGCGTAGGCGGCCGAGTGCGACTTGTTGAAGCCGTACTCGGCGAACTTCTCCATCAAATCGAAGATCGGGCTGGCGATCTTTGCGGGGATGCCGCGTTCGGCGCAGCCGCTCTCGAACTTGGCGCGCTCCTTGGCCATCTCTTCGGCTTTCTTCTTGCCCATCGCGCGCCGCAGCAGGTCGGCGCCGCCCAGCGAGTAGCCGGCCAGGACCTGGGCGATCTGCATCACCTGTTCCTGGTAGACGATGACGCCGTAGGTCGGCGCCAGCACCGGTTCAAGCGACGGGTGCGGGTAGCTGACCTCGGCGCGGCCGTGCTTGCGGTCGACCCAGTCCTTGTCCATGCCGGAGCCGAGCGGGCCGGGGCGGAACAGGGCGGCGAGGGCGATGATGTCCTCGAAGGTGTCGGGCTGGGCGCGCTTGAGCAGCTCGCGCATGCCGCGCGATTCGAACTGGAAGACGGCGACGCCTTCGCCGCGGGCGAACAGCTCGTAGGTGGCCTTGTCGTCCAGCGGCAGGGTGGTGATGTCGAGCGCGTCTTCGCCGGCCTTGGCGCGGCGGACGTTGATGGCCTTCACCGCCCAGTCGATGATCGTCAGCGTGCGCAGGCCCAGGAAGTCGAACTTGACCAGGCCGACGGCTTCGACGTCGTCCTTGTCGAACTGGGTGACGGGGCTCTTGCCGCGGCCTTCGCCGTCGTGTTCGGCGAACAGCGGGCAGAAGTCGCTCAGCTGACTGGGCGCGATGACCACGCCGCCGGCGTGCTTGCCGGCGTTGCGGGTGAGGTCTTCGAGGCTGCGGGCGAGGTCGAGCAGGTCGCGGACATCGTCCTCGCGGTGGTAACGCTCGATCAGGTCGGTCGAGGCCAGCGCGGGGTTCTTCTGCGACGCCTCGCTTTCACCCAGTGCGTCGTCGAGGCTGATGCCGAGCGTCAGCGGGATCAGCTTGGCGATGCCGTCGACGAAGCCGTACGGGTGGCCGAGCACGCGGCCGCAATCGCGCACCACGGCCTTGGCTGCCATCGTGCCGTAGGTGATGATCTGGCTGACCCGGTCGCGGCCGTACTTGCGCGCGACGTAGTCGATCACCTCGTCGCGGCGGTCCATGCAGAAGTCGATGTCGAAGTCGGGCATCGACACGCGCTCGGGGTTGAGGAAGCGCTCGAACAGCAGGTCGTACGGCAGCGGGTCGAGGTCGGTGATGCCCAGCGCCCACGCCACCAGCGAGCCGGCACCGGAACCGCGGCCGGGGCCGACCGGGATGCCCTGTTCCTTGCCCCAGTTGATGAAGTCCGCGACGATCAGGAAGTAGCCGGGGAAGCCCATCTTGATGATGACGTCGAGCTCGGTTTCCAGCCGCGCGTCGTAGACCTCGCGGCTCTTGCCCTCGGCCAGCGGCGCGGTTTCCAGCCGCTTGGCCAGGCCTTCGCGCGAGGCGTTGCGCAGCCAGCTTTCGATGGTGTGTTCGCTCGGCACCGGGAACGCCGGCAGCGCGTATTCGCCGAGCTTCATCTCGACGTTGCAGCGCATCGCCAGCGCGAGGGTGTTGTCGATCGCGTCGGGCACGTCGGCGAACAGCTCCGCCATCTGCTCGGACGACTTGAGGTACTGCTCGGCGCTGTAGTCCTTCGGGCGCTTGGGGTCGTCGAGCACGCGGCCGGTGGAGATGCAGACGCGCGCCTCGTGCGCCTCGAAGCCGTCGAAGTCGAGGAAGCGGGCGTCGTTGCTGGCGATCACCGGCAGCCCGCGCTTGCTGGAGGCGTGCAGGGCGAAGGTGTTGAACGCGTCCTCGTCGGGCCGGCCGGTGCGGGTCAGTTCCAGGTGCAGGCGGTCGCCGAAGCTGCCCTGCCAGTCGGCCAGCCAGGCTTCGGCCAGTTCGGGGCGGCTGCCGGTCGCGAGCCGGCCGGCGAGGCTCTGACGCCCGGCCAGTGCGAACAGGCCGGCGTTGTCCTCGCGCAGCCACTCGGGCCGCAGCGCGACGCCGTCGGTGCGGTGGCCTTCCATCCACATCCGGCTGAGCAGGCGTGACAGGGTCAGGTAGCCGTCGCGGTCGCGGCACAGCAGGGTCATCCGCGAGGGCGTTTCGTTGCCGTCGGCCAGCTCGATGTCGGCGCCGATGATCGGCTTGATGCCAGCGGACTCGGCCTTGCGGTAGAACTTGACCGTGGCGAACAGGTTGTTGACGTCGGTCAGTGCGACCGCGGGCTGGTCAAGGGCCACGCAGCGTTTGACCAGCTCGCCGATCCGGATGGTGGAGTCGACGAGCGAGAATTCGCTGTGCAGGTGCAGGTGGATGAAACGCGCTGACATTCGTGCTGTTGCCGGGCCTCACAGGGCAACGGCCAGAGTATCAGCCCGGGTCGGGCGGACAAGGCTTGACAGTCGCCTGGCGCAGGGCCGCGGCGCGACGGCCGGGTCGTCGGGCTAGTTGACCCGGAACCCCCGCGCCCCACCCGCGGGGACATAGGTGCTGGTGGCGACCCGCCGGCAATGCGCGATCCACTCGGCTTCGGCCTGCCGGGCGGCGACCCAGTCGGCACGGGTGAAGCCGAAGTGCAGCCGGCGTTCGTTGCGCAGCTCGGCCTCGATCCGGCGCAACCGGCAGAAATCCAGGTAGTCGCGGACTTCGGTCGCGGCCTGCGGCCAGGCGGTTTCGACCATGACTGCGTCGTCGAGCCGGCCAACCACGGGCAGCGCGTTCGGGATCACGCCGACGCTGCCGCGGATGTAGTCGACCACCAGCCGGGCGGCGAACGCGGGCGACGGCCGCGCGTCCCATTCCGGGTCGTGGAACATCAGGTCGATCGCACCGGCGCGCCGCATGCGCTGGCGGATGCACGGCGGGGCGATGCCTTCGACACGTTCGTCGACGCTCCGGTCGACATGCCGATCGACCAGCTCGCGTGCCGCGCTGGCGACCTGGTCGCGGTCGAGCGCGACGTGGTCGAGGTCGATCTGCGCGAGCAGGTCGTTGAAGTGCCGGAGGATGCCGGGGTCGATGTCGTGCTGGCCGATGCGGTGGCGGCGGCCGCTGCCGTTGAGGCCGGGGCGTGCCAGGGCTTCGGGGAGCGGGGCGATGGCGGCGAGTGGAATGTTCATGGGGTTGCCTCGGCGTGCGGACCGTCCATGGATGGAAGGACCGGGTCAGCCGACCCGGAACAGCAGCGGCGGGTCGCCGGAATGCGCGTACTGGCTGTCGTTGACGCGCGCGTGGTGCTGCCACAGCGCGATCTCGGCCAGGCGGTCGCGGACCCATGCGTGGCGTTGCGACTCGCCGCTGCCGACGGGGTGCTCGTCGTCGCGGTAGGTGCAGAAGTCGCGGTACTCCTCGGCTTCGGCCGAGAACGCCGGCCAGGCCAGTTCGATCAGCAGCACGTCGTCGAGCAGGCCGAGCATCGGCTCGTGGTCGGCGATCAGGTCGTCGTCGCGGTCGACGTAGTCCAGCAACTTGAGCACGCGTGCGCGGATCGCGTCGCTGGTGTCCCAGTCGGAGTCATCGAGCATCGCGCGCAGGCCTTCGAGCCGGCGCAGGCGGCGGTCGAGGACGTCGTGGGCGCGCGTGGCCGGCAACGACAGCAGCCAGCTCATCAGGTGCTGCAGGCGGTCGGGGTCGACGCGCGCGGCGTCGGGGTGGATTTCATGCAGCAGCGCGTCGAAACGGGCGATGGCTTCGCCCTTCAACTTCACGCTGGCACGGGTTTGGGCGTTGTCGCCGGGCTGGCCGTCGCGGCTGAAGTCGTCGTTGGCACCGCGGACGAAATACGGCAGCGGGTCGGCAGTCGGCGTGGGCATTGACATGCGCATGGCACACCTCGCTGTGTCGGCCGCGATGGCGGGGACGCGCGTCGGCCGGCGGGGCACGCGACCCTCCAGTCCTTTGGAAAACATCCCTGCAGGAATCATTGGATGCGACTCCATGCTGCTCCGTTGAAACACGCTTGTCCCTGTTCCCAAAGTGGGGGTGACAACGGGCCTATGCCTGCGTGGGGCCCGGTCCGACGGGCTCTGCCCGGGGCGACGACGATGTTTCCGAAACCGCCGCTGAATCGTCGCCACCGTGGGCATGCCTGTTCATCGTTCAATGCACCTGGAACCGCGATCCCGGGGCCGGCAGGTAGGACTGTTCGCGCACCGCGCGCTGGTGCGCGGCCAACGCGGCCTCGGCGCGGAAGGCCTGTTGCGACTGCTCGCGGGTGAAGTCGAAGTCGCCGGTCGCGCAACCACGCAGGCGGGCCTCGATGCGGCGCAGGCGGCGGTAGCCCAGGTACTCGTCGACTTCGACCGAAAGCAGCGGCCAGGCGGTCTCGATGACGATGGCGTCGTCCAGCCGGCCGACCCTGGGCAACTGGTCGGGGATCAGGTCGTTGCCGGCGCGGACATAGTCGACCACGCGCGACGCGACGGTTCGGGCGTCGTTGTCGGCATCCCACGCGAGGTCGCCGACCATCAGGGCGGCGGCCGCGGCACGGCGCATCTGGAAACCGATGATCGGCGCGATCCCGGTGCTGCAGTCGCACAATTCACGCGCGGCGGTGGCCAGCTGGTCGCAGTCGTACGGCGCCTGGCTGCGGCCGAGCGAGACCAGGAACGTATTGAAGCGGTCGACCTCCATCGGCGCGAGGCGGAAACCGCCGACGTGGCTGCGGCGCCGGCGCTGGATGGGCCGGGTGGCCGGGATGACGGGCTGCTGCAGGACGGTCGGCAACGGGCGGGCGGTGGCGAGGATGGCGTTCATGGCGGTTTTCTCCGGGGAGGTGAGCGGCGGGGATTCGTCGCAGGGCCAGATTCCGCCGCGGCCGCGGATGAGTCATGATGTCCGGGGGAGTCTTTCGCCACCTTTGACGCAGGTTGGCGAGGTCTTCATGAGGTTTTGCCGATGGATCCGAGAGGAGTCACGGGAGAACACCCGTCGCCGGGCGTGTGCTACCGCTTTGGCGGGATCGTCGTGGACACGGCGGCGCATACGCTGGTCCGCGATGGCCAGCCGCAGCCGATCGAGCCGAAGGCGTTCGCAGTGCTGCTGGTATTGCTGCAGCACGCCGGTGAACTGGTCGGCCGCGACCAGCTGCTCGACACGGTCTGGGGCCATCGCCATGTCACCCCCGGGGTGCTGACCCGGGCGATCGCCCAGCTGCGCGCCGCGCTCGACGACCATCCGCACGAACCCCGGTTCATCCAGACCCAGCATGCGCTGGGGTACCGGTTCATCGGCGGGCTCGAGGGGCTGCCCGCGGAACCGGAGCCCGACGCCGTGGTGGCCGGGGTGGCGCCGCAACCGCCCGTCGTCGTGCCCGCCGCGCTGCCGTCGGTCGCAGCGCCCATTGCGACGCTGCCGGCGGAGAACGACGATCGGCAACCCGCGCTGCGATCGCGATCAAGATCGAAATCCCGTTGGCGGCTGGGATCCCCCCGGGCCTGGCTCGTCGCCACCGTGGTGCTGGCTGTCGGGCTTCTGGGACTGGCATGGTTCGACCACCGCGCGGCGCCCCCGGGCCCGGGCGAAGCCTCGATCGCGGTGTTGCCGTTCACCAGCCTCAGCGACAACGCCGACGACCGCTATTTCGCCGAAGGCCTGGCGGTGGAGATGCACGATGCGCTGGCCGGTGTCCCCGGCCTCAAGGTGGCCTCCGCGGGTAGCCGGCCGTCGCAGGGCCAAACCGGAAGCCCCGACCTGAAGGCACTGGGCCAGCAGCTCGGGGTGGCGACCGTGCTCGATGCCAGCGTCCGGCGCGAGGGCAGCCGGTTGCGCGTGAATGCGCGCCTGTCCGACACCGCCACCGGTTTCACGTTGTGGAGTGAGAGCTACGACCGCGAGGCCAACGACGTGTTTGCCGTCCAGCGCGAAATCGCCAGCGAAGTGGTCCAGGCGTTGCCGGGCGTGCTGCCGCCACCGCCGCGCGTACTGGCGCGGCTGGCCCCGACCCGGGACCTGGGCGCGTACGAGGCCTACCTGAAAGGCCAGCGGCAACTCCGGTCGGTCGGTGAGGAGGACTACCTCGACAAGGCGATCGGCTTCTTCGGCCAGGCCCTCGCCGTCGATGCCGGGTTCGCCCGCGCGCAGGCCGGCATATGTCGCGCCGAGATCATCCGGTTCGAGGGCGCGCGCGATGCCCCGGCCTTTGAACGGGCGCAGGACGCCTGCAAGCAGGCCGCCGGCATGGACCCGCACCTGCGCGAGGTCAGCCTGGCGCTGGGCGAGATGCATCGTGCGCGCGGCGAGTACGCGCAGGCCAACGAGCAATACACCCTCGCGCTCGACGACCTCGGCCTGCGTCCGTCCGCCTATGTCGGGCTGGCGCGGGTGCAGAGCGAGCAGGGCAACAACGAGCTCGCGCTGGAATACTTCGACCTCGCCCGCCAGTTGCGGCCCGGCGACGCACTGGTCTACCGCGAGCTGGGCTACCACCAGTACCTCAATGGCAGCCCCGCCGACGCGATCGAGTCGTTCCGCACTGCAACCAGCCTGCAGCCCGACGATCCGAGCCTGTGGAGCAGCCTGGGTGGCCTGTATCTGGTGGAAGGCGACAACGTGCGCGCCGCCGATGCTTTCCAGCGGTCGCTGGCGATCAAGCCAGGCTATGAGGCATTGAGCAACCTGGGCACGCTTCGATACGCCCAGGGTGCGTACGCCGATGCCGCCGGCCTGTACCGGCGCGCTGCCGCGCTCGACCCGACCGACTACCGCATCTGGGGCAACATCGGCGATGCGCTGGCCGCCGATCCGGCTACCAAGGCGCAGGCACGCGAACCGTACGCGCGCGCTGCACGGATGGCCCGGGACTATCTGGCGGTCAAGTCCGAGGACGCGCAGGCACAGGCGCTGCTCGGGTTCTACCTGGCCAGCCTGGGCGATGCCGCGGGCGCGCGGGAGCACATCGCCCGGGCCGAGGCGCTGGCGACCGAGCGCGGCGAGGTCGCGTTCCTCGCCGCGCAGGCACTGGCGCTGCTTGGCGACAAGGCCGGCGCGCGCCAGCGGCTGGCGACGGCACGCGACGAAAAGGTCGCGGCGGACCGGATCCAGGCGGCGCCGGCCCTGGGGCCACTGCTCGACAGTCCCGCCGCGGCGCAGCCGGGCGACGACGCACGGTAGGACCCGGTAAACCAGGCCTGCATCCCGCAGGCGTCACAGGGAGCATCCCCATGCACATGAAATTGGCAGCGTTGGCCGGCGTCTTCATGCTGGCTGGATGTGGTACGTCAGGACCCACGCGCGACGACGGGCCGACGCCCGATGCCGATGGCGTGCCATGCGCCGATTCCGCGGGAGCGCCGTCCGTATACATCGACGTGGGCGCGCCGCCCCCGGTCTGCGAGGTGGATCCGGACACGGCGGTCACCTGGCGCGGAGCACCCGGCGCGGACGGGTTCCAGATACGGTTCACCAGCGCTGCCAGCCCGGCCGGGCCGCGCGCGGCCCGGTCGCTGAACTCGACGTCGAGGGGTGGCCGCCAGAAAATCGTGCTGACCGCCCGCAATGCCAGCGGCACCTACAACTACGAAATCCTGACCGCCACCGGCGGCGTCGACCCCGCCATCATCATCCGGGCGCGCTGACGGCCGACGCGGCGCGCACCGGAGCGAAACTGCGGCGGTGGTGCGGGCACGGACCGTGGGCGGTGAGCGCGGACAGGTGCGCGGGGGTCGAGTAGCCCTTGTGGTCGGCGAACCCGTACTGCGGCCATTGCTCGTGCAGCGCGACCATCATGCGGTCGCGGCTGACCTTGGCGAGGATCGATGCGGCCATGATCGCGCGGTCGCGGGCATCGCCGCCGATCCACGCCTCGGCCGGGCAGGGCAGGCCGTGCGGCAGGGCGTTGCCGTCGATGCGCGCCAGTTCGGCGACGTGCAGCACGCCCTCGACGGCGCGGCGCATGCCGAGCATCGTCGCCTGGAAGATGTTGATGCGGTCGATCTCCTCGACCTCCACCGCGACCACGTGCCAGGCCAGTGCGCGCTCGACGATGCGCTCGTACAGGGTTTCGCGGCGTCGTGCGTTGAGCTGCTTGGAGTCGTTGAGGCCGTTGACCGGGGTGCGGCCAGGACCGAACACGACCGCGGCGACCACCACCGGCCCGGCCAGCGGGCCACGGCCGGCTTCGTCGACGCCGGCGATGCGTTGCGCGCCGCGGGCGACCGCGAGGTCGAGGGTGAACTGGCCGTCAGCGCCCGGCATCGTTCGAGGCCACCGGTTCGGGCACGGGTTCGACCATGGGCTCGACGACCAGATCGACCACGGCGTCGGCCGCCTGCGTCGAGGCGTCGCAGCGCAGTTGCCGGTGCAGGGCGAGGAACCGCGGTTGCAGTGCGGCCACCGCGGCCGGGTCGCGCAGCCAGCGCAGGATTTCGCGGGCCAGGTTGTCAGGGGTGCAATCGTGCTGCATCAGCTCCGGCACCACGCATTCGCCGGCCAGCACGTTGGGCAAGGCGTAGTGGTCGACCTTGAGCATGCCCAGGCCCTTGACCATGCGATAGGTCAATGGCGCGACCTTGTAACCGACCACCATCGGCCGCTTGGCCAGCATCGCCTCCAGCGTCGCGGTACCGGACGCCAGCAAGATCACGTCGCTGGCGATCATCAGGGTGCGCGCCTGGCCGCTGATCTCGCGCAGTGCTGGTGCCAGGGCGTCGCGGTCCGGGTGCGCGGCGAGCACGCGTTTGAAGGCTTCGTGGGCCTGCGGGTTGGCCATCGGCACGACGATCCGGAGGTCGGGCTGTTCGGCCAGCACGCGTGCGGCGGCGGCAAGGAAGTCGGCACCGAGCCGTTCGATCTCGCCGACCCGGGAGCCGGGGAGCAGCGCAAGCAGCGGCGGTAGCGGGTCGATGCCGAGGGCCGCGCGGGCGTTGCCGCGGTCGGGCTGCAACGGCATCTCGTCAGCCAGCGGATGACCGACGAAGCGCGCATCGACACCGTGCCGGGCGTAGATCTCCGGCTCCATCGGGAACAGGCACAGCACCCGGTCGGCGCTGAGGCCGATCTTCTCGGCGCGTTTCTCGCGCCACGCCCAGACCGAGGGGCTGACGTAGTGCACGGTGCGTATGCCGCGCTGCTTCAGCCATTTTTCGACGCCGAGGTTGAAGTCGGGCGCGTCGATGCCGATGAACACGTCGGGTTGCCAGTCGAGCACCCGCTGGCGCAACTCGCGGCGCAGCTTGAGCAGGCGCGGCAGGTGGCGCAGCACTTCGGCCAGACCCATGACTGCCAGTTCGGAGGCATCGTGCCAGGTCTCCATGCCTGCCTCGCGCATCGCCTCGCCGCCGATACCGACGATCTCGGCCGCCGGCCAGCGCTGGCGCAACTGCTCGATCAGGCCGGCACCGAGCAGGTCGCCGGACGCTTCGCCCGCGACCAGCACGATGCGCTTGGCGCGGGTCGGGACGGGGTCGTCGAAAATGTCCAAGGGGCGGGCACGCGGGGGAACGGGGGCGGAGTGATTCTAGGGCATGCCCACACCCGGTTGCTTATGCCCGCATCGGGTGGGCTTTATGTAGGAGCGGCTTCAGCCGCGATCCGGAGTCGGCATGGGCGAACGATTGCCCGATCGCGGCTGAAGCCGCTCCTACAAAGGCACGAGGGACGGAAACCGCGCGGATTCCAACTAGATAAGCCGAAGTGGGACGCCGCGGCCTAGCGCAGCAGCGGACGTTCGGAGGCCTCGATGAACTCCAGCAGCGCGCGCACATCGTCGCTGTCGCCGGCCAGTTCGGCCAGTTTGGCCCGCGCTTCGTCGAGCGAACTTCCGGCCACGTACAGCGTCCGGTAGGCGCGCTTGATCGCGCTGATCCGTTCGGCATCGAAGCCGCGGCGCTTGAGCCCTTCGCTGTTGATCCCGCGGGGGCGGCCGTAGCCTTCCTGGGCGACCATCACGAACGGCGGCACGTCGCCGTTGACGAACGCGCCCATGCCGATGAACGCATGCGCGCCGATCCGGCAGAACTGGTGGATGCCGACGAAGCCGCTGAGGATCACGTGGTCGCCGATCCCGACGTGGCCGGCCAGCGTCGCGTTGTTGGAGAACACGCAGTGGTCGCCGACGCTGCAGTCGTGGGCGATGTGGGTGTAGGCCAGCAGCCAGTTGTCGTCGCCGATGCGGGTGCAGCCGCCGCCGGCGCCGGTGCCGCGGTTGATGGTGACGAACTCGCGGATGGTGTTGCGGTCGCCGATTACCAGTTCGACGCGCTCGCCGCCGTACTTCTTGTCCTGCGGGTCGCCGCCGATCGCGGCATGGCCGTGGATCCGGTTGTCGCTACCGATCCGGGTCGGGCCGTGGATGCTGCAATGCGGGCCGACCGAGGTGCCGTCACCGATCTCGACGTCGGCGCCGACGTAACTGAAAGCCCCCACCCGCACGCCGTCGCCAAGCCGGGCGCCCGGCTCGACCACCGCGCTGGGATGGATGAGGGGCGCGCTCATGCCTCCGGCTTGACCTCGGCGCAGAGGATGTCGGCGCAGGCGGCCTGCTCGCCGTCGACCCGGGCGACGCCTTCGTACAGCGCCATGTTGCGGATGGTGCGCTTGAGGGTCACTTCGAGGTCGAGGCGGTCGCCGGGCACCACCATCCGGGAGAACTTCGCGTTGTCGATCTTGACCAGGTAGAACAGCTTGGCCTGGGCGGTGTCGCCATCGCGCGACAACTGGGTCAACAATCCGCCGGCCTGGGCCAGCGCCTCGACCACCAGCACGCCCGGCATCACCGGCTGGCCGGGGAAGTGGCCGTTGAAGAAGTTCTCGTTGGCGGTGACGTTCTTGTACGCCAGCACGCGCTTGTTGGGCTCCAGCTCGACCACGCGATCGACCAGCAGGAACGGGTAGCGGTGCGGCAGCAGCGCCTGGATGGTTGGGACGTCGATCGGAAGCTTCACTGTTTCGGGTTTCCCTTGATCTTGCGGGCCAGCTCGTCGAGCTGCTTGAAGCGAGCGGCGTTCTTGCGCCAGCTGCGATTGTCCATCAACCCGGTCCCGGAAGAGTACTCGCCCGGTTCGCGGATCGAACTGCTGACCAGGCTCATCGCGGTGATCACCACGCGGTCGCAGATTTCCAGGTGGCCGAGGATGCCCGCGGCGCCGCCGACCAGGCAGTAGCGGCCGATCTTCGCGCTGCCGGCAACCGCGGCGCAGCCGGCCATCGCGGTGTGCGCGCCGATGCGGACGTTGTGGCCGACCTGGATCTGGTTGTCGAGGCGCACGTCTTCCTCGAGCACGGTGTCCTCGATCGCACCGCGGTCGATGGTGGTGTTGGCGCCGATCTCGCAGTCGTCGCCGATCACCACGCCGCCCAGTTGCGGCACCTTGAGCCAGCGCCCGGCATCCATCGCCAGGCCGAAACCGTCGGCGCCGAGCACCGCGCCGGGGTGGATGCGCACGCGCTGGCCGAGCCGGACCCGCGTGACCAGGGTGACCCGGGCGATCAACTCGCTGCCGGCACCGACCACGCAATCGTCGCCGATGACGCAACCCGGGCCCAGCACCGCGCCGGATTCGATCCGGCTGCGTGCACCGATGCTGGTGAATGCGCCGACATGGGCGTCGTTGGCGACCGTGGCGGACGGATCGATATCGCAGGACGGATGGATGCCCGGAGCCCGGACCGGTTGCGGCTCGAACAGCGCGGACATGCGCGCGAATGCGGCATACGGATCCTTCGCGACCAGCGCCACGCCGGCGAATCCGGTTTCAGGCAACTTCCCGGCATCCTGCTCGCCCATCACGACCACGCTGGCACGGGTATCGGCCAGTTGCGGGCGGTATCGGGGATTGGCCAGGAACGCGAGCTGCCCGGCGCCGGCGCCGGCGAGGGTGCCGACGCCATGGATTTCGACCGAGCCATCGCCGCGGAGGCCGAGCGCGAAGCGTTCGGCCAGGGCGGCTGCGGTGTGCATGTTGGACGGCTGACGCGGCATGACGGCGGACGACGCCGTCAGAACGTGCCGCCGAAGGTGAACTGCAGGCGCTCGAGGCGGTCGCCTTCCTCTTTCTTGAAGGGGTAGGCATAGCTGATCGAGATCGGTCCCATCGGCGAGCGCCACATCAGCGCCAGGCCGGTGGAAGCGCGCAGTTCGCCCGCATCGAAGGCATCGAAGTCCTTGTACACGTTGCCGAAGTCGACGAACGCGGACACGCGCGCGGCGGTGCTGTCGATCAGGCTCGGGAAGAACATCTCCAGCGACCCGACGGTCTTGAACGCGCCGCCGACCGGCTGCAGGTACGGGCTGCCGAGCGCGGCCAGGCGCGGGCCGAGGGTGTTGTCGACGAAGCCGCGCACCGAGCGCACGCCGCCGGCGTAGAAGTTCTCGAAGAACGGCAGGCCGTCGGCGGTGACCGTCTTGACGTAGTCGGGCGAGTCGGTCAGGCACGGCTCGGTGGGCGCCGGGCCGGGCTGGAACACCGGCGGGGTGTCCGGGTCGTTGTCATGGTCGACGCTGCTGCCCGCGGTGAAGCACAGGTTGCGGCTCACCGCGTCGTCGTAGTTGTCGCCGTAGCCGAGCTCGACACGGGTGTTGAGCACCATGTGCCGCGACAGTGGCCAGAACCGCGAATAGTTGTAGTTGAGCTTGAAGTACTCGACCGTCGAGCCGGGCAGGGTCGCTTCCAGCCAGATGCGCTGGTTGGTGCCGCGGGTCGGGGTCAATGCGCTGTTGAGCGTGTTTCGGCCCCAGCCGATCTCGCCGCGCCAGGAGTGGAACGTGCGCTGGCCGATCGCGTCGATGTAGTCGACCAGCGGCTCCGGGGTGCGGCCGTGGAACGCGAAGATCTGGTTGCTGTCGAGGCCCAGCAGCGCGGTGACGCTGTCGGTCTCGGTGATCGGGATGCCCAGCACCATCTGGCCGACGCCGCTGGTGCTGGAGAACTGCGCGGTGTTGAAGTCGGAGTTGTCGAACTCGCTCCAGCGCAGGTTGTAGCCCAGCGACACGCCGTTGTCGGTGAAGTAGGGGTTGAGGAACGAGAAGTCGTAGCGCTGCAGGTAGGCGTTGCGCTGCGCCTGCACGGCGATCCGGTTGCCGGTGCCGAGGAAGTTGTTCTGCGACAGCTGGACCTGCGTGCTCAGGCCCTGCAGCTGCGAGTAGCCCAGGCCGAACACGAAGCTGCCGGCGGCGACCTCGTTGACGGTGTAGATCACGTCGACCTGGTCGTTGGTGCCCGGCACCGGCTTGGTCTCGACGTCGACGGTGTCGAAGTAGCCCAGGCCCTGCAGGCGGATCTTGGAACGGTCGATGGCGGCCTGCGAGTACCAGGTGCCTTCGAACTGGCGCATCTCGCGGCGCAGTACTTCGTCGGCGGTGCGCGAGTTGCCCTTGAACTGCACCTGGCGGACGTTGACGCGCGGACCTGGCAACACCTGCATGTTGATGCCGACGGTCTTGTCCTCGCGGTTCACGTCCGGGATCGGGTTGACCTGGGCGAATGCGTAGCCGACGTTGCCGAGGGTCGCGGTGATCGTGTCGGAACTGATTTCCAGCAGGCGCCGCGAGAAGATCTGGTCGGGCTTGACCAGCACCATCGCCTCCACCTGGTCCTTCGGCAGCACGGTGTCGCCGGTGACCTCGACGCTGGAGATCTTGTACTGCTCGCCTTCGGTGAGGCCGGCGGTGATGAACATGTCCTGCCGGTCGCGACTCATCGACACCTGGGTCGAGTCGATGCTGAAGTCGACATAGCCGCGGTCGAGGTAGTAGTTGTTGAGCTTCTCGAGGTCGCCCGACAGCTTCTCTCGCGAGTACTGGTCGTCCTTGCGGTACCAGCTCAGCCAGTTGTGCTCGCCGGATTCCCAGGTTTCGAGGATCGCCTCCTCCTCGAAGATCTCGTTGCCGACCAGGTTGATGTGGCGGATCTTGGCGGCCTTGCCTTCCTCGATCGCGATCGCGACATCGACGCGGTTGCGGGGCAACGCGGTCACGGTCGGGGTGATCGTGACGTTGTACTTGCCGCGGTTGTTGTACTGCCGGGTCAGTTCCTGGGTGACGCGATCGAGGCTGAGCTGGTTGAAGGTGTTGCCCTCGGCCAGGCCGATGTCGCTGAGGCCCTTGAGCAGGTCCTCGGTCTCCAGGTCCTTGTTGCCGCTCAGGGTCAGGGTGTTGATCGCGGGACGCTCGGTCACGGTCACGACCAGGATGCTGCCCTGGTGGCCGATGTCGATGTCCTCGAAGAAGCCGGTCTGGTACAGCGCCCGGATCGCGTCGCCGACCGCCGACTGGTCGACCGTGTCGCCGCGTTCGATCGGCAGGTAGGTGAAGACGGTACCGGCGGAAATGCGCTGCAGGCCGTCGACGCGGATGTCGCTCACGGTGAACGAGGTGACCGGCGTGGCCGCGGCCGTCTGTGCCAGCGCGGGCAACGTCGGCACCGTGGAAAGCGCCGAGGCGAGGGCGAGGACAAGCAGGCGGCGGTGGAGGGGTCGCGTCATCATCACGTCCGGTTGGGGGTCTTGCGGCACCCGCGGGCGCGGGGTCGGTCGGGGCAGGGCGTCGAGGCAGGGCGGGTGGAGGGCGGGGTTGAACCGTCAGGCATGGCCGACATCAGTGCACCAGGTTGTTGACGATGTCGTTGTAGAACGCCAGGCCCATGAGCCCGATGATCAGGACAAGGCCGACGTACTGCCCGGCGGCCATCGCGCGCTCGCTGACCGGGCTGCCCTTGGCCAGCTCGATAAGGTAATACAGGAGGTGACCGCCGTCCAAGATCGGGATCGGCAGCAGGTTCAGGATGCCCAGGCTCAGCGACAGCAACGCGAGCAGCGACAGGTACCAGGCCGGGCCCTGGTCGGCATAGGCATTGGCGGCGCGGGCGATGGTGATCGGGCCGGCCACGGTGTTCTCTACCGCGACCCGGCCGCTGAATGCGCGTCCGATCATCGCGACCAGTTCGCGGGTCTGGTGGACGGTTTCCCGCAGCGCGGCGGGCACCGCGGCCATCGGGCCGTAGTGCAGTTCGGCATCCATCGCCGGCAACTCCGGCCGTGCCGAGGTGATGCCGATCACCCAGTAGGGTTCACCGTCTTCCGATTCCATCCGGGTCGGCTCCAGTTCGAGCGCCAGCCGGTCGCCGTCGCGTTCGACCTCGACCATGGCCTTGCCGCCACGTTCGCCGAGCCGCTGCACCAAGGGCCCGATGTCGCCCCAGGCGTTGACCTGCCGGCCATCGATCGCGCTGATTCGGTCGCCTTCGGCCAACACGCCCCACGCCGGGGTGTCGGGCGCGACGCGGCCGACCCGTGGCGGCACCAGCAAGTGGCGCGGAGTCAGGCCGATCGCGTCGACCGCGCGGCGCTCGTCGAATTCGGCCGGCAGCCGTGACAGCGCCAGTTCGCGGGTTTCGGTGCTGCCGCTGGCGGTGCGGACCTGCAACGGGATGTCGGCGTGGTCGAGTGCGGCCGGGATAAGTGCCAGTTGCGCCTCGCTCCAGGTCGGGGTGGCGCGGTCGCCGACTTGCAGCAGCCGGTCGCCCGGCTCGAGGCCGGCCTCCGCGGCGATCCCTTCCACGTGCCCCACCACGGGCGCGTAATCGGGGCGTCCGATCACGAACATGCCCCAGAAGAGCATCACGCACAGCAGCAGGTTGGCGACCGGGCCGGCGATGACGATCGCGATGCGCTTCCATACCGATTGGCGATTGAATGCCTGCCCCAGTTCGGCCGGCGCCACGTCGCCCTCGCGCTCGTCGAGCATCTTGACGTAGCCGCCGAGCGGGATCGCGGCGACCACGTACTCGGTGCCGTCCTTTGCGCGGCGCGACCACAATGCCGGGCCGAAGCCGACCGAAAAGCGCAGCACCCGCACCCCGCAGCGCCGCGCGACCCAGTAGTGGCCGAATTCGTGGAAGGTGACCAGCACCCCCAGGCTGACGATCAGCCACCAGAGCGAACCGACGAACTCAGCCATGGTGCGTTCCCGGATTGGAAGCGGAGGAGGTCATTGCTGGCCGTATCCGGCAAGGGCCTGTGTCGCATGCCGTCGCGCTTGCCGGTCGGCGTCGTGCAGCAGCGCCAGCGAGGCGGCGGGGGTGGCGGGCAGTGCGGCGAGGGTGTCCTCGACCACGGCCGGAATGGACAGGAAACCGATCCGGCGCTGAAGAAACGCTGAAACCGCGACTTCGTTGGCGGCGTTGAGCGTGGCCGGCGCGGTGCCACCCGCGTCCAGCGCGTCGAAGGCGAGGCGCAGGCAGGGAAACGCCTCGAGGTCCGGGGGTTCGAAATCGAGCCGGCCGCCCTCGGCCAGCAGGTCGAGCATGCCGACCCCGGAATCGAGTCGCTCGGGCCAGCCCAGGCCCACCGCGAGCGCGGTGCGCATGTCGGGCAGGCCAAGCTGGGCGAGGGTCGAGCCGTCCGCGAACTGGACCAGCGAGTGGACCAGGCTCTGTGGGTGCACCAGCACGCCGATGCGGTGCTCGTCGCCACGGCCGCCGACGCCGAACAGGTGGTGCGCCTCGATGACCTCCAGGCCCTTGTTCATCAGCGTGGCGGAATCGACCGAGATCTTCGGGCCCATCGACCACTTCGGGTGGGCGACGGCCTGTTCGACCGTGACGTCCGCGAGCGATGCACGGCTGCGGCCGCGGAACGGGCCGCCCGAGGCGGTCAGGACGATCCGCGCGACGCCGGCGGGCGCGCGCCGCGACGGATCGCCGGGCTGTTCGCCGAGGCTGCACAGGCACTGGAAGATCGCGTTGTGTTCGCTGTCGATCGGCACGATGGTCGCACCGCCCTCGTGCGCCGCGGCCATCAGCAGTTCGCCGGCCAGCACCAGCGACTCCTTGTTGGCGAGCAACAGGCGCTTGCCGGCGCGCGCTGCAGCGAGGGTCGAGGGCAGGCCGGCCGCGCCGACGATCGCGGCGATCACGGTGTCGCAGGCATCGCCTTCGACCAGCGCCACCAGCGCCTCGTCGCCACAGTGGGCGACGGTATCGAGCCCGGCCTCGCGCAAGCCGTTGCGCAGTCCGGCGAATCCGGCCGGGTCGGCGATAACCGCATGTGCGGGACGGTGTTGGCGGCACAATTCGACCAGCGCATCGACCTGCCGCCCCGCCGCCAGCACGGTGGCCCGCAAGCGGTCCGGGTGGCGGGCGATCACGTCCAGCGCCGAGGCGCCGATCGAGCCGGTGGCGCCCAATACCGCGATCCGTCCCATCGTCAGAAGCCCAGCACGGCCTTGCCGAGCGCAAACGCCGGAAGTGCCGCCAGCACGCCATCCAGGCGGTCCAGGACGCCGCCGTGGCCAGGGATGAGGGCGCCGGAATCCTTGACCCCGGCATGCCGTTTGAGCAGGCTCTCGAACAGGTCGCCGACCACCGAGAACAGCGCCGCCAACAGCGACACCGCAGCGACCGCGGGCAACTGCGCGGTCGTGGCGCCGGCAAACAACGACAGCACCACGCCCACGATCACCGCCAGCAGCATGCCGCCGACCAGCCCTTCGACGGTCTTGTTCGGGCTGACTTTCGGCGCCAGCTTGTGCCGGCCGAAACGGCGGCCACTGAAGTACGCGCCGGTGTCGGCCGCCCACACCACCATCAGGGCGCACAACAGCCAGCGGTGGCCATTGGGCTGGCCAGCGTGGATCCACGCCAGTGCGCACCAGGCCGGGATGGTGGCCAGCGCGCCGGCGCCGAGCTTGAACACCCGCGCATGGGTGTCGTGGTCGCTGGCGAAGCGGTAGCGGCCCAGCCAGGCGAGTGCCAACAGCCACCAGATGACGCCGATGACGGTCATCAGCTCCAGCAGCACGAAGCTGAAACCGCTGGTCGAGCGCGACGCCCAGACCAGCGCGACCATCAACGCCAGGTGCGCCACCAGAAGCACGGTACGCGCCAGCGGGTCGTCGATCTCGGCCAGGTCGAACCACTCCCACAGGCCCAGCATGAACACCACCGCGGCCAGCGCCATCATCCAGTCGGTCGGCAGTAGCAGGATCGCGGCGATCGCGAGCGGGGCCATCACCAACGCGGCGAGCAGGCGGGTTCGGGTCATTCTCGGGTCTCGTCAGTGGCGGCCGGCCCGGACGGGGCATGGGCGAGGCCCTGTGCGCCGGTCAGGCCGAAACGGCGTTCGCGATTGGCATAGTCGTCCAGCGCGCACTGCAGTGTCGCCGCATCGAGCTCGGGCCACAACAGATCGGTGAACCACAACTCGGTGTAGGCCAGCTGCCAGAGCAGGAAGTTGCTGATCCTGAGGTCGCCGCCGGTGCGGATGAAAAGGTCGGGGGCGGGCAGGTCGGCCAGCGCCATCCGTGCGCCCATCGCGGACTCGTCGATTGCATCGATGGCGATGCGGCCGGCGGCCACGTCGGCCGCCAGTGATCGCGCGGCGCGGGCGATGTCCCAGCGTCCACCGTAGCTGGCGGCGACGGCCAGTTGCAGCCGCGTGTTGCCCGCGGTCTGCGCCTCGGCGGCATCCATGCGCCGCATGATGTCGGCGCTGAAGCGCTCGCGCTCGCCGATGAAGCGCACCCGCACGCCGCGGCGGTCGAGTTCGTCGACCTCACGCTCCAGTGCGTTCATGAACAACTTCATCAGCGCGCCGACCTCGTCCTCCGGCCGGCCCCAGTTCTCGCTGGAGAAGGCGAACAGGGTCAGCGCTTCGACGCCCTTGTCGAGACAGAAGTCGATGCACACGTTGACCGCGCGCGCGCCGGCGCGGTGGCCGATCATGCGCGGTCGGCGGCGGCGCTCGGCCCAGCGGCCGTTGCCGTCCATGATGACGGCGAGGTGGCGCGGGATCATCAAACCGCCATCAGTTCCTGTTCCTTGGCCTTGACCACGTCATCGACATTCTTGATGCCCTCGTCGGTCAGCTTCTGGATCTCGGCCTCGCTGCGGCTGGCGTCGTCCTCGGTGATCTCCTTTTCCTTGAGGAGCTCCTTGACCTGACTGTTGGCATCGCGGCGGATGTTGCGGATCGCGATCTTGGCGTTCTCGCCCTCGCCGTGGACATGCTTGGACAGCTCCTTGCGGCGCTCCTCGGTCAGCGCCGGCAGGTTGATCCGGATCACGGTGCCGGCGGTGTTCGGGGTCAGGCCGAGGTCGGAATTGATGATCGCCTTCTCCACCGCGGCGACCATCTGCTTCTCCCACGGGGTGATCGTCAGCGAGCGGGCGTCGTTGACGGCGACGCTGGCGACCTGGGTCAGCGGCATGTCGGAACCGTAGTAGTTGACCTTCAGGTGGTCGACCAGCGCCGTGGAGGCGCGCCCGGTGCGGACCTTGGTCAGGTCGTGGCGAAGCGCCTCGACGCTCTTGGCCATGCGCGTCTGGGCGTCTTTCTTGATCTCGTTGAGCATCGCCGGCTCCGGTCTCGTGCGGTAATCGCGGGAGTATAGCGGAGCGGGCGGTCGCGGCCCCCTGTCAGTGGTGCGGGGCGCGGTCGTGGTGGTCGTGTTCGCAGGCTGCGCCGTGCTCGATCTGCAGGGTGGGGTGGTTGATGCCGAACTGGTCGTCGAGCGCGTGGTTCAACGCGTCGATGAAACCGTCGTGGTCGGCATCGTCCGGGCGCACCAGATGCGCGGTCATCGCGATCTCGCCTGCACCCAGTGACCAGATGTGCAGGTGGTGCACCGCCCGGACCCCGGGTTGGTCGAGGAGGAAGGTGCGCACCGCGGTCTGGTCGATCGTGCGCGGCACGGCATCCATCGCCGCGTCGAAACTCTCGCGCAGCAACCCGAACGCGCCAATGGCCACCACCGCGCCAATCAGCAATGACGTCACCGGGTCCAGCCAGGTCCAGCCCAGCCACCACATGCCGGCGCCGGCGATGACCGCGGCCAGCGAGACCGCCGCGTCGGCAACCAGGTGCAGGAACGCGCCGCGGCGGTTGAGGTCGTGCTCATGCCCATCGCGTACCAGCCATGCCGCACCGAGGTTGACCGCGATGCCGAGCGCCGCGACCAGCATCACCGGCATTGCCGGGATCTCCGGCGGCGCGTTGAAGCGGCGGATCGCCTCCCACGCCAGCGCGCCGGAGAACGCAACCAGCAACAGCGCATTGGCCAGTGGCGAGAGCAGGGTGGCGCGGCGCCACCCATAGGTATGGCGGTCGGTAGGCGCGCGACGGGCCATGACCGCCGCACCCCAGGCCAGGGCCAGGCCCAGCACGTCGCCGAGGTTGTGCAGCGCGTCGGAAAGCAGGACCAGCGAGTTGGTCGCGAAGCCATAGCCGGCTTCAAGCGCGGTGTAAGCCAGGTTGACCAGGGTCACCGTGGCGAACGCGCGGGTGCCATGGGAGTGGGTGTGCGAATGCATGGGGCGATCGTGTCACGCGGCGGGGCGGGACACTATTACGGTCGGCATGGGTTTTGTAGGAGCGGCTTCAGCCGCGATCGGGAAATCGTTCGCTCGCGCCCACTCCAGATCGCGGCTGAAGCCGCTCCTACAAAACCCTTAGCTTCTTCCCTGCACCAGCGTGCCGATGTTCTCGCCACGCAAGATCTTCAACAGCTCGCCTGGCTGGCTCATGTCGAAGATCCGCAGCGGCAGGTTGCTGTCGCGCGCCAGCGCAAACGCCGCGGTATCCATGACCTGCAGGTTGCGCCTGATGACTTCGTCATAGCTCAGGGTGTCGTAGCGCACCGCGTCGGCGTGCTTGTTGGGGTCCTTGTCGTAGACCCCGTCGACCTTGGTCGCCTTCAACAGCAGGTCCGCGCCGATCTCCACCGCGCGCAAGGCCGCGCCGGAATCCGTGGTGAAGAACGGGCTGCCGACGCCGGCCGCGAAGATCACCAGCCGGCCCTTCTCGAGATGCCGGATGGCGCGGCGGCGGATGTAGTCCTCGCAGACATCGTTGATCTTGATCGCGCTCATGACCCGCGCCTTGCCGCCGAGCTTCTCCAGCGCGTCCTGCATCGCCAGCGCGTTGATCACCGTGGCGAGCATGCCCATGTGATCGCCGGTCACCCGGTCCATCCCGCCAGCGGCCAGGCCCGCGCCGCGGAAGATGTTGCCGCCGCCGATCACCAGCGCGATCTCCGCACCGGCCTTCTGGGCCTCGATCACCTCGCGCGCCAGCCGGTGGATCACCAGCGGGTCGATCCCGTAATCCTCCGATCCCATCAACGCCTCGCCGGACAGCTTCAAAAGGACGCGGCGATGGGCGAGCTGGGACATGGTGACCTCGGTTGTGGGCAAACGGACGGAATTGTACGGGATGCGGGGCTGCCGCCGGGCGAGCGGGCAACGACGAAAGCAGCGGGCGACCATCAGGCAGCCTTGCCCACGGCAGCGCTCGAAGTACAAGCGGACCACTTTGCTGAATAGGTCCGACGCACAAATTGACGCGATGCACAATCGTGGTTGCCCGATAAAATTCAATCAAAAATGTGACGTACGTCACAATTTTACGTAAATAATACCTTAACTGGCTTGTTAGAAAGGCGTTACTTACGTAATAGTCGGCGAGCCCGAATTGGGTTTCCATCGACTGCGTTAGGGGAGTCACCAAGTGTCCAAACCGACTATCAATCGCGCCTTGCGCCGCAGTGCACTGACCGTTGCACTCGGTCTGTGCTTTGCCTCGGGCGTCCACGCCCAATCCAACACCACCGGTAACATCGTCGGTCAGGCCCAGCCAGGGGCTACCGTCCTGGTGGTCAACCCGGCGACCGGCTTCAGCCGTGAGGTCACCGTCGGTTCCGACGGCAGCTTCCGCGCTGGTTCGCTGCCGTCCGGCCGCTATACCGTCACCCTGCGCAATGCGGACGGCACCACCAGCGTCCGCAACAACGTCGGCGTCGCGGTCGGTACCGGTACCTCGGTCAACTTCGCAGGCGCCGCCGCTCCGAGCGGTGATGCCGTCGAGCTCGACCGCGTCCAGGTCACCGGCAGCTACATCCCGCCGATCGACTTCTCGTCGGTGGAGTCGGCGACCATCGTCACCGAGGACACCATCGACCGCCTGCCGGTGCCGCGCAACGTGACCGCCGTCGCGCTGCTCGCCCCGGGCACCACCCAGGGTGACTCGGCGTTCGGCAACCTCGCATCGTTCGGTGGTGCCACCGTCGGTGAGAACGCCTATTACATCAACGGCTTCAACGTCACCAACTTCCGCAACGGCCTGGGCTTCAGCAACGTGCCGTTCGAGATGTACGCCCAGTACCAGGTCAAGACCGGCGGCTACGGCGCCGAGTTCGGCCGTTCCACCGGCGGCGTGGTCAACGCGACCACCAAGCGCGGCAGCAACGAGTGGCATTGGGGCGGCAGCATGTACTGGACCCCGGACAAGTGGCGCAAGGCCGATCCGGACGTCATCGACGGTGAGGGCGCGCTGTTCAACAGCAACCAGTACGACACCGTGGACCGCCTCGAGTCCAACATCTACGCCAGCGGCCCGATCATCAAGGATCGCCTGTTCTTCTATGCGATCGCCAGCGGCCGCGACATCCAGACCAGCACCACCAGCGTCACCGGTGCGGTCAGTGACAGCTCGACCGACAGCCCGTTCTACGGCCTGAAGCTCGATGCCTACATCACCGACAACCACCGCCTCGAGTACACCGGCTTCCAGGACACCAGCGAAACCGTGTCGCCGGGTCAATTGCTCCAGCCGGATGCGGTGCCGGGCGAGTTGATCGGCTACAGCGGCGAGACCGCGACGGCCGCCGAAACCGGTGGTGAGAACCACATCATCAAGTACACCGGTTACCTGACCGACTCGTTCACCCTGTCGGCACTGTACGGCAAGGGCGAGTACGCCTTGTCGGGCCCCTACAACACCGGGCCGAGCGGCGGCGATTGCATCTGGTTCACCTACAACCCGCTCGCGGAAGGACGCGTCAACCGCCAGATGGGGTGCGCGGTGCAGTCGCTCGACGTGACCGGTACCGATCAGCGCCAGGCTTATCGCGTCGATGCCGAGTGGGACCTGGGTAACGTGTTCCTCGGCAGCCACTTCCTGCGCTTCGGCTACGACGAAGAGCAGAACGAGTCGGTCAACTCCGCGACCATCCCGGGCCCGACCGGCTATCGCTACCTGGCGAACGAAGTCATTCCGCCCGGCCCCGACGGTGAAGTCGGTACCGGCGATGACGGCGCCCCCGAATGGCAGGTCCGTCGTGACACCTACCGCAACATCGGTCAGTTCGAGACCAGCGGCAAGGCGTTCTACCTGGAAGACCAGTGGAAGCCGACCGAGGACCTGCTGGTCACGCTCGGCATCCGCAACGAGCAGTTCGACAACAAGAACGCCGATGGCGTCAGCTTCATCACCGTCAAGGACCAGTGGGCCCCGCGTATCGGCCTGGCATGGGACGTCGGTGGCGCAGGCACCAGCAAGGTGTTCGCCAACTACGGTCGTTACCACCTGCCGGTGGCCGCCAACACCAACGTTCGCCTAGGTGGTGCCGAGCTGTACCTGCAGGATCTTTACGAGTGGGACGGCACCTCGGTCGACCAGTACGGCGCTCCGGTCCTGGGTGACCTGATCCGTCCGCGTACTCTGGCTGACGGCACCGTGCATCCGACGGTCTCGTCGGTCGACCAGGACATCGATGCGATGTACCAGGACGAGTTCATCCTCGGCTACGAGTGGCAGTTCGCGCCGAAGTGGTCCGTGGGTATCCGCGGTATCTACCGTGAACTCGGGAGCTCCATCGAGGACATGGCGGTCGATGCGGCACTGAACCAGTACATCATCGACAACAACCTGCAGGCCACCTCGACCACGCAGGATTGCTTCGGTGACGATGCCGAGCCGGATGGAAGCACCGCCGACAACCTGTACGCCTGCGGCTTCGACTATTACGTGCTGGGCAACCCCGGCGCGGCCATGAGCATCCAGGTCGACCTGGATGGCGATGGCGTGCTCGAGCCGGTCGAACTCTCGCCGGAACAGCTGGGCTATCCGGAGTCCGTCCGCGAGTACCGGGCCGTTGAGGTCTTCTTCCAGCGCGCCTGGGACGAGAAGTGGTTCCTGCAGGGTTCGTACACCTACTCCAAGAGCGAGGGCAACAACGAAGGCTTCGTGCGTTCGGACAACGGCCAGGATGATGCCGGCCTGACCACGAACTTCGACCAGCCGGGTCTGCTCGACGGTGGCTACGGCCGCCTGCCGAACGACCGTCCGCATACCCTCAAGGTGTGGGGCGGCTGGCAGTTCCATCCGGAGTTCCTGCTGAGCGGCAACCTGCTCGTCCAGTCGGGTCGTCCGATCAACTGCTTCGGCAACCACCCGACCGACGAGTTCGCTCAGGCGTACGGCACCGAGTCGTTCTTCTGCAACGGCGAGATTGTCCCGCGCGGTTCGGTCGGCCGGACTCCGACAGTCAAGTCGCTTGACCTGGGTGTCGAGTACCGTCCGCTGTGGGCTGAGCAGAAGTTGTGGTTCAAGGTCGACGCCACCAACGTGCTTGGTGACCAGACCGAGACCGAGGTGTATGAAGTCGGCGAGCTGGACTTCTCGAACACGCCGGACCCGATGTACGGGATCGGTACTTCGTTCCAGAACGAGCGCACCATTCGTCTGGCGGTCGGTTTCGACTGGTAAGTACAAGACGTATATAGATCTCTCTCTGCTTCACCTTTCGGCCGCCCCTCGGGGCGGCCGTTTCTTTTGGGATCCAGTGCCGGTCCGGTCCAACCGGCAGGCACAAAAAAGGCCGCGGATCGCTCCGCGGCCTTTTTCCTATCGTGCGGGCGTTCGGGCTTACGCCAACCCTGCCTGCTTCATCACTTCGGCGTGGAAGTCATCGGCCTGCTTCTCGATGCCCTCGCCAACGGCGAGGCGGACGAAGCTGACAACCTCGGCGCCGGCGGCCTTCAGGGCCTGCTCGACGGTCTGGTTGGTGTCCAGCACGTACGGCTGGCCGGTCAGGCACAGCTCGTTGACGGTCTTGGCGACCTTGCCGGAGATCATCTTCTCGAGGATTTCCGGTGGCTTGCCGGTGTCCTTGACCTGGGCCAGGGCGATTTCCTTTTCCTTGGCGACGAAGTCGGCCGGGACGTGCGCCGGCGAGATGTACGGCGGGTTCATCGCGGCGACGTGCATGGCCAGCCCCCGGGCCAGGTCGGCATCGCCGCCCTTGACCTCGACCAGCACGCCGATGCGGCCGCCGTGGACGTACGCGCCCAGGGTGTTGGCGCTGTCGATGCGGGCCATGCGGCGGACCTGGATGTTCTCTCCGATCTTGGCCACCAGCTCGGCGCGGGCTTCCTCGACGGTCTTGCCGGAAGCGACCTTGATGGTCTTGAGGGCCTCGACGTCGGCTGCGTCGAGCGCGGCATCGGCCACGCTTTCGGTGAAGGCGACGAAGTTCTCGTCCTTGGCGACGAAGTCGGTCTCGGAGTTGATCTCGACCAGTGCGGCCTTGCCGTCGGCCTGGGCGGCGACGATGCGACCCTCTGCGGCGACGCGGCTGGCCTTCTTGTCGGCCTTGGCCAGGCCCTGCTTGCGCAGCCACTCGGCGGCGACTTCGACGTCGCCGTTGTTTTCGACGAGTGCCTTCTTGCACTCCATCATGCCGGCGCCGGTGCGCTCACGCAGTTCCTTGACCAGGGAGGCGGTGATCTCTGCCATGGGGATTACCTCTGAATGCTTGGTGTGTTTGTAGGAGCGGCTTTAGCCGCGATCACCAATCGGCGTTGGCGAACGACACCCCGATCGCGGCTAAAGCCGCTCCTACAGAAATTGGAATGCGGCCGCGCATCATCGCGCGGCCGCATGACATCGGTCTTACTCGGCAGCCGGAGCTTCGGTGGCCGGCTTGGCATCGGCCGGCTTCCCGGCCTTGGCTTCATCAGCCTTTGCTTCGACCGGCTTGGCTTCCGCGGTCTTGGCCTCGTCCTTCTTCGCCGCAGCCTTCTTGGCCGGTGCGCGGCGCGGGGCCTTGTCGTTGCCACCTTCGGCGAAGTCTTCCTCGCGGACGCTGGCGGCGGACGGAGCGGCGGCCTTGCCTTCAAGCACGGCGTCGGCGGCGGCACGGGCGTACAGCTGCACGGCGCGGATGGCGTCGTCGTTGCCCGGGATCGGGTAGTCGACCAGCGCCGGGTCGTAGTTGGTGTCGACCACGGCCACGACCGGGATGCCGAGCTTCTTGGCTTCCTTGATCGCGATGTCCTCGTGGCCGATATCGATCACGAACAGCGCGTCGGGCAGGCGGTTCATTTCCTTGATGCCGCCGAGCGAGGCCATCTTCTTGTCGCGCTCGCGGCGCAGGCCCAGCACTTCGTGCTTGACCAGCTTCTCGAAGGTGCCGTCGGTCTCGGCCGCTTCCAGCTCCTTCAGGCGGCCGACCGACTTCTTCACCGTGGCGAAGTTGGTCAGGGTGCCGCCGAGCCAGCGCTGGGTCATGTACGGCATGCCGCAACGCTCGGCTTCTTCCTTGATCGACTCGCGCGCGTTGCGCTTGGTACCGAGGAACAGGATCATGCCGCGCTTCTGGGCGATGCCCGAGAGGAAGTTCATCGCGTCGTTGAACAACGGGACGGTCTTCTCGAGGTTGATGATGTGGATCTTGCCGCGGGCGCCGAAGATGTACGGGCCCATCTTCGGGTTCCAGTAGCGGGTCTGGTGGCCGAAGTGGACGCCGGCTTCCAGCATCTGGCGCATGGTGATCTGGGGCATTGCTTGTAGCTCCGGTATTGGAATCCGGCCGCCGGACAGGTTGAGGCGGCTGCCCCGGCGCGAGCCAGGGCGATGGATTCCGGGGTTGGACCTCCCCGCTGCTTCCGTGGCCGAATCCCGGCCGTACTGGAGCCTTGGCCCAGTACCGCATGGGACACCCCGGCACGGGCTGTGGCAGCGGGTGTGTATTCGCCGGTGACGCCCGGCGTTGGCGGCGTGAAGACGCAAGGTCCGCACAGCCGGTGGATTGTAGTTGGAGTGCCTGCCCGGGGCAAGGGCGGGATTCCGCCGCCTGCCACGCCCCGGCCGCCACGCCCGCCCCGCGCCCCGATAAGCGATAATGGACGGATGGCCATAACCCTGAAAACACCCGAAGACATCGAGAAGATGCGCGTCGCCGGCCGCCTGGCCGCCGAAGTGCTGCAGGTCGTCGCCCCGCACGTGAAGCCGGGCGTGACCACCGAGGAGCTCGACCGCATCTGCCACGACCACATCGTCAACGTGCAGGGCGCGGTCCCGGCCAACGTCGGCTACAAGGGCTTCCCCAAGACCGTCTGCACGTCGGTCAACAACGTGATCTGCCACGGCATCCCGAGCGAGGCCAAGGTCTTGAAGGACGGCGACATCGTCAATATCGACGTCACCGTGATCAAGGACGGGTGGCATGGCGACACCAGTCGCATGTACATCGTCGGCACCCCGTCGGTGATGGCCAAAAGGCTGGTCGACGTGACCCGCGAGGCCATGTTCCGCGGCATCCGTGCGGTCAAGCCGGGGGCGACGCTGGGCGATGTCGGTGCGGCGATCCAGGCCCATGCCGAGTCCGAGCGCTTCTCGGTGGTGCGCGAGTACTGCGGCCACGGCATCGGCAAGGTCTACCACGACGAGCCGCAGGTGCTGCACTACGGCAAGCCGGGGCAGGGCGTGGTGCTCAAGCCCGGCATGACCTTCACCATCGAGCCGATGATCAACGAGGGCGGGCGCCACACGAAGGTCCTGCCGGATGGCTGGACCGTGGTCACCAAGGATCGCAAGCTTTCCGCGCAGTGGGAACACACGGTGCTGGTGACCGACGATGGCGTGGAGATCCTCACCCGCACGCCGGGTGACGACAACGATCTATGAACCCCTCCGTCCCTGCCGATAGTCCGCCGGCGGGATCCGACGGTGTCGGCCGGCATCCCGGCCACGAAGACGCCGCCTGGGCGGCGCGCGCGCGCGATGAGCTTGCGCGTGCCGATGCGGGTTTTGCCGCGCGTTTCGACGCCGACGCGGATATCGACCGCCTGCTGGCCGAGCGCGCCGCGGCCGTCGACGTGCTGGTGCAGTCGGCGTGGCAACACTGCATCCCGCCCGAGGCCGAGCTGGCGCTGTTCGCGGTCGGGGGCTACGGACGCGGTGAACTGTTCCCGCAATCGGACGTCGACCTGTTGGTGATGGCCGAGCCCGCCGCGTCGGGGGCCAACTCCGATGCGCTGGCACGCTTCTTCGCGGTGCTCTGGGATTCCGGCCTGCCGGTCGGGCACGCAGTGCGTTCGCTGGAACAGTGCACGGAGGCGTCGATCGAGGACATCACCGTGCTGACCGCGTTGCTTGAAGCACGCCCGCTGGCGGCGAACGAGCATGAGCGCCGCGAGTTGCAGGGCGCCGCCTCGCCGCGGCTGGCGTGGGCGCCGCAGGAGTTCTTCGACGCCAAGCGCGAGGAACTGCTGGAGCGCCACGCACGCTATGGCGATACCGCCGACAATCTCGAGCCCAACCTCAAGGAAGGCCCCGGCGGCCTGCGCGACGTGCAGACCCTGCACTGGATGGCGCTGCGGATCATCGGCACCGCCGACATGGAGTCGCTGGTCGCGTTCGGCCAGCTTGGCGCCGACGAGGTCGCGACCATCGAGCGCGAACGCCGCGCGCTGGCACGGCTGCGTTACGGCCTGCACCTGGTCGCAGGCCGTCGCGAAGAGCGCCTGCGCTTCGACTACCAGAAGCTGCTGGCCACGCGACTGGGTTTCGAGGACGTCGGCGGCACGTTGGCGGTCGAGCAGATGATGCAGGGCTTCTACCGCAGCGCATCGCTGGTGCTTCGGATTGGCGAGCGGTTGCTGCAGCGTTTCGAGGAACAGTTGCAGGGCGAAGCCGAACCCGAACCGCTGGACGAACTGTTCGAGCTGCGCCGCGGGTACCTCGCCGCACGCGACCCCGACTGGCCGCACGCGCCCGACGAGGTGCTGGCGCTGTTCCGGACCTGGGCGCTGCGCGGCGAGCTGCGCGGCCTGCATTCGCATACCGCCCGTGCACTGGCCGAGGCACTGCCCGATTTCCCCGATTACGCCAGCGCCGACGATGCGCTGCGACAGCAGTTCCTGGGCCTGTTGCGCGGCGTGCAGCCGGTGCGCAGCCTGACCCGGATGGCGCGTCTGGGGGTGCTGGGGCGCTGGATCCCGGCGTTCCAGAAAGTGTCGGGGCGCATGCAGTTCGACCTGTTCCACGTCTATACGGTCGACCAGCACACGCTGGCGGTGCTGAAGAACCTGTCCGCATTCGCCTCCAGCGAGCGCGATGAGCGTTTCGCATTGGCCCACGAGATCTGGCCGCGCCTGCACAAGCCCGAGTTGCTGCTGCTGGCCGGCCTGTTCCACGACATCGCCAAGGGCCGCGGCGGCGACCATTCCGAACTCGGTGCCGACGACGCCCGCGAATTCTGCAGCACCCTCGGCCTGGGCGAGGCCGACACCGCGCTGGTCGAATGGCTGGTGCGCCATCACCTGTTGATGTCGATGACCGCGCAGAAGCAGGACATCGCCGATCCCGGGGTGATCCATCGTTTTGCCACCGCGGTTGGCGACCGCGAGCGTCTCGACCATCTGTACCTGCTGACCTGCGCCGACATCGCCGGGACCTCGCCCAAACTCTGGAACGCGTGGAAGGACCGGCTGATGGCCGATCTCTACACCTCCACGCGCTTGGCACTGCGGCGTGGACTGGAAAACCCGCTTGCCGCGGCCGAGCGTGCGGCGGAAACCCGCGCTGCGGTGCACGCGATGCTGTCGGCGCTGGGGATTTCCGAGGCGGAGGTCGGCGAATTGTTCGCACGCATGCCGGACGCCGGTTTCCAGCGCGGCCGCCCGGACCAGCTCGCCTGGCAGGCCGCGTCGCTGCGCGGCGTGGCGGTGGGCGAGACGCGCGTGCGGGTGCGTCCGGTCGCTGCGCATGCCGGGGCGCTGGAGGTGTTCGTGCATTCGCCGGACGCCGACGGCCTGTTCGCCGCGATCGTCGCCACGCTCGACCGCAGCGGCCTGGCGATCCAGCACGCGCGGGTGCTGGACGGGCCCCACGACAGCATCTTCGATACCTTCGAGGTGATCCCGGCCGAAGGCCGCTCCGCATCGACCGCGGAGGATGTCGAGCGCAAGCTGGCCCAGGCGCTGGCCGGGCCACTCGACCGGATCCGCCCGGCACGCCGCACTTTGCCGCGGCACCTGCGGCATTTCCGCATCCCGCCGAAGATCGGTTTCGACGCGACCGACGGTGCCCGCACGACGCTCAGCCTGGTCTGCACCGATCGCCCCGGCCTCCTCGCTGACGTCGCCGAGGCGCTGCGCAACCAGTCGATGCGGGTGCACGACGCGCGCATCGCGACCTTCGGCGAGCGTGCCGAGGACGTGTTCCAGATCACCGCCGCCGATGTCGACGGCGACGACCAGCCACTCGACGAAACACGGCAGCAGGCGCTGTCCGCCGCGCTGCTTGCCTGCCTTGAAGGAGAAGCCCGATGAGTCCCACCAGCAAGCCCGCGAAGAAGGCGGCCCGGAAGAAGCCGGTGGCCCGTCGCGAACCCGCCGAGCCCGGCGTCGACGAGCTGCGCTTCATGGTCGAAAGCGCGTTCGAGCGCCGCACCACGCTGACGCCGGAAGAAATGGAGGGCTCGACCCGGCCGGTGGTCGAACGCGTGATCGAGCGCATCGAGAATGGCGAGTTCCGCGTCGCCGAGCCCGACGGCAAGGGCGGCTGGCAGGTCAACGAGTGGCTCAAGAAGGCGGTGTTGCTGTATTTCCGCACCCAGGACATGGAAGTGATCGAGTCCTATCCGTCGCCGTTCTGGGACAAGATCCCGGCGCGTTTCGGCGACTTCGACGAGGCCGCGTTCCGCAAGCTCGGCGTCCGCGTGGTGCCCGGCGCGATCGTCCGCCGCGGCGCGCACCTCGGCAAGGACGTGGTGCTGATGCCCAGCTTCGTCAACATCGGCGCGCATGTCGGCGCCGGCACCATGGTCGACACCTGGGCCACGGTCGGCTCCTGCGCGCAGATCGGCAAGCATTGCCACCTGTCGGGTGGTGCCGGCATCGGCGGCGTGCTGGAGCCGCTGCAGGCGACCCCGACGATCATCGAGGACCACTGCTTCATCGGCGCGCGTTCCGAAGTGGTCGAGGGCTTCGTCGTCGGCCACCACAGCGTCATCGGCATGGGCGTATTCCTGGGTCAGAGCACGCGCGTCTACAACCGCGCGACCGGCGAGGTCAGTTACGGTTCGGTACCGCCGTACAGCGTGGTGGTGTCGGGCCAGTTGCCTTCGAAGGACGGCACGCATTCGCTGTACTGCGCGGTGATCGTCAAGCAGGTCGACGCGAAGACACGGGCCAAGACCTCGATCAACGATCTGTTGCGCGGACTGGCGGACTGAGGACGATGTGCGGACCGGCGTGACTTCCGGCAGGAGTCGCGCGGCGCCACCGCGTGCGACACAGGAAAGATCGCCCCGGGGAGAGTCGATCCATGAAGAAGCCATTTGTCACCGTGCTGCTGATGGCGGCACTGGTGGTCGCGTCCACAGCGTCCGCGCAGGACCTGACGCGCTACAGCGATGACGGCCTGCGTGCCGAACTGGACGCGATCGCCGACACCGAGACCGCCGTGCTGGTACCCATGCGCGACGGCATCGGCTTGTCGACCAATATCTGGCGACCGAAGGGCGCGACCGGCAAGTTGCCGACAGTGTTGTGGAAGACGCCTTACAACGAGCACGAGGTACGCGGAAGCACCGCGCGCTACGCGATCGAAGCAGTGCGCCGTGGCTACGCGTTCATCGTGCAGAACGAGCGCGGCCGCTATTTCAGCCAGGGCGATTACGAGATCCTCGGCTACCCGCAGACCGACGGTTACGACGCGCTCAGCTGGATCGCGGAGCAGCCCTGGTCGAACGGCAAGGTCGGCACGCTGGGCTGCTCGTCCTCGGCCGAGTGGCAACTGGCGCTGGCGGGTATGGACCACCCGGCGCATGCGGCGATGGTGCCGATGGCGTCCGGCGCGGGCATCGGCAAGGTCGGACCGTTCTGGGAGCAGGGCAACTTCTACACCGGCGGCGTGCCGCGCACGCTGTTCGCGGTGTGGATGTACGGCGTCGACAACCCGATGCGCGCGCAGCTGCCGCAGGACCTCACCGGCGAGATGCGCGCCCGCGTGGCGCAGTACAACGACCTTCAGGCGGAGAAGCCGGAGGTCGACTGGCAAGAGCACATCCGCCACCTGCCGTACGCCGCGCTGCTGTCGTCGCTGGACGAGCCGGCGGGCACTTTCGAGGAGCTGATCGCGCGCGGTCCCGGCGATCCGGCATGGAAGACCGGTGGGCTGTACGACGACTCCATGGGCTGGGGCGTGCCCGCGCTGTGGTTCAACAGCTGGTACGACGTGTCGATCGGCCCGAACATGGCGCTGTTCAACCACGCACGCACGGTGAACTCCGACCGCGAGGCCAGCGCCAACCAGTACGTGGTGGTCGGCCCGAACCCGCATTGCCAGTTCTCCAAGCTCGGCGAGGACTACAAGGTAGGCAACCGCGAAATGGGCGACGCGAGCTTCCCGGTCGACGGGCAGATCTGGGCGTTCTTCGACCGCTGGCTCAAGGGCAAGCCCGCTGCGTTCGCATCGGACACGCCGCACGTGCGCTACTTCACCATGGGCGCCAACCGCTGGCAGTCCGACAGCCAGTGGCCACCGAAGGCCGCCGAGCCGGTCCGCATGTACCTGCACTCGGGCGGGAACGCCAATTCGATGTACGGCGACGGCGTGCTGTCGTTCGAGGCACCCACCGGTGACGAACCCGAGGACCGCTACCGCTACGATCCGGCCAACCCGGTCCAGACCATCGGCGGCGGCGACTGCTGCAACGGCGGACTGGTGACGGCCGGCGCGTTCGACCAGCGCCAGATCGAGGCCCGCCACGACGTGCTGGTCTACACCAGCGAGCCGTTGGAGGAACCGATGGAGGTCAGCGGTTTCGTCGACGCGGTGCTCAAGGTGTCATCGAGCGCGCGCGACACGGATTTCGCGGTCAAGCTGGTCGACGTGGCGCCCGACGGCACCGCCTGGATCATCGGAGACACCATCCTGCGCGCGCGCTACCGCGACAGCTACACGCAGCCCGAGCCGATGCAGCCGGGGCAGGTGTACACGCTGGAGCCCACGCCGATCACGACCTCGATCCGGTTCGACAAGGGCCATCGCATCCGGGTCGAGGTGACCAGCTCGAACTTCCCGAAGTTCGCACGCAACCTCAACACCGGCGGCGCCAACGAGACCGAAAGCGAGCCGGTGGTGGCCGACAACGCCGTGCATCATTCGGCGGACGCGGCGAGCTACATCGAACTGCCGGTCGTCAGGCGCTGACGCACCGTGCATGCGGCGGCCTCGCGGTCGCCGCATGCACGGGTTTTCGGCATCATGCGCGCATCGCAAACGATGGGAGCGGGCATGACAACCACGCTGTACGGCCTGAAGAACTGCGACACCTGCCGCAAGGCGACCAAGTGGCTGGATCGCTTCGGGGTGGCGCACGAGTTCGTCGACTACCGCGACAACAAGCCGTCGCCGGAAACCCTGGTCGAGTGGGCGCGACAGGCCGGCAGCTTCGAGTCGCTGGTAAACAAGTCGTCCACCACGTGGCGGCAACTGCCCGACAACCGCAAGGCATCGGCGTCGGATGCCGAGTGGAAGCTGCTGCTGCGCGAGTATCCGCAACTGGTCCGGCGCCCGGTGGTGGTCACCGATGACGGTGTCATGACGCAGGGGTTCAGCGACAACGGCTTCAAGAAGCGTTTCGGCGTCTGAGTTGTTCTCCCGGACTGGCAACGGTCATGGCAACGCGGACCGGAGCCGTCCTGCGGCTACGATAGGCGCATGAGCGAAGTCCTCGATCTCGCGCGCGAACTGATCGCGCGCCCCTCGGTCACCCCTGACGACGCCGGCTGCCAGGCCCTGCTCGCCGGGCGTCTGCATCGCGCCGGTTTTTCCTGCGAACACCTGCGCTTCGGCGAGGTCGACAACCTCTGGGCGACGCACGGCGATGGCGGCCCGGTGCTGGTGCTGCTCGGCCACACCGACGTGGTGCCGACCGGCCCGGTGGAAGCCTGGAGCAGCGATCCCTTCATTCCGGAGGTCCGCGACGGCATGCTCCATGGACGCGGCGCGGCGGACATGAAGGGCAGCGTCGCCGCGTTCGTGGTCGCGCTGGAGCGTTTCGTCGCCGCGCACCCGGACCATCCCGGCACAGTGGCGTTGCTGCTGACCTCGGACGAGGAGGGCGATGCGATCGACGGCGTGCGGCGCGTGGCGAAGGCGTTCGGCGAGCGCGGCCAGCGGATCGACTGGTGCATCACCGGCGAGCCGTCTTCGACCCGCATGCTCGGCGACTTGCTGCGCGTCGGCCGCCGCGGTTCGCTGACCGGCACGCTCACCGTGCACGGCGTGCAGGGCCACGTTGCCTATCCGGACAAGGCGCGCAACCCGGTGCACCAGGCGCTGCCGGCGCTGGCTGAACTGACGGCGCGGCGCTGGGACGAGGGTTACGAGAGCTTCCCGCCGACCAGCCTGCAGATCAGCAACATCGGTGCGGGCACGGGCGCCAGCAATGTCATCCCCGGCGACCTGCAGGTGTTGTTCAACCTGCGCTACAACCCGCATTGGGACGCCGCCCGGCTCGAGGCCGAGTGCGAGGCGCTGTTGAAACGGCATGGCCTGAAGTTCGACCTGCGCTGGCACCGCAGCGGGGAACCGTTCCACACGCCGGAAGGATCGCTGCGTTCGACCGCGCGCGAGGTGCTGGCGTCCTTCGCCGGCGCGATGCCGGAAGAGAGCACCGGTGGCGGCACGTCAGATGCACGCTTCATCGCCCCGCTGGGCGCGCAGTGCATCGAGGTCGGTCCGGTCAACGCCAGCATCCACCAGGTCGACGAGCACGTCAGCGTCGCCGACCTGGAAGCGCTGCCGGACCTCTACCTCGCGCTGATCGAACGGTTGCTTGTGCGCTAGTCGCCGCGTATTGCGCCGGCGCCCGTGGTTTGCGGGAATGGCACCGTGGACCACGCAATCGACACATCCCCGGAACCGATCGGCACGCCGATTCCGTCGCGCGCGGCCGTGACGCCGGCCAACTGTTCCGGTAGGCCGTGCGAACGATCGAAGGCATGGAACTGCGTCGCGCCGACCGGAAGTTCGAACGCGATCACCGCACCCTCCTTGGCAAGCCCGACCACCGAGATGCGCCGCCACGGTTCGCTGCCGGCGTGCCATCGTGACGGTGCGAGCGGCTGCCCGTTGACGCGTACCGAACCGATGTCGACCGTGCCCGGCAACATCAGCCCGCCTTCGAGGGCGCCGCGCGGCGAGCGGAGCCGCACCTGCAGGTACTGGCGATCACCTATCACTTCGTGACTTTCAATCATGACTGCCGGGGCCGGCAACGCCGGACCGAGCGGCCCGGCAAGGCCCCATCCGCCCCACGGATGCATCGGGCTGGACTCGCGAGCGAACCCCGTGTCGCGGAAGAAGCCGCCCGGCAGCATCGCGCGCGATTGCGCGAATACCCGTGATCCCTCCGGACCCGCGACCAGCACCAGGTTGACCGGGCGCGGCACGTCGGCATCGAACGCGGGCTGCAACAGCGCCAGCAATGCGCAGGCCAGTGCTGCCAACCAGCCGCCCGCGGTTGCGAGCACCATGCCGCGGCGCAACGACAGCAGCGCCGGCAGCAGCGGCAGCATTATCAGTCCGGTGACCACCGGCACCGCGACCAGTCCCTCGTGCCCGACGGCATCGTAGGAACCTTCGGCGTAGGGCGCCCACAGCAGCGCCGCCGGCAACGCGGCCAGGCCGGCCCACAGCACCGGCCGGCGCGGCGCGACGTGCCCGGCCACCGCGCCGATCAGCAATGGCAGCAACACCACGTGCGCGCCACCGGGCATCCACAACACCGTCGCGATCGCCACCAGCGCGAACGGCAGCAACGACGCCCACGCCAGCGCTGCCTCTCCAGAGAACCGGCGCACCACCCAGCCGCAGGGCACCAACAACCCGCCCGCCAGCAACACGAAGAACGCCACCATCGCGGCACCCTGTGCGGTCCAAGTGGCCGGCATCGCCCCAAGTGTGCGCAGCAACAGGTGACCCAGCAGGCCTGCGACCACCAGCACGCCGAGGCCGGCGACGACCACCGCACCCGCCGCGGGTAACGCGATCGCCCGCGCGGACTGGTTGCGCACCAGTCGCCACCCGAGCGCCAGCCACGGCGCCAGGGCAATCAACAGCAGCGCCGGGTTCCATGCCACCGGCCAGCCGGCCATCACGTCGCCGGGCAGGCTGAAGAACACCGCGTCCGCGTCACCCGCCACCGGTGGTTCGGCGGCGGCAAACGCCCGTGCCAGCGAGAGTGCGTGATCGCCGTGGTGCTGCAGCGAGCCGGGATCGAGGTGGGCGATGTCGTCGAGCGGCGTGTGGTATCGCGCGGGCGCCCGCGCCCAGGCGAAGTTGGCGCCGGCCAGGCCGCCGCGCCGATAGACGGTGAAGTCGGTGTCGTTGGGCAACGTTCGGTAGATCTCGTATTCCAGCGATGAGCCGGCGGGCCTCGCCAACGACTCTCGCAACAACCGGGACAACGCAGCGTTGCCGGCCTGGGTCTCGATCAGCAGGCTGGCGCCGGTGGTGCCACGGGCCTCCAGGTTGACCACCCGCGCGATGCGCTTGAACTCCGGCTCGCGCGTGAACGCCTCTGCGCCGATGAGACCCAGCTCCTCACCATCGTTGAGCAGCAGCCACACGTCGCGCGCGGGTGATGGACCCGCCTGCAGCGCCCGCGCCACTTCGATGATCGCGGCCACGCCGGCGCCGTCGTCCGACGCGCCCGGTCCGGCGGCGACCGAGTCGTAGTGCGCCGACAGCAGCACCGCGTCATCGGGCGAGGCGCCGGGCACCCGGGCGACGATGTTGTCGACCGTGGCACAGGTGAAGCCGCCGCAGGCGAAGCGCCGCTGAACCTGGGGGTCCAGCCCGAGCGCCTGCAGTTCGGTGACGATCGCGTCGCGGACTGCGGCGTTCGCGGCGCTGCCGGTGGGGTGCGGGCGCTGGTCGCCAAGGATCCGCTCCAGCACGCCCATCGCCCGGGCGGCGGAGAACGCCTCGGCCGGGGCCTCGGGGCCGGCAGCGGGCGGGGCGCGATTGCCGTGGATCCCGAGCCACGCCGCCAGGCAGGCCGCCAGCAGCAGAACCGCGGCTATCGCCATCCGCCGGCTTGCGTCGCGGCGGTCATCGGTGGAAAGTGTCGACATCGGGGTTCCCTCGAGCCCAGCCGGGATCATACGGCGGGTACCCCCACATACCGGATTCGCCATGCGCCTCGTCGCCAACAATCGCCGCAATAACAACGCCAGCCCTCCGCAGGCCGGCGATTAGCGCGCGCGACACGCTCATCGTTCCCCAAGGCCTGCACTGCGAAGTGCGGGCCTTTTTGTTTTCCGACGTTGTTCCCTTCATCCACCAGGAAACCCCACCATGTGTTCGATTCTCGGAATCTTCGGCCTCGCCCCGGGCGATGACCTTGTCCAGTTGCGGCGGCAGGCGCTGGAGCTCTCGCAACGCCAGCGTCATCGCGGCCCGGACTGGAGCGGCGTGCATGTCGACGATGGTGCGATCCTCGTCCACGAGCGGCTGGCGATCGTCGATCCGGCTGGTGGTGCACAACCGATCCGTTCGGGCGACGGGCAGCTCGTGCTCGCCGTCAACGGCGAAATCTACAACCATCGCGAACTGCAGGACGCGCTGGCGCGGCCGTACGCGTTCCAGACCGGCTCGGACTGCGAGGTGATCAACGCCTTGTACTCGCGGGACGAGAACGTTGGCGGTTGGCTCGACCAGCTCAACGGCATCTTCGCGTTCGCGCTGTGGGATCGTGCGCGCGGCCGCCACGTGATCGCCCGTGATCCGATCGGCGTCTGCCCGCTGTATTGGGGGCATGACAGCAGCGGCCGACTCTGGGTTGCCTCGGAGATGAAGGCGCTGGTCGGCATCTGCAGCGACGTGGCGCAGTTCCCGCCCGGCCACTGGTACGACAGTGCAACCGGCCGGCTGCATCGCTACTACGAGCGCCCGTGGCGCAACCACGATGCGACCATCGGTGTGCAGGTCACGCCGACCGAACTGCGTGAAGCGTTCGAACGCGCTGTGCACCGGCAGATGATGAGCGACGTGCCATACGGCGTGCTGCTATCGGGCGGACTGGACTCCTCGCTGGTGGCGGCGTGTGCGGCGCGGTTCGCCCGGCACCGGGTCGAGGAGGATGACCGCGCTGAAGCCTGGTGGCCGCGACTGCATTCGTTCGCGATCGGACTGGAAGGCTCTCCCGACCTAGCCGCGGCCGAAATCGCCGCCGAGACACTGGGCACCGTCCACCACGGTTTCACCTATACGCTTGAAGAAGGCCTGGACGCGCTGCCCGAGGTCATCCGCCACGTCGAAACCTACGATGTCACCACCATCCGCGCATCGACGCCGATGTACCTGCTGGCGCGGCGGATCAAGGCGATGGGGGTGAAGATGGTGCTGTCGGGGGAGGGCAGCGACGAGATCTTCGGCGGCTACCTGTACTTCCACAAGGCGCCGAACGCGCGCGAGTTCCACGACGAGCTGGTGCGCAAGCTCGACGCGCTGCACAACTACGACTGCCTGCGTGCCAACAAGTCGATGATGGCCTGGGGGGTCGAGCCGCGCGTACCGTTCCTCGACGTCGAGTTCCTGGACGTGGCGATGCGCATGGATGCGAGCGCCAAGATGGTCGGGCCGCGCGCCGACGGCAGTCTGCGCATCGAGAAGGCGGTGTTGCGCGAGGCGTTCGAAGGCTACCTCCCCGCCGAGATCCTCTGGCGGCAGAAGGAGCAGTTCAGCGACGGCGTCGGCTACGGCTGGATCGACGGACTCAAGGCGCACGCCGAGGCCCATGTCAGCGACCGGGAATTCTCCGCCGCGGCCAGCCGCTTCCCGGTCAACCCGCCACAGAGCAAGGAAGCCTGTTTCTATCGACGCATCTTCGAGGGCCTGTTCCCCGGCGAGGCCTGCGCGCAGACGGTGCCGGGCGGCAAGTCGATCGCGTGCTCCTCACCCGCGGCGATCGCCTGGGACGCCGCGTTTGCCGACGCCGCCGATCCATCGGGCAGGGCGGTGGCGGGAGTGCACCAGGCGGCGACGTGATGAGGCTCAAAGGCAACTATTCGAGGAGGAACGACTCGCCGGACCACCTGATCGATTCGAACTCGCCGCACTCCAGACACTTGTACCAGCGGACTTCGTCGCCGTATTTGAGCAGCGCGCTGAAACCGGCGGGGCCGGGCTGGGAGAAGTGCCGGACCAGCTGCCCGTCGCGGGTGATGGCGACAAAGCGGCCACCGCCGCCATCGCGGGTGCTGAATACACCTGCAAGTACCTCTTCCGGCATCCCGTCCCCGTCGAGGTCGTCCTGCAGTGCGAACGACATCCCCGAGTCCGTATAGCGGGCGAGATCCACGGGGGGAATGCGACCTTCGAGCATCTTCGCGTCGAGAGCGCTGGCGAGCTTCCAGGTCGGATCGAACCGACTCACGTCGATGCCGTGGACCGAGCTCGATACGGGCTCGAAATCCATGTCGTACCACCATGCTGCGAGCGGCGTGCTGTCCGCGTCCTGCCGTCCTTCGGTGGTCCCGCATCCGATCGCAAGGAGCGCGGCGGACATCACTGCTCCGTAGAGGATCCGCTTACCAGTCGAAAATGCCACTGCCTTCAGCTCCGTTGCAGGGCGTACGCCACGTTGTTCATCGTGGTCAGGCCCTGCGCCTGGAATGCCGGTTGGTTCGCAAGAATGTCCTGCCGTTCCAGCGTCTCCACCGACCAGTCGGACTCATACAGCTTGCGGATTTCAGCCTCGTCGACCGCGAACGGCGGGCCCTCCATTTCCTGCGGCGGGTACTCCAGTGACACCAGCAGGCCGCGGCAAGCCCGCGGCAACGCCGCATAGACTTCGTTGACGTAACGCTGCCGCAGCGGGGGTGGCAATGCGATCAGCGCCGCGCGGTCGTAGAACGCCGTGCAGTCCGAGAGGGCCTGGCGATCGAGGTCGAACACGTCGCCACAGATCATCTCGATATCGCCAGCGCGATGATGGGTGCCATAACGGGAGCGGGTAACCGACGGTTCGGTGCCGGTCCCGGCAAAAAACTCCGCGATCGCCAGCGGCGACAGTTCCACCGCCAGCACCCGGTGGCCACGCGCGGCCAGCCACAGCAGGTCGGGTGACTTGCCGGCCAGCGGGACGAACACCTGGCTGCCGGCGGGCAGGTCGAGTGCCGCCCAGTGGCGCTGCAACAACGGGTTGCCGTCGGGCTGGTTGAAACCGGTGCGGCCTTCGTTCCAGCGGGCGTGCCAGTAGTCGGGATGCATCGCGGTTTACTCGACGCCCAGGCCTTCGACTTTTTGCCAACCCCGCGGCAACAACCCGCCGCGCGTCGCCCGCGCGCCGATGTAGCCGTCGAGGTCTTTCCACGACAACGTCATCGTGCGGGCGCCGGACTTCACCGACAGCGAGCCGCCCGGCGGCACCACGGCGATCGCGACCACGCGCTCGGTGCCGAGCTTGGCCTTGGGGATGTCGATCAGCTTGTTGCCCTTGCCCTTGTCGAGCTCGGGCAGTTCGGCGACCGGGAACGCCAGCAGGTGGCCGGCGGTGGTCGCCACCACCACGCGGTCGGTGTCGAGGTCGGCCACCGGCGCCGGTTGCACCACCGAAGCGTTCGGCGTCAGCGACAGCATCGCCTTGCCGGCCTTGTTGCGGCTGGTCAGGTTCTCGAAGCGGGTGACGTAGCCGTAGCCGTGGCTCGACGCCAGCACGAAGCGGCTGTCGTTGTCGCCGCTGGCGACCGCCTGGAACGACGCGCCCGGCGCCGGTGAGAACCGCCCGGTCAGCGGCTCGCCGTTGCCGCGCGCCGACGGCAGGCTGTGGACGATGGTCGAGTAGCTGCGCCCGGTCGAATCGAGGAACGCGACCTGCTGGTTGCTGCGCGCCCTGGCCGATGCCAGCAACTCGTCGCCTTCGCGGTAATTGAGTGCGGCGGCGTCGACATCGAAGCCCTTGGCCGCGCGCACCCAGCCCTTGGCGCTCACCACCACGGTCATCGGCTCGCTCGGGGTCAAATCGGTTTCCGACAGTGCCTGCGCGGCGCCGCGGGCGACCAGCGGCGAGCGGCGGGCGTCGCCGAACTTCTTCGCATCGGCCTGCAGTTCGTCCTTGATCAGCTTCTTGAGCTTGGCCTTGCTGCCGAGGGTGGCGATCAGCTTGTCGCGCTCGGCGGCCAGCTCGGCCTGCTCGCCGCGGATCTTCATCTCCTCGAGCCGCGCGAGCTGCCGCAGTTTCGTTTCGAGGATGTAGTCGGTCTGCTCCTCGCTGAGCTTGAAACGCTTCATCAGGACGGGCTTGGGCTCGTCCTCGCTGCGGATGATGCGGATCACCTCGTCGAGGTTGAGGAACGCGACCAGCAAACCTTCCAACAGGTGCAGGCGACGCTCGACCTTCTCCAGCCGGTGGGTCAGGCGGCGGGTCACGGTGGTGGTGCGGAACTCCAGCCACTCGGTCAGGAACGCCTTGAGGTTTTTGACCTGCGGACGCCCGTCCAAACCGATCACGTTGAGGTTGACCCGGAAGCTCTTCTCCAGGTCGGTGGTCGCGAACAGGTGGCCCATCAGCTGCTCTGCATCGACCCGGTTGCTGCGCGGGATCAGCACGATGCGGGTCGGGTTGCTGTGGTCGGACTCGTCGCGGATGTCCTCCAGCCAAGGCAGCTTCTTGGCCCGCATCTGCACGGCGATCTGCTCGATGACCTTGCCCGGCGAGGCCTGGTGGGGCATCGCGGTGATCACAAGGTTGCCGGCTTCCTTCTCCCATGTCGCGCGGGCGCGGACGCTGCCGTGGCCGGTCTCGTACATCGCCAGCAGGTCGGCGCGCGGGGTGATGATCTCGGCGGTGGTCGGGTAGTCCGGGCCGAGCACGTGCTCGCACAGGTCACGAGTGGTCGCGTCGGGGTCGTCGAGCAGGCGCAGGCAGGCGCTGACGACCTCGTTGAGGTTGTGCGGCGGCACGTCGGTGGCCATGCCGACCGCGATGCCGGTGGTGCCGTTGAGCAGCAGGTGCGGCAGGCGCGCCGGCATCCACGAAGGCTCTTCCAGGGTGCCGTCGAAATTCGGATCCCAGTCGACCGTGCCATGCGCCAGTTCGCCCAGCAGGACTTCGGCGATCGGGGTCAGCTTGGATTCGGTGTAGCGCATCGCCGCGAACGACTTGGGATCATCGCTGGAACCGAAGTTGCCCTGGCCCTCGACCAGCGGGTAGCGGTACGAGAACGGCTGCGCCATCAGCACCATCGCCTCGTAGCACGCACTGTCGCCGTGCGGGTGGAACTTGCCGATGACGTCGCCGATGGTGCGCGCGGACTTCTTCGGCTTGGCGGTGGCGTTGAGGCCCAGCTCGCTCATCGCGTAGATGATCCGGCGCTGCACCGGCTTCAAGCCGTCGCCCAGGAACGGCAGGGCGCGGTCGAGGACCACGTACATCGAGTAGTCGAGGTAGGCGCGCTCGGCGTACTCGCGCAGCGGGATCTGTTCGAAGCCGTGGAAGGCCGGACGTACGTTGTCAGTCATCGATCAGCGGTTACCAATGGGAGCGATGGAGCCTGTTGGGCGCGGCCGCGCCGCGACCGCGGCTCAGCGATGCAGGTCGCCGGCCGACTCGGGCTGGTAGCGGATCGACAGCACCCGCAGCCGGATCGTGCGGCCGCTGGGTACCGGCCACTCGATGGTGTCGCCCACGCGCAGGCCGAGCAGGGCGCTGCCGACCGGGGCCAGGATCGAGACCTTGTCGTTGCTGCCGTCGGCGCCGGACGGGTAGACCAGGGTCATCTCGCGCTCGTCGCCGCTGGCCTCGTCGAGGAAGCGCGCGGTCGAGTTCATCGTGATCACGTCGGCCGGCATCTTGCCCGGTTCGACGACCTGCGCCCGCGCCAGCTCCGCTTCCAGGGCGGAGGTGTCGATATCGGCATTGCGCGGGTCCTCCAGCAACGCCTCGATGCGGTCGCAATCCAGGCGGGACAGGAGCAGGGTGGGAGTGGTCGAAGCGGTCATGCGGTTGGCTCCAAAGCGATACGGGCGGCGCATCGATGCGCCGCCCGCGGGATACGGCAAGTCTACTCCAGACGTTAGTGTCGCAGCGGTCCCGCGGCAAGGCGGTAAAAAACCGCATCGGCGTATTGACAACCATCACGCCGCATCGCAACATACGCGGCCCGCACAGCTTGCTGCGCGGTTTGCCCGGGTGGCGGAATTGGTAGACGCACTAGCTTCAGGTGCTAGCGGGGGCAACTCCGTGGAGGTTCGAGTCCTCTCCCGGGCACCAACATCGTTCGACGACTACCGCGTCGGACACACAAGGAACCCCGCTTCGGCGGGGTTTTTTGTTGGGCGCGAGGCGTGCCGGCGCGGGCCCTTCCGCCACGGCCCGTTGACGGCGCGGGTGTACCATCGCCGCGATGAACAAGCCCCCCAGCAAGCGCGGCAGCGCCCGCAAGTCGTCCGGCAAGGCCGGCTCCCCCAGCAAGGCCGGCAAGACGGGCGGCCCCCGCGGCAAGGGGCCCGGCAAGGGCAAGGGCAAATCGTCCGACAAGCAGCCCGGCTGGTTGCCGACCCCGCCGCCGCGCGGCAGCCGCAAGCCGCCGCTGGCGCCGCTGCACGGCGAGCCGGTGCGCGGCAAGGACGGTTTCCAGGACCCCTACGCCGAGCGTGAAGCCGCGCGCTACGAACAACCGATCGCCAGCCGCGAGATGATCCTGCAGCTGCTGTCCGCCGCCGACGGCCCGATGGAGGCCGAGCAGCTGGCGGAAAAGCTGGCGTTGACCGCGCCGGAACGCTTCGAGGCGATGACCGCGCGGCTGCGCGCGATGGTCCGTGACGGCCAACTGTTGCAGAACCGCAAGGGCGGCTACGTGCCGGCCGAGCAGGTCGATCTGGTGGCCGGCAGCGTGATCGCCAACCCGGACGGGTTCGGTTTCCTGCGTCCCGATGCCGGCGGCGACGACCTGTTCCTGCCGCCGTACGAGATGCGCAAGGCGATGCACGGCGACCGCGTGCTGGCCAGCGTCACCGGCACCGATCGCCGCGGCCGCCAGGAGGGCGCGATCGTCGAGGTGCTGGAGCGCCGGCTCAACCGCCTGATCGGCCGCTTCATCCTTGAGGACGGGGTGAGCTACGTCGAGCCCGACGACCGTCGGATCCAGCGCAACATCCTGATCCCGCCGGAAGCCCGTAGCGAGGCACTGGCCGGGCAACTGGTGGTCTGCGAACTGACCCGCGCCCCGGATGCACGCCGTCCGCCGATGGGCAAGGTGCTGACCGTGCTGGGCGAACGCCTGACCGCCTCGCTGGCGGTGCAGGCCGCGATCCACGGCCACGACATCCCGCACGAGTTCCCGCAACAGGTGCTCGATCAGGCCGCGGCGGTGCCGCTGGAGGTCGAGGCCGCCACCGTGCGCGAGCGCGCCGACATCCGCGACCTGCCGCTGGTCACCATCGACGGCGAAGACGCCAAGGACTTCGATGACGCGGTCTGGTGCGAGCCGAACCGCGACGGCTTCCGGCTGGTGGTCGCGATCGCCGATGTCTCGCATTACGTTCGCCCCGGCACCCCGCTCGACGACGAGGCGCAAACGCGCGCGACCTCGGTCTACTTCCCCGGCTTCGTGGTGCCGATGCTGCCGGAGACCCTGTCCAACGGCATCTGCTCGCTGAAGCCGAAGGTCGACCGCCTGTGCTTCGTCTGCGACATGCAGATCGACCGCAAGGGCGAGGTCACCGGCTCGAAGTTCTACGAGGCGACCATGCACTCGCATGCGCGCCTGACCTACACCCAGGTCTGGAACGCGATCGACGAGGCTGCGCTGCCGGAGGACCGCGAGGACGCGCTCGGCCGGATCGGTTCGCTGCTGCCGCAGATCCAGCGCCTGCACCAGCTGTACCAGGTGCTGGCAAAGGCGCGGGCCAAGCGTGGCGCGATCGAGTTCGAATCCAGCGAGGTGCGCTTCGTGCTCGACGCCAAGGGCGAGGTCAGCCAGGCCGGCATGCTCCAGCGCAACGACGCCCACAAGCTGATCGAGGAATGCATGATCGCGGCGAACGTGGAGGCCGCGAAGTTCCTGATCGATGCCGAGGTGCCGGCGCCATACCGCATCCACGACCGCCCGCCGGAGCAGAAGTACGCCGACCTGCTGGAGTTCCTCAAGGAGTTCAAGCTGCGCATGCCGCCCTGGGGCAAGGTCCATCCGCGCGACTTCACCCAATTGCTCAAAAACATCCGCGAGCGCGCCGACGCGACCCTCATCGAGTCGGTACTGCTGCGCAGCCAGAGCCTGGCCGTGTACCAGCCCGAGAACGTCGGCCACTTCGGCCTCGCGCTGGAGGCCTACGCGCACTTCACCTCGCCGATCCGGCGTTATCCCGACCTGTTGGTGCATCGCGCGATCAAGCATGCGCTGAGTGGGGCGAAGCCGGAGAAATTCCGCTATTCGCCGAGCGCGATGGCACAGCTGTCGCTGCAGAGTTCGGAACGCGCGCGACGCGCCGACGAGGCCTCTCGTGAGGTCGACGAGCGTTACCGCGCGGCATGGATGGAGAAGCACGTCGGCAGCGAGTTCGACGGCGTCATCAGCGGCGTGACCAGCTTCGGCCTGTTCGTGGAACTGGACGACTCCAAGGTCAACGGCCTGATCCACGTGACCCAGCTGCCCAACGACTTCTACCACTTCGACCCGATCCGCAAGACCCTGACCGGCCAGCGCACCGATCGCGAATTCCGCCTTGGCGACCGGGTCAGCATCATCGTGATGAAGGCCAGCGTCGAGGACCGCAAGATCGACTTCAAGCTGGTCGGCGAAGGCGGTGATCGGCCGATGCAGGTGCAGGGCCAGCCAGCCAAGCGCAAAAAGCAGAAGTACTAGAGATCCTCAGGCTTTTGTAGGAGCGGCTTTAGCCGCGATCTGAAACCGTGCGCCCGCGCCGGTTCACGATCGCGGCTAAAGCCGCTCCTACAGAATGCGCCCCGTACAATGGCCGTCCCGATTCCCGCACCCCACGCCCCATGAGCCAGAAACAATGGATCGCCGGCATCAACGCTGTGTCCGCCGCGATCGAGCACGACGCCGACAACGTCCGTGAGGTCCTGATCGAGGCCGGCGCCAAGAACCCGCGGCTGGCCGAGATCGAAAGCAACGCGCGCCGCTTCGGCATCGACGCGCGTCGGGTCAACCAGCAGGCACTCGCCGGCGTGGTCGGCAACCTGCGCCACCAGGGCGTGGTCGCGCGCTACGCCGCCGCCAGGACCTGGAGCGAGGACGAACTGCAGGGCCTGGTCGAGGCCGCCGAAGGCCGCGCGCTGGTGCTGCTGCTCGACGGCGTGCAGGACCCGCACAACCTCGGCGCCTGCCTGCGCAGCGCTGCCGCTGCCGGCGCGACCGCGGTGGTGATCCCCAAGGACAAGTCGGTGCAGGTCAACGCGACCGTGCGCAAGACCTCCGCCGGCGCCGCCGACAGCGTGCCGGTGGTGCCGGTGACCAACCTTGCCCGCACCATGCGCGATCTGCAGCAACTCGGCGTTTGGTTGTACGGCCTGGCCGGCGAAGCGGATGCATCGCTGTACTCGATCGACCTGCGCGGCAACGTCGCGCTGGTGCTGGGCGGCGAGGGCGACGGCCTGCGCCGGCTGACCCGCGAGAACTGCGACCAGCTGGTCAAGATCCCGATGCCCGGTGGCGACGCCAGCGGCGGGGTGGAGAGTCTCAACGTCTCGGTCGCCACCGGCGTAACGTTGTTCGAGGCCGTGCGACAGCGGCAATGACCTGCAAACCGAAGGGGATGCACGATGAACCTTGAGTGGTACGACTGGATCGGCATCGTCGGCACGTTGATGGTGCTCGCTGCGTTCTTCCTGCTGCAGGCAGGACGCTTGACCGGGAACGGCCTTGTTTACCAGTTGCTCAACCTGTTCGGTGCTGGCGGCGTGCTGGTGTCGCTGATCGGGCAGTTCAACGTCTCGGTATTCCTGCTCGAAGCGGCCTGGGTCGCGATCAGCGGTTATGGGATCGTGCGGTCGATGAAATCCGGGCGTCGTTCCCCGAACCGGACTTGACGACACATTCGGATGTAGGAGCGACGTAAGTCGCGATTTCACTAGTGTCCCGGTGGTGCGAACTGCGGGCATCAGTGCATCGGCGCAGATTGCTGGAACCTGACGTACTTCGATTCCCGATTCCGCCCTGCGATCGTGATTTACGTCGCTCCTGCAAAAGGCGATTACCGTGGCGCGGCGGCCGGCATCGGCGTCGGCCACGCGTTGACGATCCTGCAGAACAGTTCGGCGGTGCGCTCGGTGTCGTAGACAGCCGAGTGCGCCTCGTTGGCGTCCCATTCGAAACCGGCGGCCTGGACCGCACGGGCGAGCACGGTCTGGCCGTAGGCGACGCCGGCCAGCGTCACGGTGTCGAACACGCTGAAGGGGTGGAACGGGTTGCGCTTGTGGCCGACGCGGGCGATCGCGGCGTTGAGGAAGTTGAGGTCGAAGTGGGCGTTGTGCCCGACCAGGATCGCGCGCTGGCAGCCGTGCTTCTTGCAGGCCGCGCGCACCGGGGCGAAAACGTGGTCTAGCGCGGGCCGCTCTTCCTTGGCCAGGCGGAACGGGTGGTCGAGCTTGATCCCGGTGATTTCCAGCGACTTGGGGTCGATGTCGAGGCCGGGCGCGGGGACGACGTGCGCATTGGTGGTCTCGCCGGGGAACAGCAGGCCGTTCTCGTCGATGTCGATCGGTTGCACCGCGATTTCCAGCAGCGCGCAGCGGTTCCAGTCGAAGCCGCCGGTTTCGACGTCGACCACGACCGGTAGGAAGCCGCGGAAGCGGGTGGCAAGCGGGGAAACCCCGGTTCCGGTGGTCGTGGCGGCGGGGGAAGGCGTTGCTGCGCTTGTCATCGAGGAAGCGTAGCAGACGGATACGAAGGGGCCTGGTCGGTGCGCCGGGATCGTGCGTTTGCGAGGAGGGAGTGTAGGAGCGACGTGAGTCGCGATCTCCCGGTGCTTCGGGCGTTCAGAGGGTCGCGACTTACGTCGCTCCTACAACGCAGCTGCGACGCCTTTGCGGGTGCCGGGGACGACGCCGCTTGTCCGCAGCTGCTGCAGCATCACATCGCCCTGGGAGATGAAGGCGTCATCGGCTTCGGTGGCGGCTTCTTGCGCGAGCGCCTGCAGCTGTCTGTGGCCATTCAGTTCGGGGTGCTGCTCCAGCCGCTGCAGCAACCGGAAGGTCAACGCGCTGAGTTGCTGGAACCGGACCTTGCCGTCGGGGTCGCGTTGCAGCAGCAGGCAGGTGGGTTCGGCCGGGGGCGTGTCGGGCTGGCAGTCGGGGGCGATGCGGTGCACGGGCCAGCGATAGGTCTGCGGCCAGGCCAGTGGCGACAGCAGCGGACGGCCGTCGAGCAGGTCGCCGTCAGGGTCGTGCGGAATATCGTCGACGCGTGCTTCGCTGATCTGCAGGGCCAGTTCCAGCCATTCGTAATGGGCGAGTTCGGGTAGCCACGGCGGGTCGCCATGGCCGGGGTCGGTGGCGCGGTGCTCGAGGTAGCGGACAAACTCGCGTGCCAGTTCGGTGAACAGCGGCGTGCGCGAGGGGTGCTCGCGATAGAAGTCGCGCACCAGGGTCGACCATCGCATGCTGTCGGGAGCGGTGGTCAGGATGGTCCGGATCACGGGAAAGTTGCCGGCGAGCATGCTCTCGATGTTGTTGAAGAACAGCTCGCGGTAGATCTTCAGGCGGCGCGCTTCGATGCCGACCGGCGGGGGCGCGGCGGCCGGATCGCGGATGTAGGCGCCGAGTTCGCGCTGGGCGTCGCCCATCGGCTCAGGCGACATCGCGCTGCCCCGCCCGTGCTGCGTGCAGGTGGCCGCGGACGATGTCGAGCTCAGCCAGCAGCTCCTCCAGCGGCGGCAGGTTGAAGTCGCGCTCGAGCAGCGTCGGGCGTGGGCCGAACAGGTGGCAGGCCTCGGCCAGCAAGGCCCAGACCGGATCGCTCACCGCCGCGCCGTGGGTGTCGATCTTGAGGTCGTCGGCCTCGTCGAAGTGGCCGGCGACGTGGATGTAGGCGATGCGCCTGCCGGGCAGGGCGCGTAGGAACTGGTGCGCGTCGTAACCGTGGTTGGTGGCGTTGACCACGACGTTGTTGACGTCCAGCAGCAGGTCGCAATCGGCGCGGTCGAGCACGGCGTTGATGAAGTCGGCCTCGGTCATGCCGGCCGGCTGCAGGGTCGCGTAATAGGAAATGTTCTCGACCGCGATGCGCCGGCCGAGCGCGTCCTGGGTGCGACGGATACGCGCGGCGACGTGTTTGACCGCGGCGTCGGTGAACGGCAGCGGCATCAGGTCGTACAGTTGGCCGTGCTCGTCGCTGCAGGCGCTCAGGTGTTCGCTGTAGATCGGGACGCGGTGGACGTCGAGGAAACGCCGCAGCTTGCCGAGGAACGCCTCGTCGAGTGGGCCGGGGCCGCCGAGCGAAAGCGACAGCCCGTGGCAGACGATCGGATGGCGCGAGGCGAGTTCGGCGAAAGCGTCGCCGAGTGCGCCGCCGACACCGATCCAGTTTTCCGGCGCGGCTTCGAGGAAGTCGAAGCTGCCCGGAGTGGCCGCCCGCAGCGGACCCAGCAGGGCCCGCCGCAGGCCGAGGCCGACGGCGTCAGGCGCGAGTGCGGATGACGCGGTCATGCTGAGGCAAACGAATTGCGAGTGGACGGCTTACTTGCTGCCGCCGCACTTGCCCTCGCCGCACTTGCCTTCCATGTCGGCCTTGGCGCCGGCCTCGGCCTTCTTGGCGGCGTGGTGGGCGTCCATCTCGGCGGCGTCGACGAAACCGTCGCCATTCGGGTCGTGCGCGGCGAACTTGCTGGTGTCGCCACCGTGGGCTGCGCCGAACTCGGCCGACGAAATCTTGCCGTCCTTGTCGGTGTCCATCTTGTCCATGCCGCAGCTGCCTTCGGATTTCTTGGCGCCGCAGCCGCCTTCCTGGGTCTTGGCTTGCGTCGCGGCACCGGTATCCTGCGCGCCGAGCATGTAGCCCTGCGCGAGCGGGGTGGCGGCGAAGGCCGAGCCGGCCAGCAGCAGGCCGCTGGCAAGGGTGGCGGTGGCGAGGACGGGCTTGTTCGGCTTGCTGGACATCGGCTGTCTCCGTGGATGCGGCGGGGGCCGCGTTGGGGGCCGATGCTAGCGCGGTTTGTCCAGCGGGGCGTGAGTGGACACAGGGAGAGGTTACGGTGCCACGGTATTGCTGTCGTCGCGCTTCTCGCGCGGCGGCAGGTTGTCCTCGCCGCGGACCAGGAACCAGACGTTCTCGGCGATGTTGGTGGCGTGGTCGCCGATCCGCTCGATGTTCTTGGCCATGAACAGCAGGTGGGTGCAGCCGGTGATGCTGCGCGGGTCCTCGGCCATGTAGGTCAGCAGCTCGCGGAACAGGGCGGTGTAGGCCGCGTCCAGCTCTGCATCGCGGTCACGGACCTTCTGCGCGGCTTCGACGTCGTTGTCGCGATACGCGGCCATGACGTCACGCAGCTGCTGTGTCGCCAGCTTGCCGATCACCTGCAGGCCGCCGACGTGCGGCAGTGGCGGTGCCAGGTTCAGCGCGGTCGAACGCTTGGCGACGTTGGCTGCGTAGTCGCCAATGCGCTCGATGTCGGAAGCGATGCGGATGGTGGCGAGGATCTCGCGCAGGTCGCGTGCCATCGGGCCGCGCAGGGCCAGCTTCATGACGTCCTGGCTGATCACCTGTTCCAGCGCGTCGATCGCCTCGTCGTTGCCGATGATGCGCGCGGCGGCCTTGTCGTCGCGGCGCTGGACCACATCGAGCGCGGCCTCCAGTTGCGCGGCGGCCATCTCGCCCATGCGCAGGGTCTCGTCGAGCAGGCGGCGCTGTTCGTCGTCGTAGCTCTTGACGATGTGGTCGTGCGGAACGTTGTTCATCGGGTGGGTCCTCTCAGCCGAACCGGCCGCTGATGTAGTCCTCGGTCTGCTGCACCGAAGGATTGGAGAAGATCGTGTCGGTGGCGCCGTGCTCGATCAGGTCGCCTAGGTACATGAAGGCGGTGTAGTCCGACACGCGTGCGGCCTGCTGCATGTTGTGGGTCACGATCGCGATGGTGTAATCGTTCTTCAGTTCGGCCACCAGTTGTTCGATGCGGCTGGTCGAGATCGGGTCGAGCGCCGAAGTCGGTTCGTCCAGCAGCAGCACGTCGGGCTTCAACGCGACCGCGCGGGCGATGCACAGCCGCTGTTGCTGGCCGCCCGACAGCCCGAGCGCGCTTTGGTCGAGCTTGTCCTTGACCTCATCCCACAGGGCCGCCTGGCGCAGAGCTTCCTCGACCCGGTTGGCCATGTCCGCCTTCGACAGCTTCTCGTGGTGGCGGATGCCGTAGGCGACGTTCTCGAAGATCGTCATGGGGAACGGCACGGGCTTCTGGAACACCATGCCGACCTTGCTGCGCAGGCGGTTCATCGGGTACTTCGGGTCGAGGATGTTCTCGCCGTCGAGCAGCACCTCGCCGCTGGCGCGCAACTTGGGGTACAGCGCGTAGATCCGGTTGAACACCCGCAACAGCGTCGACTTGCCGCAACCGGACGGGCCGATCAGCGCGGTGACCCGCTTCTCCGGGATCGCCAAGTCGATGCTCTTGAGCGCGCGGAACTTGTCGTAGTGGAAGTCCAGTCCGCGTGCGGCGAGCTTGACCGGCGCATCGGTGGCGAGTGGGGCGACGGTGGCGGTGAAGTCATTCATGGCAGTCGTCTGGAAGCGGGATTGGTACTGCGGTGTATCGGCGAGCGCGTCAGTCATGGCTCACCCGGTTGCGTGAAACGATCGCGCGGGCGACCAGGCTGATGACCAGCACGAAGGCGGTCAGCACCAGCGCGCCGGCCCAGGCGATGGACTGCCACGACTCGTACGGGCTGCCGGCGAACTGGTACATCACCACCGGCACGCTGGCCATCGGCCCGGTGACGTCGCTGCTCCAGTACTGGTTGCCGAACGCGGTGAACAGCAGCGGCGCGGTCTCGCCGGAGATCCGCGCCAGCGCCAGCAGGATGCCGGTGACGATGCCCGGCATCGCCGAGCGGTACATCACCTGCACGGTGACCTTCCACTGCGGCACGCCGAGCGACAGCGCCGCCTCGCGCATCTGCGAAGGCACCAGCCGCAGCATCTCGTCGGTGGTGCGCAACACCACCGGCAACACGATGAACGCCAGCGCGATCGCACCGGCGACGGCGGAGAAGTTGCCGCCGGCCTGCATCACCACCAGCGTGTAGACGAACAGGCCGAGCACGATGGACGGCGCCGACAGCAGGATGTCGTTGACGAAGCGGACCACGGTGCCGATCTTGCTGGCGGCGCCGTACTCGGCCAGCCAGGTGCCGGCCGCGATGCCCAATGGCGTGCCGATGCCGATCGCCATCAGGCACATCACCGCGCTGCCGAAGAACGCGTTCTTGAGCCCGCCTTCGGCCATCGGTGGCGGCGTGTTCTGCGTGAACAGCGCCCAGTCGATGCCACCGATGCCCTTGGACACCAGCGTCCACAGGATCCAGCCCAGGAACAGCAGGCCCAGGCCGGCGGCCAGGCAGGCGAGCACCAGCGACACGGCGTTCCGGATCCGGCGCCGGCGGTACAGCGCGTCGGCGGTGCGCAGGGCGCGGCTGTCGGCGGTGGCAGTGACGGCACCCATCAGTTGCCCTCCTTGCGCGACAGATGGCCGAGCATCAGTCGTGCGATCGCCAGCACGATGAAGGTCACGATGAACAGCACGAAACCGAGCAGCAGCAGCGCCGAACGATAGGTCTCGGTCGCCTCGCCGAAATCATTGGCAATCAATGCCGCAATCGTCGTGCCCGGCTCCAGCAGCGACGCGGTGAAGCGGGTCGAATTGCCGATCACGAACGCGACCGCCATCGTCTCGCCGAGCGCGCGGCCGAGGCCGAGGAAGATGCCGCCGATCACCGCCGAGCGGGTGTACGGCAACACGATGTCCCAGCTGACCTCCCACTTCGTCGAACCCAGCGCGTAGGCCGATTCCTTGAGCCGGGTAGGCACGGTCAGGAACACCTCGCGCATCACCGACGAAATGAATGGAACGACCATGATCGCCAGCACGATGCCGGCGGTGAGCATGCCGATGCCGATCGGCGGGCCCTGGAACAACGGGCCGATCACCGGCAGCGTGCCGAGGTTGTCGTTGGCCCAGGGCGTGACATACGTGGTCATCACCGGCACCAGCACGAACAGGCCCCACATGCCGTAGATGATCGAGGGGATGCCCGCGAGCAGTTCGATCGCGGTGCCGACCGGTCCGCGCAGCCAGCGCGGCGCGACCTCGGTCAAAAAGAAGGCGATGCCGAAGCTGACTGGTACCGCGATCAGCATCGCGATCATCGCAGTGACGATGGTCCCGTAGATCGGAACCAGCGCGCCGTACTTGTTCTCGACCGGATTCCAGTCGGCGCTGAAGAAGAAGTCGAGGCCCGAAGCCTCGAGTGCCTGGCGCCCACCCCAGAGCATCGACAGTGCCGCGCCGGTGAGTGCCAGCAACACGAACACCACGGTGGCGACCAGCGCGTAGCGGAACAGCCGGTCGTTGCGGGCGTCCTTGTGGTCGCGCGAAGCGGGGAGGGCGATGGCATTCATGCGTGGGATTCGGTTCCTTTACCGGCAATACGCCCCCGGCGCACGAGGCAACCGAGGGCGGTCCGACGAGACGCGGTTACTGCGCGGCGGGGGCCTTGAACTCGGCGGCCCAGTACTGCTCGATCTGGCCGACCAGCTCAGGCGGCAGTGGCACGTAGTCCAGCGACGACGCCTGGGCCTGGCCGTTGTGCAAGGCCCACTCGAAGAATGCACGTGCGTCGGCACTGCGCTTTGGATCCTGCGGCTGCTCGTACATCAGGATGAAGTTGGTGGCGGTGATCGGCCATGCCTGCTCGCCGGGGGCGTTGGTGATGACCAGGTTGAAGTCCTGCACGCTGGTCCAGTCGGCGGTAGCGGCTGCGGCGGCAAAGGCTTCGGCACTCGGCGCGACGAAGTTGCCGGCGGCGTTCTGCATCATCGCGTAGGCCATCTTGTTCTGCAGCGCGTAGGCCAGCTCGACGTAACCGATCGAGCCGTCGATCTGCTGCACGTACGAGGCGACGCCCTCATTTCCCTTGCCGCCGACGCCGTCAGGCCACTGCACCGACTTGCCTTCGCCGACCGCGTCCTTCCACGCCGGGCTGACCTTGGTCAGGTAGTTGGTGAAGTTGAAGGTGGTGCCCGAACCGTCCGAGCGCTGCACCAGGTTGATCTTGCCAGACGGCAGCTCGACGCCCGGGTTGAGCGCGGCGATTGCCGGGTCGTTCCAGGTCTTGACCTTGCCCAGGTAGATGTCGGCCAGCAGCGGGCCGCTCAGCTTCAGCTCGCCGGCTTCGATGCCCTTGACGTTGACCACCGGCACCACGCCGCCGATCACCGACGGGAACTGCAGCAGGCCGGCCTCCGCCAGCTCGTCGCTCGACAGCGGCGCGTCGGACGAGCCGAAGTCGACGGTGCCGGCCTTGATCTGGGCGATGCCGCCGCCCGAGCCGATCGACTGGTAGTTGACCTGGTTGCCGGTGGCAGCGTGGTAGTCGGCCGACCACTTGGAGACCAGCGGGAAGATGAAGGTCGCGCCGGCACCGGTGATCTGCGCGGCGACCTTGTCGCCGGCCGGGGCATCGGCACCCGGGGCGTTGGCGCCGGCGTCGACAGCAGGTGTCGCGTCGTTGCCACCGCATGCGGCGACCGCGAGCGCGACGGCGAGGGAGAGGGCGGCGGTGCGGAGGTTGAAGCCGGCCGGCGTGGTGTTCATGCGGAACTCCGTGACGAAGGATGCCGGTGTATCCGGCGGGTGCGACCATGAAATGATGTTTTTGTTACACCGGTATGACAGTTAGGTGGATTTGTTACAGGGCGCAAAAAAATGGGCGCGACCGTGGTCGCGCCCTGACGTTCAGGAGAGAGAGGTTGGAGCCCGGAAGGGCCCGGGAGCATTGGACCCGCCGGATGTTGCAGGCGTGTGGCGGTTACCAGTAGAACTGCGCGCGCGCCTCGAGGATGTCCGGATCGTCGCTGACGCCCAGGCGCTCGCTGTCGACCTGCACGTAGTTCACCGCGAACTTGAAGTTCTTGCGCCAGTACCAGTTGACACCGGCGGTCAGCGCGTCCATCTGGCCGCCCTCGACCGAGCCGTCATCGAGGTCGATGGTGTCGTAGCGCAGGCCGAGCTGCCACATGCCGCGGGCCAGGTCGCTCGGCTTGGCGGTGCCGGGCGTCCCGCCCTTGTAGTTCCAGGTCTCGCCGGTCAGGTTGTAGAGCGCGCTGAGGTAGCCGCCGGTGGCGTCATAGTCGGCGTTGTCGTGGCGGCTGACCGAGCCGCGCATGTATTCGCCCTGCAGCTTGAACGGGCCGCGCACCCAGAACGCCTCGACGCCGGTGGTGGCAAGGCGGTCGGTATCGGTGAGCGTGCCGCTGTCGACCAGCCGCACGCCGGCCAGGTCGGCCTGCGGGCGGGTGCGCAGGCGCAGGGTGTCGGCGTCGGTGTCCTGATCCACATGGGACAGGCCGAAGTGGAGGATGTTGCCGTCCTGGTTGATCGGCGCGAAGGTGCCGCGCAGGCCGTAGCCGCTGCCGTGGGCACCGCCACTGGTGAGTTCGCGGCCGAAGCTGCTGGCGGTGATGCTCCAGTCATCCTGGCTGTAGCCATAGGCCACGCCCAGTCGGCGCGACACCGCGAAGGTATTGGTGGTCATCGCCTTTGAGATGAAGTCGTTGTTCTTGGTCGACGACAACTCCTCCAGTCCGTGGGGCTGCTTGAACTGGCCGGCCTGCAGTGTGTGACCACCGCCGAAACCGTACTTGAGATTGACGTCGAGCCACTTGTCACTCTTGGCGTCGTAGCCGACCACCCAGTCGAGATTGCCCGGGCCATCGCCCTTCAGCACCAGCTCGGCGCGGCGCAGCTGGAAGTCGTGGTCACTGCCGTCGCCGGCATCGCCGTCGAGGTCGGCCAGGTCGTTGTCGTACCAGCTGCCGTCGGCCTGGACGAAGCCCTCGAAGCTGACCTCGGAGCCGCCGATGGTGTCGATCGGTACGCCGGCTTGGGACAGCGGTGCAAGCGCGGCGAGCGACAGGCCGGCGAGGATCCGAATCGTGAGACGGTTTTGTTCAAGTTTCATTGCGGTCTGGTGTCACGGCTGGGGAAGTGCGCGCAGGTTAGGCGCGGCAAATTGCAGAAATATGACATTCCTGCAGTTTCGTGACGGAATTATTGCGTTTGTGCGTCGTCAAACCCCGCGCGGGTGCTCATGGCGGCGGCGCACGGAAGCTGGCCTGCACTTGCAGGCTGCCGTTGCGTTCGCTGATGTCGAGCGCTTGCGGGGCGATGCCGTGTTGCTGGATCAGCGCGTCGAGCCAGCCCAGCAGCGCGGGCGCGGCCACTGCGTCGATACCGATCTCCAGCATGCCGGCATCGCCGGTGCGCTGGCGGCTGACCGGTACCTGTGTGCTGGCCGCGGTGTCGAGGATGGCGCTGGTGAAGGCGTCGCCAGTCGGCAACCCCGGGTTCCGGGCCTGCAGCGCGGTGATCGCATCGACCGCCTGCGTGACTTCTTGCAGGTCGGCGGCGGCGCTGTCACGACGGTCCCGCGCCGCATCGCGCATGTGCTGCAGGGGCGCGACCACGCCGAACCACAGCGCGAACGCGGCGACGGCGACGAACATCATCGCCAGCATCCGTTGCTCGCGGAGTTCGCGTGATTGCCACCACTGCCGGAGGTTGTCGATGGTGCTCATGCGGCGGGCCTCACGGTGATGGTGAACTGGTGGCGGCCGTTCGTATCGCGACGGCCGGTCTCGACCAGTTCCAGCCCGTTGCCGGTCAGCGCGGCGCGGATGCTTTCCAGCGCGGCCGGCGCGGGCACCCCCAAAGTCGCTTGAACTTCGCCGTTGGAATACGACATGGCATCCAGTTCGGCGCCGTTGGTTGCCGTGATGGCAGCCAGCAGCGAGGCGGTCGCGTGGGCAAATCCCTGGCTGGCCTGCACTCCGGCCAGGTGCTCGCGGATCGGAGGCACCGGGTCGGCTTCCGCGCCCAACGTGGGCAGGACTTCGCGGGCACGGGTGTTCGCCTGCGCCTGCAGGTTGTTTGCAGCGACCTCGTAACGGGCGATCTGCGCGGCCAGCAATACCAGCGGTGATACCGCCAGCACCGCGGCGAGGATCGCTGCGCGGCGCCAGGCCGGCCAGCCTTCGCGGCGTGCGGGTTCGCGGGCGAAGGCGTATTGCAGCAGGTCGATCGGCGGTGACAGCGCGCTGGCGGCGAATGCGGTTTCTGCTTCTTCCAAGGTGAGGGTGCGATGAGGTTGTTCGCCGATGACCTGTTCGGCCAGGGCCGGCTCGGCGGCGAAGGCCAGCCGCGGGCCGCGGACCAGACGGTGGCTGTCGATGTCGGTGGTGACCAGTGCGTCGGCGTCCAAGATCGGCAGCAGCATCGGCAGCGGCACCACCGTGTCGGGCGTCATGCCGAATGTCGCGGCGCGATCCAGCCAGTCCTGCATCGTCGTTGTCTCGACCGCGACCACCAGACAGTTTCCGTCATCCGTGTCCGACGCGATCGCCAGATGCAGGGTGTCGACCGGGCCGGCGATCTGTTCGGCGAGCAGCACGCGAGCCGCGGCCACTGCCTGTAGCGGGTTACGCGCGGGCAGGTCCAGCCAGGTCGACAGGCACTCGCTGCCAGGCACGGCGAGTATCTGCCGGGCCGGGGATTCGTTGGCGGTGGCGGCTGCTGGTGCATCCGGTTCGATCACCGTCCGCGAAAGCACGCGGCCGGCGCCATCGACCTGGAGACAGGTGGTGGATGCGCCCGGCACGGCCGGGAGCAGCAACAGGCGGGTGGTTGGATTCATCGCGATGGGTTCGCGTGGATGCTTCATGCTCATTCCAGTGGTGCCAGACGGCGCGCGACCAGTCGGGTGCGGCCCGCGTCGTTCTCGAACAATGCGCTGGCCACGACCTGCGCGTCGGCGTACTCGATCTGTGATTGCAGGGCGAAGAACCGGGTCCGCAACGAGACCTGCTCGCGTACTGGTTGCATTGGCTCGATCCCGGCCAGCAACCGGTGTGACCAGAAGGCGCCGCGGTCCGGCCACCCACCGGGCGGCCGCGCGCGGATCAACCGTCGCGCCGCATCCGGCCCGAGCGCGCCGTCGGTCAGCATCGACAGCAGCACGGCGTCGTCGTCCTGGAGCGTGTTGAGGTTGATCGGTGACGGCTCGTCGGTGGGCAGCGCGCAGACGTGCGGGCGCAGGCGGGTATAGATGTCGTCGTTGAAGCCGGCGATTGCGCGCAGCTCGCTGGGCTCGGCCAGCAGTGCGGCGCTGGTGCGGTGGGCCGGCGTGCGCGACAGGTAGGTCGCGTCCTCGGCGCCGAACGCGCCAGGTGCGGCGTCGGAATCGATCCAGTCGACCAGTGCATCGACCAGCGCGTCGGCCTCGTGCGCGGGAACGTCGAGGGCGTGCAGCAACGCGGCGAACTGCTGGCTGCCGGTGTCGCTGCGTTGCCACAGCTCGGGCGCGCCCACGACCACGCTGTTGAGGTTGAAGCAGCCGGTGGCATCGGACAGTCGCGCGCTGATCGTGCCGTTCTCGACCGGGAACACCAGCGGCCGATCGTTCCAGTCGCCGACCAGCGTGGTCCGGCCGGGGTCACGCGCCGACAGCTTTTCGATCTGCGCCATCGCCAGCGTTTCCGCGCCGAGTGCGTACCACTGCGCCTGCGCCATCGACTGCGCGTTGGACGCCCGGCGCAGGCCGAAGCGGATGTCGTCGAGCACGCTCATCACCAGTACCGACATCACTGCGACCAGCAGCAACACGGTCAGCAGCGCGACCCCGGACTGCCGGTTCACGAATCCGTCCCCGTGAGCAGGAACAGTTGTTCGATCCGGCCGAGTCCCTGCAATTGCAGTTGCAGCCGCACCGCGTCGGGCATCGCGGTCGCACCGCCGGGCCAGCCGTCGATCCACTGGCCGCGGTAGTGGTAGCCGATCGTCGCCGACTCGATACCGGCCAGCATCACCTGCGGCACGCCGGGCGCGGCGCCGTCGAGCGCCGTGCGGACGCTGCGTTCGAGCTGGCCGTCGACCAGCCGGTATTCGACGTACTGCATGGATGCGCGCGGTTCGGCGTCGGGGTTGGTCCAGCCGCGGCGGACCAGTGCCAGCAACGGTGCCGCGCCGGACATCGCCCGGATGTCACCCACGGTGCTGCCGACAAAGGCATTGCGCGCGGGTGTGCCGTCGCGCTCGCGCACCCGGCGCGGCGCGGCCTGTGCGAGATCGGCCTTGATCAGGGCGCGCGCGCGCTGGAACTCGCCGAGGCGGTCCATCCGTGCCTGCACCACGCCCTGGTTGTCGGCGGCATAGGTCATCACCGTGACCCCGACTGCCGACAGCAGGGCGAACACCAGCAACGCCACCAGCATCTCGACCAGGGTGAAACCGCGCGCGCTCATTGCACACTCCGGAACACGCTGGCTTCCGCGACGACGCGGTCCTCGGTAGAGAGCATCACGGTGACGTCGACCCGGACGATCTCGGCCATGTCGGTCGGGCTGACGGTGCGGGTCCAGCGCCAGTCGCGGTCACCGGCGGACTCGTTGCCCGCGGATTGCGCGGTGAGCTCCGATGGCGTCGCCAGAATCGCCTCGATCGCGCGGTTGTCGGCGACCACGCCGGCCAGCACGCGCTCTTCGATCACTACCGCGGTACGGGTGTTCTCGCCGGCCAGGTTCAACAGCGCCAGCGCGACCAGGCTGAACACCGCCAACGCGACCAGCAGTTCGATCAGCGAGAAGCCCCAAGCACGGCGGTCAGCGCGGCGCATCGACTTTGACCTCGCCGGCGGCGTCGACGCCGACCCGGAGCTGTTGATCGTTGCGCGTCAGACGCACCTGTTCCTCGCGCCCGCCGCCGGTCGGTTCGAAACGGAAGCTGACCTGTTCGCGCTTTCCATCGAGCATGGCGGTGGTGCCTTCGGCCCACGCAATCGGCTCGAACGGACCCTCGTCCAGCGGCTGCCACTCGCCGAAACTCTGGCGATGGAACGAGTATCCGTGCGCATCCACGACCACCTGCACCACACGGGTGGTCAGGATCGCTTCCTCCTGCGCGCGCACCAGCCGCGCGGCGAGGGTGTCGGCTTCGCGCGATAGCGAGTTGGCATCGCCCGGCGCGGTCAGCACCACCGCGACGCCCATCAGTCCGACGATCACCAGCACCACCATCAGCTCCACCAGGGTGAAGCCGCGCAGGCGCGCGGTAATCCGCGAACGGGTGGGCTGGCGCGACAACGGTCAGTTCCAGTTGCCGATGTCGACGCCGTCGGCCTCGCCACCCGCCGTGCCATCGGCGCCGAACGAATAGATGTCGAACGCACCGTGCTCGCCGGGTTGGCGGTACTGGTAGGGATTGCCCCACGGGTCGGTCGGCAGGCGCCGGATGTAGCCGCCCTTGCGGTAGCGCTCCGGACGGGCAAGGCCGGCCGGCGCGCGCAGCAACGCATCGAGGCCGTGTTCGGTGCGCGGATAGACGAGATTTTCGAGGCGGTATGTCTCCACCGCCTGTTCCAGCACCGACACGTCGGCGCGGGCCTTCTCGACCATCGCGCGGTCCTGGCTGGGCATGACGTTGATCATCACCACGGTGGCGAGCAGGCCGATGATCACGATCACCACCATCAACTCGACCAGGGTGAAGCCGGCGGCGCGGCGGGGTGGGGTTCGGGGGGCGTGCATGGGCATTCCTCAACCAAGGACCAGTGAATTGAACTGCAGGATCGGCAGCAGGATGGCGAGCACGATCACCGCGACCACGCCGCCGAGGACGACGATGATCACCGGCTCCAACAGGCTCATCGCGACCGAGGTGAAGGTGTTGAACTCGCGTTCGAGGTAGTCGGCGGCGCGCTCCAGCATCGGCGCCAGGCGACCGCTGTTCTCGCCGCTGCCGGTCATGTACAGCAGGGTGGGCGGGAATACCGCGGCGCGTCGCATCGCGCTCGACAGGCTGCCGCCTTCGCGGATCGAGGCGACCATGGTGTCGGTGGCCGCGCGCAGCACCCGGTTGTGCACGGTGCGCGCGGTGATCACCAGGCCTTCCATCATCGGCAGGCCGCTGGCGAGCATGATCGACAGCGTCCGCGCCATCTGCGCGGCATGCACGTCGCGCACGAGGCGACCCAACAACGGCGTCTTCAGCACCAGCGCGTCGAAACGCAGCCGGAACGCCGGGCGTCGCAGCATCCGCGCGAACGCCACGCCGCCCAGCGCGGACAGCACCAGCGCCAGCAGGCCCCAGTTGGCCATCAACTCGGAAATGCCGATCACGATCTTCGTCAGCGTCGGCAACTCGCGCCCCATCGAGTCGAACTGCTCGACCACCTTGGGCACCACGAACGCCATCAGCGCGATCACCACCGCGACCGCGGTCAGCGCCAGCGCCGCCGGGTAGACCAGTGCGGTGACCAGCTTGCCGCGGACCTGCTGCTCGCGTTCGAGCAGGTCGGCGAGGCGTTCGAGGATGTCGGGCAACGCGCCGGAACCTTCGCCAGCGGCGACCATCGCCCGGTACAGCGGCGGGAACGCCTTGTCCTGGCGCGCCATCGCGTCCGACAGGCGGAAGCCTTCCAGCACCAGCGCGTGGGTCGACATCAGCACCCGGCGTACCGCGCGCTTCTCGGCCTGCGCGCCGATCGTGCGCAGGGCCTCTTCCAGTGGCGCCGCCGAGACGAGCGTTGCCAACTGGCGGGTGACCAGGGCGACGTCCTTGGTGGTGAAGCGGTCGAAGCCGTGCGCCAGTGATTTGTTTGATGCAGGATCCTTGCCGGCGCGGGCAGGCTCCAACCGGACCGGCACCAACCGCCGCCGCTGCAGCCGTGCGCGGGCCTCGCCAGGATCGGCCGCATCGAGCCGGCCGCTGCGGTTGCGGCCGCGCTCGTCGAGGGCGTCGTAGTCAAATGCCGGCATGGATGGCGTCCACGGCCGGCGTTGCGTGGCTGTCGTCTTCGCGGGTCACGCGCAACGCTTCCTCCAGCGTGGTCGCGCCGCTGGCGACCGCGGCGCGCGCGGAGCAGGCAAGCCGGTCGGCGCGGGCGAACGCGGCGCGGGCGAGGGTGTCCTCGTCGGCGTTGTCGCCGATCAGTCGGCGCATTTCGTCGTCGATCGCGATCGCCTCGTACACGCCCATCCGTCCGGCGTAGCCGGTGTGGTTGCAGCGCGGGCAGCCGACGGCCTGGTACAGCACGCCGTCGAAGTCGCGACCCATCAGCCGCTCGCCCAGCGCATCGACCGGACGCGGCGCGCGGCAATGCGTGCACAGGCGTCGCACCAGCCGCTGCGCCAGCACCAGCCGCACGGTCGAGGCGAGCAGGAACGGCTCCATCCCCATGTCGCGCAGCCGGGTGATCGCGCCGACCGCGTCGTTGGTATGCACGGTCGACAGCACCAGGTGGCCGGTCAGGCTGGCCTGCACCGCGATCTGCGCGGTCTCGGGATCGCGGATTTCGCCGACCATCACCACGTCCGGGTCCTGCCGCAGGATCGCGCGCAGGCCGGCGGCGAAGGTCATGCCGACCTTGGTGTTGACCTGGGTCTGGCCGACGCCGTCGATCGCGTACTCGACCGGGTCCTCGACGGTGAGGATGTTGCGGCTGCCGTCGTTGAGCGAGGACAACCCGGCGTACAAAGTGGTGGTCTTGCCCGAGCCGGTCGGGCCGGTCACCAGCACGATGCCGTTGGGCACGTGCAGGGCCTTGCCGAACGCCGCCTCGACTGCGGCCGGCATGCCGAGCTGTTGCAGCGTCAACGTGCCCTGGTCCTTGTCGAGGATGCGCAGCACCACGCGCTCGCCGCCACGGGCGGGCAGGGTGGAGACGCGCACGTCGAGCGCCTTGGCGCCCATCGCGACCGAGATGCGGCCGTCCTGCGGGATGCGCTTCTCGGCGATGTCGAGCCGTGCCATCACCTTGACCCGCGACACCAGCAGCGGCGCGATCCGGCTCGACAGGCTGACCGCCTCGCGCATCACGCCATCGACCCGGAAGCGCACCCGCAGCGCGGCCTCGGACGGCTCGATGTGGATGTCGGAGGCGCCCAGTCGCGCGCCCTCGGCGATAAGGCCGTTGATCAACCGAATGATCGGCGCGTCGTCCTGGCTTTCCAGCAGGTCGGCGGTGGCCGGGATGTCCTCGACCAGCGAGTCGAGGCTGCCGTGCATGTCGAGCTGGTCGACCGCGTCGCTGGTGCCGAGGCCGGCGTCGGCGTAGACCTCCGACAGCTTGCGGTCGAACGCGGCACGCGGCAGACGCGCGACCTGCAGCGGTCGGCCCAGCGCGCGACGGACTTCGATCAATGCGGTCGCGGCGGCGTCCTCGCGCAGGCCAATCTGGATCGCCTCGCCCGCGCCATCGAGCACGACCACGCCGTGCCGCTTGGCGAATGCATAGGGCAACGACGGCACCCTGGTGCTCATGGGGTGGGCAGGGTTTCTGGAGTCAAGGGAGCGGCCGCCGGCACCGGTGTGGTCCCGGCCGGTGGCACCACTGGCGGCTGCGTGCGCAAGTAGTCCCGCACGAGCACATCAAGCGCCGCCTCGCGCTGTTTGCCGTCGTCGATCCGCAACTGCGAATTGCGCATGTAGTCGTAACGCGGCGCGGTCACGCGCTGGGCATCCTCCGGCCCGCCGACGATCGTCGGGCGGATGAACACCATCAGGTTGGTCTTGTCCTTGGACCTGGCGGTGGAGCGGAACAGGCTGCCGAGGATCGGGATGTCGCCCAGCAGCGGCACCTTGTCGACCGAACTGCGCTCGGCCTGGTCGAGCAGGCCGCCGAGCACGACGATCGCGCCGTCGTCGACCAGCACCCGGGTCTCGATCTCGCGCTTGTTGAGGATCAGCTCGTCGAAGTCGGCCGACACCGGGCCGGCGACCGAAGACACTTCCTGTCGCAGCTGCAGGGTGATGCCGCCACCTGCATTGATCTGCGGGGTGACTTCCAACTGGATGCCGACGTCCTGCCGGTCGATCGTTCGGAACGGGTTGGAGTTGCTGTCGCCCAGCACCTCGCCCGAAGTGACCGGCACTTCCTGGCCGACCAGGATCCGCGCCGGCTCGTTGTCCAGCGTCATGATCGATGGCGTCGACAGCAGGTTGGAGCCGTTGTCGGTCTTGACCGCGTTGATGATCAGCCCGAACAGGGTGTCGCCGGCGCTGCCCGCGATCCCCGCCAGCCCACCGGTCAGGCCAAGCAGCGACTGCATCGCGGCGTTGCGCGCGGTCTCGGCGAGGTCGGAGTCGTCGTCCTTGAGCAGCGCCGCGCCGGCCAGTTCGGTGATGCCGGGGCCGGAATTGCGGAACTGGCTGACCCCGAAAGGCACGCCGTCCTTGTTGGCCGCGGCGATCTGGGCGCCGAGCTCGCTGGCGGCGTCGTCCGAGATCTCGACCACGATCGCCTCGACCAGCACCTGCTGGCGCCGCACGTCGAGCTGCTTGATCACGCCCAGCAGGGTGCGCTGGGTTTCCGGGTCGGCGTTGATGATCAGCGCGTTCTGGCCCGGTGCGCGGACGAGGGTGGGGCGCTTGCCGGGCACCGCGGAAATCAACTGGCCCTGGCTGGTGTCGATACTGGTGCCGGAGGGCCCGGTGCTGACCTGGGCCTGGGCGCCGCTGCCGGTCGCGTCGGTGGGTTGTCCGACCAGTTGCTGCAGCACCGGCAACAGCTGCTCGGCGCTGGCGTGCTGTAGTTGCACCACTTTCAGGTCGCCGGTGCTTTCCGCGCGGCGGTCGAGCTCCAGCACCATCTGCACCACCCGCTGGATCACCTCGGGGCTGCCGCGCACCACGATCGAGTTGCTGCTCGGCACCGGCAGGATCGACATCGCCGCGTTTCCGCCTTCACCGCCCATGCCGAACAACTGGTTGACGGTAGCGGCGATCTCGCGCGCCGAGCTGTTGCGCAGGGTGACGGTGTCGATCGAGGCGCGGTCGCTGTCGATCTGCGCGATCAGTCCGCGGATCCGGCGCAGGTTGTCGGCGTAGTCGGCGACCAGCAAGCTGTTGCCCTGTGCGGTGGCGATGACCACGCCGCCGCGGCCGACCAGCGGCTTGATGGTCTCGGCGGCGATCCGTGCATCGACCCGCTGCAAGGGAATGATGTCGGTGGCGAAGCCGGTCGCGCTGCCGCCGGCCGAGCGCGGCTGCTGCGCGGCGGTGTCGTCGGGCACCACGCGATAGGTGCCGGCGCCCGCGGGCACCGCGATCAGGCCGTTGGCGCGCAGGATCGTCAGCAACACGCCGAGCAGTTCCGACTCGCTCATCGGCTGGTCGTTGGAGAAGTTGACCGTGCCCTGCACGCGCGGGTCGACGATGAAATTGGTGCCGGTGGCGCGGGCGACGTCCTGGATGAAGGCGCGGATGTCGGCATTGCGCACGTTGAACGCATCCGCCTCGGCGGCCGCGGCTTGGGCGATCGCCGGATGCATCGGTTGCAATGTCAGCGTGAGCGCAAGCACGGTGGCGAGGAAGGGACGGCTCATCAGGGCGCCTGCACGGTGGTGGTGTGGGTCTGGCCGTCGCGCCGGTACTGGATGGTCAATTGGTTCTGGCCTTTCAGTTCGTTCCGCAATCCCGCCAGCCGGGCGGGGTCGAGTGGGCGTCCGTTGACCGACAGCACCACGTCGCCGGGTCGCAAGCCGGCCGGTCGAAGCAGTGCGGCACGGACGCCCGGGGTGATCACGTATCCGTTGCCGGTACTCCCGGCCGGATCAGTCGGGGAGGGGGATTGGCCTGGTGTTGCCGGAGACGTGGTCGTCGCACCCGGGGGCGCGGCCACGGCCGGGACTGCTGGCGGCGCCGCTACCGTGGGATTGCCGGCTGGCAGCGTCGTCGCGGCTGGAGCGGCACCCGCAGTGGCAAGCGGCGGAAGCTCCAGCCGGTGCCGCGCACCGCTGGCAAGCAGCACCGCATGCCCGGTCCCGACCGACTCCAGCACGATGCCGGTGGCGATCTCGCGACCGACCGCATATGACGCCTGCTCACCGTCCTTGCCGAGGATCGCCGAGCCGTGGCCACCGTCGCTGCGCACGCCGAAGAGTGTGAAGCCGAGGGCTTTGTCGCTGGCGGTCGATGACGTAATCGCAGAGCGGAAGAACACATCGGCGCGAGGTAGTGATGGCGACGCTGCGACGGCAGTCGCCGGCCCCACCGTCGCCGTGTCGATCGGTCCGGCCGGGGTCAGCGCCAGCCACGCAAGCCGCGCCGCCTGCAGTGCCAGCAACGTCACCAGGACCAGTTCCGCAACAGCCGGAAGGCGGGCGCGCCACGGGGTGGTCTGGTCGGGGGAGAGCCGGGTGGAGAGCGATCGCATGGGTCCTGCAGGGCCGGGACGTTGATATTTCAGGCGTGCGGACAGGATGAGACGGTTTGGTTACGGTTTGATTGCAACTGACACATGTGTCGCGGCGACGTGTCATATGCGAGTTGTACGCGTCGCCCCTTCGGGACTTCCTGCCGTTGTAGGAGCGGCTTCAGCCGCGATCGGCTGATCGTTTGCCCGCGCCGACTCCACGATCGCGGCTGAAGCCGCTCCTACGAAAAGCCCTGTGGCCCGGAGTCAAAAAAACCCGGCAGGTTTCCCTGCCGGGCCGCTGCGTCCGGCCACTTCCCCAAGCGCCGGCCACTCACCACTTGCCTCAGAACGAGGCGCTGATCTCGAACGAATAGCTGGTGCCCAGGTCGTAGCGCATCACGTCGGCGCGACCGCCGCCGAACTCCTGGAACTCGCTGTACTCCTCGCCCAGCAGGTTGCGGGCCTCGAAGCCGAGGGTCACGTCGGTGTCCCACAGCTTCAGGCCTTTCTTCAGCACCAGGTCGACCGTGGTGCCGGGCTCCTGCATGTAGTCCGGCTGCACCACCACGATGCCGTCCGGGGTGTAGCCGTTGATGCCGCGGGCATTGATGCGCTCGCTGGCGTAGCCCACCAGCAGGGTGGCCTGGCTGCCGGTCTCCGGGTTTTCGATGCCGAACTGCAGGTTGGCCAGGTGTTCGGACTGGCCCTGCATGCGGCTGCCGTCGAGCACCAGCTCGGAGGCGGCTTGCGGACGTCCGTTGCCGGCGAGTGTGTAGGTCACGTCGCCCTCGTCGACCTGCACTTCCGAGTCCGACCAGGTGTAGTTGGCACCGAGGAACAGGCGGCTGTCGCCGGCCCAGTCGAACGGGCTGGCGAAGTACTTGCGGAAGTCCAGCTCCAGGCCATGCACCACCGCCGCCGGTGCGTTGATGAAGCTCTGCTGCCAGCTCGAACCGGAGCGGCCGTTGAGCACCATCTCGACCGGGTTCTCGATGTCCTTGTAGAACAGGCCGGCACTGAAGTACTCGCCCTGGTCGAAGTACCACTCGTAGCGCAGGTCGAGGTTGGTCAGCTCGCTGTCGACCAGGAACGGGTTGCCGATCACCAGGCGGTCGCTGTCGAGGTCGAGGTACTGCTGCGGCGCCAGCTCGCGGAACTGCGGGCGGGCAATCGTCTGCGACGCACCGAAGCGCAGCTGCTGGTTCTCGGCGAAGTTCCAGGTCAGCGACAGCGCCGGCAGGAAGTAGTCGTTCTCCAGCGGTGCCGCGGTCGGCAGCGGCTGGCCTTCGCCGAACAGGTCGATCGGGCGGACCTGCTGGGTCGCATCCTCGTAGCGCACGCCGACGGTGGCGCGCACGGTGCCGGTCAGCTGCGACTCGGCCTCGACATAGGCCGCCTTGGTTTCCAGCGACGCGTCATAGGCCGCCGCGCCGGTGCCGCCGGTGGTCTCGCGCAGGGTCAGGTAGCCCTGGCTGATGTTGTAGTCCGACAGCAGGTAGTCGGGACGCTGGTAGCGCTCGTAGAACGGCAAGTTACCGAGCGACAGCAGGCGGAACTCGCGCGAGACCGCATCGCGCTCGGTGTCCGACCAGGCGCCGCCGAAGTCGAGCTTGATCTCGCGCTCGGTTGGCAGGCGCCAGCTGACGTCCACGCCGGCATTGTCGACGCGCTCGTTGACCTGGCTGAAGCGGGTGTAGTTCTGCGCCTGCGAGGCATCGTGCTGCCAGAAGCCGTCGGCGTCCTCGCGGTAGCGGAAGCCCTTCTCGTACGGCGCATCGCGGCTGGCGCGCGAGTGGCTGGCGCGCCAGTCGACGGTCAGGTCGCGGTACTCGCCGAACGCGTGCTTGCCGGTCAGCTGGGTGTTGATCATTTCGCGCTCGAACCAATGGGTGGTGTCGTCGCGCACGTTGTCGCCGGTCAGCAGGCTGTAGCCCTCGCTGCTGCGGGTTTCCTTGTCGGTGTCGTGGACGTACATGGTCATCAGGCCGACGCGGTGGCCGTCCCAGTCGATCGCGGCGCCGAACAGACCATTGATGGTGGCGTTGTTGGTGGTCGACATGAACTCGTAGTCGCTCTGCACCGCCATTGCGCCGTTCTCGACCGCGCCGTCCTGCTGCACGCCGAGCTGGGTACGCCAGCTGTTCTTCATCGCCGCGGTGGCGACCAGTCCGAGCCGCGCATCGCCGCCGATGTCGTAAGCGTTGCCCATGCTGATCTCGCCGTTGAAATCCGGGTCGATGCTGTCGGTCGCCTGCAGAAGGTTGAGCGGGGCGTTGGTGAAGCTGCGCGCGATCTGCTTGACCTCGTCGCTGCTGAAGTCGCGTCCGGGGGTGATGCGGTTGCCGGTGGCGATTGCTTGCTTCAGCTCGGCGGTCATCTTGCGGGTGCCGTCGTCATAGCCGAAGTAGTCGGAATCGCCGCCACCGTAGTGGGTCAGTCCGGCCTGGAAGGTGGTCTCGCTGTTGCCGCCGGTGCCGATCTTGAGGTCGAGGAAGGCCTCCTCGGGGATCACCGCGCTCGACAGGTTGATGGTGCCACCACCGAACTCGCCGGGCATGCTGGCCGAGTAGGTCTTCTGCACCTCGATGGTCTGCAGCACGTTGGTCGGGAACAGGTCCAGTGGAACGACGCGCTTGAGCGGTTCCGGGCTGGGCAGCGGCGAGTTGTTGAGCAGAGCGGAGGAATAGCGCTCGTTGAGGCCGCGCACGTAAACGTAGCGGCCGTGGTTGAGGCTGATGCCGGCCACGCGCTGCAGCGCGTCGGCCGCGGTGCTGTCGCCCTGGCGCTCGAGGTCTTCCTTCGAGACGTGGGTCATGACCGCGGAGCTGAGCAGCATCGGCTCCGGGATGTATTCGCCCTGGACCTGGACCGCGTCCAGCTCGGTCGCCTGCATCGGCGCAGCGGCCGCGGCCGTCGTGCCGGTGGAGACCGGGGCGGACTGCGATGGCGGTGGGGTGGAGGCGGTGCTCTGCGCAGGCGCGATGTTGGGCGCGAGCAAGGCCGAGATCGCCAGGAACAGGCCCGTACGGGCGGGGGTGAGCTTCATGAGTGGCAGCCTTTCAAGGGGGTTCGGTGCGTCCGAATAAGCCGATGCCGCGGCCCGGCCGCGGCATCGTCGGGAGTTGGGGGCCGCGGACACCGGCCCCGTTCCCCATGGCATGGCGGCCGCGGCGGCCACGCCCGTTGTCACTGATCAGCAGTCGTCGGCGGTCAGGCCGCAGGTCCAGCCCTGCCACCAGGTGTCACCGGCATCCTTGACCGCGCCGATGTAGTCGACGTCGGTGAAGGAGGCGTTGACCGCCGGGAGGCCGGCATAGGCCGGGACCGCGGTCTCGTTGGCGCCGTTGATGAAGCCGCCGGTGAGGGTCGAGGCGCCGGTGGCGTTGTTGGTGCCGGCGTTGAAGGCGGTCTGCTCGATGCCATCGGTCGCGTCGCCGGCGCCGTCGGCGAACGGCGTGTCACACGACAGGTAGGTCGAGTGGAAGGTGCCTTCGGTGGTGGCCGACTGGAACTCCAGGCAGGCCGGCGCGCCGGTGACTACCGCGTTGTAGTAGCCGACCTGGGTGCCCTGGTTCAGCACGACGGCGTTGTCATGGCCGGCGCCGACGAAGGTGACGTTGGCGAGGTTCGGCATCGAGCGGTACGGCAGGTCCTGCGAGCTCATCTCGTTCATGCGGTCGCCGCCACCGGCGCGCTGCACGATCAGGCCGAACTGGATGCCGCCGCGGAAGCCGGAGTCGGTGTCGAAAGTGTCGTCGTCGTTGCCGGTACCGACCAGGTGGGTCGCGTTGACCGTGCCGCCGAACCATTCGAAGCCGTCGTCGGAGCTGTTGTGCACCTGCACGTGGTCGATGGTGGTGCCATCGCCGAGGCCGGCCAGGGTGATGCCGTTGAGCTCGACGTCCGGCAGGACTTCGAAACCCGAATGCATCACGCGCACGTACTTCAGCACGCCGGTGTTGTCGTCGTTGGCGTTGCCGCCGTAGTAGCCGTTGGCGCCCTCGACCTGGGCCTCGCAGGTGGCGGTGCCGGGCTGTGCGGTGCCCGGGCAGGTGCTGATTGCGGCGCGGCCGAGCAGCACCAGGCCGCCCCACTGGCCGATCGAGTCGATGTCGGTGGTGCCTTCAACGCTCTGGCGGCTGGTGAACACGACCGGGGCGGTCGCGCTGCCCTCGGCGAAGATCTGCGAACCGCGGTTGACCATCAGGAAGTCGGCGCCGGCGGAGCCGAACACGGTGACGCCCGGCTCGACGGTGAGCGTGCCCTTGCGTGCCTGCGGCGCCGGGTTGGCGGCGTCGCCACCCATGTCCTCGCCGACGTCGGTGCGGCCGTTGACCGAATACACCACGCCGTCGATGTTCGGCAGCAGCAGGTCGCCGATGATGCGCGAGGGCAACTGGCAGTTGGTCAGGCTGGCGACCTCGCCGACATCGGTGGTGCCGTCCGGGCACTCGGCTGCGGTCGGCGGCGGGGTGGTTGGTGGGGTGGTCGGTGGCGTGGTCGGCGGAGCGCCGGTCGGCGGTGGCGGGAACGCGCCTTCGCCCGGCGAGGCGACGTTGTCGGAACCACCACCACACGCGCTGAGCGCGAAGGCCGCGGCCAGGGTCATCAACAGGGTCTTGGAATTGCTGGAAGCAGCCATTTGCACGATTTCTCCGATCACGGGTTGGCTCCACGCACGGGAAAAATTCCGTGGCGAAGATTCAGGAAATCGTTATAGGCAGGGTTTGTGACAGTGGGCTTTCAGCGATAACGGTTTCTTAATCCAGACGATGAAACGGCCGATTCCGTCGATTGGATGAAACGTGGATGTCATAAAAAAACTGCAATCAACGGCTGACACACTCGGTGCATGAAACGAGAACTTGCGCCCGATGCCGTCGAAAGAATCCTTGCCCAGGCGCGCGCCGGGCAGCCGCCCGACGCATTGCTGCAGCCGTTGCTGGACCAGGGTTGGGAGCAGGGCGAGGCGACCGCCGCAGTCGAATCGGTGGTGCGCGAATGGCTCGATTCGCATGCACGCGACAGCGGCTTGCCGCCCTCGGTGCCGGTCCCGTCGCCGATCGATCTCAATGGCGCGTCGGTGTTGCAGGTTGGCGACCGCGAGGTGTCCGTTTTGGCGAGCATGTTGTTGCCGCGGGTGATCGTGTTCGGCGGGTTGCTCAGCCATGACGAGTGCGATGAGCTGGTTTCGATGTCACGACCGAAGCTCAAGCGCTCGACCATCCTCGACCCCGAGAGCGGTGGTGATGAAGTGCACGTCGACCGCACAAGCGCCGGCACGTTCTTCCCGCGAGGTGGAAACGCGTTGTGCGAACGGATCGAGGCACGCATCGCGACGCTGCTGGACTGGCCGCTGGAGAACGGCGAGGCGATCCAGGTCATGCGCTACGGCCCCGGGGCCGAATACCGGCCGCATCATGATTACTTCGACCCGGCCTGGGCGGGTTCCGCCGGACCGCTGAAGCGCGGCGGCCAGCGGGTCGGCTCGCTGGTGATGTACCTCAACACGCCACGGCGCGGCGGTGCGACCACGTTCCCCGAGGCCAGCTTCGAAGTCGCCGCGGTCAAGGGCAACGCGGTGTTCTTCAGCTACGACCGGCCGCACACGATGACCCGCACGCTGCACGCGGGCGCACCCGTGATCGAAGGCGAAAAGTGGATCGCAACCAAGTGGCTGCGCGAACGCCGCCACGACTGAGGCCTCAGCCGGCCGTGGTCGCCGGCACCGGTTCGCCCGGAGTTTTGTCCCTGTAGCGGCAAATGTCGCGGATGGCGCAATGCGGGCAATCGGGGACGCGCGCCTTGCAGACATAGCGTCCGTGCAGGATCAGCCAGTGATGGGCGTCGTGCATGTACTCGTCCGGGATCACCCGCACCAGCAGGTCCTCGACCTCGCGCACGTTCTTGCCGGGCGCCAGTCCGGTGCGGTTGGAGACGCGGAAGATGTGGGTGTCGACCGCCATGGTCGGTTCGCCGAACGCGGTGTTGAGCACCACGTTGGCCGTCTTGCGGCCGACGCCGGGCAGGGCTTCGAGTGACTCGCGGTCGCGCGGCACTTCGCCGCCGTGGTTCGCGATCAACTGTTCCGCCATCGCAACCACGTTGGCGGCCTTGGTGTTGAACAGGCCGATCGTGGCGATGTACGGCTTGAGCTTTTCGACCCCGAGGGCGGCGATCTTTTCGGGCGTGTTGGCCACCGGGAACAGTTTGCGGGTCGCCTTGTTGACCCCGACATCGGTCGCCTGCGCGGACAGCGCCACGGCGACCAGCAATTCGTAGGGCGAGGAGAACTCCAGTTCGGTGGTCGGCTTGGGGTTGAGCTGCCGGAGCCGGGCGAACATCTCCTCGATTTCGGCCTTGCCCAGGCGCGAGCGGCGCGTGCGTTTGCGGGTGGGGGACTTGCGGGTTGGCTTGGCCGGCATCAGGTCGACTCACTGTTTCTTCGCGGCGATGGCACGGGCCTTGGCGCGCGCCAGTGCCGCCGCAGCCGCCGGCGGCAAGGCCGGGCGAGGGGCTTCAACGGTCGCTTCAGATGGTCTGGTCGCGATCGTTCGCCGTGCTGCACGTTCTTCGGCGCGACGATGCAGGCGTGCATCACGGGCGCGGAAGCGTTCACGTGCCGCCAGTGCGCCGCGCCGAGCGTCCCTTGCAGACACCACGGATGCGCGACAGGCCGGCTCGCAGCCCGGGCAGCGCTCGCACATCAGCAGCCCGGCCTCGATCGCGCGGTCGAGATCGTCGACCGCAAGCGCCGCGGCGATCACGTGAGCCGCCGCGCCGCGCGGATCGATGCATCCGCAACGGCAGGTCACGTCCGCGCCACTCATCGCGGTTCAGCTGCCCTTGAACGCCGGCTTGCGCCGTTCCAGGAACGCACCGGTGCCTTCGCGCATGTCGTCGGTCGAGAACATCAGGCCGAACTGCGCGGTCTCGTATTCGAGGCCTTCCTCGATCCCGCACTCGCCGCCGACGTTGACGCAGTCGATGATTCCGCGCAGTGCCAATGGTGCCGAGTCGGCCAGTTGCGCCGCCAGCTTCATGGTCTCGGCCTCCAGTTCGGCGGCCGCGACCACGCGGTTGACGATGCCCAGTTGGCGCGCGCGCTGCGCGTTGATCGGCGCACCGACCAGGCACAGTTCCAGCGTCGCAGCGCGGCCGGCCAGTCGCAGCAGCCGTTGGGTACCACCGAAACCGGGAACCAGGCCGAGGTTGATCTCGGGCTGGCCGACCTTGGCGTTGTCGCCCGCGATCCGCAAATGGCAGCACATCGCCAGTTCCAGTCCGCCGCCAAGCGCGAAACCGTTGACCATCGCGATGACCGGCTTGGGCATCCGCTCGATCGCCCGCATCAGGCGCTGCCCACGTTGCGAGAAATCGCGGCCCTGGACCGGGCTGAGCGTGTTCATCTCGCTGATGTCGGCACCGGCAACGAACGCCTTGGGGCCGGCCCCGGTGAGCACCACACAGCGCACCGAGCCGTCGCTGGCGGCGGCCTCGAAGGCCTCGAGCAGGGCGTCGAGGGTCGCGCCGTTGAGCGCATTCAGCTTGTCCGGGCGGTTGACGGTGACCACCCGCACGGCGGCGTGGTTGGCGATGGTGACCGGGGAGCCGGGCAGGGAGGTTTCGGGCATGGGGCTGGCGCCTTGCGGAATGGATGTGAGGGTCGGCAGGATGACCAGCGGGCTGTGGCTCGATGCCCGCGACGGAACTCCGGCGGCGTCGTATTGTCAGAGCCTGGGCGTCAGTGGCGGTTAAGCGCTGCCGCCGTTATCCTAGCGCGTCCATCCGGGTCGGTTCGACCGGACTGGTGCATCCCGAGCATCAAGGCAAACCGGGGCGGTGTCGCCGCTTCGCGTCATCACCGGAGGTTCCACCGAATGAAGTTGCGTTTGATTGCGGTCGCAGTGGCGGCCCTGACCCTGACCGCAGGCCAAGCCGTCGCGCAGGACACCTCGTCCGAGAAGGGCAAGCTGAGCTACGCGCTCGGTTACGATCTGGGCCGCAACGCCAGCGAGAGCGGCGAGGCACTGGACGTCAACACCATCGTCAAGGGCCTGCAGGACGGCTACTCCAAGAAGGAGCCGGCGGTTCCGGTCGACCAGCTGCGTACCGCGGTCGAGAACATGCAGAAGCGCCAGCAGGCCAAGGCCAAGGCGGCATGGGACAAGGCCGCCGCGGAGAACAAGACCCGCAGCGATGCGTTCATCGCGCAGAACAAGGCCAAGGCCGGCGTGAAGACGCTGCCCAGCGGCGTGCAGTACCGCATCGTCGAGACCGGCAATGGCGCCAAGCCGACCCAGGCCAGCACCGTGCAGCTGCAGGTCGGTGGTCCGTTCCCGTGGGGCGAGCGTGGCCAGAATGCGGCGGCGCGCACCATGCCGGAGATCAAGGTCAGCGAAGTCGAGATGCCCGCGATGCGCGAAGTGCTGCTGCAGATGCCGGCCGGCTCCAAGTGGGAAGTGACGCTGCCGGCCGACAAGGCCTATGGCGCCGACCCGCGTACCGGGATCCCGCCGAACATGGCCGTGCAGTTCGAGATCAAGTTGCTGAGCGTCAAGTAATCGATCGCCCCGGTAACTGCTTCACCCTTGCGCCGGCCCAGTGCCGGCGCAATTGTTTTGAGACCCCTTCCGACCGGACCTCCGGCGACAAGTACCGATGACTACCCTCTACCGCGCCGTCCTCAGCCCCTGCACCGGCGTCTGCTGCCTCGACGAGCAGGGCCTGTGCGAGGGTTGCCGCCGCACCAGCCACGAGATCGCCCGCTGGTCGCAGATGAACGACGACGAGCGGCTGCGGTTGATGGAGGAGGTACTGCCGGCGCGCGAGGGGCGCAGCGGATGACCGCTGCCGGGCTCCCGGCCGGACTGCGCGAAATCACGCAGTTGCGCGCGGCGTTGCGACCGCTGGACGCGCTGCCGTCCGACATCGGCTGGAACCGGGACGAACTGGCCGATCTGCTGTTGCCTGCAACCGAACTGGCCGATGCGGCGGTGCTGGTCGGCCTGGTCGCCCGCGCGACGGGCACGGCCGTGGTACTGACCCGGCGTACCGACGCGCTGCGCAACCATGCCGGTCAGGTCAGCTTTCCGGGAGGCCGGGTAGAACCCGACGACGACGGTGCGATCGCGGCGGCGTTGCGCGAGACCGACGAGGAAATCGGCGTCCCGGCCCGGCAGGTCACCCCGATCGGTCTGCTCGACCCGCTGGTGACCATCACCGGGTTCCGGGTTCTTCCGGTGGTTGCCGCGATCGACTCGGACTATGTCGCGCGTCCCGACCCGAGTGAGGTCGCCGAGGTGTTCGAAGTGCCACTCGCGTTCCTGCTGGATCCGGGCAACCTTGACCAGCACGAGGTCGAATTCCGCGGCCGCCCGCGGCGGGTGCTGGAGTTCCGTTATCCCGCGCAGCGGATCTGGGGTGCCACCGCGTCTATCCTGTGGAACCTGCGCCAGCGGCTGGAGGGCCTGCAATGAATCAATACGCAAAGAACTGGCAGGCACTGGTAAATGCCGGCGAGCTGGCGTCGGCGCTTGGGCGCGATGACCTGGTGGTCCTCGACGCCCGCGTGCTGCTGTCCGACCGCACGGCCGGCGAAGCGATGTACCGCCAATCGCACATTCCCGGCGCGCGTTACGCCGACCTCGACCGGGACCTGTCGGACCACCGCAGGACGGGCGGCCGTCACCCGTGGCCGGATGCCGTGGACTTCACCGAAACCCTGGGGCGCTGGGGCATCCGCCCTGATTCCCAGGTCGTGGTTTACGACGCGGCCGACGGCGCGCTGGCTGCGTCACGCGCATGGTTCCTGCTGCGCGCGCTCGGTCACCGCGACGTCGCAGTACTCAACGGCGGCTGGGCGGGCTGGACCTCGCTTGGCCTGCCGGTCGAGTCGGGGGAACCCCCGGCAGTCGCGCCGACGCACTACGACGCCAGCTTCGACGACGAGCGGCTGCTGGATGCCGACGCGGTGCAGGCACATCTCGACGCCGGCGGAATATTGATCGACGCGCGTGCGGCCGAGCGGTTCCGCGGCGAAGTCGAGCCGCTCGACAAGGTCGCCGGCCACGTGCCCGGCGCGGTCAATCGTCCGTACGCGGACAACCTGCGCGAGGGCTACTTCAAGCGCGCCGACATCCTCGCCGCCGAGTTCAGTGCACTGCTGGCCGGGCACGCCCCGGACGAGGTGGCGGTGATGTGCGGGTCCGGCGTGACCGCCTGCCACCACCTGCTGGCGATGGCGCACGCCGGGCTGGATGGGGCCAAGTTGTTCACCGGGTCGTGGAGTGGCTGGCTTGAGGACCCGTCGCGCCCCGTGGTGCCGTGACGCTCACCCAATCTCGATCGCATTTCACTCTTGTAGGAGCGGCTTCAGCCGCGATCCGGAGTCGGCGCGGGCGAACGATTCCAGATCGCGGCTGAAGCCGCTCCTACAGTGGATCGGTCGGCATGTGTGTGGGCCGCGCTACTTCCCCAGCCGCGCCACCAACGCGCGCAGCGCACCCTGCGTACCCGGCGCCGACCACGCTTCGATGAACCGCTCCAGCTGGATATGCTCCGGCTGCAGCGCCTCGACCAGGTCGGCACGTGCGATCCGGCGGGTCTGCAGCATTGCCTCGCGCGGCAGGGCCAGCAGTTGCTGCAGCCATTCGCGCGCCCGCGCGGCCACCTGCTCGATGTCGATCAGTTCGTCGACCAGCCCGATCTGCAGGGCACGCTCCGCTTCCACCAGGTCGCCCATCACCAGCAGGCGCTCGGAACGACCCGCGCCGACGGCGCGTCGCATCAGGCGCTGGATACCCTCGGGCGCGACCAGGCCGACCTGTGTTTCATTGAGGCCGATGCGGTAGTCGCCGGACGCCATCACCCGGTAGTCGCAGCAAAGCGCCAGCACGCAGCCGCCGGCCGGCGCATGCCCGGCGATCGCGGCAACGACCGGCACCGGACACGTCGCCACTGCGCGCGCCGCGGCGAAGAAGCTCTGCCATGCCGCGGTGAGTGCCTCGCGGTCGTCGCCGAGGCCGAGCAGGTGGGGCACGTCGAGGCCAGCGGAAAACACCTTCGGGCCACCCGACAGCACGATGCCGCGCGCCTCGGCGATCACCGCGGCGTCGAGCGCGGCACGCAACTCGCGGCACAGCGCCGGATCGAGTGCGTTGACCGGCGCCCGCGCGAATTTCAGTTCGACGATGCCGTCGCCGTGGTTGACCACCTCGACACAACTCACGGGGTCACTCCCTCGGGCCAGCGGTAGCGAACCGTGTAGGTCAGGCGTGTCTCGCCACCGGCGGCCACAGGCACGTTGAACTCGACGTGGCGCGCGTCCTTCTTTTTCGACGGCACGCTGCTGGCGGTGACCTGCCAGTCGCTCCATCGCGGCAGCGGCTCGACCACCCGGATTTCGACGTCGGAATCCTTGGCGTTCTTCAGCGTGATCGCGAACGACTCGGTGATCGTGCGGCCGCTGCGGTCGACCCGCAGGTCGGTCGCCTCGCGCTCGGCCGTCAGGTCGAATACCTTGCCGACCTCGAGCCGGATCTCGGCCCCGGCCGGCGTGTGGCCCAGTTCCGATTCCCCGAGGAAATCCCCGCCGTCGTAGACGCGCACGCGTCCGGCCGGCAGCGGCTGGCCGAGCCCGGCCTCCTTGGTGTTCTGCACCGACACCGCGGCCGTCACCGGCAGGGCGCCGGTGGTTCCGCGATGGTCCGGCGCGACCAGCGGGCGCGGCGGTTGCCAGTCCGGCGCGTCGGCATCGACCACGTAGGCACGCTCGCAGGCGATCGCGTCGCGGCGTGGGAACAACGCCACGCGCTCGGTGGCACCGCTGTGGATCGGCGTGGTGCCTGGCAGTTCGTAGGCATGGTATTCGCCGGATACGCGTTGCCGCGGCATGCCCTGCGGCGCGGGCGCCGCCGCGACCCTGCTGTCGTAGGCCTGGCCGCGTGCCATGTACTGGCGCTGCGGCTGCACCCGGCTGGGTTCGCCGGCGACCAGGGTCAGGTGCGCTTCGGCAAACGTCACGCCGGCACGGTTGGCAACCAGGGCCGAGCCGTCCAGCGCCAGCTTGCAACCGTCGGCATCGTCGATCCGTGCCAGGTACTCGGCGCGCCATGCGAGCCCGCCCATCGGGTAGGACAGCAGGAAGTCGGCGTCGCCATTGGCTTCCGCCCGCACGGTCCACTGCAGTTCGGCCTGTTGCGGCAGCAGGCTGGTGCCATCGACCACGCTGAAGTTGTCGTAGTCGCGGACCACCTTGACCCGGCCGTCGCCGAGCGCCAGCGTCAGGCCACCGTTGGCCGACAGCAACACGCCGGTGTCGGTCTGCTTGGCGCCGCCGGCGGTGTGCTCGACCGTGATGCGCTGGCCGATGATCTGCGACACCAGGTCGCCGGTGCCCGACAGCGGCGCGACGTAGCGTTGCGACTCGATCGCGACCCCGGGCGTGCGGGCCTGCAGGGTCGCGGCCTCGACATCCATCGCGGCCGGCACGCTGGTGGCGGAAACGGCGTTGAGGCCGGTCTTGAGGGTGTAGTGCAATGGCCGCTCGACCAGTGCATAGCCGGGCATGTCGGTGCCGGGGTCGCCGCTGCGGGCCAGCGCGTCGTAGCCACCGCTGTAGACCGTCAGGCGGGTGATCCCGGCTTCGTCGGCGGCATCCCGGTCCGCGGGCCGGGTTGGCGTGGCGGCCGGCGGTGGCTGGCTGGCATCGGGTGCGCGCTCCTCCGGCGAGCACGCCGCGAGCGTGCAGGCTAGGGCAAGCAACGAGAGGGGACGGTGCATCGCGGACTCCATTCTGGCCTGCCGGTATCATAGGCCGATGCGTACATTCCATGCCTCCCTGCTGCTGGCCCTGGCTGCGATCGCGTTCAGCGTCACCGCCTGCGCGCGCGAATGCGCCCCCACCGTGACCGACGGCTGGGTCCGGATGCCGCCGATGTCGATGCCGATGCTGGCCGGGTTCGGCCGGATCGGGAACCCGTGCACGGCTCCGCTGGTGATCGTCGGCGCCAGCAGCCCGTCGTTCGCCGAGGTGTCGTTGCACGAGACCCGCATCGTCGACGGTGTCAGCAGGATGCGCGCGGTGCCGGAGCTGCGCATCGCACCCGACGACAGCGCGACCCTCAAGCCGGGCGGACTGCACCTGATGCTGATGCAGCCGCATGCGCCGCTGAAGCCGGGCAGCCGGGTGGTGGTCGAGTTCGCGCTGAAGGACGGCGGCGTTCTGCGCGGCGAGTTCGAGGTACGCAAGCCGGGCGGCTGAAGCCGCTCCTACAAAGGCAAAAGGTATTTCCGGGAATTGGTGGAGGCTTTTAGCCGGAACAGGCCTCACGCACCTCCGCCGGCAATGGCGCGGCAGCGCCACTGTCGCGGTCGATCCAGACCATTACCACGTGGCCGTCGCAATACAGCACGTCGCCGTCGGCGCCATCGACGATGCGGTGGCCGATGGTCAGGCTGGTGTTGCCCAGCCGCTCGACGAACAACTCGACCACGACCTGCGCCGGCCATGCGATCGGGCGCCGGTAGTTGAGCTGCGCCGCGGCCACCACCGGTGCGACGTGGTCATCCAGGCCCTTGCCGGGGATGCCGATCATCCACTGCAACCGCGCTTCTTCCAGGTAGCTCAGGTACTTGGAATTGTTGACGTGGTTGAAGGCGTCGAGGTCACGCCAGCGGACCGGCATCGGGACCCGGACCAGTGATGCCGGCGCGGGCTGGACGACGGGGGCGGGAGCGGTTTGCGCCGCGGCCTTCGCGGAATCGCCCGGAGCCGCCCTGGCCCGCGGCTTGCGCGTGGGGCTCTTCTTCGTCGCCTTCTTCGCGGCCGTTTTGCGGACGGCCTTCGCAGGCTTGTCGGTGGTGTCGTGGTCGCTCATGCGGCGGACTTCTTGCTGGTGGTCTTGCGCGCCGACGGTCGCTTGGCCTTGGGCGTGGAAGCCGCGGTGGATGCGGACGCCCTGGCGGCGGATTCCAGCAGCGGTGCGAGGAAGCGACCGGTGTAGGAATGCTCCAGCGAGGCGATGTGCTCCGGCGTGCCGGTGGCGAGGATCGTCCCGCCACGATGACCACCCTCGGGGCCGAGGTCGACCACCCAGTCGGCGGTCTTGATCACGTCGAGGTTGTGTTCGATCACCACCACGGTGTTGCCGTCGTCGCGCAGGCGATGCAACACGGCCAGCAGGTGCTCGATGTCGTGGAAGTGCAGACCGGTGGTGGGCTCGTCGAGGATGTACAGCGTCTGCCCGGTATCGCGTCGAGACAGTTCCTTCGACAGCTTGACCCGCTGCGCCTCGCCCCCCGACAGCGTGGTCGCCGACTGGCCGAGCTTGATGTAGCTCAGGCCGACGTCGACCAGCGTTTCGAGCTTGCGCGAGATCGACGGGATCGCCTCGAACAGGTTCAGCGCGTCCTCGACCGTCATCTCCAGCACGTCGGAGATGTTGTAGCCCTTGTAGAGGATCTCCAGCGTCTCGCGGTTGTAGCGCTTGCCGCCGCACAGGTCGCATGGCACGTAGACGTCCGGCAGGAAGTGCATCTCGACCTTGATCAGGCCGTCGCCCTGGCAGGCCTCGCAACGGCCACCGCGCACGTTGAAGCTGAAACGCCCGGCTGCGTAGCCGCGTGCGCGCGACTCCGGCACCTGCGCGAACAGCTCGCGCAACGGCGTGAACAGCCCGGTATACGTCGCCGGGTTGCTGCGCGGAGTGCGACCGATCGGCGACTGGTCGATGTCGACCACCTTGTCGAACAGGTCCATGTTCTCGACCGACTTGTGCGGCGCCACCGTTCGCGAGGCGCCGTTGAGGTCGTTCGCGGCCAGCGTGTACAGGGTGTCGTTGATCAGCGTCGACTTGCCCGAGCCGGACACGCCGGTGACACAGGTCAGCAGCCCGGCGTGGATGTCGAGATCGACGTCCTTGAGGTTGTTGCCGGAGGCGCCGCGCAGGTGCAGCGTCATTTCCGGGTTGGGCGCGTGCCGCTTGGCCGGGACCTCGATGCGCTTCTTGCCGCTGAGGTACTGGCCGGTCAGCGAGCGCGGGGCCTTCAGCAGGTCATCGAACGAACCTTCGGCCACCACCTCGCCGCCGTGCACGCCGGCGCCGGGGCCGATATCGACGACGTGGTCGGCAAGCCGGATCGCGTCTTCGTCGTGCTCGACCACGATCACCGTGTTGCCGATGTCGCGCAGCCGGGTGAGGGTGCCGAGCAGGCGCTCGTTGTCGCGCTGGTGCAGGCCGATCGAGGGCTCGTCGAGCACGTACATGACCCCGACCAGTCCCGCGCCGATCTGGCTGGCCAGGCGGATGCGCTGGGCCTCGCCACCCGACAGCGAATCGGCCTTGCGCTCCAGGTTGAGGTAGTCGAGGCCGACATCGACCAGGAAGCGCAACCGGTCGCCGATTTCCTTGACGATCTTGGTGGCGACCTCGCCTCGCCAGCCCGGCAGGTTGAGCCCCTTGAAGAACGTCAGCGCCTCGTCGATCGGCAGCACCACGATGTCCGACAGCGGCCGCTCGGCCACGAACACGTTGCGCGCCGAACGGTTGAGCCGCGCGCCGCCGCATTCGGTGCACAGACGCTCGCTGATGTACTTGGACAGCTCCTCGCGCACCGCCGACGATTCGGTCTCGCGATAGCGCCGCTCCAGGTTCGGAACGATGCCCTCGAACTTGTGCTTGCGCTGGTGGCGGGTACCGCCGTCGCTGAGGTAGGCGAACGAAATCACCTCGTCGCCACTGCCGAACAGCACCGCGTTGCGGATGCCCTCCGGCAACTCCTGCCAGGGCGTGGTCACGTCGAACCGGTAGTGCTTGGCCAGCGACTGGATCAGTTGGAAGTAGTACGCGTTGCGACGGTCCCAGCCGCGCACCGCACCCGCCGAAAGCGCCAGTTCCGGATGCACCACCACCCGCGCCGGGTCGAAGAACTGCGCCACGCCGAGGCCGTCGCAGGTCGGGCAGGCGCCGACCGGCGAGTTGAACGAGAACAGCCGTGGCTCCAGCTCCGGCAGCGAGTAGTCGCAGACCGGGCAGCTGTACTTGGAGGAGAACAGCAGTGGCTTGGCATCGGCGTCATCGAGTGACTGCACCTGGGCCATGCCGTCGCCCAGCTTGAGCGCGGTCTCGAACGACTCGGCAAGCCGCTGCTTCAGGTCCTCGCGCGGGCGGAAGCGGTCGATCACCGCCTCGATCGTGTGCTTCTGGCGCAGCGCCAGCGGCGGCACCGCGTCGATCTCGTGCAGCACGCCGTCGACCCGCACGCGCACGAAACCCTGCGCGCGCAATTGCTCGAACACCTGTGCATGCTCGCCCTTGCGGTCGCGGATGACGGGTGCGAGCAGCATGTAACGCTGCTCGGCGGTCTCTGGCGTGTCGGCCAGCGTGATCACCTGGTCGACCATCTGGCTGACCGTCTGCGCCTCCAGCGGATAGCCGTGGTCCGGGCAGCGCGGGGTGCCGACGCGGGCGTACAGCAGGCGCAGGTAGTCGTAGATCTCGGTGATCGTGCCGACAGTCGAACGCGGGTTGTGCGAGGTCGATTTCTGCTCGATCGAGATCGCCGGGCTCAGCCCTTCGATGTGGTCGACGTCGGGCTTCTCCATCACCGACAGGAACTGCCGCGCGTACGCCGACAGCGACTCGACGTAGCGTCGCTGGCCCTCGGCGTAGATCGTGTCGAACGCCAGCGACGACTTGCCCGAACCCGACAGGCCGGTGATCACGATCAGCTTGTCGCGCGGCAGGTCGAGATCGATGTTCTTGAGGTTGTGCGTCCGCGCGCCGCGGATGCGGATGAAATCCATCGCCATCGGGAGCCTGCAAGGGGGGAGGGTGCCGCCAGGATCGACGGACAACAGGGGAGCCTATCGAGCTCTGGAAATGGGGGCAAATGCCGCCAACAAAAGGGCAGGCTCCACATGCGAACGGCCCGCACAGGGCGGGCCGTTCGCGTGCCGCTTGGCGCTGGGTCGGACTACTCGACGCTGACCGCACTCCAGGTCGCGGCGACCGCGGCGTACTCGGCCGATTCCGCACCGTACAGGTCGGTCGCGGCGCTCAGGGTGGCCGCGCGTGCCCCGGCATAGTCGGTGTCCTCGACCATGTAGCCGGTCAGTGCCAGGTACCAGATGTCCCCGGCGGCTTCGTGGCCGATGCCGGCCAGCGAGGTGTCACCGTTGCAGACCATGTCGGACGGCGCCAGGTTCGCACCGGTGCCGGCACCGAAGCCATCCGGTACCACCGCTCCTTCGGCCAACAGGTAGAAGAAGTGGTTGGCCACGCCGGAGTTGTAGTGCACGTCCATGCCGCCGAGTTCGGGGCTCCAGCAATCCGGGGACAGGCCGTCCAGGCTCGGCTTGAACATGTAGCGCAAGGCGGTCTGGTAGGGCAGGTTCGGATCCTGGCGGAACACCAGTTCACCGATCAGGTAGTCGGGAGCGTCGGTCGGATTGTTGGCGAACTGCTCGACCATGGCGCCGAAGATGTCGGAGGTCGCTTCGTTCAGTCCGCCCGACTCGCCGGAGTAGATCAGATTCGCGGTGCGGCTGGTCACGCCATGCGACATCTCGTGCCCGGCCACGTCGAGCTCGACCAGCGGCGTGACGGAGCTGCCATTGCCGTCACCGAACGTCATGCAGAAGCAATCGTCACTCCAGAACGCATTGGCGTAGTTGCGGCCGAAATGCACGCGGCTCAAGGCGCCCTGGCCGTCGTCGGCGATGCCGGAGCGCCCGTGGACCTGATCGAAGTAGTCCCACGTCATCGAAACGCCGTAATGCGCATCGACGCCGACCGTCTGCGAACTGCTGTTGGTGCCGGTACCCCAGACGTTGTCGGAGTCGACGAAGGCCGCACCCAGGCCCACCTTGCGATTGCTCATGTTGGTGGTGCGTCCGCCGCCGCGTGACGGATCGGTCAACTGATAGCGCCCGTTGCTGCACTGCGCGGTACCCAGCTCGACCTGGCCGACATAAAGGCCGGTGCCGGTGCCGGAGGACGCGGTGTCGCATGTCCGCGGGTCGCGACCCGGGCCGGCAGTGTGGATGGTGTCCCACTTGTCCAGCAACTGGCCGGTGTGCGCGTCGACGATGTAACGCATGTCGGTGGGTGTCTGGTCCTTCTTGACGCCGACATAGCGGACCTCGTAGGCCAGCGCCGGGGTCGCTTCGCCGCGGGCGTAGACCACCAGGCGCGTGGTCGGCGCCTTCTGCGCGGCCACGTCGAAGTGCGTGCCGGCCACCGAGATCGCCTTGCGCCGGTTCACCGACGGAACGATGTCGGGGCGCTGCAGTTCGTCCATCGTCTGCGTGACCGAATCAGGCCTGCCGTTGCGCGAGTGCACGACGATGCTGCCGCCGATCACCGGCAGGCCGCGGTAGGTGCGCGAGAAGCGGACGTGCTCGTTGCCCTTGCGGTCGACCACGACGTCCCTGGCAACGAAGCTGTCGGCCGCGGCGCGCTTGAGCATCGGCACCGATCCGCTCTGGAGCATGGCCTGGGCGCGCATCGCGGAGCGCGACGTTGCCAGGTCGCCTGCAGATGCCGCGGGGGAAATCATCAGCGCGGTCAGGACACCCGCGCCCAAAAGAGTGAATCGCATGTGGCTCTCTCCCTGATAGAAAATGACCGTTCGGTCGTCGATTACCAGGATCCCCCGGCTCGGAACATACGCCTTTCCGTGCCGCCGTGCATGACATGTCCGCAGTGACTGCCGGCCCGCTGGTGCGGCCGGCACCCCGCTGGCCACCCGGCCCTAAGCGACCCGGAAGAGCAGTCCGGTGACGCATGCGCTTGCAAAGTCATTTTCGGAGGCATATGGTCGGCCCTGTCGTCAGGGGGCGGCAGCGGTTGTGTTTTGTTGGTGTCGGCCGGATGGCCCGACAGCGGACACGCCTTGCACTCCTGGGACGCTCCGCGTTATCGCCGATGAAATGCAGCCTTGCAGGCTCAAACTTCATCCGAGGGGATTGACGATGCGCGGAAACAAATTCATGGGCCCCCAGTCGCGGCGCGCCCAGACCCGTACCTACTACGTTGCTCCGATCACCCGCGCGGTCCGTACCGCGCTGGCGGCGTCCGCGATCGCACTGGCCGGTGTCGGCGCCGTGCACGCCGGCGGCACCGATTGCGGTGGCATGGTCCAGGCCCAGCTCATTCGCTGCGCCGAGGTCGACGCGGCAAAGCTGCCCGTCGCGGACTTGACTACGGTCGCCGACGCGCACGCTCCCGATTCGGTAGTGGCTGCGGGTACGACCGGCATCACCGCGCCCGGCGTGGCGGCGTTTACCGTCAACATCGTCAACAGCGGCCCCATCGATAAATCCGGTAGCGGCGACGTAGTCGGCATCGAGGCCGATTTCGCCGGTGCCGACGTTTCGATCGTGAACACCGCCAGCGGCAGCATCTACGCCGAATCGGTGGACGGCCTGGCCGACGGCATCTTCGCCTACGGCGCCGAGGTCACGGTCAACAACCGCGGGGCGATCGAGGCCGACGGCTACGACTGGGCGGCCGGCATCGAGGCGCAGGGCGACTCGGTGACCGTCAACAACAACGGCAACATCAGCGCCACCGCCAGCGCCTACGACACCGCCTATGGCGTCTACGGGCATGCCTATGGCATCTACGTCGCAGGCACCGGCGAAGATGGCACGGTGGTCAACAACCGTGGCTCGATCGAAGCATCCGGACCGTACGCGACCGGTATCTACGCCTACGACGGCGGCAGCGGCGGCATCAACATCACCAACCGCGGCGACATCACCGCAACCGCCGACAATGGTTTCGCCAACGGCATCAATGCGGTGACCAATGTCGAGGGCAGCGACACCACCGTTGCCAACCGCGGCAGCATCGAAGCCACCGGCATGAACGGCGCGAGCGGCATCGTCGCGCTCGCCAGCGGCGTCGGCTCCTCGGCCAGCGTCAACAACACCGGCGACATCTACGCAGCGACCACCGCGTACTATTCCGCCGCCGAAGGCATCGTGGTCTCGGCCGATGGCGACGCCGACATCCGCAACAGTGGTTCGATCACCATCGGTTACGGCGATTACGCCTATGGCGCGCTGGCGCTGGCGTTCGCCGGCGATGCGAACGTACGCAACACCGGCGACATCGCGGCGTACGGCGGCCTGTCCGCATATGGCGCCGTGGCTGCCTCGCAGAACGGTTATGCCGACGCCACCAACGCGGGCTCGATCACGGTCTCGTCGGGTCTCGGTACCGCAGCCGGTCTCGACGTCAGCGGCCAGGCCGGTGCGTCCGCCACCAACAGTGGCTACATCAATGCCTACGGCAGCAGCAATGCCTTTGGCGTGCGTGCCAACTCGGCGGTCGGCGATGCCGAGGTGGACAACCGCGGCGACATCGTCGCCACGTCGGGCAAGTACGCGTTCGGCGTGTTCGCGCAGTCCGGCGATGGCGATGTCGCGGTGGAAAACAGCGGCACCATCGCCACCGACGGCAAGTACAGCTTCGGCGTGCTCGCGCAGTCGACCTACGGCGACGTGCTGGTGGAAAACAGCGGCGCGATCGCCGGCAGCGGGAAGTACGCCTACGGCGTGGTCGCGGGGTCCAACGGCGGCGACGTCGAGATCCACAATGCCGATGGCGGCAAGGTTTCCGGCTACAGCGGCGACCTGATCGCGGTGGGTGCGTTCGCCAACGCCAACTACGACGGCAGCGCCACGATCGACAACGCCGGCGTGACCAACGCCACGGCGGTCGGTTATGCGCAGCTCGCCTATGGCGCGGTGGTCCAGACCGATGCGGGTGCCGGCCTGGTGTCCAATGGCGACACCGGCGAGATCACCGCGGACAACAGCTACGGTTCCGCGCGTGGCGTGATCGTGCGGTCCTCCGCGGGCGGCGACGCGTCGGTCGACAATGCCGGCAACATCGTGGCGACGGCCACCGGCACCGGCGAGTACCTGCCGTCGGACGCGATCGGCGTCTACGTGTACGCGCCGGGCGGCCTCGCCAGCGTGGACAACAGCGGCGCGATCACCACCAGCTCGGCCACCGGCCTGGCCGATGGCGTGTTCGCCGCCGGTGCGGTCGCGGACGTGTACAACTCGGGTTCGATCACCGCCGACGGCTACACCTGGGGTGCGGGCGTCGAGGCACAGGGCGACGATGCCGCCTCGGTGGTCAACACCGGTTCGATCGCCGCCAGCGCGACGGCCTATGCCCCGGCCGACCCGGAAGCGGGGACGGATGCGGTCTACGGCCACGCCTACGGCATCTATGCCACCGGCGGCGACGGCGGCGTCATCGTCGACAACCAGGGTTCGATCTCCGCCACTGGTCCGTACGCGACCGGCGTGTATGCGTATGACAGTGGCATCGGTGGCGTCCAGATCGACAATTCCGGCGACATCGCCGCCAACGCCGCCAACGGCTTCGCCACTGGCGTCAATGCGGTGACCAATGTCGAGTACAGCGACATCGCGATCCAGAACGCCGAAACCGGCAGCATCACCGCCACGGGCATGAACGGCGCGTCCGGCATCGTCGCGCTCGCGACCGGCGTAGGTTCGTCCGCCAGCGTCGACAACGCCGGCGACATCTACGCGGCGACCACGGTGTACTACTCGGCGGCCGAAGGCATCGTGGCCTCGGCCGACGGTGACGCCAGCATCACCAACAGCGGTGCGATCACCATCGGCTATGGCGATTACGCCTACGGCGGACTGGCGCTGGCCTTCGCGGGCGACGCCGATGTCGACAACGCCGGCACGGTTGCGGTGAACGGTGGGCTGACTGCCTACGGCTTCGTCGCCAATTCCCAGAACGGCTATTCCGGTGTGACCAACAGCGGTTCGATCACGGTCGATTCCAGCTTCGGCACGGCTGCTGGCATCGACGCCAGCAGCTTCGCTGGAACCACCGTGGATAACCAGGGCGACATCAACGCCACGGCGAGCAAGTACGCCTTCGGTGTACGGGCCAACACGTCGCAGGGCGACACCGTGGTCGACAACAGCGGCACGATCACGACCGATGGCAAGTACAGCTTCGGCGTGTTCGCGCAGTCGGGTGACGGCAACACCACCGTCTACAACTCCGGGACGCTCGCCGGCAGCGGCAAGTATGCGTATGGCGCGGTGGCCGGATCGAACTACGGTGACGTCGCGATAGAAAACGCCGAAGGAGGCACGATCTCCGGCTACAGCGGCGACCTGATCGCGGTGGGCGCATTCGCCAACGCCAACAACGATGGCAACGCCACGATCGACAACGCCGGGACCATCGATGCCAGCGGCGCCGGCTACGCGCAGCTCGCCTATGGTGCCGTTGTGCAGACCGATGGCGGCGACGCGCTGGTCACCAACAGCGGCGACATCAGCGCCAGCAACAGCTACAGCAATGCGCGTGGCGTGATCGTGCGCTCGAGCGCCGGCGGCGATGCCGCCGTCGACAACAGCGGCAGCATTAGCGCCGTCTCGACCGGTTCGGGTATCTACGAGGGTTACTACGGCACCTACACCATCCCCACCGACGTGATCGGCGTGTACGCCTATGCGCCGGGTGCGGTGGCCACCGTGACCAACAGCGGCTCCATCACCGCGAGCACCGGCGCCGGCCTGGCCGACGGCGTGTTCGCGTCGGGCGCCGTTGCCGATGTCACCAACTCCGGTTCGATCACGGCCGATGGCTATACCTGGGGCGCGGGCATCGAGGCCCAGGGCGACGATGTCGCCTACGTAACCAATACCGGCGACATCAGCGCAAGCGCAACGGCCTACGCACCGGCGGACCCGGAAGCGGGAACCCCTGCCGTGTATGGCCACGCCTATGGCATCTATGCGACCGGTGGCGATGGCGGGGTGTACGTGGACAACCGCGGCACCATCGCGGCGACCGGCCCGTACGCGACCGGAATCTACACCTACGACAGCGGCGCGGGCGGCATCGGCATCGACAACCGTGGCGACATCGGAGCGAATGCGGTCAACGGCTTCGCCACCGGCATCAACGCGATCACCAATGTCGAGGGTAGCGACATCGAGGTGACCAACCGCGGTGCCGGCACCATCACCGCCAATGGCTACAACGGCGCATCCGGCATTTCCGCGGCGGCCAGCGGTGCGGATGCGGCGATCAATCTGACAAACGCAGGCGCGATCAGCGTGGTCGCAACGGAAGGCAAATACGGCAATGCCGTGGGCATGGTGGCATCCGGCGATGGCGACGTGGAGATCCGCAACAGCGGCAACGGCACCATCAACGCCGGCGGCGCCTACGCCTATGGCGTACTGTCGCTGTCCTTCGCCGGTGACTCCGACGTGGTCAACGCGGGCGACGTCACGGCGGCGGCGGTGGGTAGCGGCCTGTACACGTTCTCGTATGGCGTGGTGTCGTCCTCCCAGAACGGCACCGCCGCGGTTACCAACAGCGGCAACATTTCGGCTACCGCAAGCGGGCTGGTGACCATCGCCCGCGGCATCGATGCCTCCGGTGTCGACGCGGAGGTGATCAACCGCGGCTACATCGAGTCCTACGGCAAGTACAGCCGTGGAATCAACGCGGTGTCGAGTGCGGGTGATGTCGATGTCCGCAACCAGGGCTCGATCTATGCGGGTGGCAAGTACACCTACGGCATCGCCGGAATCGCCACCGACGGCGACGTGCGCATCACCAATACCGCCAACGGCCTGGTCGATGCGTATTCGTCCGGCGCGGTGGCGGTGGGCATGCTTGGCACCTCGGTGTATGACGACGTGGAAGTCGTCAACGCCGGCACCGTGGTCGCGCACGGCGACTACGCCGGGCTGGCCGCGGGCGTGTATGCATCCTCCGGCAACAACGACGCCTCGGTGGTCAACCGCGGCTCGATCGACGCCAACACCTACTATGGCAACGCCTTCGGCGTGCTGGCCAACGTGGGCAGCAACGATGAGCTGAGCGTGGACAACCGTGGCGTGATATCCGCTACCAGCGTCGCGGCAAATGCCGTGGGAATCGACGGTTCCGCCGAGGGTGGTGGTGACGCGGTGTTGCGTAACCGCGCGACCATCGAGGCAACGACCACCGCCGGTGATGCGATCGGTATCAGCGGCACCGTGGCCGGCGGCGGCGAACTGACCCTCGCCAACACGGCGGCAGGCAGCATCACCGCGACCTCGGTCGACGGCGACGCAATCGGCCTGTTCGGTTCGCTCACGGATGCCGACGTGACGGTAAACAACGCCGGCAGCATCAACGTGGCGTCGACCAACGGTACCGCCTACGCCATCCTTGTCGTGGACGGCAGCGCACCCCTGGCTCCCGGCTTGGCCCCGGGTTCGGCGAACATCGTCAACAGCGGTTCGATCACAGGTGCCATCGCCACCGGAAGCGGCGACGACAGCATCACCAACCGCAATGGCGGCAGCTGGCAGCTGGCCGGCAGCGGCACCGACTTCGGTGGCGGCGACGACAGCTTCGTCAACGCGCGAGGCGGCACGTTGCAGCTGGCGGATGCCGGCATCCTGTTCGGAGCCGGAGACAACAGCTTCAGCAACACCGGCACCATCCGGGTTTCCGGCAGGAACCACATCGACATGACCGATGGCAGCGTCGCCGCGGCCAACGCAGCGCTGGCGCGGCCCAAGCACGCGGCGGCGTTCACCAACAACGGCACCCTCGACTTCCTCGACGGTGCCGCGGACGACAGCCTCACGGTCACCGGCGGCTTCGGTGGCAAGGGTGCGCTCAACCTCGACGTGAGCCTGGCCGGCAAGCTCTACGACCAGCTGATCGTGCAGGGTGGTGTGCTCAACGGCACCAAGCAGAGCGTGAACGTGATGCTGCTCGACGGACTGCCGAAGTCGAGCGACGTCGGGACCCAACTGGAACTGGTGCACGTGTCGGGTGACACGAATCCGTCGGTCTTCAAGGCCGGCAGCGTACTGGGTGTTTCGCCGCGGGACTTCCTGTCGATGGGGCTGACCCTGTCGAGCACTCCCGACAAGGGCGCCAAGGCCAGCGGCGACGGCACCGGCTACATGCTCAACGTCAAGACCCACGTCGACGGCCTCAACGCGGCTGGCGTGCTGGCATCCTCTGCAGCGCTGGGCGTGGACAGCCTGATGTCCAGCACCGCCGGCAGCCGGCTTGACCGCAACTATGTCGCGGCAACGGGCATGTCGCCGTTGCGTACGAGCATCCAGCCGTGGGTCCGCGGCTTCGATGACCAGGGCGGCATGAGTCCCGACCACCTGTCCGGCAACTTCGGGCAGCTGTCCAACTCGCGCCTGAGCCAGGACAACTCCGGCACCGAGATGGGCGTGGAGATCCTGGCGCCCAACGGCTTCCGCTTCGGCTCGGTATTCGCCAAGTCCGAAGGCCGGCAGTACCTGGTCGACGACCGTGGCATGGACACGATCCGCGGCAGCACCATGGGCCTGTACGGCACGTGGATGTCGCCGACCGGCTTCTACGTCGATGCGTCCTGGCGGACGATGCAGTTCGAAACCCGGATCGACTCGATCGGTGGGCTCCAGCAAGGCGAAGGCAACGCGTTCAGCAGCTCTGTCGAAGTCGGACGCGTCTGGAAGCTGGCCAACGGTCTCGACGTGGCGCCGCAACTGCACTACACCGAGACCTCGATCGACGGCCTGCGCTTCCAGGGCGACCAGGCCACGTTCGAGGGCCAGGAGGCGGTATGGAAGCGTGCCCGCGTCGGCGTGGCGCTGTCGAAGACCTTCAACGCAGGCGCCTGGCAATGGTCGCCGTATGGCGAGGTCGGCATGACCCGGACGCTGGAAGGCCTGGCCACCTATGCGATCAACGACGACTACTTCGGCAACGTGGCCACCGAGGGCACCAGCGCACTGCTGAAGCTCGGGTTGGGCGCGCAGAAGGGTCGCCTGTCTTGGAATACCGGCGTCAACTGGCTGGACGGCGGCAACTTCGACGGTGCGTTCGGCGGCCAGGTGATGTTGCGGTACGCCTGGTAGCACGCGGCAGGCCGGCGGCCCGGTGCACGACACCGGGCCGCATCGCATAGCGGCCGCTCCGGGTAAGGGGGCGCGCATGACGGGGGATTAGGTAAGGACATGCAGACACCAGTACGGGAGACCGCCCTTTGACAGGCAAGAACAATGAGCGTGGCGAACACGCGACCGCAGTAGTCACCAACGACGCTTCATCGGAACAGGGAATAGAAGGCAGCGGCCCCGAACCCGGGTTGCAGACCGTCGGGCCGGAAGCCCCTGCCGCCAAGGCGGTGCCCGGTGCAGGCAAGGCCGGCAAGCCGCCGGTCGACCTGACCAAGTTCAAGGTCGAGAAGACCTGCTCACGCGGACTGGCCGCATGGCTGGCCGCCAACCGCATCTCGCTGGCGATCACCTCCTACCAGAGTGGCCGGGTCTACCTGGTCGGCAGCGACCAGCAGGGCAGGGTGTCGTTCTTCGAGCGCATCTTCGAGCGCGCCATGGGCGTGGTCGGCAACGCCCAGCGCATCTACCTCGGCAGCCTGTACCAGTTGTGGCGCTTCGAGAACGTGCTGCGCTCCAACGAGGTCATCCACGGCCAGTACGACAAGTGCTACGTGCCGCGCAACGCGCAGACCATCGGCGACCTGGACATCCACGAGCTTGGAATCCGCAGCAACGGCAAGGTCGTGTTCGTCAACACCAAGTACTCCTGCCTGGCCGAGCTGAGCCCGACCCACAGCTTCAAGCCGATCTGGAAGCCGAAGTTCGTCAGCAAGCTCGCGCCCGAAGACCGTTGCCATCTCAATGGCCTGGCGATGGTCGACGGCCGGCCCAAGTACGTCACCGCCGTGTGCCGCAGCGACACCGTCGATGGCTGGCGCGACCGCCGCCACGACGGCGGCGTGGTGATCGACATCGAGACCGACGAGATCGTCTGCGAGGGCCTGTCGATGCCGCACTCGCCGCGCTGGGCCAACGGCAAGCTCTGGGTGCTCAACGCCGGCACCGGCCACCTGGGCTGGGTCGACTTCGAGAAGAAGGCGTTCGTGCCGCTGGCATTCTTCCCCGGCTTCCTGCGCGGCTTGTCGATCATCGGCAACGTGGCGGCGGTCGGCCTGTCCAAGCCCCGCAACCAGCGCTTCGAAGGGCTGCAACTCGACGAGGAGCTGCGGAAACGTGACTCGGACCCCTGGTGCGGCGTGCAGATCGTGTCGCTGACCAACGGCGACGTCAGCAACTGGATCCGGTTCGAGGGCGACATCACCGAGATCTTCGACATCAGCTTCCTGCCCAACGTGCGCAACCCGATGATGATCGGCCTGCGCACGGCCGAGATCCGCGACCTGATCACCTTCGAAGCGGAGACCCCCACGGAGGAGATACCCGCATGAGCCCGAATCCGCGCGTGAAGCCAGGCCTGCGCATCGCCTTGGCCATCGCTGTGACCATCGCTGCCAGCACAGCCGCGGCGCAGGTGGCGCCGAAGCCAGCCACGCCGACAGTGTCGACCGGCACGGCCACCCAGCCAGCAACCACCCTGCGTGCCGAACCCGTACCACCGGCCGTCGATGCGGCATTCAAGGCATGGGATACCGACCATGACAACGTGTTGAGCCTCGCCGAGTTCCGCAACGGCTGGCGCAACATGAAGCGCGGCTCCAGGCAAACGACCGGGCCGGGGCTGCGCCAGCAGTTCGACCGCCTGGACGCGAACGGCAACGACGGCATCGACCGGACCGAATACTCGAACATGGTCCTGCTCAAACGTGCCGGCGCCATGGCCCCGCCGTTCTCCGAAGCAGACCGTAACCGCAGCCAGAAGCTCGAGTTCGACGAGTACAGCGCACTGGTCCAGCGGCTGCGCACAACCGGTGGCCGGCCCACGACGCCGCGCACCCCAACCTCCAAGGCTGGACACCCATGAGCACACGCGCCCCTGTCACCTTCGATGTTTCCCCGGTATGGAAGCAGCTCACCCCCGAGCTGAAGGACGAAGTGCTGGCCTTCTGGAAGCAGCACCGCGCGATCGGCGACCCCGAGCGTGCGCGGCATCGCGCCGACGAGGTGGTGTGCATCGCCCGTGGCGAAGATGGAGCCCTGTGTGCCGTCAGCACCGCGGTTGTCCGGGTGCTGCCGCGCCTGATGCAGCCGCTGTACTACTACCGGCTGTTCTTCGCCCGTTCGGTGCGGGGGCAGGGACAGGTGATCCCGTTCTACAACCGCGCCCGGGAGGTCCTGCAGGCCTACAATGCAGGCTTGGCCGAGCCGGAAAGCCTGGGTGTGCTGCTGGAGCTCGAGAGCCGGTACCTCGACGCGTACCACAAGGACGCCTACATCCCGGAAGCCGACAGCACCTTCATCGGCTATTCGCCCCGGGGCCTGCAATTGCGGGTTTCCTATTTCGAAGGCGCCAAGCTGCTGGCGCCCCGGGCCGCCCGTCGCCCCGCAGCGACCCCCGCGATGGCCTGAGCCCCTCGGGTAAAGGGTCCGGCGATGCACGCCGGGCCACGGCGGCGCATGCCCGCCGCTGGTTGCGCTAACTCCCTGATACCCCTACAATTCCGCTTCTGTCTGCCCCTCGACGGGTACGGCAGCGACCAAAATAACTACAGAGGAATCTGGTCATGTACGCAGTTGTAGTCACCGGCGGTAAGCAATACCGCGTGATGCAGGGCGAAACCCTGCGCGTCGAACTGCTCGAAGCCGAAGCCGGCAGCGAGATCAAGCTCGACAACATCCTGATGCTGGGCGACGGCGAGGGCGTGAAGCTCGGCGACGCGCTGAAGGGCGCCAGCGTCACCGCGAAGGTCGTCGGCCATGGCCGCGCCGACAAGGTCCGCATCGTCAAGTTCCGTCGCCGCAAGCACCACCGCAAGCAGATGGGCCACCGTCAGCACTACACCGAAATCGAGATCACCGGCATCGCCGGTGGCGACAAGAAGTAAGGAGAAGCAGTCATGGCACATAAAAAGGGCGTAGGTTCCTCGCGCAACGGCCGCGACTCCAACCCGAAGTACCTCGGCGTCAAGCTGTACGGCGGCCAGGCGATCGAGGCGGGCAACATCATCGTCCGCCAGCGTGGCACCCAGTTCCATCCGGGCGAGGGCGTCGGCCTGGGCCGCGACCACACGCTGTTCGCGCTGGTCGATGGCAAGGTCGAGTTCACCACCCGGGGCCTGAAGAAGCGCCGCACCGTCAGCGTCGTCAGCGAGTGATTCGCGCGGATCGGGCCTCGGCCCGGTCCCGCCGCCGCTGTCATCGGGAGGCCCCGCTTCGGCGGGGCTTTTCGTTTCTGTAACAATCAATCCGCTCCACCCACAAGCAAGGTCCAGGCATGAAGCTCGTCGACGAAGCCGAAATCCAGGTCACCGCAGGCAACGGCGGCAACGGCTGCATCGGTTTCCGGCGCGAAAAATTCATCCCGCTCGGTGGCCCCGATGGCGGTGACGGCGGCGATGGCGGCAGCGTCTGGATCATCGCCGACGAGAACCTCAATACCCTGGTCGACTTCCGCCACCAGCGGCTGTTCCGCGCCCAGCGCGGCCAGAACGGCATGGGCCGGCAGATGTACGGCAAGGCCGGCGAGGATCTCACCATCACCGTCCCGGTCGGCACCGTGGTGGTCAACGTCGAGACCGACGAGGCGATCGGCGACCTGACCACGCATGGCGAGCGCCTCCTGGTCGCCCAGGGTGGCAAGGGCGGGCTCGGCAACATGCATTTCAAGAGCTCGACCAACCGCACCCCGCGCAAGGCGCTGCCGGGCCTGCCGGGCGAGGAGCGCACGCTCAAGCTGGAGCTGAAGCTGCTGGCCGACGTCGGCCTGCTCGGCTTCCCCAACGCCGGCAAGAGCACCTTGATCCGCGCGGTCTCAGCAGCGACGCCGAAGGTCGCTGACTATCCGTTCACCACGCTGTACCCGAACCTCGGCGTGGTCCGGGTCGAGCAGCACCGCAGCTTCGTGATTGCCGACATTCCCGGCCTGATCGAGGGCGCCGCCGATGGCGCTGGCCTGGGCGCGCAGTTCCTGCGCCACCTGCAGCGCACCAGCCTGCTGCTGCACCTGGTCGACATCGCGGCCATGGAGGGCGGGGTCGAGATCAGCCCGGCCGAGCAGGTCCGCGCGATCGAGCGCGAGCTGGAGAAGCACGACCCGGAGCTGCTGGACAAGCCGCGCTGGCTGGTGTTCAACAAGGCCGACCTGCTGCCGGAGGATGAGCGCCAGGCGCTGGTCGAGTCGATCGTCGACGAACTGGGCTGGAAAGACCGCTCCTACCTGGTCTCGGCGATCGGCCGCGAGGGCACCTGGCCGATCATGCTCGACGTCATGGCGTTCTTCGACCGCCAGCGCGAGGACGCGCTTGAGGCCGCGGCTGAAGCCGATGCCCACGCCAGCGGCAACCCCCACGCGGGCTGAAATTCCGCGCTTTCGTAGGAGCGGCTTTAGCCGCGATCGGGAATCGTAATCCCGTGCCGACTCCGATCGCGGCTAAAGCCGCTCCTACGAAATGCTCCACCCTTCGGAGCCATTTCCATCGCCCACGAAAAAACCCGGCCGGGGCCGGGCTTCTTCATGCGCCTTGGTTGCCCCGAAGGGCAACCGGATCAGGCAGCCTTGAGCGCCTTGATGCGGGCGGTCAGGCGGCTCTTGTGACGGGCGGCCTTGTTCTTGTGGATCAGGCCACGCGAGCTGAAGCGGTCGAGGATCGGCTGGGCGACCTTGAAGGCGTTCTCGGCGGCGGCGGCGTCGTTCTCGCCGAGGGCCTTGAGCACCTTCTTCACGGCGGTGCGCAGCATCGAGCGCTGGCTGCCATTACGGGCGTTGCGCACGACGGCCTGCTTGGCGCGCTTCTTGGCGGACTTGATGTTTGCCACGGCGTATTCCTGAAATATGTAGTTGGAGCGGGAAGAAAAATGGACTGCGGGCCGGTTTGCCGACACCATGGTCGGCCGGTTGCCCAGCGAGTAGACAGGAAATTATGGGGGATTCAATGGCTTGGGTCAACATCGCCCGCATGAACGGCCAGCCGGCCGGGGGCCGTCGATGACGGCGGGCCCGGGCAAGGTCCGGCAGGCCGGCATGCTGCGTTCCACCGCGGTATTCAGCGCGATGACGTTCATCTCGCGCATCGCCGGATACCTGCGCGACTGGCTGCAGGCCAGCCTGTTCGGCGCCGGGCCGGCGGTCAGCGCGTTCGTGGTCGCCTACCGCATCCCCAACTACCTGCGCCGGATCTTCGCCGAAGGGTCGTTTTCGTCGGCGTTCGTGCCGTTGCTGTCGGAACTGAAGCAGAAAGGCGACGAAAAGGCGCTGCAGGACTTCCTCGACCACGTCGCCGGTGCGCTGCTGGCGGTGGTGGTTCTGGTCAGCGGCCTCGGCATGCTGGCCGCGCCGTGGATCGCCGAGCTGTTCCTCGCGCTGGCGCCGGCCGGCACCGACACCGTGCCGCTGGCCGCGGACATGCTGCGCATCACCTTCCCGTACCTGACGTTCATCTCGATGACCGCGCTGGCCGGCGCGGTGCTCAACACCTTCAGGCATTTCGGCCTGCCGGCGCTCACTCCGGTGCTGCATAACGTGGCGATGATCGCGGCGATGCTGCTGCTGGCCGGTTACCTCGACGTGCCCGCGCAGTCGCTGGCCTGGGGCGTGCTGGCCGCCGGCATCCTGCAGTTGCTGGTGCTGTGGCCGGCGATGGCGCGGCTGGGGATCCGGCCGCGGATCCGCTTCAACCTGCGCCACGAAGGCGTGCGGCGGGTGACCCGGCTGATGCTGCCGACGATCTTCTCGTCGTCGGTGTCGCAGGTGAACGTGCTGGTCGGGACCATGTTCGCCTCGTTGCTGGTACCGGCCGCGCAGTCGTGGCTGTACTACTCCGACCGGCTGACCGAGTTGCCGCTCGGGCTGTTCGGCGTCGCGATCGGCACCGTCATCCTGCCGCAGCTGTCGCGCCTGCACGCCGACGAGGACGCCGGCGGTTACTCGAAATCCCTCGACTGGGGCCTGCGGATGGTGCTGCTGATCGGCATGCCCGCCGCGCTCGGGCTGGCGCTGCTGGCCGAACCGCTGACCGCCTCGCTGTTCCGCTACGGCGCGTTCACCGGCGAGGACACCCGGATGGTCGGTTACGCGCTGACCGCGATGAGCATCGGCATCCCCGCCTTCATGCTCAGCAAGGTCCTGCTGCCGGCGTTCTACGCTCGCAAGGACACCCGGACCCCGATGCGCGCCGCGGTGATCACCGTAGTCGCCAACGTGGTGTTGACGGTCGCGCTGGTGACGCCCCTGTACCGCATGGACCTGCCGTGGGCACACGCGGGGATCGCCGCGGCGACTGCGCTGGCCGGCATCCTCAACGCGGCGTTGCTGTGGCGTTACCTGCGTCGCGACGGGATCTACCAGCCGCAACCGGGATGGACCCGCTGGCTGGTACGGATCGCGCTGGGGCTGGTCGCGATGGCGGCGGTCGTGGTCGGCCTGCGTGAATGGGTTGGCGACTGGACCGCGATGAGCGGCTGGTGGCGCTGGGCCTGGCTGCTGCTGGTGATCGGTGCGGGTGCCGGGGCGTATGGCGTGGTGTTGCTGGTTGCCGGTCTGCGCCCGAGGCACCTGCGGCATTAGAGATCAGGAACGGCAGGAGCGCCGCGCCAACCGGCCGCGGCTTCCCGACGTTTCGAACCGGACCGCGGCTTCACCTGCGTTTCGAACCGGGCCGCGGCTTCCCTCCGTTGTAGGAGCGGCTTCAGCCGCGATCTGAAGTCGGACGAGCGACCAACTGTCCGATCGCGGCTGAAGCCGCTCCTACAAGAGCGCGGGGGTTCGGTCGGGCAGAGTCCCGGAGCACCGCGCCCGCCGGCCGGGGCCCCACGCCCGCTATACTTCAACCGATGAGCAGGCTGTTCAGAGACGTCGAGGGCGGGTCGCGATGCCCGCACGGCAGTGTGGTCTGCATCGGCGCCTTCGACGGCCTCCACCTGGGGCATCGGGCACTGGTGCGCCACGCCGTGGCCCGCGCACGCGCGCTTGATGTGCCGGCGGTGGCGCTCACCTTCGAGCCATTGCCGCGGGAGTTCTTCGCGGGCGACCAGCCACCGCCACGACTGCTGTCGGCGCGGGCCAAGGTCGAGGGGTTGTTCGAACTCGGCATCGACCAGGTCGGCCTGCTTCGCTTCAACGCCCGTTTCGCGGCGATGTCCGCGGAGGATTTCGTGCGCAAGGTGCTGGTTGGACAGCTGGCCGTGCGCGAGGTCTGGGTCGGGCCCGATTTCCATTTCGGCAAGGGCCGTGTCGGCGACCTTGCGTTATTGCAGCGGATGGGGCGTGAACTAGCCGACGCTGGCCACGGATTTACGGCCGGCGAGATCGAACCGGTGCTGCTCGATGGCGAGCGCGTCTCCAGCACCCGCATCCGCAAGGCGCTGCAATCGGGCGATTTCGCCACCGCGTCGCGCCTGCTCGGGCGGCCGTATCGCATTGGCGCGCGTGTGGTGCGTGGCGCCCAGTTGGGCCGCAAGCTCGGTTACCCGACCGCCAACATGCGGTTCGGCGGCAAGGTGCCGGCGCTGTCGGGCATCTACGCCACCCGCGTGCACGGCATCGATGACCGGCCGCTGGCGTCGGTCTCCAGCCTCGGCACCCGGCCCACGGTGAACGGTACCGAGCCGCTGCTGGAGGCCCACCTGTTCGATTTCGACGGCGACCTGTACGGTCGGCGGATCGAGGTCGAGTTCGTCGCCAGGCTGCGCGATGAAGAGAAATTCGATGACCTGCCGACCCTGGTCGCGCAGATGAACCGCGACGCCGAACAGGCGCGTGAAATCCTGATGCAAGACCAACCGCGAGCGACTGCGTGAGCGCCAAGAACAACGACGCCAATCCCTACAAGTCCACCCTGAACCTGCCGGCGACGGCGTTCCCGATGCGTGGCGACCTGCCCAAGCGCGAGCCGATTGCGCTCGCGCGCTGGGAAAAGCACGGTCTGTACGGCCAGATCCGCGAAAAGGTGAAAGACCGCGAGCGCAGCTTCGTGCTGCACGACGGTCCGCCGTATGCCAACGGTGTGATCCACATCGGCCACGCGGTCAACAAGGTGCTCAAGGACCTGGTGGTGAAGTCGAAGCTGCTGTCGGGCTTCGATGCGCCGTACGTGCCGGGCTGGGACTGCCACGGCCTGCCGATCGAGATCGCGATCGAGAAGAAGTACGGCAAGGTCGGCGTCAAGCTTGATGCCGCCGAATTCCGCCAGAAGTGCCGCGAGTACGCCGCCGAGCAGATCGACCTGCAGCGCGCCGACTTCAAGCGCCTCGGTGTGCTCGGCGACTGGGACAACCCGTACCGCTCGATGGATTCGCGGTACGAAGCCGACATGCTGCGTTCGCTGGCGAAGATCATCGATCGCGGCCACCTGCTGCGCGGCGCCAAGCCGGTGCATTGGTGCTTCGACTGCGGCTCGGCGCTGGCCGAGGCGGAGATCGAGTACGCCGACAAGGTCTCGCCGGCAGTCGACGTTGCCTATCCCGCGAAGGCGACCAAGGCGATGGCATCGACCTTCGGTGCCGCGGTGGAGGAGGGCGTCGAGATCGTTGTGCCGATCTGGACGACCACGCCTTGGACGCTGCCGGCCAGCCTCGCGATCAGCGTCGGTGCCGACCTCGATTACATGCTGGTCGAAGGTCCGGCGCGTGCCGACGGCGGCCGCCGCTGGCTGGTGCTGGCTGAGGCGCTGGCGGAGAGCGCGCTCAAGCGTTACGGCGTCGAGGACGTCGTCGTGCATGGCCGCGCCAAGGGCGTCGAGCTGGAGAACCTGATCGTCCGCCACCCGTTCTATGCGCAACGCGACATCCCGATCCTGCTCGGCGAGCACGTCTCCGACGAGGATGGCACCGGCAACGTCCACACCGCGCCCGGCCACGGCCAGGAGGATTTTGCGGTGGCGCGCAAGTACGGCCTGCTCGAGGGTCTCGAAGCGGCCGTGCTGAACCCGGTCGACGCGCGCGGTGTGTACCTGCCCGGCACCCTGGCGGCCGATGGCACCGCGCTCGAAGGCCTGCACATCTGGAAGGCCAACGACGCGATTGTCGAGGTCCTGCGCGCCAACGACACGTTGCTCGCGTTCTCCAAACTCAACCACAGCTACCCGCATTGCTGGCGCCACAAGACGCCGGTGGCGTTCCGCGCCACCCCGCAGTGGTTCATCTCGATGGAGCAGGCCAACCTGCGCAGCGACGCGGTCGAGGCGATCGGCAAGGTCGCCTGGTTCCCGGACTGGGGCGAGGCGCGCATCGCCGGCATGGTCGAAGGCCGACCGGACTGGTGCATCAGCCGCCAGCGCACCTGGGGCGTGCCGATCGCGTTGTTCGTGCACAAGGTCAGCCATGAGCCGCATCCGCGCTCGGTTGAGTTGATGGGCGAGGTCGCGAACCTGGTCGAGCGAGATGGCATCGATGCCTGGCACGCGCTCGACCCGGCGACCCTGCTGGGCGACGAGGCCGGCGATTACGAAAAGGTCACCGACATCCTCGACGTCTGGTTCGACTCTGGCGTCACCCACGAGTGCGTGCTCGCACAGCGTCCTGAGGACGGTCTGCGCAAACCAGCCGACATGTACCTGGAAGGCTCCGACCAGCACCGCGGCTGGTTCCAGTCCTCGTTGCTGACCGGCGTCGCGATGGACGGCGAGGCGCCGTACAGGCAAGTGCTGACCCACGGCTTCGTGGTCGACGCCGACGGTCGCAAGATGTCCAAGTCGCTGGGCAACGTGGTCGCGCCGCAGAAAGTAGTCGACGCGATGGGCGCCGACGTGCTGCGGCTGTGGATCGCCTCGGCTGACTACCGCAACGAGATGTCGGTGTCCGACGAGATCCTCAAGCGCAGCGCCGACGGCTACCGCCGCATCCGCAACACCGCGCGCTTCCTGCTGAGCAACCTCGACGGTTTCGACCCGACCGTGCATCTGGTGCCGACCGCCGAGATGGTCGCGCTCGACGCCTGGATCGTGCATCGCGCGCACGGCCTGCAGCAGAAGATCATCGCCGCCACCGAGCGCTACGACTTCGCCGAGATCGTGCAGCTGCTGGCCAACTTCTGCAGCGTCGACCTCGGCTCGCTGTACCTCGACGTCACCAAGGACCGCCTGTACACGATGCCGGCCGACTCGCGTGGGCGCCGTTCCGCGCAGAGCGCGATGTACCGCATCGCCGAGGCGTTCGTACGCTGGATCGCGCCGATCCTGAGCTTCACCGCCGACGAGATGTGGGGCTACCTGCCGGCCGTGACCGAGCAGGGCCCGCGCGAAGGCAACGTGCTGTTCACCACCTGGTACGACGGCCTCGCCCCGCTGGCCGACGACGCGCCACTGTCGGCCGAGGACTTCAAGCGCCTGCTGGCGCTGCGCGAACAGGTCAGCAAGCTGCTCGAACCGATGCGCGCCGCCGGCACCATCGGCGCCGCGCTGGAGGCCGAGATCGCCCTGCGCTGCGGTGTCGCCGACCAGAACTGGCTCACCCCGCTGGCCGAGGAGCTGCGCTTCCTCTTCATCAGCGGCGACGTCAGCGTGGTTGCCGATGACGGCGCCAAGGAGGTCGCGGTCGAAGCCACTCGCAGCGAGAAATCCAAGTGCGGTCGCTGCTGGCACTACCGCGCCGACGTCGGCAGCGTCGAAGCACACCCGACCCTGTGCGGTCGCTGCGTCGACAACATCGACGGTGACGGCGAAGACCGGAGGTGGTTCTGATGGCCGGTCCGACATCCGGCAAGCCCCGGCCCAACGCCCTGATCTGGCTGGTTCTCTCGGTCGTCGTGATCGGGCTCGACCAGCTGACCAAGTACTGGGTGCTGACGTCCCTGCCCGAGTACACCGCCATCCCGGTGATCGAAGGCGTCTGGAACTGGTACCGCACCTACAACACCGGCGCCGCCTTCAGCTTCCTCAGTGACGCCGGCGGCTGGCAGAAGTACTTCTTCGTGATCCTCGCGGCCGGCATCTCCGGCCTGCTCGGCTACTGGCTGTACCGCACCCCGCGCCGCGACTGGAAGACCGCGATGCCCTACGCGCTGGTGATCGGCGGCGCCATCGGCAACGTCATCGACCGCCTGATCCACGGCCACGTCGTCGACTTCATCCAGTGGCACTGGCAGGACTGGTACTGGCCCGCGTTCAACATCGCCGACGCCGCGATCGTCGGCGGCGCAGTGGGCATCGCGCTGTATGGACTCTTGGGCGGGCAGGGCAAGACGGATTGATTTGATACCAGATTCTGGTACCATTCCGGGGTGAGAAGGAAGCACGCCAAGACGCTGGATGCGATTTTTGCCCGGCCCGTGCCGGGGAATATCCAATGGAACGACATCGAGTCGTTGCTGGTGGCCTTGGGTGCGGACCGGGAGGAACGGGAAGGGTCGCGGGTCGCCTTCATCTGGAAGAACCAGATCCAGGTATTCCATCGTCCGCACCCGCAGCCCGATACCGACAAGGGCGCAGTGACGAGCATCCGCAAATGGCTTGAACTCAATGGGGTGACCCCATGATCAACACTATCAACATCGACGGGCACAAGGCGGTGATTACCCTGGATGCAGAACTTGGCATGTTCCGTGGCGAGTTTGTCGAGCTCAACGGGGGGGCCGATTTCTATGCCAAGAGCTACGACGCACTCCTGGTTGAAGGGCAGCGCTCGCTGGAAACTTTCCTCGCAATCTGCGAGGAGCGCGGCATTTCGCCGAAGCGCAGTTTCTCCGGCAAGTTCCAGGTGCGACTCCCCAAGGCGCTGCATGCCGCTGCCGTCGCTGCCGCGGCCGCACGCGGCGTCAGCCTGAACCAATTGATTGCAGAAGCGGTTCAGCACGAGACGGCCGCAGCGTAAAATCCCCACATGGACGTCATCCTCGCCAACCCCCGCGGCTTCTGCGCCGGTGTCGACCGCGCCATCGAGATCGTCAACCGCGCGCTGGAGACCCTTGGTGCGCCGATCTACGTGCGCCACGAAGTCGTGCACAACAAGTTCGTGGTCGACGACCTCAAGCAGCGCGGCGCGATCTTCGTCGAGGAGCTGCACGAAGTCCCCGACGGCAATACCGTGATCTTCAGCGCGCACGGTGTCTCGCAGGCCGTCCGCGCCGAGGCCGCGCGCCGCGACCTCAAGGTGTTCGACGCGACCTGCCCGCTGGTGACCAAGGTCCACCTCGAGGTCGCGCGCCAGTGCCGCGCCGGTCGCGACATGGTCCTGATCGGCCACGAAGGCCATCCCGAGGTCGAGGGCACGATGGGCCAGTGGCAGCGCGAAGCCGGCCGCGGCAACATCTACCTGGTCGAGGACCTGGAGGACGTCGCCGCGCTCACGGTCGAGCAGCCGGAGCACGTGTCCTTCACCACCCAGACCACGCTCTCGGTCGATGACACCCGCGCCGTGATCGACGCCCTCAAGGCCAGGTTCCCGGCGATCCAGGGGCCAAAGAACGACGACATCTGCTACGCCACCCAGAACCGCCAGGACGCCGTGCGCCAACTCGCTGCCAAGTGCGACCTGGTGCTGGTGGTCGGCTCGGTCAACAGCTCCAACTCCAACCGCCTGCGCGAACTGGCCGAGCGCCAGGGCGTCGAGGCCCACCTGATCGACGGCGCGGACGAGATCCGGCCGGAATGGATCACCGGCCGCAAGCACATCGGCATCACCGCTGGCGCCTCTGCCCCGGACGTGCTGGTCCGTGGCGTGATCGCCCGCCTGCGCGAACTCGGCGCCGACACCCTCACCGAGCTCGACGGCGAGCCCGAGAACATGGTGTTTGCGCTGCCCAAGGAACTGCGGGTGCAACTGGTCGACTGACCGTCAATTGACCCTGCAGGCCCGCCAACCCTACAATTCCGCCTCTTCGCCGGAATAGCTCAGTTGGTAGAGCGGCGCATTCGTAATGCGTAGGTCGTAGGTTCGATTCCTATTTCCGGCACCAGACAGCAAGGCCCGCTTCGGCGGGTCTTTTTGTTGCTGTATCGTCGCCGCATGCTTGACCTGCACTGCCACATCCTCCCGGGCATCGACGACGGCGCGGTCGACCTCGACATGGCGCTGGAGATGGCCCGCATCGCGGTCGCCGACGGCATCCACACCATCGCCTGCTCGCCGCATATCTACCCGGGCATGTACGACAACGATGCCGCTGGCATCCGTGCCTCGATCGCCGGCCTGCAGGCCGAGCTCGACCAGCGCGACATCCCGCTCAAGCTGCTCGAAGGCGCCGACGTCCACCTCGTCCCCAGCCTGCTCGCGGGCATGCGCGAGGGCAGGGTGCCGACCATCGCCGGCTCGCGCTACCTGCTGCTGGAGCCGTCCCACCACGTCGCGCCGCCCGGGTTCGAGGACGCGCTGTTCGACCTGATGGCGGCCGGCTACGTGCCAGTCATCACGCATCCCGAGCGGCTCAGCTGGGTCGAGGACCAGTACGACGTATTCGACCGCCTCAGCCGGCGTGGCGCCTGGATGCAGGTCACCGCGGGCGCGATCACCGGCCGCTTCGGTCGTCGGGTCAGGTACTGGGGCGAGCGCTTCGTCGGCGAAGGCCACTGCATGCTGCTGGCCACCGACGCGCACCATCCGACCCGCCGCCCGCCGTTGCTGGCCGAGGCCCGCGACGCGGCCGCCGTGCTGGTCGGCTTGGAGGAGGCCCGCCACATGGTCGAGACGCGCCCCGCCGGCATCGTCGCGGATATCGCACCGGAGCTACTGCCACCTCCGCTGTTCTCCACCCCCGGTTTCGCCGCCTCAACACCATCGACACCGGATTCCGGTTCAGCCTTGCGCGGATTCCTGCGCAGGCTCCGCTCGGGTCGTGCATAATTTCCGGTCAACCGCCGATTTGTGACGCCGGTTATTGCATTCGAGATCCAGGGGACAAGGCTTTTGCATCACTTGATTCGTTTGGCTGCGCTGTTGTGCGTGGCATTGCTCGCCGCCTGCGCCAGCCGCGGCCCCGCCGCCGATGGCACCGTCCATGTCCTCCCGCAGGGTGACGTCGTAGCCGAGGCCGTCGGCCGTCCCGAGTACCGCATCGGCCCCAGCGACCTGCTGACCGTCACCGTGTTCCAGATCGAAGACCTCGACCGGGAAGTGCGGGTCAACAACGCCGGCCAGATCTCGCTGCCGCTGATCGGCGTCATCGATGCCGCCGGCCTCACCGTCAACGCACTGCAGACAGAGATCGAGGCGCGTTACGCCGCCGACTACCTGCAAAACCCGCAGGTCTCGGTGTTCGTCAAGGAGTTCGCCAGCCAGCGGGTCACCGTCAGCGGCGCGGTCGAGAACCCCGGCATCTATCCCATCCCCTCCCAGGTCACCTTGCTGCAGGCACTGGCTCTGGCCGAAGGCATGACCGACGTGGCCAGTTATGAAAACGTCCTCGTGTTCCGCACCATCAACGGCCAACGCCAGTTCGCGCGCTTTGACATCAACGCGATCCAAGCCGGCACCCTAGACGATCCGATCCTGATGGGTGAGGACATCGTCGTGGTCGACACTTCGTCCGGCCGGGTTGCACTGAAGAACCTCATCCAGATCGTCCCGTTGATCGCGGTATGGAGAGTATTCAAGTGAGTACTGTCTCCGACGAGTCGACTTTGCCGTCTGGTCCGTCCCGCCAGGACGAGGACGAAATCGATCTGCTGCAGTACTGGCGGATACTGCGTGAGCGACAGTGGCTGGTGCTTGGGGTGCTGGGCGCGGTGGTGCTCCTGACGCTGGTGTTCACTTTGCTGGCAACGCCGATCTACCGTGCCGGCACCACCCTGCAGATCGAGCGCGACACCATCCAGGTGACCAACTTCGAAGGCGTCAGTCCAGTGGACGCCGCGGGTGATGGCGACTTCTACCAGACCCAGTACGAACTGCTGAAAAGCCGTTCGCTGGCGCTGCGGGTGATCCAGGATCTCGAGCTTGTCGAGCATCCCCAGTACGCCGATCGCATCGAGGCGGTGGACGAGGCCCTCGCCGAGAAGACCGACGGAGAAGTCGTCCCCACCACCCGGCAGCAGGCCCGCGAACGCGCCTTGGTCGGACAGCTGCAGCAGGCACTGACGATCGAGCCGATTCGCAACTCGCGGCTGGTCAAGATCAACTTCGATTCGCCCGACCCGCGCCTGGCCGCGCGCGTCGCCAACACCTACGCCGACGCCTTCATCGCCAGCAACCTGGAGCGCCGCTTCGACGCCTCGGCCTACGCGACCAAGTACCTGGAAGAGCGTCTTGCCCAGCTCAAGGCCCGGCTCGAGGATTCCGAGAGGGCCGTGGTGCAGTTCTCCGCGCAGGAGCAGATCGTCTCCGTCGGCGACGACCAGCCCTCGCTGTCGGCGCAGAGCCTGTCGCAACTCAACAACGCGCTGGGCGCCGTGCAGGACCAGCGCATCAAGACCGAGGCGATGTGGCGCCAGGCCACCAGCGGCTCCGGCATGGGCCTGCCGCAGGTCGTCGAGAACCCGCTGATCCAGACCCTGCGTGAACAGCGCGCCGTGCTGGAGTCGGAGTACCAGGAGAAGCTCGGCACCTACAAGCCGGACTACCCGGACATGGTCCGCCTGCGTGGACAGATCGAGGAGCTCGACCGCCAGGTCGCCACCGAGGTCGGCAACATCCGCACCGCCATCGAGACCCAGTACCGCTCCGCGCTGGCGCAGGAATCACTGTTGCGCGACCAGATCAGCGGCCTCAAGGGCGACGTGCTCGACCTGCAGGGCCGCAGCATCCAGTACAACATCCTCAAGCGCGAGGCCGACACCAACCGCGAGATCTATGACGCGCTGCTGCAGCGCTACAAGGAGATCGGCGTCGCCGGCGGAGTGGGGGCCAACAACATCTCGGTGATCGACCGTGCGGTGGTTCCGAACGGCCGCCATTCGCCGCGGCTCGCGCTCAACCTCGCCGTCGGCCTGCTGCTGGGCCTGTTCGGCGGCGTGCTGCTGGCGTTCCTGCTGCACCACCTCGACCGCACGGTGAAGACACCCGCCGCGCTGCGCGACCTGACCGGCCGCCCCGTGCTCGGCGTCATCCCGCTGCTCGGCGAAAACACCACCCCGGCCCAGGCCGCGGCCGACCTGCGCTCGCCGTTCGCGGAGGCTTACCGCTCGGTCCGCACCGCGTTGCAGTTCGCCACCCCGCATGGGTTGCCGCACAGCCTGCTGATCACCAGTGCCAACGCCACCGAAGGCAAGACCACCTCGGCGGTCGAACTCGCGCGCAACATCGCCCAGCTCGGCAAGCGCGTGGTGCTGGTCGACGCCGACCTGCGCAATCCGTCGCTGCATCGCGTGCTCGGCCTGTCCAATGGCGTGGGCCTGTCCAGCGTCTTGTCCGGTGCGGTGGAGCAGGGCTCCGCATTGCAACGGCTGGAGGACCAGAAGCTGTCGGTGATGACCTCCGGCCCGTTGCCGCCCAGCCCGCCCGAGCTGCTGGCCGGCGATCGCCTCACGGCGCTGATGCAAGCCCTGCGCGCCGACTTCGACGTGATCGTCCTCGACGGCCCGCCGGTGCTCGGCCTCGCCGATGCGCCCCTGCTTGCGCACCAGGCCGAGGCAACCGTACTGGTCGCCGCCGCCGAGGCCACCCGCAGCGACGCGTTGCAGATCGCCATCCAGCGACTGACCAGCGTCCGCGCCCGGATCCTCGGCACCCTGCTCACGCGCTTCGACCTCAAGCGCAAGGGCGAAGGCTACAGCTACACCTATTACAGCTATGGCGGCGACAAGGACTGAGACGGGCGACCGTCCACGTCCCGTACACCGGCGCGCCGCTAACGTTGCCAGTCGCGCGCCATGCGCCACGAACCCCATTGGAGTGAACCAACATGAAGTTGCTACTCGGCCTCGCACTGGCGATCACCGCCGCCCCCGCGTTCGCGCAGACCGCCGCACCTGCGCAGCCGTTGCCGCAGGACACCGTCCAGGCGCCGGCGACGACCGCCGCGCCGCAGCCCGCCGCGACCACGCCGGCCGGTGTTCCCGCCCCGGAACCCTTCCTCGGTACCGGTGACGCCGACCCGCAGCGCAGCTCGCTGATGATCGCCGCGGGCGTCGCATTGGGCGCGCTGGTACTGACCACGGCTGGCGACGACAACGACGACGAGCCGTCCAGCCCCTGACACGGGCGCTGCATCGTCGATTCCACGAAGGGGCCAACCGGCCCTTTCGTTTTTTCCGGATACTGTGCGGATGAATCCAGCCACATCCCGTCCTGGCACCGTCCGCACCCTCATCGCCGCCGCGGTTGTGATCCCGCTCGCCTGGCTCACCCTGCAACTCGGTCGCGTGGATGGCGATATCGGCGCACCCACCGGTCCGGAACGGTTGATCGAAGCGATCGACGACGCCCCGGCGCTGCCCGTCGCCGCCGGTGGGCAGGCGAGGGCCGCACTGCACGACCGCCCCATCGACGGCCGCGCCTACCGCGTGCTCGCGCAGGTCGCGCAGTCCAATGGCGACCAGCAACAAGCCGGCCGCCTGTACGCCATCGCCGCCGAACGCTGGCCGCGTGACCGCATCGCCCAGGCCGCACTGGTCGACCGTGCGTTTGCAGAAGGCGACATCGACCGCGGCCTGACCCATCTCGATGCCCTGCTGCGCGTCGCACCCCGCCTTCGCCCGGCGCTGCTCGGCGGCCTGATGCCGTACCTGGGCGACACCGAAATGCGTGCGGGACTGGTCCAACGCCTCGCACAGGATCCCCCGTGGCGCGCAGCAATGATCGCGCCACTGCTGGCCGAGACCACCCCGGTCGAACCGGCCCAGACCCTGCTGGCGGAACTCGCCGCCACCGGCCCACTGTCCGAGCGCGAACTGCACGCCCGCGTCAGCCTGCTCGACCGCGCCGGCCGGGCCGCGGATGCGCGACAGGTCTGGTTGCAGACCCTCGCCGTGGACGACCGCGCCGCCGCGGGGCTGGTATTCGACGGTGGCTTCGAACACCCGGGCGTGACCGGCGGCTACGGCTGGCAATACGACAATCCGCCAGCCGGCGTCGCCATCGGTCCCGACCCGACCGACCCGCTGTCGGGCGAATACGCACTGTCGATCGTGTTCGACGGCCGCGCCGTCCGGTTCGCCCACCTGCGCCAACCGCTGGCGCTGGCGCCCGGTCGTTACCAACTGCAGGCGGCCGCCTGGCAATCCATCAACACAAGTCGCCCCTTCGTCTGGCAACTTTCCTGCAGCGTGGGTACCGGCGGGGTGCTGGCCGAGCTGCCCCTTGGCGCCGCACCGGTTTGGACGTCGGTCAAAACCGCCTTCGATGTCCCGCCGGGCTGCGAACGCCAGCAGTTACAATTGCGGCACACCGCACGCTCGCTGGCGGAACGGACCATCCGGGGCTCCATTCAGCTTGATGAGACGTTCATCACCAAGCTTCCGTGACGGTTGCGGTCTATTCAGACTCCGATTATGCTGCGGTGCAATGCCGCGCCGGTTGGGCGCCACGTTTTCAAAATGGGGAAATCGATGAAGAAGTTGCTTGTTGGTCTGGCCGCCACGTTTGCCTTCGGCTCTGCTTTTGCCCAGACCACGCCCCCCGCACCGGCTGCCACCCCGGCACCTGCGGCCGTGGCGCCTGCCGCGCAGGACCAGGCTCCGGCCCAGACCCCGGCCCCGGCCACCACGCCCGCGCAGCCCACCTCCGTGGTGAACACCGCACCGCGCGTGCCCAAGGCCGTGATCGCCGTCGGTGCCGCGGGTGCCGTTGCGCTCGCCCTGGTGCTGGGCGGCGACAGCGACGACGACAGCCCGTCGAGCCCGTAATCGCCGTAACGCACACCACAAATTCAAGCTCGACACGACGGGCCGCCTAGCGCGGCCCGTTGCATTCCCGGAGTAGAAGAAACATGCAAGTGAAGGGCGCCGGGGGGACGCCTGAATTCATCGCGTTCGCGGCCACGGCCGCGTTGCTGGTGATCGCGATGATTTTCGGCGGGGGCTCGCGCGGCGCGGGCGACCTCGTCGTGCACCTGTTTGCATTGCTGGCGCTCGCCCTCGGCATCCTGCGCTGGCGCCACGCCGATGCCACCCGACTGCAGCGCCTCTTCCTCTACCTGCTGCTGACCGCGATGGCGCTTGTCGCGCTGCAACTACTGCCGTTGCCCGCAAGCCTGTTCGCCCGACTGCCGCAACGCGTAGCCGTGCTGGCCGACATGCACGCCGCCGGCGTTGCCCCGGCCTGGCTGCCGATGACACTGGACCGCTGGGGCACCGTCCGCGCGCTGCTGGCGCTGATTACCTTCGCTGCCATGTGGATGCTCGCCAGCACCTTGGCCACGCATTCGCGACAGCGGCTGATCCAGCTTGCGGTCGTGCTCGCGGTGCCGATGGTCCTGCTCGGCTTTGCCCAGGTGCCCGGCGGCAGCCGCATCGACCTGCACGTGCACGACTTCCAGAACAAGGGCTCCGCCACCGCGCTGTTCGCCAACCGCAACCACCTGGCCGCGTTGCTGGCGATGCTGGCGCCGCTGGCCATGGTGTTCGGCCACCAGGCGCAGCAACAGCGGCGCGTGCCCGCCGCATTCGCCTGGTACGGCGCCCTCATGCTGTTGCTGCTCGGCGCCGCGATGACCTTCTCGCGCGCCGGCATCCTGCTCGCCACGCTCGGCGTCGCCATCACCGCCGCCATCCTGCTGCTGCGCGGTAACAGTCCCGTCGCGACTTGGCCGCGACGCCACGCCGGCCTGTTCGCCGCCACGCTGGTGACCATCCTCGCCGTCGCCAACTACGCCTGGGGCCGGATCATCGACCGCTTCAACATGGACCCGCTGGGCGACCGCCGCTGGGAATACCTCGAGCACGGCTGGAGCGCCATCAAGGCCTACCTGCCCTGGGGCAGCGGCATGGGCAGCTTCCGCGACACCTACGCCCCGTTCGAACCCGTCAGCGCCATGGTCAACACCCACGCCCTCCACGCCCACAACGACTTCGTCGAAGTAGCCCTGGAAGCAGGAATCCTCGGCCTACTGCTGATCGCACTGGCCATCCCCCTCCTGGCCGCAATAATCCGCAACGCCCTTGTAGGAGCGACGTCAGTCGCGATCACCCTTCCCGTCGCGACCCACCCCCGCTTCCACCCCCATACACTGGCGATCACCACAGCCATCCTGATCCCCATAGCCCACAGCCTGGTCGACTACCCCCTGCGCACCCTCACCATCACCACCCTGTTCGCCCTGCTGCTGGCCCACCTCGGCCCCCAAACAAAACCAAACGATCAAACGGACTGACCCATGCAAACCCTCGATAACGCCCGCCTCGCCATCGTCGGCCTCGGCTACGTCGGCCTGCCACTGGCCGTCGAGTTCGGCAAGCGCTACGACACCGTCGGCTTCGACATCAACCAGTCCCGTATCGACGAGCTGCGCGCAGGACGCGACAACACTCTCGAAGCGTCGCCGGAAGAACTGGCCGAAGCCACGCGCCTGACCTTCACCAGCGACCTGCAGGACCTGCAGGCCTGCAACGTCTACATCGTCACCGTGCCCACGCCCATCGACTCGGCCAAGCGCCCCGACCTGACCCCGCTGATCAAGGCCAGCGAAGCCCTGGGCCAGGTCCTCAAGGACGGCGACACCGTGATCTACGAGTCCACCGTCTACCCCGGCTGCACCGAGGAAGTCTGCGTCCCCATCCTCGAAAAAGTCTCGGGCCTCAAGTTCGATACCTCGCGCTCTTCTCTTCTCCCGCCTGCGGGAGAAGATGCCCAAAAGGCAGATGAGGGCAGCTTCTCAGTAGGCTACAGCCCCGAACGCATCAACCCAGGCGACAAAGAGCACCGCGTAACCAACATCCTCAAAGTCACCTCCGGCTCCACCCCCGAAGCCGCCGACTTCATCGACAGCCTCTACGCCAGCATCATCACCGCCGGCACCCACAAGGCCAGCTGCATCAAGGTGGCCGAAGCCGCCAAGGTCATCGAGAACACTCAGCGCGACCTCAACATCGCCTTGGTCAACGACTTGGCGATGCTGTTCAACAAGCTCGGCATCGATACCTTGGAGGTGCTGGAAGCGGCAGGAACCAAATGGAACTTCCTGCCGTTCCGCCCGGGTCTGGTCGGCGGCCACTGCATCAGCGTCGATCCCTACTACCTGACCCACAAGGCGCAGGAAGTGGGGCATCACCCGGATGTGATCCTTGCCGGCCGTCGCACGAACGACGGCATGGGCGCGTACGTGGCCGGCGAGGTGATCCGACTCATGGTGCGCAACGGCATCAACCCGGTGCGTGCGCGCATCCTGATCCTTGGCTTAACATTCAAGGAGAACTGCCCGGACCTGCGCAACACCCGCGTGGTGGACATCATCGAGGCGTTGCAGGGCTATAACGCCCGCGTCGACGTCTGCGACCCGTGGGTGAATGCCGCCGAGGCCAAGCATGAGTACGGGTTGCCGCTGTGCGAGCCGGGCCAAAGCGAATACGACGCCATCGTGGTGGCGGTGGGACATGAGGAGTTCCGCAAGCTGGGTGCTGCCGGCATTCGCGCGCACGGCAAGCCGGGGGCGGTGCTTTATGACGTGAAGTACGTGCTGCCGCGGAAAGCGGTGGACGGTAGGCTTTAAGTCTTGGCCAAGAAGCTGCAATGGCTGGAAGCGATGCGTGCGGTTGCCGCGTGCTGGGTGCTCGTGCATCACGCCAACCAGTCTGTCAGCGCATTCGTCGGGCCGTTGGGCGCGGGCAGTGTGGTGATTGCGAATGGCTATCTCGGCGTCGATTTTTTCTTCGTGCTGTCCGGCTTCATCATCGCGCTCTCCAGCAACCGTCTGCTGGAAACGGGCCGCGGCTTCGGTGACTACGCCCGGGCCCGGCTGATCCGCATCTACGTTCCGTACCTCCCCATCGGCATCAGCATGCTGCTGTTGTACCTGTTGTTTCCGAATCTGAGTGCAGCCGATCGAACTCCCGGTGTGCTGACCTCCTTGACCTTGCTGCCGTCCGTCAGCCCTCCTGCTCTTTCCGTCGCGTGGACCTTGATCCACGAGTTGTTGTTCTACGCGCTTTTCTCGCTGATCTTCGTTTCACGCAAGGCGCTGTGGTGGTTATTGGTGGTTTGGGCGGCGCTGATTGTTGGGCAGGCATGGGTCGGTCCGCCGCTGTCGTTGGGTTGGAAATATCTGTTGTCACCTCTCAACCTGTGCTTCCTGCTTGGCGTCGCGGTCTATTATCTGACGCGTAACGGCGTAAGGGCATGGGCTCCGGTTGTTGGCGGAATAATTGGCGCTGTTGTACTTGCCTTGGAAGTCGGCCAGCCCAACCCCAATCGCTGGCTGCTGGCATTGGCGTTTGCAGGCTTTATCGTGTGCGCGTTGTCGACCTGGGCGCAGCGCTGGAGTCCCGGGGGGGTGGGTACTCTTCATCGGCGCAGCGTCGTACTCGATTTATCTGGTTCACAACCCGCTGCTATCGATTGCCGTCCGCATCCTGAGGCGTTTCATCCCGGATGTGGCCCCACTGCCGGCGTTCTTGCTGATCACCACTCCGGCGTTGGTCGCCGGGCTGGGTTACTACTATTTCTACGAAAGGCATGGGCTGGCACTGGCGCGAAGAATGTTCGCATCGCCAATCGGCTCAGTAATCGTTACGCGCGGCTCCGTGGTTGCGGAGGGCGACAGTCGATGATCAGTTCCATGCTATTTCACGCGACGTGAATGAACCACCTAGCATTCCTGCCCAACACTTTGCCGCGCGAGTACGCAGTGTGATTTCTCGTGCGCGGAACTATCTTGCTGGCCCTGGGCTGGGAGCTCTGCTGGTCAAGGCGGTCCTCGGTAGCGCGGGTATTCGTATCGCCGGCATGGGGTTTGGTTTTCTTGTTGGTGTCCAATTGGCGCGAGGTCTGGGTGTAGCAGGCTATGGGGTGTACGGCATTGCGATGTCGATCATCGCGCTCCTAACAGTGCCAACGGAATTTGGACTTCCTCAGTTGCTGACGCGTGAAGTCGCCTCGGCTCAGGTGACGTGCAACTGGACCAAAGTTCGCGGAGTTCTACATTGGGCAAGCCGCGCGGTGTCGAAGATTTCGTTGGCTATCGCAGTTTCCGTAGTTGCTTGGCTTTTGATCGCCGATAGGGGCATAGAATCGCCTTTGGGGCGGACCCTACTGTCAGGGTTGCTCTTGGTGCCATTGGTAGCGCAAGGGAATATCCGAAGTGCCACTCTGCGTGGGCTCCAACACATTGTGAAAGGGCAACTGCCCGATGCGCTGTTCAGGCCGGCACTTTACTCGCTATTGCTATTTCTCATGTCGTTGTTGGTTGTGCCCTTGAGCCCCGCTATTGCCATGGGCTTGGGCTCAGTCTCTGCAGCCTTCGCTCTAGTGATAGCGACGTTGATGCTGCGAACAACGATGCCAGAACAGGCTGCGGCTTCGGGCGTCGTGATCGATGCGCGAGGCTGGTGGGCAGACGCGTTGCCCCTGGCGTTAACGGAGGGCATGCGAGTATTGCAGTCGCACTTAGTGATTTTGCTGTTAGGGATCATGTCCACGGTTGCGATAGTGGGCGTATATCGTGTGGCCAGCTCGGTAACCCTTCTAGTGGCGATGCCAGTCACGCTGTTCAACCTCGTGAGCGCTCCGATTATTGCTCGCCTGTATGCCGAGGGTGATTATCGGCGGTTACAGAGGCTTTTGGCGTCGGTTGCAGTGGGCATGACGCTATGCATATTAGTTCTGATATTGCCTTTTTTTGTGGTGGGCGATGTCATGCTGGGTAGAATTTTTGGTGATGATTTCTCGAGCGCAAATACGACGTTGCTGATCCTTGGCGTTGGCGTTCTGTCGAATGGGTTATTCGGGGCAAATTCCGTGTTGTTGAACATGACGGGCCATCAAGCGCGGGTGACCAGAGCGTCCGCCATTTCGTTGACACTGCTGGTGGTGGTTCTTCCTCCGCTGGTGTGGTTTTTTGGGATTATTGGCGCCGCCGTTGGAAGTTCGCTGGCGATGACAGCATGGAACTTCCTTATGTGGCGTGACGCGTTGCGTTTGCTCACGATCAATTCCTGTTTGGGCGCGATTTTTATAAGGGAGAGGGCCGATGAGAAGTGATGGTTCGCTCCGAACGATGATTGAAGCGATTGTGCCCCAGTTCGTTCGGCGGTCGTTACGAACGTGTTTGCATCACGCACAACGGGTTAGGCGTTGGCCGATCATTCTCTGGCAGGTTCTCGGTGTGACTCTCATCTACGAAAGCCGGGGTGCTGCATGTGCAGACCACAAACCGGCCGACGAGTTACCGGTAACCGCAGGGTTTTCATTAAATCGAATCGATGGCAGCAACCGGCTTGCTCACAAAGTCATTCATCGTGGATGAAGTGGAGCTCTCTTCGCAACGTATTGCTGTGCTGTTGCCTGATCTTCGTCCAGGTGGCGCCGAGCGGCTGCACGTCAATCTTGCGGCAGAGTGGGAGCGCCGTGGAATTCGAACGGATTTCATACTTTTGCGTGCGCGGGGAGAATTGCTCGATGTGCTGCCACAAGGCACGGACGTTGTTGAACTAGGTGTGGATCATTTTCGTAGCGTTCCCATTCCGCTGGCGCGCTACCTGCGAAAGTCGCGACCGGATGCCTTGCTCGCCGCAATGTGGCCGTTGACCGTCTTCGCCCCCATCGCAGCGCGTCTTGCACGGTTTCCCAAGCGCATTGTGGTCAGCGAGCATTCGCCGTTAACGCGGGCATATGCCAACCGGGGCCGATTGCATGGTGCGCTGCTGCGGTGCAGTCAGGGGATAGGTTATCCACTCGCTGACGCGCGCGTGGGAGTGTCCAGTGGCGTCGCGGACGACCTGGCAAATTCATCCGGCTTGCCGCGACATCAGTTCGCGGTAATTCACAACCCCGCAGCACGCGAAAAGGCTGATCAGGCGGGGCCTACTCCCACGGCGCTGATGCATATATCGCGGCCGCTGATTCTTACCGTCGGTACTTTGAAGAAGGTCAAGCGCCACGACTTGCTGATTAATGCCTTTGCGCGTTTGCCTGCTCAGCTCGGAGCCACGCTGTGCATTCTCGGCGAAGGTCCGGAACGACTTGCGCTGGAGTCGCAGATCAATGCATTCGGGCTTTCCGAGCGCGTTTTGTTACCCGGCTTCGCCATTGATACAGCGGCTTGGTATGCCAGTGCCGATCTGTTCGTGCTTTCGTCTGATTATGAAGGCTTCGGCAACGTCCTCGTCGAAGCGATGGAGCATGGCCTTCCGATCGTCAGCACCGATTGCCCATCAGGACCGCGCGAGATCCTCGACGATAACCGTTACGGCACGTTGGTGCCGGTAGGCGATCCTGGAGCATTGGCCCAGGCAATGCAGGATGCGCTTAGCCGCGAGCACGATGGGGCGGCGTTGAAAGTGCGCGCCGCGCACTTCAGCGTATCGAAGGCCGCCGATGCCTACCTAAACTTGCTGCTGCCGGACTGGCGCCAATCACAAACATCGGAGGCTGTGGGAAGCTAATGGGGAAGAGCGTCCTGTTCATTACTTATGACGGACTGACCGACCAGCTCGGCGGGAGTCAGATCCTGCCCTATTTGCGATCAATCGCTGAGCATCCGCGCAAATTGCACATTCTCAGCTTCGAGAAGTTGGATTGCTTTTCCGCCTCGGGTGCCGCCCTGCGTAAGGAATTGCGATCTGCCGGTATCGAGTGGACCCCGTTGACATTCTCCCGTGGTGGGAAGTTCGCCAAGGCATGGGATCTTCTGAGGATGTATGCCGTCGCGGCGCGCCTCATGGCGCGCCATCGATTCGGCGTGGTGCATTGCCGGAGCTATCAGGCGGCCCAAGTAGGGTGTTGCCTGAAGCGATTCTACGGTTGCCGAGTACTATTCGACATGCGCGGACTATGGGCCGATGAACGTGTGGACGGCGGGCTGTGGAAAATCAGTCATCCTGTCGAGCGAATGTTCTACATGTTCTACAAGCGCGTGGAGCGCAAGCTGTTGGAATGTGCAGATCATGTGGTGGCGTTGACGCAACACGTCGTCCCGGAATTGCGTAGGTTGGCCCCTGCAATGACTGCAGACGTCTCGGTAATCCCCTGCTGCGCGGACTTCACTCATTTCTCTGTCCTCAGCGACGATACCAAAGCTACCGTTCGAACTCGGCTGGGCATTCCGCCTGATGCATTCTTACTGTCGTACCTCGGTTCCCTGGGAACTTGGTACCAGCTGGAAGAGATGCTTGATGTCTTTGTCGCAGCAGCTCGTGCCAGGGCGGATGTGCATATGCTGCTCATCACCCGGGACTGGGAGCCGCGGCATGCGCAGTTGCTTGGTTGGAAAGGTGGTGCGGACTATGCGGCGCGACTCCATGTGGTGTCAGCGACGCGTGCTGAGGTTCCTGCGCTGATTGGAGCTGCCGACCTCATGTTGAGCTTCATCATGCCCGCATATTCCAAAATGGCTAGCTCGCCCACGAAGCTGGCTGAAGCGTTTGCTTGTGGCGTTCCGGTGGTATGCAATCCAGGAATCGGTGATGTGGATATGCAAGTTGAAATGCTCAATGCGGGTGTAATGATCCACCCCGGTTCTACCGCAGACATCACCCACTTAGTGGGGCGACTGGATTCATTGCGGGCGCTTGGCGGCACCGCCCTCCGTGACCGGGCTCGTAAACGGCTTGACTTGCCGGTGGCTGCCGCATTCTACCGACATGCTTACCACCTCCTGGAGGGCGCATGACCAGCTATCGAATTGTCGATGTATGCGGAACCTTGGTTCGAGACGACACCACTATCGGCCTGTTGGCGTGGCACTTCGCGCGGTCAAGGCGGTGGCGCCTGCTGGGGCTCAACCTGCTGACCGCCCGCGCCAGTCCATTGCGCGTGCTTGTGGCCATTGCTGAAAAGGCAATGGGGCGCCACGTTCTGAAGTTGCTGCTAGTGCGTTGGCTCAGGGGGGATACCGTTGCCGATGTGGCTGCAAGTGCCAGTGATTATGCCGACTGGCTGTTGGCTAATCGTCGAGTCAATTCGGTGCGGGAAGTGCTGGCTGCAGCCCCGGGGCCGCTGGTGTTGGCGTCAGCGAGTCTGGAGCCGGTGGTGCAAGTCATTGCGGCACGCATGAACGCGGATTTCGTCGCCAGTTCTCTCGCCGTAGAGGAAGGGCGGTACACGGGACGGTACATAAACGACATCACTGGCCGCAAGCGCGAAGCATTGAACGATCGACTGGGACTCGAATGGGCCGGTGGGCCATATCTGGCCATCAGCGACAATTTGACGGACCGAGCGCTTCTGGAAGGGGCCAAGCCGGCTTTCGTGGTCCTACATAATCCAGGGCACAAGACTCGCTGGAATGGAATGGATGCGGAGTTCCTGCTCGCATGTTAAGCCGACTCCTATACCTGTTGCCCTTCACGTACTTCTGGTCGACGCGCCTGCGGTCCGGCAGCATTGGGTTCCATGTGCTTTTCGAATGGGTTGCTGCGGCTGTATTGGTCGTCCAGCTTTCGCCCGAACCTTGGCCGCTGTCGTTGCAGCAGTCGCTATTGGCGTACATAGCGTTCATCAGCGTCTATGAAGTTGGATACTTGAGCAACGACCTCATCGTTGCGCCGGGGGAGGCCGGGGGACGAATGCGCGGCCCCCAAGGTACGGGACGCGGCTGGTTCACGGCCTGGGTTGTCGCACGCATATTGGCATTTATTGCTGTAACACACGTGCTCCACCAGTTGGAGAACTCGACCTGGTGGGCGTTCTTCGGCGCGCTTGCCGTGGTGTTCGCAATGCATAACTGGATCAGTGACCGCGAAATTAAGGCCGGCACATTTCTTTGGTTGTCGTGGTTCCGTTTCATGGCGCCGATAATGTTCGTGATTCCTTCCATATACTTGCTTGGTGTGGCCTTTGCCTGTGCGATGTCGTATTCGGCATTCCGGCAATTCGGCTACCTCGACAGCAAGGGCTTGTTGTCGATGCCGGGTCGCAAACGCCCCGTCGTCCGTTGGACGTTCTTCATATGGCCGCTTCTTGCCGCGGCCGTGCTTTTCCCGTCTCCGGACGCCAAGGGATTCGTGGTGTTGACGGTTTATTACGCGATCATCGCGTCGCTTGGAGTTGCGCTGACTTCGTTGCGCGGTCGATCAAGCGGACGCACCTGATGTGTGGTTTGACCGGTTTCTGGCAGTCCAGTGCGGGTGCCGATCACCTCGCGCTGCAGGCACGGCGCATGGCGGATCTCATTGCCCACCGCGGTCCCGATGACCAGGGTGCGTGGGTCGATGAGGGCGTGGGCATCGCGATTGCCCATCGCCGTTTGTCCATCGTCGACCTCAGCGCCGCCGGCCACCAGCCAATGCAGTCATCAAGTGGCCGTTGGGTGCTGGCTTACAACGGCGAGGTCTACAACCACCTCGACCTACGCCGGCAACTCGAACAGGCCAGCGCGGCGCCCGAATGGCGCGGCCATTCCGATACCGAGACCCTGCTGGCCTGCATCGAGGCCTGGGGCGTGGAACGCACCTTGCAGGCCAGCGTTGGCATGTTCGCTATCGCCCTGTGGGATCGCAGCGAACGCGCATTGACACTCGCCCGCGACCGTGTCGGCGAGAAACCGCTGTACTACGGCTGGCAGGGCGACACTTTCCTTTTCGGCTCCGAACTGAAGGCACTGCGCGCGCATCCCGCGTTCAATGCCGCGATCAACCGCGGCGCGCTGGCCCTGCTGCTGCGCCACAACTACGTGCCCGCGCCATATTCCATCTACCAGGGCATCCACAAGCTGCCGCCCGGCACCTTCCTGCGCCTCGCTGCGGGCCAGCGTGAAGTCCAGCCGGTAGCTTACTGGTCGCTGGCCGAGGTCGCCGAGCGCGGCACTGCCCATCCGTTCGAAGGTTCCGAAGCGGACGCGCTCGATGCGTTGGAACGGCATCTCAGCAATGCGGTGTGCGGGCAGATGGTCGCTGATGTGCCGTTGGGCGCATTGTTGTCGGGCGGCATCGACTCCACCGTGATCACGGCGGTGATGCAGGCCAACAGCACACGACCGGTGCGCACCTTCACCATTGGATTTGACGAGAAGCAATACGACGAGGCAACCCACGCACGTGCGGTTGCAGCGCATCTCGGCACCGATCACACTGAGCTACGCCTCCGTGGCGACGACGCGCTGGCCCTGGTGCCGCAGTTGCCGGCGATGTACGACGAGCCGTTCGCCGATTCCTCGCAGCTACCCACACACCTGGTGATGAAGTTGGCGCGTCAACATGTGACCGTGGCCCTGTCGGGCGATGCGGGCGATGAGTTGTTCGGTGGCTATAACCGATATTCGCTGGCACCCAAAGTCTGGCGACGTACGGGATGGATACCGCCAGCCATGCGCTCAAGGGTGGCGCACGGCGCTGCCAGGTTCCCCGGCCACCTGGTTGACCGATTGCCCCCTGCTATGACCCAGTCCATGGGTATGGCGCAGATCGGTGACAAGCTTCAGAAGTTGGCACGTGTACTGGGTGGGACGGAGATCCACAGCCTCGACGATCTGTATGTGTCGCTGGTGTCGGAATGGCCCGATCCTGCCGGCATGGTCAGCGGTGGCCATATGCCGCCCAACCTGCTTGACGACCGCTCGCGCTGGCCGCGGCTGGACGGCCCGGTGGCGCGGATGATGGCATTGGATGGCCTGACCTACCTGCCCGACGACATCCTGGTGAAGGTTGACCGAGCCTCGATGGCGGTGTCGCTGGAGACGCGCGCACCTTTCTTGGACCGCGACGTGATTGCATTCGCTTGGTCGTTGCCGATGTCGATGAAGCTGCGCGACGGCAAGGGAAAGTGGTTGCTACGCCGCTTGCTGGATCGTCATGTGCCAAGTGAATTGATCGAGCGCCCGAAGATGGGCTTCGGCATCCCGCTGGACGATTGGCTACGCGGACCACTGCGTGATTGGGCGGAAAACCTACTGGCGGAAGACCGCCTAAAGCGTGAGGGCTTTTTTGATTCTCGCCCTATCCGGAAAGCGTGGCAAATGCATGTGCGCGGGGAGGCGTCATTCGGCTACCGGCTGTGGTCGGTACTGATGTTCCAAGCCTGGCTGGAACAAGAAGGTGTCGCCTAATGTTCGGTTTCTGGTTGATGTTCCTCATCCCGGCGTGGGCTGTGCTGGTGCCGCGCCGTCTAGCCAGACAACATGTGGCGGCAGCATGGTGGGCGGTCGGCATTGTGTTTGCGTTGATAATCGGATTACGTCACGAGGTTGGGGGCGATTGGGCCAGTTACGCTCGCCATTTTAGTCTTGCTGCATCGATGACGTTTGGCGAGGCTATGAACAGGGGTGATCCTGGTCATTACGTCATTAACCGGCTGGTCGCGGGATTAGGCGGCGACATCTACACGGTCAATCTGATTTATGCGATCGTGTTGATGGCGGGCACGGTCGTCTTCTGTCGGCGCCAACCCAATCCGTGGCTGGCCTTGCTCGCAGCGGTGCCCTATATGCTGATCGTCGTCGGCATGGGGTACACCCGCCAATCAGTCGCGCTTGGGTTCGCTCTGCTTGGCTTGGTGGCGTTGGGCGACGGACGGATTCGCAGTTTTGTCATATGGATCGCATTGGGAGCCCTGTTCCACAAGTCGGCGGTGCTGTTGTTGCCCATTGCGGCACTGGCTTCCAGCCGCAACCGAATGCTGACCGGTGCATTGGTGTTGGCCGCCACTGGCTTGATGTACTACCTGTTGCTGGACGACAGCGCCGAGGCGTTGTGGACCAATTACGTGGAAGCCGACATGCAATCGTCGGGCGGTGCGATTCGCGTGGCGATGAACGCGTTGCCGGCGGGGTTGCTGCTACTGTTCCGGCGACGGCTGGTGCCCGATCCGCAGGAGCGCAAGTTGTGGTTGTGGATCGCAGTGTTCGCGCTGCTCTGCCTTCCGCTGGTGGGGATATCGTCGACAGCGGTGGACCGGGTGGCCTTGTATCTGATCCCGCTACAACTTTATGTGTTCGCACGGCTGCCGCGTTTGACCAGGACCACCCAAGCCCGCACCCCGCTTGTGCTCGGTATTGTGGGATTTTACGCCGCGGTGCAATACGTATGGCTCAATTTCGCTACCCACGCGCAGTACTGGGTACCGTACCAGTTGATGCCGTTGACATGAAAATCTCTGTTTCGTCTTCGAAGATCATTCTTTTCGCAAACACCGACTGGTACCTCTACAACTTCCGCCGTTCCCTGGCGCTGGCGCTAAAGCAACAGGGCTACGAGCCGCTGCTGATCTCACCCCCCGGCCCCTATGGAGAGAAACTGTGCGCCCTCGGCCTGCGTTGGGAGTCGGTGCCGATGGACCGGCGCAGCCTCAACCCGGTGCGCGAGACGAAGTTGCTGTGGTGGCTGGTGTCGCTGTTCCGCAAGGAGTGCCCTGCGCTTGTGCATGGCTTCACCATCAAGTGTGCAGTGTACGGCTCCTTGGCCGCGCGCCTGGCCGGTGTTCCGGCGCGGGTCAATGCGGTGGCCGGTATGGGTTACGTGTTCACCAGCAACGACACAAAGGCCCGGGCGCTGCGCCCGCTGGTGCGTGCGTTGATGCGCGCGGCGCTTGGCGGGCGCAACACGCGGTTGGTCCTGCAGAACCCCGATGACGTCGCCCTCTTCGAACGCGCGGGCCTAGTCGACCGCGACCGTGTACGCCTGATCCCCGGCTCCGGCGTCGACTGTTCCCGCTTTGACGCGCGTGACGGCCAGCGTGATTCTTCGCAGCCGCTGCGCGTGCTGCTGGCGGCGCGCCTGTTGTGGGACAAGGGACTGGCGGAGTTTGTGGAGGCCGCGCGGCGGCTGCACGGCGAGGGAAGGGCGATCGAGTTCCTGTTGGCCGGCGACCCCGACCCGGGTAACCCCGCTGCCGTACCCGAAGGCACCGTGCAACGCTGGGTCGACGAGAGCCTGCTCCAGTGGCTTGGCCACGTCGACGATATGCCGGCACTCTTGGCCACGGTCGACGTGGTGGTGCTACCCAGTTATCGGGAAGGCCTGCCCAAGGGTTTGATCGAAGCAGCGGCATTTGCGTTGCCGCTCGTGACGACCGATGTGCCGGGTTGTCGCGAAGTCGTCACCGATGGAGTTGATGGCTTGATGGTGCCACCGCGCGATGCCGCTGCACTTGCACTAGCGATTGCACGCCTGCAGGACGATCCGCAATTGGCCGCGCGCCTGGGCGCTGCAGCTCGGGCAAAAGCGTTGAGCCGCTTCGACGAACGTATCGTCGTGGCGGACACAATTGCCGTGTATCGCGAACTGTTGGATTAAGGCGGCTGACGGGTGACCTTCTTCGATGGGTTACTACTGGCGTTCGTGTTGATCGTCAGCATTTGGATTGGATGGCGAAGCCGCCCCGGCGCTTGGTTGGTGCTGTTCGCGTCAGCACTATTGGTTTCAGCAGCATTGTTCTTGCCCACGTCCGTTCTCATCGCATTTGCCGGGCGTGATTCGGTGTCCTTCCTGGAAGCGATGATCCGGGGGAAGTCGCCGTGGGACCTGTCCGAGGCGGCGCATTTGATCGCCTTCCTCTGGATAGGTTTGGTGTTGTGGTGGTTCCGACCGGACCTTCGTGGCTGGCGTCGCATCGCTCTATTGGTTGGCTTGGCAGTGGGGGCGGAACTGACCCAGGGACTGACCCCGGGACGTACCCCGCGTGTTGCCGATGTGGGCATCAACCTGTTGGGCGCCGCCATCAGTCTGGTGTTGGCCAAGGTCGCGGACGCGCTGTGGATGGGCTTGCGTCGCTTGCAAACGCGCGAAGCATCGAAATAAGCCGGCGCGGGCGGGTGCCGTTCGATGTCACTTGCTGACCTTAAACAAGTCAGTTACGTGACGCGTCTGGCTCTTCGGTTGTAACGCACGTCCCATTACAATCAACAACAGGGGAAAGACCTCGGTCTTGAAGGGATGGTTGGTTTTGTTCGCGCAACTTGATTGGGGAGCGGCGTTCGCCGCGACTGGGGTGACATGGTTCGTGCTGTGGTTGTTGCAACCACTTGCACCGCGATTGAACCTGTTGGACTTCCCGAAGGGACGAAAGGACCACGCGCATCCGACGCCGATCACCGGCGGCCTGGCGATGCTTGCGGGTGTGTTGGTGGTCAGCCTGTCCACCTTCGCCCACATCGATGCAGGATTGATCGCGTTCCTCTCGGCGTCGGCCGTGCTGGTGGTGGTCGGCCTGCTCGACGATCGTCTTGACCTGCCATGGACCGTGCGCATCCCGGCGCAGGTGGTTGCGGCGTTGATCATGGTTTATGTCGGTGGCGTGCGCATTGAGCAGCTCGGGCCGGTGTTCGGTCTTGACGGGATTTCGTTGGGTTGGCTGTCGGTGCCGTTCACGGTGTTCGCGACGCTGGGGCTCATCAACGCGATCAACATGGTCGACGGTGCGGACGGCCTGGCCGGTTCGCTGGTGCTGACGGCGCTCGCCTTGCTCAGTGCGGCTGCGATCTACTCGGGCAACATGGTGGTTGCCAGCCGCGCGATGATCCTGGGCGGTACGGTGCTCGCGTTCCTGATGTTCAACCTGCGCTTTCCGTGGCGTCCCAAGGCGAAGCTGTTCATGGGCAACGCCGGCAGCGCGTTCCTCGGTTTCGTGATCGCGTGGTTTGCCTTCCGCCTCACCCAGAACCCGGGGCATCCGGTCAATCCGGTGTTCGCGCTGTGGTGCGTCGCCATCCCGGTGATGGACACCCTGGTGCTGATGATCCGCCGGGTGCGCAACAAGCGTTCGCCGTTCATCGCCGATCGCAACCACATCCACCACCTGATGCTCGAGGGCGGCTTCGGCCCGACCCAGGCCGCGATCGCGCTGAGCCTGTTCACCGCGCTGTGCGTGTTGGTGGTGGGCCAGGCGATGCGGCTGGACGTACCGCACCCGGTGCTGCTGGGTGCGTTCGTGCTGATGTGCCTGGGCTGGTACTGGTTGACCGGCCGGCGCCAGCGCGCGGTGCGTTTGTTCCACTGCGTGTATACGATGCGCCTGCCCGGCACGCGTCGGCCGCAGGTGGAACTCGTGCCGGTGCCGGTGCCGCGTCGCCATGCGACCAACAACAAGGACTATTGATGAAAGTACTGGTCACCGGCACCGCCGGTTTCATCGGCTCGCATGTCGCGCTGAAATTGCTCGAGCGTGGCGATGAGGTCATCGGCATCGACAACCTCAGCGACTACTACGACGTGACGCTGAAGCAGGCGCGGCTCGCGCGCTTCGCCGACCAGCCGGGTTACACCCACATCCACGCCGACCTGGCCGATCGCGATGCGGTCGAGGCGGCGTTCGCGACCCACAAGCCGCAGCGGGTGGTCAACCTGGCCGCGCAGGCGGGCGTGCGCTACGCGGCGCAGAACCCGCACGTGTACGTCAGCAGCAACGTCACCGGGTTCCTGCACATCCTCGAGGGGTGCCGGCATCATGGCGTCGAGCACCTGGTGTTCGCCTCGACCAGTTCGGTCTACGGCGCCAACACCACCATGCCGTTCTCCGAACACCAGTCGACCGAGCATCCGTTGACGCTGTACGCGGCGACCAAGAAGGCCAACGAGATGATGGCGCACAGCTATGCGCACCTCTATGGCATTCCCAGCACCGGGCTGCGCTTCTTCACCGTGTACGGGCCGTGGGGACGGCCGGACATGGCGCTGTTCCTGTTTACCAAGGCGATCCTCGCGGGCGAGCCGATCAAGGTGTTCAACCATGGCCACCACAAGCGCAGCTTCACCTATGTCGACGACATCGTCGAAGGCGTGATCCGCGCGCTGGACAACCCGCCGGTGGCGAACCCCGGCTGGGATGCCGCCGCGCCGGACCCGGCGACCAGCAATGCGCCATACCGGCTGTTCAACATCGGCAACGAAGAGACAGTGGAACTGCTGCGCTACATCCAGGTGCTGGAGCAGTGCCTGGGCAAGAAGGCGAAGATGGAGTTGCTGCCGTTGCAGGCGGGCGATGTGCCGGATACGGAAGCCGACGTGGGCGAACTGGTGAAGGCGGTGGATTACCGGCCGCGGGTGTCGGTGGAAGAGGGGGTGGCCAATTTTGTCGAGTGGTATCGGGGCTACTACGGGGAGTGAGGGGGCGGTGCCGCGGGGACGAAACCCGCGCGCAAGCCGAACACGCTGGCGATGGCGTCCAGGGTCTTGATGGTGGGGTTGCCGTTGCCGGATTCGATCTGGCGCAGGGCCTGCACGCTGATGCCGCGATGGCGCGCGAACTGCGGTTGGGTCAGGCCGCTGACATGACGCATGCGGCGCACGGCCTCGGCCACGCTGATCTCGCCGTTCGCCAGGCCGGCATGCAACTCGTCCAGTAGCGCGCGAGCCGTCGCGGGGTCGGGACGTGGCGGGTTCCTAGGCATGTTGCCGCAACCTCGTCAGTTGTTCGGCTTGGCTGGCGATGGACGTACGGCAGGCTTCGATCACTGCAGGTTCCACGCCTGCATCGAGCATCAGCGTGGGCAGGTCGCCCACGGTGTCGGCGAACCGCGCCAAAGCTGCAGTGACGGCGCGTTCGTCGGTGGGTGGAAGTCCGAGCTGCGGGATGATCGCGCTCCACTCGTGCAGGCGCACGTCGGCGGCATCGGCCCAGTGAACCGCGCGGGGAATCAGTTCCGGGTCGAGGTACATGGGGGCGAAATCGAACAGCGGGGTCAACTGCACGCGACCGTCGGCGAGGCGTTGCACGGCGTGGTTGCGGGCGTGGTTGTCGGTATTGCGCATGGCCAAGTTCAGCACGTCACGATGCAGGAACTCGATGGTGTCCGCGAGCGGATCGCTGGAATGCCGTCGCAGTGAGTGCAGCAGTTGGGCAGTGGCAGCACCAGGGCATCGCTGTCGGCCACGCCCAGTAGTTGCAACAGCAGTTTGCGTCCCTTGCCTGGGGGACCAGGTCGTACAGGAAGGCGGGGGCGCGGGCGTTGTCGCGGTGCTGGCCCGGCGGCGCGAAGCTGACGGGCCGGTTCAATGCGATGGGCCAGGGATCGTCGGAGAAGATGTATTCCGGCAGGTACTCCACCCGCGCGCGATCATCGCCCAGCGGCTCAAGGCTTGCGGCGGGGATCCATTGGCCGTCGCGGTGGATTTCGATGTGTGCGGGAGCAGGCATGATTTGAGGCTAGTGTTTGCTGTTTAAATAGTAAATAGATTGGTTGTTGTTATTTATTTTACTATTAAAAGGTATTTAAGAGCGGTGCGTGGTGAGGGGCTTCGTTGTAGGAGCGACGTGAGTCGTGATTTTCCTGATGTCCGGTTGCGTCGTGCGATCGCGACTTACGTCGCTCCTACGCGGGGCGGGCGGGTGGTGCGAGGAGTGGTAATTCGTCGGTCTTGGCGAATTGACATCAGGCCTAGGCCGGAGTAAAACTCGTCATTAGTTGCGATTTATCGCGATATTTACCGTTAATTCGGCAGTTATGACGATATGAAGATCGGGGCGGAACTCACGGATCTGGCGGTGTTGCAGGCGCTCGGGGAACGGTTGGCGGCGCGTCGCATTGCGATGGGCATGACCCAGGCCGAAGCCGCGGAGCAGGCGGGGGTATCAAAGCGGACGCTGGAACGGCTGGAGGCGGGCGACGCGGTGCAGTCGCCCAACCTGGTACGGGTGTTGCGGGTGTTGCAACTGCTTGACGGGCTGGAGGCGCTGCTGCCGTCGGCGGGTCCGGGGCCGATGGATGTGTTGCGGCGCGAGGGCAAGACGCGGCAGCGGGCGCCGCGTGCGGGTGTCGGCGAGCCGGCCGGCCAACCCTGGCGTTGGGGCGATGAATCGTGACGACGCTGGCCGAAGTGCGGCTTTGGGGCCGGACGATCGGTGCGGTGACGCTGGCCGATGGCCGCGACGTCGCCGAGTTCCAGTACGCGCGCGAGTTCGTCGGCAGCGGCATCGAGGTGTCGCCGCTGGTGATGCCGTTGGCGGCGACGGTGTACTCGTTCCCGGCGCTGCCGCGGGCGACGTTCCATGGCTTGCCGGGGTTGCTGGCCGATTCGCTGCCGGATGCGTTCGGCAACACCCTGATCGATGCGTGGCTGGCGGGGCAGGGGCGCACGCCGGAGTCGTTCAACGCGGTCGAGCGCTTGTGTTACATCGGCGCGCGCGGGATGGGCGCGCTGGAGTTCGCGCCGGCGCAGGGGCCGGACGGACGCGCCGATCGCCGGGTCGAGGTCGATGCGCTCGTCGAGTTAGCATCGGAGGTGCTGCGCCATCGCAACAACCTGCAGGCGTCGTTCGCCGACGAAGATCGCGCGCAGGCGTTGCGGCAGATCCTGCGTGTCGGCACGTCAGCGGCGGGTGCGCGGGCCAAGGCGCTGATCGCGTGGAACCCGGCGACCCAAGAGGTGCGCTCGGGCCAGGCCGGGGTGGGCGAGGGGTTCGAGCACTGGCTGCTCAAGCTCGACGGCGTGTCCGGCAACCGCGACAAGGAGCTGGAGGATCCGCGCGGCTATGGCGTGATCGAGTACGCCTACTACCTGATGGCCCGCGCCGCCGGCATCGACATGACCGAGTGCCGGCTGCTGGAGGAGAACGGCCGGCGCCACTTCATGACCCGCCGTTTCGACCGGGGCGCCGACGGCGGCAAGCTGCACATGCAGTCGCTGTGCGGGCTTGCCCATTACGACTTCAACGCCGCGGGTGCCTACAGCTACGAGCAGGCGCTGATGGTGATCCGCCGGTTGGGTCTGCCGATGGTGGCGGTTGAGCAACAGTTCCGGCGGATGGCGTTCAATATCGTCGGCCGCAACCAGGACGACCACGTCAAGAACATCGCGTTCCTGATGGATCGGGCGGGGCGCTGGTCGTTGTCGCCGGCGTTCGATATGACGTGGAGTTTCAATCCTGCGGGCATGTGGACCGCGCGGCATCAGATGACGATGAATGGGAAGCGGGATGGGTTCGACCGCGGGGATTTCCGCGCCTGCGGCAAGGTGGCGTCGTTGAAGCGCGGGCGGGCGGAGGCGATTCTTGATGAGGTGGTGGGGGCGGTGAAGCGTTGGCCGGGGTTCGCCGATGAAGCCGGCTTGTCGCCGCAATGGCGCGACCAGATCGCCACAACCCAGCGCCTCGACCTCTTGTAGGAGCGGCTTTAGCCGCGATCGGGAACCGTTTGCCCGCGCCGGCTCCCGATCGCGGCTAAAGCCGCTCCTACGAAAAGCGCGGAACGCACGGAGCGCGGAAAGCGCGGAAAGCACGGAGCACGGAGCACGGAGCACGGAAAGTACGGAAAGTACGGAAAGCGACGGGGATTCTCTCGTCTTGCGACCGCCGCCGGCTAAAGTGACGACTCGTCCCGCTCCGACACCGCCGCATGTCATTCGCCCCCAAATCGTCCAGCAAGTCCGCCGCCAAGGCCAAGGTCGCCTACGTCTGTTCCGAGTGCGGCGCCGACCACAACAAGTGGCAGGGCCAGTGCGACGAGTGCGGGGGGTGGAATTCGCTGAGCGAGTTCGTGATCGAGTCGGCGGCGGCGATGAAGGCTGGCGGGACCGGGGCGTCGCGGCGCAGTGGCTGGGCGGGCAAGGTCGACGCTCCGAAGGTCACCGCCCTGAAGGACGTCACCCACAGCGAGGACGCGCGGGTTTCTACCGGCATCGGCGAGCTCGACCGGGTGCTCGGCGGTGGCTTGGTGCAGGGTGCGGTGGTGCTGGTCGGCGGCGACCCGGGCATCGGCAAGTCGACCTTGTTGCTGCAGGCGGTGGCGAAGATGGCCGCGACCTTGCCGGCGCTGTACGTCACCGGCGAGGAATCATTGGCGCAGGTCGCCGGCCGTGGCGCGCGGCTGGGCCTGCCGCTGGACGGCGTCGACGCGCTGGCAGAAACCGGGGTCGAGAAGATCCTCGAGCAGGCGGTGGCGACCAGTCCGCGGCTGATCGTCGCCGACTCGGTGCAGACCCTGTGGACCGAATCGCTGACCGCCGCGCCGGGCTCGGTCAGCCAGGTCCGCGAGAGTGCTGCGCGGCTGGTGCGCTACGCCAAGGAAACAGGCACCGCGGTGTTCCTGGTCGGCCACGTGACCAAGGAGGGCGGCATCGCCGGCCCGCGCGTGCTCGAGCACATGGTCGATGCGGTGCTGTATTTCGAGGGCGAGAGCGGCAGCCGGTTCCGGGTGCTGCGCGCGTTCAAGAACCGCTTCGGCGCGGTCAACGAGCTGGGCGTGTTCGCGATGGGCGACAAGGGCCTGCGCGAAGTGCCGAATCCGTCGGCGATCTTCCTGTCGGGCAGCGCCAGCCCGCAGCCGGGCAGCTGCGTGATGGTCACCCGCGAAGGCACCCGGCCGTTGCTGGTCGAGGTGCAGGCGCTGGTCGACTCGTCACCGTTGTCGAACCCGCGACGGGTCGCGGTCGGCATGGAGCAGAACCGGTTGGCGATGTTGCTGGCGGTGCTGCACCGCCACGGCGGGATCGGCGTCGGCGACCAGGACGTGTTCGTCAACGTGGTCGGCGGCATCCGCGTGCAGGAGACGGCGGCGGATTTGCCGGTGTTGCTGGCGGTGTTGTCGTCGCTGCGCGACAAGCCGCTGGCGGAGCAGACCATCGCGTTCGGCGAAGTCGGCCTGTCCGGCGAGATCCGCCCGGTGCCGAATGGCGAGGACCGCTTGAAGGAGGCCGCGACCCACGGCTTCAAGCGCGCAATCGTGCCCAAGGGCAATGCGCCGAAGAGCGGCCGCGTCGGCGAGATGAAGGTGATCGCGGTCGAGCGCCTGTCCCAAGCGCTGGAAGCCGCAGTCTGACCAACCCTGTGGACCCGTGCTGTAAACCCGCCTAGGCCGAGAACACGACGGTCTTGCGGCCGTTGAGCAGCACCCGGTCGTCAAGGACGTAGCGCAGCGCTTGCGCCAGCACCCGGCGCTCGATGTCGCGGCCAATCCGCACCAGGTCGTCGGGGCTGTGGTGATGGCCGACGCGCTCGGTGTCCTGCTCGATGATGGCGCCATCGTCGAGGTCGGCGGTGACGAAGTGCGCGGTGGCGCCGATCAGCTTGACGCCCTGCGCGTGGGCCTGGTGGTAGGGACGGGCGCCCTTGAAGCCGGGCAGGAACGAGTGGTGGATGTTGATGCAGCGGCCGGCGAGCTTGTCGGCCAGTGGCGCCGAGAGGATCTGCATGTAGCGCGCCAGCACCACCAGTTCGGTGCCGCTGCGTTCGATCAGCGACCAGAGTTCCGCCTCCTGGGTCGCGCGTGATTGCGGATTGACCGGCAGGTGATGGAAATCCACGCCGTCCAGGTCGAGGTGCCGGTACTGCTCGCGTGGGTGGTTGGCGACGATCGCGGTGAGCTGCATCGGCAACTCGCCGAGCCGCCAGCGGTACAGCAGGTCGGCCAGGCAATGGTCGAAGCGCGAGACCAGCAACATCACCCGTCGCGGTCGGCTGCGGTCGCGCAGCGTCCAGTCCATCGACCAGGCCGGCGCGAGCGCGGCGAAGTCCGACTGCAGCGCCTCGCAATTGCCGCCATCGACGAGCACGAACAGCACGCGCATGAAGAAGCGCCCGGTTTCGACGTCGCCGTACTGCTGGGCTTCCAGCACGTTGCCACCGTGCCGCAGCACGCAGGCGCTGACGGTGGCGACGATGCCCGGCCGGTCCGGGCAGGTCAGCGTGAGCGCGTATTGCGGGGCAGCCATGTCCGGAACAACGGATTTGTCCCGCCGCAGCGGACTTCGGCACTGAAGCAATGTGACCGGGTTCATTGTGCGGCCCCCGGGTTCCCTTTAGGGTCCGGGCAACAGCTGAATGGCCGCGAAGGTGGCAGGGAACAAGCTGCATGTCGGGAAATGGGGTAGGTATACAATCGTCCAGGTCGTCCGCGCGAGGCGCGGGGCTTACCGAATACCTGATCGTCGTCGCCGGTATTTCGCTGGCGGCGGCCGCGACCTTCGGCGCTTTCGGCGACACGATCCGGCATCAGACGGCCGGCATGGCATTGGAGCTCGCCGGGCTGGACAGTGGCAACGCCATCGCGGGCGCGGTAGCCAGTGCGGGCCGCGCGACCGATGCAGCCGCGGCGGGTGGCCCGTTTTTTGGCGGTGGCGGTGGCGGCGCGGCCGGCGGTGGCGGGCCCGGTGCTGGCGGCGGTGGTGCAGGCGCGGGTGGCGGTGGAGTCGACCCCAGCCTGCCGTACCAGCCGCCCGGTTCCGGCGGAAGCGGTGGTGCGGGAAGTGGCGGCGGCGGTAGTTCCGGTCCACCCCCTGTCATGTGCGTTGCCGCGGCCAGCGGTGGCGGCGGCCCGCAGGCCGCCTCGGCCACGTGCGACAGCGAGATGGCCCTCAGCGACGAGGGCGCAACATGGCTCAAGGATGTCGAAACGCTCGCGCTGCAGCCCTACGATGACCAGGTGGGTATCACCGACGAACCCATCACCGAATGGGTGGAGGGTGCGACCATCGGCTACGGCCATTTGATCCTCAAGTCCCAATGGGACACCTACAAGGATGGCATTACCGAGGAAGAAGCCGACGCGTTGTTTCTCGTCGACGCGGAACCCTTTATCGATGCAGTCAATGGAGCCATCACGGTCGAGGTGGAACAACACGAATTCGACGCCATGGTCATCATGGCGTTCAATATCGGCGAAGAGGGCTTCAAGAGCTCATCGGTGGCGAAGTTGGTCAATGATCCCGAGGCCACTACACCCTATGCCTCGCTGGAAGACGCTTGGAAGGCCTGGAACAAGTCCCAGGGGAAAATCAACCAGGGAGTGATCAACAGGCGTGAGGCCGAATGGGATATGTATTCTCAGGGCATCTATCGTCATTGGTGACGACACTCTTCATTGGAGCACGCTCGTGTCGAACAAGGCAGTCAATGCAGGTTTCTGGGCAGTGGGCATGGCCATGCTGGTCGGATGCTCTCCGGGTCAGCCGGAGGCTGGAGAAAGGGTTGCGAGTGCGCCTGCCGCTACTGGTACACCAACCGGTATTCCTGACGCCGCTCCCGCAAATCCTGCGGATCCGTGTGTGGCGGCTACCACGCCCGCGGTCGCGAGTCTGACGGGCCGCTACGAGGTCGTCTCTTTCGAACGGTTCCGCGGTGGACTGATGACGCGTGAGGCAGCGCTCGAAAAGGTAGGCGAAGCAATGCTGATGACCGAGGCTGAGTTCCGGTTTGAAGGGGAGCAGTTGGCCTCACCAAGGTATGAGATCGCCTGCCATAACGACGTGCCGGTCGAAGGCGAGGTTCCCACGTATGAAGCTCGGGGTTTAAGCACGTTCTATGGCGTTGCCAGCGATCGTGACGTGGTCTGGGTGATGACGGTCAACGACGCTGAGGGCAAGTATCACGCGAGCTTTGAGGTCGTCCCTGACAGCAGTGGGGCGGAACTCTGGCAACTTGGGGATGGCTGGCTCTTCGTGTTGGAGCGGGTTGAGGCCGATCCGGAATAGGTCCGGGTTTGGGGACAGCTTGCGCCAGATCCCGTTCCAGCTCAGTGCCCACCTGCCGCCGCGGCCGAGCTCTTCGCCGCGAATGGCGGCTTGGCGAACCAGACGAACACGATCACCAGCAGGAACAGGATGCCGAGCAGGTGGAAGATCTCGTTGAAGGCGATCTGCACCGCTTGCTGCGAGATCATCCCGTCGAGCATCACCGCGCCGCGTTGCAGGTCGCCCTGGCCGATCGCGGTGACGGTCTGCAGCATCGCCGGGTCGCTGGCGCTGATGTGTTCGGTCAGCTGCGCGTGGTGGATGGTGCCGCGCTGGTTCCAGCCCCAGGTCGTCAATGACGCGGCGAAGCTGCCGCCAAGCGTGCGCACGAACGTGGCCAATCCCGAGCCCGAGGCGATCTCGTGCGGCTCCAGGTCCGACAGCAATATCGTCAGCACCGGCATGAAGAACAATGCAACGCCGAGGCCCTGCCACAGTTGGACCATCGCCACCGACTGGAAGTCGACGTCGAGGTTGAAGCCGGCGCGCACGAAGCTGGTGAACGCCATCACGATGAAGGCGAAGCTGGCCAGCCAGCGCAGGTCCATGCGCATCGCGTACTTGCCGACCAGCGGCGTCAGCAGCACCGGCAGGATGCCGATCGGCGCGGTCGCGAACCCGGCCCAGATCGCGGTGTAGCCGAGGTTGCGCTGCAGCCACAACGGCACCAGCAGGCCGACGCTGAAGAACGCCGAATACGCCAGCACCATCGCGATGGTGCCGAAGGTGAAGTTGCGATGGCGGAACAGCTTGAGGTCGACGATCGGGTCTTTCTCGGTCAACTCCCAGATCAGGAATATCGCCAGCGCGATGACTGCGGTGATCGCCAGCACGATGATCTCGGTCGAGGCGAACCAGTCCTTCTCGTTGCCAAGATCCAATACGAGTTGCAGCGCGCCGACGCCGAGCACCAGCGTGGCGAGGCCGATGTAATCCATCTTCGGCTTTTCCAGCCGCTCCGGCCGGCCCTTCAGCTGCCGGCCCACCACGAAGCTGCAGAAGAAGCCGATCGGCACGTTGATCAGGAAGATCCATTCCCAGCTGTAGTTGTCGGTGATCCAGCCACCGAGGATCGGCCCCGCGATCGGCGCGACCACGGTGACCATCGCCAGCAGCGCGATTGCCTGCCCGCGCTTGTGCGGCGGGTACACCGAGATCATCAGCGCTTGGGTGATCGGGTACATCGGCCCGGCGACGAAGCCCTGCAACGCGCGCGCGCCGACCAGCGAGCCCATGCTGCCGGCCAGTCCGCACAGCAGCGAGGCGATCGAGAACAGCGCGGTCGCCCACATGAACAACTTGCGCTCGCCGAAGCGGCGCGTCAGGAAGCCGGTCAGTGGCAGCGCGATCGCGTTGCTGACCGCGAACGAGGTGATCACCCAGGTCGCCTGGCTACCGCTGCCGCCGAGGTTGCCGGTGATCGCCGGCAACGAGACGTTGGCGATGGTCAGGTCCAGCACCTGCATGAACGACGCCAGCGCAAGACCAATCGTGGTCAGCCAGAGCGTCGGCGGCCGGAAGGGTTCCGCGCCGGCGGAAGTTGTTGCCGCGGTCGCCATCTCAGCCGTGCTTCTTGCCGGCCAGGTTGTCGTGCACGATCTTTTCGATCAGCGCATCCGCGTCCGCCAGTTGCTCGCTGTAGGCGTCGGTCGACAGCACCGGCTTGGCCGGCGGCTTGGCGGCGAGCACCGCGCCGTCCTGGTCGTGGACGTCGACGTCGACGCTCATGCTCAGGCCCATCCGCAGCGGATGCTCGGCAAGCTGCTTGGAATCCAGGTCGATCCGCACCGGCACGCGCTGGACGATCTTGATCCAGTTGCCGCTGGCGTTCTGCGCCGGCAACAGCGAGAACGCGCTGCCGGTGCCCATGCCGAGGCTGCCGATGGTGCCGTCGAAGGTGACGTCGTCGCCGTACAGGTCGGCGTGGACCTCGACCGGCTGGCCGATGCGCATGTCGCCGAGCTGGGTTTCCTTGAAGTTCGCTTCGACCCACATCTGCTCCAGCGGCACGATCGTCATCAGCGACGCGCCCGGCTGCACGCGCTGGCCGAGTTGCACGTGGCGCTGGGCGACGTAGCCGGAGACGGGCGCGACGATCGACGCGCGCTGCAGTGCGAGGTAGGCCTGTCGCACCTGCGCAGCCGCGGCGCGGACCTGTGGCTGCTCGGCGACCGGGTTGCCGGAATCGACCATCGCGCGGTTGCGCGACAGCTGGCCCTGCGAGGCCGACAACGCGGCCTGCGCGGCGGACAACTGGTCGCGGGCGTGGGCCAGTTCCTCGGCCGAGACCGCGCCGCTGGCGACCAGCCCTTCGCGACGGGCGACATCGTTGCGCGCGCGCTCGACCGCGACCCGCTGCGCGTCCAGTTCGGCCTGTCCGGCATCGACCACGCTGTACAGCCCGCGCACCTCGCGCACGGCGCTGGCGAGGTTGGCGACGGCCTGCTCGTAGGCGACCCTGGCGTCGTTGGGATCAAGCTGCACCAGCACCTGGCCGGCGTGCACCTTCATGCCGTCGTCGACCCCGATGCTGACCACCGTGCCGGCGGTCTGCGGGGTGATGCTGACCACGTTGCCCTGGGCGTAGGCATCGTCGGTGTCCTGGTGCCAGCGCGCGACCAGCAGGTACCACGCGGTCCAGATGATCGCGGCGACCGCGATCACCGCGGCGAGGATCAGCAGCGCCCTGCGGCGCTTGTTGCTCTTCGGCGGCTCGGCCGCGGCGGTGGCTTGCGGATTGAATTCGGTGGTCATGGCGTGGGGTTCCGGGCTGGGGCCGTGGCGATGTCTGGAGTGGTGGGCGCGGTGAGCACGAGGCCGCCGCCGAGCGCGTGGTCGAGGTCGATCGCGGCGGCCAGTCGCTGACTGCGCAATGCGACGATCTGCTGGTCGAACTGCAGCAGCGGCTCCTGCGCCGACAGCACGTCGATCTGGTTGCCGAGCCCGGCGCGGTAACGCGCGGTGGCGATGTCCCAAGCCGATTGGGCGGCGTCGCGGGCCTGCACGGTGGTGGCGATCCGGCCGTCGAGCTCGCGCATCGCCTGCAACGCGTCGGCGACCTCACGCAGGGCGCCGACCAGGCTCTGGTTGTAGCCGGCGACGGCGAGGTCGTAGTCGGCGTTGCTGCCGGCCAGCTGGTTGCGCAGGCGGCCGCCGTCGAAGATCGGCAGGCTGATCGCCGGGCCGCCGTAGGCCAGCAGTGCATCGCTGCCGAACAGGTCCGACAACCCGCCCGAGGCGAGGCCCGCCATCGCGCTGAGGTTGATGGTCGGGTAGAACGCGGCCTTGCTGGCGTCGATGCCGTGGCGCGCGGCCTCGACCCGCCAGCGTGCGGCGACCACGTCGGGGCGGTGGCCGAGCAGCTCGCTTGGCAGCACGTCGGGTACGGTCGGGGCGGGCGCGTCGAGTAATCGCGGTGCGGTGATCTGCAGCCCACGGTCGGGGCCTTGGCCGAGCAAAGCGGCAAGCGCGTTGCGGGCGGCATCGATCTGCTGCTCCGCGGCCTGCGCCTGTTGCCGCGCGCTGGCGGCGTTGGCCTCGGCGAGGCGGATCTGCAGGTTGTTGTCGAGGCCCGCGTCGACCCGCTGCTGGCCGAGGTGGAGCAACTCGCTGGAGCGAGCCTGCTCTTCGAGCGCAACGTCTTTCGCTTCATGCGCCTGCGCCAGCACCACGTAGGCGCGCGCGATGTTGGACGCCAGCGTCAACCGTGCGGCCTGGGCGTCGACTTCAGCCGCACGGGCTTCGCCCAGCGCAGCCTGCCACTGCGCGCGCTGGCCTCCCCAAAGGTCGGGGCTGTACTTGAAATTGAGGGTCAGCAGGGTGCTGCCGTTGGTTTCGCCGCCGAGCTCATCGCCGGCCAGCGTCGACGGGATCCGCACGACCGAGTACTGCGCACCGGCGCCGAGCGTCGGCGACCGGGCGGCGTCGGCCAGCCCGGCGCGGGCGATCGCCTGGCGCACGCGGGCATCGGCGGCGGCCAGGCTCGGGGTACCGGCCAGTGCTTCGGTGATCAGTGCGTCGAGTTGCGGATCGCCGAACGCGGTCCACCAGTCCTGCCGGGGGAAGGCGGAATTGGAGATCGATGCGTCCGTCGCAGCGTCGATGCCGAGGCTGTGGCTCGCGGCGAGGCTGTCGGGGTCGAGCGGATCGCCGGACGGCGCCAGCCCGCGGGTGCTCGCGCAACCGGCCAGCAGCACGCCGAGGGAAATCGCGAGGAAAACGGGCCCCAGCCCGCGGTGCGGGCGAAATTCGTTCGAAGGCATGGGTCAGGAACCGGAAGGAGGTTGGAGGTTGTCGCGGGCCTGTTCGAGCAGGCGGGTGAGCTGGGCGCGGTCGGCCTCGCTCATGCCGGCCATGGCGCGCTCGCGCACGCGCATGCCGCACTGGTTGATGTCGTGCCAGATCACGGTGCCGGCTTCGGTCAGGCCGATGTTGGTGGCGCGGCGGTCGTCGGGGTCGGCGGTCCTCGCGATCAGGCCCTTGGCCTCGAGCTTGTCGAGCAGGCGGGACATCGCGCCCGGGTTGACCTCCGCGGCGCGGGCCAGGTCGGTCACGCCGGCGGTGCCGGTCGCGAGCTTCTTGAGGGTGATGTACTGGCTGAAAGTCAGGTCATGACCGAGTCCGGCCAGTTCCTGCTCCATCCGTGCCCACATCGCGTCGCGCAACTGGCGGAACATCAGCCCGAGGGTCGAGCCGCTGCAAGGCTGGTTCGGGGTCGGCGGGGTGGGCGTGGAGCTCATGGCGCGGAATATTGCTAGCCCGGGCAATAGTTGTCAAGGCAAATATTGTCCGGACAAGCAATTCGCCCGATTCGGTAAAAGCCCCTATTCAGCTGGTGCGATGCAGCACCAGTTCCAACACGAACTTGCTGCCGAAGAACGCCAGCACCAGCAGCGCCATCGCGGCCAGGGTCCATCTCACCGCGACCGCCCCGCGCCAGCCGTAACGCCAGCGGCCCAGCAGCAAGCCGCCGAACGCCAGCCACGACAGCACGCTGAGCACGGTCTTGTGGGCCAGGTGCTGGGCGAACATGTTTTCGACGAACAGCGCGCCGGTCAGCAGGGTCGCGGTGAGCAGCACGAAGCCGACCCCGATGGTGCGGAACAGCAGCGTTTCCAGTTCAACCAGCGGCGGCAGGGCACGCAGCCAGCCGTGGAACTCGCGGCGACGCAGGCCGCGTTCCTGCAGCCACAGCATCAGCGCCAGCAGCGCCGCGATCGCCAGCGTCGCGTAGGCGAGCAGGGCGGTCCAGGCATGCAGTTGCAGGCGCCAACCCAGCGGCTCCGGCGGCACGTGGCCATAGGCCTGGTAGCCGCCGAGTGCCAGGGCGGCCAGCGGGAACACCACCACGCCCAGCGCACGCATGCGCCCGGATGCACCGACGATGGTGGTCAGCGCCGCCATGCCGAGACCGACCAGCGACAGCGCGGCGAAGAAGTGCATGTCGGCGCCGCCGGTACCGCGCCAGGCGAGCAGGTGCGCGGCGGCGTGCAGGCCGACACCGATGGCGGCCAACACCAGCCAGGTCCTGCCGGGTCCGCGGTCGCGCCGCACGTTGGCGACCAGCAGTCCGGCGGCGGCGAGATAAAGCAGGATCGCGATGAGAACGATTGTCATCGGCCGAGTGTCGCACGCCTTCCCCTGTAGGAGCGGCTTCAGCCGCGATCTGGAATCGTTCGCCCGCGCGACTCCAGATCGCGGCTGAAGCCGCTCCTACGAAAAGCCGGCCGAGTCAGTGTTTGGAGCCTCCGGGCTATACTTCGCAACCGATTTTTCCTACCTCCGCAGGTCCGCCCCCATGTTCGAATCCCTGACCCAGCGCCTGTCCGGCACCGTCGAGCGCCTGCGTGGCCGTGGCCGCCTGTCCGAGGAGAACATCCGGGAATCACTGCGCGAAGTACGCATCGCATTGCTCGAGGCCGACGTCGCGTTGCCGGTGGTGCAGGCGATGATCGAACGGATCAAGGTCCGCGCGGTCGGCCAGGAAGTGCTGAAGTCGCTGACCCCGGGCCAGGCCCTGATCAAGATCGTGCGCGACGAGATGACCGCGGTCATGGGGTCACAGGCCAGCGACCTGAACCTCAACGTGCCGGCGCCGGCGGTGATCCTGATGGCCGGCCTGCAGGGCGCGGGCAAGACCACCACCGTCGCCAAGCTGGCGAAGCACCTCAAGGACAAGCGCAAGAAGAAGGTCATGGTGGTGTCGGCCGACGTCTACCGGCCGGCCGCGATCGAGCAGTTGAAGACGCTGGCCGAGCAGGTCGACGTGATGTTCTTCCCGTCGCAGGCCGACCAGAAGCCCGAAGCCATCGTCCGTGCCGCGATCGCCGATGCCCGCAAGTCGTTCGCCGACGTGCTGATCGTCGATACCGCCGGCCGCCTCGCGATCGACGAGGCGATGATGTCGGAGATCAAGGCGCTGCATGGCGCCGTGAACCCGGCCGAGACCCTGTTCGTGGTCGACTCGATGACCGGCCAGGACGCGGCCAACACCGCCAAGGCCTTTGGCGAGGCGCTGCCGCTGACCGGCGTGGTGCTGACCAAGACCGATGGTGATGCCCGCGGCGGCGCGGCGCTATCGGTGCGCTACGTGACCGGCAAGCCGATCAAGTTCATCGGTGTCAGCGAGAAGCCCGACGGCCTCGACGTGTTCCACCCCGAGCGCGTGGCCAGCCGCATCCTCGACATGGGCGACGTGCTGTCGCTGGTCGAGCAGGTCGAACAGCAGGTCGACCAGGACAAGGCCGCCAGGCTCGCGGCGAAGGTCGCCAAGGGCAAGAAGTTCGATCTCAACGACATGAAGGACCAGCTCGAGCAGATGCAGAACATGGGCGGCATCAGCGGCCTGATGGACAAGCTGCCGGGCATGGGCCAGATCCCCGAGTCGGTCAAACAGCAGGTGACCGGCAAGGAGGTCCCGCGGCTGGTCGCGATCATCAACTCGATGACCCTGAAGGAGCGCCGCAACCCGGCCTTGTTGAACGGCTCGCGCCGCAAGCGCATCGCCGCCGGCTCCGGCATGACCCCGGCCGACGTCAACAAGCTGATGAAGCAGTACCAGCAGATGGAAAAGATGATGGGCAAGCTTGGCCGCGGCGGCATGAAGGGCATGATGCGCGGCATGAAGGGGATGATGGGCGGCCGCGGCGGCATGCCGTTCTAGGAGCTTCCCGTAGGAGCGGCTTCAGCCGCGATCGTAGAATCGGTCGCCCGCGCCGACTCCAGATCGCGGCTGAAGCCGCTCCTACAAAAAACCCGGAAATTCCTCTATACTTGTTGGCTTACCTCGCCATTCCGGCGACTGGGCTACACAGGACACAACGACCATGGTCAAGATTCGACTGACCCGCGGCGGCGCCAAGAAGCGTCCCTTCTACCACATCATCGTCACCGACAGCCGCAGCGCCCGCGACGGCCGCAACATCGAGCGCGTCGGTTTCTACAACCCGGTGGCCGCCGGCGCCGAGAAGCGCGTCGAGCTTGACACCGCGCGCGTCCAGCACTGGCTGGGCCACGGCGCGCAGCTGACCGACAAGGTCGCCGTGCTGTACAAGGAAGCGCTGAAGTCGGCCGACGCGCCGGCGACCGCCGCCTGACCTGCAGGCCGCGCCCCGTGCGCGGCCGCATGACGACATGAACGATCCAGGGCGCCGCATCCTTCTCGGCAAGGTTGCCGGCGCCCTTGGCTTGCGTGGCGAGGTCAAGCTCGAGTCCTGGACCGAGCCGCGCGATGCGATCTTCCGCTACCAGCCCTGGACCCTGCGCGACGCCCAGGGCAACGAACGCGAGATCAGCGGCGTGCAGGGCCGCGAAACCGGCAAGCACGTTGTCGCAACGTTTCCCGGCGTCGCCGACCGCGATGCCGCCGATGCCCTGCGTGGGCTGGAGATCTACGTCCCCCGCACCGCGCTGCCGCCGGCCAGGCCCGGCGAGTTTTACTGGGCTGACCTGGAAGGCCTGCGCGTGGTGACGGTCGATGGGGTCGAGCTGGGCACCGTCTCGCACCTGTTCTCGACCGGCGCCAACGACGTGCTGGTCGCCCGCGACGACGAACGCGAACGCATGATCCCGTTCGTCCAGCCGCAGTACGTCACCTCGATCGACATCGATGCCGGCGTGATCACGGTCGACTGGGATCCCGACTTCTAGCGGCCGGTGACGACCATGCGCATCGACGTCATCAGCCTGTTTCCCGAGTTCATCGCCCAGTGCGCCGCGTTTGGCGTGACCGGGCGCGCGGCCGAGCGCGGCCTGCTGTCGCTGCACGGCTGGAACCCGCGTGATTACGCCGAAGGCAGCTACCGCCGGGTCGACGACCGCCCGTTCGGCGGCGGCCCCGGCATGGTGATGCTGATCGACCCGCTGCGGGCCAGCCTCACGGCCGCGCGCGCAGCCGATCCGGCGCCAGGCCGGACGATCTACCTGAGTCCCCAGGGCGCCCCGTTGACCCAGGCCAAGGTTCGCGAACTGGCTACCCACGACCGCCTCGTGCTGCTGTGCGGCCGCTATGAAGGCATCGACGAGCGCCTGGTCGCGGCCGAGGTCGACGAGGAAGTCTCGATCGGCGATTACGTGCTGTCCGGCGGTGAGCTGGCGGCCGCAGTGCTGGTCGACGCGATCGCCCGGCTGCAGGACGGCGCGCTCAACCACGCCGAATCCGCGACCCAGGACAGTTTCGAGGACGGTCTGCTCGACTGCCCGCATTACACCCGGCCGGTCGAGCACGAACTCGGGACGGTGCCGCCGGTGCTAATGTCCGGCAACCACGCCGAGATCGCGCGCTGGCGCCGCCAGCAGTCGCTGGCGCGGACGGTGCAACGGCGCCCAGAGCTGCTGGGCGAGGCGGATTTGTCGAAGGCGGACCGCAAATTGCTGGCCGAATGGCGCGCGGGGCAGGGCGGGGAACCGGAATAATCCGCCAACTACTGGCCACGCAAGGAAAAATCCCGCTATAATTCGCCGCTTAGCTACGCCTTGCTCCATCCAATGCCAGACGCGGGTCCACGTGCACTCGCGCTACAACGAATCCAACAGGCAGGCCGCAAAGGCCATCCAACCAGGTCAACGTCATGAACAAGCCCTCGCTCAACACGCTGCTGCAGAACTTCGAATCCGAACAGGTCACCCGCGAGCTGCCCGACTTCAGCCCCGGCGACACCGTCGTCGTCAACGTCAAGGTCAAGGAAGGCAACCGCGAGCGCGTCCAGGCCTATGAAGGCGTGGTCATCGCGACCAAGAACGCCGGCCTGAACTCGGCCTTCACCGTGCGCAAGATCTCGCACGGCTTCGGCGTCGAGCGCGTGTTCCAGAGCCACAGCGCGATCATCGACTCGGTCGAGGTCAAGCGCCGCGGCAAGGTCCGCGCCGGAAAGCTCTATTACCTGCGTGGCCTGGAAGGCAAGAAGGCTCGCATCAAGGAAGACTTGGCCGCGTACGCGAAGGCCAAGGCCGAAGCGGCCGCTGCGAAGTAATTCGCGCTCCGCGATACGCAATGACGGCCGCCCCAGGGCGGCCGTTTGCGTTTGTATACGTCGATGCGGGTTTCTGTAGGAGCGGCTTCAGCCGCGATCTGGAGTCATTTCGTTCGCGCCGACTGCCGATCGCGGCTGAAGCCGCTCCTACAATGGCCCCATGGCTGAGCCTGATATCACCGCCACCGTGCGCCTCGACCTGTGGCTGTGGGCCGCGCGGTTCTACAAGACGCGCGCGCTGGCCAAGCATGCGATCGAGACCGGCAAGGTCGAGGTCGACGGCCAGCGTGCCAAGCCGTCGCGGACGCTGCGGGTCGGCGACGCGCTGCGTATCGGCCGCGGTGACGAACTGTTCGAGGTCACCGTGTTGGCGCTCGCCGACAAGCGCGGCCCGGCCACCGTGGCGCGGACCCTGTTCGAAGAGTCGGAGGCATCGCGTATCGAACGCGAGCGCATCCGCGCGCTGCGCGCCGCCGAACGGGCCGGTTACCGTCCGCCCGAAACCAAGCCCGACAAGCGCGCCCGCCGCTTGATTCGCGCCCTGGGCGATATCGACAGCCTCTGACCGGCATCAGTCCTCGGCGTCGTCGGCGAAAACCGGTAGCCCCGGGCTGCGCCGGAACTCAAAGATCAGCCGGGTTTCGATATGGGCGACTTCGTCGCGCTCGGTGAATGCAGCCAGCGCAAAGTCGCGCAGGTGGTTGCTGTCGCGCACGCCCACGTGCACCAGGAAGTCGTCGGCGCCGGCCAGGTGGTAGAACGCCAGGACCTCGTCCAGCTCCAACAGGTGCTGGTGGAAGCTGTCGACCAGGTTGCGCGAGTGGCGAGCCAGCCGCACCGAAACCATCGCTTGCAGGCCGATGCCCACCGCCGCCGGTGCGATCTCGGCGTGGTAGCCCAGGATCGTGCGCGATTCGTGCAGCCGACGCACCCGCTCCAACGCCGTCGAGGGTGCAATCCCGCAACGTTCGGCCAGGCTCTTGTTGGGTAGCCGCGCATTCTTCCGCAACAGGCGCAGCAAGGCGAAGTCGGTTCGGTCGGGTGCGGCCATGAAAGGCTCCGTGGAAATATTGTTCTGTACAGGGAATTTCTGTGGAACAGGATTCTATAGTCGATGCCACTTATCGACATTGTGGCCCACATGACCGACCGATTCGAAACCATTGCCGTCCATGCCGGCCGTGATGACTTCCGCCAGCTCCGCGTGCATGCGCCGCCGTTGGACCTGTCCACCACGTATCCGGTGGACGACCTGGACAACGGTACGGCCAGTTTCGATGCGCTGGTTGCGGGTCAGGCGAGTGCCGACAACCCGATCTATGCGCGCCTGCACAACCCGACCGTGGCCCGCACCGAGGCGGCACTGGCTCGGCTGGAGGGCACCGAGGCCTGCGTCGCCTACGGCTCAGGCATGGCCGCGCTGACCGCGGTGCTGATGGCGCGCCGCCAGCACGGTAGCCACGTGCTGGTGGTGCGGCCGCTGTACGGCACGTCCGACCACCTGCTGGCCAGCGGTCTGTGCGGGCTGGAGGCGGAGTTCCTCGATGCCGGGCAGATCGCCGAGCGTCGTCGCGCCGACACCGCGCTGGTCATCATCGAGACCCCGGCCAATCCGACGCTTGGACTGGTCGACATCCAGGCTGTGGTGGCCGCCGCGGGCGAGGTTCCGGTACTGGTCGATTCGACCTTCGCCACCCCGGTCCTGCAGAACCCGGCGCAGTTGGGCGCGGCGTACGTGCTGCACAGTGCGACCAAGTTCCTCGGTGGCCATGGTGACGTGATCGCCGGCGTGGTCTGCTGTGCCGAGTCGCTGGCGCAACCGCTGCGGACCGTGCGCGCGGCCACCGGCGCGCTGCTGCACCCGTTGGCGGCCTACCTGCTGCACCGTGGGCTGCCGACGCTGGCGTTGCGGGTGGAGCGCGCGCAGGTCAACGCTCAGCTGCTGGCGCAGCGGCTGGCCGATCATCCGGCGGTGTCGCGGGTGTTCTACCCGGGGCTCGGGACGGTCCGCAATGCCGACCTGGTGTCGGTGCAGATGCGTGGACCGGGCGCGTTGATCGCATTCGAACTTGTCGACGGCTATCAAGCTGCAGCGTCGGTGATGCGGGCGGTGCGTCTGATGACGCCGGCGGTGAGCCTGGGCTCGGTCGACACGCTGATCCAGCATCCGGCCGGGCTGACCCATCGGGTGGTCGCGGCGGCAGACCAGTTGGCAAACGGAATCACACCGGGATTGCTGCGGCTGTCGGTCGGGATCGAGCACGCCGAGGATCTATGGCAGGACCTCGCGCAAGCACTGGCTGCCGCCAACGAGGCCGGCGGCCGGCGCGTGGCTTGAGCCGCGGCATCATCAGCGTCCGCCGGTAAAGATCGAGCCGCCGAGCTTGAGCAGGTCGGATACGTCGGCATCACCGTCGCCGTCGCGATCGAGCACCGCACCAAGCAGGCCGCCGCCAATCCCGCCCTGCTGGCGGATCTGTTGCTGTTCCTGTCCGAGCACATTGCCCAACGCTTGTGGGCTGACCTCGGCGTTGCCGCCGCCGAGCACGCGCTTGGCCAGGTAGGCCATCACGATCGGGGCGAGCATTTTCAGCAGCGAATTGGCGCGATCGCCACCCAGTCCGGTCGCCGCTCCCAGCCCCTGCGCCGCGGTCTGCTCGCGGGCGCCGAACACGTGGCCGAGGATGTCGCCGCCGCCACCGCCACCGCCGAGGACCGAACCCAGCACGCTGCCCACGTCGAGCCCGGCATGGTCTTTTTGCAGCGCACCGAACAGCGCCTGCGCGCCCTGCGGCTGGCTTGCGTTGCGGCCCAGCGCGCCCATCAGCAGCGGCAGCGCGGCCGATACGGCGTTGGCGGTCTCGTCGGGCGCCAGTCCGAGTTGCTGGCTCATCTGTTGCAGCGGCTGGCCTTGCAGCTGGTGGATCAGGTCGTTGGTCAGGGAGGCGGCCATGGCGAGTCCATCCGTGTTGGGGGAAGCCCGATCCTAGCGCCAAACCGCTGGCCGTTGGCCATGTCGGGGGGCGGGGCTACTCGAACGAACGGCTCGCGCTGAGCCCGACCAGCCAGTTGCGACCGGGTGACGGCTCGTAATAGCGACCGCCGCCGGAATTGACGATGACGGAACCGATGATGTCGCGGTCGAACAGGTTGTTGATGCGCACGAATCCACGCCAGTCCAGCCCTGCGGCGCTGAAGCGGCGTTCGGCCGCGAGGTCGAAGCGGGTATACGCGGGCGCCGCTTCGGTATTGCCGTCGTCGACGTAAACGCGGTCGACGAAGCGGCCGTCGAGCAGGATGTCGGTGCGGTCGGATGGGCTCCAGCGCAGCTCCGCCCAGGCGAGGTGTCGTGACAGGCCGGGAATGTGCCGACCGGCCTCGATCAACGGGTCCTCTTCAGCGCACGGCGCCTCGGCACACACCGCGAAGTCGGTCAGATATCGGGCATCGAGCAAGGTGTAGCTGCTGGCGAAATACCATTGTTTGGCCAGCTCGCCCGATGCCGCCAGTTCCAGCCCGCGGCGGCGCGAGACCCCGGCGTTGTCGTAGATGCTGCGTCCGCCGTCGTTGGCCACGACCACCAGCTCGTCCTCGGTGCGGCTCTGGAATACCGCCGCGGACCAGTCGAGGCGGTCGGTGCGGGCGCGCAGGCCGAGCTCATGGTTGCGGCTGCGGGCCGGGCGCAGGTCATCGTTGAGGCCGCCGAGGCCGTCGCTGCGATAGGCCAGTTCGGAGAAGGTCGGGGTCTCGAAACCACCGCCGGTGTTGGCGTACACGCTGAGCCGGTCGGTCGCGCGGAACAGCACGCCGGCGACCGGCGAGGTACGCGAATACTCCAGCGCGCCGCTGTCGTCGGGATTGATGTCGGTGATGAAGTGGTCGTTCGAGTCGAACTCCACCCGGCTGTGGCGTGCGCCGATGTTGACCCGCCAGCGCTCGGTCGGCTCCCAGTCGGCCTGCACGTAGACGTCGCGCGCGGTGACCCGGTTGCGCTCGTCGCGCCGCAACGCACCGACCACGCCGATGCGCTCGCCGATGAAGTTCTCATTGCCGAGGCGGCGCTCGTCGGAGACTTCGTAGTCGAGGCCGGTGGTCACCGAGAACGGTCGCTGCCACAGCTGCGTGGACCAGCGCCAGCGGCTGTCGATGCCGAAGTAATCGCGGTCGAGGTCGATCGCGCCGCCGTTGTGCAGCGGGTTGTCTTGCTGGACGGCCACCGGCACCGACAGCATCTGCGTGGTCTGGCGGTTGCCGCCATAGGCGGTGACTGCGTAGGCGTGGCTGGCCGACAGTTCCTGCTCAATGCGCGCGCCGAGCTGGTGCTGGCGGACGGTCTTGCGGGTGTCGAACGCCAGTGCGCCATCGCTGGCGGCGCGGCGGTCGTCCTGCAACTGCTCCGAGGTCAGTCCCTGCGGATCATCGGCTTCGAGGTCGAGGCTGTTGAGCAGCAAGGTGTAGCGGGCATCGTTCGCGAACGTGCCGCGCAGGAGCGCTTGCCCGCTGCTTCGCCGGGCGGCGCTGTGGTCGCGGTAGCCGTCGCTGTCGACGTTGACAAGGTCGAGCAGGAAGTCGCCGTCGTCGTCGCGGCGGCCGGTCGGAGTGTGGAACGATATCGACGAGCGCTGCAGTCCGTCGTCGCCTGCGACCAGTCCGGCGCGCAGGAGCGGCTGGTCCGGCGCGTCGGCGGTGAACAGCGAAATGACGCCGCCCGATGCATTGCCGTACAGCGCCGAGAACGGCCCACGCAGCACCTCGATGCGTCCGGCGGATTCCAGCGGGAAGTGCGAGACCTGGCCCTGGCCGTCGGGCATCGTCGCCGGGATGCCGTCGGTGTACAGGCGTACGCCACGTACGCCGAAAGTCGCGCGTGCGCCGAAGCCGCGGACCGAGACCTGCAGGTCCTGCGCCTGGTTCTGCCGGTCGCGCGCGACCACGCCGGGGACGCGCTGCAGCGATTCGGACAGGTCGATCTTCGGTTGCCCGCGGCCGATCTGCTGCGCGGTGATGACGTCGATCGCGGCGGGTACCAGCAGGGCGTCGTCAGGGCTGCGTGTCGCGGTCACGACCACTGGGTCGAGTTCGGTGGCTTCGTCCGTTGACTGGGCCAGTGCGGGAGTGGTCAGCAGTGCGGTCGCCGTGGCAACGGCGAGCAGGGAAACACGCATTGGGCGTCCTTGTGGATGGTGCGCGGGGTAGGGTGCGCCACCAACATAGGCAACGCATGGGCCCCGGCGGGTGAAGGGTGTGCCAACGACAGCGTTTGCGCATCAACAACCAGCCCTTGTTTGCGCATCAACGACGGGCCTTTGTAGGAGCGGCTTCAGCCGCGATCCGGAGTAGGCCGGGCGACCAACTATCAGATCGCGGCTGAAGCCGCTCCTACAACAGCGCCAGCTATCGTCACCCCAGCGACTTCAGGCGGTACAGCGCTTCCAGCGCCTGCTTCGGCGTCAGCTCGTCGGGATCGATCGCGGCCAGCGCCTCGAGTGCGGCGGAGGCGGGTGCGAACAGTCCGATCTGCTGCGGTTGGTCCAGCGCCGCTGCAGCCATTGACGGCTTCGGCGCGTCGCGACTCTGCTGCTCCAGTTCGGCCAGCCGGCCACGTGCCTGGTTGACCACGGAGCGCGGCAGTCCCGCCAACGCCGCGACCTGCAATCCGAAGCTGCGATCGGCCGGGCCGTCCTTGACCGCGTGCATGAACACCAGCGTGTCGCCACGTTCGCTGTCGTGGTGCTCGACCGCGTCGAGATGGACGTTGGCGATGCCGCTGTTGGGTTCGGCCAACGTAGTTAGTTCGAAATAGTGGGTCGCAAACAACGTGTACGCGCGATTGGCGTGGGCCAGATGCCGCGCACACGCCTCGGCCAGCGCGAGGCCATCGTAGGTCGAGGTGCCCCGGCCGATCTCGTCCATCAGCACCAGTGACTCGCTGGTGGCGTGATGCAGGATGTAGCTGGTCTCGCTCATCTCGACCATGAAGGTCGATTGCCCGCGGGCGAGGTCGTCGCCGGCGCCGATGCGGGTCAGGATGCGGTCGATCGGGCCGATCACCGCGCGCGACGCCGGCACGAAGCTGCCGATGTGCGCGAGCAGCACGATCAGCGCGTTCTGGCGCATGTAGGTGCTCTTGCCACCCATGTTGGGACCGGTGATGACCAGCATCCGGCGGTCGTCGTGCAGGTGCAGGTCGTTGGGCTCGAACGGCTCGCTGCGCACCGCCTCGACCACCGGGTGGCGGCCGCGCTCGATGGTGATGCCGGGCTCGTCGGACAGTTCCGGTCGCGACCAGTCCAGCGCCTGCGCGCGTTCGGCCAGACCGGCCAGTACGTCGAGTTCGGCAAGCGCGGCGGCGCAGCGTTTCAACGGCTCCAGTCGTTCGCCGAGCGCGTCCAGCAACTGTTCGTACAACAGCCGTTCGCGGGCGAGGGAACGCTCTCGCGCCGACAGCACCTTGTCCTCGAACTGCTTGAGTTCCTCGGTGATGTAGCGTTCGGCGTTGGTCAGGGTCTGGCGACGGGTGTAATGGGTCGGGGCCTTGGCCGCGTGGGCCTTGCTGACTTCGAGATAGTAGCCGTGCACGCGGTTGTAGCCGACCTTCAGTGTGGCGATGCCGCTGGCCTCGCGTTCGCGGGTTTCGAGGTCGACGAGAAACTGGTCGGCGGTCGACGACAGCGTGCGCAACTCGTCGAGCTCGGCGTCGTAACCCTCGGCGAACACGCCACCATCGCGTGCAAGCACCGGCGGTTGTTCGACGATGGCCGAACGCAGCAGGTGGGCGTGTTCGTCGTGCTCGCCGAGTTCGGCCGCCAGTTCGTCGAGGCGCGGCGAGTCGAGCGGGCCGAGTACGCGGCGCAGTTCCGGCAGCAGACCGAGGCCATCGCGCAGGGTCGACAGGTCGCGCGGGCGGGCGCTGCGCAGGGCGATACGGGTGAGGATGCGTTCGAGGTCGCCGAGCGCGCGGAATTGCGTGCGCAGGTCGTCGCCGGCTGCTTCGGCGAGCACATCGACGGCGTGGTGGCGCAGGCGCAGTGTCGCGCGGTCGCGCAGCGGGCGGTGCAGCCAGCGGCGCAGCAGGCGGCCGCCCATCGGGGTCACGGTGGAGTCGAGCACGCCGAGCAGGGTGTGGCGGGTGTCGCCGTCGACCCGGGTGTCGAGTTCGAGGTGGCGGCGGGTCGCGGCGTTCATCGCGATCGCGCCATCGCCGGATTCGATCGCGATCGAGGTCAGGTGCGGCAGTCGCTGCTTTTGGGTTTCCTCGACGTAGCCGAGCAGGGCGGCAGCAGCGGAAATCGCCAGCGGCCGGTCGTCCAGGCCGAAGCCGGTCAGGTCGTGCAGGCCGAAGAATTTCAGCAACTGGCGGCGCCCGCTGTCGGCGTCGAACAACCATGGCGCACGTCGACGCAGGCCGCTGCGCTCGACCACGAACGCCGGCCAGCCGTCCTCGTCGGCGCACAGGGTCTCGGCCGGCTCCAGCCGCGCGAGTTCGGCTTCGAGCGCGTCCTCGCTGGCGACTTCGTTGACCATGAAGCGGCCGCCGGCGAGGTCGGCCCACGCCAGTCCGAACCCCACCTTGTTGCGCGACACCGCCAGCAGCAGGGTGTCGCGGCGCTCGCTCAGCAGCGCCTCGTCGGTGACAGTGCCCGGGGTGACGATGCGCACCACCTTGCGCTCGACCAAGCCCTTGCTCGCGGCCGGGTCGCCAATCTGCTCGCAGATCGCGACCGACTCGCCCAGCGCCACCAGCCGCGCCAGGTAACCCTCGGCGGCGTGGTGCGGCACCCCCGCCATCGGGATCGGCTGGCCGGCCGAGCTGCCACGCTGGGTCAGGGTGATGTCGAGCAGCTTCGCGGCCTTGCGCGCGTCATCAAAGAACAGCTCGTAGAAGTCACCCATGCGGAAGAACAGCAGCACGTCCGGATGCTCCGCCTTGGCGGCGAAGAACTGCTTCATCAGGGGCGTGTGCGCGTCGGTGCTGCGGGCGTTTGCGGCGGAACTGGACTGGGGCACGGCTCGGCGGTCGGAAAAAGCGAGGGGAGCGGGCGGACCCGGTTCGATGGCCACAGTATGCCAGTCGCCATCGCGGTGGCCGGGCTGCTGCAATGCGGCATGCGCTTCCATACGCTGCCGTGTAGGTTCTGTGCCAGCGGTCACAGCCGCGGTGTTCCGTCAGGCTGTTTTCGCCAGCCGCATGTTCGGGGAATGTCCTGCGGTCATTCGGCAACAACTCTGGGGAGAGTCGCGATGGATTCGAGCAGGCTGGATCGGAAGATCCTGGTACTCGCAGTGGTGGCGGTCCTCGGCGCCGGGTTGGCGCCCGCGCATGCGCAACAGGCCGCTGACCCGGCCGCCGGCGAGGATGAGGCGACCACGCTGTCGGCCATCACCGTCACCGCGCAGAAGCGCGAGGAAGCGCTGCAGGACGTGCCGATCGCGATCACCGTCTTGCCCGAGCAGCTGCTGCAGGACACCGGCGTGCGCGACATCAAGGACATGCAACTGCTGGTCCCGGGACTGACCGTCACCAGCACCCAGAGCGCGGTGCAGACCACCGCGCGCATCCGCGGCATCGGTACGGTGGGCGACAACCCGGGCCTGGAATCGTCGGTCGGGGTGGTCATCGATGGCGTGTACCGGCCGCGCAACGGCGTCGGCTTTGGCGACCTGGGCCAGATCGAGCGGATCGAAGTGCTGAAGGGGCCGCAGGGGACGGTGTTCGGCAAGAACACCTCGGCTGGCGTGATCAACGTGGTCACCCGCCGTCCGCATTACACCACCGAGGTCGAGGGCGAACTCACCGTCGGCAACTATGACGCACTGGGCGCATCGGCATCGCTCAACACGCCGCTGGGCGACAACGCGGCCTTCAGCGTTTACGCGGCCAAGCGCAAGCGCGACGGCCACATGGAGGTGCGCACCGGCGCCGGCCCGCGTCGCGAGACCGAGGATTACGACCAGAACTTCCATTCGCTGCGCGGGCAACTGCTGCTGGAGCCGACCGACGACCTCGACATCAACTTCATCGCCGACTTCACCAGTCGCGAGGAGAACTGCTGCACCGGCGTGACCATCGTCCGCGAGAACACCCCGGGGTTGCCGTTCAACGCGCCGATGCAGGTGATCAACGCGCTGGCCGGCGGCGAAGGCGTGAGCCCGGCCGTCGATCCGTTCGCACGGGTGGCCTACAGCAACCGCGGCACCGAACAGGACATCAAGGACAAGGGCATCTCGGCCGAGCTCGACTGGGCCACGCCATGGTTCGGAGGCGCCGACCTGACCTCGATCACCGCGGTGCGCGACTGGCAGGCGATCAACGGCCTGGACTTCGACTTCAGTGCCGCCGACGTGCTGTACCGCGCGCCGGACCCGGACGAATCGTTCACCGGCTTCGAGACCTTCAGCCAGGAGTTCCGCCTGACCGGGTCGACCGCCAGCGTCGACTGGATGGTCGGGATGTTCTATGCCGACGAGGACCTCGACCGGCACGACTCCTACCGGATCGGTGCGGCGTACGAGCCCTACCTGTCGACGCTGGTCGGCAGCCAGGTGCTCGGCGGGCTCGCTGCACAGTTGGGGCCGATGGGCATCACCGTCGACCAGTCGAACCCGGCGTTGTTCTTCTCGCAGGTCAGCGGGCAGCCGTTCGGCGGCAACTTCGCCGGTCTTGGCGCGCTCGACCGATACGACCAGAACTCGCGCAGCTTCGCGTTGTTCACCAACAACACCTGGCATGCCACCGACGCGCTCGACCTGACCCTGGGCCTGCGTGCGACGCGCGAGAACAAGACCCTGGATTCGATCTATTCCAACCCCAACGGCAGCGTGGGTTGTGGCTCGGTGCTGGCCAATCCGGCCGGGCGCGTCGCCGCGGCCTTGATGGCCCGTGGTGTTCCGATCACGGCGCTGCCACCGGCGGTGCAGGCGCAGATCCTCGGCGCCGTCGCACCGCAGGTCGCGGGCTACATGTGCCTGCCGTGGGCCAACGCCCTGCACAACGGCCGGGTCACCCACCAGGAGCGCGACGAGGACGAATGGTCGGGCACGTTGAAGGCGGCCTACCGCTGGAACGAGCAGGTGATGACCTACCTGTCGGCCGCGCGCGGCTACAAGGCCGGCGGCTTCAACCTCGACCGCGTGCAGTCGTCCAACGGTATGTCCAGCGGTACCGCGGGTATCGCGCCGGTGGATGACACCTCGTTCCCGGGCGAGTTCGTCGACAGCTACGAGCTCGGCGCACGCACCACATGGGCCGACGGCAACCTGTTGCTCAATGCGACCCTGTTCCACCAGACCTACACCGACTTCCAGCTCAACAGCTTCCTCGGCACCAGCTTCGTGGTGCGGGCGATCCCGGAAGTCGTGTCGCAGGGCGTCGATGCCGAGGCGATCTGGCAGACCGGCATCGAGGGGCTGTTGCTGCAGGGCGGGGTGATGTATGCCGACACGCGCTATGGCGACGAGACGTTGCCCGACGCCGATCTCGCGTTGCTGCCTGGCAGTCGCGCGAGCTTCGCGCCGCTGTGGTCGACCAGCGGTTCGCTGACCTACGAACACGGCTTCGGTGCCGACCTGCTGGCGCGCTTCAACATCGGCGCGAAGTACACCTCCGACAGCAATACCGGCTCCGATCTCGACCCGCAGAAGGCGCAGGCCGCCTACACCGTCGCCAACGCCCGGCTTGGCTTCGGCGCCCGCGACCGTAGCTGGATGCTGGAACTGTGGGCGGACAACCTGACCGACGAGGAATACATCCAGGTTGGCTTCGATGCCCCGTTGCAGGCCGGCGCGTGGAACGCCTTCCTGGGCGCACCGCGCACCTACGGCGTGACCTTGCGCGTTCGGTACTGAGCACCGCGGGGCTTTCGTAGGAGCGGCTTCAGCCGCGATCTGGAGTCGGACGTACAACCGACCATCAGATCGCGGCTGAAGCCGCTCCTACACAGGCGCCGGTCCTCGCCCGGTATAGTCCGCCCATGAGCAAAGACGTATCCGACGCAGCCCTCCAGCGCCTCGCCGAGCAGGTCGGCGAGGCGGCCCGCAAGCACCACCATCGGCTGGTCACGGCCGAAAGCTGCACCGGCGGCTGGATCGCCAAGACCCTGACCGATATCGCCGGTGCCTCGGAGTGGTTCGAAAGCGGCATGGCCGCCTACAGTTACGAGGCCAAGCAGGCGCTGTTGGGTGTCCAGCCGTACACGCTGGAACAGCACGGCGCGGTCAGCCGGGAAACCGTGATCGAGATGGTATCCGGCGCGCTGGTGCATTCCGGCGCCAGCCTGGCGGTCGCGGTCACCGGCATCGCCGGCCCCGGTGGTGGCATCGAGGACAAGCCCGTCGGCACCGTGTGGATCGCCTGGAAGAGCCGCGGCGGCTACCCGACGGCGGTGGTGTTCCACTTCGACGGCGACCGTGAGGCCGTGCGTCGGCAGACAGTCGCGGCGGCGTTGCACGGGCTGCTCGACCTCGCCGCCTGAGACGTCGGGGAGGGGCTTGCGCCCCGCTGAAAGTTGTTAGTAGTATTACTAATAATGAACGCCCTGACCGAAACCCAGCAAGCCATCCTCGCCCTGATCGGCGAGCGCATCGCGGTTGACGGCATGCCGCCATCGCAGACGGAGATCGCCCGTGCGATGGGGTTCTCCGGCGTCCGCGCCGCGCAATATCACCTCGAAGCATTGGAACAGGCCGGCGTGATCCGCCGGGTGCCGGGCAAGGCGCGTGGTATCCAGTTGGTGCAACCGGACGCGGACGCCTCGCCGGGCGACCTGCCGCCATCGGACTTCGAAGACGCGCTGCGCCTGCCGATCCTCGGTCGGGTCGCTGCCGGCGCACCAATCGGCGCCGATGCCGGGGTCGACGACTACATCCTGCTCGACCGCAACATCTTCTTCCCGTCGCCGGATTACCTGCTCAAGGTCCAGGGTGACTCGATGCGGGACGAGGGCATTTTCGATGGCGACTTGATCGGCGTGCACCGGACGCCGGAGGCGCGCTCGGGGCAGATCGTGGTTGCCCGGATCGACGACGAGATCACGGTCAAGCTGCTGAAGATCGCCAAGGACCGTATCCGGTTGTTGCCGCGCAACCCGGATTACGCCCCCATCGAAGTGCTGCCCGACCAGGATTTCGCGATCGAGGGGCTGTACTGCGGGCTGGTACGGCGTGGTCATTGAGGCACAGCCGGTTCCGGTTTGCGTGCGGTCTGGCGCGGTGTTTTCCGACCCTTTGCCGGCATCTGTCCCGATCGCACGGACACATCGTCCCACGTTAACTTCGAAATCGTCGTCGTGGTCGCAGCCCCTGCGACCGACGCCGCCTAACCTGCATCCAACCACTTGACGCCACCCGAGGATTCCACGATGGACGAGAACAAGAAGCGTGCCCTGGCCGCCGCACTGGGCCAGATCGAAAAGCAGTTCGGCAAGGGCTCGGTCATGCGCATGGGCGACCGCGTGGTGGAAGCGGCGGAAGTGATCGGTACGGGCTCGCTGATGCTCGACATCGCGCTCGGTATCGGCGGTCTGCCCAAGGGTCGCGTGGTGGAAATCTATGGCCCGGAATCCTCGGGCAAGACCACCCTGACCCTGCAGGCGATCGCGCAATGCCAGAAGAATGGCGGCACCGCGGCCTTCATCGACGCCGAGCACGCGCTCGACCCGGTCTACGCCGCCAAGCTCGGCGTCAACGTCGATGACCTGCTGCTGTCGCAGCCCGACACCGGCGAGCAGGCGCTGGAGATCGCCGACATGCTGGTGCGTTCGGCAGCGGTCGACATCGTGGTGATCGACTCGGTCGCCGCGCTGACCCCGCGTGCGGAGATCGAGGGCGAGATGGGCGACCAGTTGCCCGGCCTGCAGGCCCGCCTGATGAGCCAGGCGCTGCGCAAGCTGACCGGCAACATCAAGCGCTCGGGCACGCTTGTGGTGTTCATCAACCAGCTGCGCATGAAGATCGGCCAGATGATGCCGGGCCAGAGCCCCGAGGTGACCACCGGCGGCAATGCGCTGAAGTTCTACGCCTCCGTGCGCCTCGACATCCGCCGGATTGGCGCGGTCAAGAAGGGTGACGAGATCATCGGCAACCAGACCAAGATCAAGGTGGTCAAGAACAAGATGGCGCCTCCGTTCAAGCAGGTGTTCACCGAGATCCTGTACGGCCAGGGCATCTCGCGCGAGGGCGAGCTGATCGACATGGGCGTCGACGCCAAGCTGGTGCAGAAGGCGGGTGCCTGGTACAGCATCGGCGAGGAGCGCATCGGCCAGGGCAAGGAGAACGCCCGCCAGTACCTGAAGGAGAACCCGGAGCTGGCCGAGCAACTGGAAGCCACGCTGCGCGAGAAGTTCGTGCCGGCCGAAGCCAAGCCAGGCGAAGACGAAGGAGATGCGGCGGATTCAGACGCCTGAGCCGCGCGACTGATCGATGCAGGACGACGCTCCCGATGATGACGGGCTGCCCGGTGGCGACACCGGGGGCCTGTTCGGCCCTGAAGGGGCAGTGGGCCGGGGCCGCCGGCGCAAGCGGCCGGTGGCCACCACCACCCAGCGTGCGTTGGCCCTGCTGGTACGGCGGGAGCACTCGCGCAAGGAGCTGGCCCGCAAGCTGGTGACGCGCGGGCTCGACCCGGTCGAGGTCGACCAGGCCGTCGACAAGCTCACGGATGCCGGTTGGCAGGACGATGGGCGTTTCGCCGAAAGCCTCGTCCGCAACCGCGTCAATGGAGGGTACGGCCCGATCCACATCCGGGCCGAACTCCGCACCCATGATCTCGACAGTGACGCCATCGCCGCGGCGCTCGACAGCTTCGAAGGCGACTGGATCGAGAATGCCCGTGACCTGGTCCGCCGCCGCTTCGGCGACACCGTCCCGGATGACTCCGGCCTGCGCCGCAAGGCGGCGGACCTGTTGATGCGCCGCGGCTTCCCCGGTGACGTCATCCGCGCCGCAACCCGGCTGGATCCGGACGACTGATCGCCCGCGCTGCAGCGTCCAAACCCATGCCCTGATACGCTACCCGGCTAGTCCCGGTTGCCCGCGATCGCCGCTCCCCGTACGGGGTCCTGGCGCCGCGGCGACCTGCCCAGCCCTTCGACCTATCGTGCCAGGCATGAACAACGCTCCCCAGATCACCACCAACGATATCCGCCGCGACTTCCTCGAGTTCTTCCGCGAGCGTGGCCACACCATCGTGCCGTCCGCCCCGCTGGTGCCGGCCAACGATCCGACGCTGCTGTTCACCAACTCGGGCATGGTCCAGTTCAAGAACGTTTTCCTGGGCAGCGAAAAGCCCGGCTACGTTCGCGCCGCGGACGTGCAGCGCTGCCTGCGCGCCGGCGGCAAGCACAACGACCTCGACCAGGTCGGTTACACCGCGCGCCACCACACCTTCTTCGAGATGCTCGGCAACTGGTCGTTCGGCGACTACTTCAAGGAAGACGCGATCAAGTGGTCCTGGCAACTGCTGACCGAAGTCTGGAAGCTGCCGGCCGATCGCCTCACCGTGACTGTCTACCAGACCGATGACGAGGCCTACGCGATCTGGCGCGACCAGATCGGCGTGCCCGAGGAGCGCATCATCCGCATCGGTGACAACAAGGGTGCGCCGTTCGCCTCCGACAACTTCTGGCAAATGGCCGATACCGGTCCCTGCGGCCCCTGCACCGAAATCTTCTACGACCACGGCGAACAGCACTTCGGCGGCCCGCCGGGTTCGCCCGACGAGGACGGCGACCGCTTCATCGAGATCTGGAACCTGGTGTTCATGCAGTTCGACCGCCAGCCCGACGGCACCCTCGCGCCGCTGCCGGCACCGTGCGTCGACACCGGCATGGGCCTTGAACGCCTCGCCGCGATCCTGCAGGGCAAGCACGGCAATTACGAGATCGACATCTTCCAGCACCTCATCAAGGCGGCGGCCCGGCTCACCGGCACCAGCGACCTCGACAACAAATCGCTGCGCGTGATCGCCGACCACATCCGCGCCTGCGCGTTCCTGGTCATCGACGGCGTGCTGCCGTCCAACGAGGGTCGCGGCTACGTGTTGCGCCGGATCATCCGCCGCGCCCTTCGCCACGGCTGGATGCTCGGTCGCAAGCAGCCGTTCTTCCACGACATGCTCGGTCCGCTGATCGAAGTCATGGGCGACGCCTATCCCGAACTGCGCGACAAGCGCGAGCTGATCGATCGCGCGCTGCTGGCCGAAGAGGAACGTTTCGCCGAGACTCTCGATTCGGGCATGCGCATCTTCGATGAGGTCGCCGCGCGCTCGAAGGACATGATTCCCGGCGCCGATGCGTTCCGCCTGTACGACACCTACGGTTTCCCGGTCGACCTGACCGCCGACATCGCCCGTGAACGTGGCCTGTCGATCGACATGGAAGGTTTCGACGCGGCGATGACCCGCCAGCGCGAGACCGCCCGCGCCGCCGGCAAGTTCGGTGGCGCCACCACCTTACCGGCCGAGCTCGCCTCGCAACTGCAACCCACCGTGTTCCTGGGTTACGACGGCCTGGTCGAAGGCGGCCTGGCGATCGTCGCCCTGCTAAAGGACGGCCGTCCAGTGGAGTCGATCGAGGCCGGTGACGAGGCCGTGGTCATCCTTGATCGCACCCCGTTCTACGCCGAAAGCGGCGGTCAGGTAGGCGATGCCGGCGAGCTCGACGACGCCGGCACCCGCTTCGTGGTCAACGACACGGTGAAGCTGGCCGGCCAGTTCCACGGCCACGTCGGCCGGCTCGCCGCCGGCACCCTCAAGCGCGGTGACCGACTGCTCGGTTCGGTCGACGCCGGGCGCCGCAGCGCAACGGTGCTCAACCACTCCGCGACCCACCTGTTGCATGCCGCACTGCGCGGTGTCCTTGGCGAGCACGTGGTGCAGAAGGGCTCGCTGGTCGCGCCCGAGCGCTTGCGCTTCGATTTCTCGCATTTCCAGCCGGTCACGTCCACGGAACTGACCGAGATCGAACGCCGGGTCAACGCCGAGGTGCGTGCCAACCACGCCACCGAAATCCACCACATGGGCATGCAGGACGCGCTCGACTTTGGCGCCATGGCCCTGTTTGGCGAGAAGTACGGCGACGAGGTCCGGGTGCTGCGGATGGGCGAGGGTTCCACCGAGCTCTGCGGCGGCACCCATGTCGGTCGCACCGGCGACATCGGCTTGTTCAAGATCGTCTCCGAAGGCGGCGTTTCGGCCGGCGTGCGCCGGATCGAGGCGCTGACCGGGCAGGGTGCGCTCGATCACGTGGCGACGGAGGAAGGCCGCCTGGGCGAAGCCGCGCGCTTGCTCGGCGGCCAGGCCGCGGACGTGGCCGACAAGATACGGGTGCTGCTCGACCGACAGAAAAAGCTCGAGCGCGAACTGGAAGCGATGAAGGCCAGGGCAGCCTCGGGTGCGACCTCCGACCTGGCCGGCTCTGCGGTCGACGTCGCGGGCCTCAAGGTATTGGCGGCACGGCTCGACGGTTTCGATGCCAAGGCCCTGCGCGATGCACTGGACCGGCTCAGGCAGCAACTCGGCGATGCCGTCGTCATCCTCGCCGGGACCCGCGACGGCAAGGCGGCACTGGTGGCCGGCGTCAGCGGCGCGGCGCTGGGCAAGGTCAAGGCCGGGGAACTCCTCGGCCACGTCGCCGGTCAGATCAACGGCAAGGGCGGTGGGCGGCCGGACATGGCCCAGGGCGGTGGCGAGGATGGACCGGCGCTGGCCCCCGCACTGGCGGGCGTCCCGGCCTGGGTCGAGGCGCGGCTTGGCTGACCGCAGCATGACTTCCTGCGCTTGTGGCCGCGTCCCGGCCCGGCGATAATTTACGTTTACCCAGCAGTTGGAAGCGTTCCCATATCATTGGTAGCGCAACCGCCGACGCATGAAGCGCTGGCACAAGGAGAATTGCAATGCTTATCCTGACGCGACGCGTCGGTGAAACCCTGATGATCGGCGACTCGGTGACCGTCACCGTGCTCGGCGTCAAGGGAAACCAGGTACGTATCGGTATCACTGCACCGAAAGATGTGGCAGTGCATCGCGAAGAGATCTACCAGCGCATCCAGCGCGGCGAAGAGCCGTCCGAGGGTGACGCCAGCAATACCCCCGACTGAAAAAGTTTGCCGCGCGTGGAGTGAGCCGTTATGCTTCCCGGCCGCACCGGCTTGAGTGATGCGGAGAGTTGCCCGAGTGGCTGAAGGGGCTCCCCTGCTAAGGGAGTATGGGGGTTAAACTCCATCGAGGGTTCGAATCCCTCACTCTCCGCCAGTTCCATTGCAGTAGTGTTCCACCGCATGAAAAAGCGTTGACGGATCGGCATCCGACCGCCATAATTTTTCGACTAAGCGCCCGTAGCTCAGCTGGATAGAGCACCAGGCTACGAACTTGGGGGTCGGAGGTTCGAATCCTTCCGGGCGCACCATACAGAAGCGAAAGGGTCGACGAGCAGCACTCGTCGGCCCTTTTTCTTTGGTCGCCAAGGTCGTGTTGGCCTGTCGTGGCCGGTACCGACGTAGGTATCGGCTGCCATGAACGAAGCCCTGCAACTCCTTCGCGACTCCAGGGAAGGCCGCGAACGCCGGTCGCCGACGCGCTGCGCCCTGCAAGCCACTTTCCACCAAGCCTGGCCTCCCGTTGGATGGACGCATCGGGTGCGCACGGGCGCTGCCGCGGTGCTGGTCGAACAGCTGGACTGGTTGCCTTGGCTTGACGATGCGCGGGCCCTGCTCGATGCGCGCGAACTTGCCTGTGTCGAACGTCGCCGCCGGCCCGGGGACCGGGTCAGCCTGATCCTGGCGTACGCATTGCATCGACTGCTGTTGTCCGTCCTGCTCGACATCGCGCCGGCCGCCGTTCCGATCGGCCGTGACGCCAAGGGTTGCCCGCGGCTGGCGGGGCATCGGCTCTGGACCAGCCTGAGCCATGCGGAAGGCCATCTCGCGTTCGCTTTCAGCGGCGTCGGCGCGGTGGGGGTAGACATCGAACCGTCGACGCGGGCGGCTGAGTTGCCCGAGATCGCGGATCGGGTATGCACGCCGGCCGAGGCCGACGCCATGCGGCAGCTGGATCGACCGGTCCGCGCCGCGCGACTGTTGGAGCTGTGGGTGCGCAAGGAGGCCCTGCTCAAGGCCGCGGGCATCGGGCTGGAGCGCGAGATGGATACCTTCGAGGCACCCGCCGGCGTGCCACTACGGCTGGAAGGACTGGAGGCCGTGCGTGCCGGGATGCTCGCGTCCGGGCCGGATTGCGTGGCGGCCATCGCCAGCGTCGTGCATCCGCGGACTGCCAACCCGGGGCCGGATATCCAGTGGCTACGATCCGCGCGGACGTGAAGGCCGGAGTATCCACGCCCCGCCGTTGGTAATGGCGAGTGGAGAATGTGCATGGTCGATGACGCGGAATCGCGTCGAGGGGTCAGGGGTGGGGATCGGTCTGGCAAACAGCAAGAATCGCGCGACACTCCTGCTGTGGGTCGCGGAGGTGGCGATCATCGTGCTGGCGGTCGCGGGCGCGGCCTGGTTGCGGTTCCTGCACGATCCCGAGGGACACCTGATCTTCTCCCAGGGCGCACCGACGCGTGCGCTCATCGTGGCGCTGGTCACCACCACCGCGATGGCGGCGTTCGGCATGTACCAGGTGCACGGACGCCACAACCGCAACGATTTCCTGTTGCGCCTGGCGCTGTCGTTCGCCTTCGGCGGAACGGCGCTGCTGGTGCTGTACTACGTGTTGCCGGCAACCTATATCGGTCGTGGCGTGCTGCTGCTGGCGCTGGTCACGGCGTTCGCCGGGGTCTACCTGCTGCGCAACCTGTCGCAGGCGCTGTTCCAGTCGGACGTGTTCCGCCGGCGCGTGCTGGTGCTGGGTGCCGGCCACAATGCCGACCTGATCAACACGCGCCTGCGTCGTGGCGGAGACCGGCGTTCGTTCGTGCTGCTGGGCTTCATCCCGATCGAGGGCCAACCGGTCGCGGTGGGTTCGGCCTTGCGGATCGAAGGTCCGGAATCCCTGGCTGCGCTGGCCGAGCGGCTGGAGGTGGACGAGGTCGTCGTGGCGCCGGACGAACGCCGCGGTGCGTTGCCGATGGACCAGATGCTGGCGTGCGCGCAGCGCGGGATCGCGATGACCGACCTCTCGACGTTCTTCGAACGCGAGGCGGGGATCGTCACGCTGAAGGTGGCCGACCCGTCGTGGCTGGTGTTTTCCGGCGGCTTCGACCATTCCCTGCCGCGGCGGTTGAGCAAGCGCTTCTTCGACCTGCTGGCGGCATCGCTGATGTTGCTTGTTGCGTGGCCGGTGATGCTGCTGGTGATGCTCGCGGTGTCCTGGGATTCGCGTGGGCCGGTGTTGTACCGGCAGGTACGGGTGGGCGAGGGTGGCCGCGAGTTCGAACTGCTGAAGTTCCGCAGCATGCGTTGCGACGCCGAACTGGACGGCGTGGCCCGCTGGGCGACCACGGGCGATGACCGCACCACGCGGGTCGGTCGCTTCATCCGCATGACCCGCCTGGATGAACTGCCGCAACTGGTGAACGTCCTGCGTGGCGAGATGAGCTTCGTGGGGCCGCGGCCGGAGCGTCCGCAGTTCGTCGACATGCTCAGCCAGGAGATCCGCTATTACGCGGTGCGCCACAGCGTCAAGCCCGGGCTCACCGGATGGGCACAGTTGCGCTACCGCTACGGCGCATCCGTGGAGGACGCGGAAGAGAAGTTGAAGTTCGACCTCTTCTATGTGAAGAACCACGGCCTGGTCTTCGACCTGATGATCCTGTTGCAGACGGTGGAAGTGGTGCTGTTCCAGCGCGGGGCGCGATGACGCCAGCGCCGCGGCGATCACGGTCGGTCAGTCCAGCAGGATCATCAGCAACACCAGCAACACGATCAGCAGCACCGCGATCATGGTGGTGCGACGCCTGGCCGCGGCATTGGCGCGGGCACGCACGACGTCCGGGGGTATCACCAGCATCGGGACGGTGGCGGTGGACCGGTTGCGCCGGGAGGGCGAGGGCGGCGCGCCGGGCAGGCGTCCGTGGACGCGGTGGAAGCGCATCGCCTCGTCGTAGAGCGAGTTCAGTTCCGATATTCGCAGGCCGCCTGCGTTGGCCGTCCCCATGCCCGGCTTGTCGGGATGGAGTTCGCTGATGCGTCGCCGATACGCGCGCTTGAGGTCGTCCAGGCCGCAATCCGGGCGCAGGTCGAGCTGTGAATACAGCTGGGCGATGTCTGGCTTCATGGAGTCCCCGTCTCGCGGCCTATCGTAGCGCGCGCGACCCGGCCCCGCATGTCGTGGAGGAGCCCGTCGCGCATGGCCGCTTGGCCTGTCGGTGGACGTTACCTAACTCAGCAACGGCAGGTGCGGAAAAGTCCTGTCTGCGCCGGTTCACGACGAGGGGGCAGGTAGATGAATCACGAGGATCATGCGACGGCGGCGGCCAGGGCCATCGCGGAGTGCGCGGACGTACCCGGCCTGGCCAGTCGTTTCGAGGAGCAGGCCGCGAATCGGCCGGATGCGATCGCGGTGTGCTGCGGCGACTCCCGGCTGACCTACGCCGAGCTCGATCGACGTGCGAACCAGCTTGCGCACCATCTGCTCCGGCTCGGCGTGGGCCGCGAGGACCTGGTCGGTTTCTGCATGGATCGCTCCGTCGAGATGATCGTCGCGATGCTGGCCATCGTGAAGGCGGGCGCGGCCTACCTGCCGCTCGACCTGATCTACCCGAAGGAGCGGCTCGCCTACATCCTCGAGGACGCCGGTGCGCAGGTGGTGCTGACGCTGTCCGGCAACCTTGACGCAGTGCCGGAGACGGCGGCGCACAAGGTCTGCCTGGACGGCGACCGGGAGTTGATCGCCGCCGAGAGCGAAACCGCGCCCGGTATCGACCACGGCCCCGACACCCTGGCCTATGTGATGTACACCTCGGGTTCGACCGGCAAGCCGAAGGGCTGCATGGTCACCCAGGGCAACGTCGTGCGGTACTTCACCGCGATCGAGCCGCTGTACGATTTCCGCGCGGACGATGTCTGGGCGTTCTTCCTGTCGCCGGCGTTCGACGTATCCGGCTTCGAGATCTGGGGCGCGCTCACGCATGGCGCGCGGCTGGTGGTGGTGCCGCACCTCGTCAGTCGCACCCCCGAGGCATTCCGCCAGTTGCTGGTCGACGAGCAGGTGACCGTCACCTGTCCGACCCCCACCGGCTTCCTGGAGTTGATGCGCGCCGACGAGGCGCTCCCGGTTCCCGGCGAGTACGCGCTGCGCTACGTCATCCTCGGCGGCGAGGCGGTATCGATGCAGTCGCTGCGGCCGTGGTTCCAGCGCCATGGCGACGCCCAGCCGCAGGTCGTCAACATGTACGGCCCGACCGAGGCCACCATCTACGTCACCTTCCGCCACATCACCCGCGCCGATGTCGAGGGCGACGCCGGCAGCATGATCGGCACCGGCATCCCGGACGTGCCGCTGCACGTGCTCGACAAGGACCTGCAACCGCTGCCGACCGGCGAGGTCGGCGAACTGTTCATCGGTGGCCGGGCCGTGATCCGCGGCTACCACGGGCGTCCCGATCTCACGGCGGAGCGCTTCATCGAATGGCGCGACCCGCGCGAGACCGACGCACCGGTTGCGCGCATCTATCGCACCGGCGACCTGGTGCGAATGGATGCCGATGGTGACATCGAGTACCTGGGACGCATCGACCACCAGGTCAAGATCCGCGGCTTCCGCATCGAGCTGGGCGAGATCGAGGCCACCCTGGGGCACCACCCCGCGGTGCGCGCCTGCGCGGTGCTGGCACGCGAGGACCGGCCCGGCGAGAAGCGGCTGGTCGCCTACGTCGTGCCCAACGGCAAGACGCCGACGGTCGGGACCCTGCGCGCGCACCTGGAAGCGACGCTGCCCGACTACATGATGCCGGCCGCGTTCGTGATGATGGACGTGTTGCCGCAGAACGAGAACGGCAAGCTCGACCGCCGCGCGTTGCCCGCGCCGGACAACAGCCGGCCCGCGCTGTCCTCCAGCCACGAGCCGCCCGTGGGCGCGGTCGAGCAGGAACTGTGCGGGTTCTTCGCGGAGCTGCTCGATGTCGAGGGCATCGGCCGGCATGACAATTTCTTCGAGCTGGGTGGCAACTCGGTGCTGGCCACCCGGTTGCTGGAGCGCATCCGCCAGTCGCGCGTCGCGGCCGGTGGAAACGCCGGCGACGGGGTCGATGTCCCGATCACCCTGTTGTTCCGCAACCCGACGCCGACCGCGCTGGCGCGAGCCTTGGACGGCAACCACGATGACGCCGCGATGCGCGCGCGGATGCCGCGTGCGCTGGCACCGGCACAGGCGGGCAACGAACCGATCGCGATCGTGGCGATGAGCGGGCGTTTTCCCGGTGCGGGTGACGTCGAGGCGTTCTGGCAGAACCTCTGCGATGGCCGCGACACCATCACCCTGTTCCAGCCCGATGAACTTGACCCGATGATCGGGCTGGCCGAGCGCAGTGATCCGTCCTACGTCGCGGCGCGTGGCGTGATCGACGGCGTCGAGCAGTTCGATGCGGCGTTCTTCGGCATCGGCCCGAGGGAGGCCGAGGTGATGGATCCGCAGCAGCGGATCTTCCTGGAGCTGTGCTGGGATTGCCTGGAGCGCGCGGGCCACGTGCCCGACGCGACCGGAGTGCCGGTTGGCGTGTTCGCCGGCATGTACAACTGCACCTACTTCCAGAACCACGTCATGCGGCGTCCCGACCTGATCGAGAAGGTCGGCGCCTATCCGGTGTCGTTCCTCAACGACAAGGACTACATCGCCACCCGCGTGGCACACAAGCTCAACCTGACCGGTCCGGCGATCAACGTGCAGACCGCGTGCTCGACCTCGCTGGTGGCGATCTGCCAGGCCGTCGACAGCCTGCGCGCCGGCCAGTGCGACATGGCGCTGGCCGGTGGCGCATCGGTCACCAGCCCACCGCGCAGCGGCTACCTGTACCAGGAAGGCGCGATGTTCTCGGTCGACGGCCACACTCGCACCTTCGATGCGCGCGCGCAGGGCACGGTGTTCAGCGACGGCGCGATGGTGGTGTTGCTCAAGCGCCTGTCGGATGCGCTGGCCGATGGCGACCAAGTCCACGCAGTGATTCGCGGCGCGGCGATCAACAACGACGGCGGCGCCAAGGCCAGCTTCACCGCGCCCAACAGCGACGGCCAGGCCGCGGTGATCGCGATGGCGCACCGCAATGCCGGGGTCGAGCCGCGCAGCATCGGTTACGTCGAGGCCCATGGCACCGCAACGCCGCTGGGCGACCCGATCGAGATCGAGGGCATGACCAAGGCGTTCCGGCTGGGCACCGACGACGCTGGCTTCTGCCGCATCGGTTCGGTCAAGAGCAATGTCGGCCACCTGGTGATCGCGGCCGGCGGAGCGGGACTGATCAAGGCGGCACTCGCACTGGAGGACCAGCGCATCCCGGCGAGCCTGCATTACGAAAGCCCGAACCCGGCGATCGAGTTCGATGGATCGCCGTTCGTGGTCAATTCGAGCCTGACCGAATGGCCCCGCGGGGACGTGCCGCGCCGGGCCGGCGTTAGCTCGTTCGGCGTCGGCGGGACCAACGCGCACGTGGTGCTGGAGGAGGCGCCGCAGCGCGCCGAATCGCTGCCTGCCACGGGCCCGCAGTTGCTGGTGCTGTCCGCACGCACGCCGGGCGCACTCGGCAGCGCCGCGGAGCGTCTGGCGGCGCACCTGCAGGAACAGCCAGGTGCCAACCTGGGCGACGTCGCCTGGACGCTGGCCGCGGGTCGCAAGGCGTTCGCGCATCGCATCGCCGTGGTGGCCGAAGACGTCGACGCCGCGGTGGCCACGCTGCGCGGTCCCGAGACCGCGGCGGCGGCCGCGCGCAGCCGGCCCGCCCGGTCGAGCGACGTGGTGTTCATGTTCCCGGGGCAGGGCGCGCAGTACGCCGGCATGGGGCGTGGGCTTTACGAGAGCGAACTCGCGTTCCGCACCGCGTTCGACGAATGCGCCGACATCCTGCATGGCGAGCTCGGCTTCGACCTGCGCGAGCGGGTGTTTGGCGACGACCCGGAAGCCCTGCGCCCGACCTCGGTGATGCAGCCGGCGACGTTCGCGATCGAATACTCGCTGGCGCGGTTGTGGATGAGCCTTGGGGTCCAGCCGGCGGCGATGATCGGCCACAGCGTCGGCGAGTTCGTCGCCGCGACGCTGGCGGGCGTGTTCGCGCTGCCCGATGCGCTGCGACTGGTCGCGCGCCGCGGCGCATTGATGCAGGCCCAGCCGGAAGGCGGGATGCTTTCGATCCGCGTCGCCCTCGATGCCTTGTTGCCGCGCCTGCCCGCCGACCTGTCGCTGGCGGCGGAGAATTCGCCGGGTGCCTGCGTGGTGGCCGGCCCGCATGACGCGATCGCCCGGTTCCAGGCCGAACTCGATGCGGACGGCATCGCCTGCCGTGCGCTGTGCACGTCGCACGCGTTCCACTCGGCGATGATGGATCCGGTGCTGGAACCGTTCCACGCCGAAGTCGCCGCGATCACCCGGTCCGCGCCGCAGGTCCCGCTGGTGTCCACCGCGACCGGCGACTGGCTCGACGCGGAAACCGCGATGTCGGCCGAATACTGGTCGCGCCACCTGCGCGAACCGGTGCGGTTCGCCACCGGCCTCGGCCGGCTGCTCGATGCCCCGTCGCGGGTGCTGCTGGAGGTCGGCCCGCGCGCCACCCTCAGCACGCTGTCGCGGCAGCATCCGGGCACCCAGAAGCCGCACCTCTCCGCCGTCGCCTCGTTGGCCGACAACCCCGCGGCCGAGCCGGCCAGCGTGCGCCGGGCCGCCGGCCAGCTGTGGTGCCGCGGCGTGCCACTCGACCCGGCGGTGTTCGACCGCCGCGGGCAACGCCGCCGCGTGCGGCTGCCCACGTACCCCTTCGAACGACAGCGTTACTGGATCGAGGCGCCACCGGCCGACGCCACGGTAGTCCTGCACCCGGCCATTGCTTCCACCCCGGATCTGGAGTCCGTCATGCCGCACCTCGTCCCGCAATCCGCCGCCACGGCCGCCGTGCCTTCCATGCCGGCGCCCGTCGCCGATCGCAAGCCGCGGCTGGTCGGGGAGCTCACCGACGTGTTCGAGGACGTGGTCGGTTTCGACCTGTCCGGCGCCGACGCCGATGCCAACTTCATGGAGCTCGGGCTCGACAGCCTGATGCTGACCCAGGTCGCGCTGCAGTTGCAGAGGAGCTTCTCGGTCAAGGTCACGTTCCGCCAGTTGATGAGCGAGTACTCCAGCCTCGACCGCCTGGCGGCGATGCTCGACGAGGCGCTGCCGCCGGACGTGGTGGCCGCACCGCCGCCGGCCGCGGCACCCGCGGCGATCGCCCCGGCTCCGATGACAGCGGCGCCGATGGCAGCGGCCACGTTGCCGATGGCGCCGGCGGCGCAGGTGGCCATGCCGGTCGCGGCCAACGGCGATTTCGCACGCCAGCTGATTGCCCAGCAGATGAACCTGATGTCGCAGCAGCTCGCCCTGCTTGGGGGGCAACCGATGGCGACGCCGGTGGTAGCCCCCGAGCTCCCGGCGGCACCTGCCACCGTGCCCGTGCCGGCGGCCACGTCCGTGTCCCCGGCGGTCGTCCAGCCCGGTCCCGCCGCCGCTCCCGCCGACGCCGAAGCGCCCGACGAGGAGGCCGCCGCGCTCGCCCACACCCGCTACGACGTCAACAAGGCGTTCGGTGCGATCGCCCGGATCCACACATCGAAACTGGACCTCGACGAGCGCCAGCATCGCCACCTGGAAACGTTCATCCAGCGCTATGTCGCCCGTACCGCCAAGTCCCGCGCGTACACCGAGACGCACCGGCCGCACATGGCCGACCCGCGCGTGGTCAATGGCTTCCGGCCGGCGCTGAAGGAGATCTGCTACCAGATCGTGATCGAGCGCTCGAAGGGTTCGCACATGTTCGACATCGACGGCAACGAGTACGTCGATGCCAACAACGGCTTCGGCATGAGCATGTTCGGCTGGCAGCCGGATTTCGTGCTCGATGCGGTCCGCGAGCAGCTCGACCTGGGCTACGAGATCGGTCCCCAACATCCGCTGGCCGGCGAGGTCTCGAAGCTGGTGTGCGAGTTCACCGGCCATGAGCGCACCGCGCTGTGCAACACCGGCTCCGAGGCGGTGCTGGGCGCGATGCGCATCGCCCGCACCATTACCGGGCGCAGCACCATCGTGTCGTTCAGCGGTTCGTACCACGGCATCAACGATGAGGTGATCGTCCGCGGCACCCGCAAGCTGCGCGCGGTGCCAGCGGCGCCGGGCATCCTGCCCAACACCTCGGAGCAGATGCTGGTGCTCGACTACGGCACCCCCGAGTCGCTGCAGATCATCCGTGAGCGCGCGCATGAACTGGCCGCGGTGCTGGTCGAGCCGGTGCAGAGCCGGCGGCCGGACTTCCAGCCGGTCGAGTTCCTGCGCGAGATCCGCAAGATCACCGAGGAGGCGGGTGCGGTACTGATCTTCGACGAGGTCATCACCGGCTTCCGCTCGCACCCCGCGGGTACCCAGGCGCTGTTCGGGATCAAGGCCGACCTGGCCACCTACGGCAAGGTCATCGGCGGCGGCTACCCGCTCGGTGTCATTTCAGGCAAGCGCGCCTACATGGATGCGCTGGACGGCGGCCAATGGCAGTACGGCGACGATTCGGAGCCGACGGTCGGAGTGACCTATTTCGCCGGCACCTTCGTCCGCCATCCGCTTGCGCTGGCGGCGGCCAAGGCGGTGCTGGAGCACATGCGCGATGCCGGTCCGCAGTTGCAGGAGCGGCTCAACACCCGCGCCACGGAGTTCGCCGCCGAACTGAATGCTTTCTGCGAAGAGGTCGGCGCGCCGATCGTGATCCGGCAGTTCGCCTCGATGTGGCGTACCCACTTCCTCGAAGACCATCCGATGCAGGACCTGCTGTTCGCGATGATGCGCAGCCGCGGGATCCACATCCTCGACAACTTCCCCTGCTTCTTCACCACCGCGCACAGCGAAGCCGACGTACAGGCGATCCTCGAGGCCTACAAGGCATCGGTGCTTGAACTGCAGGGGGCCGGGCTGCTGCCGGGCCGCGAGGCATCGCCCGAAGCGCTGCCGGCCGTGGTGATGGATCCGGGGCGCCCGCCGGTGCCCGGCGCGCGGCTCGGGCGCGAGCCCGACGGCCGCCCGGCCTGGTTCGTCGCCAACGAGGAGTCACCCGGCAAATTCCGGAAGGTGAGTGCATGAACATAATGGAGGTCGCGTCGCGCCGCCCGGCCCAGGACGCGGTCGAATACGATCCGTTCGTCGCTGGCGTGCTGTCGCGGGTGGTGCCGACCACCGAGTCCCAGCGCGAGGTCTGGCTCGCCGACCAGTTGGACCGGGACGCCTCCCTCGCGTTCAACGAATCGGCGTCGCTGCACCTGCGCGGCCGCCTGGACCGCGACGCACTGCACCGTGGCCTGCAGCAACTGCTGGTGCGCCACGACGCCTTGCGTTCGAACTTCGGCCCCGACGGGGAAACCCTTTGCGTACGCGAGCCGGGCGCGCTGGAAATGCCGGTGCGCGACCTCTCTGCGCTGGACGATGCGGCGCGCAAGGCGGCGGTGGACGAGCGGCTCGCACTTGCGGTGGAGACCCCGTTCGCGCTGGACCACGACGACCTGTTCCGTGCCGAGCTGCTGTGCCTGGGGGCGGATGACCACCTGCTCGTGCTCACCGCGCACCACATCGTCTGTGACGGCTGGTCGTGGTGGGTGCTGGTGCAGGACCTGGGCGCGCTGTACGGACAGGCGTGCGGGGTCGACGTGCCCGCGCCGAAGACACCCGATGTGTTCTCGGACTACGCGTTGGCCGAGGCCTCGCACTCCGCCAGCGGTGCCAGTGCCGACGACGAGGCCTACTGGCTGTCGCGCTTTGCCGACGGCGCACCGGTGCTCGAGTTGCCCACCGACCGGCCCCGCCCGAACCAGCGCGGTTTCGCCTCGCGCCGCGAGGACCACGTGCTCGACGCCGAACTGGTCAGCGCGATCCGCGGCATGGGCGCGCGCCGCGGCATCAGCATGTTCGCGACCCTGCTCGGCGGCTTCTCCAGCCTGATGGCGCGGCTGGCCGGACAGTCGCAGGTGGTGGTCGGCATTCCCGCCGCCGGCCAGTCGCTGGACGGCCACGACCACCTGGTCGGCCACTGCGTCAACCTGCTGCCCTTGCGTTTCGACATCGACCCGGCACGGCCCTTCGCGCAGGCGCTGGGCGATGCCCAGGAAACCCTGCTCGATGCGATCGAGCACCAGCGCTACACCTTCGGCACCCTGCTCAAGAAACTGCGCGTCGAACGCGACCCCGGCCGCATGCCGCTGGTCAGCGTGATGTTCAACATCGACCAGGCACTCGAGCGCGAGACCACCGGGTTCCCCGGGCTGACCCTGGAGTTCGGAAACAATCCGCGCAGCTTCGAGAACTTCGAACTGTTCATCAACGCCATGCACTCGCATGGCACCTTGCGGCTGGAATGCCAGTACAACCGCGAGCTGTTCGACGCCGCCACGGTGCGCCGCTGGCTGGTCGCCTACGAGACCCTGTTGCGCGAGGCGGTCGCTGCTCCGGATGCGAAGTCCGCGGACCTGCCGCTGGTCGACGGCCCCGCGTACGCGGAGCTGTGCGCCTTGCAGCCCGAGCCGGTCACATACGACAGCCGGTCGCGCATGCATGAGTGGTTCGAGGCCCAGTGCGACCGCACCCCGGATCGCATCGCGCTCCAGTTCGGTGACGCGTCGCTCAGCTATGCCGAACTCGAGGCCCGCGCCAACCGCATCGCGCACTTGCTGCGCGCGCAGGGCGTGCATCGCGGCGCGCTGGTCGGCATCGCACTCGATCGCGGTGTCGACATGCTCGCCGGCTTGCTTGGCATCCTCAAGGCGGGGGCGGGTTACGTCCCGCTGGATCCGCAGTTCCCGGCGGACCGCCTGGCCTACATGGCCGGGGACGCCGGCCTGGCCGCGCTGCTGACCCAGCGCAGGCATGCGTCGCACTTCGACCTGCGCGGTCGTCCGATGCTGATGCTGGACGAACTCGAGGCCGACCTGGCCGCGGCTCCAACCGCGCGGCTCGGGCGCGACGCCGGCGCGGCGGAGCCCGAATCGGTCGCCTACGTGATCTATACCTCCGGTTCGACCGGGCGCCCCAAGGGCGTCCAGGTGCCGCACCGTGCGGTCGCGAATTTCCTGGTCGGGATGCAGCGCGAACCGGGCATCGACGCCGATGACCGGCTGGTCGCGGTGACCACGCTGTCGTTCGACATCGCCGTGCTTGAACTGCTGCTGCCGCTGGGCGTCGGTGCCCGGGTGGTGCTCGCCGACCGTGACACCGCGGTCGATGGCGGCGCGCTGAAGGCGCTGCTGGAAACATCCGGCGCGACGATCATGCAGGCCACGCCGGCCACCTGGCGCCTGCTGCTCGAAGCGGAGTGGGGCGGGAACACCGGTTTCAGCATCCTGTGCGGTGGCGAACCGCTGCCGCAGGACCTCGCCACCATCCTGCTGCAGCGCTGCGGTTCGCTCTGGAACGTCTACGGCCCCACCGAGACCACGGTCTGGTCGACCTGCGCGCGGGTCCAGCCGTCGCCCGGTCAACAGGCCCCGGACATCCACATCGGCCGGCCGATCGCCAACACGCGGGTCTGGATCCTCGATCCGCAGGGCGGCCTGTGCCCGCTCGGCGTGCCCGGTGAGATCTGCATCGGCGGCGACGGCGTGACCCTGGGCTACCTGCAACGGCCGGAGCTGACCGCCGACCGCTTCCTCGAGGACCGGTTCAGCGGCCCATGGTCCGCGCCGTCGACGCTGAAGGTGCCGCTGCTGTATCGCACCGGCGACCGCGGTCGCTGGCGTGCCGACGGCAACCTGGAACACATGGGACGGCTGGATTTCCAGGTCAAGGTGCGCGGTTACCGCATCGAGCTGGGCGAGATCGAGAACAACGTCGCCAGCCATCCCTCGGTCGCGAGGGCGGTGGTGGTGGCGCGCGAGGATCGTCCGGGCGATGTCCGGCTGGTCGCCTACGTCGTGCCCAGGCCCGGCGTCGAACTCGACGAGGCCGCGCTGCTCAGGCACCTGCGCGACGCGCTGCCCGAGTACATGATCCCGCAGCACGTCATGGCGCTGGACGCGGTGCCGCTGCTGCCCAACGGCAAGATCGACCGCAAGGGCCTGCCGATGCCGGATCCCGGCGTCCGGCGTTCGGCGGAAAGCATCGCGCCGCGCAACGACATGGAGCGGACCATCGCAACCGCGATGGCCGCCGTCCTCGGGCTGCCCTCGATCGGCGTCGAGGACGACTTCTTCGCCTTCGGTGGCCACTCGCTGCTGGCCGCGCAACTGACCTCGCGGCTCAACCGCGAACTGGGCGTGTCGTTGTCGTTGCGCGCGCTGTTCGACGCGCCGACGGTCGCGCGGCTCGCGGAGCGGCTGGCCGACAGCGATGGCGAGGCGGTCCCGCGGCACGAGCCGATCCCGCGCCGCGCCGACCAGGGCCGGGCGCCGCTGGCATTGATCCAGGAACGCCTGCGGATGCTGGAGGAGTTCAACCCCGGCCAGCTGACCTACAACACGCCGTCGGCGCACGGCCTGCGCGGCCCGCTCGACGTGGTGCTGTTCGAGCGTGCGTTCCGCGAGGTCACGCGCCGCCAGACGGTCCTGCGCACCAGCATCGACCGTTCGGGTGGCGAAGCGGTGCAGGTCATCCACGACGAGGTCGAGACCGGCCTGTTGCCGGTGGTCGACCTGACCGGCATGCCGGCCGACGAACGCGAAGCCGAACTGACCAGGCGCATGAAGGCGCTGATCGCGGTGCCGTTCGACCTCGCCCAGCCGGCGCTGTTCACCGCGCGCCTGTTCAAGCTCGACGCCGAACTGCACGTGATGTTCTTCATGCCGCACCACATCGTGTGGGACGGCTGGTCGTTCGACCTGCTGTATTCGGACATCTCGGAGATCTACGGCGCCTACATCGAGGGCCGTGAGCCGGACCTGCCGGAGTTGCCGGTGACCTACGGCGACTTCGCGGCCTGGCATCGCGAGTGGGTCAAGGGGCCGGAATACGCCCGGCAGCTGGCGTTCTGGCGTGAGCGGCTGGGCGGCGCGAACGCGTCCGAGGAACGCCGGGCACTGGCGTTGCCGACCGACAAGCCGCGTCGGCCGGGCATGTCCGGCCGCGCCTGCGCGCACAAGGTGCTGATCCCGCGCGACCTCACCGAACAGCTGCGCCAGTCCGGCCTGAAGGTCGACGCGACCCTGTTCGTCACGTTGCTGGCGGCGTACTTCACGTTGCTGCACAGCGTCACCGGGCAGCGCAACCTCATCGTCGCCACCCCGGTGCGCGGGCGCCACTGGCCCGAGGTCGAGGGCCTGATGGGCTTCTTCACCAACCTGTTGCCGCTGCGCCTCGAAATCGATCCGTCGATGTCGTTCGCCGAGGTGGTCGGCCGGGTAAAGCAACTGGTGCTGGACAGCTTCGCCAACCCCGACATCCGCCTGGAGGACCTGCTGGCCGAGCTCAGCGTGCGCACCGACGGCGGCGGGCGGATGCTGTACCAGTCGCTGTTCTCGTTCCAGGACATCCGCCAGCGCGTGGTCAAGTGGGGCAACGTGCAGCACGAGCGCCGCGCGCTGTTCCATCCCGGCGCGACCGAGGACCTGGGCATCTGGTTCGTCGAGGACGAGACCGGACTGTCGGGCGCGCTGGTCTACAACGCCGACCTGTTCCATGAGGAAACCACGGCGGCGCTGCAGCAGCGCTACCTGGACATCGTCAAGGCGGTCGCCGGCGATCCGACGTTGTCGGTCGAGGCGATCACGCAATCCGGCGGGGGCAACGGGCCGTTGTTGAAGGGCCTGGAGGCGTCGGCCGGCGTCGCGGCGCCCGGGTCGATCGCCCAGCCCGTCGTCACCCCCGTCCAGCCTGCAGCGACACCTGTGTCGGAACCGGCCCCCGTTAACGACCGGTTGATCGCGCAGCTGGCCGGAGTCTGGTGTGAGCTGGTCGGTCGCGACTCGGTCGAGCCGGACGACGATTTCTTCGCCCTCGGCGGCAACTCGCTGCTCGCCGTGCAGATGTTCCATCGCGCCAACCAGCTCACCGGGGTCAACCTGCCGTTGGCCACGCTGTTCACCGCGCCGACCCTGCGGACGTTGGCAGCGGCCTATCGCAAGGCCGGCGCGTCGTCGGGCGGGTCGCTGGCGACGCTCGATGGCGGCGCGATCGATCCGTGGTCCCCGCTGGTGCCGATCCGCGGCGAGGGCACGCACCCGCCGCTGTTCCTGGTGCATGCGGTTGGCGGCAACGTGCTCAACTACCACGCGCTCGCCGAGTCGTTGCCGCCGGGGCAGCCGGTGTTCGGCCTGCAGGCGCGGGGGCTGGATGGCCACACGCCGCCGCTGACGCGACTGGAGGACATGGCGGAACTCTACGTGGTCGAGATCCGCCGGGCGCAGCCCGAAGGGCCCTACCACCTCGCTGGCGGCTCGATGGGCGGGATGATCGCCTACGAGATGGCACGGCAACTGGCCGCTGCCGGCCAGGAAGTTGCCTTGCTGGGTCTGTTCGACACCTCGGCGGAGTACGGCGAGCGCTGCCGGCGCGAAGCCGGGCAGGGCCTGCTGCGCAAGGTGCAGCGACGGCTGGGCGGTTTGTCCTGGAGTGAACGTGTGCGCTGCATTGGCGCGAGCCTGGCGTCGCGCAGGCGTGGACTCGTCGCCCGGCTCAAGGCGTACCTCGCGCGCAGGATCGGTGCGCAGATCCCGCATTCGGAGCGCTATTCCGGACTCGAGGCCGCGCACCTGCGGGCGTACCAGCAGTACGTGGTCCGACCGTACCCGGGGTCGCTCGTGCTGTTCCGCGCGGACGAGCAACCGGCGATGCTGGCGGGGATGCCTGCACTGGGCTGGGAGGAACTGGTGGGCGCGGTGCAGGTGGTTCGCGTCCCGGGCGCGCACAACGTCATGGTGCGCGAGCACGCGTTGTCTCAGGGACTGGCCGATGCATTGGCCGCGGCCCGCGGGGAGTCGCGGGCCGCAGCCACGGCGCCGGCCGCTCCGGCCGCGACGAAGAACGCAGCCTGTCCGCAGGTCCGCTACCTCGTCGACCTGTGGTCGGAACTGCTCGGGGTGGAGGTGCGCGAGGACGACAACTTCTTCGACCTCGGCGGCCACTCGATGCTGGCGGTGACGATGACCGACCGGGTCGCCCGCGACACCGGCGTGCGACTCAACCTGATGCGGCTGGCCGCGCAGAACCTCGGCCAGATCGCGGCCGAGCTGCCGGACACGGCCGCAGCGACGGTAACCGGGCACGAATCCGGCGGGCTGGGCCGCAGCCTCGCGCGGCTGTTCGGCGGTGCACGGGTGGCAGATCGATGACCCAGCCGTTCCATTTTGGCGATCCGGAACGGACGCTGTTTGGCGTGCGCCACCCCGCCGCGACGACGCCGTGCGCCGCCATGCTGGTCTGCGCGCCGCTGCTGCAGGACGGGATCCGTTGCCACCGGTCGTTGTGGGCGCTGGCCGAGGCGCTGGCACTGGCCGGGACCGAGGTGTTGCGCTTCGACTGGTTCGGCAGTGGCGATTCCGGCGGCGACCACGTGGACATCGGTTTTGATGGACTGCTTGCCGACCTGCGCGTTGCGCGGGCATTCCTGGACACCGCGCCGGGGGGCTTGCCGATCCGCGTCCTGGCTTACCGCAGTGCGGCCCTGCCGGTGCTCGCACAATTCGCCGGGCCATCCGCCGAACCGGTCGACCTGGTGCTGTGGGACCCGCAACTGGTGGGTCGCGCGACCGTCTCCGACTGGCGCCGCCAACACGTCATGCAGGTCAGGGAAACCGGCCGCTATCCGCGTGGCGGGGTAGTGGCCGAGCGCGACGAGCTGCTCGGCTTCGATGTCGATCCGGCGTTCCTCGATGCGCTGGCCGGTGTCGATGCCACCGGCATCCGCCTGCCCGCCGGCAGCCGCGTGCTGGTGGCGGCCTGGGAGCAGGACGCGGACCTGCGACGCTTCATCGCGACCCAGCGCGCCGTGGGCGTCACGGTCGAAGAGGTGTTGCTCGACCCCGCTGACCGCCCCGCCTGGCTCGAACCGAAAGTGTTCGAACACCAGGCGTTCCCGCGCCGCAGCGTGGCCGGGCTGGCCCGGCACCTGGCCGCGGAGGCGGCATGAACCTGCAGGTCCGCATCCCGCCGGTGGCCGCCGCGGCGGTGAACGCCGCGAACGAGACCGCGCATTGCTTCGGCGACGGCCTGGTCGGCGTGCTCACGCGTCCGCGGACCGGGCGTGACAATCCGGTCGCCGTGATCCTGCTCAACGCCGGGCTGGTGCACCGCGTCGGTCCGTTCCGTGGCTACGTGCAACTCGCGCGCGTGCTCGCCGACCAGGGTTTCGCGGTGTTGCGCTTCGACCAGTCGGGCCTCGGCGACAGCCCGCTGTGCGCGGTGGCCTCGGGCCAGCGGCGCCAGCGGGAGGTCGGTGCGGCGATGGCTCTGTTGGCGGACGAGACTGGCGCTGACCGGTTCGTGCTGGCCGGCATCTGTTCCGGCGCGGACGATGCGTTCCATGTCGCGGTCGATGACGCCCGGGTGGCGGGGTTCGTCCTGCTCGACGGGTTGGCCTATCGCACCTGGGGTTACTGGTTGCACCACCTGCTGCCGCGCCTGCTCGACCCGGGCCGGTTGTGGCGGCGACTGCGGCAGCCACGCGTGCGCAAGCCAGCGGCCGGCAACTTCCGTGACTTCCCCGGCCGGGCCGATGCGGTGAAGCAAATGGCGGCGCTGGTGGCGCGCGACGTGCGCATGCTGTTCCTGTTCACCGGCGGCGCCTACGGCTATTTCAACCATCCCCGCCAACTGGTGGCCTGCCTGGGTCGAGCCGCGCGGTCGTCCGCGGTCGGGCTGGAGCACTGGCCGGACTGCGACCACACCTTCTACCTCCGACGCGACCGGGCACGGCTGCAGCGGACGGTCGCGGCGTGGATGCGCGGGCAGTTCGGTTGATGGAGCCCGCACCGGTGGCGACCGTGGTCGACGGCAAGGCCAAGGCGGCGAAAACGCCGGGGATGGGTGCGCACTTCCTGCATTACTCCACCGCGAACGTGCTGGTGATCCTCGCCGGCTTCATCTCGTTCCCGGTCCTTACCCGCCTGCTCGACAACACCCAGTACGGCATCCTCGGCTACTACGAGACCTGGGCGCTGATGGCCGTGGCGGTCGGCAAGCTGGGGGCGCAACACGCGATCCAGCGGTTCTATCCCTACGGTGGCGACGAGGCGCGGTTGCGGGCGTTCTCGACCAACCTGTTCTACCTCCCGCTGGCCATGTCGATGGTGTTGTGGGTGGTGGTCGGCGGCGGATTGGCGGCGGTCGACCTGCTGGCCGGGCTGCGCCAGCCGGCGGTGTTCTGGCTGGCCCTGGTCGCGGTGCCGATGGCCGTGTACTCGAGCCTGGTGGAGACTGTCCTGCGGGTCACCGAGCGCTCGCGGCTGGTGATGGCCTCGCGCATCTTCAGCCGCTGGATGCAACTGGCGATGATGCTGGGGGCCGTCGCGTGGATACAGCAGAGCGCCGTGGCGGCCTATGGCGGCAAGCTGCTCGCCACCGCGCTGGTGATCGGCTTCTATGTGTACTGGGCGCAGCGCAACCTGAAGTTCTCGCGCGCCTCGATCGACCCGGCGTCGATGCGCCAGGGGCTGACCTTCGGGATGCCGCTGGTGGCGAACGAGATGTTCGCCGTCGCGCTGATCCTGGTGGACCGCACTATGCTGCTTGGCATGACCGGCGACTTCGCCCAGGTCGGCATCTACAGCATCGGCGCTTCGCTGGCGATGCAGGTCCACGTATTCACCAACCTCGCCATCTTCGAATCGTTCACGCCGATGGCGAACCGCCTGTTCGTGACCGAGGGCGCCGAGGCGGTGCGTGCGCTCAAGGCCAAGGTGCTGTCGCTGATGACCCACGGTTCGGTCGGCATCGCGGTGATGCTGTGGTGCTTCGGCACCGACGCGATCATCGCGCTGAGCGGCCCGTCCAAGGCCGCGTCCGGGCCGGTGTTCGCGCTGATGGGGGTGTCGCGGGCGCTGATGCCGCTGATGCTGGTGGCCGGTTATGGACTGATGCTGGAGAAGCGCTCGACCAAGGTGATGCTGTTGATGTGCGGCAGCATGCTGGTCAACACCGCCTTGAACTGGCTGTGGATTCCGACCTTCGGGGTGATGGGCGCGGTCTACGCGACCATCGCCAGCTCGGCCACGCTTGCGGCCGGGCATTGCCTGTGGGTCCCGCGCTCGCTGCTGAAGCTGCCGGACCTGCGCACCGTTGCCAGCGCGGGCGTGGGCGCCGCGGCCTGCCTGGGGCTGGTCGGCACGGGCGTGCTGTCGGAGCTGCGGCCGGGATGGGAGCGGTTGCTGGTCGGTGGCGTCGCGCTCGGCGTGGCGTACGCGGCGCTGGTGCTGGCGCTGGATCCGCGCCTGCGCACGACGTTGCTTGCGTGGCGCAAGTCCGGTGCTGGCAAGAACGTGGTCGCGGCGCCCTGATGGCGGGGCCGGGGAGTGCGCTAGCGGCGATCGAGGATCCAGCCGAGCGATCGCCTGGCCATGTGTATCGAGACCAGGCAGCCGGCGCCCGCCAGCGATTGGCCGGCGATCCTGATGGCGTTGCAGCCAAACGCGGCGCCGTCGTAGAGGCGATCCCAGAAGCCGGCCGCCGCATGGCCATTCCGGTTGCGTGGCGGACGCCGCGCCGTCCCGTCGGTGGTGGCGGCCTTGGCTGCCGACACGGTCGGCGCGTCACCGCGGAACTCGACGGCACCGATGTCCGTGGCGGGTCCCTCGAGGCGGGGCTGGCCGAGGAAGTCGGCGCCGACGCCATCACGCGGGGTGGCACGGTCGATCAGCGGACTGCCCGGCAACGGCATCGGCTCGAAGTCGTCGAGCGCCATTCCGGCCAGCCGCGGATCCTTGCCGCAGAGATTGCCGCCGGGCGGGCACTGGCCGCCCTTGACGTTCCAGAACGCGTTGCCGGAAAACCGCACCGTCGCCCGGCTTTCGTCGGCGTAGTGGCCGCAGGTGAGTTCGCCGGGGTTGCCGTCGGCGTCCGCGAGGAAGTCGACGGCCCCGACGAAGACGTTGTTCTGGATGTCCACGCGGGCGGTCTGGTCACCGCCGGAGGTGAGGACCAGGCAGTCGCCCTCGCCGGTGATCGTGTTGTGGACGAGGGTGGTGACCTGGCCGTTGGTGGCGCCGATCGACACCGCGTTGCCCATTGCGCGGCACTGGTCGCTCCAGGTCATGTCGAACTTCTTGTAGAAGTAGGCGCAACTGCCGACGATCACCGAATTCTCGATCCACGCGGTACCGATCGTCTTGATCTGGTTGCCGGCGTTGGCGACGGCGCGGACCCGGCGGAAGGTGCTGGAGGTGGTGGCCGCTTCGTCCAGATACAGCAGGTCGATGCCGTCGGAAGTGTTGTGGTGGACGCGGGTGTCCTCGAACAGCCAGCGCCCGCCGGTCTCGGCGGTGCCGAGGCCATCGCCGTAGCCGCCGGCTTCCTGCGCCCAGCACGCGTGGACCTCGCCGGTCTTCCAGCGTTCGGTGCACCCGTTCCAGGCGATCTCGACATCGCGGAACACCATGTCGCCGGCGTTGGAGCTTCCATCGCCGATGTCGCCGTCCCAGCCGGCCCAGCCGTTGGCGTTGATCCGGACGCGCTCGATGGTCCAGTCGCGCAGGCCGCCGGCCATGATGCCGCGCCCGGACAGGCCGTGGATGTCGAGGTCGTGCAGCCATGCATCGCGCGAATCCCTGGCCCAGATCCCGATCGAAGCCCAGTCGCCGTATGGCGCGTCGTCGCGTTCGCAGCGCACGCGATCGTCGGTGTGGAATTCGATGCAGTCGCTGCGGTCGGTGATTTCCAGGCAGCCGACTTCGACGTGGTTGCTGCCTTCCAGGTTGAGCACCTGGTCGACCCGTTCGGTGCCCCACAGGCGCGGCGGGGCGGTGCAGCCGCTGTCATGACCTTTGCCGAGGATGCGGGTGCGCGTGGTCGGGCCGGTGCCGCTGGGAACGGCAGCGGGATAGCAGTCGTAGCGCGCCTCCGTGTAGCAGCGCCGGCTTTCCTCAAGACCGGGGGCGCCCCAACCGATCATGTAGTCGCCCGGGCCGATGACCAGGGTGTCGCCGCCATCGATGCGGGTCGCATCATCGGTCGGCAGGGCCACCAGCGGACTGTTCCATGCGCAGGCCTGGCCGCTGCCGTTGCCCGGGTAGGGCGCGTCGGCGAGGCCGGTGCACTGGCGCGCGCTACCGCCGTCGGTACGGACGTAATAGGTCTGCGCGGCGACCGCCGGTTGCATCGACAGGCCGAGCAGGAGCAGCAGCATGATCCATCCCGGTGGCCGGGCCAGGCGGTGCAGGAAGCAGAGGTCGGGAGACATATGCAAGGGACTCCATGGCGTCGGGGATACGCACTGTTCAACCTTCTGACTACGCGCCGCGCGGCTCGCAGCGGCCGCCTGCGGGCCAAGCGGCATCGTTTGCGTTCTTTAGGCAGAGGAGCGGGCGCGTGATCTATTACCTGCTGTCGCCATTGACCTGGGGATTGCTGCTGGCGTTGCTGCTGTTGGCGTCGTGGCCGCGGCTGCGCGCGCGCTGGCGGGTGGCGGGCATGGTGCTTGGGGGGCTTGTGCTGTTGTCGTGCACGCCGTTGGGCGCCAACCAGTTGATCCGGCTGGTCGAGTCGGGGGTGGCGAAGACAGAGTCGTGCGCGAGCTCCGATGCAACGCCGATCGTGCTGTTGTCGGGCGGGCTGGAGGGCGCGCCGAGGACAGCCAGCGACTATGCGGAGTTGACGCTCGACAGCTGGGTGCGGCTGCGCGGGGCGGTGGATCTCTGGCAGGGCGGTGGCGGCGAACTGGTCATTGCCGGCGGTGGGCCGTTCGCGGTGAAGGAGAGCGATGTACTCGCCGGCCTGGCGCGGGACTGGGATGTCGCGCCGGCGGATATCCGGGTCGAGCGGACTTCGAACACCACCTGGGAGAGCGCGATGGCGTTGCGCGGGACCCTGCCGGCGGATATCCGGCTGGTCAGTTCGGCGGTGCACCTGCCGAGGGCGGTGACGGCGTTCCGTGCGGCGGGTTTCGACCCCTGTGTGCATTCCAGCGATTCGGCATACCTGCCGCCGGAGAGCCTGGGCGCGCTGGTTCCGCAGTCCTCCGCCATCTTCAAGAGCGAAACCGCGGTGTACGAGTTGGTGGGCGGTTGGGCCTACCGGTTCAGGGCCTGGCGCAACGGCCGGGCATCATCGTCCGGGGCCGGCAGCAGCCGGTCGTAGCAATCCAGCAGGCGCTGGCCGATCGCGCTCCAGCCGTAGTCCTGCTCGGCCAGCATCCGCGCCGCGCGGCCCAGTCGCGCGGCGCGGGCGGGTGCGTCCAGCAGCGCCAGTACCGCATCGGCGAACGCCTGCGGGCCGTCGGCGAACACGGCGCTCTCCCCGTCGCGCAGCGCGATGCCCTCGCTGCCGATCGTGGTGGTGACGATGGCCTTGCCCAGCGCCATCGCCTCCAGCACCTTCAGCCGGGTGCCGCTGCCGGCACGCAACGGCACGACATACACCGCCGCCTCGTGCACCAGCGGCCGCAGGTCGGGAACGAAGCCGGCCAGGCGCACGTGCGGCCGCATCGGCGCCGGAACCTCCAGCCCCGCGGTCTTGCCGACCAACACGAACTCCACGTCCGGCCGCACCTGCAGGATCCGCGGGAAAACATCGCGCAGGAACCAGTCGACCCCGTCGCGGTTGGGGAACCAGCCCATCTGGCCGACGAAGACCAGTTGCCGCCCGCCCGCGAGCGACGTCGCCGGCCGGTTGGCATCGATGTCCACGCCGTTGGCGATGACCTCCATCGGCGTATCCGTGGCCAATGCGCGCAACGCATCGGCGTCGGTGTCGGAACAGGCCAGCACCTGGTCGGCGCGCGCGCAGGCGGCGGCCTCGAACGCACGCAGCTTCGCCAACTGTCCGGACAGGAAGGCGCCGGCCGCGCGTCCGGGTTCGATTTCGGCGCGTGCGGCCAAGAGTTGATGCTCCACGTTGTGCGCGTTGAGCACGACGGGAATGCCGGGCGGGACGCAATCGACATGGGCCATCAGCGGCAACATGTCGAAATGCACCAGGTCGACGTGCGCGGCCAGTTCGCGCAACTTCGTGCGAAACGCGGCAGACGAGTATTTCTCGGCGAGGAACGGCCGGCGTCCCAGGGTTCCGCGCAACAGCGCCCGGGCCAGCGCGACACGTGATTGCGCGGCGGGGATCGGGAACAGGTGCAGGTCGTGCAGCCGGCGACGCAGCGGACCCGCGGCGGACGGGTCGTCGTCCTCGCGCAGGAATCCAAGCAGGGTGACTTCGTGCCGGCGCGCCAGTGCGTCGATCAGGTGCCACGTCCGCAACTGATGGCCCTCGCGCGGCGGGAACGGCAGGCGGCTGGCCAGGACGAGGATGCGCGCCATCAGTGCTTCCTCCACAACCGCGCGGGATTCCACGCCAGCGACGCCGGCAGCGACAGCAACGCGGCGAGGTTGAGCATCACGAAGCTGCCTGCGGTGGAAAGCAGTGGCACCCGCGCGGCCAGCCGCGGCAACAGCAACCCGGCGCCGGCACCGGCGTACGCCAGCAATTGCGCGACGAGGAGCAGCCGGTACAACGGCGATCCGGTGGCCGCCACCGCGGAGGCCAGCAGCGCGGCCAGCAATGCCCACGGCACCATCAGCCGCAGGAACTTGTGCGAGAACCAGGCGAAGAACACCGGGTTGCGCCACGGATCAAGCAACACCGGCAGGCGTGCGAGCAATTGCCAGTTGCCGGCCAGCGTGCGCAGCTTGCGGCGGAACTCCTCCCCGCTGTCGGCGCTGGCACGGTCGATCGCGATGGCCCGTCGCTCCATCCACACGCGGCGGCCGGCGAGCAGGACCTGCAGCGGCATCCACATGTCATCGAGCACGGTGCCGGGCGGGATCGGGGCGAACAGTTCGCGGCGCATGGCGTGGATCGCGCCGGTGGCGCCGTGCAGCCAGCCGAGCCGTGCCTCGTCGCAGCGCAGGCGTTTTTCCATGCGCCAGTAGAGACCGACGCCGTCGGCATCGGCCGTGCCGTCGCGGGCCTGGATCACCAGCTCGCCGCTGACGAGCCCGATGGCCGGGTCGGCGAACGGTGCGACGAGGTGGCGCAGCGCATCGTCCGCGAACACCTGGCGCGCGTCGGCGAAGGCCACCAGCGGGGTATCGATGCAGGCGAGTGCGGCGTTGAGCGCGGCGGCCTTGCCGACGTTCCGGGGCAAGGTGAGCACGCTCGCGCGCGGGTCGCCCACGTCCGCCGCCGCCACTGTGTTGTCGCGGCTGCCATCGCTGACCACCAGCACCCGCAGCCGGTCGGCGGGATAGTCCTGGACAAGCAGGTTGCGCACCCGTGCCGCAATGGTGCGTTGTTCGTCGTGCGCCGCGACGACGACGGTTATTGGTGGGTACTCCGATCCGCCGGCCGGCGCGACACGGGGTTGCGTGCCGCGCATCCGCGCGAGCGCCGCAGCGAGCAGGGGATAGCCGGCATAGGCGTAGGCGACCAGGCCGACGCAGCACCAGAACAGCATCGGCGCGCTCACAGCAGCCGCTCCCGCAGCCGTTCGTAGCCGGCATTGCCGAGTACCCGCTTGGGCAGTTTCAGGGCGTGGTGGCGGGCCTGCATCAGCCGCGGCGCCAGCCCGCGCCACGCCACCCGCGCCGCGAAGTCGGCCAGGTCCAGGCCACGCGTCACCGGGATGCGCTGCAGCCATCCGTCGACGCCAGCCGGCCGGTTGACTCCCGGTACCGAACCGAGCAGGTGTCGGTAGCCCAATGCCTGTGCGGCGTGGCGCTCGCGTTCGCCGCCGCGGCCACCCGGCAGCGCCAGCGCGGAAACGCTGCGTCCCCCGATCGCCTGGAGCCGCTGCCGGCTGTCGCGCAGTTCGCTGAACATCCGGTGGTCGGGAAGATCCTCGAGGAAGGCATGGCTGCGGCCGTGCGACCCGAGCCCCATGCCCGCCTCGACGAGTGTCCTGACGCCGGCACCCGAGAGCATGCCGGGCTGGCCGATGAAGTCGGTGGTGACGAAGAACTCCGCGCGCATGCCGCGTTCCAGCAGCATCGGCAACGCGACCTCGACGTTGCTGGTGTCCCCGTCGTCGAAGCTGATCACGACCTGCCGCGCCGGCACGGCCGGGCCTTCGCGCAACTCGTCCAGCAATACGCTCTGGTAACCGTTGTCGCGCAACCAGTCCAGCTGCTGGCCGAACTGGACGGGATCGACGCTGTAGACGGCATCGAACCGGCCGGGCGACCGGGGGCTGGCGTGCAGCCCGTGGTACATCAGGATCGGAAGCGCGCTCATGCCGCGCGCAGTCCGCGGACCCAGCCGAGCATGCCGCTGGTCTCGCTGAAGAACAGGGCCTTGGAGAGTTTCCCGAAAGGCCCGTGGAAGCGCGTTTCATGGACGTTGAAGCGACGCAGCCGATAGGGATCGGCATCGGACCGGTTGATGCCTTCGATGGTGGTCACGGCGGTCATGAAGCCCGCGCGCCGGACCAGGTCGACGTCCCTCGGGCCGAAGTCGCCATGGCCGCCGTTGGGATACGCGAAGTGGCGTGGCGGTACGCCGACCTCGCCGGCGATCGCGCGTTGCGACGTGGTGATCTCCACCTCGGCGGCGGCATCGTCCAGGCGGCTCAGCATTGCGTGGTGGTGGGTGTGGCCGCCAATCTGTATGCCGCGCGAATGCAGCTGGCGCACCTCGTCCCAGTCGAGCATTTCCGGGATGACCGGACCCGGCCGCGCCTCGAGTCGATCGCCGATGGCGTCCACCCAGCTGTCCACCTGCCAGGCCGGGAAGCGCTTCAGTCGCGGCGGCAACACGGCGAACAACCGGTCGCGCTCGCCCGGGTCGGACAGGTCGAACCAGCCAAGGCCGAGTTCGGCGAGGTCGAGCTGGTCGCGTCGCCGCGATCGCACCGCATGCACCAGCCGGTAGGCCCAGATGGGATCCCTGCCGACATGGCTGGTGGCGACGTAGATCACCGCGGGCATGTTCCGCAGCTTGCGCGACAACAGGTGCAGGTTGTCGTGGTAGCCGTCGTCGAGGGTGATCGCGTAGCGCACCGGGCCGCCGTCGCTGCCGCGGCGCAACGCGTGCAGGCCGTCATCCAGGCTGGTCAGCGCGTCGCGCTCGTGCAGCCAGGCAAGCAGCTGTTCCAGGCTGGAGCGCGAGATGCTGAGCGGGAATGGATCGGGCTCGTCGCGGACCCGGTGCAGCATCAGCACCACCAGGCCGGCGCCGGTGATCCAGCGGTACAGCAGGTCCGGGCCGCCGTAATGGCTGGCGACGGCAATCATGTAGCGCAGCCAGCGCGATGCGTTCGCGTTCATCGCGCGGTGCCCTCGGGTGGCAGGTGGCGCGCCTTGAGTACCAGCGCGACGTAGGCCCAGAAGTAGGCGACCACCGGGTAGTAGGTGAACCGGTCGCCGAACAGGTTGCTGCAGATCAGCGCCGTCCATGTCCCGACCAGTCCGAGCGCGAGCGCGTAGTGCCAACTGCCGGTGGGGGCCCTGGCCATCGAGCGCAGGCCGGCGTGCAACAGCGACAGCAACAGCCCCAGCAGGATCACCCCGCCGATGATGCCGCCCTCGCTCAGGGTCCGCAGGTAGAGGTTGTGGGTGTCCTTGTTGTACGGATTGATCTCGGAGTGGTGGAAGGTATGGAATCCGGTGCCCACCACCGGATGCCGGCCGAAGGTCTCGATCGCGATGCCCCAGTAGACGAAGCGCATGTCGGTACTCTCGTCGCGCTCCTCGGCTTCCACGGTGGTGCTCTCGAAACGCTCCACCACCGAATACGGCAACAGCCCGGGCACCACGGCGACCGCCAGCAGCAGCGGCAGCATCATTTTCCAGCGCCCGCGCCAGGCCAGGATCACCGTCACCAGCCCAAGGATCAGGCTGACGTAGGCGGTGCGCGAGTACGCGTACAACACGCCCAGCACCATGCAGCCGACGCCGGCCACGAGGGCCAGCTTCCAGGCTTTGGAAAGCCGGGTGGCCAGCAGCAATGCGAACAGGCTCACCGCGGTGGTGGTGCAGAACGCCGCGAACTCGTTGGCGCCCAGCAGCGAGAAGGTGCCGCTGATGCGCATGTCGTCGTCGTAGCCCCAACTGGAGACGCTGTTGTGCTGCGCCCAGACGACCTTGAGGATGTAGGGCAGCGGCAGCACGGTGGCGATCACGATCCGCCGGACCCCGGCCCAGTCGGACACTCCCATCTGCACCAGGTAGACCACGAACACGCCCAGCAGGTGGTCCTTGAGGGTGTTCATGTGGGCCTCGGTACCGCTGACGTACTGGTAGCCGATGAACAGCGACACCACCATGTACGCCGCATAGACGAACACCCAGGCGTTCACCGGTTCGTGCGGCGCCAGTCGCCCGCGGGCCAGCAGGCAACCGGCCAGCGCCAGCATGAACATGACGTTGAGGAAGTTGAGGCCGCCACCCAGGTTGGGCATGTGGCCGGTCTGCAGGTTCTGCAGCGGCAGCAGGAACACGAAGAGGTACAGCGGCCACAGCTTGGGCGAGCCGAGCGTGAGCCGTCGCGGGGCGGTCGCCGCGGTCGCCGGCATGGTGGGCGCATGGGCCGGCTGGTCGCCGCGCCGGGCCGGCTGCAGCGCGACCGGTGAGCGCAGCACCCGCGCGGCCAGCGGGAACCGGGGGCCGGGCTTGGCCGCGGCCGGGTCAGGCGGCCGCACGGCCATGCTCGTCCCGCAACAACTGCTGGTAGAGGGTGGTGTAGTTGTCGGCCATGACCGATGGCGAGTGGTGGGCCAACACGTATGCCTTCGCCGCCGCGTCGTGCCGGCCACGCACCGCGAAGGCGGCGTCCATCGCGCGCGTGAGCGCCGCACCGTCGCCGGGCGGCACCAGCCGGGCGTGGCTTGCGTGTCGCAGTAGTCGCGGGACATCCCCGACCGCGCTGGCCACCACCGGCATGCCACGCGACATGGCTTCAAGCACCACCAGCGGCATGCCCTCGCTGAGCGACGGCAGCACCACGCAATCGATCAGCGGGTAGATCGCGTGCATGTCGTCGCGATTGCCCGCGAAACGCACTCGCCCGGTCAGTGACCACTGCCGGCAGAGCGCATCCAGTTCCCCGCGGGCGGGACCGTCGCCCACGATGAGCAGGTGGGCATCCGGCCGGGCGTGCACGATCGGCCGGAAGGCTTCGATCAACTGGCCCAGGTTCTTTTCCGGCGACAGGCGCGCCACCGCGCCGAACACGAACCCGGCCCCGTCGAGCCCCAGCTCATGCCGTCGGCGGGCCACGTCGGCATCGCTGGCCTGCACCGGGAGTTCGATGGCGTTGTCGACCGGGTGGATCCGCTGGCGCGGGATGCCCGCGCGGTGCAGCCGTTCGGCCTGCTCCGCGGCCACCACCACCAGCGCATCGAACCGGCGCAGCACGGCCAGTTCCACCCGGTTGTATAGGCGCATGGATGTCGTGCCACCGACCCAGCCGTGCAGGGTCGCCACCATCGGCCGCGGCTGGTGGCGGGTTGCCAGCCAGGCGTAGAAGGCGCTCTTGTAGTCGTGGGCGTGCAGCACCTGGCCGCCGCCAGGTCGCAACTGCGAGGCCAGGGCGCGGATGGTGCGGGGGTCGAAGCGGCCGTTGCACGGCAGCAGCACCGCGTCCTGGCCACGGGCGCGGGCGGCATCGTGCAACGGCTGTTCGCGCATGCGGTAGTTGTTGATGCTCAACAGGCGGCTCGCGACCTGCCGCCGGCACAGGGCCTGGGCCAGCGTCAGCACCATGCGGTCGGCGCCATACAGCCCCGCGCTCGAGCGCAGTTGCAATGTCGACAGGGTTGCGGGCGCGCTCATGCGGGCTCCAGCAGCCGCTGGTACATCCGCTCGTAGGCGTTGATCATCGTTTCCACCGAATGGTCCGCCTGGACCCGTGCGCGCGACGCGTTCCCCATCGCGCGCCGCCGGACCGGCGCCTCGGCCAGCTCGAGCATCGCTTGGGCAAGCACATCCGGTTCGCACGGCGGGCACAGCAGGCCGTTCTCGCCGTGCTGCACCAGTTGGCCATTGGCTCCCACGGTGGTGGCGATGATCGGCAGGCCGCAGGCCATCGCCTCCAGCAACGCGTTGGACATGCCCTCCGATGACGACGCCAGCACCGCGATGTCGAGCGCGGGCAGCACCGCATCGATGTCCTCGCGGTTGCCTGCCAGCAGTACCGCGTCGGCGATGCCGAGGGCTTCGGCCTGGCGCCTGATGTCGTCCCTCAACGGTCCGTCGCCGACCAGCAGAAGCCGTGCCTCGGACCGTTGCGCGTGCAGGACGGCGAAGGCGGCCACCAGGTCGACATGGCGCTTGACCGGCACCAGCCGCGCCGCGCATCCCAGCACCAGGTCGGATGCACCCAGTCCCAGTTCGGAACGCGCCCGCAGCCGTTCCGCGGGGGAAGGCGGACGGAACTGACCGGTGTCGACGCCATTGGGGATCCACACCGTGCGTTGTCGATCCACGCCTTCCCCCCCGGCCAGGGCGACGAGGATCTCGAGGGCGGGTGCGACGACCGCGTCGAAACGATGGTTCACCAGCCGGAACGCCTGGCGCAGCTTGCGACTCTTCTTGAACCCCAGGTCGCGCCGGTTGGACACGTGCAGGCGACCCGGACGGCGCGGCAGAAGCGCGTTCAACAGGTCCGCCTTCTCGTGGTGCGACTGGACGATGTCGAACGGCTCGTCACGCAGGCGCCGCCGCAGGGCCCACAGCGCCCGCAAGCCACGACGCCCGTAGACGGCATCCACCGGGATGACCTGGACCTTCACGTTCGGCCGTGCGAACACCGGTGCGCGTTCGATGCCTTCGCCCAGCTGTGCGTTCAACTGCACCACGGTGATTTCGTAGCCGTCGGCGGGAAGCCCCGCGATCAGGTTGCGCAGGAACCGTTCGCTGCCCCCCGCCGCCAGCACCGGCGTGTCGGTCAGCAACAGCAGGCGGACGTGGCGTCCATGGGCAGGCGCGATGCCCGCCAGCTCAGCGGCGGTAGGCAATGCTGACAAGTGCGTAGTTCTCGACATAGCTTCCTTCGTTCGCCGTGCTGTCGCGATCCAGGTGCCGGACCTCGACCTGCGCGCTCCAGTGGCGGCTCAATTGCGCGATGACGCCGACCCGGACGGCCATGTCGCGGTCCTTGCGCTCGAAGCTGTCGAACTTGCTCGTGCTCGCCCAGGCCGAGACCGACAGCTCCACCATCGGGGTCAGCCGGTAGCCGAGGTCGAGCGCCACGCCGCGGTCGTCGCGGTTCTCGATCGGGGTGTTCAGGTAATCGTTGCGCGAGTAGTAGGGCGAGACCCCGACGGTGAGCCGATCGCCGACATACTCGTAGCCCAGGTCCAGGCGATGCTCGCGGTAGACGTCCGGATGGGCGATGCCGGAGGGCCCGTCCGGGACCGGTGTCGGGACCGCCGGCGGCGGCACATCGACCGGGCCGATGTCCTCGTTGACGCGACGCACCAGGTCCTGCGCGGCCTCCGAGAACTGATAGGCCATGTCGCCGCGCAGGCGCGAACGCGGAGTCACCTGCCATGTCGCCGTTGCGCGGACCCGGGGCGCGTCGTAGGTGGCGCTGTAGGTGGCCAGGTCGAGCCAGGTATACCCCGCCTCGATATGCAGGCTGGTGCGGTTCAGGGTGAGGTCGTGGGCGAAGTAGAGGTCGCGGCGGTCGTACTCGGTATACAGCTCGGGTTGGTCGAACTCGACCCGCAGGAACTCCGCGTTCAGCGACGCCCGCTGCGACGAATCGAGGTCGCGGAACACGCGGGCGGCGGCGCTGTAGCGGTCGCTGTTGAAGCTTTCGGTCTGCTCGGCGCTGGTGTTGATGTAGCGCAGGTCGAACTGGGCATGGTTGTTCCGCCCAAGCCGCGTCATCAGGGTCGGGCCGGTGGCGAAGACGTTGACCTGTTGCAGGTTCTCGGGCGCGTTGTTGCTGCGGAAGTCGACCGGCTCGTAGCCCAGGCTGTCCTCGACAACGAACTTCAACCGGTCCGGGCTGATGATCCAGTCGAAGTTTGCCGCCAGCTGGCCGCGGACCTCGTCGTCGTAGACGTTGTCGATGTAGTTGAAGTGTTCGACGTCGCCGCGCACCGACAGGTCGACGTGCCGGCTGCGTTCCTGCAGCGCGAAGTCGAGCCGCACGCTGGCGATCTTGTCCTCGATGGGGTCGGAGTCGCCGTGGTTGACGTTGTCGGTGTACATCAGCCCGGCGCCGATCGCGTAGTCGAACTCGACGGCCGCGGCGCTGGTCGGCAGCGCCAGCATCAGCGCGATGAACAGCCAGTTGCGCCGGGGCCAGGCGTCCGTGCGGGTGTGGTTGTTGGCGGGCATGGCTTCAGACGCCTTCGTTGAACACGACGCCGGCGAATTTCTCCGGGGCGAAGCTCGCGGCAGCCTGGGCGATGGCCGAGGGCGTGTCGCGGCCGTAGCCGGCGACCAGCACCACGATGTCGGCGAGGTCGGCGAGGATCCGCGCATCGGGCGTGCCGCGGACCGGCGGCCCGTCGAGCACGATGCGGCGGTCCGGGTCGTGGCTGCGCAACGTGTCCAGCAACAGCCGCATGCGGAACGACGAGAAGTATTCGCCGCCGACCGCCGGGTCCGCTCCCGCGGGCAGCAGCTGCAGCCCCGCCATGCCGGTGTCGTAGATGACCTCCGCGAGATCCTTGGCGGGCTGGTCGAGATAGTCGATCAGCCCGCCGTGGTCCGGGGCGACCTGCAGCGTGGCGTGTTGCGACGGGCTGCGCAGGTCGCAGTCGATCAGCAACGCGCTTCGCGATTCCTCGAACGCCAACGCGGCGGCGAGGTTGCGCGATACGAAGCTGCCACCGCTGCCTTCGCTGACCGGCACCACCAGCGTGATCGAGTTGCCATCGCCCATCGCGAGCAGCTTGGTGCGCAGTTCACGGAACGCGTCGACCTCGGGGCGTGCCACCGCGTCGCGCTGGATCAGCGAGCGCGCCTCCAGTTGCACCGGGGTCAGCGACGACGTGCCCTTGCGGCGCACGATCTCATGGCGGCTGGCGGCCTCGGGCTGCTGGTCGTCGGTGGGCAGGACGGGCATGTGGTAGTCGTTCATGGGGTCTGCACCAGCCGTGCCACCAGTGCCGCGGCGTAGGCGATTGGAACGATGGCGAACAGTGCGGTGGCGATCGCGTAGGTACGGCGGTCGCGGCTGCGCTCGCGGACGGTGAGGCAGCGCGGCACCGTGCCGAGCACGGGTAGCGACGCCTTGTGCTCGATCTGCTGCGGCGACCGCACCCTGGGATCGAACTTCACGTACAGCAGCAACAGCATCAACGGCGCGAGGACGGCCGCGCCCAGTCCCGCCACCGCGACGTGCATCAGGCGCAAGCCGTTGCCGCGTGCCGGAACCCGGGCGGGTTCCTGGATACGGAAGGTGAGGCCGCTTTGCTCGGCATCCAGGCTCATCGACAGGCGCGCGTTCTCGCGGCGCTTGAGCAGGTCCTGGTACAGGTCGCGGTTGACCTCGTAGTCGCGCGAGAGCTCCGCCAGGCGGCTCTCCGACGAGGCAATGCGGCTGCGGCGCGCGCTTTCCCGGCCTTGCAACGCCTCCGCCGACGCCAGTCGGGACTGCACCGCGGCGATGTTGGTGCGCACCTGCGCCAGGTTGCTCTTGAGCTCGGCATATAGCGGGTTGAAGGTCGTGATGCCACCCAGCGAGGAGCCGGTGGCGGACGATCCGGTGGCCGCCATCGCGTCGGCGCGCTCGAGCTGGCGACGCAGGTCTTCCATCTGGTGGTTGACGCGCACCACGTCCGGGTGCAGCTCGGTGTAGCTCATCATCAACCGGCTGCGCTCGGCCTCCAGTTCCGCCATGCGGGCGAGGATCTGCGACGACTGGGTCGAGGCCAGCGAGATCTCGCTTTCCCCCGACAACTGGGTCTGCAGCACGGCTTCCTTGGAACGCAGGTCGCCCAGTTCCATGCGGGAATTGTCGACCTGGCGCTGCAGCTCGTTGAGCCGGGCGGCGACGTTTACGTCCACGCCCGGCCGCGCGTCCGGGTTGGCCTGGCGGTAGTGTTCCAGGTTGGACTCGGCCTCCACCAGCTTCTGGTGGTAGCGCTGGACCTGGGTGTCGATGAACGCGTACGCGTCGCGGCCCTCGCGCTCCTTGGCGGCCAGGCTTTCGGCCATCACCAGTTCGGCGAAGCGCCGGGTGACTTCATAGGCGCGTTGCGGGTCGCGGTCGGTGTAGGAGATCTGGATGAGGTTTTCGCGCGGGTTGGTGACTCCGGTGCGGCCGGTGATCTCCTCGATCAGGCGCTCCTTCGCCGCGGGCGCCATGCCGTCCTGCCACCAGCCGCCGGTCTTGAGGATCTCGTCCATGACCTTGCGGCTGTAGGCGACCTGGCGCGCGATGCTGGCGCGGTTGGACACGCCGGTGGGAACCGCGCGGCCCTCGAGCAGCGGCCGGATGATGTTGCTGTCCTCGACCAGGATGCTGGTGTTCGAGGTGTAGCGCTTCGGCAGGAGCATGCCCGCGGCCAGCGCCAGCAGGGCGATGGCGGCGAAGATGCTGGCCAGCATCGCAATCCGCCGGCGCCCTTCCTTCAGCAGGGGCGGGACGAGCGTGGCCAGCGGGGATTCGGGTTCCGGCGACGACCACTCCAGTGCAAGGTTGGTATTGCTCACATCACGCGCTCCGGAACGGTGATCACGTCGCCCGGCGCCACGTCGAAGTTGGTCGAGAGGTCTCCCTGGTTGAGGATCAGGTCGAGCCGGACGGTGAAGCTCTGGGTGCCGTTTTCGCCGGCCTTGCGGTACAGGTCGGAGCGCGCGGGCGCCGCGAACTCGGTGACGCCGCCGGCCGCGAGCACGGCGTCGAGCACGGTCATGCCCTGGCGGTAGGGGATAGAGATCGGTTGCTTGACCGCGCCGGTCACCCGTACCCGCGACAGGTACTCATGGCTGCGCAGGTCGGTGAGCATCACCGAGACCTGAGGGTCGCGCACATAGACCGAGAGCTTCTCCTCGATGTCCTTGGCCACGGCCTCCGGGGTCAGCCCGCCGGCACGCACGTCACCGACCAGCGGGGCGGAGATCATGCCGTCCGGGCGCACCGGGACGGTGATGCCAAGTTCCGGCTGGCGCCAGACCGAAACCTGGACGATGTCGTCGACGCCGATCAGGTATTCGGTCGGCATGGTGCCCTCGACGGGCGGTGGAACCGCGGTGGTGCTCCCGGTGGTCGAGCAGGCTGCGAGCAGCATGCAGAACCCGGCGGCGAGGAGGGTGTGGACGGCGTTCATGGCAGGTGGTCCCCGGATGTCTGTAGGGGGAAACGAAGCGGGGCCACCGTGCCGGCCACGGCGGCGCGCGATTCCGCCATGGCTTCGTCGTGCGGTCCCGCGGCCGGCTGCCGGTTACTGGCCGGATCGCCGTTGGTATCGATCGGGATCAAGCACGAAGGGGGTGGCCATGCATGTGCTGGTAACCGGCGGCGCCGGTTTCATTGGTGCGCATGCCTGCGTCGCGCTGGCGGCACGCGGGCACCGGGTGTCGATCGTGGACAACTTCGCCAACAGCTGCCGTGGCGTGCTGCCGCGGCTGGCGCTGCTGACCGGGTCCGCGGTCGACTGTCGTTGCCTGGACATCCGTGACCGCGCCGCGCTGGCGGAACTGTTCGCGTCGACCCGGTTCGACGCGGTGATCCATTTTGCCGCGCTCAAGGCGGTCGGTGAATCCTGCGAGCGTCCGCTGGAGTATTTCGACAACAACATCTGCGGCACCGTCAGCCTGCTGCAGGCGATGTCGGCGGCTGGCGTGCGCCGGCTCGTGTTCAGCTCGTCGGCCACCGTGTACGGCACGCCGGAAGCGGTGCCGGTGCGCGAGGACGCGCGGCTGGACGTGACCAATCCGTATGGCCGGACCAAGCTGGTCAACGAGCAGCTGGTCGACGACCTGTGCCGGTTCGATCCGGCATTCGCGGTGGCCAACCTGCGCTACTTCAACCCGGTCGGTGCCCATCCTTCGGGGCTGATCGGCGAGGACCCCGGCGGCATCCCGAACAACCTGATGCCGTACGTCTGCCAGGTCGCGGCCGGGCGCCGCGCGTGCCTGCGGGTATTCGGCGGCGACTATCCGACGATCGACGGCACCGGCGTGCGCGACTACATCCACGTGGTCGACCTGGCACGCGCGCACGTCGACGCACTCGAGTACCTGATGGACACCGGGCGCCCGCTGACGGTCAACCTGGGTACCGGGCGTGGCATCAGCGTGCTGGAGTTGCTGCGCGCCTTCGAATACGCCTCGGGGCGTCAGATCCCGCACGAGATCGTCCACCGTCGTCCCGGTGACGTGGCCGAGGTGTATGCGGACCCGTCGCTGGCGGCACGCGTGCTGGGCTGGAAGGCCGAACTCGGGCTGGATGCGATGTGCCGCGACGCGTGGCACTGGCAGTCGCTCAACCCGGATGGCTACCTGTCGCGGACGCGCCCGGGTCAGCGGGTGGCCGCGTCCGCGCGTCCGCCGGTGACCGCGGGCGCCGACGCGGTACTGCGGGGGGGCTGAGACCCATCCGGACCAATGCTGTTCCACACCGGCGCCCGGCCGAACCGGACGAAATAGGTCGACAGGAACCGCTGTCCCTCCGCATCGAGGGTCGACAGCAGGTCGGGCTCGAAACCCCGGGCGGGCGTGAGCTGGTCGCGCGGGAACCCCATCAGCCACAGCAGGGTGGGGTGCAGGTTGAACAGGCTGGCCTTGTCGTGGTTGCGCCTCGCGGCCTCCCCGAGCCGCCGCGCCAGCCCGGGGTGCCCGGTGATGGTGGCCAGCGGCACCGTCCCCTCGTCCGCGTCGGCCGGGCCGATGGTGCAATGGGTCTGCCGACGTGGCTCGCCTTCCTCGTGGAAATTCTGCCCGTGGTCGGCGGTGTAGACGATCAGGACATCGTCCAGCGGCAGCGATGGCAGTACCTCGTCGAAGAACCGCCGGGTGTTCCAGTCCAGGCAGTTGCGATAGCTGTTAAGCATGCGCTGGCGGTCGCCGCCGATCGTGGCCAGCGCGATATCCGGGTCGCCCTCGTTGCCGAAATAGGTGCGTGCCATCGTCGGTGAATAGCGTGCCTGCCCGGCCGGATACTTGCCCTCGTAGGGGAAGTGGCAGCCCATCTTGTTGACCAGGATGAAGCTGGGTTCGGCGCGCGACAGTGCCTCGCGCAACCGCCGGCCGGCCCGCACGTCGCGCTGCGCGATCGGGGTCGTGCGATCCAGTTGCACGAAGGCGTCGATGTCCCTTGTTTCCTCCGGCGTCATCAGGTTCTGCAGCCGTCCGCCGTGGCGTTGGGCATCGATGTAGACCGTGCGGTAGCCGGCGCGCCGGGCGTACTGCCAGATCGACGGCTGGACCTGGAGGTCGCGCAGGTAGTCGTCGCGGCCGACCCCGAACCGCATGCTGGCGTTCGAGGTGGTCGAGCAGTTGGCGATCGAGGAGGCGATGCCGAAGTTCGACACCACGCCGGCGGCGGATTGCAGCCCGGTATCCACGCCGTCGTCGGAATTGAGGTCAAGGAACCGGCCGTGCACGCTCTCGTCGATGACCACCGCGATATGTCGGAGCGGCGATGCCAGCCCCTCGGGTACCAGCGTCACCGGGCGACGTGGTTCCGGCCCCTGGGCAGTGGCCTGTTCGGCGGCCAGGACAACGGAGAACGCCGGGGCGGTGTACTGCCCGGGCATCCCGTTGGAGCCTTCCCCGCCACGGACGTGCACGATGGCGGCGATGGCCAGCACCGGCACGCACTGCAACAGTCCCGGCGCGTACCCCATCCATTTCCGCCAACCGTGCGCTGGTCGGTCCTGCAGCAGGAACGGGGGCATGTTGATCGCGACCACGCCGAGCAGCGACCACGCCAGCGCGGAAAGGATCGGGGCGGCATGGAACCCGGCCAGGTTCCCGGCAAACCCGACCAGGCCGAGCAACTGCTCGAAATCCAGCAGCCCGAGGGCTCGTCCGGTGATTCCCACGTGGGCGAGGTGCGCGGTGCCTGCGCAGAAAATCAGTACGCTCCAGCAAACCCTTGCCAGCGGTCGGGCAAGGAACGCGAGCGCCAGCAATGCCATGCCGGCCAGCACCCATATCGCCAGGAACACCAGCAACGCCGGCTGCAGGCCGATGTCCGCGATGCGTTCGCGCAGCAGCGGATTGATGCCCAGCATGAACGCCCCCAGCAGGAGCGCCTTGATGGCGGGCAATGCGACGTTGGCCGTCGTCCCTCGCGTGGATTCCACGATCGCCTCTGGATGAGCGCGCGCGTCACCGGGTACAACGCGGCTTGCCGGTGCGATCGGTCCCGCGTGGGCCGGACCCTCAGTCCGGAGACGGCACCAGCGCGCTGGCGACGGCTCCGGGCTGCTTCATCCACGCGAAATGATCGGCCGTGGTGCCGAGCAATCCGGAATCGATCCGGGCAGTGGTGGACGTCGCCCGTGGCATCTTGCCGAGCAGGAGCCGCAGCGAGGATTCCGGCGCAAGCCAGTCCCGGGCGAACACCACCGCGCGGATGTCGACTTCGACGCGGGCCATGGCGGCTTCCAGGTCGACCTCGATGCCGGTGGCGGCGTAGCGACCACTCAGCGCGGTGCGGGCCCAGTCGCGGATCAGGCCGCGGGCTTCGGTGCCGCCGAAGCCGATCCGGTGGCCGGGCAGGGCGCCGCATCGATCGGCCAGCCATGGCAGGAACCGGTAGGCCAGAGGCAGCCAGTGGCGGGTTGGCTGCGGGAATGCGCGCCAGTAAGGCGATCCGCTGGCGACCAGCCACAGCCGGTTGGCAAAGCCGGGCGCCATGCCCAGCCGGCAACTGGCGAGCTGCCCGCCGAGGCTGTGGCCACCGATGATGCGCGGAGCACCCATGCTGCCGTTGTTCGCCAGGGCGTGGCGTACGCCGTCTTCGCTTGCGGGAAGGTCGAGCTGCAGCAGTTCGCGATAACCCCAGTCCTGCCGCCGGCCCGCGCGCAGGCTGCTGCTGCCGTGGCCGCGCCATTCGTGCACGAACACCGCGATGCCGCGTTCCGCCAGCGATTCGGCGAAGGTTTGGTAGTGGCGTGCCGCGACGCCGAGCGCCGGCAGCCACAGAAGCGCCGCGGTCGGCTCGGGCGGCAGGCAGGCACGCAACCGGTGGCCGTGGCCGTCATCCGACCGCAGCGCGATCTCGAATGAACGCATCGGCTCAGCCCCGGCCAGCGCCGAAGTGGTCGAGTACCACCACGTCGCCATGGCCCGGTCGGTAGCCGCCGAGCAGGGCGCGGTGCACGTAATCGGCGGCATCGTGGCACGCCGCCGGCAACGCCTTGCCCAACGCGAGGTTCGCCGCCATCGCGGAGGCGAGGGTACAACCCGTGCCGTGGGCATCCAGTTGCAGGCGCGGATGGCTGATCGGGTGGATTCCGTCGGCGGTGGCCAGCAGGTCGACCACGTCGCCGTCACCGGGCAGGTGGCCGCCCTTGAGCAGCACCGCGATCGCCCCGCCGGACAACAGTTCCTCGCAGGCCCGTCGCATCGCGTCCCGGTCATTGATCGGGTGGCCGAGCAACAGTTCGGCTTCCGGCAGGTTCGGGGTGAGCACGCTGCACAGGGGCAGCAGCCGGCTTCGCAATGCATCGACGGCGGCAGCCTCCAGCAGCCGCGCGCCGGAGGTCGCCACCATCACCGGATCGAGCACCACATGGGCGGGCGCGTAATGCTCGAGCGCGTCCGCCACGACATGGGTGACCTCGGCGTTGGCCAGCATGCCGAGCTTGGCCGCGACGACGCGGAAGTCATCGAAACAGGCATCCAGTTGTGCACGCAGGAAGCCGACATCGGGCACGTGCACCGCGGTCACGCCGCGGGTGTGCTGGGCGGTCAGCGCCGCGATCGCGCTGAGTCCGTGCACGCCATGCGCGGCGAATGTCTTGAGGTCGGCCTGGATGCCGGCACCGCCGCCGGAGTCGGAACCGGCGATGGTGAGGGCGCTGGGTGGGCGGAGGTCGATGGGGTTCATGGATGCATTGTCGCCGAACGCGGTAGGCTGCTTTTTGTAGGAGCGGCTTCAGCCGCGATCGGGAATCGGCGCGGGCATCCAATCATCCGATCGCGGCTGAAGCCGCTCCTACAAGAGCCCGGGGTCGCGTGGGGTTAGCTGACGGTAGGCGAAATAGCCCAGCCCGGTGCAGCCGGTCAGTGCCGCCGGCAGGTACAGAGCGGCGTAGCCGATCCGCGCGAACAGCAACGCGCCCACGACGCCACCGATGAAGAAGAAGCTAATGACCAGCGAACACAACGCCAGCCGGCGCCGCGCCATTGGCAACCCGCGCAGCGCATGGCCGAGCATGATGCCCAGGTCGGTGAACATCCCGCTGACATGCGAGGTGCGTACCAGCGCGCCGCTGTAGGTGGTCGCCATCGCGTTCTGCAGGCCGCAGGCCGTCGCCGCGAGGATCGGCCCGGCCAGGTGCTGCTGGCGGAACAGCGGGATCGCCGCCAGCAGCATCAGCGACTCGATGGTCAACGCAACGCCGTAGCGACGGCCGAGCCGCAGCGTGCTGTCCTGCACGATCAGCCCGCTGAGCATCGCCCCGGCCACGAACGCGGCCAGCATCGCCGCCAGACCGATCGCGGTGTCGACGTCGCCACCGACCAGCGCGGCGCCCAGCAGCGAGGTGTTGCCGGTGAGGTGGGTCACCGCCTGCTGCTGGAAGCCGAGGAAGCCGACCACGTTGACGATGCCGGCCACGCTGGCGAGCGCGGCCGCACCGACCCACACCCACGTGGCCAGCCGTTCGGCCACCGGTTACAGCACTTCCGAGGCGTAGTCCGCCAGTCGCGAACGCTCGCCGCGACGCAGGGTCACGTGCGCGCTGTGCGGCCAGTTCTTGAAGCGGTCGACCGCGTAGGTCAGGCCGGACGTTGTCTCGGTCAGGTACGGCGTGTCGATCTGCTCGACGTTGCCCAGGCAGATGATCTTGGTGCCCGGGCCGGCGCGGGTGATCAGCGTCTTCATCTGCTTGGGCGTCAGGTTCTGCGCCTCGTCGAGGATCAGCCAGCGGCTCAGGAACGTGCGCCCGCGCATGAAGTTGAGCGAGCGGATCTTGATCCGCGAGGCGAGCAGGTCGTTGGTCGCCGCGCGGCCCCAACTGCCGCCTTCCTGGTTGTGGGTGAGTACCTCGAGGTTGTCGGTCAGCGCGCCCATCCAAGGCGTCATCTTTTCCTCTTCGGTGCCGGGCAGGAAGCCGATGTCCTCGCCGACGCTGACCGTGGCGCGGGTCATGATGATCTCGCGGTAACGCTGCTGGTCCATGGTCTGCGCCAGGCCCGCCGCCAGTGCCAGCAGTGTCTTGCCGGTGCCGGCGGTGCCGAGCAGAGTGACGAAGTCGATCTCCGGGTCCATCAGCGCGTTGAGCGCGAAGTTCTGCTCGCGGTTGCGCGCGGTGATGCCCCAGACCGAGTGCTGGCTGTGGCGGTAGTCATCGACGATCTGCAGCGTGACCTTGTCGTCGGTGACTTTCGCGACCTTGAGTTCGGCTTCGTCGTCGCCGGGCAGGTACAGGTACTGGTTGGGATACCAGTCGTCGTCCTGCACCCGCGAGATCTCGTAGTAGGTGCGGCCCTTGTCGGTCCAGGACTTCAGGTCCTTGCCATGGCGCTTCCAGAAATCCTCCGGAAGCTCGGTGGCGCCGGTGTAGAGCAGGCTGAAATCGTCCAGCGCGCGGTCGTTCTCGTAGTCTTCCGACACGATGCCGGCGATCGCGGACTTGATCCGCAGGTTGATGTCCTTGGACACGAACACCACGGGGACGTCGGGCTCGGCGTCCTTCAGCGCAAGGATCGCGCCGAGGATGGCGTTGTCCGGCACCACCGCGCCGAAGCGCTTGCCGGCGTCGAAGTTGTCGGTCTGGAAACGCAGGCTTCCCGCGCTTTCCTGGCCACGCAGCTTCAGGCCACTGGGCGGCACCAGCGGGATGCCGGTCTGGATCCTGTCGGTGCCCGCGGCCTCGACCAGCTCGTTGAGGAAGCGGCTGACCTGGCGCGCGTTGCGGCTGGCTTCGGTGGTGCCCTTCTTGCCGTTGTCGAGCTCCTCGATCACCTGCATCGGCAGGTAGACGTCGTGTTCCGCGAACTTGAACAGCGCCGTCGGGTCGTGCATCAGCACGTTGGTGTCGAGCACGTAGATCCGCTTGCTTCTCGTCATCGCGAGCTCCGATGTGGATGGATCATTGAGTTGGGTGCAACACGTGTGCGCCGGCGGTCACGCACGGCAAAGCCACCACATGCCCGCGAAGCGGGGTGGTGGGGTGGACTGGAACGGGTGGGGTCACTGCGTTGCCGCAGCCTTGAGTGCTTCGAGCACGGCGTCGGCATGGCCCGGCACCTTGACCGGTTGCCATGACCGCGCGATGACGCCCTCGGGGTCGATCAGGTAGGTGCTGCGCACGATGCCCATCACCTTGCGGCCATACATGTTCTTCTCGCGGATCACGCCGAAGGCGTTGCACAGGGCCTCGTCCTTGTCGCTGACCAGGTCGAACCTGAAACCCTGCTTCGCGCAGAAGTTCTGGTGCGACTTGACCGAATCGCGCGAAACCCCGAGCACGGTCGCACCGAGCTTGCGAAACTTGGGCAGCAGCGCGTTGAAGTCGTTGCCTTCGGTGGTGCAGCCCGGCGTGCTGTCCTTCGGGTAGAAGTACAGCACCAGCCACTGGCCTGCGTAGTCGCCGAGGGTGACGGTCTGTTCACTGGAAAGTGTCAGCGGGAGATCGGTGGGAACCTTGTCGCCGGTGTCGAGCATCTGTCGCGTCCTCAGAACTTCATCGGGTCCATGATGGCGTCGAGGTTGAGGTGGTCGCAGAACTCCAGGAAATCATCGCGGAGCGCGGCGATGTGCATGCTCGCCGGCACCCCGATGGTGACCTGCGCGGAGAACATGTCGGCACCGGTCTGCATCGCCCGGTAGCGCGAGCAGTGCAGGCTCTCGATGGTGATGCCCTGGCGGTCGAAGAAATCGGCCAGCTGGAACAGGATGCCGGGCTTGTCGGCCGCCACCACCTCGACGATGTAGGGCAACAGGTCGGATTGCACCTTCTTCTCGCCGGTGCGGTACCAGATCAGCTTGAAACCTTCCTCGCGCTCGAGCCGGGACAGCATCGCTTCGAGTTTTGCGATCGCATCCCAGGAACCGACCGCCAGCGCGGTCACCGAAACATCGCGGCCGACCGTCGACAGCCGCGCATCGACCAGGTTGCAGCCACTGTCGGCGATCCGTCGCGACACCGACAACAGTGGCGATTCCGGATGCGTCGTGTAGGCGTTGATCAGAAGGTGGTTTTCGTTCGGCGACGGTCGGGTACTGGAATCGGTCAAGACGGCGCCTGCATGGAGTGGACAACTGGCCCGGGACATGGCGTCAGGCCACTGGGCCCCGAGACTGAACGGCGGTCCGCGAACGGGCCGTGATTGAAAAGCAGCATACTTGCCCGTGCTTTCGGGCCGCAAGTAACATCGGCCCATCCGCAGCCTTGCACGCTGCTCCTCGATCGCGACCCCCGCAAAGGCTTCCGACTTGCGACTTTCCGGCAGTATCACCGCGCTTGCGACGCCGTTCGACGCCGATGGCGAGCTCGACCTGGACGCTTGGCACCGCCTGCTCGACATGCAATTGGAGGGCGGCACCGAGGCGGTCGTCGTGGCCGGTTCGACCGGCGAGGCGGCCGCGCTGTACGACGCCGAGTTCGACACCCTGCTGCGTACCGCGGTGGAGTTCGTCGCGGGCCGGGCGCCGGTGTTGGCCGGGACCGGATCGTCCAATACCGAAAAGACCATCGAGCAGACCCGACGCGCCGCCGCGATGGGCGCCGACGCCGCGCTGGTGGTCACGCCGCCTTACGTGCGGCCGACCCAGGCCGGCCTGGTCGCGCACTACCGCGCGGTCGCCGACGACGGTGCGTTGCCGCTGGTGCTCTACAACGTACCCGGTCGCACCGGCACCGACATGCTGCCGGATACGGTCGCTGCGCTCGCCGGCCATGCGCGCATCATCGGAATCAAGGAAGCCCGCAACGACGTCGAGCGGATGGATGCCTTGCTGGCGCTGAAGGATGACGGCTTCGTGGTGCTGACCGGCGACGATCCGACCGCCTGTCGCGCGATGCTGGCTGGCGCCGATGGCGTGGTGTCGGTGGCATCCAACGTGCTGCCGCGCGCCTTCCGGCGCCTGTGCATGCTGGCGCACACCGGCAAGCGCGACGCCGCCATGGGTTGGGATCAACGCATGGCCGGGATCTACGAGTTCCTCGGCGTCGAATCCAACCCGATCCCGGTCAAGGCACTGCTGGCGCGGCAGGGCATCGGCCATGGCGTGCGCCTGCCGTTGCTGCCACTCTCGCCAACCCATCACGACACCGCGGCGAAGATCGCCGCCACCATCCGCGAACTTGAAACCGCCTGCGACGCCGTCGCGGCCTGACCTGGAGACTTCCCCCATGCGTTCCACTATTTCACTGTCCCGTACCGCGATTGCCGGCGCATTGCTGGTCGCGCTGGTTGGCACCGCCGGTTGCAGCTGGTTCCGCAAGAGCAACGAGCTCTATGCGCAGGCCCCGGAAAACCGTCCACTGGAAGTGCCGCCGGATCTCGACCTGCCGCGTACCGGCGCGGCCGTGGGTGCTGCGCCCGGGTCGGTGACCGCTTCCGGTACGGTGGCGGCGGCATCCGCCACGACGGCGCCGCCGGCCGCGGACCCCGCCGCTGCGGGAACCGCGGCAGCCCCGGACGCCGTGGGCGCGGCGCCTGCCCCCGCGCCGGTGCCGCCTGCCGGTGCCGCCACGGCCAACCCGGCCGCAGCTGCTGCCGGATTCAACATGGCGGGCAGCCGCGACGAGGCATTTGCCCGGGTCGACACCGCGCTCGCCGGCATCGAGGGCGTGAGCGTGGCCAGTCGGGCGAAGCTGCTGGGCGTGTTCGACGTCAACTACCAGGACGTCAACTTCCTGGTCCGGGTCAGCGAGGTGGAGGCCGGCGCCTACGTGTCGGCGGTCGATCCGCGTGGCATGCCGGCCACCGATGCCGCGGCGGTGCAGTTGATCGCGCAGTTGCAGGCGGCGCTTGCCGGGAACTGAGAGCGCACAATCACCGCAGCGAAAACGGGCGCCAAGGGTGCCCGTTTTCGTTTGATTGCGGCCCCGCGTGCGGGCTCGCTGTTGTAGAAGCGGCTTCAGTCGCGATCTGGGACCGTTCGCTCGTGCCGACTCCCGATCGCGGCCGAAGCCGCTCCTACAAACGCTCCACAAGCGCGATTGTTCAGCGCTCCAGCAGCTCCAGCTTGCCCGGCTTGTCTTCCCAGTCCTTGGCATCCGCGGGGGCGTCCTTGCGCGCGGTGATCACCGGCCACTCCTTTGCCAGCTCGGCATTGAGCTGGACGAACGGTTCCTGCCCGCCGGGGACGTCGTCCTCGGGGTAGATCGCGTTGACCGGGCACTCGGGCTCGCACAGGGTGCAGTCGATGCATTCGTCCGGGTCGATCACCAGGAAGTTCGGGCCTTCGTGGAAGCAGTCGACCGGGCACACCTCGACACAGTCGGTGTACTTGCACTTGATGCAGTTCTCGGTGACGACGAAAGGCATGGATCCCGTTCCGGTGTTGGCCAGCCATGGATTGTAGCGATTCCAGGCGCGGGGCCGATAAAGAAAGAAGCCCGCACATTGCTGCGCGGGCTTCCGGATATATGGTGCTCCCTACGAGATTCGAACTCGTGTTTTAGCCTTGAGAGGGCCACGTCCTAGGCCTCTAGACGAAGGGAGCAGATTCCGCGCCGGACTCTCAACGCTACGCGGCCTGCTAGTATAGGGGGCTAATTTGCGCCCGGCAACGGGTATCCTTGAAAAAATTCCAACGCGGCGACGCCCGCTCGATGCCAGACCAGAAACCACTCCCCAATCCCGAGCTCCGGGTCATCCCGCGCGACCAGCACAACGTCTCGCGCAAGGACATCAGTCCCAATGCGCTCCGGGTGCTGTACCGCCTGCGCGACGCCGGGTTCTCGGCCTACCTGGTCGGCGGGGCGGTCCGCGACCTGCTGGTCGGAGGGAATCCCAAGGACTTCGACGTCGCTACCGACGCCACCCCGGAGCAGGTCCGCCAGCAGTTCCGCAACTGCCGCCTGATCGGCCGGCGGTTCCGCCTGGCCCACGTGGTGTTCGGTCGCGAGATCATCGAGGTCGCGACCTTCCGCGCCAATGTCGATGACGGCAGCGGCGATCGCGAGACCCACGAAGGCGGCCGCCTGCTGCGCGACAACGTCTACGGCACCATCGAGGACGACGCGGTCCGCCGCGACTTCACCGCCAATGCGCTGTACTACGCGATCGAGGATTTCTCGGTGCGCGATTACACCGGCGGTTTCGAGGATGTGCAGAACCGCTTGATGCGCCTGATCGGCGATCCGGAGACCCGCTACCGCGAGGACCCGGTGCGGATGCTGCGCGCGGTGCGGCTGTCGGCCAAGCTGCACTTCGAGATCGAAGCGGCGACTGCCGCGCCGATCCCGGTGCTGGCGCCATTGCTGTCCGAGGCGGCACCGGCGCGGTTGTTCGAGGAGTGCCTGAAGCTGTTCCTGTCCGGGCACGCCGTCGAGAGTTTCATCCGCCTCGAACGCCACGGCCTGCTGTCGGCACTGCTACCGGAAAGCGCCGCGGCGATGAAGGCCAACCGCAGCGGCGTGCTGCGCGCGATAGTGCTGGAAGGCCTGCGCGGCACCGACCTGCGGGTCGCCAACGACGAACCGGTGTCGCCGGCGTTCCTGTTCGCGCTGCTGTTGTGGCCGGCCTATTGCCGCGCGCTGATCGCGCTGCAGGCGCAGGGCGTGCATGCGGCCGAGGCCCAGCGTCGCGCGGCCGACCGGGTCACCGTGCACCAGCTCTCGATGGTCGCGCTGCCGCGCAGGTTCTCGCTGCCGATGCAGGAGATCTGGTTGCTGCAGTCGCGGTTCGCTTTGCGTCAGCCCAAGCGTGTATCGAGGATGCTCACCCACCCGCGATTCCGCGCGGCCTTCGACTTCCTGAGCCTGCGCTTGACCGCGTCCGACGAACACGCGGCGGATGTCGCGTTCTGGCGGGACATGCAGGCGCAGGCGGGTGACCCGGCGGATGACGGATTCGATCCGGATACAACGCCCGGGCGGGACGATGGCGAGGAACATGCCCCGCGCAAGCGTCGCCGCCGTCGCGGCGCGCCGGTGGCTGCCGGGGAATGAACGCCCCGGTGGTCGTCGCCTACGTCGGCCTCGGCAGCAACCTCGGCGACAGTGCTGGCATCCTGCACGCCGCGCTCGAATCGCTGGACCGGGCCCCGGGTATCCGGCTGGGTTGCGCATCCAGCCTGTACCGCACGCCGGCCTGGGGCATGACCGACCAGCCGGACTTCATAAACGCCGTCGCCATGCTGGAAACCACGCTGGCCGCCCAGGAACTGCTGGCGGCGATGCTGGACATCGAACGCGACGCCGGTCGTGAACGCCGCGGGGATGGCGCCGACCGCTGGGGCCCGCGCACGCTCGATCTCGACCTGCTGTTGTATGCCGACGCGGTCATCGACGAGCCGGGCCTGCGCGTGCCGCATCCGCACTTGCACCAGCGCGCTTTCGCCCTGCTGCCCTTGCTCCAGGTCGCTCCGGACGCATGGATCCCCGGCATCGGCGCGGCACGCGATGCGCTGGCGACGATTCCCAGCGACGACATCGAAGCGCTAACGTATGACGCTCCGCCGCCTCCCCACGCGGCCGGTTGACGCGCCCATGTACACCTCGACCCGATCCGCACCCACCGGCAAGCCCTGGACCGTCCCGATGCTGCGCGAGGCCAAGCAGGATGGCCGCCGGCTGGTGATGCTGACCTGCTACGACGCCGGCTTCGCGCGCGCGATTGACCAGGCCGGCATCGACCTGGTGCTGGTCGGCGACTCGCTCGGCATGGTCGTGCAGGGGCGCGACAGTACCTTGCCAGTCACGGTCGATGACATCGCCTACCACACCGCCTGCGTCGCCCGCGGCCTGTCGCGCGCGCTGCTGGTCGCCGACATGCCATTCCAGGCCGATGCTTCGCCGGAGCGTGGGATCGACGCGGCGACCCGGTTCCTGCAGGCCGGCGCCGGCATGGTCAAGATCGAGGGCGCAGGCCACAAATGCGAGGTGATCCGACATCTGGTCGAACGCGAGATCCCGGTCTGCGGGCATCTCGGGCTGACCCCGCAATCGGTACTGCGGCTGGGCGGCTACCGCGTCCAGGGCCGGGACGAAGCCGCCGCGGACAAGCTGCGCGCGGATGCGGTCGCGGTCGCCGAGGCCGGTGCCGAGCTGCTGGTGCTCGAATGCGTCCCGACGCCGGTTGCCGCCGCGATCAGCGCCGACCTCGACATCCCCACGATCGGCATCGGTGCCGGTCCGCAGTGCGACGGCCAGGTGCTGGTGCTGCATGACGCACTGGGCCTCGACAGCGGCCATCGTCGACCGAAGTTCGTCAAGGACTTCCTCGTCGAAGGCGGCTCGGTGGTGGGCGCGATGCAGGCCTATGCCGATGCCGTGCGCGACGGCAGCTTCCCCGACGCCGAACATTCCTACGCCTGACGACCCGCCATGATCGAAACCGTCACCGGACTGGCCGACCTGCGCGCGCGGGTCGCGGAGTGGAAGCGCGCCGCTCTGCGGGTCGGGTTCGTGCCGACCATGGGCAACCTGCATGCCGGGCATCACTCGCTGGTCGAACTGGCACGTGGGCATGTCGATCGGGTCGTCGCCAGCGTGTTCGTCAATCCGACCCAGTTCGGTCCCGACGAGGACTTCGCCCGTTACCCGCGGACTCCCGAGGCCGATGCCGAGGGACTGGATGCGGCCGGTGCGGACCTGCTGTGGCTGCCGTCGGTCGAGACCATGTACCCGTACGGGCCGGAAGCCACGGTGCGGATCCGGGTGCCGGTGGTGACGGAAGTGCTGGAGGGCGCGCACCGGCCCGGCCACTTCGACGGGGTCGCGACCGTGGTGGCGCGGCTGTTCAACCAGGTGCAGCCGGACCTGGCCGTGTTCGGACGCAAGGATTACCAGCAACTCGCGGTGATCCGCTACCTCGTGCGCGACCTGGCGTTTCCGGTCGAGTTGGTGGCCGCGCCGATCCTGCGGGAGGCCGACGGACTGGCGATGAGTTCGCGCAACCAGTACCTGTCAACGTCCGAACGCCCGGTGGCGGCGGGGATCCAGCGCTGCCTGCAGGCGATGCGCGAGGCCAGCCAGGCCGGCATGCCACCGGCCCGGGTCGAAGCCGAAGCCGCGAAACGGCTGGCGGGCGAGGGCTTCGAGGTCGACTACGCCGTCGTGCGCCGACCCGACCTGACCGAACCCGGGTCCGACGAAGATGGCCCGCGAGTGGCGCTGGTGGCGGCGAAGCTGGGTCGCACCCGGCTCATCGACAATCTCGAGTTCGTCCTCTGAAAAGCCGTTCCAACGCCGTTATGTTGCGCCGCGCCATGCGCTGATAAACTGGACACTTGTTGAACGCCCGCATGCCGCGGACGGAGTCGATCGAGATGCAACTGAACCTGTTGAAGGCCAAGATCCACCGCGCCACCGTGACCCACGCCGAGCTGCATTACGAAGGCTCCTGCGCGATCGATGGCCGGCTGCTCGATATCTCCGGCATCCGCGAGTACGAGCAGATCCACATTTACAACGTCAACAGCGGCCACCGCTTCGTGACCTACGCGATCCGCGGCGAAGAGGGCAGCGGCATCATCTCGGTCAACGGCGCAGCCGCCCACTGCGCGCAGCCCGGCGACCTGGTGATCATCTGCGCCTACGCCGAGTTCGACGAGGCCGAGGCGGCGAAGTACAAGCCGACCCTGGTGTACGTTGACGGAGACAACAAGCTGACCCATACCAATACCTCGATCCCGGCGCAGGCCGCCTGACCGGGTCAGGCCGGATGACGGTCACCGACCAACTGCGCCAATTGCGCGCGCACGCAGCCCGGCTGGCCGACCAGCCGATTGCTGCACTGTTGCGGGATGACCCGGCACGCGCCAGCGACATGGCGCTGCAGGTCGGTCCGCTGTACGCCAACTTCGCCCGCCAGCGCTACGACCGGGCCGCGCTTGATGCGCTGTTTTCGCTGGCCGGGTCGGCCGAAGCAGCCACACGCCTGGACGCGATGTTCGACGGTGAGCCGGTCAACGCGACCGAGCAGCGGTCGGCCTTGCACACGGTATTGCGCGGCAACCTGTCGCAATCCGCCACGGCGCGGGATGCGCATGTGCAGGCCCGCGCGGCCAACGAACGGATGCGTGCGGTGGCTTCGCAACTGCGGGCCAGCGGTGTCACCGACGTCGTCAGCGTTGGTATCGGCGGCTCCGACCTCGGCCCGCGGCTGGTGGTCGATGCCCTTGCGTCGCCGTCGGAGCAGGGCCTGCGGATCCATTTCCTGTCGAACGTCGACCCGGCGTCCGCGGGCGCGCTGATGGCGCAACTCGACCCGGCCCGCACCGCGGTGCTGCTGGTCTCGAAAAGTTTCGGCACCCAGGAGACCCTGCTAAACGGCCGGCTCCTGCGCGAGTGGCTGGGCGCGGGCGCATCCGGTGACGACGGCCGGCTGTACGCGATCACCGCCAATGTCGATCGTGCCCGGGAAGCGTTCGATATCCCGCCGGAACGCATCCTGCCGATGTGGGACTGGGTCGGTGGGCGCTATTCGCTGTGGTCGGCGGTCGGGTTCCCGATCGCGCTGGCGCTGGGAATGGACGGCTTCGAGGCGTTGCTTGGCGGCGCCGCCGAAATGGACGAGCACGTGCTGGGCGCGCCGCCGCGCGAGAACCTCGCGTACTGGCATGCCCTCACCGCGGTCTGGAACCGCAATGCGCTCGGACTGGCGACGCATGCCGTGCTGCCGTACGCCGACCGCCTGCGCCTGCTGCCCAACTACCTGCAGCAACTGGTGATGGAAAGCCTCGGCAAGTCCGTACGGGTCGATGGCGAGCGGCTTGCCAACGACAGCGTGCCGGTCTGGTGGGGCGGGGTCGGGACCGACAGCCAGCACAGTTTTTTCCAGGCGCTGCACCAGGGCACCCAGGTGGTGCCTATGGACATGATCGGCGTGATCGGCGCCGACCGCGACGCATCGGCCGGGACCGCCAACGCCGAAGCACTGCTCGCGAACCTGCTGGCCCAGTCCGAGGCCCTCGCCAACGGCCAGGGCAGCGAGGACCCGCACCGCGCGTACCCGGGCAACCGTCCGGGCACGATGTTGCTGCTCGATGGCCTGACCCCGCGTTCGCTCGGTGCGCTGCTGGCGATGTACGAGCACAGCGTGTTCGTGCAGGGTGTGATCTGGGGCATTAATCCGTTCGACCAGTTCGGCGTCGAGCTGGGCAAGCAGGTGGCCGACCGGTTGTTGCCCGCTGTACGCGGTGAAGCCGAAGCGGATGACCCGGTGACGCGCGAGTTGATCGGGCGGCTTCTCGGCTGATTGCCGCTGCGGGCACGATGCGGTCGTAGGAGCGGCTTCAGCCGCGATCGTGGAATGAGCGTGAGCGATCGAGCATCCGATCGCGGCTGAAGCCGCTCCTACAACGGCTCCGAGCCGTGGCGGGCCAGTGACCATTCGACGTGCTCGCGCACCACGGCATCCTCGATATCGCGTCGCGACTGCAATGCCGCCACGACGTCCGGCGTCGTCGGCGCATTGCCGAGCGCCACCGCGATGTTTCGCAGCCAGCGCGAATGGCCGCTGCGACGGATCGCCGAACCTTCGGTTCTCTGCAGGAATTCCGCCTCGGTCCATGCGAACAGCTCGACCAGGCTCGCCTCATCAAGATTGTTACGGGCGCGGAAATCCGGCTCGTCGGTGCGCCTGGCGAACTTGTTCCACGGGCACACCAGCTGGCAGTCGTCGCAGCCGAAGATGCGGTTGCCGATCGGCTCGCGCAGTTCGGTCGGGATCGGGCCTTCATGCTCGATCGTCAGGTAGGAGATGCAGCGCCGGGCATCGAGCCGGTTCGGTGAGGTGATCGCGCCGGTCGGGCAGATGTCGATGCAGCGCGTGCAGGTACCGCAATGCGAGGTCGCAGGCTCGTCGACCGGCAACGGCAGGTCGACGTAGATCTCGCCGAGGAAGAACCAGCTACCGCCGTCCCGGTCGATCAGGCAGGTGTGCTTGCCGATCCAGCCCAGCCCGGCGTTGCGGGCCAGTGCGCGCTCCAGCACCGGCGCCGAGTCGACGAACACGCGGTGTCCAAACGGGCCGACCACTTCGGCGATGCGCTCGGCGAGTTTCTGCAATCGCTGTCGCATGAGCTTGTGGTAATCGCGCCCGAGTGCGTAGCGGGCGACATAGGCGCGTGTACCGTCGGCCAGCGTCTGCCACGCCTCCTCGTCGTCGCGGCGGCCGTAGTCGAGCCCGACCGAGATCACCCGCAGAGTGCCCGGGATCAATTCGGCCGGGCGCGAGCGCATGTCGCCGTGGCGCGCCATCCAGTCCATCGAGCCGTACAGACCCTGCGACAGCCAGTCACGCAGGTGCGCCTCGTCGTCGCCAAGCTCGATGCCGCTGATCCCGCAGCGCTGGAAACCGGCCTCGCGGGCGAGCTCGCGGATGCGTTGCGCGAGCGCGACGGGATCGGTGGCGCCGGCTTCGTTCGCGCGCGGGTTTTCGGGGGTGTGCGGCAGCTGGTTCACGATGGCTGCAAGTATAGAATCGACGGCATGACCGCAGCCGTTCCATACGACATCCACGCCGCGTCCGGAAGCGACGCATCGGTCGAGTCGCTGCAGCCGCACGACCTGCGGCGCTGGCTTCATCCGCGGCGTCGCGACAGCCACAAGGGCGAGCACGGCCGGGTGTTGTGCATTGGCGGCGAGCGCGGCCACGGTGGCGCGATCCTGCTGGCGGCCGAAGCGGCGTTGCGTAGCGGGGCCGGGCTGGTCGACGTGGTGACCCGGCAGCCGCACGTCGCTGCACTTCTCGCACGATTGCCCGAGGCGATGGCACGCGGTCATTCCGACGATGCCGATGCGCTCGATGCCCGTTTCATAGACGCTGCCGATGTAATAGCGATCGGCCCGGGACTCGGAGAGGGCGCGTGGGGCGCGATGCTGCTGGCGCGGACACTCGCGGCAGGAAAGCCGGCCGTGTTCGACGCCGACGCCCTCAACCTGCTCGCCGGCGCGCCGCGATCGTTGCCGGCGGGATCGATCCTCACCCCGCATCCGGGCGAAGCCGGGCGACTGCTCGGGATCGATACCGCCGAGGTACAGCGCGATCGCCTCGGAGCCGCTCGCCGTCTCGCCGAACAGTTCGACGCGGTGGTGGTGTTGAAGGGAGCGGGCAGCATCGTCGCCGCACCTCGCCGTTCCCCGCGGTGGGTCGGTGCCGGCAACCCCGGCATGGCGGTGGGCGGCATGGGCGACGTGCTGACCGGTGTCGTCGCCGCGTTGCATGCGCAGGGGCTGGATGGGTTCGACGCCGCCAGTTGTGGCGCGCTACTGCACGCCGCCGCCGGTGACGCCGCCGCGCTTGAAGGAGGCGAGCGCGGTTTGCTGCCGACCGACCTGATGCCGTGGCTGCGTCGGCTGGCAAATCCGTGGAGTTCCGAATGAATCCATCGTCGCAATGGCTGGCCGACAGCACGCAGACCGATCGTCTCGGCCGCGCGTTGGCAGCAACCCGGCCGCCGCGCGCAGTAGTCCACCTGCAGGGCGACCTGGGCGCCGGCAAGTCGACGCTCGCACGTGCGTTGCTGCGGGCGCTGGGAGTGGCCGGTGCGATCCGCAGCCCGACCTACACCCTGGTCGAGCGTTACCCGCTCGCCACCGGCGGAGAGGCCTGGCACATGGACCTCTACCGCATCGGCGACCCCGGCGAACTGGAGTTCCTCGGTCTCGACACCGACGACGCCACGCTGTGGCTGGTGGAGTGGCCGGAACGCGGCGGTCAGGCCCTGCCGGCACCGGACCTGCAGATCGCCCTGGCGCTGGAAGGGGCCGGCCGCCAGGCCCGGCTCACCCCGCTGAGCGAGATCGGGCGCGGCTGGCTGGACCGACTCCTGCCGGAAGGCCCAGTTGCAGCCGACTCCTGAACGATTCCACAAGAAGGTCCGGCAGGTGTCGGATTCCTAAGGGAAAAAATGCTTGCAATAGTCGCGGGCTGGTGCTTGACTACGCCCCATGCGAGCCAAAGGCGCCACTTTCCAGAAATTTCTGCTCGGCGCCGCGCTGCTTTCCGCGCTGCTCTGGAACCTGGCGCACGCGAGTGAGGTCGAGGGCGTCCACCTGAGCACGGGCGCGACCGGTACCCGCGCCGAGATCGCGCTGGACAAGTCCGCCGAGTTCAAGATCATCAGCCTCGCCGGCCCCGACCGGCTGGTCGTCGATCTGCCGGCGTCATCGATCGCCGATGGCGTGCAGGTTCCGGCGGGCAGCGGAGTGGTCAAGGGCATCCGCACCGGCCAACCGGTTCCCGGCACGGCCCGCATCGTATTCGACCTGGGACAACAGGTCGCCGCACTCCGGCCACGGATCGAGCAGGGTGCCTCCGGCCCCCGCCTGGTGATCGAGTGGCCCGGGGATGGCAAGGCGCCCTCGGCCGTGGCCGCAAGTCCGGCGGTGGCCACGTCTGCGCTGTCCAGCGTCACGCCTGCCAGTTCTTCGCCGGCCAGCTCTGCGCCCGGCAAGTCTTCGCTGGACCAATGGACCGACCAGGCCGCGGCATCGTCGGCTGCGACCAGTCGGCTGATTTCGCAGATTACCGCCGGTAATGCCACGGGCGCGCCGGCAACCGTCCCGTCGCCGGCCGCCAGCGTGCCGACACCGCCGGTGCTGACGACCATCGCCACCGGCGTGCCCACCCGCATCGCCACCGGCCAGCCGGCACCCGCACCGGTCCAACCCGCGGTCGCGGACGCGCCGCCGGTCAAGACCATGCGCGAGTTGATGGACAGCCGTAACAACCGGCCGCTGGTCATCGCGATCGATCCCGGACACGGTGGCCAGGACCCCGGCGCGATCGGCAAGAACGGCACCCGCGAGAAGGACGTGGTGCTGCAGATCAGCAAGGAGCTGGCCCGGCAGATCAACGCCTCGCCCGGTCTGAAGGCCTACCTGACGCGCGACACCGACGTGTTCATTCCCTTGAACAAGCGAGCCAAGCTGGCGCGCGCGGCCAAGGCCGACATGTTCATCTCGATCCATGCGGACGCAGCGGAGAACCGCGGCGCCGATGGTTCGTCGGTCTACGTGCTCTCGCTCAAGGGCGCCTCGTCGCAGCGCGCACGCTGGCTGGCCAACAAGGAAAACTCGTCCGACCTGGTCGGTGGCGTGCGGCTGGAGCAGACCAGCAACACACTGGCCTCGGTCCTGATCGACCTGACCCAGAGTGGCCAGTTGAAGGCGTCGGAAGACGCGGCCGAGGAGATCCTCGGTGGGCTGATGCAGGTCGGCAACATCCACAAGCGCCACATCGAACGCGCCAACTTCGCGGTGCTGCGTACCTCCGACATGCCGGCGATGCTGGTCGAGACCGCCTTCATCTCCAACCCGGAGGAGGAGCGCCGGCTGCAGGATCCCGCGTTCCAGCGCAAGCTGGCCGGTGCGGTACTCGACGGGGTCAATACGTTCTTCACCCGCCAGCCCCCGCCGGGGACGATGTATGCCGCGCGCGCCGCTGCAACGGGTGGGCCACGGGGTGCCGCCGGCGGCAGTCCGTAGCGCCGTTGCAAACCGGTCGCAGGGTGCGGCAGGACGCATTCGCTTCGCTATGATGGCCAGTCCCGCCATCCAGCATGAGTCGCGTCGTTCCGTGTCGATCCGCCCGCTCCCCGACATCCTGATCAACCAGATTGCCGCCGGCGAAGTCGTCGAGCGCCCGGCCTCCGTGGTGAAGGAGCTGGTCGAGAACGCGTTGGACGCCGGCGCCCGGCGCGTCGATATCGACCTGGAGGAGGGTGGCGCGCGGTTAATCCGCATCCGTGACGACGGCGCCGGCATCGCCCCGGAAGAATTGCCTCTGGCGGTCTCGCGCCACGCCACCAGCAAGATCGCTTCGCTCGATGACCTCGAAGGCGTAGCCACGCTCGGGTTCCGCGGCGAAGCGTTGCCATCGATCGCATCGGTCAGCCGCTTCGTGTTGAGCTCGCGACGTGCGGATGCCGAGCACGGCTCATCGCTGGAGATCGATGGCGGACGGGTCGGCGAAGTCGGCCCACGTGCGCACCCGCGGGGCACCACGGTCGAGGTGCGCGACCTCTTCTTCAACGTGCCGGCGCGACGCAAGTTCATGCGTGCCGAGCGCACCGAACTGGGCCACATCGAGGAGTGGTTGCGGCAGCTCGCGCTGGCCCGGCCCGATGTCGAACTACGGATGTCGCACAACGGCAAGCCGTCGCGGCGATGGAAGGGCGACACCGACCTGCTGTCGGACGTGCGGCTGCACGAGACCCTTGGCGAGGAATTCGCGAAGAACGCCCTGCACGTCGATCACCAGGGCGCGGCGATCACCGACTTCGCGCAGCCGCTGCGCCTGCACGGCTGGATCGCGCAACCGTCCTACAACCGGGCCAGCACCGACCAGCAGTATCTTTACTGCAATGGCCGTTCGATCCGCGACCGCAGCATCGCCCATGCGGTGAAGCAGGCCTACGCCGACGTGCTGTTCCACGGTCGCCAGCCGGCCTACGTGCTGTTCCTCGAACTCGATCCGCGCCGGGTCGATGTCAACGTGCACCCGGCCAAGCACGAGGTCCGGTTCCGCGATTCGCGGCTGATCCATGACTTCGTCTACCGCACGCTGCAGGCGGCGCTCGCCGAGACGCGTGCCGGCTCCGTGCCGGCGCTTGCGCGTGACGAACCCGCCGCACAGTCGTCGCAATACCGCTGGTCACCCCCGCAGGCGCCGCTGGGTTTGCAGGTGGCGGAAGTACGCAACGGCTACGCCGCGCTGTACGGCGACACGGCCACGGCCTCGCGTTTGTCCGTGGACACTCCAGATGGATCGTTGGCCCCGGTCGCGCTGGCCGAGCGCCCGGCACTGCCCGACACCGATGACGGCACATTGCCGCCATTGGGTTACGCAATCGCGCAACTGCACGGCATCTACATCCTCGCCGAGTCGCGCGAAGGCCTGATCGTGGTCGACATGCACGCCGCACACGAACGTATCGGCTACGAGAAACTCAAGACCGCCCATGATGGCGAAGGCCTCCGCACCCAGCCCCTGCTGGTGCCGGCCACCTTGGCCGTGTCCGAGCGCGAGGCCGACGTCGCCGAGCGCGAAGCCGCGACCCTCGATGCGCTCGGTTTCGAAGTCACCCGGGCCGGCCCGCAATCACTGACCCTGCGCAGCGTTCCCGCATTGCTTGCCCACGGCGACGTCGAAGCGCTGCTGCGCGACGTGCTGGCCGACCTGCGCGAACATGGCGAGTCGCTGCGCGTGGCCGCCGCCCGCGATGAACTGCTGTCGACCATGGCCTGCCACGGTGCCGTGCGCGCGAACCGGCGCCTTACCTTGCCCGAGATGAATGCACTGCTGCGCGAAATGGAAGCGACCGAACGCTCCGGTCAATGCAACCATGGCCGTCCGACCTGGGCGCGTTTCACGCTGGCCGAGATCGACCGCTGGTTCCTGCGAGGACGCTGACATGCCGAACCCGAAAATCATCCGCCTGCTGCTTTGCGCCACCGTGCTTGGGGCCACCCTTGCGGGTTGCGACAGCAGTGATTCCAACGACCCCGCAAAGGACGCCCCGATGTCTGCCGAAACCGCCGCATTCAACAACGCACAGCAGGCCTGGCGCGACCAGCGCAAAGCGGGCCTGCTGGAGCCCGACGGCTGGGCCAGCCTGACCGGCCTGCACTGGATCACCCCCGGTTCCCATTACGTCGGCAGTGATGCCGATAACGGCATCCGGTTGACGATGGGTCCGGAGCACTTGGGCATGATCGAGCTGGACGGCGGTGACCTGCGTTTCGTCCCCGAGGGTGGCGTGGCCCTGACCCTCGATGGCGCGCCGCTGGCCGGTGCCACCGCCCTGCGCGCGGATGACGATCCGGCCGGGCCGAGCGAAATCGGCTTCGATGACGGCAAGGGTCGGGCGACCGTGATCAAGCGTGGCGATCGGCTCGCCCTGCGGGTCCGCCATGCCGAGGCCCCGACCCGGACCGGGTTCAGCGGCCTCGACTACTGGGCGGCCGATCCCGACTGGCAGGTCACGGGCAACTGGGTGCCGAATCCGGCGGGCCAGACCATCGAGGTCGCCAATATCATCGGCACCACCGACGAGGTGCCCAATCCCGGCGCGATCGAGTTCGAGCGCGATGGCGCCACCCATCGGATCGAAGCGCTGGATGAGGGCGGCGACGAGTTGTTCCTGGTGTTTGCCGACCGTACGAATGGCCACGGCAGCTACGGCGCCGGTCGCTTCCTGTACGTCCCGAGGCCTGGTGCCGACGGCCGCGTCATGGTGGATTTCAACCGTTCCTACAACCCACCCTGCGCATTCACCGCCTTCGCGACCTGTCCGCTGCCGCCGCCGGAGAACCGGCTCGACCTGGCGGTTACCGCCGGCGAAAAAGCCTACGGCCACTGAGGGTTCCGCATGCAGTCGATGAAGGTATTGGCGGTGCTGCTGCTCGCGGTCTCGCACGTTGCCTCGGCGGCGGTCGAGCCCGCCGCCCGCCACGCGTTGCAGGCGATTCCGTCGCAGCCGGTCCCATCGCAAGCACCAGAGTATGTGCCGCCGGTACCGTTGCTGTGGAAGGTGTCCGACGACGACAACGCGCTTTACCTGCTGGGTTCGTTCCACCTGCTCAAGGACGGCGACTATCCGTTGTCGGAGGATGTCGAGCTGGCCTACGCCGACGCGGAGGCGCTGGTGTTCGAGATCCCGCCGGAGGCGCTGGACGATCCTGCGGCTCCCGCGAAATTCCTCTCCGCCGCGGCCTACGATGACCAGCGGACGCTGTCCCAGGTGTTGCCACCGCGCCTGCGCGAAAAACTGCGCCGGCTGTTGGCGCGACAGGGCGGCTCGATCGCCCGGGTCGACGGTTACGAACCGTGGTTCGTGAACCTGTCGCTGCTGATGGGGCTTTCGCAATCGTTGGGCTTCAGCGCCGAACAGGGACTCGACCGGCACCTGATGGCGCGCGCCGAGGCCGAAGGCAAACCCGCGAGCGGACTGGAAACATTCGAGGACCAGTTGCGCGCGCTCGACTCGATCCCGATGGAAGAGCAGGTCGTGGGCCTGGCGGACTTCCTTGACCGGCCGCAGGAAATGCCCACCACGCTGACGGCGTTGCACCAGGCCTGGCGGGACGGCGACGCCGTCGAGCTCGATGCGCTGACCCGGCTGGAGATGCTGGAGAAGACGCCCGAGACCTACCGCACCGTCAACGTCGCGCGAAACGACGCTTGGCTCCCGCAGTTGCAGGCGCGGCTGGAGGCGCCGGGCGACGATGACGCGCTGGTGGTGGTCGGCGCACTGCACCTGCTGGGCGAGGATGGCCTGGTCGAGCAACTGCGCAGTGCGGGCTACGACGTCGAACGGATCTGCAGCGCGTGTGAAGTGGCGGTCCCCACGGCGCCCGCCGCGGACACGACGGCCCCGTAGAACCTCTCCTACGAGCGGCCGGCGGCCGGTATCAGCACGATGCAATCCACCGGGCAGGCCGGCACGCACAATTCGCAGCCGGTGCACAGCGGTTCGATGACGGTATGCATGTGTTTCGCTCCACCGATGATCGCGTCGACCGGGCAGGCCTGGATGCACTTGGTGCAGCCGATGCAATCCTCCTCGACCACCAGTGCGACCTGCGCCGGCAGGTGTTCGCCACGCGAGCGGTCGAACGGCACCGGATCCACGCCCAGCAACCGCGCAAGTGCCCGCGCGCCGGCATCGCCGCCGGGAGGACAGTGATCGACGCCGGCCTCGCCAGCCGCCATCGCTTCGGCGTACGGCCGGCAGCCGGCATAGCCGCACTGACCGCACTGGGTCTGCGGCAGTAGACGGTCGAGGCGTTCGATCAGGTCGGGCATGGCAGCGGCGGTGGCTTCGGACTCTTCTGGCAACCAGGAGTCGCGGGACGCAGCAAGCGCGGGGCTTCGACTAACGCACCGGCATCCCGGCCTGCGCAGCATCGTCGGCGTCGAGCAGGGCCAATGCGCTGGCATCGAAACCGGCCGACAGGATCATCCCCTCGCTCAGGCCAAAGCGCATCTTGCGCGGCGCGAGGTTGGCGATGAACACCACGCTGCGGCCGACCAGCTTTTCCGGCTCCGGGTAGGACGCGCGGATGCCGGAGAAGATCTGCCGCTGGCCCAGTTCGCCGGCGTCGAGCTGGAAGCGCAGCAGCTTGTCGGAACCTTCGACGAACTCGCATGCCAGCACTTTGCCGATGCGCAGATCGAGCTTGGCGAAGTCGTCGATGCCGATGATCGGTGCCGCGGACGCGTCGCCTTCGCTCTTCGTAGGAGCGGCTTCAGCCGCGATCGGAGTCGCGACATCCATGGCGCCCGGCTTAGCGGCTGAAGCCGCTCCTACAACAGCCTTGGTGGCATCGGTCGGCTTCATGGATTCCCTGCTGGCTTCGGTCATGGCTTCGATCAGTTTCGGGTCGATACGGGTGAACAACGGGGTGTAGGCGGCGATGCGATGGCCGGTCAGCGGTGTGGCGATCCCGCTCCACGCCGACACCGGCGAGTTCAGGAAGGCCTCTGCCTGCGCCGTCACGCGCGGCAGCACCGGCTTGAGTGCGGTATTGAGCACGCGGAACAGGTTCAACCCCTGGGTGCAGACCGACTGCAGTTCGGCGTCGGCGCCTTCCTGCTTCGCGACCACCCACGGCTTGTGCTCGTCGATGTAGCGGTTGGCCTCGTCGGCCAGTGCCATGGTCAGGCGCAGCGCGGTAGCGGCCTCGTTGCGTCCATAGGCGTCGGCGATCGGCTGCAGCTGCTCGACGAAGCGCGTGTACATCGCGGGATCCGGCAACGCATCGGCCAGCCGGCCGTCGAAGCGCTTGCTGATGAAGCCGGCGCAGCGGCTGGCGAGGTTGACGAACTTGCCGACCAGGTCGGAGTTCACCCGCGCCACGAAGTCGCCGAGGTTGAGGTCGAGGTCGTCGACGCCGCCCGAGGTCTTGGTCGCGAAGTAGTAACGCAACGCCTCCGGGTCGAGGCCCGCGTCCAGGTACGTGCGTGCCATGACGAACGTGCCGCGCGACTTCGACATCTTGGCGCCGTCGACGGTCAGGTAGCCGTTGACGTGCAGCCGTGTCGGCGCGCGGAAGCCCGCGCCGTGCAGCACCGCAGGCCAGAACAGGCCGTGGAAGTTGACGATGTCCTTGCCGATGAAATGGTGCAGCTCGGCATCGCTGTCGCGGGTGAGGTAGCTGAAGAAATCCAGCCCCTCGCGCTCGCACAGCGCCTGGAAGCTCGACAGGTAGCCGATGGGCGCATCGATCCAGACGTACAGGTACTTGCCCGGGTGACCGGGGATCTCGAAACCGAAGTACGGCGCGTCGCGCGAGATGTCCCATGCGCGCAGGCCGCCTTCGGCGTCCAGCCATTCCTTCAGCTTGGCCTTGACTCCCGGGGCGGCGACGTCACCGGCCAGCCATTCGCGCAGGAACGCATCGAAATCACCGACCTCGAAGAAGAAGTGTTCGGACTCGCGCAACTCCGGCGTCGCGCCGCTGACCACCGAGCGCGGCTCCTTGAGCTCGGTCGGCGCGTAGGTCGCTCCGCAGTGCTCGCAGTTGTCGCCGTACTGGTCGGGCGTGCCGCAGTTGGGGCAGGTGCCCTTGACGAAACGGTCGGGCAGGAACATCCCCTTGGCCGGGTCGTACAACTGGGCGACCGACCGGCGCTTGATGTGGCCGTTGTTGTCGAGCTTGGCGTAGATCGCCTCGGTCAGCGCCCGGTTGCGCGGCGAATTGGTCGAGTCGTAGTGGTCGAACGCCACCCCGAAATCCGCGAAGTCGCACTCGTGGCTGGCCTGGATGCCGGCGATGTAGGTTTCCGGCGTCATCCCGGCCTTCTCGGCCGCCAGCATGATCGGGGTGCCATGGGTGTCGTCGGCGCAGACGAAGTGGGCCGCGTTGCCCGACAGTCGCTGCGCGCGCGCGAAGATGTCGCCCTGGACATAGCCGACCAGGTGGCCGAGGTGCAGCGGGCCATTGGCATAGGGCAGGGCGCAGGTGACGACGAGCTCGCGGGGCATGGGCGTTGGGGCGACGAAAGGGTCGCCGATTATCGCATGCGGACCGGGCACCCAATGCCTGGCGTGATAGCCGCTGCACCTGCCGGCCGCCATGACGAAAAACGGCCCGCACATGGCGGGCCGTCACAGGATCGGATGTGGTCGCGGGTTACCGCTGGCGCGTTCCTACTGACGCATCCAGGTCTGGGTGCGGCCGAGCAGCGAGAAGCCCATGAAGCCACGGACCTCCAGCTTGCTGCCGTCGGTGGAAGGCGTGACCTTGACGGAATATTCCTTGCCGTTGGCAGGGTCGAGGATCTTGCCGCCCTCCCAGCTGTCGCCGTCGCGCTCGAGGCCCCACATGATCACCATGCCTTCGACCGGCTGGCCCTTGCGGTCGCCCTTGCACTTGTTGCAGACCGGATTCTCGCCCTGGTCGGACTGCAGTACGTCGACCACCCGGCCGGCGAGGCTGCCGTCGCGTGTTTCGTAGATCTCGACCACCGACTTGGCCTTGCCGGTGTCGTCGTCAATCGTCGTCCACGACCCCACCGGTGTGCTGGTCTGGGCGAAAGCGGCCATGGGCAACGCGAGCAGCAGCAGTGCGAGCATCTTGATGCGCATGTATTTCCTCCGGGTTGGTTGAAACGGGTCTGGTCGAGGGGCAATGCGGCCTTTATACCGCATCCGCCAGCGTATTGACCGGGCTTCGCCGCCGCTCGTTCAGGTGCTTCCGGTCAGGCTGGATTTCACCCCATGTACTGCGGCTGGCTTGACCTGGCGCAGGCCGGTGGTCGTGCGCGTTGGCCTAAAATGGGCCGTTCCCACCGCTTACAGGCCCTGCCTTGAACGCAAACGAATCGCTGCAAGCCGATATCTCCGCCTTGCCGGTATCCCCGGGAAGCAATGACAGTTTCGCCAGTACCGGAGCGGTGGTCCGGGTGGCCGGTGACGCTGGCCGGGTGGCGGTGGAGATCATCCTGGGCTTCCCGGCCGATTCCTCGCAGGAACGCTATCGCACGGCCGTGGCCGGGGTCGTCCGTCGGCATGGCGCCGAGCTGGCCCGGTTCGAGTCGAGCAGCCGGATTACCGCACACGCGGTGCAGCCCAACCTGTCGCCGTTGCAGAAGGTCCGCAACATCATCGCGGTCGGTTCCGGCAAGGGTGGGGTGGGCAAGTCCACCACCGCGGTCAACCTCGCGCTGGCATTGGCTGCCGATGGTGCCAGGGTCGGCGTGCTCGACGCGGACGTCTATGGCCCCAGCGTGCCGATGATGCTCGGGCTCTCGGGACGGCCCGACAGCCCGGACGGCAAGTCGATCGAGCCGATGCGCACGCATGGCATCCAGGCGATGTCGATCGGCCTGCTGGTGGAGCAGGACACGCCGATGATCTGGCGCGGCCCGATGGCGACTTCGGCACTGACCCAGTTGCTCAACGACACCCGCTGGGACGACCTCGACTATCTGTTGATCGACCTTCCGCCAGGAACCGGTGATATCCAGCTGACCCTCGCGCAGAAGATTCCCGTCGCGGGCGCGGTGATCGTCACCACGCCGCAGGACGTCGCCACGCTGGACGCGAAGAAGGCCCTGAAGATGTTCGAGAAGGTCGAAGTACCGGTGCTCGGGCTGGTCGAGAACATGGCGGTGCACGTCTGCTCGACCTGTGGCCATGCGGAACACGTGTTCGGCGAAGGCGGCGGCCAGCGGATGTCGGACCAGTACGGAGTGCCGCTGCTCGGCAGCCTTCCACTGGAACTCGCGATCCGCGAGCAGGGTGACGCCGGCGTGCCGGTGGTGGTGGCCGCGCCGGATTCGGCGGCTGCGCAAGCCTATCGCGGCGCTGCACGGCAACTGGCGATCGCGCTGGCACAACGACCGCGGGTGACGCCGTCGATTTCGGCGTCGCTGCTGTGATGCGGCGCCCCTGCGGACCGGCCGTTGCGCCGAACCAGCGTTTACAATCGACCCGCCTTTCCAGAGAGCCCACTGCATGAGCATCAAGTCCGACCGCTGGATCCGTCGCATGGCCGAGCAGAACGCCATGATCGAGCCGTTCGAGGCCGGCCAGGTCAAGTTCTCCGACAAGGGCGGGGCCACTGGCGAGCGCATCGTCAGCTATGGCACTTCCAGCTACGGCTACGACGTGCGCTGCTCGCGCGAGTTCAAGGTGTTCACCAACATCAACTCGACGATCGTCGACCCGAAGCATTTCGATCCCGGCAGCTTCGTCGACGTCGAGGCGGACGAGTGCATCATCCCGCCCAACTCGTTCGCGCTGGCTCGAACGGTGGAGTTCTTCCGGATTCCCCGCGACACCCTGGTCGTGTGCCTAGGCAAGAGCACCTACGCGCGCTGCGGGATCATCGTCAACGTGACTCCGCTGGAACCTGAGTGGGAAGGCCATGTGACGCTGGAGTTCAGCAACACCACGCCGCTACCGGCCCGGATCTACGCGAACGAAGGCGTAGCCCAGATGCTGTTTTTCCAGGCGGACCAGGACGACATCTGCGAGACGTCGTACAAGGATCGCGGCGGCAAGTACCAGGGGCAGCGGGGCGTGACCTTGCCGCGCACCTGAGGCCAGGCAGCTTTCAGGACCTGAGGTTCCGCAAAACAAAAAAGGGGTGGCGCATGCGCCACCCCTTTTCGTTTCAGCTTCCAATTCCCGTCAGAACTTGTATTCCATGCGAACGAAGCCGGTGCGACCGTACCAGTCGTACTGGCTGGCGAACGCCGGGATGTTGCCGCGGCGGGTACCGACACCATCCGAGATCCTCGGCGGATCCTGGTCCAGCAGGTTGTTGATACCGACGTTGATGGCCCAGTCCGCCTGTTCGTAGCGAACCGAAACCGTGTGATAGAACGCCTCGTCGGCCCAGATGTCGCGCCACGCGTTTTCCCAGCCCGCGTAGGTATAGGTCGGGGTCAGGTCACGGTTCTTGGTCTGCTGGACGTAGTTGGTCCGCCAGTAGTAGGTCCAGTCACCCCGCTCCAGGATGAAGTCCAGGTTGCCGACCAGCTTGGGACGGCCGATGTAGCCCGCAAGGTTGGACGAACTGAAACCGCTCTCCTCGGCAGTGTCGAACAACTGCGAGACATCCTCCATCGTGTACGTGATCTGGCTCTCGATACCGAGCTTGCCGAACGAGAACTCGTTGTCGTAGTTCACGATCAGGTCGTAACCGCGGACCTGCTGACGATTGATGTTGACGTACTGGTTGCGGACTTCCTCGATTTCGTACGGCCTGGTCGGGTCGCTTCCCGGGTTGCGATCGAACAGGTTGCAGAAATTGTTCGGATAGACCGGCGAACCATAGCAACCGGAGATGATGCTGAACTCGTCCAGCTGGCCGATCTGGTCGCGGATTTCATAGTCGAAGTAGTCCACCGCGATGCTGAAGTTGGTCGAAGAGGGAGTCAGGACCACGCCGGCGGTGAACGCATTCGAGCTTTCGGGGTTGAGTACGCCGGCGCCGCCTCCGGAAACCACAATGGCGGAGGAGGTACCGCTGGCGTCGTAGTCATCCGGGATACCGGCTGCCGCACAGTTGGCACGAATGAACTCGTTGTTGCTGTCGGCCCAGTCGATGCAGGGATCGATCGTCATCTGGTCCTGGAATCCAGTCTGGTTACCCAGATACAGTTCGTACAGGCCAGGCGCGCGGAACGAGGTGCCGCGGGTTGCACGCAGTCGCAGGACCGGGTTGATCTGCCAGTTCAGGCCGAGCTTCCAGACGTTGTCGGACCCGGGAACCGAGTCGTACTCGAAGACGCGCGCCGAGGCGTTGAGCTTGAGCGACTCGAAGCCCGGCTGGCCGGTGATCAGCGGCACCTCGAGTTCGGCAAACGCCTCACGGACGCTGTCATCACCCTTGGTGACCTGCGCGGAGGTCGAGCCCCACAGGTCGCCATTGCGCGACAGGTCGCTGGGCTGGTCGTCGATGCTGTAGCGGCGGTATTCGATACCGAACGCGGCCGGCACCACGCCTGCAGGGATCTCGAACAGGTCACCGGTGACAATGGCGTTGACGACCGACTGGTCATAGACCGTATTGCCGGTATGCCATTCGCCGACAACGGCGGCCAGCTCTTCCATCCGCTCGCCGCTCAGGAAACCGGGATCGTAGTAATCGACCTGCGGGGCGGTGGGGTCGTACCGCACGTCGCCGGAGCGCGATGCAACGATACCGAAGTTGCTGTAGTCGCCGTCCGAACGCGAGAAGCTGCCGTTGACCTGCCAGGCCCAGGTATCGGTGGACGAGAACAATCCATCGAGCTTGGTGGCACCGTAGAAGTAGTCGACCTCGACTTCGTTGTCCGAGGTGAACGGCATGATCGGCTGGGCAAGTCCCGAGGGGACGGGGCTGACGTAATCCGGTGAATTGGGGTACGTATAAATGTCCGTTCCATAGATCGGAGGCGTGGTCGCGCCGCCCACCAGCGGGAAGAACTGGCGATAGCCATGGCTACTGGTCTTGCGCTTGTTATACAGCCACTGGGTCTTCCAGTTGATGTTGTTGTCGAACCCGAAGTCGGTCGCGCCATAGACGCTGAAGCGCTTCTGTTCGGCGATCGCGTTGGTGGAACCGAAGAACGGGTAGTTGAGTACGTCCTCGTAATACGCCTGGTCGGAGTTCGCATACGAGACCGAGGGGTCGGGACGCGGGTGGTACCCCGGGATTCCGCCAACGGTGGAGCCGTCCACCGAGGGAACATAGCGATAGCCGTAACCGGCATCGATCACCGTGTTCGCGTAAAGGTTGTTGCAACCGCCGAGCTCGGTGCCGCCGATGATCGAGCGGTCCTCGCGATCGATGCGGTTGCCATCGTTATCCCACGCGAGATCTTCGGGGCACTTCAGGAAATCCCGGTCCCCGTGGTTGAGGGACTTGTGCAGATAGCCCTGGGCGGCGAGCACGATGTTGCCGTTCTCGAAATCCCAGCCGGTGGCTCCGGAAAGCTGGTACTGCTCACCACCGCTTTCGAAGGGCTGGGTGACGGTGATGTTCAACTCCGGCCGGTCAACGCTCTTGCGGGTGATCAGGTTGACCACGCCGGCGACCGCGTCGGAGCCGTAGATGGACGAAGAGCCGTCCTTGACGATTTCCACGCGTTGCAGGATCGAGGACGGAATAACGCTCAGGTCGAACGCGCCGACCTGGCCACGCGTGCCCGCGGGACCCGGTCGCTGGCCATCAAGCAGGACCAGCGTGCGGTTTGCACCAAGGCCGCGCAACGACAGGGTCTGCACGCCGGTGCCACCTTCGACGACGAAGCCGCCGAACTGGTTGTTGATCTGGGTCGAGCCGGAGGCCACGCTGGATTTCTGCAGCCAGTCTGCGGAACTGACCTGGCCCAGGGCCACGCTGGTGTCGGCGGTGATGACCTGGACCGGCGAGGTGGTTTCGTACTCGACGCGGCGCAGCAGGGAGCCGGTGACCGTGATCTTGTCCAGTTCCACCGGGGTGTCGGTATCTTGCACCTCTTCCTGCGTTTGCTCCTGCTGCGGCTCAGCGGCCGGAGTCCCCGTGTCCTGCGCCAGTGCGCTGGAGGCGTAAAGGCATGCGAGTACCGCCGCTGCGAGCGGCAAGCGTTTCATGTCAAGCGATCTGCGCACCATTTTTATCCCCTCGTTAGGTTGCAGTTAAGAATATAGAAGCGTTTCGTCACAAAAGGCAAACCCTGGCGCCGACTCCCCCGGTCGGTCGCCTGCGTTCCGTGCTACAGGCCTCCCGGGCCACACTCCTCGGACAGGTATTTCTCGATCACCGACAACGTCTTCTGATGGTGGCGCGGATACCAGGGCATGCTGTGTGGCATGTCCGGAATCAGCTCGAACCTTGCCGGGACCTTCTCGCGCACGGCGTCGTAGAAGCCACGGGCATGGAACGACGGGGTACGCACATCGCGATCGCCGACGTACAGCAGGACCGGCAATTGCGCGTTGTCCGTGTTCAACATCGGATCCATCCCCTTGACGGTATCGGCCTGGAGGATGCGTTGCAGGCGGTTGTCGCTCCACGATGTCCCGAGGCGCCCGAGGTCGGTGACCGGCGCGCCGGCGATTGCGCACTGGTACGGGGAGTCGTCGCGCACAACGGCCGCCGACGCCGCGAAGCCACCGTAGGAGTAGCCGAAGATCGCGATCCGTTCCGGGTCGGCGACTCCCTGTGATACGAGCCATTTGGCGCCATCGTCGTTGTCGTCCTGCATCGCCAGGCCCCACTGGCTGTCACCCGCGATCCAGAGGTCCCGCCCAAGCCCGGTCGAGCCGCGATACTGCGGGCGCAGCACCGCGTATCCGCGTGACGTCAGGAACGGCACCCAGCCCGACCTGTCCCAGCCGCCATGGTCACGTGACCACGGCCCGCCATGAGGCTGGACGATTGCGGGCAATGCGGGGTCGCCCTGCTTCCAGCCAACGGGCAAGTCCAGCAGCGCCGGGATCTTGCGACCATCACGGGCGGTATAGCTGACCCACTTCTGCTGGCCAATGCGCGAAGGATCGATCCAGGGGCGTGCGCTGCCGAGTGCAATGTCCTGCTTCTTGTCGACCAGGATGTGGTACGAGGGCGGGTGCTGCGCGCTGCTGGCGCTGAACAGCACGCGCGAGAGGTCATCGTTGTAGCCGGAAATGCCGATGGACTGGCCGGGATAGGCCTGTTCAAGCGCATCCTGGATCGCCTTCATCGACGGGTCGACATAGACGGCCTTGGGTTGCGGGCCGTCCACCACGAAGCCGAGTACGCGATTGAAGTTGCTCGGCTGGGTGCCAAGGATCAGCCGGCTGATGGAGAACTCGGGATGGGCCGCGAGTGGCTCATCGTCGAACTTCCGCGTGCGCGGGTCGTACATCCGGGCTTCGACGCGATCCGAGAACAAGTCGGTCAGTACATAGAACTTGCCGCTGGCGTCGTCCTTTCCGACGATATCGATGGTGTAGCGCTCGGTAATCTTTTTCGTGAGCGTCTCGTGTTCTTCGAATTCGCCGGTTTCCTGGTTACGAATCAGTATTTGCTGCTCATAGTCATTCGGGCCCGCCGATTCGATCTGGGTGCGTGTCAGCAGCTCGCCCGTACGGGGGTCGAAGAGGCCCGGGCTGCTACGTCCGCCAGCCTTGAAAAGCAGCTCCTTCTTGTCGGTACGCAGGTTGTACAGGTAGTAGTTGGCCGACAGCGTCAATTCGTTGAGCTGGGAGACGATGACCCGCTCGGGATCCAGCGGCAACGCATGTACCAATGACGCGGTGCCCGCGATTTCGAGGCAACGCTGGGTCTGCTGGCTGATGCCGAGGGTCCGGGTGTTGTCGGCGAATGCATCATTGAAGTCGCCCTGGGCCGTGTCGGTCAGGTAGGCCTTGTAGACAAACGTCTTGGTCGCACCGGTGGTCTTGCCTTCGCCGCAGCCACCCAGTTGACCGGTCCACTCCTGGCGCGCCAACACGAATACCTTGTCCGCCTTGAGCGCGCTTGCGCCAACGAACTTCATGCGGTCGCCCGATGGGGTGATCGTGGAGCCTGCCCCAAGGTCGTCGAGCTTCCAGGTCGCCAGCGCGGTTTCCTGGTAGTCGCTGCCCGGTGATGCGACGATCGCGACAAGGTTCTTGCCGTCGGAACTCATCGATACCGACTGGATCGCCGGCACCCGTGCGAAATCCTCGATCGGAATGGGCTCGGCGGCCTGTGCGGTGGCGCTGGCGAGCAACGTGAAGCAGCAGGCGTGCAGCGCCCGCCGGATGGTGGATGTATTCATGTGTATCCCCTGGTTTTCCCCGAATTCTGGCAACTACGTCCCGGTCGCTTGATGACCGTAGTCTCTGGAAATTACCAGAAAGGCGGGGGCGGGGCTGGCTTGGACCCGCCGGGACGGTCAACCCGGGATCGCTGCTTGCAGGCGTTCGATCCGCTCGATCAGAAACTCCGGGGAGTACGGTTTCGCAGTGGCCGTACCCCAAACCGGACGCGGCCAGGCGATGTCGTTCTCGAAGCGCGCGATGACGTGGATGTGCAATTGCGACACCAGGTTGCCGAGTGCGGCGACGTTGAGTTTGTGCGGGCGGAACACCTGCTGCAGGGCGCGACAGGACAGGTTGATTTCCGCGTTGAGCCGTGCCTGCGAGGCCTCGTCGAGATCGGTCCATTCCACCGCGTCCTCGACCCGCGGAACCAGGACCAGCCAGGGATGGTTGGCGTCGTCCATCAGCCGCAGTTCGCACAGGTCCAGGTGCGCCACGGGATGGGTGTCGTCCGCCAGTTGCGGGTGCAGGTGCCAGCCTTGGGCAGCGGGGTTCATCTCGGACTCTCCGTCGGGGCGTGGGCCGCGGTGCCGACGCCGTTCAGTTTGGCGGGGCGGTTTCCGGGTTGATTCTAGCGCCCGCGATATAATTCGCGCCCCGCCCACATCCTGCGGCCTGCACCACGCGTGCAGGCCGTTCGCGTGTTCCGCGCAACCATCGCTTACTTGGCCATTCCATGTCACTGCATCCCCTTCCGTCCAAGAACGCCAAGCCGTCCACCAGCGCAAAGGCGCCCCAGGGCGACAAGTCGTCCGGCAACCCCAGGGTCGGCTTCGTAAGCCTTGGCTGTCCGAAGGCGCTGGTCGATTCCGAACGCATCCTCACCCAGTTGCGGGTCGAGGGCTACGACCTGGTACCCAGCTACGACGACGCCGACGTGGTGGTGGTCAACACCTGCGGTTTCATCGACTCGGCGGTGGCCGAATCGCTGGATGCGATCGGCGAGGCGATGAGCGAGAACGGCAAGGTCATCGTCACCGGCTGCCTGGGCAAGCGTGCGGAGGTGATCCGCGAGGCGCATCCGGGCGTGTTGTCGATCAGCGGGCCGCAGGATTACGACAGCGTGCTCGGCGCGGTGCATGAAGCGCTGCCGCCGAAGCACGATCCGTTCATCAGTCTGGTTCCCGATACGGGCATCAAGCTGACGCCGAAGCACTACGCCTACCTGAAGATTTCCGAAGGCTGCAACCACCGCTGCAGCTTCTGCATCATTCCGTCGATGCGTGGCGACCTGGTGTCGCGCCCGGTCGACCAGGTGCTGCGCGAGGCCGAGAAGCTGGCGATGGGTGGGGTGAAGGAGTTGCTGGTGATCTCGCAGGACACCTCGGCCTACGGTGTCGACGTGCGCTACGCCGAGCGCGAGTGGCGCGGCAAGACCTACCAGACCCGCATGAAGGCGCTGTGCGAAGGGCTGGGTGAACTCGGTTTGTGGACGCGGCTGCACTACGTCTACCCGTACCCGCACGTCGACGACATCATCCCGCTGATGGCCGACGGCAAGATCCTGCCGTACCTCGACATCCCGTTCCAGCACGCCAGCCCGCGCGTGCTGAAGCTGATGAAGCGGCCGGGGGCGGTCGACAAGACCCTGGAGCGCATCCAGCGCTGGCGCTCGGTGGCGCCCGACATCACCATCCGTTCGACCTTCATTGTCGGCTTCCCCGGCGAGACCGAGGCCGAGTTCGAGGAGTTGCTCGACTTCCTCGACGAGGCGCAACTGGACCGCGTCGGCGCGTTCGCCTATTCGCCGGTCGAAGGGGCCAAGGCGAACGAGCTGCCGGACCCGGTGCCGGAAGAGGTCAAGCAGGAGCGGCTGGCGCGTTTCATGGAGCGCCAGGCGGAAATCTCCGCCACCAAGCTCGAAGCCAAGGTCGGCACCGTGCAGCGATGTATCGTCGATGCGATCGACGGTGAGCTCGCCATCGCGCGCTCGATGGCCGACGCCCCGGAGATCGACGGCCTCGTTCAGGTCCAGAACGGCTATTTTGCCGGTCTGAAGCCGGGCGATTTCTGCGACGTCGAGATCATGGGCAGCGACGAGCACGACTTGTTCGGCGAGGTCGCCTTCGAGGATTGACCGCCGCCCGGGCCGCGGAAACTTCCGGCCCGGAATGCGATGGCCTGATACCCGCTCGGACCGCGTCTGTCCCGGTATGTGCGGCAACGCGCGGGCCGGAGTGGGTCGCGTGCCCGCGTCCCGGACGGAGGAGGCGGCATGAGGCGGTTGATGGTGCTGCTCGCGGCGTGCGCTCCGCTGGTGGCCTCGGCCCAGCAGGGCCCCGGTCGCATCTCCGACGACGACCTGCGGGCCTGGCTGGGCACGCTGGAACTGGAGGCGCGGCTGGATGTCGACCTCAACGGCGACGGACGGCTCGACCTGGTCTACATCGCGGCCGACCGCAACGAGCGCGTGCTCGGCATCCTGGATGGAGATGAATATGGCGCGGCGTTCGGCGCCCGGCTGCTTGGCGAGGCGGCGCTGGTGCCATCGCTTACCTCGGCTTCGTCGCTGGCAATCGAGGAGGGCGAGCTGGTGGTCAGCCAGGTCGCCGGGGAGGACGCCGTCACCGCCACCACCTGGCATTACCGCCACGATCCCGCGACCGGCGGCATGCGGCTGGTCGCGTTGAATGGTGAGCGCTACGGAGCGTTGGTCGATTCGACCAGTACCCGCGTGCAGTGGGACCTCGAAACCGGTGAGTACCTGGTCGAGCGCGGCGAGTCGGTCACTTTGGACACCGGGGGCAATGTGTTCGTCTACGGCCCGCCGCAACGCTCGGTACGCCCGTCGGCGCCGGTGTCCATGGAGCAGGCGCCGGACCCGGTTGCGCTGCTGGACATCGAGGCGATGGGCGGGATGGTGACCATCCATGCGCGCGGCATCCCGCGCCCGGTGCCCTGAGCGGGCGCGTCACCCCACCGGATATTGCACGTCCACGATCACGAACCGCCGGGCGCCGCCAGGAAGTTGGGCCTCGAATTCATCGTCCCGCCGCTTCTTCAGCATCGCCCGCGCCAGTGGCGAATCGATGCTGATCCAGCCTAGCTTGGCGTCGGTCTCGTCGGGGCCGACGATGCGGTAGCGCCGGGGCTCGCCACTGTCGCTGTCCTCCAGCTCGACCGTTGCGCCGAAGTAGACCGCCAAAGGGTCGGACGGCGCGGAGTCGACCACCCGGAGCGCGGGTACCCGCTTGCTCAGATAGCGTACGCGCCGGTCGATCTCGCCGAGTTGCTTCTTGCGGTAGGTGTACTCGGCATTCTCCGAACGGTCGCCCTCGGCCGCGGCAGCAGCGAGGGCCTTGACCACTTCCGGCCGCCGCACGCGCCAGAGGTCATCGAGCTCGGCCTTGAGCCGCTCATGGCCATCGCGGGTGATCAGTGCGGTGCTCTTTTCCGCGGGGGGGCGCCAGCGGCTCATCGGGATGCCATGCGATCGCGGGGCCGGTCGTGCCCGCCTCAGTCCGCCTGGCGGTCCAGGCTGTAGTCCAGCCCGCTTGCGGCCGGCTTGCCCTCGAGGTCGAGCATGGTGATCTCCTCGTTGGAGGTGATCGCATACAGGCGGTCCTGCTCGGACTTGCTGTTGGGGTCGAGGCGGATCTGCCTGTCGTCGGCCTCGACGGTCCAGGTGCCGTCCATTTTGGCAACGACCCCATCAGAGTCCTGATAGGCCTCGTCGATGTCATAGGTGCCGTCCGGGTTGAGCACCAGCGTGGTGTCGATGCCGGGACAGTCGGCGCAGGGCAGGGTGCCGCTGAAGGTGCCGGCGAAACCCTTCATGTCGAAACCGGGGTTGTCCGAAGACAGGTCCTCGCCGGCGGGCATGACGTCGATCGGGGCGGGAGCGGCTTCGGCGGCAGTCGGCGTCTCGGCAGTGGTTTCCGCCGGTTCGGGCTTGCACGCGGCAACGGTGAACACGGTGAGGCAGACGAGGGCGAGTAGTGACTTGTTCATGCTTTGACTCCTGTCTATGGAACGGGTGGGGGAAGCAAGCAGGTGGGCCGAAGCCGCGGTCAGCGGCGACCGCCGAAGATACCGCCAAGCAGGCCGCGCAGGATCTGCCGGCCGATCTGGCTGCCGACCGTGCGCGCGGTCTGCTTGGCCATGGTCTCGACCATGCCCTGGCGGCGCTTGGTGCCGAACACCGCATTGCGGATGGCGTCGCCGAAACCGGCTTCGTCATCCTCGGCGGGCTTGGCCGGCGGGGCATCGGCCTGCGCGGTCGCGGCCTCGGCTTTCTTCGCCAGCATCTCCTCGGCCGACTCGCGATCGAGGCGATTGTCGTACTTGGCGCCGACCGGGCTGCCGGCACGCACCTGCGCACGCTCGGCTTCGGTGATCGCGCCCATGCGGCAGCGCGGCGGCGCGACCAGGGTGCGTTCGACCGGCATCGGGATGCCCTTGTCCTGCAGGGTCGACACCAGCGCCTCGCCGGTGCCGAGCTGGCCGATCGCTTCGGCCACGTCGAGTGCCGGGTTGGCGACGAAGGTCTGCGCCGCGGTGCGCACCGCCTTCTGGTCGCGCGGAGTGAAAGCGCGCAGCGCGTGCTGCACGCGGTTGCCGAGCTGGCCGAGGATGTCGTCGGGCACGTCGTCGGGGAACTGCGAGCAGAAGTACACGCCGACGCCCTTGGAGCGGATGATCCGGACGACCTGCTCGACCCGCTGCTGCAATGCCTTCGGGGCGTCCTCGAACAGCAGGTGGGCCTCGTCGAATACGAACACCAGCTTCGGTTTGTCGAGATCACCGACCTCGGGCAACTGCTCGAAAAGCTCCGACAGCAGCCACAGCAGGAACGACGAGTACAACCGCGGCTTCAGCACCAGGCTGTCGGCGGCGAGGATGTTGACCACGCCGCGGCCGTCGGTGGTGGTGCGCATCAGGTCGGACAGCTCCAGCGCCGGCTCGCCGAAGAACATCTCGCCGCCGTCGGATTCAAGGCGCAGAAGCGCGCGCTGGATCGCGCCGATCGATGGCGTGCTGACCAGGCCGTATTCGGTCGAGATGGTCTTGCGCTCCTCGGCCACCAGCGTGAGCAGGGCGCGCAGGTCGTCGAGTTCGAGCAGCAGCAGGCCACGGTCGTCGGCCAGCTTGAACGCGATGTCGAGCACCCCGGACTGGGTGTCGTTGAGTTCCAGTATGCGCGACAGCAGGGTCGGGCCGATCTCGCTGACGGTCGCACGGACCGGGTGGCCGAGCTTGCCGAACAGGTCCCAGAACACCGTCGGGCTGCCTTCACTGGTGTAGCCATCGACGCCGATCTGGTCGATCCGGGCCTGCAGTTTTTCATTGACCGTGCCTGGCATCGAAAGCCCCGCGACGTCGCCCTTCACGTCGGCCATGAACACCGGCACCCCGATCCGCGAAAAGCCCTCGGCCAGCGTCATCAGCGTCACCGTCTTGCCGGTGCCGGTCGCGCCCGCGATCAGCCCGTGGCGGTTGCCGAGGCGGGGTTGCAGGAACACCTGCCCACTGGTCGGAGTGGTGACTGCCTTGCCGACGAGGATGGGATTGGGTGTGGGCGCCATGGCCGTTTCCTTGATGGGATGAGGCCGATTCTATGGCCTAAACGTCGGGCGTCGCGCCACTGTGCCGCGGTCGATTGCCGGGGCCAACTTGCCGGACTACCCTGCGAGTCACTTCGAACCACTTGCAGTCCATGCCCGTCCTTGCCCGTGTGTCCCTGCGTTTTCCCTTCCGTCTCTTGACTGCGCTTCCAACCCTCACCGCGGCGGCGCTGCTGGTACTGGCCCCGTTCGATGCCGGCGCTGTTTCGCGGCGCGACCAGGCCGCGGTAGAAGCGCTCGGCCAACGTATGCAGGTCGCCGAAGCCAGGTATCGCGAAGCGATGGTGGCGATCGGCCATGCCGACCCCGATGGCGCCGCACAGGCCAATGCCGCGCTGGAGGACATGGAGGACGTGATGGCCGCCTGCGTCGAGCAGCGCGGTTGTTCGGTGCCCTCGATGCTCACGACCTACGAGCGCCTGCTCAAGCTCAACGCGGACGCCGAAGCCGGCGATGGCGACCTGCCCGACGACGAAATGGGCCCGGACCACGCGGTGCCGCTGGAGCACGCGATGCCGCACGAGGTTCCGCAGGCCGCGCGCGCGGCGGCGCTGCTGGCCGATGACCGCCATGCATTCGACCGCATGGTCCAGTACAACCCGGCCGTGCAGGAGGGTATCCGTCGCTGGCTGACCGACATGCGCGACGACTTCATTACCAGTTACGAGAATTACCAGTACCTGCGCCCGCAGATGTGGCCGCAGTACGAGCGCGCCGGGCTGCCGGAGGCGCTGCTGTTCGGGATCATGGCCAAGGAATCCAACGGCCGCGTGCATTCCACCTCGCGCGCGGGCGCCGCCGGGCCGATGCAGTTCATGTACGCGACCGGGCAGCGTTTCGGCCTCGGCGACGACGGCACCGGCTTCGACACCCGCTACGACCCGTACGCCGCATCCGAGGCCAGCGTCGCCTACCTCAACGAGCGCATGCGCGAGCTCAACCGCAGCATCGAGCTGGCGCTGGCCGCATACAACGGTGGCGAGGGCAGGGCGCGACGGATCCATCAGCAGAACCCGGGCAAGAGTTTCTGGAGCGAGGATGTCTATCCACAGTTCCCGCCCGAAACCCGCGACTACGTGCCGATGGTGATCGCGGCGGCGTGGCTGTTCCTGCACCCCAGGGAATACGGCCTGAGCCTGCCGGACGTGGACCCGAAGGCCGCGAAGCTGCAATTGCAGCAGCCGGCGTCGATCTACCAGCTGACGATCTGCCTGGGCAACCGCGGCACGGACATCGGCTACATGCGCGCGCTGCGCAACCTCAACCCGCGATACCGCGCCGACGACCGTTTGCCTGCCGGAACCACGCTCGACGCGACACGTAGGATCGTCGGGCTGTACCAGCGTCATTGCGTCGAAGGACCGCGCGCCGAGCTGGCCCGTACCCTGGTGGCCAGTGACCCGACCGCCGCGATCGTGCGCAGTGCCGGTGTTGTCGCGGCGGCACCCGCAGCGGTCGGCGCCCCGGTGCCGGCAGCGAGCGCACCGCGCCAGTATCGCGTGCAGCGCGGCGAAACCCTGACCTCGATTGCCCGCAAGTTCCAGTGCGACACCGGTGAGCTTGCCCGCGCCAATGGGATCAAGGCGCCGCGCTACATGATCAAGCCCGGGCAGCAAGTGGAGCTGGTCGGCTGCCGGCAGTAGGCGCGCACCCTTTACCCGGTCAGCGTAGCCAGCCGCTGCCCCAGCTTCACCGGCGACTCGGCCACCAGACCGGCGTCCAGTTCGGCCACGCCGGCCGGCAGCAGCACGATCACGGTCGAGCCGTAGTTGAACCGCGCCATCTCCTCGAACCGCTCGATGTCGATGTCCTCGCCACGCCAGTCGCGGGTGGTGACCTTGTCGCCGTAGGCGGGGATCTCCTCGCCGCTCCACGTCGTTTCCACTCCCGACACCAGCAGCGCACCGACCATGACCACCGTCATCGGCCCGAAATCGGTCTCGAAGTGGCAGACCAGTCGCTCGTTGCGGGCGAAGAGCCGTGGCACGTGTTGCACCGCCGCCGGACCGACGCTGAACAGTCGGCCAGGCACGTGCACGGTCTCGAGCAGCTTGCCCGACCAAGGCATGTGCACGCGGTGGTAGTCGCGCGGTGACAGGTAGACGGTCGCGAACAGGCCGTCCTCGAACGGTTTGGCGGCCGTGGCGTCGGCGAGCAGTTCGGTAGTGGTGAACGACTGGCCCTTGGCCTGGAAGATCCGTCCGTGCTCGATCGGCCCGCACTGGCTGATCCGGCCGTCGGCGGGCATCACCAGCGCCCGCGGGTCCGGATCGGCCACGCGCACGCCGGGCTTGAGCGCGCGGGTGAAGAACGCATTGAAGGTCGGATAGGCAGTCGCGTCCGGCTGCGCGGCCTCGTCGAGGTCGACCCCGAACCGGCTGACCACGGTGTCGATCAGCCAGCGGCGCAGGCGCGGATGGTCCGAGTAGGCCAGGCGGCGCGCCAGCGACGACATCAGCCGGTGCGGTAACACGTGGGTCAGGTGGGTGGTCAGGCTCATGCGTCGGTGGTCAGGGTGCGGTGGCCCGGGTCAACGCGGCCATGTCGGCGGCGATGGCGTTGGGGTCGAACGGTGGCTGGATCAGGCCCGACATCCGTCCCTGCGGATCCAGCACCGCCATCGAGGCACTGTGGTCCACCGAATACTGGTCGGCCGGCACGCCCTCCGGCGGCGGCACCTTGACGAACACCATGCTCAACGAGCGGGCGAAGTTCTCCAGCGCGGGGATGTTGGCGGTCGCCGCCAATGTGTCCTCGTGGAACGCGTGGGCGTACTCGCCGATGCGGTCCGGGCTGTCGCGCTCGGGGTCGACCGACACGAACAGCACCCGCGGCCTTACGGATTCGGGGATCGAGGTCCACTGCTTCTGCGCCTGCGACAGCTGCGCCAGCGTGGTCGGGCAGACATCCGGGCAATGGGTGAAACCGAGGAACACCAGCGTCCAGTGCCCGTTCAATTCACCCGGCACCAACTGGGTTCCATCGGACTGGCGCAGCCCGAATGCGGGCAGTTCGCGCGGCGGGTCGAACAGCCGCACCGCCTGCGTCTCCGGCCATTGCGTGGTCGGCGCCTTGCCGTAATGGTCCCGCACGGCCCACAGGCCCAGCCCGGCGGCCAGCGCGACGATGATGACGATGATGGTGCTGCGGTTGAACATGGCGGATCCGGAGAAAGACGGGCGGGGCACCGCGAGCGGCGCCGTCATCGGGCCATGATAGCCGGCGCCGGCCGCTATAATTGCCGGCCCTCCGTCGAACATGCCCCCATGAGCCAGGCCACCCCGACCGCCGAGCGCACCAGCCTTGCGTCCGTGACCTTCGAGCAGGTCTCGATCATCGACCTGATCCGCCTGGGCGGCAGCCGCTTCGCCGAAGCCGGGCTGACGTTCGGCCACAGTTACGACAACGCGATCGACGAGGCGACCCAACTGGTGCTGCATGCATTGCGGATGCCGCATGACCTTGGTCCGGCCTACGGCGCCGCGCGGGTCACGGGCGATGAGAAGGCGAAGGTGCTGGCGCTGTTCGAACGTCGCATCAACGAGCGCATCCCGGCCGCCTACCTGACCGGCGAGGCATGGTTCGCCGGGCTGAGCTTCAAGTCGGACCCGCGCGCGCTGGTGCCGCGCTCGCCGATCGCCGAGCTGATCGAGTCCGGTTTCGAGCCGTGGCTCGGCGGCCGCGAGGTCCGTCGCGCGCTCGACCTGTGCACCGGCTCGGGCTGCATTGCGATCGCGATGGGCCATTACCAGCCGCACTGGGAGGTCATCGGCGCCGACATCAACGACGACGCCTTGGCGCTGGCCGCCGAGAACAAGGCGCGCCTGCACGCCGACAACGTCGAGTTGCGGCAGTCCGACCTGTTCGCCGGCCTGCAGGGCGAGGTGTTCGACCTGATCGCGACCAACCCGCCGTACGTCACCCATGACGAGACCGACGCGCTGCCGCCGGAGTACGCGCACGAGCCGGAACTCGGCCTGCGTGCCGGCGACGACGGCCTCGACCTCGCGCTGAAAATCCTGCGCGATGCGCCCGACCACCTCAGCGAGAATGGCCTGCTGGTCTGCGAGATCGGCGAGGCCGAGCGCGCGCTGGTCGAGTTGCTGCCGGAACTGCCGCTGGCCTGGGTCGAGTTCAAGGTCGGGCAGATGGGCATCTTCGTGGTCGATCGCGCCGACCTGGTCGAGCATCATGCGAGGATCAAGGCGCTGGCCGACGCCCGCGGCTGATTGCCGTGCCTGCCAAGGCTTCGTAGGAGCGGCTTCAGCCGCGATCTGGAGTCGGTGCAGGCGATCGACCATCCGATCGCGGCTGAAGCCGCTCCTACGAAAAGCGACGACGCGACGGTACGACTCGAACGGAGAGAACGCGTGGCCAGCAACACCTTCGGAAAACTGTTTGCGGTCACAACCTTCGGCGAAAGCCACGGGCCGGCGATCGGCTGCGTGGTAGACGGTTGTCCGCCGGGGCTGGCGCTCGGGCCGGACGATTTTGCCCAGGACCTCGCGCGGCGCGCGACCGGCAAGTCCCGCCACACCTCCGCGCGCCACGAGGCCGACGAGGTCGAGATCCTGTCCGGCGTCTACGAGGGCACCACCACCGGTACCCCGATCGCGCTGTTGGTCCGCAATACCGACGCCCGCAGCAAGGATTACGCGAAGATCGCCGGACAGTTCCGCCCCGGCCACGCCGACTACACCTACTGGCAGAAGTATGGCATCCGCGACCCGCGCGGCGGCGGTCGCTCATCCGCGCGCGAGACCACGATGCGAGTCGCCGCTGGCGTGATTGCGAAGAAATGGCTGGCCGAGAAACACGGCGTCCGGGTGCAGGGCTTCCTGTCGCAGATCGGTGAGGTCGTCCCCGACGGCCATGACCTTTCAGTGGTCGAGGACAACCCGTTCTTCTGGCCGCACGCGGCCCAGGTGCCGGCGCTGGAAAGCTACATGGACGCGCTGCGCAAATCGGGCGACTCGGTGGGTGCGCGTGTCGATGTGGTCGCCGACGGCCTGCCACCGGGCTGGGGCGAGCCGGTCTACGGCAAGCTTGACGGCGAACTCGCCGGCGCGCTGATGAGCATCAACGCGGTCAAGGGGGTCGAGATCGGCGATGGCTTCGCGTCCGTTGCCCAGCGGGGCAGCGAACACCGCGACCGGATCACCGCCGAGGGCTTCGAGTCCAACCATGCCGGTGGCATCCTTGGCGGCATCAGTTCAGGCCAGGCGCTGCGGTGCTCGGTCGCATTCAAGCCGACTTCCAGCCTGCGGTTGCCGATCGACAGCCTCGACATCCACGGCGACACCGTCGAGGTGGTGACCACCGGCCGCCACGATCCCTGCGTCGGCATCCGCGCGACCCCGATCTGCGAGGCGATGGTCGCGCTGGTGCTGATCGACCAGGCCCTACGCCACCGCGCCCAGTGCGGCGACGTCGGCGACGTCACCCCGCGCGTACCCGGCAAACCCCTGTAGGAGCGGCTTCAGCCGCGATCGTGGAGTCGGTCGCCCGCACCGGTTTCAGATCGCGGCTGAAGCCGCTCCTACAGAAAACAACAGAGACGAATCGAATGAGCAAGACCGTAAACATAGCCATCGTCGGCGCCACCGGTGCCGTAGGCGAGGCCATGCTGAAGATCCTCGCCGAGCGCCAGTTCCCGATCGGCAAGCTGCACCTGCTCGCCAGCGAGCGTTCGGCCGGCGAAAAGATCGAGTACGGCGCGAAATCGATCACGGTGCAGGACCTCGCCACTTTCGACCCGACCGGGGTCGAGATCGCACTGTTCTCCGCCGGTGGCTCGGTCTCGAAGGAATACGCGCCGAAGTTCGCCGCGGCCGGCGCGGTGGTGATCGACAATTCCTCGGTGTTCCGCCAGGACGACGACGTGCCGCTGGTAGTGGCGGAGGTCAATCCGGACGCCGCGCGCGACCGCCCGCGCGGGATCATCGCCAACCCGAACTGCTCCACCATGCAGTTGATGGTCGCGCTGGCGCCGATCCATCGTGCGGTCGGCATCGAACGGATCAACATTGCGACGTACCAGTCGGTCTCCGGCACCGGCAAGCGCGCGCTGGAGGAACTCGGCCGGCAGACCGCAAGCCTGCTCAACTTCCAGCAGGCCAAGGCGGAGGTCTACCCGGTGCAGATCGCGTTCAACGTGATCCCGCACGGCGGCGACTTCTGCGACAACGGCTACACCAGCGAGGAAATGAAGCTGGTGTGGGAGACCCGCAAGATCCTCGGCGACGACGGCATCGGGGTGAACGCGACGGTGGTCCGGGTGCCGGTGTTCTACGGCCATTCCGAGGCGGTGCACATCGAGACCCGCGACAAGCTGTCCGCCGTCGATGCTCGCAAGCTGCTGGAAGCGGCGCCCGGTATCGAGGTGGTCGATGAGCCGGTCGGTGGCGGCTATCCGACCCCGGTCACCCACGCGTCGGGCAACGACCCGGTGTACGTCGGCCGGATCCGCGAGGACATCTCGCATCCGCGCGGCCTGTCGCTGTGGGTGGTCTCCGACAACATACGCAAGGGCGCGGCATTGAATGCCGTGCAGTTGGCGGAGCTGGTGCTGGCCGAGCACCCCAAAGCCTGACAACGGCACGGTTTTGCATTGCCGCGGCCGGCGTCGCTCGCTAGAGTCGCGGCCAGGGGACAGCAGTCGGGAGTGGTTGTGAAGCGATTCGCGCGTACGGCATTGGCGGTGGGGCTGGCATTGGCCAGTGGCACCGCCGCGGCGCTGGGACTGGGCCAGATCGAGCTGAAGTCGAAGCTCGGTGAGCCGCTGTTGGCCGAAATTCCGATCATCTCCAGCGATCCCGCCGAGCTGGAGCGCCTGCGCGCCGGCCTGGCATCGCCGGAAACCTTTGCCCGCATCGGCCTGCGTCCGCCGGATTCGGTGGTCGCCAACCTGCAGTTCGTGTCAGCGCTGGACGACCGCGGCAACCCGGTGATCCGGGTCACCAGCGTCCAGCCGATCGAGCAACCGCTGCTGACCTTCCTGGTCGAGGTCGACTGGGGGCAGGGCAAGCTGGTCCGCGAATACTCGGCCCTGATCGATGCCCCACGGACGGTATCGGCGCCGCTGCAGCCGCCGATCGAGGCGCCGGTCGCTGCGCCATCCAACATGATCGCAAGCGAGCCCGCGGCGGTCGCGGATGCGCCCGAAGCCGTTGTTGACGACACGCTCGAGTCGCAGCCCGAGCCCGTCGACCCGCAACAGGCCGGCACGGAGTCGAGCCCGGACACGGCAATCGAACCGACGCCCGAACCCGCCGCTGCGCCGAGGCCCGTGGTTTCGGCGCCGCCACCGGCCCCGGCGGCCCGTCCCGGCGAGTACGGTGCGGTCCGGGCGGGCGAGACCCTGTCGGAGATCGCCGAGCGCCTGGATTTCGGCGCCAGCCTCGACCAGTCGATGATCGCGCTGCTGGATGCCAACCCCGATGCGTTCATCGATGGCAACGTCAACCTGCTCAAGCAGGGCGCGGTGTTGCGCGTACCGGACGCGGCCGAGGTGCGTGGCGTCGACGTTGCCCAGGCGATGGCGCGCGTGCGTGAACAGACCCGCGCCTGGCGCACCGCCCGCGCGCCGGTGCCACAGCCCGCGCTGGCCGCTGAACCCGCCGGTGCGACCGCGGACGCCGGCTCCACCGCCGGCGACAATCCCCCGGACGAGTCGGCCACCGCGGCCGGCGGCGCCCGGCTTGAAATCGTTCCCCCGGGCGCCAGCGGCGCGTCGCAGGCGGGAACCCAGTCCGGCATCAGCGCCGGAGCCGAGGGCGACATGGTGCGACAGGAAATGCAACAGACCCAGGAAACCCTGGCCGCACGGAATGCCGAGCTGGCCGACCTCAAGAGCCGCGTCGCCGACCTCGAAAAGCTCCAGGCCGACCAGCAGAAACTGCTGCAGATGAAGGACAACGAGCTGACCGCGGTTCAGCAGCGTCTTGCCAAGGCCCAGTCGGCCGAGCAGGACACGGGTGTGCCGGGGCTCCCATGGTTGCTGGGTGGCGCCGGGTTGCTGCTGCTGGGCCTGCTGGGCGGCTGGTGGATGCGCCGCCGCGCGGAGGTCGACACTGGCGGATTCCGTGCGCCCGTGTCACCGGGCAACCCCTCACCGCTGGCCGCGGGTTTCCCGGCCGCGAAGCCCGTCGCCACGCCGCGACGCGAGCCGGTAATGCCCGATCCCGCGCCCGCCAGGGAGGCCCCCGCGTCCTCGCCTGCGGCGCCGGTCATCCCGGCTGCGGCTGCGCCCACCCCGTCCGCCCCGACGCCTACCTGGCACGCGGGTTCACCGAAGTTGAACGTACCCGCGCCAGCGCCAGTGGAACCCTCGATGGCTGATGCCGAGGCACCGGGTCGCGAGCGTCTGGAACTCGCCCGCGCCTACCTCGACCTTGGCGACCGTGACAGCGCCCGCCAGTTGCTTGGCGAGATCGCGATCAATGGCGACCATGCCCTCCGCCAGCAGGCGACGCAGATGTTGCGCGAACTCGACTGACGTCGTGCCGGCAGTACCCGTGTCACCGCAGGCCATGCAGGCATCTTCCCCAACGAACGCAGGCGAGAAGGTTCGTAGCGAGGGCCTGCGACGCTTCGCGCTCGGGGTCGAATACGACGGCAGCGAATTCTCCGGCTGGCAACGCCTGAACCGGCGTGGCGAACCTGAGCGGCGCAACGAACCCACGGTCCAGGCCGCGCTGGAAAAGGCACTTTCTTTCGTCGCCGGGAGCCCGGTCGACGTGGTCTGCGCCGGCCGCACCGACGCCGGCGTCCACGCATCGGCACAGGTCGTGCATTTCGACGGCCCGGCCGGGCGCGACCCGCGCGCCTGGGTGCTGGGCACCTCCAGCCAGTTGCCGCCATCGGTATGCGTGCTCTGGTGCGTCCCGGTCGCGGACGACTTCAATGCCCGGTTTTCCGCGCGTGCGCGTCGCTATCGCTACTCGATCCTCAATCGCCAGGTCCGGCCCGCCCTGCATCGCCAGTACCTGGCCTGGGAGCGCCGTCCGCTGGACGCCGACGCAATGCACCGCGCGGCGCAGGCACTGGTCGGCGACCACGACTTTTCCGCATTCCGCACCGTCCACTGCCAGGCGCCACACGCGCGCCGCCAGCTGCACGAGATCAGCGTCGTGCGGACCGGCGAGGTGGTCGCGATCGAGGTCCAGGCCAATGCGTTCCTGCACCACATGGTCCGCAATATCGTCGGCAGCCTGCTGCCGATCGGCCGGGGCGACCGGCCCGCGGGCTGGATCGCCGAACTGCTGGCGGGCCGCGACCGTGCCGTCGCAGGCCCGACCGCGCCTTCCGCCGGGCTGGTGTTCCTCGGCCCCCGCTACCCCGCACAATGGGGTCTTCCTGTCGAAGTGGAGTTGCACGAGGCGATGTCTTGAACCGGATCCTGTTCCGTACCCGAATCAAGTTCTGTGGATTCACGCGGCCCGGCGACGTCCGGCTGGCCTGCGAGCTGGGCGCCGACGCGATCGGTTTCGTGTTCGCCGCCGGCAGCACCCGCCGGGTCGAACCCGAGGAGGCGCGGGCCATGCGCCACGCCCTGGCCCCGCTGGTCGACGCGGTGGCGTTGTTCCGCGACAACCCGGTCGACGAGGTGCGCGAGGTGGTGCGGCAGGTGCGGCCCAGCCTGTTGCAGTTCCACGGTAACGAAGACGACGCGTTCTGCCGCGGCTTCGGGGTGCCTTACCTGAAGGCGATCCCGATGGGCAGCGAACTCGCGTCGCAGCACCCGGCGGCGTTGCACGTCCGCTATCCGGCGGCGAGCGGTTTCCTGTTCGACAGCCACCCGCCGGGCGGCTCCGGCGGCAGTGGAAAGCCGTTCGACTGGGGCAAAATCCCGGCCGGCGTGCAGAAGCCGTTCATGCTGGCGGGAGGCTTGTCGGCCGACAACGTGTTCGATGCGATCATGGCGACGCTGCCGTGGGGCGTTGACGTGTCCAGCGGCATCGAGAGCACCCCTGGCATCAAGGACGGCGACCGGATGCGCCACTTCGTCGAAGAAGTGCGTCGCGCCGATTGCCACGTCCTCGACTGAAACCGTAGCTGGACATGACTGACCAACCCCCTATCGATTTCCACGCCTGGCCCGATGCCGACGGCCATTTCGGCCGCTTCGGTGGCCGCTTCGTCGCCGAGACCCTGATCGGACCGCTGCAGGAACTGGCGGACGCCTATGACGCGGCGCGGATCGCCCCGGATTTCATCGCCGAGTTCGATCGTGACCTGGCCCATTACGTCGGCCGGCCCAGCCCGATCTACCACGCGCAGCGCCTCAGCGACGAGGTCGGCGGCGCGCAGATCCTGCTCAAGCGCGAGGACCTGAACCACACCGGCGCGCACAAGATCAACAACACCATCGGCCAGGGCCTGCTCGCTGCACGCATGGGCAAGCCGCGGATCATCGCCGAGACCGGCGCCGGCCAGCACGGCGTGGCCTCGGCCACGGTCGCCGCGCGGCTCGGGTTGGAGTGCGTGGTCTACATGGGCGCGACCGACATCGAACGGCAGAAGATCAACGTCTACCGGATGAAACTGCTCGGCGCGACGGTGGTGCCGGTGACCAGCGGCTCGGCGACGCTCAAGGACGCGCTCAACGAGGCGATGCGCGACTGGGTGACGAACGTGGCGGACACCTTCTACATCATCGGCACCGTCGCCGGCCCGGACCCGTACCCGCGCATGGTGCGCGACTTCAACGCCGTGGTCGGGCGCGAGGCGAGGGCGCAGATGCTGGCCGAGTACGGCCGCCTGCCCGATGCGGTCACCGCCTGCGTTGGCGGCGGCAGCAACGCGATCGGCATCTTCCACGCCTTCCTCAACGATCCGGGCGTGCGCATCGTCGGTGCCGAAGCGGCGGGCGAGGGCATCGACAGCGGCCACCACGCCGCTTCGCTGGCGGCCGGCCGCCCCGGAGTGTTGCATGGCAACCGTACCTACGTGCTGTGCGACGACGACGGCCAGATCATCGAGACCCATTCGGTTTCCGCCGGCCTTGACTACCCCGGTGTCGGTCCCGAGCACGCCTTCCTCAAGGATGTCGGTCGGGCCGACTATGTTGGCGTCACCGACGACGAAGCGCTGGCCGCATTCCACCAGCTGGCGCGGACCGAAGGCATCCTGCCGGCGCTGGAATCGAGCCACGCGATCGCACAGGCGATCAAGCTGGCGCGCGCGATGCCCAAGGACCAACTGGTCCTGTGCAACCTGTCGGGCCGCGGCGACAAGGACGTGCACACCATCGCCGCCCGCGACGGGCTGTCCATCGCATGAACCGTATCGATCGACGCTTCGCAGCATTGAAATCCACCGGGCGCAAGGCGCTTGTCCCGTTCATGACGGCAGGCGACCCTTCGCTGGAGGCGCTGGTTCCGGTCATGCATGCCCTGGTCGACGCCGGTGCGGACCTGATCGAGCTTGGCGTGCCGTTCTCCGACCCGATGGCCGACGGCCCGACCATCCAGCGCAGCTCCGAACGCGCACTGGAACGCGGTGCCGGGCTGTCCTACGTGTTCGAGGGTGTCCGCGAGTTCCGCCAGCGCGATGACGACACTCCCGTGGTCCTGATGGGCTACCTCAACCCAGTCGAAATCCGCGGCGCCGAGCGCTTTGCCCGCGAGGCGGTCGGTGCCGGCGTCGACGGCGTGTTGCTGGTGGACCTGCCCCCGGAGGAGGCCGATGGATTCCGCCACGCGTTTTCCGCGCATGGCCTTGCCCTGATCCTGCTGGCCGCACCGACCACCTCCGACGCGCGCATGGCGCGGTTGTGCGCGAGCGCCAGTGGCTACCTCTATTACGTCAGCTACGCAGGCGTGACCGGCGCCGACCGCCTCGATACCGGTGTCGCCGGCGACCGCATGCACGAGATCCGTGCACAGAGCCCGGTGCCGGTGGTGGCCGGGTTCGGCATCAAGGACGCCGCCAGCGCCGCCGCGATGGCACGGCAGGCCGATGGCGTGGTGGTCGGCAGCGCGCTGGTCGCCGCGCTCGATGGTGCGGCGAGTCCCGATGAAGCCGCGGAGCGAGCCCGCGCGTTCCTGGCCCCGTTGCGTTCAGCGCTGGACGGGCTGCGGCCGGAGTAGGGACGCTGCGTTAAACTGACCCGCTTGGCCGGCGGCGTTTCTTGCGCGTCGACCGTATTGCAACAGCCTGAACGGGAAGACCTCAAAGCATGTCCTGGCTCAAGAAACTCATGCCGTCCGGCATCCGCACCGAAACCGGCAGCACCGCCAAGCGGCGCAGCGTTCCCGAAGGGTTGTGGGAAAAATGCGACCGCTGCGGCGCGGTGCTGTACCGCCCCGAGCTCGAGGAAAATCTCGAGGTCTGCCCGAAGTGCAGCCATCACATGCCGATTCGTGCCCGCGCGCGACTCAAGGCCTTGTTCGACGCAGGCACCACCACCGAGATCGGCGCCAGCCTCGGCCCGGTTGACGTGCTCAAGTTCAAGGACCAGAAGAAATACTCGGACCGGATCAAGGCCGCGCAGAAGTCCACCGGCGAGCGCGACGCGCTGGTGGCGATGCAGGGCACGCTCAAGCAGCGTCCGCTGGTCGCGTGCTCGTTCGATTTCGCCTACATGGGTGGCTCGATGGGCTCGGTGGTGGGGGAGCGTTTCGCGCTGGCCGCCGAAGCCGCACTCGAGGCCGGCTGCCCGCTGGTGTGCTTCACTGCCACCGGCGGCGCGCGCATGCAGGAGAGCCTGTTCTCGCTGATGCAGATGGCCAAGACCTCGGCTGCGCTGGGCCGGCTGCGCGCGGCCGGGTTGCCGTACATCGCGGTGCTGACCCATCCGACCACCGGCGGTGTCTCGGCCTCGCTGGCGATGCTGGGCGACATCAACATCGCCGAGCCCGAGGCGCTGATCGGCTTCGCCGGCCCGCGCGTGATCGAGCAGACCGTGCGCGAGACCCTGCCGGAAGGTTTCCAGCGCAGCGAGTTCCTGCTCGAGCACGGCGCGATCGACCAGATCTGCGACCGTCGCGAAATGCGCGACCGGCTCGCCCAGTTGCTGGCGCTGATGATGAAGCAGCCACAGCCGGACGATGAAATCGAGGTCACGCTCGAAAAGGCCGGCGCATGAGCCGCAAGTACTTTGGTACCGACGGTATCCGTGGCCGGGTGGGTGAAGGCCCGATCTCGGCCGACTTCGTGCTGCGCCTTGGCAACGCCTACGGCCACGCGCTGAAGCGCAATGCATGGCGCAAGCCGCTGGTGATCATCGGCAAGGACACCCGGATCTCCAACTACATGTTCGAGGCCGCGCTGGAGGCCGGGCTGGTCGCGGCCGGCGTCGACGTGCAACTGATGGGGCCGATGCCGACCCCGGCGGTCGCGCACCTGACCCATTCCCTGCGCGCCGATGGCGGCATTGTCATTTCGGCATCGCACAACCCGCATTACGACAACGGCATCAAGTTCTTTTCGGCCGCGGGCGAGAAGCTCGACGACGATACCGAGCAGGCGATCGAGGCCGCGCTGGAGTCGCCGTTCCGCACGGTTTCGTCGGAAGAACTCGGCAAGGCCGTGCGCACCCGCGACGCGATCGGACGCTACGTCGAGGCCTGCAAGAACTCGGTGCCGAAGGGCTTCGATCTCGGCGGCCTGCGCATCGTGATGGACTGTGCGAACGGCGCGACCTACCAGGTCGGGCCGATCGTGCTGCGCGAACTGGGCGCCCAGGTCGACGCGATCGGCGCCGACCCCAACGGCCTCAATATCAACGACGGCGTCGGCTCGACCCACCCGGACACGCTGGCTGCCCGTGTGCGCGAGACGGGCGCCGACCTGGGCATCGCCTTCGACGGTGACGGCGACCGGGTGATGTTCGTCGACGACCAGGGCCGCGTCTGCGACGGTGACGACCTGCTGTACATCCTCGCGCGAGACTGGCGCGACAGCGGCCGCCTGCAGGGCCCCGTGGTCGGCACGTTGATGACCAACTTCGGCCTGGAACAGGCGTTCGGGCAGGCCGGGATCGGCTTCCTGCGTTCCAAGGTCGGCGACCGCCACGTCCATCGGCAGTTGATCGCGAACGGCGGCGTGCTCGGCGGCGAAGCGTCCGGCCACCTGCTGTGCCTGGATCGCGCCAGCACCGGTGACGGCATCGTCAGTGCGCTGCAGGTGCTGGAAGTGTTGCATCGGCGTGGGGTCGGGCTGGGCGAGGCGCTGGCCGGACTGGTCCGGGTGCCGCAACGCACCATCAATGTACGTTTCGCCAACGGTGCACGCCCGGCCGAAGCCGAATCGGTACAGGCGGCGCTGGCGGACGCGCAACTCGCGGTGAAGGGGCGCGGTCGTGCGTTCCTGCGCCCCTCGGGAACCGAGCCGGTGGTGCGGGTCACGGTCGAAGCGGATGACGCGGCGCTGGTCCAGGCAACGCTGGATCGCCTCGCTGATGCCGTGCGCGCCGCGGCCGAGTGAGTGGCCGCGACAACTTTCCACATCGACATCGAATCAGTGACATCCGCATGAGCCAGGCCCGCATTCCCACCCTCGACATCCGCCGCTTCGACAGCGACCGCGATGCCTTCGTCGCCGAGATCGGCGCCGCGTACCGCGAGTGGGGATTCGCCGGCATCCGTGGCCATGGCATCCCGCAGGAGCGGATCGCCGCGGCCTACGACGTGTTCGAGCGTTTCTTCGCGCTTCCCGAAGCGGTCAAGCGCAAGTACCACGTCGCTGGCAGCGGCGGCGCGCGCGGCTACACGCCGTATGGCGTGGAAACCGCCAAGGGCGCGCAGCACTTCGATCTCAAGGAATTCTGGCACGTCGGTCGCGAGGTTCCGCGTGATTCGAAGTACGCGCCGGTGATGCCGCCTAACCTTTGGCCGGAGGAAATTCCCGAGTTCCGCGAGATCGGCTACGGCCTGTACGAATCGCTCGACCGGCTCGGCGCGCGGATACTGAGCGCGCTGGCCCTGCATATCGGCCTGGCCGAAGACTATTTCGCCGACAAGACCAATTGCGGCAACTCGATCCTGCGGCCAATCCATTACCCGCCAATTACCAGTCCCGAAATCCCCAACGAGCGTGCCGGCGCACACGAGGACATCAACCTGATCACGCTGCTGGTCGGGGCGAGCGCCGCGGGGCTGGAGGTCAGGTCGCACCGGGGCGAATGGGTGCCGTTCACCGCCGAGGCCGACACGATCGTGGTCAACATCGGCGACATGCTGCAGCGGCTGACCAACCACGTGTATCCGTCGACCACCCATCGGGTGGTGAACCCGCAGGGTGAGGCCGCACGGCAGCCGCGGTACTCGACGCCGTTCTTCCTGCACCCCAACCCGGACTTCCTGATCGACGTGCTGCCGTCGACGATCACGCCCGACAACCCCAGCCGGTATCCCGAGCCGATCACCGCCCAAGCCTACCTGGACGAGCGGTTGCGCGAGATCAAGCTGAAGTAGCCGGACCGGCGGTCACGACCGGGTCACTATTCCGCCCGAGCGCAGGCCTTCACGCCAGGCCGCGAGCTTGTCGTCGTGGCGTTGCGACGCGTTGGCCGGACTGGTGGACGGCAATCGCCGGTACTGCATCGGCGGCCCTGCAAGATGCGGCAACACGCGGCGGATGAACGTGCCCTCGGCCTTGGCCCCGTTGAACAGCACCATTCCGATGGCTGGATGCGCCGCAAGGAATCGTGGGAAATCATTGATCTCCGCGGTGTCGTCGCGAATCGCGCTGTCGAGGCTGCCGGGCCGTTCGCAACTGGCCAGCACGTCCCACAACGCGATTCCGGCGGCCACCACGCGATTGCAGCACTCGGGGTAGGGCAGTGCGGGATCGGCGCCGACCAGTTCGCCCATGAAGGGCCAGAAACGGTTCTGCGGATGCGCGTAGTACTGCTGCGCCTGCAATGACTTCAACCCGGGCATGCTGCCGAGTACCAGCACGCGGACGCCGTTGCCGCTGAGCGGCTCGAAACTGTGGACTACCGGTTGCATCGTTCCGATCGTACCGCGCAGGACGCCCGTCCCGGCCTGTTTCCGGTTGCCTGCTTCGGTACAATCACCGCTCCCGCATCACGGAGTGGTCCATGGCTCGTCGCAAGGTCGTCGCCGGAAACTGGAAGCTGCACGGCGATCGCCGTTTCGCAGGCGAATTGCTGGACGCCGTCACGGCAGTCGATGCGCCCGCCAACGTGGACCGCATCATCCTGCCGCCACTGCCTTACCTGGGTGAGTTGATCGGGAAATACAGCGCCCGCGGACTGCAGTTCGGCGCGCAGGACGTCAGTGCCAACGAGAAGGGCGCCTATACCGGCGAGGTGTCGGCTGCGATGCTGCTCGACATCGGTGCGCGTTACGGCCTGGTCGGCCATTCCGAGCGTCGCCAGTACCACGGCGAGACCAGCGACGTGGTCGCCGCCAAGTTCCGTGCCGCCAAGGCCGCGGGCCTGGTGCCGATCCTCTGCATCGGCGAGACCCTCAGCGAGCGCGAGGACGGCCAGACCGAGTGGCGCCTGCAGGAGCAACTGGCGCCCCTGCTGAAGGACGGTGCCGCGGCGCTGGACGGTGCCATCGTCGCTTACGAGCCGATCTGGGCGATCGGCACCGGCAAGACCGCCACGCCGGAGCAGGCACAGGCGGTGCACGCATTCATCCGTAGCGAAATCGCCGCGCACGATGCTAGAATCGCTGGCTCGCTGCCGCTGCTTTACGGCGGTAGCGTGAAGGCCGACAATGCGGCCGCGCTGTTTTCGCAGGCGGACGTGGATGGCGGCCTGGTTGGCGGGGCCTCGCTGGTCGCCGACGATTTCAACGCCATCGCAGCCGCGGCGGCGCCCTGACCGGTCCCGGGCCTGCCCGTCACCGAACCAACGAAGAGTTTTCCGATGCTGCTGTTCCTCACCGTCATCTATCTGCTGGTCGCGATCGCGATGGTCGCGCTGATCCTGATGCAGCGTGGCGCTGGTGCGCAGGCGGGCGCGGGTTTCGGTGGCGGCGCCTCGGCGACCGTGTTCGGTGCGCGCGGCGCATCCAGCTTCCTTACCAAGGCCACCAAGTGGCTGGCGATCGTGTTCTTCTCGATCAGCCTGTACATGGCCTGGCACGCGACCGAGCGGAGCGCGGCCCCCGAGGCGACGGCCGACCTGGGCGTGATGGCGCAGGTCCCGGTGGCGCCCGCAGTGCCTGAAGGTTCTACCCAGGTTCCCGCGGCCGTGGTTCCGGCGGCCAGTCAATCACAGGTCCCGGCGGCGGATGCCAGTGTCCCGGCGGTGCCTGCGGCGGAAACGCCCGGTTCGGCACCGTCCGAACCTGCCGGCGAGTAATACAGACGATACAATGGTGGTGTTGACGCCCGGCATGGAGGCTCGGGGGTCTGGTCACGATGACCGGAATGTGGTTCCAGCCAGTCATGGTGGGGGCCGCGGACAGGAAAGGGATGTCGAAATGGATGTCAGCGGTTCGCTGGAATCATGTGCCCAGGTGGCGGAATTGGTAGACGCACTACCTTGAGGTGGTAGCGGCTTAGGTCGTAGGGGTTCGAGTCCCCTCTTGGGCACCACTCCAGCAAAGCGGAAAGCAACGGCATCCCGGTGCCGATTCGAGGCACCAGCGGTGCCACAAGCCAAGGCCGCGGCAACGCGGCTCTAGCCTAGAAGAAGTGAGAGAACACAAGTGCTGGCCGAATACCTGCCGACCCTGCTGTTCCTTATCGTCGCCAGCGGTATCGGCGTCGCCCTGCTGGTGGTGGGCAACCTGCTCGGCCCCAAGCGCCCCGGCGCGGAGAAACTGTCTCCGTACGAATGCGGATTCGCGCCCTTCGAGGACGCGCGCATGCAGTTCGACGTGCGCTACTACCTCATCGCCATCCAGTTCATCATCTTCGACCTGGAAATCATCTTCATCGTGCCCTGGGCGACCGTGTTCCGTGATCTCGGGATCGTCGGTCTGGTCGAGATGGGCATCTTTGCGAGCATGTTGCTGCTCGGCTTCATCTACGTGTGGAAGAAGGGAGCGCTGGAATGGGAGTGATCGAGCCGCGCACCCTGGGCGACCGCGTGTCGGGCCTGATGCACAATCCGGTGCCGGAAGGGCGCCTGGACGACATCCTGCGGCCGGAGGGCGACAACCCACTGCTGCAGCAGGGTTTCGTCACCACCAACCTCGATACCCTGTGGAACTGGGCGCGCACCGGTTCGATGTGGCCGATGACGTTCGGCCTGGCCTGCTGTGCGGTCGAGATGATGCACGCGGGCGCTTCACGACTGGACCTGGATCGTTACGGCGTGGTGTTCCGCCCCTCGCCGCGCCAGTCCGACGTGATGATCGTCGCCGGCACGCTGGTCAACAAGATGGCCCCGGCGTTGCGCAAGGTCTACGACCAGATGCCCGACCCGAAGTGGGTGATTTCGATGGGCAGCTGCGCCAACGGCGGCGGTTACTACCACTATTCCTACGCAGTCACCCGTGGCGTTGATCGCATCGTGCCCGTGGACGTCTACGTGCCGGGCTGTCCGCCGACCGCCGAGGCGCTGGTCTACGGCATCCTGCAACTGCAGAAAAAGATCCGCCGCGGCACCAATTTCGGTGACGGCAAGCAGGGCGTGCGCTGATGGCCGGGGCACTGGAAGGCGTGACTGCCGCCGTGTTCGCCGAGCGCCTGCGTGAGCGGTTCCCCGAGGGGCTGGTCGTTGTCGCCGAACCGCGTGGCGAAGTCAGCCTGGACGTGGATGCTGCCGGCTGGCTGGCCGTGGCGAAAGCCCTGCGCGACGAGTTCGGCTTCGAGCAACTGGTCGACGTCAGCGGCGTGGACTATCTGAGCTACGGTTCCGACGAGTGGGATACCGAGGTGTCCTCGGAAGGTTTCTCGCGCGGCGTCGAGGGCAAGGGCATGGGTCGTTTCGCCTGGGGCGAGTCGCCCAACGTCGTCGCCGATGCCCCGGAGCGCCGCTTTGCCGCGGTCGCCCACCTGCTGTCGTGCCAGAACAACCTGCGGGTGCGACTGCGTACCTTCGCGGCCGACGACGCACTTCCGGTGGTCAGTTCGCTGACCTCGGTCTGGCCCGGCGCCAACTGGTTCGAGCGTGAAGCGTTCGACCTGTACGGCATCGTGTTCGAGGGGCATCCGGACCTGCGCCGGATCCTCACCGACTACGGTTTCGTCGGCCACCCGTTCCGCAAGGACTTCCCGCTGATCGGCAATGTCGAGGTGCGCTACGACGCCGAGAAGCAGCGCGTGATCTACGAGCCGGTGTCGATCGAACCGCGCGTGCTGGTGCCGCGCGTGATCCGTGACGACTCGCGTTACCAGACCGCGGCCGGCGAAGCCCGCCAGGCGCGCGAGGCCAAGCCATGAACACGCCAGCCCACCCCATGCCGGCCACTGGCATGCCGCTCGTCAATACCTCCGGCCTCAACAGCATGGAGATCCGCAACTACACCGTGAACTTCGGCCCGCAGCACCCGGCCGCGCACGGCGTGTTGCGACTGATCCTGGAGATGGACGGCGAGGTCGTGCAGCGCGCCGATCCGCACATCGGCCTGCTGCATCGCGGCACCGAGAAGCTGGCCGAGTCCAAGCCGTTCAACCAGTCGATCGGCTACATGGACCGGCTCGACTACGTGTCGATGATGTGCAACGAGCATGCCTACGTGCGCTCGATCGAGACCCTGCTGGGGATCGAGGCGCCGGAACGCGCGCAGTACATCCGTACGATGTTCGACGAGATCACCCGCATCCTGAACCACCTGATGTGGATCGGCTCCAGCGGGCTCGACCTCGGCGCGATGGCGGTGTTCCTGTACGCGTTCCGCGAGCGCGAGGAGCTGATGGACTGCTACGAGGCGGTCTCCGGCGCGCGCATGCATGCGACCTATTACCGCCCGGGCGGCGTCTATCGCGACCTGCCGGAGCGGATGTCGAAGTACAAGGAGTCGCCGTGGCGCAAGGGCAAGGACCTCAAGCGCTTCAACAACTGGCGCGAGGGTTCGCTGCTCGATTACCTCGACGCGTTCTGCGACGACTTCCCGAACCGCGTCGACGAGTACGAGACGCTGCTGACCGACAATCGCATCTGGAAGCAGCGCACCGTCGGCGTCGGCGTGATCAGTCCCGAGTTGGCGCTCGCCTGGGGTTTGACCGGGCCGATGCTGCGCGGATCCGGCGTCGAGTGGGACCTGCGCAAGAAACAGCCGTACGCCAGGTACTCCGAAGTCGATTTCGACATCCCGGTGGGCGTCAACGGCGACTGCTACGACCGCTACCTGGTCCGCGTCGCGGAAATGCGCCAGTCGACCCGCATCATCAAACAGTGCGTGAAGTGGCTCAAGGCCAACCCCGGCCCGGTGATGCTGGACAACTACAAGGTCGCGCCTCCCTCCCGCGAGGAGATGAAGGACGACATGGAAGCGCTGATCCACCACTTCAAGCTGTTCACCGAAGGCTACTGCGTGCCGGTCGGCGAGACCTACTGCGCGGTCGAGGCGCCCAAGGGCGAGTTCGGCTGCTACCTCGTGTCGGACGGCGCCAACAAGCCGTTCCGGGTCAAGCTACGCGCGCCCGGTTTCGCCCACCTGTCCTCGATGGACACCGTGGTCAAGGGCCACATGCTGGCCGACGTGGTGGCGATGATCGGCACCTACGACATCGTGTTCGGCGAGATCGATCGCTAGCCGTGAACGGCGGCGATCGACTGAGGATCTACTGAGCAATGAAAGCGACCGGAAATTTCGAGGCCTGCCAGCACGTCGACCCGATGGTGGCGTTGTCCGACCAGACCCGTGCCCACATCGACCATTGGCTGGCCAAGTTCCCGCCGGACCGCAAGCGCTCGGCGGTGCTGCAGGGCCTGCATGCGGCGCAGGAGCAGAACGACGGCTGGCTGAGCGACGAGCTGATCGCCGCCGTCGCCAAGTACCTGTCGATCCCGCCGGTCTGGGCCTACGAGGTCGCCAGCTTCTACTCGATGTTCGAGACCGAGCAGGTCGGCCGCAACAACGTCGCCTTCTGCACCAACATCAGCTGCTGGCTCAACGGTGGCGAAGACCTGGTTGCCCACGCCGAGAAGAAGCTCGGCTGCAAGCTGGGCGAGTCGACCGCCGATGGCCGGGTGTTCCTCAAGCGCGAGGAGGAGTGCCTGGCCGCGTGCTGCGGCGCGCCGGTGGTCGTCATCAACGGTCACTACCACGAGAAGCTCGACACCGCGAAGGTCGACGAACTGCTCGAGGGGCTCAAGTAATGGCGCACCACCACTACTCCGAGGGCTACGGCCCGGTCGGCCCGGCACCGCAGGAGCACAGCGTCGTCTACACGACCCTGCACTTCGACAAGCCGTGGTCTTACGACAACTACCTCAAGACCGGCGGCTACAGCGCATTGCGCAGGATCCTCGCCGAGAAGATCGCGCCGGCCGACGTCATCGAGATGGTCAAGCAGTCCGGCCTGCGCGGCCGCGGCGGCGCGGGCTTCCCGACCGGCCTGAAGTGGAGCTTCATGCCGAAGGGTGAGGGTACCAAGTACATCCTGTGCAACTCGGACGAGTCCGAGCCAGGCACCGCCAAGGACCGCGACATTCTGCGCTACAACCCGCACGCGGTGATCGAGGGCATGGCGATCGCCTGCTACGCCACCGGCTCGACCGTGGCCTACAACTACCTGCGCGGCGAGTTCCACCACGAGCCGTTCGAGCACCTGGAGTCGGCGCTGGCCGAAGCCTACGAGCACGGCTGGCTTGGCAAGGACATCCAGGGTTCCGGCATCGACGTCGACATGTACAACGTCCTCGGCGCGGGCGCCTACATCTGCGGCGAGGAAACCGCGCTGATGGAGTCGCTGGAGGGCAAGAAGGGCCAGCCGCGGTTCAAGCCGCCGTTCCCGGCCAACTTCGGCCTGTACGGCAAGCCGACCACGATCAACAACACCGAGACCTACGCATCGGTGCCGGCGATCATCCGCAATGGCGCCGAATGGTTCCTCAACCTCGGCAAGCCCAACAACGGCGGCGCCAAGGTTTTCTCGGTGTCGGGCCACGTCGCAAGGCCCGGCAACTACGAGATCCGCCTGGGCACTTCTTTCGCCGACCTGCTCGACCTGGCTGGCGGCATGCGCAACGGCGCGAAGATCAAGGGCGTGATCCCCGGCGGCTCGTCGATGCCGGTGCTGCCGGGCGACACCATGATGTCGCTGACGATGGACTACGACGCCTTGCAGAAGGCCGGTTCCGGCCTCGGTTCCGGCGCGGTCATCGTGATGGACGAGACCACCTGCATGGTCCGCGCCTGCCAGCGCATCGCGCGCTTCTACTTCAAGGAAAGCTGCGGCCAGTGCACGCCGTGCCGCGAGGGCACCGGCTGGATGTACCGCATGCTGACGCGGATCGTCGACAAGCAGGCGACGGTGGAGGACCTGAACATGCTCAAGGCCGCCGCCGGCCAGATCGAAGGCCACACCATCTGCGCGTTCGGCGAGGCTGCGGCGTGGCCGGTGCAGGGTTTCCTGCGCCACTTCTGGGACGAGTTCGAGTACGCGATCGTCAACAAGCGGTTCCTGGTCGATGACCAGGCCGCGGGCAAGGTGGAGCAAGCGGCATGAGTGCGCAGCCGTCCAACCCGAACGTGCCACCGGACCACGTCTCGATCGAGATCGATGGCGTGCCGATGACCGCGCCCAAGGGCTCGATGATCATCCACGCCGCCGACAAGGCCGGCATCCCGATCCCGCGTTTCTGCTACCACGACAAGCTGTCCATCGCGGCCAACTGCCGCATGTGCCTGGTCGAGGTCGAAAAGATGGGCAAGCCGGCACCGGCCTGCGCCACGCCGGTGATGGATGGCATGAAGGTCACCACCCGCAGCGACAAGGCGCTGGGCGCTCAGCGCAACGTGATGGAGTTCCTGCTGATCAATCATCCGCTCGACTGCCCGATCTGCGACCAGGGCGGCGAGTGCGAGCTGCAGGACCTGTCGATGGGCTACGGCCGCTCGGTCAGCCGCTTCGCCGAGCGCAAGCGCGTGGTGCCCGACGAGGACATCGGTCCACTGGTCGCCACCGAGATGACCCGCTGCATCCAGTGCACCCGCTGCATCCGCTTCACCGCGGAAGTCGCCGGCACCTACGAGTTGGGCGGCATGTACCGCGGCGAGAACCTGCAGATCGGCACCTACGACGGCAAGCCGCTGACCACCGAGCTGTCGGGTAACGTGATCGACGTGTGCCCGGTCGGCGCGCTGACCAACAAGCCGTTCCAGTTCAAGGCGCGTGCCTGGGAGCTGGTCGCGCGCGAGTCGCTGGGTTACCACGACGCGCTGGGCAGCAACCTGTTCCACCACGTGCGCCGCGGCGAAGTACTGCGCAGCGTCCCGCGCGACAACGACGCGGTCAACGAATGCTGGCTGTCGGATCGCGACCGCTATTCGCACCAGGGCCTGTACGCCGAAGATCGTGCGACCGTGCCGATGCTGCGCGACGGTGATGACTGGCGCGAGGCGTCGTGGGACGAGGCGCTGGCGAAGGCCGCGCAGATCCTGCGCGACAACGGTGCCGACCAGCTCGGCATGCTGGTGCACCCGGCGACCTCTAACGAGGAGGGCGCCTTGCTGGCCCGGCTCGCCGATGCGCTGGGTACCGGGAATCTCGATCACCGTATCTCCCAGCACGACCTGTCAGACGCTGCCGTCGCCGAGACCTTCGCGATGCGCGTGGCGGACATCGACAAGTCCGACGTGGTCGTGATCGTCGGCGCGAACCTGCGTCACGAACTGCCACTGGTGAATGCGCGCGTGCGCAAGGCCTGGCAGAACGGCGCCAAGGTGCACGTGGTCAACCCCGTCGACTTCGACCAGACCTTCGACCTGGCGGGCAAGCAGATCGTCGCGCCGTCGCAATTGGCCGCTGCGCTCGGCAATGCCGATTTGCGCGAGGCGGCCAAGGCCGGTTCGCACGCGGTCGTGATCGTCGGCGGGCTTGCCGAGAACAGCGTGCACGCATCGGCAATCCGTGCCGCCGCGTCCGACTTCGCCGCGGCCACCGGTGCCTCCCTGTGTCGCATTCCGCAAGGCGCCAACGCGGTTGGCCTGGCCGACCACGGCGTGCTGCCGACCGGTCGCGACGCCAGTTCGATGCTGGCGCAGCCGCGCACTGCCTACGTCCTCTACGGCATCGAGCCCGGCCTGGATTTCGCAGACACCGCGACCGCGATGAAGGCGTTCGGCAGCGCCCAGGTCGTCGCCTTCAGCCATTTCGCCTGCCAGTCGACCCGAGCGGTCGCCGACGTGATCCTTCCCATCGGTTTGCTGCCCGAAGTCGAAGCCACCCTGACCAACCTCGACGGCCGCGAACAGTCCACCGTCGCGGGCGCCCGGGCGCCCGGTCAGGCGCGTGCCGGCTGGAAGGTGCTGCGTGCACTCGGTGGCGACCTGCAAGCCGAGGGCTTCGGATTTACCGACCTCGCCGGCCTGCGTACGAGCCTGGTCAAGCGCGAGGTTGCGCCGATGGTGGGCCAGCCGCCCCGGATCACCGCGGACGGCCTCGAAGTCGCCGCCAGCACCGCGATTTACCGTAGCGATGCGGTCGTCCGTCGCGCGGCTGCACTGCAGTCGCATCCGTTGAACCGGCCGCCGCGTGCGGTCCTCAATCCAGCCGATGCCGACGCGCTCGGCCTGGTCGAGGGCGGTACCGGCAAGTTCGACACCGGCGCCGGTGTTGCAACGCTGCCGGTCTCGATCAGTGACAAGATCGCACCGGGTGCGGTCTGGGTCGAAGGTGGCCACGGCGCCACCGCGGCACTGGGTTCCGGCCGGGTGCAGGCGGGGAGGGCTTGAGCATGGTCGACATGATCCACCAGTTCTTCACGTCCTTCGGCATGCTTGGTGAAGGCGCCTGGATCGTGCTGAAGATCCTGCTGATCGCAGTGCCGGTGATCCTCGCGGTGGCGTTCTACGTGCTGTGGGAGCGCAAGCTGATCGGCTGGATGCATGCGCGCCACGGGCCGATGTACGTCGGCATGGGCATCCTGCAAACGTTCGCCGACGTGTTCAAGCTGCTGTTCAAGGAAGTGCTGCAGCCGACGAGCGCCTCGCCGTTCCTGTACAAGCTGGCGCCATTGCTGGTGCTGGTGCCGTCGTTCGCGGCCTGGGCGGTGATCCCGTTCGATGCGCAGGTCGTGCTGTCGAACGCCAACGCCGGCTTGCTGTACCTGCTGGCGATGACCTCGCTCGGCGTGTACGGCATCATCCTCGCCGGCTGGGCCTCGAACTCGAAGTATGCCTTCCTCGGTGCGATGCGTGCCGCCGCGCAGATGGTGTCGTACGAGATCGCGATGGGCTTCGCGCTGGTTGGCGTGATGGTCGCCGCCGGCAGCCTCAACCTGTCGGAAATCGTGATGGCGCAGTCGGGCAACGCCGGCCTGCTGGAGTGGTTCTGGCTGCCGCTGCTGCCGCTGTTCGTGATCTATTTCGTGTCCGGCGTGGCCGAGACCAACCGCGCGCCGTTCGACGTGGTCGAGGGCGAGTCGGAGATCGTCGCCGGCCACATGGTGGAATACTCGGGCGCGCTGTTCGCGCTGTTCTTCCTGGCCGAGTACGCCAACATGATCCTGGTCAGCTTCCTGGTCTCGATCTTCTTCCTCGGCGGCTGGCTGAGCCCGTTGCAGGGCCTGGGCATCCCGCTGCTGTCGGTCGATGGCTGGTGGTGGCTGCTGGCCAAGGTGTTCTTCTTCGCCAGCTGCTACATCTGGTTCCGCGCCACGTTCCCGCGCTACCGCTATGACCAGATCATGCGGCTGGGCTGGAAGGTGTTCATCCCGATCACGATCGCGTGGATCGTGGTGGTCGCGCTGATGGCCTATCACGACGTGTTCCTGCCGGGGCAATGAGACTGACATGAACCGCATCGTTTCCTATTTCAGAAGCCTTTTGCTGGTCGAACTCGGGCAGGGCATGTGGCTCACGCTCAAGTACCTGTTCCGGCCCAAGTACACGCTGATGTACCCCATGGAGAAGACGCCGCAGTCGCCGCGCTTCCGCGGTATCCATGCGTTGCGTCGCTATCCCAATGGCGAGGAGCGCTGCATCGCCTGCAAGCTGTGCGAGGCGGTGTGCCCGGCGCTGGCGATCACCATCGACTCGGAGAAGCGCGAGGACGGCAGCCGCCGTACCACGCGCTACGACATCGACCTGTTCAAGTGCATTTATTGCGGCTTCTGCGAGGAGTCGTGCCCGGTGGACTCGATCGTCGAGACCCACATTCACGAATACCACTTCGACCAGCGCGGACAGAACATCGTCACCAAGCCGCAACTGCTGGCGATCGGCGACCGGCTCGAGGCCGAGATCGCAGAACGCCGCGCTGCCGACGCACCTTTCCGCTGAGTGCCCGCCATGGACCTCGCTTTCATTGCCTTCATCGTCTTCGCCCTCACGGCAATCGCGTCCGCGCTGGCCGTGATCAGCGTCAAGAACCCCGTCCACGCGGTGTTGTCGCTGGTGCTGACGTTCTTCTCGGTCGCCTGCCTGTGGATCATCATCGGGGCCGAGTTCCTCGGCGTGACCCTGATCCTCGTCTACGTCGGCGCGGTGATGGTGCTGTTCCTGTTCGTGGTGATGATGCTGGACATCGACGTCGCGCCATTGCGCGAGGGCTTCGTGCGTTACCTGCCGGTCGGGCTGGTGGTCGCGGCGGTGATGCTGGCCGAGATGCTGGTGCTGATCGGCGTCAAGACGCAGCTGACGGTACCGCTGGCGCCCAATGCGGCGGAGGCGGCGGACATCCCCAATACCGAGTGGCTGGCGCATGCGCTGTTCACCCGGTTCCTGCTGCCGTTCGAGACCGCCGCGGTGATCCTGACCGTCGCGGTGATCGCGGCGGTGACCCTGACCCTGCGTCGCCGCGAGGGTGCCAAGCACCAGAACCCGGGTGAACAGGCCCGCGCCCGTGCCGGCGACCGTGTGCGCCTGGTCAAGATGGACGCGGTGCGACCCGCGCCCGCGCAGCCATCGGATGCCTCCGGTGCCGCCGACGAGGTGAAGCCATGAACCTGTTCGCATCCGGCCTGACCCCCGGCCACTTCCTCGCGCTCGGCGCGACGCTGTTCTGCATCAGCGTCGCCGGCATCTTCATCAACCGCAAGAACGTGATCGTGTTGCTGATGTGCCTGGAGTTGATGCTGCTGGCGGTAAACATCAACTTCGTGACGTTCTCGCGCCAGTTCGGCGACCCGGCCGGCCAGGTGTTCGTGTTCTTCATCCTGACCGTGGCCGCGGCCGAGGCTGCCATCGGCCTGGCGATCCTCGTCACGCTGTTCCGCAACCGGCGCACGATCAACGTCGCCGAAATCGATTCGATGAAGGGCTGATCCGATGCAGGGTGTGGACATGCTTGATAGCAGCGTCGTTATTTCAAAGTCCCTGCTGCTGGCCGTCGTGCTGGCACCGCTGCTGGGTGCCATCATCGCGGGCCTGTTCGGCCGCAGGATCGGCCGTGCCGGTGCGCACGTCGTCACCATCCTGGGCGTCGCCGCGAGCTTCGTGATGTCCGCCTGGGTGCTGTGGCAGCTGGTCGGGCAGGGCGCGGCACCGTTCAACGAGAACATCTATACCTGGTTCCAGGTCGGCGGCATCGAGGCCCATGTCGGCTTCATGGTCGACAACCTGACCGCGATGATGATGGTGGTGGTCACCTTCGTGTCGCTGCTGGTCCACCTCTACACCATCGGCTACATGCACGAGGACCCGGGCTACCAGCGGTTCTTCAGCTACATCTCGCTGTTCACCTTCTCGATGCTCATGCTGGTGATGAGCAACAACTTCCTGCAGCTGTTCTTCGGCTGGGAAGCGGTGGGCCTGGTGTCGTACCTGCTGATCGGTTTCTGGTTCAAGAAGCCGACCGCGGTGTTCGCCAACCTCAAGGCGTTCCTGGTCAATCGCGTGGGCGACTTCGGCTTCCTGCTCGGCATTGCCGGCGTGCTGCTGATGTTCGGCTCGCTCGATTACGGCACCGTGTTCGCCAATGCGCCGAGCATAGCCGGGCTGAACATGGCGATCATCGATGGCCATGAATGGTCGGTCGCGACGGTGATCTGCATCTGCCTGTTCATCGGTGCGATGGGCAAGTCGGCGCAGGTACCACTGCACGTGTGGCTGCCGGACTCGATGGAAGGCCCGACCCCGATCTCGGCGCTGATCCACGCGGCGACGATGGTGACCGCCGGCATCTTCATGGTCGCGCGGATGTCGCCGTTGTTCGAGCTGAGCCAGACCGCGCTCAACTTCGTGCTGTTCATCGGTGCCACCACCGCGTTCTGGACCGGCCTGATCGGCATCGTGCAGAACGACATCAAGCGCGTGGTCGCGTATTCGACGCTGTCGCAGCTGGGCTACATGACGGTCGCGCTGGGCGTGTCGGCCTACAGCGCCGGCGTCTACCACCTGATGACGCACGCGTTCTTCAAGGCACTGCTGTTCCTGGGTGCCGGCTCTGTGATCATCGCGATGCACCATGAGCAGGACATGCGCAGGATGGGCGGGCTGAAGAAGTACATGCCCATTACCTACTGGACGATGCTGCTGGGCACGCTGGCGCTGGTCGCCACGCCGTTCTTCAGCGGCTTTTATTCCAAGGACACGATCATCGAGGCGGCCCACCATGCCAGCGAGCGCGCTGGCTGGATCGGCCAGTACGCGTACTGGGCCGTATTGCTGGGTGCGTTCGTGACCGCGTTCTACAGCTTCCGCCTGCTGTTCATGACCTTCCACGGCAAGGAGCGTTTCCGTGAGGTCGAGCATGCGCATGGCCACGACGACCATGCCGCGGACGCCCACGGCCACCACGGCGTGCATGAACCCCACGAGTCACCGTGGGTGGTGACCGTGCCGCTGATCCTGCTGGCGATCCCGTCGGTGCTGGTCGGCTTCTTCACCGCGGGTCCGATGCTGTTCGGCACCGACTGGAGCGGCCACGCCGAACAGCTGCCGTTCTTCCTCGGCGCGATCGAGGTCGATGCCGCCCATGACGTCATGGCCACGCTGAAGCACGAGGTCTGGCACGGCCCGGTCGCGTTCGCGCTGCACGGCCTGCAGTCGCCGGCGTTCTGGCTGGCGTTCGCCGGGTTCGTGCTTGCCGTGGTCATGTACCTGTGGAAGCCCGAACTGGCTACCCGTGCCCGCAAGGCGTTTACCTGGCCGGTGCGGGTGCTGGAGAACAAGTACGGCTTCGACGCCCTCTGGATCGGCGGTTTCGCCGGCGGCAGCCTAGGCCTCGGCAAGGCCTCGCGTGCGATCGACACCCACGTGATCGACGGTGTCGCCGTCAACGGCAGCGCCCGCCTGGTCGAACTGGTGGCCTCGGTCAGCCGCCGCGCCCAGTCCGGTTACCTGTTCCATTACGCCTTCGCGATGATCGTCGGCCTGATCGTGATGCTGGCCGTACTCATCCGTTACCTGAATTGACAAGGACTGCGACGTGAACCCTGAGCCCTTGCAAAGTGCGCTGCCCTTGTTGAGCCTGCTCGTGTGGCTGCCGATCATCGGTGGCTTCCTGACCCTCGCGTTCGGCGACGGGCGCGCCAATGCCGCGCGCTGGTTCGCCACCGCCGTCGCCACGCTGACGCTGCTGGTGTGCGTGCCGCTGTTCACCGGTTTCGACATGGCCACCCCGGCGATGCAGTTCGTCGAGGACCATGCGTGGATCCCGGCGTTCGACATCCGCTACCACCTGGGTGCGGACGGCATCTCGGTGCCGCTGATCGGCCTGACTGCATTGACCTCCGTGCTGGTGCTGATCGGTGCGTGGAACGTCGAGAAGCGGGTCAACCAGTACTACGCCGCGTTCCTGATCCTCGAAGGCCTGATGATCGGCGTGTTCGCCGCGCTCGACTCGATGCTGTTCTACGTGTTCTTCGAGTGCATGCTGATCCCGATGTTCATCATCATCGGCGTGTGGGGTGGCCCGCGCCGGGTCTACGCATCGGTCAAGTTCTTCCTCTACACGTTCCTCGGCTCGCTGTTCATGCTGATCGGGCTGATCTACCTGTACCTGAAGGGTGGCAGCTGGCAGCTGGCCGACCTGTACCAGTTGCAGCTGTCTGCGACCGAGCAGATGTGGATCATGTTCGGCTTCCTGATTGCGTTCGCGGTCAAGGTGCCGATGTTCCCGGTGCACACCTGGCTGCCGGACGCGCACGTGGAGGCGCCGACCGCCGGTTCGGTGATCCTGGCAGCGATCATGCTGAAGATCGGCGGCTACGGATTCCTGCGCTTCACCCTGCCGATCGTGCCGGATGCGGGCGCGGAGTGGGCCTGGCTGCTGATTGCACTGAGCCTGATCGCAATCGTCTACGTCGGCCTGGTCGCGCTGGCGCAGGACGACATGAAGAAGCTGATCGCCTATTCGTCGATCTCGCACATGGGCTTCGTGACCCTGGGCACCTTCATCGCGTTCGGTCTCGTTCGCGACTACGGCAACCTCGACGCCGCGCGCCTGGGCCTGCAGGGCGCGATGGTGCAGATGGTCAGCCACGGGTTCATCTCGGCGGCGATGTTTACCTGCGTCGGCGTGCTTTACGACCGGCTGCATACGCGGCGGATCAAGGATTACGGCGGCGTCGCCAACGTGATGCCGTGGTTCGCGGTGCTCTATGTGCTGTTCGCGATGGCCAACTCGGGCCTGCCGGGCACGTCGGGCTTCGTCGGCGAGTTCATGGTGATCATGGCCTCGTTCCAGAAACATCCATTGATCGCGTTCGCCGCCGCGCTGACCCTGATCATCGGTGCCGGCTACACCCTGTGGCTGGTCAAGCGCGTGCTGTGGGGCGAGGTCGGCAATGACAACGTCGCCACGATGAAGGACATCGGTGCACGCGAGACCTTCGTGCTCGGCGTGTTCGCTGCCGGTACGCTGCTGATCGGTGTCTGGCCGAAGCCGCTGACCGACCTGATGGAACCATCGATCGCCAACCTCGCGATGCAGATCGCAGGTTCCAAGCTTTAAGCGCCTGACGGGCACCCACCGGATCAAGAGCCGAAGATGACCGCCGTTCCCCTACGTTCCGCCGCCGAATTGATGCCGTTGCTGCCAGAGCTGGTGCTGGTCGGCGGCGCCTTTGCGCTGCTCATGCTCGACCTGTTCCTGTCCGAGCGCCAGCGCGTCGCCACCCACTTGCTGTCGATCGCACTGCTGCTGGTGGTGGCCGCGATGATCGCCTTCGGTGTCGGCGGGCAGGGCACGGTGCTCAGCGGCATGTTCGTGCGCGATGGCATCTCCGATGTCCTGAGCGCCAGCCTGGCGGCGATCTCGGCACTGGCGATGGTGTTCCTGTGGCCGTACATGCGCGATCGCGGCCTGTACAAGGGCGAGATGTCGATCCTGATGCTGTTCGCGGTGCTCGGCATGATGCTGCTGGTGTCCGCCGGCAGCCTGGTGATGATCTACGTCGGCCTGGAAATGCTGGCGCTGTGTTCGTACGCGCTGGTCGCGATCGACCGCGAGAACCCGCTGGCATCCGAGGCGGGCATCAAGTACTTCGTGCTTGGCGCACTGGCGTCGGGCCTGTTGCTGTACGGCCTGTCGCTGGTCTACGGCGCCACCGGCACGCTCGACCTGCAGCAGATCGCGATCGCCGCGCAATCCACGTCGTCGATGACGATGCTGGTCACCGGCGTGGCGTTCATGGTCGCCGGCATCGGCTTCAAGTTCGGCGCCGCGCCGTTCCACATGTGGCTGCCGGATGTCTACCACGGTGCACCGACCCCGATCACGCTGTTCATCGGCTCCGCACCGAAGCTTGCGGTGGTCGGCATGACCTACCGGCTGCTCGAGGTCGCGGTCGGCCCGCTGGAGCCCCACTGGCAGACCATGCTCGCCGTCCTGGCCGTGCTCTCGCTGGCGATCGGCAACCTCAGCGCGATCATGCAGAGCAACTTCAAGCGCATGCTGGCGTATTCGACGGTGTCGCACATCGGCTTCCTGTTGATGGGCTTCGCCGGCGGCGGTGCGGAAGGTTTCGCGGCCGCCACGTTCTATGCGCTGGTGTACGCGCTGATGGCGACCGCGGCGTTCGGCGCGATCGTGGCGATGTCCAGCCGCGGTTTCGAGGCCGACCGGATCGACGACTACAAGGGGCTCAACGCGCGCGATCCGTGGATGGCCGGGCTGATCCTGCTGGTCATGTTCTCGCTGGCCGGCGTGCCGCCGTTCCTCGGCTTCTGGGCCAAGCTGTCGGTGCTGCGCGCGGCGATCGAGGGCGACATGCTGTGGCTCGCGATCGTCGGCATCGTGTTCGCGGTGATCGGTGCCTTCTACTACCTGCGAGTGGTCAAGGTGATGTATTTCGACGAGCCGGAAGGGGTGCTGCCGACACCCACTGCCCATCGCCCGATGCGAATCGTGCTCGGTGTCAACGCAATCGCGTTGCTTGCGCTTGGCTTGGCGTGGAACCCGATCATGGCGTGGTGCCAGCAGGCATTCGGAATCTGAAATAAAACCCTGTTCAGGGTTGCCAAAAACAAAGTTCGCCGGTACTATGATCGGCCTGATGCGGGGTGGAGCAGTCTGGCAGCTCGTCGGGCTCATAACCCGAAGGTCGCAGGTTCAAATCCTGCCCCCGCTACCAGCTTCGGCTAGATGGATAGGCCCTTTTGAACAGGGGCTTATTTTTTTAGCCAGCGGCTCGGGCTTGGTGATGCGATCTGCTCTCGTGTCACACCGAAATCCAGCGGTACGGACAAGGGGCCCTCGGGCCCCTTTTCGTTGGTGGCGCTTCCCGATTCCTGGCGCCCCGGTCCTTTCTTGTTTTCGGAGTACCAGCGCATGACGGACAAAGCGGTCGAAATTGCCCGATTGCTCGCCCCGACCGTTGAGTCGTTGGGCGTCGAATTGCTGGGTATCGAGTACCTGCCCGCACCCGGTGGCGCGCTGGTACGGCTGTACATTGACAAGCCCGAGGGTGAACAGGTCGACGGTGTCGGCGACAGCGAGCTCGCGGGCGACAGCCTGCCGGTTTCAGTCAGTATCGAGGATTGCGAGGCCGTCAGTCGCGAGGTCTCGGCACAGCTGGATGTCGAGGACCCGATCAGTGGCAACTACACCCTCGAGGTCTCATCACCCGGGATTGATCGGCCGCTGTTCACGCTGGCGCACTTCAAACGCTTCGCCGGTGAAACTGCGAAAGTCACTTTGAAGCTGCCGCAGGAGGGGCGTCGCCGCCTGACCGGGACCATCGCCACCATCGACGGCGAGGACATCACCTTCTTGGTCGACGGCGCCGAGTTCAGGGTCGCCTTCGACAATATCGACAAGGCTCGCCTGGTTCCCGACTGGGCTGCCTTGGGACTGGCACCGGAGAAACCGGGCAAGTCCGGGCAGGGCAAGAAACAAACCGACAAATCAACCAACAAGCCGGCGGCCGACAAGCCGACCCCGGCGGAGTAAAGAGATGAGCAAGGAACTGTTGCTGGTCGTGGACGCGGTCGCCAATGAGAAGGGCGTGCCGGAATCGGTGATCTTCGAGGCGATCGAGGCCGCGCTGGCGTCCGCCGCCAAGAAGCGTTACCACGACGAGGACGTGCTGGTGCGCGTCACCATCGACCAGAAAGACGGCAGCTACGAGACCTTCCGCCGGATGGAAGTGGTCGCCGACGACGTGGTGATGGAGTCGCCCGACCGCCAGATCCGCCTGATGGACGCGGTCGACGAGGTCGAGGGCGTCGAGGTCGGCGACTACATCGAGGAGCAGATCGAGAACCCCGGCTTCGGCCGCATCGCCGCGCAGGCCGCCAAGCAGGTGATCGTGCAGCGCGTGCGCGAGGCCGAGCGCGCCCAGGTCGTCGACCAGTGGAAGGACCGCGTTGGCGAGCTGGTCACCGGCATCGTCAAGCGGGTCGAGCGCGGCAACATCTACGTCGACCTGGGAGGCAACGCCGAGGCGATCATCCCCAAGGACAAGGGCATCCCGCGCGACGTGCTGCGCGCCGGCGACCGCGTGCGCGGTTACCTGTTCGACGTGCGTACCGAGCCGCGCGGCCCGCAGCTGTTCATCAGCCGCGCCGCGCCGGAATTCATGATGGAACTGTTCAAGCTCGAGGTGCCGGAAGTCGGCCAGGGCCTGGTCTCGATCATGGGCTGCGCGCGTGACCCCGGCGATCGCGCCAAGATCGCTGTGCTCGCGCATGACAACCGCACCGATCCGATCGGCGCCTGCATCGGCATGCGCGGTTCGCGCGTGCAGGCCGTGACCAACGAGCTCAACGGCGAGCGCGTCGACATCGTGCTGTGGTCGGACAACCCGGCGCAGTTCGTGATCAACGCGATGGCGCCGGCCGAAGTGCAGTCGATCATCGTCGACGAGGAAAAGCACTCGATGGACCTGGCGGTCGCCGAGGATCGCCTTGCGCAGGCGATCGGCAAGGGCGGCCAGAACGTGCGCCTCGCCAGTCGCCTGTCGGGCTGGCAGCTCAACGTCATGACCCAGGACCAGGTCACCGCCAAGTCCGAAGCCGAACAGACCGCCGCACGCGAGCTGTTCCAGGCCAAGCTCGAGGTCGACGAGGAAATCGCCGCGATCCTGGTGGCGGAAGGCTTCAGCACCGTCGAGGAAATCGCCTACGTGCCGGTCGGCGAGTTGCTGGCGGTCGAGGGCTTCGACGAGGACATCGTGGAAGAACTCCGTGCCCGCGCCCGCGACGCGCTGCTTAACGAGGCGTTGGCCGCGGAGGAGGAGCTCGACGAGCACCAGCCCGCCGAGGACCTGCTTTCGCTGGAGGGCATGGACGACGAACTGGCCTACGCCCTGGCGGCGCGTGGGGTGGTCACCCGGGAAGACCTGGCGGACCTCGCGACCGACGAACTGGCCGACCTGGAAAACGTCGACGAATCCCGTGCCGCCGCGCTCATCATGGAAGCGCGCAAGCACTGGTTCGAATGAGCCACCCCATGAACCTTCCGATGGAACTGCGCCCATGATGTCACGGCGCTAGAATCGATCGATCACGCACGGGACACGTTTCCCGCGCCACAGGACACGGAAATCGAATGTCGCAGCAAACCACCATCCGCAAGCTGGCCGAACTGGTGAACACGCCGGTCGAGAAGTTGCTGGAGCAGCTGGCCGAGGCCGGCATGTCCTTCAGCGGCCCCGACCAGGCCGTAACCAGCACCGAGAAGGTCAAGCTGCTCGGCTTCCTGCGTCGCACCCACGGCAAGGCCGACAAGCCGGCCGAGGGCGCCGCGCCGAAGAAGATCACCCTGAGCCGCAGCCGCAAGCAAGAGCTGACGGTGGGCGGCGGCAAGACCGCGCGTTCCACGGTAGACGTGGTGGTGCGCAAGAAGGTGACCCTGAACCGTTCCGATGCCGACCAGCCGGAGCCGACCGACGAGCGCGCCGAGATACTGCGCAAGCTGGAGGAATCCAAGCAGCGCAACCTCGCCGAGCAGAAGGCACTTGCCGACGCCGACAAGCGCCGTGCCGAGGAAGCCGAGCAGGCCAAGCAGGAAGCCGAGGAGGCCGCGCGCCGCAAGGAGGAGGAGGCCGCCGCCCAGGCCGCAGCCGCCGATGCCAGTGCGTTGGCGGTGGACGAAGAGATCCCCGCCAAGGCCGCGGCCACCCACGGCCACGGCCATCCGAAGCCGGCCGCGCCGCGCACCGACGACCGCACCTCGCCGAAGCACAAGCCGGCCCGTGGCTCGCACGTGATGACCGCCGGCGTCGAGGACGACGACCGCACCAAGCGTTTCGCCGGCCAGATGCACCTGAGTGCGTCCGACCGCGCGCGTCGCAGCACCAGTGCCCGCGGCCGCGCCAAGCCGCGCCGCCATTCCGACCAGGCCCGTTCGGGCACCGGTTTCACCCGTCCGACCGCGCCGATCGTGCGCGATGTCGCGATTGGCGAGACAATCACCGTCGCCGACCTCGCCCAGAAGATGGCGCTGAAGGGCGGCGAGGTGGTCAAGGCGCTGTTCAAGATGGGCGTGATGGCCACCATCACCCAGAGCATCGACCACGACACCGCCGCGCTGGTGACCGAGGAGCTCGGCCACAACGTGGTCCGCGCCGATGCGTCGGACGTCGAGAACGAGCTGCTCGCCCACGTCGAGAGCGGCGAGGGCGACAAGGTCGCGCGTCCGCCGGTGGTGACCATCATGGGCCACGTCGACCACGGCAAGACCTCGCTGCTGGACTACATCCGCCGCACCAAGGTGGCGACCGGCGAAGCCGGCGGCATCACCCAGCACATCGGCGCGTACCACGTCGAAACCGACAAGGGCGTCATCAGCTTCCTCGACACCCCGGGCCACGCGGCGTTCTCGTCGATGCGTGCGCGCGGTGCCAAGCTCACGGATATCGTGGTGCTGGTGGTCGCGGCCGACGACGGCGTCAAGCCGCAGACGGTCGAGGCGATCCAGCATGCGCGTGCGGCCAACGTGCCGCTGATCATCGCGGTCAACAAGATCGACAAGACCGGCGCCGACCCGCAGAAGGTCAAGAACGAGTTGCTGGAGCAGGAAGTGGTCGCCGAGGAGTTCGGTGGCGACATCCAGTTCGTCGAGCTGTCGGCCAAGACCGGCCAGAACGTCGACGGGCTGCTCGATGCGATCTCGCTGCAGGCCGAGGTGCTCGAACTGCAGGCGGTCGCCGAGGGCCGCGCCGCCGGCGTGGTGATCGAATCCGCACTCGACAAGGGCCGCGGCCCGGTCGCGACCGTGCTGGTCCAGCAGGGCGAACTGAAGAAGGGCGACTACCTCGTGTGCGGCGTGCAGTACGGCCGCGTGCGTGCGCTGTTCGACGAGACCGGTTCGCAGGTCGAGTCGGCGGGCCCGTCGATCCCGGTGCAGGTGCTCGGCCTGTCGGGCGTGCCCGATGCCGGCGACGATTTCGTCGTGGTCGAGGACGAGCGCCTGGCCAAGGACGTCGCCCAGCAACGTGACGCCAAGCGCCGCGAGTCGCGCCTGGTTGCCGCCCAGGGTGGCAACCGGATGGAAGACATCATGGCGCAGCTCGGCCAGGGTGAAGGCCAGCTCAGCCTGCCGCTGATCATCAAGGCCGACGTGCAGGGTTCGGTGCAGGCGTTGCGCGAGGCGCTGACCGCGCTGTCGACCGAGGCGATCCGGATCAACGTCATCGGCTCCGGCGTCGGCGGCATCACCGAGTCCGACGCGCAACTGGCGTCGACTTCCAAGGCCACGATCATCGGCTTCAACGTCCGTGCCGACGCCTCGGCGCGCAAGCTGATCGAGACCAACGGCGTCGACTTGCGTTACTTCTCGATCATCTATGACGTGATCGACCAGGTGAAGCAGGTGGCCTCGGGCATCCTCGGGGTCGAGATCCGCGAAGAGATCATCGGTACCGCGGAAGTGCGCGACGTGTTCCGCAGCTCCAAGTTCGGCGCGGTCGCCGGCTGCATGGTGGTGGAGGGCGTGGTCAAGCGGCACAAGCCGATCCGCGTGCTGCGCGACAACACCGTCATCTTCGAGGGCGAGCTGGAATCGCTGCGCCGCTTCAAGGAGAACGTTGACGAAGTCCGGGTCAACACCGAGTGCGGTATCGGCGTGAAGCAGTACAACGACGTCAAGCCGGGCGACCAGATCGAGTGCTTCGAGCGCATCGAAGTGCAGCGGACGCTGTAACCGGCCATGGCGCAGAAGTCGTTCTATCGCAGTGACCGCGTCTCCGCCCAGCTCCGTCGGGAGCTGGGCACGCTGGTCCACCAGGCCGTCCGCGAGCACGGCCTGCCGTCGATCAGCGTCTCCGACGTCGAGGTCACCCGCGACCTGGCGCATGCCAAGGTGTTCGTGACGGCGTTGCAGCCGGAACGTTCGGCCGAGGCGATGAAGGGGCTGAAGGAACTGACCAAGCCACTGCGCTATGAGTTGGGCAAGGCGATGAAGCTGCGCCACGTGCCGGAGCTGCATTTCCACTACGACGACTCGGTCGACCGCGGCGAGCGCATCGAGCATTTGCTGCGCGAGAAGCCGCCGGCGGCGCCGGACGACGAATCGGCTTGAGTGGGAGTTCGCGTTTCATTCCTGCTTGTGTAGGAGCGGCTTTAGCCGCGATCGTGGAACCGTTCGCCCGCGTCGACTCCAGATCGCGGCTAAAGCCGCTCCTACAAGAGCCTCGACAATCGCGAGCCATCCCCACGCGATGACCAAACGCTCCCGCACCAAGTTCCGCCCCCTCCACGGCCTGCTGCTGCTCGACAAGCCGGCCGGCCTCAGCTCCAGCCAGGCGCTGCAACGCGTGCGCCACCTGTTCCGCGCGGAGAAGGGCGGCCATACCGGCGCGCTCGATCCGCTCGCGACCGGCCTGCTGCCGCTGTGCTTCGGCGAGGCGACCAAGATCGCCGGCCTGCTGCTCGGCGCGCGCAAGGCCTACCGCACAACCGCGGTGCTGGGCCTGACCACCGACACCGACGACGCCGACGGCCAGCCGCTGCAGCAGCGGCCGATTCCGTTGCTCGACGGTGCCGCGATCGAGGCCGCGCTGGCGCCCCTGCGCGGCCCGATCATCCAGCGCGCGCCGATCTACTCCGCGCTCAAGCAGGGCGGGGAGCCGCTGTACGCCAAGGCCCGCCGCGGCGAGGCGATCGATGCACCGGAACGGGAGGTCGTCGTCCATGCCCTGGAATTGCTCGATCGCGACGGCCCGCGCCTGCAACTCCATGTCGAATGCGGCTCCGGAACCTATGTCCGCAGCCTGGTCCGCGACCTCGGCGAAGCGCTTGGCTGCGGCGCCCACGTCGAAGTGCTGCGCCGGGTCTGGGTCGAGCCGTTCACGGAACCGGTGATGTACACGCTGGACCAGTTGGAGGCGCTGGCTGAACAGGGCGACGCCGCGCTGGACGCCTGCCTGCTGCCGATCCAGGCCGGACTGGCCGGCTTCCCCGCCGTTACCTTGGCCCCCGCCGACGCCGAAACCCTCGGCCACGGCCAGCCAGTCCAACTGGCCGCCGCTTCGGAGGCCGACACCTTGGCCATCCACGATGCTTCCGGGCGCGTGCTGGGCCTGGGGCGAATCGACGCGGATGGGCGGCTGCACCCCCGCCGGCTGTTCATCTGGGCCACGCCGCACGCCCCATGATGGTCGTACCGCTGTCCGCGTTGAAGCGCCTTGTCCCGGTTCGGCCGGAGGGCTACAATTCTCGGGCTTTTTCAAGCCAACACGCAGTTTTTTACTTTCCAGCAAGCGGCGGACCATGCGGTGCGCCGGCGTCGGTATTTCCAGCGTCGGTGAATTTCTGCAGGTCGCGCATCACAGAGGCAACAAGAAATGTCGATCGATACCAGCAAGGTCATTGAAGAAAACAAGCGCGGCGACAACGACACCGGTTCGCCGGAAGTCCAGGTCGCCCTGCTCACCGCACGCATCGAGCAGCTCCAGGGTCACTTCAAGGAGCACAAGCAGGATCACCACAGCCGTCGCGGCCTGCTGATGATGGTCAACCGTCGTCGCAGCCTGCTGGACTACCTGCACCGTAAAGACGCGACCCGTTACAAGGCCCTGATCACGAAGCTCGGCCTGCGTCGCTAAACAGACTCCCACCGCGGCGCTCTCATGCGCCGCGGTTCGTTTTTGCGGTCGAAAGACCGTGCGTTCCATGAAACAAGGTCGCGAGCCGGCGACCGACCGGGCAGGGCAAGGGCTGGGCCCGGATCGCACAGCACCGATAGGAAACCAACGTGGCAAAAATTACCAAGACCTTCCAGTACGGCAAGCACCAGGTCACCCTGGAAACCGGTGAGATCGCCCGCCAGGCCGGCGGCGCCGTCATCGTCCGCATCGAGGACACCGTGCTGCTGGTCAGCGCCGTCGCCAACAAGACCGCGCGCGAAGGCCAGGACTTCTTCCCCCTGACCGTCGACTACCAGGAGAAGTTCTACGCCGGCGGCCGCATCCCGGGTGGCTTCTTCAAGCGTGAAGGCCGCCAGACCGAGAAAGAGACCCTGATCTCGCGCCTGATCGATCGCCCGATCCGCCCGCTGTTCCCGGACGGCTTCCGCAACGAAGTCCAGATCATCGCCACCGTGATGTCGATGAACCCGGAGATCGACGGCGACATCCCGGCGCTGCTGGGCGCGTCCGCCTCGCTGGCGCTGTCGGGTGCCCCGTTCGACGGCCCGATCGGCGCCGCCAAGGTCGGCTACAAGGACGGCCAGTACCTGCTCAACCCGAGCAAGACCGAGCTGGAAGATTCCAAGCTGGAACTGGTCGTCGCCGGCACCCAGGCCGCCGTGCTGATGGTCGAGTCCGAAGCCGACGTGCTGTCGGAAGACGTGATGCTCGGCGCGGTGATGTTCGGCCACAAGGAAATGCAGGTCGCGATCAACGCGATCAACGAGCTGGTTGCCGAAGCCGGCAAGCCGAAGTGGGAGTGGTCCGCGCCGGCCGCCGACCAGAACATGGTGGGCGCGATCAAGGCCGCCATTGGCGACCGCCTGACCGCAGCCTTCTCGGTGCGCGACAAGCTGCAGCGCAAGGACGCCATCTCGGCGTTGAAGAAGGACGTGCTGGCCTCGCTGGCGCCACAGATCGAGAGCAACGGATGGAACCCGTCCGAGGTCTCCAAGCAGTTCAGCGAGCTCGAGTACGAGACCATGCGTGGCGCCGTGCTGGGCACCAAGGTCCGCATTGACGGCCGCGCGCTCGACACCGTGCGTCCGATCGCGTCGAAGGTCGGCATCCTGCCGCGCGTCCACGGCTCGTCGCTGTTCACCCGTGGCGAGACCCAGGCGATCGTCGCGGTCACCCTCGGCACCGCGCGCGACGGCCAGATCATCGATGCCGTCTCCGGCGAGTACAAGGAACACTTCCTGTTCCACTACAACTTCCCTCCCTACTCGGTGGGCGAAGCCGGCCGCATGATGGGCCCGAAGCGTCGCGAGATCGGCCACGGTCGCCTTGCCAAGCGCGGCGTGCTCGCCGTCATGCCGACGATGGAAGCGTTCCCGTACACCATCCGCGTGGTCTCGGAGATCACCGAGTCGAACGGCTCGTCGTCGATGGCGTCGGTCTGTGGTTCGTCGCTCGCCCTGATGGACGCGGGCGTGCCGATCAAGGCACCGGTCGCGGGCATCGCGATGGGCCTGGTCAAGGAAGGCAACGACTTCGTCGTGCTGTCCGACATCCTCGGTGACGAGGACCACCTCGGCGACATGGACTTCAAGGTGGCCGGCACCAGCGAGGGCATCTCCGCCCTGCAGATGGACATCAAGATCCAGGGCATCACCGAAGAGATCATGAAGGTCGCGCTGGCCCAGGCCAAGCAGGGTCGCCTGCACATCCTCGGCGAGATGGGCAGCGCCCTGACCGCGCCGCGTGGCGAGCTGTCCGAGTTCGCGCCGCGCCTGATCACGATCAAGATCCACCCCGACAAGATCCGCGAAGTGATCGGCAAGGGCGGTTCGGTGATCCAGGCGATCACCAAGGAGACCGGCACCCAGATCGACATCCAGGACGACGGCACCATCACCATCGCCTCCGTCAACGCGATCGCCGGCCAGGCCGCCAAGGACCGCATCGAGCAGATCACCTCCGACGTCGAGCCGGGCCGCATCTACGAGGGCAAGGTCGCCAAGATCATGGACTTCGGCGCGTTCGTCACCATCTCGCCCGGAAAGGACGGCCTGGTGCACGTCTCGCAGATCTCCAACGATCGCGTCGAGAAGGTCAGCGACGTGCTCAAGGAAGGCGACGTGGTCAAGGTCAAGGTGTTGGAAGTCGACAAGCAGGGCCGCATCCGCCTGTCGATGAAGGCCATCGAGGAAGGCGAGGGCGCGCCGACCGCGTAAGCGCGGGCGTCATTGCCGGATACGGAAGAAGCGGGCTTCGGCCCGCTTTTTCTTTGCCCGGAATCCGCCAGCTTGTTCATCCCTCATGCCGGTTTGCGTTAGCGTGGCCGTCAACAGGCACGGATGGAGTCGGCGATGGCGGGCGGCAGCGGCGGGACGTGGTGGAAGTGGGGATTGCCGGCGGGCATCGGCATCGTGGCCGCGGCGGTGGCGATGGAACATTTCGTGCTGCACTGGCCGTTGCTGGTCAATGCGATGCTCGCGCTTGGTGGGCTGCTGACGATCGCCGGTTCCTGCGAGGTGATGATCCTCGCGGCGGTCGGCCTGGCCGGCAAGCTGCGCTGGAACGAGTACGTCGCCGGCGTGATCGCCGGGCTCGCGTCGAACCTGCCGGAGATCGCGATGCTCGCCTTCGTGGTCGCCGCCGACGTGCGCATCGCATTCGTCGTGACCCTGCTTACGCTGCACATCAACGCGCTGGTGTTCTCGATCTTCTGCGTGTTGATGCCGCGCGACGAGCGTGGGCATGCGTCGCTGCCGAAGGCGATCAGCGTGCTCGGCACCGACATGCTGGCGTGCGCCGCCGGCCTGATGATCGCGATGGGATTCCTGATGATCGCGATGTCCTCGTTCGACGCTGGCGGCCATGCCGGCGAAGGGCTCGGGCTGTGGGACCTGGTGATGATCGCGGCTGCATTGCTGGCGGTGATGGTGGTGTACCTGCGCAGCCTGGTGCGGCGCTTCTCCGGTACCTCGTCCGAAGCCGGTGCGGAGCAGGCCGAGGGTGGCACCACCAGGGCGTCGGCTTCGTGGGGCATGATCGCGCTCTACGGCGGACTGGGCAGCATTGGCGCTTTGATCGGGGGCCACGCGGTCGGCGACTTCGCCGACAACCTGGTCGGCTTCCTGCGCGGCGAGGGCTACTCGGAGATGATCGGCGCGATCGTGGTCGCTTTCCTCGCCGGCATGCCGGCCTACATCCTGGTCACCAGCGCGCACCTGAAGGGCAAGACCCAGCTGGCGCTGTCGAATGTGTTCGGCGCGATCGTGCAGGTGCCGTTCGTGATCCTGCCGGCGGTGCTGTTGTTCGCGGCGCTGCTGTCGGGCATCGGCGTGGTACCGCTTTTACCCGAGGGTGGCATCCTCGCGATCGACCTGGAGACGGTCTCGGTGATCCTGTTCGGCTTCCCGGCCCTGCTGATCCTGTGGAAATCGATCACCGATGACGGTGCGGTCAACAAGCTGGAAACCACGATCATGCTGGCGCTGTTCGGGCTGATGCTGTACTTCCTGGCGGTGCATGGCTGAGGCCGGACGCGGGTCGTCGATCCATCAGTCCAGCAGCCAGCGAAACGCACGGCGCAGCTCGGTGGTGCCGTCAGTGGGGTACCAGCGGCCATGCGCAAGGATCACGCGCTCGGGATTCCACGCGATCATCCGCTCGACCGCGGCCTTGAGTTGTGGTTTCTGTTTCGAGTAGGTCAGCCGCATGTCGCGTGGCATCTGGCCGTCCGGGTCCTGCACGCCGCCAAACTTCGTAAGCCAGCGCATCCACCAGGCGTCGAGCTTGCCGGGCTCGAAATTCTCGATGAAGTCGGTCAGCACCAGCGTGCGGCTGGCATGGTGGAAGAATTCGACCTCGGTCATGAAGTTGCCGGTAACCGGCAGGGTGGCGATGGCGGCGTCCCACGGATAGCCGCTGTCGCGTTCGAGTTCGGCGGTCGAGAAGTCGATGCGGCCGTCGGCCTGTTCACGGATGCGCGGGGCGAGGTAAACGCGCGTGTCGGGAAATACTTCCCGCCATTCCGGGATCCACCAGTAGTGGATGCGGTTGGGGCCGATGATCCAGCGCGGGGTGCCGATCGTTTCGACCTCGGTCATCAGGTCGCGGGTCAGTGGTGTCGGTGAATGGATGAAGAGGTCGTTGCCGAGTCGTATCACCGTCATCCGGGTCGGGAACGGCATCTTCGGCCACGGCATGCCGAATTCGATGGTCGGGCCGTCGACGATCCAGACGTCGTCGGCGACCGGCTTGAGGGTATTGAGCGGTGGGTAGGTGGCTGCAGGTTCGCGGGTCATCCGGGTATTTCTCCTTGATGCCTGGCTTGATTATGCACAGCGCAGTGGACGGCTTTTTGTAGGAGCGGCTTTAGCCGCGATCCGAAATCGGTCGCCCGCGCCAACTCCAGATCGCGGCTGAAGCCGCTCCTACAAGAGCCCGGAAATTGTCGAAGGGGGTTCCAACGGGGTGTGGATCCGTTGGCGGGTCAATGGAAATCGCGCGAGCGGGTGTCGAGGTCGCCGAGCAAGCCGCTCAGGTTCTGCAGTCGTTTGGCGACCAGGTGGCGGACGCCGTCCTTGTGTTCCAGCCGGCCTTCGACCGCGAGCAGGCGCGATTCCAGCAACTCGCGCCGCTGGCGCTCGGCGAGGTCGCGCCAGACCACCACGTTGGTCATGCCGTCCTCGTCCTCCAGGGTCATGAAGATCACGCCGCTGGCGGTCTGCGGGCGCTGGCGCAGGGTGACCAGGCCGGCGACACGCACGTGGCGGCCGTGCGGCATCATCGCGATCTCACCGGAGCGCCGGTAGCGACGCGCCGACAGTTGTTTGCGGATCATCGCCAGCGGGTGGCGGCCGAGGGTGGTCCCGGTCATCGCGTAGTCGGCGCGCATGTCCGCGTCGGCGCTGGGCAGCGGCAACACGATCGGCTCGCTTTCCCGTACTGCCGGGATGTCGGCGAACAGCGGCAGCTGCGGTTCGACTCCGGTGATCGCCCAGCGGGCGCGGTGGCGGTGGCCGGAAAGCGCGCGCAGGGCGCCGGCATCAGCGAGCAGCGATTGCGCGCGGCGGTCGAGCGCGGCGCGGGCGCAGAGGTCGGCGACGTCGGTGAACGGACGTTGCTTGCGCGCGGCCTCGATCCGTTCGGCGGCGTCCGGCGGGAAGCCGCGGATCATGCGCAGGCCGAGGCGGATTGCAGGCTGTTGTGCGCCCGGCTGTTGTAGGAGCGGCTTCAGCCGCGATCTGGAACCGGTATGAGCGACCGATTCTCCGATCGCGGCTGAAGCCGCTCCTACAGGAAGCGTGGGCGATATCGGCGCGCCGCCATCGAGGCTGCAATCCCAGTCGCTGTAACGCACGTCGACCGGCAAGGTGCGGATGCCGTGCCGGCGCGCGTCCTGCAGCAACTGGTCGGGCGAGTAGAAGCCCATCGGCCAAGAGTTGATCAGCGCGCAGGCGAACGCCGCGGGTTCGTGGCGCTTGAGCCAACTGCTGGTATAGGCGACCAGCGCGAAGCTGGCGGCGTGCGACTCGGGGAATCCGTAATCGCCGAAGCCCTTGATCTGCTCGAAGATGCGATTGGCGTATTCGCGGCTGTAGCCATTGCGCAACATGCCTTCGGTCAGCTTCTGTCGATGCGGTTCCAGTCCGCCGCGACGTTTCCAGGCCGCCATCGAGCGACGCAACTGGTCGGCCTCGCCGCCGGAATAGTCGGCGGCGACGATCGCCAGCTGCATCACCTGCTCCTGGAACAGCGGCACGCCGAGGGTGCGCTTGAGCACGTCCTTGAGCTCTTCAGATGGATACTCGATCGGCTCCTTGCCGGTGCGCCGCAACAGGTAGGGATTGACCATGTCGCCCTGGATCGGACCGGGGCGGACGATCGCCACCTGGATCACCAGGTCGTAGAACGTCTTCGGCCGCAGCCGCGGCAGCATCGCCATCTGTGCGCGCGACTCGATCTGGAACACGCCGATGGTGTCGGCGCGGCTGATCATCTCGTAGGTCTCTGTGTCTTCCTTTGGGATGTCGCCGACGGTCATGTCACGCCGGCCGCTGTCGCGCAGCAGGTCGAGCGTCTTGCGCACCGCGGTCAGCATGCCGAGCGCGAGGCAGTCGACCTTCATCAACCCGACTTCGTCGAGGTCGTCCTTGTCCCACTGGATCACGGTGCGGTCGTCCATCGCCGCGTTCTCCACTGGCACCAACGTGTGCAATGGATGCTCGGAGATCACGAAGCCGCCGGGGTGCTGCGACAGGTGGCGGGGCATGCCGATCAATTCGGTGGTCAGGGCGATGACCTGTCGCAGCACCGGCGAGCCGGGGTCGAAACCACGCTCGCGCAGGTGTTCGGCGATCGGTGCGTGGCCGCCCCAGCGCTCCAGCGTCGATGCCAGTTCGCCGACCACGTCGGTCGGCAGGCCGAGGGCGCGACCGACATCACGCACCGCACCGCGACCTCGGTATTGCGTCGCCACCGCGGTCAGCGCGGCGCGCTCGCGGCCGTAGCGGTTGAACACGTACTGCAGCACTTCCTCGCGGCGCTCGTGCTCGAAGTCGATGTCGATGTCCGGCGGTTCGTCGCGTTCTTCCGACAGGAAGCGCTCGAACAGCATGTTCATCAGCGCCGGGTCGATCTCGGTCACGCCCAGCGTGTAGCAGATCACCGAGTTGGCGGCCGAGCCGCGGCCCTGGCAAAGAATGCTTTGCGAACGGGCGTAGCGGACGATGTCGTGCACGGTCAGGAAGTAGGACTCGTAACGTTTCCTGGCGACGAGTGCGAGTTCCTTCTCGATCAGCCCGCGGGCTTTTTCGCTCACGCCGTCGGGCCAGCGCCAGCGGGCACCTTCCTCGACCAGCTGGCGCAGCCAACTGCCGGCATCGTGGCCGGCCGGGACCAGCTCGTGCGGGTACTGGTATTTCAGGTCAGCGCGCATGTCGAAACGGCAGCGGTTGGCGATCCGTATGGTTTCGGCCAGCAGGTCGACTTGGCCGTCGGATCCGTAGATCGCGGCCAGCGCGCGGCGGCTCCGCAGGTGGCGTTCGCCATTCGGGAACAGGCGGTGGCCGGCCTCGGCGATGGTGACGTGGTGGCGGATCGCGGTCATCGTGTCCTGCAACGCGCGGCGGCCGCGCACGTGCATGTGGACGTCGCCGGCGGCGGCCAGTGGCAGGTTGAGACGGGCACCGGCCTCGCGCAGTTGTGCCACGCGCGCATCGTCGTCGGGGCCGCGGTGCAGTTCTACCGCGAGCCAGGCGCGGTCGGGGAAGGTCGTGGTTACCCAGTCGGCGTGGGTGCCGTCGGGTTGCTCGCCAGGCACCCACAACGCGAGCAGGCCGTCGGTGGCGGTGAAGTCCTCGCGCAGCAGCCGGTACTCGCCCTTGCGCGCGCGACGGCGAGCGCGGGTGATCAGGCTGCACAGCGCGGTGTAGCCGATGGCGTCTTCGACCAGCAGCACGAGTTTAGGGCCGTCCTCGACCTGCATCTCGCTGCCGACGATCAGCTTCACGTCGAAGCGTTCGGAGGCTTCCAGCGCACGCACGATGCCGGCCAGCGAGCACTCGTCGGTGATTGCCAGCGCGGTGTAGCCGAGATGTTTGGCGCGTTCGAACAGCTCCGGCGCGACCGAGGCGCCGCGCTGGAAGCTGAAGGCCGACAGGCAGTGCAGTTCGGCGTAGGCGGGGAGCCTGTCCGGGGACGTCTCCGAGTCCTTGCTGTCGCAGGGCGGACGGGGGAAGAGCGAGATGATGCTCATCGAATCACCCGAACCAGCCGTGCAGCATGAAGCCGTCGGCGCGGCCGTCGTGGACGGGATCGCCGGCGGTGCGGAAGGCCCAGGCACGCTGGCCGAGGCTGGTTTCGACGAGGTAGTAGTCGCGGCGCACGTCGCCGTCCCACCAGCCGGTTTCGATCCGTTCGGGGCCTGCGAGGATGCGAGGGCGATGGTCGCGCAAGGGCGCGGGATGGGGCAGCAGCCAGCCGGGGCGCGGAACGGGTGGAACCACGACGTCGCGGAGGGGTTCGTCCTGCCAGGCGCGTTCGGGGCGGTGGTCGGCGCGGATGGCCAAGCCGTGTACGGCGTCGTCGCCGAGTCGCGCGCGCAGGCGTTCGCGCAGTTGTTCCCACGGAACCGCTTGCTGCGGACGGACATCGAACAGGTCGCGACCGGCCGGGACAAACGGCGGCAGTTCGCGCGCGAGCAGTTGTACCGCGCGCACCGGTGCCGGGACGCGCATCTGTTCGAGCCGGCCGCGGGCCAGTTCGAACAGCATCGTGGGGCTGCGTTCGGGGGCGAGCAGGCCGATGACGAGTTCGCTGTCGGCGCAGCGTTCGTGCTCCAGCACCAGGCTGAAACGCTGCACGCCGCCGTCGCGACCGGCGAGGTAGGCGGCGAGGTCGGCGGTCAGGCGGCGCAGCGGGAACAGCAGGGCCTGGCTGGATTCGACGTCGTAGTTGAGTTCGATCTTCGAGGCGAACGAGTCCGGCGGCTGGTAGTAGCGCAGTGGGGTTGGGAGGGCGCCGGTCAGGCAGTCGAGGTGGGCGAGCGCGTCCTTGCCGATCCGCTTGCCGAGGGCGGCACGGGGCAGGGCGAAGACCTGTCGCAACTTGCGCAGGCCCATGCGGTTGAGGCTGGTGGCGACTTCGGGCGCGAGTCCGCTGCGCTCGACCGGCAGTTGGCCGAGGGCGTTGTGCAGCGGAATCTCGTCGGTGATCGCCAGGCCGTCATGCGTGTTCGCCAGTGCGCGGGCGGCGTAGGGGTTGGGGGCGAGGGTGATGCGGTGGCGGAAGCCGAGTTCGGTGAGGTCGGCGCGCAGTTGCGCTTCGAATCGTGGCCATGGGCCGAACAGTTTGAAGCTGGCTTCGACTTCCAGCAGCAGGGCCGACGGCATGCTGCGGTTGACGAGGGAGCTGTAGCAATAGGCCCAGGCTGCGAGGAAGTCGTGCCAGCGTTCGACTTCGGTGGGGTCGTGTTCGATCGCGACGAAGCGGCTGCAGATGGCCTGGGCGGCACCGAGGGATTGGCCGGGGCGGAGGCCGGCGGTTTTCGCGGAGGGGTTGACTGCGCGCAGCACGCGGCGTTGCGCCGGGCCGGTCACGAGGGCCAGCGGCGCGTCGGGGTCGGGGTGGCGTCGCAGGACGCCGTCGAGCGCCAGTTGCGGCAGGAGGATGCAGGCCCAGAGCATGGGGCTGGCTCACTGCGCCTGCGTGGACAGGAGGCGAGGGCGGAAGGGAATCGTGGCTGGTGCCGGGAGCATGGGGGCTGGGGCTGGCTGGTCGTGCGGGAAGTTGCCGGCGGAAGGTGCGGCTTTGTCGCGCAGCGGGCGGCCGGTGGGGACAGTGCTCCGGCCCTTCATCAGGGCTTCCTGCCCTGAGGCGGGCCGCCGGCCATCCATGGCCGGCTTCTGCGCACCGTCCCCACCGTCCACCCGCTGTCCGACTGTCGTTGGCGACCGGGTACGAAGAGCGGTGTTTGTCGGTGACTGGGGGGATGAGGCTGCGACGGAGGGAAACGGGATGGGGCGTGTCGGTGGGTTGCCGCCGCGGCACTTGAGTACGCGCAGTTGGGTGGGGTCGGCGTCGATGGCGATTCGCAGGGCGGCCGGCGAGGGGTTCGCGGAAGCTTTCATTGGCCGCATTGCGAAGCCGAGGCATTGGCCGGTTTCGGCGGCGACCTGCAGGCGGCGGAGGGCACGGTCGTTGGCCTGGTGGGGCCAGCACAGCACGGCCGAGCAGGCGGCCGAGCGCAGGCATTGTTCGGCTGCCCACAGGGCGTTGCGTGGATCGGTGCGGATCACCTGCAGGCGATTGAGTTGCACGCCGGCGTTCGCCCAGGCTTGTGCGAACGGGAGGTAGGGCGGGGCGACCAGGGCGATCATGCCGTCGGTGCGCGACAGGCGGGCGAGGGTCGGCCACAGCAGGCGCAGTTCGCCGACGCCGTCGGCGGGCAGCAGCAGTTCGGTCAGGGCGGTCTCGGGCCAGCCGCCGTCGGGCAGGGCTTCGTCCAGCAGATCGAAACCGGTGGGTTGCGTGGAAGGGGCGCGCGGGGCTGGTTGGCCGCGCCAGATGCGGCGCGATTCCAGCAAGGCATCGAGGGCGACGACGGCGCCCATCAGCTTGGCCTCACCAGTCCGGCGAACAGGCCTTCGATGGCGAAGTCGGTGATGCTGGCGTCGATCTCGATCGGGGCATACGCCGGGTTACGCGGCAGCAGACGCAGGTGGGTCTTGCCGGTGTCGAGCCGCTTGACCGTTAACTCGCCTTCGACCCGGGCGACCACTGTCTGGCCGCTGCGCGCCTGTTCGACGCGGTGCACGCCGATCAGGTCGCCGGGGAGGATGCCGTCGAGCAGCATCGATTCGCCCTCGACTTCCAGCAGGTAATCCGGGCGCAGGCGGAACAGCGATCGGTCGAAGGTGATCCCGCGCCGGACCTCCGGGTCCGAGCCGATCGGCGCGCCCGCCGCGACGCGTCCGAGCAGCGGCACCTGCAGCAGTTCGGTGGGGGGCATCGGCATGGCGTCGGTGGTCGGCATCGCGAAGGGGTGCGACGTCGACATCGACATCGATGTCGATGCTTGCGAGGCGCGGCGCGGGGACGTGAGCCGGATGCCGCGCGCGCGGCCGGCCGACAACTCGATCAGGCCCGCCTGTTCCAGCGCTTCCAGGTGATAGCGCGCGGAGCGGTTCTGGCGGAAGCCGAACGCGCGCGCGATCTCCATCTGCGACGGCGGGTAGCCGTGCCGGTCGATGTGCCCGCGGAGGAAGTCGAGCAGGCGGCGCTGGGTGTCATTGAGGTGCATGGTACTAATTCTAGTAATAATCGGGCGGACTAACCTGAAGGTTTTTTATTCAATGGGTTGCGGCAAAAACTTGACAATAATTCGAGCTTTGGCTCGCGTGGACAGCATCACCTGCTTCCGTCTCAATCATTCGGACGAAGCCGCTCCTACAAAAGCATGGGGTGAAGCGGATCCTTCACTGCGTTTGCGGCAGCATCGGATTCCCGAGTTGACGATGACCCGATGCCGCGTTCCGCTCCCGATCTAACTTCGTTGCCACTCGCCAAGCCGGTCGACGAAATCCCCACCGGCAAGCTGCGCACCCTGCAGCGCAAGGCACGCGACTGCCGGGCGTGTCCCTTGTGGCGGCCGGCCACCCAGACCGTGTTCGGCCAGGGGCCGGCCGATGCGGTGGCGATGCTGGTCGGCGAGCAGCCCGGCAACCAGGAGGACCTGGACGGTGCTCCGTTCGTTGGTCCGGCCGGCCAATTGCTCGACCGCGCGCTGGGCGATGCGGGCCTCGATCGCGAGGCGTTGTACCTGACCAACACCGTCAAGCATTTCAAGTTCGAGATGCGCGGCAAGGCGCGCCTGCACAAGCGCGCCAACGCGGCCGAGCAGGAGGCGTGCCGGATGTGGCTGGCGGCGGAACTGTTGCAGGTGCGACCGAAGGTCGTGGTAGTCCTCGGCGCGATGGCCGCGCACACCGTGTTCGGAAACAGCTTCCGGGTCACTCGCGAGCGTGGGCAATGGCGGGACTTGCCCGGGGACGTGCAGGGCATCGCCAGTTGGCATCCGTCGGCGGTGCTGCGGATGCCGGGGGCCCGTCGAGAGCAGGGCTATGCGGAGCTGGTAGCGGATCTTGGGAAGGTGGCGATGGCGACCAAGGCGCTGGCGTAGCGTGCCAGGTCCCTTGCACTTCTGTAGGAGCGGCTCCAGCCGCGATCGGACAATCGTGCGCCCGCGCCGACTCCAGATCGCGGCTGAAGCCGCTCCTACGAAGAGCCTGACCTCAAGCCGGTTCGAACAGGTCCGACTGCGCGCGCACGTCGTCCTCATCGACGAATCCGGACAACCCCACGCCGACCAGCCGGTAGCGCGTCGCCGTCGGCAACTCCACCCGTGCGCGCAGTTCGCAGGCGATGTCGGCCAGGGCTTCCAGCGTCGCTGGTCGTACCGCCGGGGTCAGGCTGCGGGTGAGGATGCGGAAGTCGGAGGTCTTGAGCTTTAGCACCACCGTGCGGGCAAGCCGGCCGTGGTGTTGCGCGCGCTCGCGCTGGTAGCCGGTCCAGGTCTTTTCGGCGAGGCGGCGGATCTGGGTTTCCAGCTCGTCGAGCCGCAGGTCGTGTTCGAAGGTGTCCTCGGAAGATATCTGCACGGTCGGGCGTTCCGGGCGCACCGGGTTGTTGTCGATACCTAATGACAACTCATGCAGGCGCCGGCCCCAGCGGCCGAAACGCAGTTCCAGTTCGGCCGCTGGCAGCGCGCGCAACTGGCCGACGGTGGCGACGCCCAGCTCGGCCAGCTTGCCCTGCATGACCTTGCCGACGCCGGGCAGACGGCCGACCGGCAACGGCAGCAGGAACGTTTCGACCTGCCGCGGCCGCACCACGCAGATGCCGTCGGGCTTGTTCCAGTCCGAGGCGATCTTGGCGATGAACTTGTTCGGCGCCACCCCGGCCGAGGCCGTCAGCGCGGTTTCCTCACGGATCGCGGCGCGGATCGCCTCGGCGGTCGCGGTGGCCGAGGGCAGGCCGGAGGCGAGGGCGGTGACGTCGAGGTAAGCCTCGTCCAGCGACAGCGGTTCGATCAACTCGGTGTGGCGGGCGAAGATTTCGCGCACCTGCCGCGACACCGCCTTGTAGCGCACGAAATCCGGCGGCACGAATATCGCCGGCGGGCACAACCGTTCGGCCCGCACCGCCGGCATCGCCGAACGCACCCCGAACCGGCGCGCCTCGTAGCTGGCCGCGCACACCACCGAGCGTGCGCCACGCCACGCGACCACCACCGGCTTGCCGCGCAGCGACGGGTCGTCGCGCTGCTCGACCGACGCATAGAACGCGTCCATGTCGACGTGCAGGATCTTGCGGGGTGGCACGGGGCAGGACGGGGCGGTCATGGCCCGGTCATTCTGTCATCCTGCACCCGCACTTGCCGCCGTCACGCCGCCTTTGGCAGGCTGGCAGATGCGCACTCCATCGGAGCACCACATGACGCAACGCCGCCATTTCTCGATGCTCCGCGAATTCCATCTCGCGGACTGGGTCACCCTCGCCAACGCCTTTTGCGGCACGGGTGCGATCTTCGCTGCGATGCGCTTCCTGCAGGAGGGTGGGGTGCGCGACCTGATGATCGGCATGGCGCTGATCCCGGCCGCCTTCATCTTCGATGCGGTCGATGGCCGGGTGGCGCGCTGGCGCAAGTCGGCGTCGACGCTGGGGCGTGAGCTGGATTCGCTGGCCGACGTGATCTCGTTCGGCGTCGCCCCTGCCGCGCTGGGCTACGCCTGCGGCCTGCAGGGCGGCTGGGACTGGGTTGTGCTGAGCTATTTCGTCGGTTGCGGGGTCAGCCGGCTGGCGCGTTACAACGTCACCGCCGAGCAGCTCTCGGGCGACGAAGGCAAGGTCAAGCATTTCGAGGGCACGCCGATCCCGACCAGCCTGGCGCTGGTGGTGGTGCTGTGGATCGCGGCCGGGCAGGGCGCGATCGGCGCCGACCTGTGGCTGGGCATGGTCCAACTGGGACCGTGGCAGTTCCATCCGCTGGTGCTGATGTTCGCGCTGTCGGGCACGCTGATGGTGAGCAAGACGCTCCACATCCCCAAGCCGTAGGCCCCGCGGGCCGCGTATCTGCGTGGAGATCTCTGTAGGAGCGGCTTTAGCCGTGATCAGGAATCGGCACGGGCGAACGATTTCCGATCGCGGCTAAAGCCGCTCCTACAAAAGCCCGCGACGAGCTCGCCAGGGACGCATCGGCCTGCAACATCCGCGTTGCTATGATCGCGGCAACGCTTGGAGGATGAGATGGCCAATCAGGGTTTCGGTGGCGAGGATTTCGAGGCGCTGGCGCGGCAGTATTGGAGTCGCTGGGGTGAGATGCTGCGTGCCGGGGCGGATGCGGCGCCGGCATCGAACGGATTCCCGGGTGCGAGTTTTTCCGGCTCGGGTTTCCCGGGCATGGGTCTTCCCGGAAGCGCGGGCGCCCACGGTGCGGGGGCGACGATGCCGGGCTGGAACGAGGCCGTCGCATGGTGGTCGAAGCTGGCCCAGGGCAATGCCGGCCTGGGCGGCGGGTTTGGCGCTGGGCCCGGTCACGGGGTCGGCAACGGACTCGGCAACGGACTCGGCAACCAGGCCGACGCCACCATCGACCGCTTCAATGCCCAGGCTCGCGGCTGGTACGCCCAGATGCAGCAACTGGCGGCGCAGTTCGCCGGCCAGGACGCCGGTGCCGCCGACATCGCCAGCGCGTGGAAGCGTGCGCTGGGCGGGGATTTCGGCAATCCGTTCGCCGAGGTCCTGCGCGGCATGCAGGGACCCGGCCAGCAAGGCTTTGAACAGTGGTTCGAACAGGCCGCGCCGTTCATCGAGAAACTGCAGCGCGACGGCCAGGCCTGGTCGGGAATGCCCGCGTTCGGGTTCACCCGCGAACACCAGGAGCGCGTGCAACGCCTCGCGCAGGCGCAGACGGACTACCAGCAGCAGGGCCAGGCCTACCAGACGCTGATGGCCGAGGCCGCGCAGGATGCGTTCACGCGTTTCGAGCAGAAGCTGACCGAGCGCAGCGAGCCGGGCAAGCAACTGGAGTCGGCGCGCGCCCTGTTCGACCTGTGGATCGACGCCGCCGAAGAAGCCTATGCCGACATCGCCCTGTCGCCGCGTTTCCGCGATGCCTATGGCGCGCTGGTGAACTCGCAGATGCGTCTGCGCGCGGCGGTGCAGGGGCAGGTCGAACAGGCGGGCGAAGCGCTCGGCATGCCGACCCGGACCGAGGTCGATGCCGCCCATCGCAAGATCGTGCAGTTGGAGCGCGAGCTGCGAAGGTTGCGCGACCAACTGGCGGGGATGGCGTCGGCTGGCGATACGGCGGGGCGACCTGCTGCGAGTGACTCCACCCGGAAACCGGCGGGGGCGGGGAAAGCTCCGGCGCGTAAAACCGCTGCCAGGAAACCTGCGGTGAAGAAAGTCGCGACCAAAAAACCTGCGGCCGCGAAAAAGGCCCCCGCAAAAAAAACCGCCAGCCGCGCTTCGGTAAGCAAGCCGGCTTCAAAGGCACGCTGACATGGACAAGCAGGACACGTTCAACACCGGCCCGCTCAACTTCAGCCCCGACACGCTGGCGCAGGAAGCGTTGCGCGCGCAGGACAAGCTGCGTGCCGGCCTCGACACCCTGCGCGAGGTCGACGACGTCGACTACGGCGCGACCGCCAAGGAAGAAGTCTGGCGCGACGGCAAGGTGGTGCTGTATCGCTTCCGCGGTGACAAGGCTCCCACCGCGAAAGTCCCGCTGCTGATCGCCTACGCACTGGTCAACCGGCCCTACATGGTCGACCTGCAGGCCGACAAGTCGATCGTGCGTGGCCTGCTCGAACGCGGCGAGGACGTCTACATCCTCGATTGGGGCTACCCGGACCGGTCCGACCGTTACCTGGAGCTGGAGGACTACATCCAGCGCTACCTCGGCGGCGCGGTCGACCACCTGCGCGCCAGCCACCGGCTCGACGCGGTCAACCTGCTCGGCATCTGCCAGGGCGGCGCGTTCTCGCTGTGCTACAGCGCGCTCAACCCGGGCAAGGTGCGCAACCTGGTGACGATGGTCACGCCGGTCGACTTCCACACCGACGACAACATGCTGGCCAACTGGGTGCGCGGGGTCGACGTCGATGCCTTCGTCGACACCCTCGGCAACGTGCCAGCCGACATCATGAACTTCACCTACCTCACGTTGAAGCCGTGGCGGCTGTTCGTGCAGAAGTACGTCGGACTGGTCGACATCCTCGACGACAAGGCCGCGCTGGAGGATTTCCTGCGCATGGAGAAGTGGATCTTCGATTCGCCGGACCAGGCCGGCGAGGCGTTCCGCCAGTTCGCCAAGCAGTTCTACCAGGGCAACGGCTTCGTCAATGGCGGCATCGACATCGGTGGCCGCGCGGTCGACCTCGGTTACGTCGACATGCCGGTGCTAAACGTGTTCGCGCAGGCCGACCACCTGGTGCCGCCGGCATCGTCGAAAGCACTCGGCGGGCTGGTCGGCAGTACCGACTACAGCGAACTGTCGTTCCGCGGCGGCCACATCGGCATCTACGTCTCCGGCCGCGCCCAGCGCGAGGTGCCGCAGGCGATCCACGACTGGCTGGCGCAGCGCTCGCGATAGTTGCGCGGCGTGAACGCGCGACGCCGCCGTCACACCGCCCGGCTAGACTGACTGCACCCTCCCAGAAATCCGAGCTGCATGGAACACACTTCACGTCCCTTCGTCCGCTCCCGGCACGATCGCATGCTGGCCGGCGTCATGGGCGGCATCGCCCGCCGGTTCGGCTGGAATTCGACGCTGGTGCGGGTGATCTTCGTGCTGGTTTCGATCGCTTCAGCCGCCTTTCCGGGGATCCTGGTCTACCTGATCCTGTGGTTGCTGATGCCCGACGAGGGCGGCTGAGCCTGTTCTCCCTGGCACGACGACCTTGCCACGATGAGCCAGCCACGATGAACTCGTCACGATGAGTTCGCCCGGCGACGTGTCCGGGCGTCAACCCGTGTTGCTGCTGCTCGGCGCGTTGTGGACCTTTCCCAATACCTTCGTCGGCCTGCTGGCCGGGCTGGCCGGCATGATGTTCGGTGCCCATGTGCACTGGCGGGCGCGCGACCTGGCACTGGTCTTCCATGGCTGGCCGTGGGGACCGGGCGGCGCATTGACCCTCGGCAACGTGATCCTGCACACCGGGTCCACCCTCGATGGCAACTGCCACACCTATGCCCACCGTGCCGGCCTCTGCGACGACGCGCCCGTGGTCCTGGCCGACCACGAGCGCGCGCACGTCTACCAGTACATGGCGCTCGGCCCGCTGTTCCTGCCGGTCTACCTGCTCTGCGGTGGGGTCAGCGTCCGCAACCGTTTCGAACGTGCCGCCGACCGCTATGCCATGACCGGGCGCGGTTGGTGGCCTTGGCCGGCACCGCTATTGCCACGCCGTGCGTGAGACCACCGGTTTCTTTCCATCGGTTTGACGGCCATCTAACAAGGCCGCGCGTAGAGTCCACGTTACCGGAGAAAAAGCGAAGGGCTTCGGCCCGACGCAACAGCTCCGGCACGGAAGGCTCAGCCACTTCGGATGAAAGTCCGAATGACTGGGCCTTCTTATTAGCCGCGCTTCAAGGGATAGACGCGAGCGCCGTGTCGCTTTCGCCTGTCGCGCGTCCATCCGGTCCGAACCTGCGCTCCACGAACCGGATGCCGGCATCGTCGACCAGCACCACGCTGCTGCAGCGCGTGCCGTAACGCGCGTTGCGCACGAACGGCGGCGAAAGCATCCGCTCCAGCTCCAGCCCGACCCCGGTATCTGGCAGGGCTGCATCCGGGGCCAGCGAATCGTCCGCCAACGCCGCCAGCAGCGGCGCCACGTCGGAGGTCGTTCCCTCGTCGGGCGGAGTGGACTCCAGCCAGCCCAGAAGCGCCCGGGTCGCATGGGCGCTCTTCGGCCACGGTGCATCGAACGCGCCGTTGGACATGGCGTGCAACCCCGGCTCGACTGGATGGCGCGCGTAGCCGGGATGGTTGCCTGCAAACACCAGCTCATCCCCGTCCCACGCCAGCAGATTGAACGGTGCGTACCCGGCGGCATCGGGTTGCAATGCGTCCAGCCAGTCATTGGCCGGGATGGTGGAATCGGCAAAGCCACGCACCAGTGCTCCGCGCGAACGCGGCATCGGGTCGCCAGCCAGACCCACGCGGACATTGGTCACCGCCGCCAGCCGACGACGCCGCGACACCATCAGCCAGCTTCCGCCCTGTTGCAAGTCGCGGCCACCGTAGAGGTCGGGCGCGGCCGGGTCCGGTCCGGCCGCCGTGGCAGGCCGTGCATGCAGTTCGTCACGGTTGGCGATCAACGCCAACTCGTAACGGGGGTGGCAACGCCAGGCGACTGCAATCAGGCACATGCCGGCATCGTAGCGGCACGCTGGCGATGGCGGCAGGACGAATAAATTGCTGGAGCGTCTCCGCCGCCCTCGGCTATACTGCGCGGCCGGCCGAAGTGGCGGAATCGGTAGACGCAGCGGATTCAAAATCCGCCGCCCTTAAAAGCGTGTGGGTTCGAGTCCCACCTTCGGCACCATTGACATCCTCAAGGCCTGCGCGAAAGCGCGGGCCTTTTGGTTTGGGTGTCGAACTGTGAATACTTTCACGTCAAATCGATGTCGTTCGGGTTATCGATGGGCAGGCGGAGCGCGTCGTTGTCCCGGGCGCACCGCGAATCCTTCAGATAAGACGGTCCATCGTGCGAATCCTGCTGCTGATGTGTTGCGTGGCCATCGCGCCGGTGGCGTGGGCTGATTCGGCCACGTCCTCGTTCCGGGTCGGGCTGACCGTGGTCCGGTCGCCGCAGCAGGTTGCCGCTTCGGTGGCACGGCAGCAGGAATTGCTGGCGGCGGTATCGCTGGCGTGCATCCGGGAACGGCGGCACGTGGTGCACATCGATTGGGTGAGCGACCACCTTCGCCGGCAGCGCGATGCTGCAAGGATCGACTGCACGGTGGCCGACAGCGGTGAGCCTGTCGTCAGCGTAATTTTCTAGGCGCGGGGATCCGTCGTTCGATGGCGCCTAGTGCGCCTCATCGGTCGCCAATGCCTTGGCGGCGCGGACGAACCACTCTCCATCCTGCGGGACGAACATCGAGCAGGCTTCCATCGGCGCCTTGTAGATGTGCACCGACACGGCGACTTCGTCGTTGTTGGTGTTGCGGATGGAGTGGTACTCGTGCGGGGGAATCAGGCTGCCGGCGCTGCCGGGGCCGGCAACCATGCCGCCGGCGGCGCGGAAACGCGTGCGATCGCCGTCGGTTTCCAGTAGTTCGTATTGGGTGATCTCGAGCTCGCCGTCCCAGACGCCCTCGACGCACCACAAGCCGCAATGGTCGTGCACCGGGGTGCCCTGGCCGGGGCCCCACGTCATCGCGACGACGCTGTAGCCATGCTGCGGGCTGCGGTAGATCTCGCGGCGGGCGTAGTGGTCCTCGATCGGCTCGAATACGCATCCGGGTAGCTGCACGTCGCGGTCGCGGATCATGCAGCACAGGGTGTTGCGCAGGGCCGCGGTGATGGCGTGCTCGTCGCCGCTGCTGACGGCAGTGTCGATCGCGTCCACGAGCTTGTCGTGGCCGGGGAAGGCGATGTCGGGCAGGGCTTGGGCGTTCATGGGAGTGGATTCTACCCGGATGGCTGGCGAGCTGCTTTCGTAGGAGCGGCTTCAGCCGCGATCGGGAGTCGGCACGGGCGACCGGTTCCCGATCGCGGCTGAAGCCGCTCCTACAGGGTGTCGAGGAAGCTTCGGACAGCCGGGCCGAAACGGTCGAAATCGACCAGGAAGGCGTCGTGGCCCTGCGGTGAATCCAGTGGCAGGAAGCGCGCATCGGCGCCGCCTGCGCGCAGGCCGTCGGCGATTTCGCGCTGTTGCTGCAACGGGAACAGGATGTCGGTCGCGGCGCCGATCGCCAGCGCCTTGTCGATCCGGATCGAGGCCAGGCCGGCCCGGGTGTTGCCCTCGCCGTCGCCGGAGCGCTGCGCGCAATAGTCGCCGAGGTCGAACCAGTCCATCGAGCGGCTGAGGTAGAGGTAGCAGTTGGGGTCGAAGTTGCGGACGAAGCGGCGGGCGTGGGCTTCCAGATAACTTTCGACTTCGAACTCCAGTCCGAACGGCTCGTCGTCGGCGCGGTCGGAGTCCAGCCGCACGCGGCCGAAGCGGCCGTCCCATTCCAGCGCCGAGCGGTAGGTGATGACGCCCATCTTGCGCGCCATCCGCATGCCGGACTCGGGGTAGCTGGCGTCTTCGTAGCCGCCGTTGTTCCAGTTCGGGTCGAGCCGGATCGCCTCGCGCTGCAGCGAGCGGATCGCGATCGAGAACGGCAGCGCCTTGGCCGCGCCGGAAATGTTGACGTGGCTTCGGGCGATGCCGGGATGCTTCACCAGCAACGCCAGCGCCGTCATCCCGCCCATCGAGTTGCCGATCACGCAGGCGAGTTGTTCGATGCCCAGTTCGCGCACCACGTGGGCCGCGGCGTCGGCACCGTCCTCGATCGACAGTTCCGGGAAATCGAGTCGGTACAGGTCGCCGGTGTCGGGGTTGATCGAGGCCGGCCCGGTCGAGCCCTTGCAACTGCCGAGCGAGTTGACGCAGACCACGAACCAGCGATCGCTGTCGATCGCCTTGCCGGGACCGACCATGGCTTCCCACCAGCCCGGTGCGGGGTTGGCATCGTTGGCGGCGGCGTGGGCGTCGGGCGACAGGCCGGTGACGATCAGGACGGCATTGTCGCGAGCGGGATTGAGTGTGCCCCAGGTCTCGTAGGCGATCCGGGCGCCATGCAATTCACCGCCGCGTTTCATCGGGAACGGCGAGGGCAGGTCGATGTAGCGGGTGCCGGGTGGGATGAACTCGGTCATGGAAATCCTATTCGATGACGTGGTCGATCATCAGCGCTGCCGCTGCGTCCGGTCCGGGTGCGACCCGCACCGGGGCGGACTCGAAGTCGCCCGGCCGCGCAGTCGCGTCGCCGCTGGCGGAGATGCGCGCGATGACTTCGACCTGTTCGACCTGCGACAGCTTCAACGTCGGCATCGGACTGTCGCGGTCATCGAGGGTGACGGCCAGCGGGAAGCCGGTGGCGCGCAACTTCTCGGCTGCGACCGGCATAGGTGGACCATCGGGCTGGCGGGCAATCACGAACACCACCGCGTCGTCCGGGTACTGCATCGCCAGTGCCGGGTCCAGCGAGACGCTGACGGTGATGCGGGCGGCATTGGCGTCGGGCTCGACGGCGGCGGGCAGCGGTTCCATCCCGGCTTCGGCGCGGGCGAGGTTGATCTGCTCGCGCAGGCTCGTCGCGGTCTTCGCATCGACGGCGGCCAGCAGCGGCTCCCACGTCGCCACCGCTTCGGCCGCTTGCCCGCCTTGGCGCTGGGCGATACCGAGGAACCAGCGGGCGCGTTGGTGCATGGGTTCGATCTGCAGCGCGTGTTGCAGCATCGAGATGGCTTCGGTATCGAACCGGCGGCCGTCGGCGGCCTTGGCGCGGGCTTCGGCGGCTTCGGCCAGAAGCGCGGGTTCGTCCGGCGCCAGTTGCACGGCGCGGGCGTAGGCGTCGCGCGCTTCGGGTAGTTGCCCCTCGGCGTCGTAGGCGCGGGCGAGCAGGCGCCAGCCTTCGACCTGGTTGGGGTCGCGTTCCAGCTCCGTGCGCAGCTGGGTGATTGCTTCGGACAGCGTTTCCGGCGTCTTGCGCTGGGCCGGATCAAGCGCGCGCGGCGTGCCGACCAGCGCATAGACCAGCCCCGTGGTGACCGCCAGGGCGACAAGTACGCCGATGCCGGCCGCCGGTCGCGCGCGCCACAGCGGCCGCAGCACGAATACGAGAACCAGCAGGACCAGCAGCGCGCTGGCCATCACGAACGCGGTCATCACCACTCCTGGTCTTCGTCGCGGGCGCTGCCTGCGACGGGTAGCTTGGCACTGCGCTTGCGCACGATCCCGGCGACGACGAAGCCGCCGGCCAGCAGCAGCACTGCGGGACCGAACCACAACAGCCAGGTGGTCGGCTCCACGCGCGGGCGGTACAGCACGAACTCGCCGTAGCGCGCGACCAGGTAGTGCTTGACCTCGGCGTCGGTCTTGCCCTGGCGCATCAGGTCGAGCACTTCCAGCCGCAGGTCCTGGGCGATCGCCGCGTTGGAATCGGCCAGTGACTGGTTCTGGCACTTCACGCAGCGCAGTTCCTCGGTCAGCGCGTGGAAGCGCTTGGCCTCGGCGGTGTCGGTGAACTGCGGTGGCGTGATGGCGTCGCCCGCCTGGGCCAGGACAAGGGTCGGCACGACCAGCGCCAGCATCAGTGCCACACCGAATGCGAGGTGCTTCAGGAAGCCGGTAACCTGTCCGGGAATGGTGGCTTCACGACGCGGCTCATGATTCATTGCGTGCCTCCACCTCGGCCAGCGCCGGCAATAATTCGTCGCGAATCGTCGCCTCGCTCATCGGCCCGACGTGCTTCCAGCGGATGATGCCGTCGGCGTCGACCAGGAAGGTTTCCGGCGCGCCGTAGATACCCCAGTCGATCGCGGTCTCGCCGGTGTAGTCGGTCAGCACCAGCCAGTAAGGGTTGCCGAACTGCTCCAGCCATTTCAACGCGTCGGCGTGCTCGTCCTTGAGGTTGTAGCCGATCACGCGCACGCGCTTGGACTCGGCGAACTTCGTCAGGATCGGATGCTCGACCCGGCATTCCGGGCACCAACTGCCCCAGACGTTGAGCAGGTAGGGCTCGCCGGCCAGGTCCTGCGAGGTCACCAGCCGGCCGGCTTCATGCAGCACGGGCAACTCGAATGCCGGCGCCGGCTTGCCGATCAATGGCGACGGCAGTGCCTCGCGGTTGCCATCGCGGCTCAGGATCACCCCGGCCAGCAACAGAAGCGCGAGCAGGGCGAACGCGACCAGCGGCAGCCAGCGCATCATCGGTGACTTGTTGGTGCTCATGTCGCAGGCCCCTTGGTCGTGTCGATGCGGCGGAATCGCCGGTCGGTGGCGGTCACCAGGCCGCCGAGCATCATCAGCAGCGCGCCCGCCCAGATCCAGCGCACAAACGGCTTGATGTGCACGCGCAATGCCCATGCGTCACCGCCCAGCGGCTCGCCGAGCGCGACGTACAGGTCACGGGTGACGCCACGCTTGATCGCCGCCTCGGTCAGTACCTGGCCGCCGCTGGCGTAGGCGCGTTTTTCCGGATGCATCAGCACCAGCGGCGCGCCGTCGGCAAACACCTGCACGGTGCCGTAGTCGGCGCGGTAGTTCGGTCCCTGGCGTTGCTGGACGCCATCGAAACGGAACGCATAGTCCCCCACCTCGATGGTCTGCCCGGGCTTGACCGCGACCTCGCGCTGCACATTGAGCCCCTCGACCAGCATCGCGCCGACCAGGAACACCGCGACGCCGAAGTGGGCGAGGGTCATGCCGAGCATCTCGGCGGTCAGGCGACCGCCCGGGCTGCGCAGCCGCGACCACACGAAGCGCAACGTGCCGGCGCCGACCCAGACTGCACCGACCACGCCGGCCGCGACCTTCCAGGGACCTTGTGGGGCGAAGAAGAACGCCAGCACGCCGGCCGCCAACGCCAGCCCGGCCCACGGCAGCAGCATCGCCAGCGGCTTCGAGACCTGCTCGCGCTGCCAGCGCGTCACCGGCCCGAACGGCAGCAGCAACACCAGCGGCGCCATCAGCAGAGTGAACAGCAACGCGAAGTACGGCGGACCGACCGAGATCTTGCCCAGCTCCAGCGCGTCGGCCAGTAATGGATACAACGTGCCGAGCAGCACCATCGCGCAGGCGGTCGTCAGCAGCAGGTTGTTGGCCAGCAGCAGCGTCTCGCGCGAGACCGGCTCGAACGACTTGCCATCGTCCTCGTCCGGCGCGCGCAACGCGTACAGCACCAGCGAGCCGCCGATGATGATGCCGAGGAAGATCAGGATGAACAGCCCCCGGGTCGGGTCGGCGGCGAATGCGTGCACACTGGTCAGTACGCCCGAGCGCACCAGGAACGTGCCCAGCAGCGACAGCGAGAATGTCGCGATCGCCAGCAGCAGGGTCCAGCCGCGGAAGCTGCCGCGCTTCTCGGTGACCGCCTGCGAATGCAGCAGCGCCAAACCGGCCAGCCACGGCATGAAGCTGGCGTTCTCGACCGGGTCCCAGAACCACCAGCCGCCCCAGCCCAGTTCGTAGTACGCCCACCACGAACCCAGCGCGATGCCGACCGTCAGGAACGCCCAGGCCACGTTGGTCCACGGCCGGGTCCAGCGCAGCCAGCGCGCGTCGACCTTGCCGTCGAGCAGGGCGGCGATCGCAAATGCAAATGGCACCGAGAACCCGACGTAACCGAAGTACAGCATCGGCGGATGGATGATCATCCCCGGGTCCTGCAGCAGCGGGTTGAGGTCGCGACCCTCGACCACCGCGGGCAGCAGCCGTTCGAACGGGTTGCTGGTGAAGATCAGGAACGCCAGGAAGCCGAGGCTGACCACGCCCATCACCCCGAGCACGCGGGCGATCACGGTCATCGGCAACGCCCGCGAGAACCGCGCGACCGCCGCCGTCCACAGCGCCAGCACCAGCGCCCACAGCAGCAGCGAGCCCTCGTGCGCGCCCCACACCGCGGTGTAGCGGTAGACCATCGGCAGCAGCGAGTTGGAGTTCTCGGCGACATAGCGCTGCGAGAAATCCTGGCTGACGAAGCCGTAGGTGAGGATCGCAAAGGCCAGGCCGACCAGCAGCAACTGGGCGTAGGCGGCGGGCCGGGCGACTGCCATCCACGGAGCGATGCCGCGCTGTGCGCCGGCCAGCGGCAAGGCCGCCTGCAGCGCCGCAAGCAGCAGCGCGAGGACCAGCGCGATTTGACCAAGTTCAGGCAGCATGGCTTGGCTCCTTCTCACGCTTGCGGGAGAAGGTTGGAATGAGGGCGCTCTCGCGATCAGCCGCGACGATACCGATCAATTCGCCGCCCCCGCGCCATCAGTCGCCGGCGCCTCGACGTCATGCTTCTGGTGCGCCATGCCCATCTTGTCGGCGACTTCCTTCGGCATGTAGGTCTCGTCGTGCTTGGCCAGCACTTCCTCGGCGACGAAGCGGTCGCCGTCCATGCGGCCGGTGGCGATCACCGCCTGCTTCTCGCGGAACAGGTCGGGCAGGATGCCGGTATAGGTGACCGGCATCAGCGCGTCGCCGTCGGTGACGGTGAAGTGCGACTCCAGGGTGCCGTCGACGCGTTCGATCGAACCCTCGGCGACCATCCCGCCAAGCCGGAACCGGGCCTGGCCGGACTTAACCTCCGCGCCGGCCTCGCCACTGATCACCTCGTTGGGCGTGTACAGGTAGGCAACGTTGCGTTGCAGCGCCATCGCGACCAGGGTCGCGGCGATCGCTGCGGCGACCACGAGGGCGACCACCCAGAGCAGGCGGCGTCGGCGGATCGGGTTCATCGGGTCAACTCGTCGGGGGATTTCGGGGTGGAGCGGTCGGCCTGTCGCGCGGCGCGGCGGCGCGCGTTGGCCAGCTCGCGACGGATCTGCAGGCGGGTGGCGACGTAGTCCCAGCCCAGCACGATCGCGAACACGGCATAGGCCGCGATGACGTAGTTCTGGTAGCTCATCGGCGCTTCCCGTCGGGTGCCGCCAGTTCGGCGACCCAGGCCTTGCCGGACTCGCGACGCAGGTTGTCGGCGCGCGCGCGCATCAGCAGCGCACCGATGAACCACAGGTGGGTGCCGACCACCATCCACAGCAGCGGCGGCAGCATGCTCGGGGCCATCGAAGATTCGCCGAACAGGCGGATGGTCTGGCCCTGGTGCAGCGAGTTCCACCACACCACCGAATAGCGGATCACCGGCAGCAGCACGACGCCGACGATCGCCAGCAGCCCGGCGGCGCGTGCGGCGGCGCGGCGGTCGTCGATCGCGTTGTAGAGGCCGATCACCCCGAGATAGAGGAACAGCAGGATCAGTTCGGTGGTCAGCCGCGGGTCCCAGTCCCACCAGGTGCCCCACATCGGCTTGCCCCAGATCGCGCCGGTCACCAGCGTGATCAGGGTGAAACCGGCGCCGATCGGCGCGCAGGCCATCGCCAGGATCTCGCACAGCTTGATCCGCCAGACCAGCGCGATCGCGGCGTAGAACGCCATCAGCCCGAATACCGCCAGGCTCATCCAGGCACTCGGCACGTGGATGTAGAGGATGCGGAAGCTGTCGCCCTGCTGGTAATCGGCCGGCACCACGAACAACGCGCCGTACAGCCCCCACGCCATCGTCAGCAGGCCGAACAGATAGGCCCACGGCGCCCAGCGCGCGGCGAAGCGATCGAAGTAGGGGGGCGAACCGAGTTTGTGGAACCAGCGGACGATTGGATTCATGGAGTCGGTCGAGCGCGCTCAGTTCAGCGCGATGCGGATCGCGGCGGCCGCGGCCAGCGGGGCCAGAACCAGTGCCAGCACCAGTCCAGCGGCCAGCAGCAGCAAGGGGGGAAGGGCGTCCAGGCCCTGCGCCGAGGCAGCCACGCTGCCTGCACCGAACACCAGGACCGGCACGTACAAGGGCAGCGCGAGCAAGGCGACAAGTATACCGGAGCGCCTCATCCCGACCGTCAGCGCCGCCACCACCGCGCCCAGCAGGCTCAGCAGCGGCGTGCCCAGCGCCAGCGAGGCCACCAGCACCGGCAATTGCGCGCGTGGCAGGTGCATCAGCTCGGCCAGGAACGGCGTGGCGACCAGCAGCGGCAGCGCGGTCGTGGCCCAGTGCATGAACGTGCGCACAGCGACCAGCCAGCCCAGCGGCACCGGCGCCAGCATCCACTGCTCCAGCGAGCCGTCTTCGGCATCGCCGCGGAACAGGGTGTCCAGCGCCAGCAGGCCCGACAGCAGCACCGCCAGCCACAGCACCGCGCTGGCGACGCCGGCCAGTGCCTCGGCCTCGCCACCCAGCGCCAGCGCGAACAGGGTGACCACCAGCACCGCGAACAGGGCCGGTTGCAGCGCATCACCACGGCGGCGCCAGAGCAGGCGGAGGTCACGCAGCATCAGGGCCCGGGCGGCACCGGCCAGGGTCGGCACGGCGGCGCTCACGCGGCTGCTTCCAGGCCCGGACGCTGCATCACCAACAGCCGTGTCCGGACCGGTGGCGCGGCGTAGGCGCCGTGGGTCGTCACCAATGCCGCACCGCCGGAGCGCAGGTGCGCCTGCACCATCCGGTTGACCAGCTCGATTCCGGCGAGGTCGAGGTTGGCGTAGGGCTCGTCGAGCAGCCACAACGGCGCCGGTGACAGCCACAACCGGGCCAGCGACAGCCGCTTCTTCTGGCCGGCCGACAACTGCCGCGCCAACGCATCCTCGTAGCCGGACAGGCCGACGATTGTCATTGCGTGCCCGGCCAGCTGGGCGCGGCGACGCCCCTGCAGCCCGCACAGGAAGTTCAGGTTCTCCATGGCGCTCAGGTCCGCCTTCAGGCCCGGCAGATGGCCAAGGTAGGCGATCGCCCGTGCACGGCGCGCGGCGCGCGCACGCTCGCCGTCGATATCCACCTCGCCACCGTCGGCGCGCAGCAGTCCGGCCAGTACCCGCAGCAGTGTGGTCTTGCCGGCCCCGTTGTCGCCCTGCACCAGCAGCGCCTCGCCGGCATCGACGCTGAAGTCGAGTGGGCCGAAGACCGGCTCGTCGTTGCGTGCGAAGCGCAGGCCGCGGGCTTGCAGCAGCGGCGGGGCGGGGCGATCGGGTGGGGTCATGGTGGCCAGGCGGTGGAGAGCCGCGGTCCAGGGGACCACGAAACTCCCATTTTACGCTGCGACGACGTCATCCACCCAATCGGTGAACGCGGCGATGGCTTCCGGCAAAGCCCGTGTGTCCGGGCGCTCCAGCAGCATCCGCAGGCGCACCGGCTGGCCGTGTCGCCAGTCCAGCACCGCTGCCTGGCCGAATTCATGCGCCAGCAACTCGGTGGTCGGGCCATCGATGTCGGCCAGCAACCAGCCCGGTTCGCGCCATTCGCCATCCGGGCATTCACTCCACGCGGCGTGGCGCTGCACGCCGATGGCGTCGAGCTGGGCGACCAGCAGCGCGTCCGCGGTCTCGTTGGCGGTGTCGGAATGTGGCTCCGAGGCCGGGTTCCAGGCGGTGATGAAGACGTAGCGCTGCGCCGGGCAGTAAGCCTCCAGGTCACTGGCTGGATGGCCGACCCGCAAAGGCACCGTATCGCCGTCGAGCACCACCGCGTAATGCGCGGCGGCATAGGCAGCGGCCAGTTCCGATGCATCGACGACCTGGAGTTCACGCATGGCGGCAGTGTCGGCCGGTGCCCGCGACGATGCAACTTTGCCGATGGAGCTGGGCCGGCGGATCGCAGTGGGCCGATTTCGTACACTCGACAACCCACACGATGCCCCGACACGCCATGACCCCCGAGACCAAGTTGCCGAAGGTCGGCACCACCATCTTCGCCGTGATGTCGCAGTTGGCCGCCGAGCACGGCGCGGTCAACCTGGGGCAGGGCTTTCCCGATTTCGACGTGCCCGCACGGCTGGTCGATGCGCTGGCGGGCGCGATGAAGCAGGGCCACAACCAGTACTCGCCGATGCACGGCGTCGCCCCGCTGCGGCAGGCCATCGCCGCCAAGACCGAGCGCTGCTACGGCCACCGGCCCGACGTCGATGCCGAAATCACCGTCACCTCCGGCGCCAGCGAGGCGATCTTCGACGCCGTGCATGCCGTGGTCCGCCCGGGCGACGAAGTCATCGTGCTCGACCCCTGCTACGACTGCTACGAGCCGGCGATCGAGCTGGCCGGCGGCATCGCCGTGCACGTGCCGCTCGACCCGCGCACCTTCGCGCCCGACTGGGAGTTGGTGCGCAAGGCGATCACGCCGAAAACCCGGATGTTGATGACCAACACGCCGCACAACCCGTCGGGTGCGATGTTCATGGCCGATGACATCGAGCAGCTGACCGGCTTGCTGCGCGGCACCGATATCATCCTGCTGTCGGACGAGGTCTACGAGCACATCGTGTTCGACGGCGCCCGCCATGAATCGGCGCTGCGCTACCCGGAGTTGCGTGAGCGCGCCTTCGTTATTTCAAGTTTCGGCAAGACCTACCACTGCACCGGCTGGAAGGTCGGCTACTGCATCGCGCCGCCGGCGCTGAGCGCCGAGTTCCGCAAGGTCCACCAGTACAACACCTTCTGCACGTTCACCCCGGCGCAGTTCGCGTTCGCCGAGATGATCGAGGCCGAGCCTGGGCACTACGAGCAACTTGGCGCGTTCTACCAGGACAAGCGCGACCGCTTCCGCGGGCAGTTGCTGACGACGAAGCTCAAGCCGTTGCCGGTGCCGGGCGGCTATTTCCAGCTGGTCGACTACTCCGGCGTGAGCAACCTTGACGACGCCGCGTTCTGCCGCTGGCTGACGATCGAGCACGGCGTCGTCGCGATCCCGCTGTCGCCGTTCTATGGCAGCCCGCCCGAAGGCCAGCGCCTGGCCCGCCTGTGTTTCGCCAAGAGCGAGGCGACGCTGGACAAGGCGATCGAGCGCCTGCGGAAGCTGTAGCTCCCGCTATCCGTAGGAGCGGCTTCAGCCGCGATGTGGAGCCGGACGCGCTGTCGACTGGCCGATCGCGGCTGAAGCCGCTCCTACAAGGGCACGCACCACCTGCTCCATGCCCGATAGCCACGTCGACACGTGCCATAAGTTCGATCCCGACCGGCACATGCCCCGAGAGCAGGCGGTCGCTACCGTGCTTCGGCACATCAGCACGGAACCATCCCGATGCAGCATCGCCTCGCCACGCTCGTCATCGCACTCCTCGGCATCGCCTGCGCACTGCCCGCGCTTGCGACCGACCTCACGCCTCCTGCCAGGGCGGCACTTCAACGCATCCTGGACGGTGGTCGCGACAGCCACAGCGACGCGGTGCTGGTTCTCAAGGACGGCAAGGAAGTCGGCCACTATTACCGTGGCGGCACGCCCCCGGGGCCGATCGAGCTGATGTCGGCGACAAAATCGGTGGTCGCGCTCGGTATCGGCCAGCTGATCGGGCAGGGACGGGTCAAGTCGCTGGACCAGCCGGTGGCCAACTTCTATCCCGAATGGAAGCAGGGGCAAAAGCGCGACATCACTGTGCGCATGCTGCTCAACCACACCTCGGGCCTGCAGAACGTGGCGATGGCGCCGGCCGAAATCTATCCCGCGCCCGATGCGATCCAGTTGGCGCTCGCCGCGGAACTCGAGCACGCGCCGGGCGAGGGATTCGCCTACAACAACAAGGCGACCAACCTGCTTGCCGGCATCATCGCGGAAGCATCCGGCAAGCCGATGGATGTGTTTTTCCGCGACGGCCTGTTCGCCGAACTCGGTGTGGTGCCTGGCCCCTGGGACAAGGACGAAGTCGGCAATCCTTACGCGATGGCCGGCCTGCCACTGACCGCCGCCGATGCGGCAAAGATCGGCCAACTGGTTCTCCAGCGCGGAAACTGGCACGGCAAGCAACTGGTACCTGCGGCGTACATCGACACGATGCTGTCCCCGGGGCAGACGCTGGATCCGTCGAGCGGATTGCTCTGGTGGCTGCGCCCGGCCTGGATGCATTTCAGTTTCGACCCGGACAGCCTCGCGATGCTGCGCGGGGAGGGTGTCTCGGAGGATCTGGTGCAGACGCTCGGGCGGGCGCTGGCAGGCACGCGGTTCGATGGGCCGGATGCGCTGATGGCAGGTCTGTCCGAACGATTGGGCGAGGATGTGTCGAGGGTCCGCGACGAACTGATCGGCAAGCACAGGATCGGCCCCTACCGGTTGTTCAAGATCGAACGCGGCCCCGTCGCCGCCTATGAAGCGCAGGGCTACCTGGGCCAGTACATCGTGGTTGTTCCTGCGGCCGGCCTGGTCGCGGTGCGCCAGGTCGGGGCGCCTGCAGGCGACGAGCCCCAGCCTGAAACCGACGGCTACGGCGACTTCACCGAGCGCGTGGTCGAGTTGGCAGTCGCGATGGGCGACCTGGCGTCCGCGCCGGCTGCCGGCGCGCCCTGAGTTGCCCCGGACACCGTGCATGGGAGGCTGGTTTACAGTGGGCCAAACCGCATGAAAAACCATCCCATGAACAACCTCCGCATCTCCCTCGTGCAAGGCGAGACCCTCTGGCATGACCCGGCCGGAAACCGCGAGTACTACGGTGAATTGATCGCCCCGCTGCACGGCACCACCGACCTCGTGCTGCTGCCGGAGACTTTCACCAGCGGCTTCAGCAACGACGCGATCGACAACGCCGAAACCATGGACGGCCCGACCGTCGGCTGGATGCGCGAGCAGGCCGCCAGGCTCGATGCGGCAGTTACCGGCAGCGTGCAGGTCCGCGACGGTGAGGCTGTCTACAACCGCATGCTGTTCGTCACCCCCGACGGCAGCGTCCAGCAGTACGACAAGCGCCACCTGTTCCGCTACGCGCATGAGCACGAGCGCTACGCCGCCGGCCGCGAGCGACTGACCGTCGACTGGAAGGGCTGGCGGATCTGCCCGCTGGTCTGCTACGACCTGCGCTTCCCGGTGTACTCGCGCAACCGCTTCGATGTCGAGCGCCCCGGTGACCTCGATTACGACCTCGCGTTGTACGTCGCCAATTGGCCGGCCGCCCGCGCCTATCCGTGGAAGACCCTGCTGCGCGCAAGGGCGATCGAGAACCTGTGCTACGTCGCCGGCCTCAATCGCGTGGGCACCGACGGCAACGGCATCCACTACAGCGGCGACAGCGCAGTGATCGATTTCCTTGGTCATCCGGTCACCGAATGCACCGACGAGGAAGTCGTCGTGACCAACACGCTGCTGGGTTCCGAGTTGGCGCGACACCGCCAGAAGTTCCCGGCGATGCTCGACGGGGATGCGTTCCGGATTTCCTGATCCATCGGGAAAGGCGCTCATGGCGCCTTTTCCGTTCTGGATCGGAACGATGGGCGGCTTTCGCGCATCGTGCATGGGGGCGGCGCTAGGCTTTTGCCCGAACCGGGACGAGTAAAGGAGCGCACCTTGGCCATGCAACGCGAGTACACCGCCGACGCGCCCGCAAGGGAAGACGTCGACGCATTGCCGGGCGCGACGGTAGTCGAGTTCGGGACCAACTGGTGCGGCCATTGCACCGCCGCCCAACCGTTGATTGCCGGCGCTTTTGCCAGTCACGCCAACGTGCGCCATTTCAAGGTCGAGGACGGCCCCGGCCGACGCCTCGGGCGGTCCTACCGCGTCAAGCTGTGGCCGACGCTGGTGCTCCTGCGCAACGGCGAGGAGGTCACCCGGCTTGTGCGGCCGACCGCACAGCAAGCTGTCGATGATGCCCTTGCCATGATCGACCCGGAGGAAAGCCTGTGAAGCCGCTGCCCCGAACCAACCGATCCGCGCTGCCGGCGCTTGCACTCTGTCTGCTGGCCATTCCGCTGATGCAGGCTTGCGGTGGCGATTCCGACCGGCCGCCGATGCTCACCGAAGGCGCCGAAACGCCGTCCACCACCTCCGACAGCGGCGCGCTGGTGACCCAGCGCACGATGACCTCCGACAGCCTGCAGGTCATGTCGGTGGGTGGGCCGGAGCCATTCGTGGCCGACAGCGACCGCCGCGCGGTCTACATGCTGGCCGGCGATACCGATGGCAGCGGTTGCACGGGCGACTGCCTCACGCAATGGGCGCCGGTCTACGCGCCCACCGGTGAGCCGGACTTGGGCGAGGGGCTGGCCCCGGTGCTCGCCGGCGTGGTCACCCGGGCCGACGGCACCGCGCAGATGAGCTACAACGGCCACCCGCTGTACCACTACGCGGGTGACGCGGCGCGGGGTGATACCGCCGGCCATGATCTCCGCGACGACTGGGGCCACTGGAGCCTGCTGACACCGCAAGGCCAACCCGTCGGTGAGCCGGTGGGCGCGCTGCCAAGGGACGGTAATGCTCCTGACGTCTCCAATATGCCGGAAGTTGCCGACTGAAGCCGCTCAGACGATGCCGGTCGCGTAGAACGCTTCATCACCATCGTTGGCAATCAGTTCACGTCCCGGTGACGGCGGCCTGCCTCGTCAATGCGCGTGCCGCGACCGCACCCTTGCGCTCGCTGTAGCGATCCACCAGGTAATCGCTGCGGCCGCGCACCATCAGGGTGAACTTCACCAGTTCCTCCATCACGTCGACCACGCGGTCGTAGAACGGCGAGGGCTTCATCCGGCCGGCGTCGTCGAACTCCTGCCAGGCCTTGGCCACCGACGACTGGTTGGGGATCGTCACCATCCGCATCCAGCGGCCGAGCAGGCGCAGGCTGTTGACCACGTTGAACGACTGCGAGCCGCCGCAGACCTGCATCACCGCGAGGGTGCGGCCCTGGGTCGGGCGCACGCTGCCGTCTTCCAGCGGCAGCCAGTCGATCTGGTTCTTGAACACGCCGGTGACCGCGCCATGGCGCTCGGGGCTGACCCAGACCTGGCCCTCGGACCACTGCGACAGTTCGCGCAGCTCGCGGACCTTGGGGTGGTCCTTGCCGACGCTGTCGAGCAGCGGCAGTTCGTGCGGGTCGAACACGCGGGTCTCGGCGCCGAAGCGGCGCAGGATGCGCTCGGCCTCCAGCGCCAGCTTGCGGCTGTAGGACTGCGGCCGCAGCGAGCCGTACAGGATCAGGATGCGCGGGGCGTGGTCGGCCTCGACGGGCAGGCCGAGCTTGTCGAGGTCAGGGAAGTCGATGGCATCGGGGCTGACGTTGGGGAGGTCGTCGAAGGTCATGGCGGGCTTGCTTGCGGTCATTTGATTTGATTATTCTATAAAAATGGAAATGAATGACGCAATACACGCCCTGACCGCGCTGGGGCACAACACCCGGCTGTCGGTGTTCCGCCTGCTGGTGGAGGCCGGGCCGGCCGGACGCATGGCCGGCGACATCGCCGAGGCGCTGGCGGTGCCGCCGGCGACGTTGTCGTTCCACCTCAAGGAACTGTCTGCGGCGGGGCTGGTGCATGGCGAGTCGCAGGGGCGATACGTCTGCTACCGCGCCGATTTCGGGGCGATGAACGCGTTGATCGGTTTCCTCACCCACAACTGCTGCGCGGGGTCGTCCTCGGCCGACTGCGTATCTCCGACCACGAAGGGAAAACCTGCATGAGTCATCGAGTGCTGTTCCTGTGTACCGGCAATTCCGCCCGCAGCGTGCTGGCCGAGGCGACCCTGCGCGCCTGGGGTGGCGGGCGCTTCGAGGCCTTCAGTGCCGGCAGCCAGCCCACCGGCAAGGTCAATCCGTTCGCGCTGGCGCAACTGGCGGCCGAGGGCATCGCGACCTCCGGCCTGCGCAGCAAGTCCTGGGACGAGTTCTCCGGCGACGGCGCACCGTCGATCGACGTGGTGGTAACTGTCTGCGACAGCGCCGCGGCGGAAACCTGCCCGGTGTTCTTCGGTGATTTCGTGCGTACCCACTGGGGGTTGCAGGACCCGGCGGCGGTAGGGGGCAGCGACGACGACAAACGCGCGGCGTTTGCCGAAGCCCATGCGGTGATCCGCAAGCGGCTGATGGCGTTGCTGACCCTCGCGCCGGACACGTGGAGCGACCGCGAGGCGCTGAAGCAGGCGCTGGACCGCATCGGCTTCATCGAGTCGGAGGATGGCGAACATGTCTGAGGTGGCCGTCTGCGACGTGCCGGCGCCATCGCGGCCCGGCATCGGCTTCTTCGAGCGCTACCTGACGCTGTGGGTGGCGCTGTGCATCGTGGTCGGCACCGCGCTCGGCCACTTCCTGCCGGGCACGTTCGCCGCCCTCGGCGCGATGGAGGTGGCGAAGGTCAACCTGCCGGTCGCCGCGCTGATCTGGCTGATGATCATTCCGATGCTGCTGAAGATCGACTTCGCCGCGATGGGGCAGGTCCGCCGGCACTGGAAGGGCATCGGCGTGACGCTGTTCATCAACTGGGCGGTCAAGCCGTTCTCGATGGCGCTGCTGGCGTGGCTGTTCCTGCGCCACGTGTTCGCGCCGTGGCTGCCGGCCGGGCAGGTGGATTCCTACATCGCCGGCCTGATCCTGCTGGCGGCGGCGCCGTGCACGGCCATGGTGTTCGTGTGGAGCAACCTGTGCGACGGCGAGCCGAACTTCACTCTCAGCCAGGTCGCGATCAACGACGCGATCATGGTGGTTGCGTTCGCGCCGCTGGTGGCGCTGCTGCTCGGGATATCGGCGATCACCGTCCCGTGGGACACGCTGGCGCTGTCGGTCGGGCTGTACATCGTGGTACCGGTGGTCATTGCGGTGGTCGCGCGCCGGTGGATCATCGCCCGCGGCGGGCCGGCCTTGCTGGAACGCTGGCTGGCGCGGCTGGGACCGGTGTCGCTGGCCGCGCTGCTGCTGACGCTGGTGCTGCTGTTCGGCTTCCAGGGCCGGCAGATCATCGACCAGCCGCTGGTGATCGCGCTGCTGGCGGTGCCGATCCTGATCCAGGTCTACTTCAACTCCGGGCTGGCCTACCTGCTCAACCGCCGCTTTGGTGTCGCCCACTGCGTGGCCGGGCCGTCGGCGCTGATCGGTGCCAGCAACTTCTTCGAACTGGCGGTGGCCGCGGCGGTCAGCCTGTTCGGTGCGCACTCCGGTGCGACGCTGGCGACCGTGGTCGGTGTGCTGATCGAGGTGCCGGTGATGTTGTCCGTGGTGCGGATCGTCAACGCCAGCAAGGGCTGGTATGAAGCAGGTGCGCGGACCGGACTTCCGAAGGAACGTGCGTCCCCAATGAGGAGCGAACCGTGATTCGCGATGCAACCCCGAACGACGCCGTGGCGCTCGCCCGCATCTACAACCACTACGTGCGCGATACCACGATCACCTTCGAGGAGACCGCGGTGTCAGAAATGGACGTGGCCGCGCGCATCGCCGAGGTCCAGTCCGCCGGCCTGCCGTGGCTGGTGGCGGAAGACGAGACCGGCACCGTGCTGGGCCACGCCTACGCCAGCAAATGGAAAGGCCGCTGCGCCTACCGTTTCGCGGTGGAGACCACGGTATACCTGGACGCGGCGGCGCACGGGCGGGGATTGGGTCGACAGCTCTACGAACGGCTCCTCGCCGAGTTGCGCGCCATCGGCATGCACGTCGCGATCGGCGGTATCGCGTTGCCGAACGCGGCCAGCATCGCGCTGCACGAGAGGCTCGGTTTCCGCAAGGTCGGGCAGTTCGACGAGGTCGGCTTCAAACTCGGCCGCTGGGTCGACGTGGGTTACTGGCAACTCACATTTTGACCCTCGCGCCCGATCACACGATCCCGGTCGCGTAGAACACCCCGATGATCACCATAACCGCCAGCGTCTTGATGATCGTGATCGCGAAGATGTCCTTGTAAGCCTGCCGGTGGGTCAGGCCGGTCACCGCCAGCAGGGTGATGACCGCGCCGTTGTGGGGCAGGGTGTCCATGCCGCCGGAGGCCATCGCCGCGACCCGGTGCAAGACTTCCATCGGGATGCCGGCGGCGTTGGCGTTGGCGATGAAGGTGTCGGCCATCGCTGCCAGCGCGATGCCCATGCCGCCTGACGCCGAACCGGTGATGCCGGCGAGCGCGGTGACGGTGACGGCTTCGTTGACCAGGGGGTCGGGGATCGCGCCGAGCGCGTTGGCGACCACGAGGAAGCCGGGCAGGGCGGCGATCACGGCGCCAAATCCATATTCGGAGGCGGTGTTCATGCCCGCCAGCAGCGCGCCGCCGATCGCGTCCTTGGTGCCATTGGCGAAGCTGGTCATCACCGGCTTCCAGGCGAACGCGATGACGCTGAAGATGCCGACCAGCAGCGCGCCCTCGACCGCCCAGATCGCGGTGATCGACGAGACCTGCTGCACGATCGGGGCGGCATCGCCGATCACCGCCGGGTCGAACGAATGCGACTCGCCGTAGATGCGCGGGATCCACACGGTGAACAGCTTGTTGGCGACGCCGACCAGCACCAGCGGCAGGATCGCGATGAACGGGTTGGCGAGGCGGCCGCCGGTGAACGCGACCGGCTCGTTGACCAGCGTCGCCGGGTCGCCGTAACCCTCGCCGGCCTTGAGCGCGACGCGGCGGCGCCAGTCTAGGTAGGCCAGGCCGACGGCAAGGATGAAGACGCCGCCGATGGTGCCGAGCCATGGCGCGGCCCAGGTGTTGGTGCCGAAGAACGTGGTCGGGATGATGTTCTGGATCTGCGGCGTGCCGGGCAGGGCATCCATGGTGAAGGTGAACGCGCCCAGCGCGATCGTGCCCGGGATCAACCGCTTGGGGATGTCACTCTGGCGGAAGAGTTCCGCGGCGAACGGGTACACCGCGAACACCACCACGAACAGCGACACCCCGCCGTAGGTCAGCACCGCGCAGACCATCACGATCGACAGCATCGCGCGGCTGGCACCGAACAGCTTGATGGTCGCGGCGACGATCGCCTTGGAGAAGCCCGACAGCTCGATCACCTTGCCGAAGATCGCGCCGAGCAGGAACACCGGGAAGTACAGCTTCAGGAACCCGACCATCTTGTCCATGAACAGGCCGGTGAACATCGGCGCGACCAGCGACGGGTCGGTCAGCAGCACCGCGCCGAGCGCCGCCACCGGCGCGAACAGGATCACGCTGTAACCGCGATAGGCCACGAACATCAGGAACGCCAGCGCGCCCAGCACGATCAGGAAATCCATACGCCCGCACACCCCCAGCCACTTCAGTGATGTTGGAGTGTCGGCGCGTGGCCGCCGCGGGGGCATTGTCCGAAGGTACAGCTGTCCCGGCCGGCGTCGGCTCCTAGTCTTGCCGTCATGGCGGCATTCTCCGCCGACCGGCCCCGCGCCGGTGAGCACGCATCCGGTTATCTGGGGAGAGGTTCTGATGGGTCGCAACGCCAAGAGTCGAAACACTTTGAGTCGGAGCGGCCTGACCGTCGCCATTGCCTGCGCGCTGCTTGCGCCGGCGGCATGGGCGCAGGATGCCGCCACGCCCGCGAAAGCACCCGCGCAGCAGGCCGAGGCGACCAACCTGGGCGCGGTCACGGTGACCGCGCGCAAGCGTGAGGAAACCATCCAGGACGTGCCGGTCGCGGTCACCGCCTTCACCGCCGATGCGCTGGACCGGCTCGCAGTCGAGGACCTCGGCGGCCTCGACGCGCAGGTGCCGAACCTGACCATCTACGCCGCGCGCGGCTCCAGCAGCACCATCACCGCCTACATCCGCGGCGTCGGCCAGTCCGATCCGCTGTGGGGCGTGGACCCGGGTGTCGGCATCTACATGGACGACGTCTACATCGCCCGTCCGCAGGGCGCGCTACTCGACGTGTTCGACGTCCAGCGCATCGAGGTGCTGCGCGGCCCGCAGGGCACTCTGTACGGCAAGAACACCATCGGCGGCGCGATCAAGTACATCTCGCGTGGCCTGCCGAAGGACTTCGGCGGCTTCGCCGAGGTCACCGTGGGCAACTACAACCAACTCGACGTCAAGGCGGCCGTCGGTGGCCCGATCGGAGGCAGCGAAGCATTGCGTGCACGCCTGGCAGTGGCCAGCCTCAACCGCGACGGCTTCGGCCAGAACACGTTGACCGACCAGGAAGTCAGCGACAAGGAGATCCTCGCGTTGCGCGCCAACCTCGGCGCCTATGTCAGCGAGGACCTCGACATCCAGTTCGCATTCGACTGGATGGACGACCAGTCCGGCGTGCGCGGGGCGAAGATGCTGGCGCCCAACCGGTTCGTGCCGGGCTTCGACCCGATGGACAGCCGCTACGACGTGCGCAACGGCATGCCCAACATCAACGACACCATGATCGCCGGCGCCTCGGCGACGGTGAACTGGCGTGCCAACGACGACTGGGCCTTCAAGTACGTGCTGGCCAAGCGCGAGTCCGACACCGAGACCAACATCGACTTCGACACCCTGCCGGCCAAGATCGCCGACGTGAAGGCGTTCTACAGCGACGAGCAGGTCAGCCACGAGTTGCAGGCCAACTTCGATGCCGGCGGCCGCGCCCGTGGCGTGATGGGCCTGTACGCATTCGACGGCGAAGCCGGCGGCCAGGTGCTCAACAACTTCTTCAACCTGCTGTTCGGCGACACCCAGGGCACGGTCTACACCGAGAGCGTCGCGCTGTACGCCGACTGGACCTTCGACCTGGGCACCCAGTGGGCGCTCAACGTCGGCGCGCGCTACACCGACGAGGACAAGAACGCGGTGGTGCTCAACCGCGGCTACACCGACGACACCTACAGCGTGCCGACCGCGACGGTCGCCGAGTTCGACAAGACCATCAACTTCAAGAACACCTCGCCGAAGGTCTCGCTGGACTACCAGGTGACCCCGGACATCATGGTCTACGGTTCGGCGTCGCGCGGCTTCAAGTCCGGCGGTTTCAACATCCGCGCGCAGGCCACCGCGGTGCCGCGCTCGGCCGAACCGTTCGACGACGAGGTGGTCGACAGCTTCGAGATCGGTAGCAAGATGGGTTTCCTCGACCAGACCCTGTTCCTCAACCTGGCGGCGTTCCACAACAAGTACGAGGACATCCAGCTGTCGGTGTTCACCGCGTTCGACAGCAACGGTGATGGCACCGAAGACGCGTTCTTCGGCGACTTCACCAACGCCGGCTCGGGCACCGTCAATGGCGTGGAGGCCGAGTACCAGTGGCTGCCGACCCGCAACTGGCTGGTCTCCGGCAACCTGGCGTGGCTGGACGCGAAGTACGACGAGTTCCTGTACGCCGGCGCCAACATCGCCGACGAGCAGGAGTTCACCAACGCGCCGGAGTTCTCCGGGGCGCTCAACCTCGAGTACCGCACCGACCTGGCCAGCGGCGGCAATCTGTCGACCCGCGTTGGCTACAGCTACCAGAGCGACGTGGTGGCGACCACCGAGATCGTCCGCACCGGCGCGCTGCCGATCACCCAGGACGGTTACGGACTGGTCAACGCGGGCGTCACCTGGAAGAGCGGCGGGCCATGGTCGGTCAAGCTGCAGGGCACCAACCTGGCCGACGAGGAGTACCGGACCACCGGCTACAACCTCAACACCGCGCTTGGGGTGATGACCGGCTTCTACGGCCCGCCGCGTCAGTACTCGTTGAGCGTGCGCTACGACTTCTGACGGCAGGTCCGGGACAACCGGGGACCCCCGGTCGGGCGGTGACGGCGGGCTTCGGCCCGTCGTTGCCGTTTTTGCTTGCGAAGGAGACGGTTCCGGGGAGTGGGCCCGGGGCCGGGGTATTCTCGCGCCATGCTGAACTTCACCACCGTCTCCCTCGCCAGCCTGGCCTGGCTGGGGCTGATGTTCGGCGTCGCGCTGTACGCCGAGCGCCGGCCGGCGCTGTGGTCGCGCCACTGGCGCCATGTCTACGCGCTGTCGCTGGCGGTGCACTGCACCTCGTGGACCTTCTACGGCACCGTCACCCAGGCCGCGCGCTACGGCTGGCCGTTGCCGCCGACCTTCCTTGGCGCGATCCTGCTTTACGCGCTCGCGGTCGGCTTCATGATCAAGCTGGTGCGGCTGGCGCGCGAGACCAACGCGACCTCGATCGCCGACCTGATCGCGACCCGCCTTGGCAAGGACGCATGGCTGGCAGCGACGGTGACGCTGGTCGCCGCGCTTGGCCTGATCCCGTACATCGCGCTGCAGCTGAAGGCGGTGGCGATGAGCTTCGCGATGCTGACCACGCGCGACGGCGGCACCGTGGCGCCGGCGTGGCAGGACAGCGCACTGTACGTGGCGCTGGCAATGGCGCTGTTCGCGATGCTGTTTGGCACCCGCCGGGCCAGCGCGACCGAGCACAACCGCGGGCTGGTGCTGGCGATGGCGGTGGAGTCGGTGTTCAAGCTGACCGCGATGCTGGCGATCGGGGCGTTCGTCTGGTTTGGACTGGATCGCCTGCCTGAGGTGATCGCGGAGGCCCCGCCCGTGGCGTCGGTCGGCGGTTTCATGCCACTGGTGCTGCTGGGTGCGCTGGCGATGTTCATCCTGCCGCACCAGTTCCACATCGGCGTGGTCGAGTGCCGCGACGAGCGCGACGTGCGCACCGCGCGCTGGCAGTTCCCGTTGTACCTGGTGCTGATCGCGTTGCCGGTGCTGCCATTGGCGACCGCCGGCGCGGCGCTGCTCGGCGACACGGTGCCATCTGACCTCTACGTGCTGGCGTTGCCCTTGTCGCTGGGGCAGGACGGGCTGGCGTTGTTCGCGTTCCTCGGCGGGCTCAGCGCGGCGACCGGCATGGTCGTGGTCAGCACGCTGACGTTGAGCCTGATGATTGGCAACCACTGGTTCGCGCCCGGCCTGCTGCGCGGCGCGTGGTCGCGCAACGACGGCAGCGACCTGCGCGGCAGCGTGCTGGCGCTGCGCCGCGCCGGCATCGTGGTGATCATGCTGCTGGCGTGGGCCTACAGCCGGCTGGTGGCGGGCAGCGAGGCGCTGGCCGATGTCGGTGCGGTGTCGTTCTCGGCGCTGGCGACGCTGGCGCCGGCGCTGGGGTTCGCGGTGTGGCGACCGCAGACGCCGCCACGTGCGGCGGTCATCGGGATCGTGGTCGGGTTCGCCGCATGGGCATGGGTGTTGTTGTTGCCGACCGTGTTCGAACTGGGCGGCGATACGCCGGGCTGGGTGGATGGCGGTCCGCTCGGGCTGGGCTGGTTGGCGCCGGATGGCTTGTTCGGCCTGACCGGCTGGAGTCGGCTGGGGCGTGCGGTCGGCGCCAGCCTGTCCCTCGGCACGCTGGCGACGGTGCTGGCAGCGGTGTGGCGCCGCGATATGCCCCGACGCGCCTATCGCGGACTGGACGCGAAGAGCCTGCGCGACGCCGGCATGCGGTTCCTGCCGCGCGAGCGGGTGGCGGAGTTGCTGCGCGGCGTCGCCGATATGGGCGCGGTGCCCACGCAGGTCGAGGCGGGCGTCGAGCGCGAACTGGCGGCGGTGCTGGGGTCGGCGTCGGCGCGGGTGCTGCTCGACGCGGCACGGCGCGAGGCCGGCGACCTCGATACCGTTGCGGCGATCGTGGGCGAAGCCTCGGCCGACCTGCGCTTCAACCAGCGCGTGCTCGAGGCGGCGCTGCAGAACATGAGCCAGGGCATCAGCGTGGTCGATGCCGAACTCCGGCTGGTGGCGTGGAACCGCCGCTACGCCGAACTGTTCGGTTTTCCCGGCGAGCTGCTGCAGGTTGGCCGCCCGATCGCCGACCTGTCGCGCTGGGCCTTGCAGCAGCTGCCGCCGCGCGGCGACCTGGAACGCGCGCTGCAGCGGCGGCTCGCGTTCATGCGCGCCGGTACACCGCACCTGACCGAGCGGGTGATGCCGGACGGCAGCATCGTCGAGATCCGTGGCAACCCGATGCCGGGCGGCGGTTTCGTTGCAACCTATACCGACGTCACCGCGTTTCGCCGCGCCGAGGCCGGGCTGCTGCAGGCCAACGAAACCCTCGAGCAACGCGTGGTCGAGCGGACCCGCGAGCTCGAGGTCGCCACCCGCGAGGCCGAGCGCGCCAACGACGGCAAGAGCCGCTTCCTCGCCGCGATCGGCCACGACCTGATGCAGCCGTTGCATGCCGCGCAGCTATTCACCGATGCGTTGTCGGGCCAGTTGTGCGAGCCGGCCCAGCGCGGCGTGCTGGCGCAGATCGGCGGCGCGCTGGATTCCACCGGCGACCTGCTGACCGGGTTGCTCGACATGTCGCGGCTGGAGGGCGGCGGGCTGGTGCCGCAGCCGCGCGACTTCCCCCTGGCCGAGGTACTCGAGCCACTGGCGTCGGAGTTCGGCGCGATCGCGGCGGCGCGCGGGCTGGTATTCCGTTTCGTCGGCACCGCGGCGTGGGTGCACAGCGACCCGCAATTGTTGCGTCGGGTGCTGCAGAACTTCCTTGCCAACGCCGTGCGCTACACCGCGGCCGGTGGCGTGCTGCTCGGGGTGCGGCGCGACGGCGATGGCCTGCGGATCGAGGTCCACGACACCGGGCCGGGCATCGAGGCCGACATGCAACGGGCCATCTTCGACGAGTTCCGTCGCGGCGACGATGCGCCGGGGCAGGGCCTGGGGCTCGGCCTGTCGATCGCCGACCGCATCGCCCAGTTGCTGCACGTGCCGCTGGACCTGCGCAGCACGCCGGGGCGCGGGACGGTGTTCGCGGTGCGGGTGGGGCAGGTACGTGCGCCCATGCTGGCTGCAGCGCCACGTGCCCCGCGTGGACTCATCGGCCTGCGCGTGCTGCTGGTCGACAATGATCCGCAGGCGCTGGATGCCCTCGCCGGCGTGCTGCGCGGGTGGGGCTGCGAAGTGGCGACCGCGGTCGATCGTGCCGGCGCCGAACGGGAGATGACGGCGCGGCCGGCATCACTGTGGTTGTTCGACTACCACCTCGACGACGGCGATACCGGCGTCGCGCTGGCAGCCGACCTTGGTCAGCGATACGGCCCTCGACCGACCCTCGTGCTCAGCGCCGACGGAACCCACGCCGTGCGACGCGCGGTGCTGGAAGCCGGCTACTCGCTGCTGGCCAAGCCGCTCAAGCCGCTCGCGTTGAAGTCCGTCCTCGACCGCCTGATCGCCGCGACCGAAATCCGCGCCACCGCGGGGCCACTGTAGGAGCGGCTTCAGCCGCGATCTGGAGTCGGTACGGGCGGACGATTTCACGATCGCGGCTGAAGCCGCTCCTACAAACGCCCGGGTCCAGTCGGATAAATGACCGGGGCGATCAGCCCTCGATCCGCCGCGACGGATCACTCAGCTCCAGCTCCCGCAGCACCACCCCGGCCTGGGTCCGGTTGCGCACGCCGAGCCGTTCGAAGATCGCCGACAGATGCGCCTTCACGGTGCGCTCCTGCACCTCCAGCCGGTCGGCGATCTGCTTGTTCAGCAGCCCCTCCGCCACGAAGGTCAACACCCGGAACTGCTGCGGCGACAGGCTCGCCAGCCGCGCCGCAAGGTCGGCATCACTGCTCGAACTTTGCGTGCGCGCAACCGCGGCGCGCAACGGTGGCGGCAGCCATTGCTCGCATGCCAGCACCGCGCGGATCGCATCGCGCAGTTCGTCCAGCCCGGAGCTCTTGGGCAGGTAACCGGCGGCGCCGTGGTCGAGCGCACGCCGCACCACCCGCGGGTCGTCATTGGCCGACACCACCACCACCGCCACGCCCGGGTACTGCGCGCGGATCGCGGCGAGCCCGGCCAGGCCGTGGTTGCCGGGCATGTGCAGGTCCAACAGGACCAGGTCGATGTCGGGTTCCGATTCCAGCACCGCCAGCACGCCGTCGAGCGACTCCGCCTCATGCACCACCAGCCCGGCCACGGCGTCGGCCGCCGCGCCACGCAGGGCGGCCCGGAACAGCGGATGGTCATCGGCGATCAGTAGCGCGGGCATTGCGGGGCGGGCATCGGCGGTGGTGTGCGGACTGGCGCCCAGACTAGCAAGCGCCGCCACGGCCGGCGTGGTACGAAGGTACGATGGCGCGGTCGTGGCGGCTTGCTAGGGTTGCGGCATGAAGATGCCCTTGCTCAATCTCTCCGCGCCGATTCGCCCGGTGGTCGGCGCCGTCGTCCTGCTGGCCGGCTGCGCGACTTCCGTTCCCCACGCCACTTCCGCAGACGACATGGCCCCGACGTCCGGATCGAACCTGGTTTCAGCCATCGCCGTCACCGAGCACCGGGGACAGGATGATCTGCTGACCGCCGGCCTTGGACTCGACGGCCTGCGTGCGATGACCCCGCCGGGGTTCGCCGATCCCGCTGCGCCGACGCCGGCCGAATTGCGTCGCCGTGCGGTCTGGAGCAACTGGCGCGGCATCGCCGACCTCGCGCCAGGCGGTGGCTATGGCGAGTTGTACGGCAACGTTGCGGCGGTGCCGGGGCGCGAGTTCCAGGCGCTCGCGCAAGTCCCGGGCGCCAGCCAGCCACACCGCGTGCTGGTACAGGTGCCGGACAATTTCGACCAGCAGGCGCGCTGCATCGTGGTGGCGCCGGCGTCCGGCTCACGTGGTGTGCTCGGCGCGATTGCCGTCGCGGGGCCGTGGGCGCTGCCGAAGGGCTGCGCCGTGGCCTACACCGACAAGGGCAACGGCAACGACTACTTCGACCTCGATGCGGGGCTGGGCGTGCGCCTCGACGGCACCATCGGCGCGCCGTCGGCGGACCAGCCGCTGGCGTTCGTGCCGGAACCGGGGACCGGCAGTGGCATCGCGGTCAAGCACGCGCACTCGCGCGACAACCCCGAGGCCGACTGGGGACGCCACGTGAAGCAGGCTGCGGAGTTCGCGCTGCAATCGCTCGACCAGGCCTTCCCGGATGCAGCGCCATTCGCATTCGACAACACCACGGTGATCGCGGTTGGCGTCTCCAACGGCGGCGGCGCGGTGCTGCGCGCGGCGGAACTCGAAGGCGACTGGCTCGATGCGGTCGTCGCCGGCGAACCCAATGTGCAGGTCGCCGGAGCGCGGCCGCTGTACGACTACATGACCGAGGCGGCGCTGCTGATGCCGTGCGCGCTGCCCGCACTGGGCATCCCGCCGATGCCGACCGCGGCGGCGCATTGCGCGGCATTGGCCGAGGCCGGGCTGGTCTCCGGTTCGACGCTGGAGCAACAGCAGAAATCCGCCTACGACACGTTGCGCGCGAATGGCTGGACCGACGCCGCAATGCGCGCCGGCTCGATCAGCGTCGCCTTTGACTTGTGGCGCGCGGTGGCGGTGACCTACGCTTCCGCCTACGGCCGCCATGGCGTGGACGAACATCCCTGTGGCTACTCGTTCGCGGCGCAGGAGAAGGACGGTACGCCACGACCGGCAACCGCAGCCGAACGCGCCGCCTGGACGGCCGACGGCGGCGGCATTCCGCCGGGCGCGGGCGTCGGCATCATCGCGCCGACGACGGATGCAACCGCGCCGCTGGCGCAGCTGCAATGCCTGCGGGCACTGTGGATTGGCGAGGGTGCCAATGCCGACCGCGTCCGTGCCGGTATCGAGGAAATCCGCGCCGGCCTGCCGCGCGAAGGCCTGCCGATCATGGTGGTCCACGGCCTCGACGACGGTTTGATCCCGCCGGCCTTCAGCAGCACGCCGTACGTGGCCGCCGCGCAGGCGGCGGAGCGCGACGTTCGCTACTGGCAGGTCCGCAACGCCCAGCATTTCGACGCCTTCCTGGGCTTGCCGGTTTACGGTGCGCAGTACCTGCCGCTGCTGCCGTATGTCTACGAAGCGCTGGACCGGACCTGGGAGCACCTGCACGACGGCACGCCATTGCCGGCCGACGCCGTGATCGAAACCACCCCGCGCGGCAAATCGGACGCTCCATTGGAGGCTGCCGACCTCGCCATCCCACGTTGAAACTGGTGCGGGGCCATGCCTGATGGTCCTGCTGCGCGGCTGGAACTGTGCTAGGTTCAGCCGACCCCATCGATTTCAGCGGAGGAAATGACGATGAAGATGCATGCGGGCTTTTTGATACCGACGATCCTGCTGGCCAGCTGTGCCACCACTACCAGCGATTGGGCAGTGCTGGATGCCAGTCAGTCGGATCGGTTGGAGTTGGTATCGCAATCCGGCGTACGGGGCAACGATGCGAAGGCGCGACAGACAGCGCTGCGGACATGCGAGTCCAAGGGCTACGCTCGCGCCATCGAACTGGATGATCGCGCGATGACCTGCAGTTCCGCTGCCAGCGCGCAATGCGATACCACGCGGAGGGTTGTGACATTCGAGTGTCGTTCTGCGAAGGACGATCATCCAGTGGCTTTCAACGGCACGCTGAAGAAATAAAAAGAGGCGCCGAAAGGCGCCTTTTTTACGGTCTGAAGTCAGCCGCCGTTGCGCGGCCCGCGATTGCCGCCACCGGGCTTGCCGCCGCGCGGCGGTCCCTGGCGCGGACCGCCGGGCTTGTTGCCGCCCGGACGCGGGCCGCCCGGGCGACCGCCGGGCTTACCGGACGGTCGCGCACTGCGCGACTTGTCGCCGTACGGGTTGAAGCCGCCGGGATTGGCGTGGTCCGACGGGAAGGTCGGGGCGTTGCCGGGGTGGCCGTAGGGACGCGGAGCGCGTTGGCTCTGTCCCTGGCCTTGGCCACCACCACCCGGACCGCGCTCGCTGCGACCCTGGTATCCGCCACCACCGCCTCCCGGGCGTGCGCCGCCACCGGAGCGTCCACCGGGCTTGCCATACGGCTTCTTCGGACCACGACCATCGGCGTTGCGATGCCCGCTCGGGCCGGTTTCGACGCCGTCGGGCACGTACCAGGTACGGAACGCGGCCGGGTTGCCGTCGGGCAGGGCACGGGCCCCCTTGTCCTTGCGTTGCTTGAACGGCTTCTGCGACTGCTTGGCCGCGGCCTCGCCACTGACGGTCAGGCCGCCGTGGCGCTTCGGGCCACCGCGACCACGGCCGCCGCGGTCCTCGCGGACATTGTCGAAGCGGCGCAGTTCGCGACCTTCATCGGCGGTGGTGACGTGGCCGCCCACGTAACCGGGACTGCTGCCACGGCCACTGAGGTTGATCGTCGACTTGCTGGCCTTGCGCTGGCCGATCACCGGCTGCAGGGTCAGCGCCGAGGGGGCACCGTCCTCCAGGCCGAGGTCGGCGCGCAGCTTCTCGACCTTGTCGCCTTCCAGCTCCTGCGACTGCCCGCGCAGCAGTTCGCGCGGCAGCGAGACATCGCCGTAACTGATGCGCTTGAGCCGGCTGACCTGGCAGCCCTGCGATTCCCACAGGCGCCGCACTTCGCGGTTGCGGCCTTCCTTGACCACCACGCGGAACCAGTCATGCGAGTCGGTGCCGCCGATGCGCTCGATATCGTCGAACCTGGCCGGGCCGTCGTCGAGGGCGACGCCGCGCTTGAGCCGGTCGGGGATGTTGTCGGGCACGCGGTCCTGGCCTTCCGGGGCGCGCACGCGGCAGACGTACTCGCGCTCGACCTCGAACGACGGGTGCATCAGCGCATTGGCCAGCTCGCCATCGGTGGTCAGCAGCAGCAGGCCGGTGGTGTTGATGTCGAGGCGGCCGATCGCGATCCAGCGCGCGCCCTTGAGCGCGGGCAGGGCCTCGAAGATGGTCGGCCGGCCCTCGGGGTCCTCGCGGGTGGTCACTTCGCCTTCGGGCTTGTTGTACATCAGCACGCGCGAGGGCTCGACCAGCGCGCTGGCGACGAACTGGCGGCCGTCGAGTTCGACCTTGTCGCCGCTGCCGATGCTCTGGCCGACCTGTGCGACCGCGCCGTTGACCTTGACCAGGCCGTCGGCGATGCGCTGTTCGAGTGCGCGGCGCGAGCCGAGCCCGGCCTGCGCCAATACCTTGTGGAGTCGTTCCTCCAGCCGCGGGGCACCGTTGCCGGCGTCGCTGCCGCGCTTGAGGGACAGCTTGTTGCGTGTTTCTTCAGTCATTTCAATTGCTCCGACGAGGCCAGTTCGGCGTCGTCATCCTGGGGTTGCTCGTCCACGGTCGAGGATTCGGCGTCGTGGGTTTGGGGTGCGGATTCGTCCGCTTCGTCCGCGCGAGGGTCCGGCGCGGCGTCGGTTTGGGTTTCGGGCTCGATGGCGTCACCGAAGTCACCGGCGTCGATGGAAGTGTCGACATCGGCTTCGTCGGCCGGCGACACCGTGGCGTCTTCACCATCGTTGGCCGCACCTGCAGCGTCGCTGTCGCTTTCTCCATCGCTGCCGATGCCGCCGGCCTCGATGGTCTTCGGCGCGTCCTTCTCGCCGTCCTCGCCATCGAACTGGAACTGCGGTTCCAGCTCGCCGATGTCCTTCAACTCCGACAACGGCGGCAGCTCGTCCAGCCGCTTCAACCCGAAGTAGTCGAGGAACACCTTGGTGGTGCCGAACAGCGCCGGCTTGCCGGGCACGTCGCGGTGGCCGACCACGCGGATCCACTCGCGCTCTTCCAGCGCCCGGATGATGTTGCTACTGACCGCGACGCCGCGGACCTGCTCGATCTCGCCGCGGGTGATCGGCTGGCGGTAGGCGATCAGCGCCAGCGTCTCCAGCGTCGCCCGGGTGTAGCGGGTCTGGCGCTCGGTCCACAGTCGCGCGACCCAGCGGTGGACGTCGGCCTTGACCTGGTAACGGAAGCCCGAGGCCAGTTCGACCAGCTCGACACCGCGTTCGGCGCAATCGGCCTGCAGCGTCTCCAGCGCCTGTCCGACGCTGCCGGCCGGCGCCGGCTCGTCGTCGGGGAACAGCCCGTTGAGCTGCGCCAGCGTCAGCGGCTGGTTGGCCGCGAGCAGGGCGGCCTCGATGATGCGGGTGATCAGGGTCTGGTCCATGCAGTTCGTTCTGTTGGCGACTCAGGCGTCGTCGTTGGCGGCGTCGTCGAACTCGCTGCTGAGCTTGAGTTCCGACGGGTCGGTGTTGAGCGCGAGCGACTTGACGTAGATCGGCGCCAGCGGGGTTTCGCTGCCGGCGCTGTCCTTGGGTTGTTCCTGCACGATCTCGATCAACTGCTCCTTGGCCAGGGTCAGCAGGCCGAGGAAAGTGACCACCACGCCCTGCTTGCCTTCGCGCGGTTCGAACAGGCTCTCGAAACGGTGGAACGCGCCGTCCTCCAGCCGCGACAGCAGCTCGCCCATGCGCTGGCGGACGCTGAGGGCATCGCGCTTGATCGCATGCTGGGTGTACAGCTCGGCGCGCTTGAACACGTCGTGCAGGGCCAGCAGCATCTCGCGCAGGTCGACTTCCGGCGGCAGCTTGATCGAGGCCCGGTCCGGCACGAATGCCTGTGCCGGGCTGGTGTCGCGATCCTGCCGGGGCAGGGCGTCGATGTCCTCGGCGGCCTTCTGGAAGCGCTCGTACTCCTGCAGCCGGCGCACCAGCTCGGCGCGCGGGTCTTCCTCTTCGCCTTCCTCGTTGACCGCGCGCGGCAGCAGCATGCGCGACTTGATCTCGGCGAGGATCGCGGCCATCACCAGGTATTCGGCGGCGAGCTCGAAGCGCATCTCGTGCATCGCCTGGATGTAGTCAACGTACTGGCGGGTGATCTCGGCCACCGGGATGTCGAGGATCTCGAGATTCTGCCGGCGGATCAGGTACAGCAGCAGGTCCAGCGGGCCTTCGAACGCGTCGAGAATGACCTCCAGCGCGTCCGGCGGGATGTACAGGTCCTGCGGGATCTGCAGCACCGGCTGGCCGTGGACCATCGCCAGCGCCATTTCCGCCTGCTGCGGCCGGGCCGGCGCCGGGTTTGCGTCCGCCGCTTCGGGGCCGGCCGCTGCCGGGGGAGTCTGGTTTTGCTCGGCCACGTTGTCGGCCGACACGTTGTCGTCGGTCGCGTCGGGCGCGGGGTCATTGATCATGCGGGGCCGGCCCCTCCGGACCGTGGCGCAAACAGTGGAACTCGGTTGGTGCGTGGCATGCGTCCGGCGAGGACAGCGGACCGGTTTGCGCTCGTACGGTTCGGGCAAGCGCGCCGCGTCGGGGACGTGGCGGCGGATGGCATGGATTCGTCGAGTGCGGGCCGTGGTGGGCAGCAGACCGTGTTGGGGGCACGGACATCGCGATGGCGTGGGCCGGGTCGCGACGGGCCGCTGCTTCCGGCCTCGATATGACATGTAGGGTACGGGCTGGCGAAACGGCTGTCCAGCGGGGTTGTGGCCGGGATTCACGGGCTGCGTGGCCGCTACAATCCGCCCAGCCCCGGCCGGGGCATGAGCCGACCAGGCAGGGGAGACGTGTACATGTGGTACGTGATCGAGGGATATGACGGCGAGGACGTGTTGGACCAGCGCAGGGCGGCGCGCCCGGAACACCTTGCACGCCTGACCGCGCTGGCCGAAGCCGGACGGTTGCTGCTGGCCGGACCATGTCCGGCGATCGACGCCCAGGATCCCGGCCCCGCGGGTTTCAGCGGCAGCGTGGTGGTGGCCGAATTCGAGTCGCTCGAAGCCGCCCGGGCCTGGGCCGACGAAGATCCGTATACCGCTGCCGGTGTCTACGGCCGCACCGAGGTGCGCCCGTTCAAGCCCGTACTGCCATAAGTATTCCGCGGCACACGGACTGAATCGGCTGCCGATTCACCTGGCCGTCACAGGCTCTTACGGGCGGATAGCGACAATCCGCGGCCGCCATGCCGGTGTGCATCGAGTCCCGTCTTCACGCCGGCATGGCGCTTGTACCCGCCAAGCCAGCGAGAGCCCCATGCCGCACGTTCCGTCGTTTGCCCGTCCCGCCCGTCGACTGCTTGTGGTCGCCCTGACCGGATGCCTGGCCGCCGCTGCCGCGCCGCTCGCGCTGGCCCAAAGCACCGCAGCCACGATCCGCGGCGAGGTCACCCTGGACGCCGCCCCGGCCGCCAACGCCCGGGTCACCGCCACCAACGTGGCCACCGGCCTGACCCGCAGCGTCAACGCGGACACCGATGGCGGTTATTCGCTGGCAGGGCTGCCGCCGGGCGAGTACCGGGTCGAGATGGTGGCGGATGGGCGCACCGATTCGCAGGTCGTGACCGTGCAGGTCGGCCAGGTCGCCACCCTCGACCTCGCCACCGGTGGCCTGGACGAAACCTCAACCGGTGAGGTGGACACCCAGTTGGAGACGGTGGAGGTCAATGCCACCGCGCTGGTGGAAACCCGGACCTCGGAAGTCGCGACCTACGTCACCCAGAAACAGATCGAGGCGTTGCCGCAGGCCTCGCGCAACTTCCTGGCTTTCGCCGACACGGTGCCCGGCATGCAGTTCGTCAGCGGCGGCGAGAGTGGCTACAGCAGCCTGCGCAGCGGCGCGCAGTCATCCAACGGCGTCAACGTGTTCATCGACGGTGTCGGCCAGAAGAACTACGTGACCAAGGGCGGCCTGAGCGGGCAGAACAGCAGCCGCGGCAACCCGTTCCCGCAGCTGGCGATCGGCGAGTACAAGGTCATCACCTCCAACTACAAGGCCGAGTACGACCAGATCAGCAGCGCCGCGGTAACCGCGGTGACCCGCTCGGGCACCAACGAGTTTGGCGGCAGCTTCTTCTGGGACCGCACGTCCGACCAGTGGCGCGAGCCGACCCCGCGCGAGGAGGCGGACGGGGCCAAGGTGCCGTCGATGGAGGAGCAGTACGGTATTTCCTTCGGTGGTCCGATCGTCCGTGACCGCCTGCACTTTTTCCTGACCTACGAGGCCAAGGATTTCTCGCAGCCGCGCGAGGTGCGCATCGGCGAGGATTTCACCGTCGACCAGTTGCCGGAGCACCTGCGCCCGCTGGTAGGCAGCAACCAGGCGCGGTTCAACGAGGATCTCTATTTCGGCAAGCTGAGTTGGCAGGCCAGTGACTCCCAGTTGCTGGAATTGACCGCGAAGCGCCGCGAGGAAACCGGTCTGCTGCTCGACAGCGGGATCAATACCGCGAGCCGGGCCAAAGCCGACAACAACCAGGAGACCCGGCTCGACCTGCGTTGGCAGGTCAACGCCACCGACTGGCTCAATGATGCGCACCTGACCTGGGAGGAGAGCTACTGGAACCCGCGCTCGAAGGTGATCGCGCCGGGCTACCTGCTCTACACCTGGCCGCTGGACGGGGAGGGCAACCCGCAGGAACGGCAGATCCTCGCCGCCGGTGGTGGCGCCGACTACCAGGACAAGGGCCAGGAAGGCTTGGGCCTGCAGAACGACTTCACCTGGTACGGCTGGAGCGGGCACACGATCAAGGTCGGCATCAAGTACAAGCAGATCGACGTCGAGGCGTTCGAGCAGCAGCCGTACAACCCGCAGTTCCGCTACGACATCGCCGGCGACCCGACCGTGCCGTACCAGGTCGACTTCAACGCCAGCACGCTCACCGCGGACCGCCGTGTCACGTCCGGCAACAAGCAGTTCGGCATCTACATCCAGGACGACTGGGAGGTCAACGAGCGCCTGACCCTGAACCTTGGCGTGCGCTGGGATTACGAGGAGACGCCCGGCTTCCTCGACTACGTGACCGACGAAGGCATCGCCACCGCCTTGCGCGGCTGGGGCAACATCGCCGACACCGATTACGACATCGAGGATTTCATATCGACCGGCAACAACCGCAAGGCGTTCAAGGACGCCTGGCAGCCGCGGCTGGGCTTCTCGTATGACCTGAACGCCGACGGCCGGCATGTGATCTTCGGTGGAGCGGGCCGCGCCTACGACCGCAACCTGTTCGACTACCTCGCGCTGGAGCAGTCCAAGCACACCTTCCCCAGCTACCAGTACCGCTTCAATACGGCCGAGCACCCGTGCACGGTGGGCGAGGGCAACTGCGTGGCGTGGGACCCTGGCTACCTCGACCCGGCACGGCTGGAGGAACTGGCGGCCGCAAATCCGAACCTCGGCGCCGAGGTCAACCTGATCGACAACGACCTCAAGACGCCTTACTCGGACCAGTTCAGCCTCGGCATGCGCAACGTCGTCGCGCTGGGCCAGGTGGATTGGCATACCTCGGTCACGCTGGCGCATATCCGCAGCTACGACGGCATCTACTTCGCGCTGGGCAACCGCTTCGCCGATGGCAGCTTCCGCGACCCGGCCAATCCCGGCGCGACCTGGGGCAACCAGCCCTGGGGCGAGGCCATCCCCGGCTACGGCACCCTGCTGATCGCACGCAACGGCATCGAGACCGAACTCGACAGCCTGCTGCTGTCGCTGGAGAAGCCGTACACGCAGGACTCTGGCTGGGGCGTGACCGTGGCCTACACCTACAGCGACGCCAGCGAGAACCGCCTCAACGCGGCCAACTCGGACGAGCACTACCTGTTCGACTACCCGGGGCTGGACGGGCAGCCGATGCTGGCTTCGGTCGGCATCTCCCGCCATCGCCTGGTGACCACGGGCATCTACGACGCGCCATGGGGCATCACCGCGTCGGGCAAGCTGACCCTGGCCACGGCGCCGGTCCGGGATGCGGTCAACTGCTTCGCCGCCGTGAGCAATGACCATTGCTTCTTCGATCCGTACACCCCGCACACGGGGTTCAAGCAGTTCGACATCGCGCTGCAGAAGCGCTGGGACACCGGCACCGACCTTTCGCCCTGGGTGCGGTTCGACCTGATCAATGCCTTCGACTGGCGCAACTGGACGGACTTCCAGAACGATCGCGGTGGCCCGGGCGCCGGTCGCGCGGATTGGGGCACCCGCAACGGCGACGGGATCCTGCTGCCCACGCGTACCTTCAAGCTGTCGATGGGCTTCGACTGGTAACGGGCAGGTCGCACGGGGGCGTGCGGCAGCGAATCCACAGGCGCGCCCAGCCCCGTGCGGCGTCGGCGCAGGGGCCGCTATACTCGATCAGGTCCGATCCGCGTTCGCGCGGTCCATATTGTTCAAAATCATATGGATACGCGCATAACCTGATCTTTTTTCGAAATCCACGGCGTCGCCCTACCGGCGTCCCAGAGGCTCTCGCGACGCATGCGTCTGTCCACGATCAAGCTGTCCGGCTTCAAATCCTTCGTCGACCCGACCACCCTGCACCTGCCGAGCAACATGACCGGCGTGGTCGGGCCCAACGGCTGCGGCAAGTCCAACATCATCGACGCGGTGCGCTGGGTGATGGGCGAAAGCTCCGCCAGCCGCCTGCGCGGCGATTCGCTGACCGACGTGATCTTCGCCGGCTCCTCGGCGCGCAAGCCGGTGTCGCAGGCGACGGTCGAGCTGATCTTCGACAACGCCGACCACACCATCACCGGCGAGTACGGCGCGTTCGACGAGATTTCGGTCAAGCGCCTGGTCAGCCGCGACGGCGCCAGCCAGTACTACCTCAACGGCAGCAAGTGCCGGCGCCGCGATATCACCGATCTGTTCCTCGGCACCGGCCTGGGGCCGCGCAGCTATTCGATCATCGAGCAGGGCATGATCAGCCAGATCATCGAGGCCCGGCCCGAGGACCTGCGGGTGTATCTCGAAGAGGCCGCCGGCATCTCCAAGTACAAGGAGCGCCGCAAGGAAACCGAGACCCGCATCCGCCACACCCGCGAGAACCTCGACCGCCTCGGCGACCTGCGCGAAGAGGTCGGCAAGCAGCTTGAACATTTGAAGCGCCAGGCCCGCCAGGCCGAGCAGTACCAGGCCATCCAGGCCGATCGCCGGGTCAAGGATGCCGAGTGGAAGGCGCTGGAGCACCGTGCGCTCGACCAGAAGCTGCAGTCCCAGCGCGAGAAGCTGGCGCAGCAGGAAACCCGGCTGCAGCAGCTGATCGCCGAGCAGCGCGAGGCCGAGCGCGAGATCGAGACCGGCCGCGTGCGCCGCGAGGAAGCCGCCGAAGCGCTCAACAAGGCGCAGGGCGAAAGCTATGAGGTCGGAGGCGCGCTGGCCCGGATCGAGCAGCAGATCCAGCACCAGCGCGAGATGTCGACCCGCCTGCAGAAGGCCCGCGACGAGGCCGAGGCGGCGCTGGCCGAGATCGCCCAGCACATCGGTTCCGACCAGTCGCGGCTGGACGTGCTGACCGCCGCGATCGAGAACGACGAGCCGCGGCTGGAGCAGTTGCAGGCCGAGGACGAGGCCCGCCAGGACGCCCTGCGCGACGCCGAATCGGCGCTGGCCACTTGGCAGCAGCGCTGGGACGAACACAGCCGCGCGCAGTCCGAGGCGGCCCGCGCCGCCGATGTAGAGCGCACCAGGATCGAGCATCTCGACCGCCAAGCGTTGGACGCCGACCGGCGCCGCGAGGCACTGACCGGCGAACGCACCGGGCTCGACCTGACCGCGCTGGCCGACGCCTTTGCCGGCCTCGAGGAAGAACACGAAACCCGCAAGCTCTCGCTCGACAGCCTCACCGAAACGCTGGAAACACGTAAATCCGAAGTCGGCGGCCTGCAGGAACAGCAGCGCGGCATGCAGTCGGAACTGGCCGAGGTCCGCAAGCAGGCACAGGCCGTGCGCGGCCGGCTGTCGTCGCTGGAGACCCTGCAGCACGCCGCGCTCGGGCAGGAGCAGGGCGCCGCGCTGGACTGGCTGAGGGCGCGCGGGCTGGATTCGGCGACGCGGGTCGGCGAGACATTGACGGTCGACGAGGGCTGGGAGAACGCGGTCGAAAGCGCGCTCGGCCAGTTGATCGAGGGCGTGCTGGTGGAGGCGCCGGAAACCCTGGTCGATGCGATCGGCGAGCTCGGCGACGGCCGGCTGGCGCTGGTCGCGGCGCAGAACGATCCGGTCGATTTCGCCCCGACCTCGCTGGCCTCGAAGGTCCGCGGCCCGCTGGCCATCCGCCGCATCCTGTCCAAGCTGCATGCCGCCGACGACCTGCAGGCCGCGCGTGCGCTGCTGCCCGGGCTCGGTGATGGCGAGTCGGTCATCACCCGCAACGGCGAGCGTCTCGGCGCCGGCTGGATGCGGGTGCTGCGTTCCGGCGCGGCCAAGCAGGGCGCGTTGCTGCGCGAGCGCGAGATCAACACGCTGCGCGAGCAGATCGAGACCTTGCAGTCGCGCGAGCAGGAACTCGAGTCCGGCCTGACCCAGATGCGCGACCGCCTGCTCGCCGCAGAGCAGCAGCGCGAGGACGCCCAGCGCACGCTGTACATGACCCACCGCAGCGTCTCCGAGCTGGCCGGCCAGTTGCAGAGCCAGCAGGGCCGGCTGGATTCGGCGCGTGGGCGGATCGAGAAGATCGAGGCCGAACTGGCGCAGCTGTCGGAAACGCTCGACGGCGCCCGCAAGCAGGGCCGCGAGGCCCGCAGCCGCCAGGAAGAGGCGGTCATGCGGATGACCGAGCTGGAGGACACCCGGCAGGAACTCGACGCCGAACGCCGCCGCCTGACCGAGGCCCGCGACCAGGCCCGCAGCATGGCCCGCGAGTCGCGCGACACCGCCCACTCGCTGGCGCTGACGCTGGAGTCACAGCGCGCCCAGATCGCCTCGCTGACCCAGGCGCTCGACCGCATGGGCGGCCAGCGCGGCCAGCTCGACACCCGCCTCGGCGAGTTCGCCGCGCAACTCGCCGACGGCGACGCCCCGGTGGTGCAACTGGAGGAGCAACGCCAGGTCGCGCTCGAGCAACGCGTCCAGTCCGAACAGAAACTCACCGCCGCGCGCACCGAGCTCGACGGCATCGACAACGACCTGCGCCGCTTCGAGCAGACCCGCCAGCAGCGCGACGAGCAGGCCCTGCAGCAGCGCGAGGCGATCGGCCAGCGCCGGCTCGACCAGCAGGCGCTGGTGCTCAAAGCCGAAACCTTGTCCGAAGCCGTGGTCGAGGCCGGTTTCGTGCTCGAGGACGTGGTCAACACCCTGACCGACGACATGCAGCCACAGGCGTGGGAGCGCACCGTCAACGAGCTCGACGCCAGGCTGCGCCGGCTGGAGCCGGTCAACCTCGCCGCGATCGCCGAACACGCCGAGGCCGCGCAACGCGCCGAATACCTCGATGCCCAGAACGTCGACCTGACCAGCGCGCTGGAGACCCTCGAGGACGCGATCCGCAAGATCGACCGCGAGACCCGCGGCCGCTTCAAGGACACCTTCGACCGGGTCAACTCCGGCGTGCAGCAACTGTACCCGCGGCTGTTCGGCGGCGGCCACGCGTATCTGGAGCTGACCGGCGACGACCTGCTCGACACCGGCGTGGCGATCATGGCGCGCCCGCCCGGCAAGCGCGTGTCCAACATCTCGCTGCTGTCGGGTGGTGAGAAGGCGATGACCGCGGTGGCGCTGGTGTTCGCGATCTTCCAGCTCAACCCGGCGCCGTTCTGCCTGCTCGACGAGGTCGACGCGCCGCTGGACGAAGCCAACGTCGGCCGCCTCGCGGCGATGGTCAGCGAGATGAGCGAACAGGTACAGTTCCTGTTCGTGACCCACAACAAGGCGACCATGGAAGTGGCGCAGCAGTTGTCGGGCGTGACCATGCGCGAGCCGGGCGTCAGCCGCCTGGTTTCGGTCGACTTGGCCGAGGCGACCCGCCTCGTCGGCGCGGCCTGATCCATCCGCCTAGTTCATAAGGAGTAAACATGTCCGACGTGACCCTGCTGCGGATCGGAATCCTGATTGCCGGACTGGTCCTGATCGCCGCGATCGTGTTCTTCGGCCGCCCGCGCAAGCCGGGGCAGGGCAAGCGCGTCGCACGTGATGGCGCGGCCCACGGCGAGCGCCGGGAACCGACGCTCGGGGAGCAGCTCGAAGGCGAGCTGGGTGTCGATACCGATGCTCCTGGCGATGCTACCGCCCAGGCCGAACTGGAACTGTTCGACCGCACGCAGGACCCCGCCACGGCGAGTGCAAACAGCGAACTGGGCCGCCGCGTCAGCGACGAGTTCGACAAGATCGTGACCGTCTACCTGGCCGCGCGAGCCGGCGAGAAACTGCATGGGCCCGACATCGTCGTCGCGGCCGAGAAGGCCGGCCTGGTCTATGGCTACATGGGCGTGTTCCACCGGCTGGTCGAGCACCATCCCGAGCGCGGCCCGGTGTTCAGCGTCGCCAACATCATGAAGCCGGGCAACTTCGACATGGCCGACATCCAGTCGCTGGAAACCCCGGCCATTGCGTTTTTCCTGACCCTGCCGGCCCCGGTGGCGGCGCTGGACGCATGGGAGACCATGCTGCCGACTGCCGAGCGCATGGCCGAGCTGCTGGGTGGCCTGGTGCTGGACGAGCAGCGCGAAGTGCTCGGCCGCCAGCGCATCGGCCAGATCCGCGAAGACCTGCGCGCCTACGACCGCCAGCGCGAAGCGCCCCCTTTGAGCAAACCGACGCGCTGGTAGCGACCTCCCTGCCTTTGTAGGAGCGGCTTCAGCCGCGATCGGAAACCGTTCGTCCGCGCCGACTCCCGATCGCGGCTGAAGCCGCTCCTACACAAACCCGGACAACGGCCGTGTAAAAAATGGCCGGCCTCCATCCGCGTCAAGCGGCGAGACCACCGTGACCGCCAACCCAGCCACCCGCATCACCGAACTGCGCCGCCAACTCGACGACGCCAACTACCGCTACCACGTGCTCGACGACGCCGAGATCCCGGATGTCGAGTACGACCGCCTGCTGCGCGAACTCGAGGCGCTGGAAGCCGCGCACCCCGAGCTCGCCAGTCCCGACTCGCCGACCCAGCGCGTCGGCGCCGCGCCGTCGGGAGCATTCGCGCCGGTCCGCCACGCGATCCCGATGCTGTCGCTGGGCAACGCCTTCACCGATGACGAGGTCGCCGACTTCGTCCGCCGGATCGAACAGAAGCTCGGCGACGAAGCGCTGGTGTTCTCGGCCGAGCCAAAGCTCGACGGCCTCGCGATCAGCCTGCGCTACGAGAACGGCCGCTTCATCCAGGGCGCGACCCGCGGTGACGGCGCCACTGGCGAGGATGTCACCGCCAACCTGCGAACGGTCAACGCAATTCCGTTGCAGCTGCGTGGAAAGGGCTGGCCCGAAGTGCTGGAGGTGCGCGGTGAGGTGTACATGCCACTGGCCGGTTTCAAGCGCTACAACGAGCGCGCGCTGGCCGAAGGTGGAAAGGTTCTGGCCAACCCGCGCAATGGCGCGGCAGGCTCGTTGCGCCAGCTCGATCCGCGCATCACCGCGCAGCGGCCGCTGGCGTTCTATGCCTACGCGATCGGCAAAGTCGAAGGCGGTGAATTGCCCGACAGCCATTCCGAAACACTGAAGCAGTTGCGCCAATGGGGTCTGCCGGTCAGCACCGAAAGCGACGTGGTCGAGGGGCTGCAGGGACTGCTGGGCTATTACGGCCGCATCGGCGAGCGCCGCGACGGCCTGCCGTTCGACATCGACGGCGTGGTCTACAAGCTCGACGACTACGACGCGCAGGCCGAGATGGGCTTCGTCTCGCGCGCACCGCGCTGGGCGCTTGCGCACAAGTTCCCGGCGCAGGAACAGACAACCGTGGTCGAGTCGATCGAAGTCAACGTCGGCCGCACCGGCGCGGTCACGCCGTGGGTGCTGATGCAGCCGGTCCACGTCGGCGGCGTTACCGTAACCCGCGCGACATTGCACAACGCGGACCAGGTCGCACGGCTCGACGTGCGCGTCGGCGACACCGTGATCGTGCGCCGCGCGGGCGACGTCATTCCCGAGGTCGTGCGCGTGCTGCCCGAGCAACGCCGCCCCGGCACGCCTGCCTGGCAGATGCCGGAGAACTGCCCGGTCTGCGGTTCCGAGATCGTGCGAGAGGAGGGCGCGGTGGTCTGGCGCTGCTCGGGCGAGCTGACCTGCGCCTCGCAACGCAAGGAGGCGATCGGCCATTTCGCCTCGCGCCGGGCGATGGATATCGACGGCTTGGGCGAGCGCTTCATCGCCGCGCTGTCGGATCTCGACTACGTGCAATCGGTCGCCGACCTGTACCGGCTCACCCTCGACGACCTGCTGCAGATGAAGCAGCGCGCCGACGAGCGCGACGGCACCACACCGGAAACAGTGAAGGCGGGCAAGGTCGCCACCCGCTGGGCCGAGAACCTGGTCGAGGCGATCGACCGCAGCCGCGACACCACGCTGGAGCGCTTCCTGTACGCGCTCGGTATCCAGCACGTTGGCGAGAGCACGGCCAAGGCGCTCGCGCTGTGGTTCGGCGACCTCGAGCTGATCCGCCGCCTGCCATGGCCCATGTTCAAGCGCGTGCCCGACATCGGCGGCGAAGTCGCCCGCGCGATCGGCCACTTCCTCGACCAGCCCGGCAACCAGATGGTGATCGACGACCTGCTCGCGCGGGGCGTGACGATTACCGACGCGCATCCACCTTCGCCGAAGCTGCGCGAGAGCCTCGGGCTGGCGCAACTGCTGGTCGACCTCGAAATCCCGAAGATCACTCCGATCCGTGCCGAGCAGTTGGCGACGGCGTTCCCGGCCGTGGCCGGCCAGGCCGACGCGAGCACCGGTTTGCGCGACGCACCGCAGCACAATCTGGTTACCGCCGGCCTGCCGGCCGAGACCGCGGCGGCATTCGCCAACTGGCTGGAGGACGCTGACAACGCCGCCTTGCTGGCCGCATCGGGCGAGGCACTGGTGCGACTCGATGCGATCGTTCCCGCTGCCGACACCGCGCCGGCCGGTCCGCTCGACGGCCAGACCGTCGTCCTCACCGGCACCTTGTCGGCGATGACCCGCGACGAGGCGAAGGACCGGCTGGAGGCGCTGGGCGCAAAGTCCGCCGGTAGCGTGTCGAAGAAGACCAGCTTCGTTGTCGCCGGCGAGGCCGCTGGCTCCAAGCTCGCCAAGGCCGCCGAGCTGGGCATCGAAGTCTGGGACGAGGCGAAGCTTCTGGCGTTCCTGGAGTGCCACGAATGATGCCCGCCGGACGTCCCATGGCAGCTGTTCCTCGGCGACTCCCTGCCGTTGTAGGAGCGGCTTTAGCCGCGATCTGGAATCGTCGACCGACACGATTTCCGATCGCGGCTAAAGCCGCTCCTACAAGAGCCCGGACACCCAAGCGCGGCATCCAGGCGAGCCAGGCATGAGTCCATGCTGGCGCCCCACCGCAAGCTTCGACGCGCTGCGCCTGCGTGCCGCGCTCAACACACGCATCCGCAGCTTCTTCGCCGGGCGCGCCGTCACCGAGGTCGAGACGCCGGTGATGTCGGTCGCCGGCAATACCGAGCCGAACATCGCCTCGTTCTCGCTTGAGTTCAGTGGCCGCACCGACGGCGCCCCGCGCACCCGCTGGCTGCGCACCTCGCCCGAATACCCGCTCAAGCGCCTGCTCGCCGCCGGCTTCGGTGATTGCTACGAGCTGGGCCGGGTGTTCCGCGACGGCGAAGCCGGCGGCCGCCACAACCCCGAGTTCACCATGCTCGAGTGGTACCGGGTCGGCTGGGACCACCGACGACTGGTCGGTGAAACCGCGACGCTGGTCAACGCCGCATTGGCACTGGTCGGGCGCGAAGCCTCGCTGGTCGAGATCGCCTATCGCGATCTCTATCACGAGCAACTCGGCATCGATCCGATGACCGCCAGCGACGAGCAACTGCGCAATGCACTCGGCGACATCATCATCGACCCCGCCGGCCTGACCCGCGACGACTGGCTCGACCTGCTGATGACCCATCGGCTGCAGCCGGAGTTCGCCGACGACCGGATGCTCGCGATCCACGACTGGCCGGCGACCCAGGCCGCGCTGGCACGCCTGCGCACTGACACCGATGGCGTACAGGTCGCCGAGCGATTCGAGCTTTATCTTGGTCCGCTGGAACTCGCCAACGGCTACCACGAACTGGCCGACGCGGTGGAGCAGGGCGCCCGGTTCGATCGCGACCTGCAGCGGCGTGAGCAACGCGGGGAGGGTGCCGGTGGCGACATGCTGCCGCCGCGTGATGAACACTTGCTGGCGGGCCTGCAAGCCGGCTTGCCCGATTGCGCCGGCGTCGCCCTCGGCGTCGACCGGCTGATGATGGCGATGCTCGGGACCGACCGGATCGCCGACGTCCTCGCCTTCGATTTCTTCCGCGCCTGAAGCAGCTCCCGAGTCTCGGCCCGACCGGAATTCCTTCGGTTGTTGTAGGAGCGGCTTTAGCCGCGATCTGGAGTCGGCGCGAGCGATCAGGCATCCGATCGCGGCTGAAGCCGCTCCTACAACGGCATGGCGTTCCCTCCCTGTGGAACAAGAAGCGCCGGGCTGACAGCGTCGGTTCGACTAGAATCGGTGCATGACCGACACCATCGATTTCGACCGTTACGACCGCATCCGTCCGATCCGCTGGGCCGGCGACGCACTTGAACTGCTCGACCAGCGCAAGCTGCCATTCGAAGTCGAATACGTCCGTTGCGACACCAGCGAAGCCGTCGCCGAGGCGATCCAGGCCCTGACCGTGCGCGGTGCACCGGCAATCGGCATCGCCGCCGCCTGGGGGCTGGTGCTCGCCGCGCGCGACATCGAAGCGTCCGATGGCGCGGAAGCCGCGATCCTGCTCGATCCGGCGATTGCCCATCTCAATGCCGCTCGCCCGACCGCGGTCAACCTGGCCTGGGCGCTCGCGCGGATGCGTCGCGTGCTTGCTGTCGCAGGCGCCGACTGGCGCGAAGTCCTCGCACGTGAAGCCGAGGCCATTGCCATCGAGGACCTCGCCGCCAACCGTCGCATGGGTGCGCTCGGAGCGGCCCTGATGGAGCCCGGCAGCAACGTCCTGACCCACTGCAATACCGGCTCGCTCGCCACCGCGGGTTTCGGCACCGCGCTCGGCGTGATCCGCGCCGGCGTCGCCCAGGGCCGCATCGACGAGGTGTTCGCCGGCGAGACCCGGCCTTGGTTGCAGGGCGCGCGCCTGACCGTGTGGGAACTGCAGCAGGACGGCATCGCCCCGACCCTGATCGCGGATGCCGCCGCCTCGCACCTGATGAAGTCCGGCAGGGTGCAATGGGTGGTGGTCGGTGCCGACCGCATCTGCGCCAACGGCGACGTCGCCAACAAGATCGGGACCTACCAGTTGGCGATCGCCGCGCGCCACCACGGCGTGAAGTTCATGGTGGCCGCGCCGTCCTCGACGGTCGACATGGACACGGCTTCCGGCGACCTGATCCACATCGAGGAGCGCGACCCGGGCGAGCTGTTCGGCATCGGCGGCACGCGCACCGCGGCGGCCGACATCGGTGCCTGGAATCCGGTGTTCGATATCACCCCGCATGAACTGATCGATGCGATCGTGACCGAACGCGGCGTGATCGAGAACCCGGACGAAGTTGCGCTGCGGCGATTCTTTCCGGGTGGCGTCCAATGATGTCGGCACCACGGGTTGCGATACTGGTGCCCTGCTACAACGAAGCGACCACGATTGCGAAGGTCGTGGCCGACTTCCGGCGGGTGCTGCCGAATGCGACCGTCCACGTGTTCGACAACAATTCCGTCGACGGCACCGCGGATCGTGCGCGCGAGGCAGGAGCACGGGTGCGGGCCGTGAGCTTGCAGGGCAAGGGTCACGTGGTGCGTCGACTGTTCGCCGATGTCGAGGCCGACGTCTACGTGCTCGTTGATGGCGACGACACCTACCATGCCGACAGCGCAGGGCAGCTGGTCGGCATGGTATGGGAGCAGGGCCATGACATGGCGGTCGCCGTGCGCGAGGCCACCGTCGAGGCGGCCTACCGCGCGGGTCACGTGGTCGGCAATCGCCTGTTGACCGGATTCCTCGCCTGGCTGTTCGGCCGACCCTGCCGTGACGTGTTGTCGGGTTACCGCGCGTTCTCACGACGGTTCGTCAAGAGCTTCCCTGTGTTGTCCGCGGGCTTCGAGATCGAAACCGAGCTGACGGTACATGCGCTGGAGCTCCACATGACGGTGGGCGAGGTGGTCACGCCGTACAAGGATCGTCCCGACGGCTCTTTCAGCAAGCTCAACACCTGGGGCGACGGGTTTCGGATTCTCCGTACGATGGTCCGCCTGTTCAACGCGGAACGCCCGCTCGCGTTCTACGGGGTTGCGGGCGGTTTGTTTGCCGTCGCAGCCGTGGTCCTGGCGGTGCCCCTGGTGCTCACGTGGTTGCATACCGGTGAGGTGCCGAGGCTTCCCACCGCAGTGCTGGCGACCGGCCTGATGCTGTTCGCAGCTTTGTCCGCGACCGTCGGGATCGTCCTGGACATGGTCACCCGGGGCCGGCGCGAAGCAAAAATGCTCGCCTATGTCGCACTGGCCGCGCCCGGGGACAGGTAGTGATGGACGCAGTCGACGAATCGGCGCGCCGGAAGGCAGGTGCCGCGGCGGGCATCGGGGACGTTCACCGTCGCGGGATGGATTTCGCATGGGTGGTCGCCGCCGTACTCGCGGTAAAGCTGGCGTGGCTGGTGGCCGATTCGACGTTGCGGCTGTATATGGGCGACTCGATGACCTACCTCGGGACGGCCTTCAATTTTTCGTTCACTGGAGGCCGCTCCTTTGTCTACGGCTGGATATTGCGATTCACCGTCCTGCCATTCGACAGCCCCGGGCTGATCGTCGTCCTGCAGTCCCTCTGGTCTGCGGCCACGGCGATAGCCCTGTTTGGCCTGCTCACGATCTGCCTGGGCGTCAGGCGCTGGATCGCACTGCTGGTGGCAGTCCTGTTGGCTACCGAGCCGGCCCAGGTTTTTCTCGAGCGCATGGTGATGGCGGAAACCGCCGGCCTGCTCGCATTCGTCGTGGGATTGCTGCTGTTCGTGGTCTACCTGCGGACAATGAAAATCCGCTGGTATGCCCTGGGTGTGTTGCTGGGGTTGGGATGCATCAACCTGCGACTCAGCTTCCTTCCCGTGGTCCTGGGCACGGCGTTCGTGGTCGCGATGTTGCCGCTGCTCGACCGGGCGAGGCGTCCGCTGGGGATCGAGTTGCGTGCCGCCGGCGCCGCGTTGGTGCTGCTGCTGGCCTCGCATTTCGCGTATGTACAGGCTTACGGCCATTTCAGTGGAACCGGCCCGGGTTACCTGGCCATGAGCGGAATGATGCGGATCGGCCTGGTCGCGCCGCTTATCCGCGCCGAACATTTCGAAGGGACGGACGTATCGGGAAGCATCCTCGATGATGTCCGCAGGCCGTTGGATGACCACTGGCAGCGTGGCCATCACATATGGAAGGAGGATGGATTGTGGCCGCTCCTGGTGAAGCGGAGTGCTGAGCCGGAACAGGTTGCCAGGGTCATTACCAGGCGCGCCATGCTCGATGCACCCCTGGAACTGGTGCGCATCAACATTGCGACCCTCGGCGGCTATTTCGCCCCGGGCCGCGTGCGCTGGAGGATGCTTGATGACCTCGGAGTGATTCCCCCGAGCGAAGCCGACCTCGGTTTGATCAAGCGCGAGATGGGCTGGGATGCCCGGGGCATCTCCAGATTGCATACGCCTGCCCGCGACCTGTTCGCTGCTTCGGGGCCGTGGCTGACGTTCTGCCTGTTCGTACTCGCTCCACTGGCACTGTCGACCTTGGCAGTGGGATGGCGGCGACGCGAACGCAGGATGTACCTCCTGCTGGGGCTCGTGTCACTTGGCCTGGTGGCCAGCCATCTGTTGTTTGCGCACATCGTGTCGTTTCGCTATATCCATCCATTGCCGTTCTTCGTGCTCGCGAACGTGGCCGTGCTGGCCGAAGTCTTCAGGCGTCGAATCGAAGCGCGGGAACCTTTTCGACAGGCTGACGATTGACGAATCACGTGGCAGGTGCGCGTGTTCCCCGCAGGGGCAGCGGAATAGCAGGTAAGTTGTTGTTTATGCGTGGAAATCGGGGCGCAGTGAACCCCCGTTCCGTGCTATCATTTCACGTCTTTTTCATCTGCCCCGAAATCGCTCCGGAACCCAGCCGCCACGCGGCTTTCCGGTCGCTTGCGGGAGCAGCATCGACCTTGCCCAAGACGGAAACCCGATGGCCGAACTCGCCAAGGAAATCATCCCGGTAAACCTCGAAGACGAGATGCGTCGCAGCTACCTCGATTACGCCATGAGCGTGATCGTCGGCCGCGCGCTCCCGGACGTTCGGGACGGACTCAAGCCGGTCCACCGGCGCGTGCTGTACGCGATGAACGAGCTTGGCGCCCACGCCAACAAGCCGTACTACAAGTCGGCCCGTATCGTCGGTGACGTCATCGGCAAGTACCACCCGCACGGCGACCAGTCGGTCTACGACACGCTGGTGCGCATGGCGCAGCCGTTCTCGCTGCGCTACCTGCTGGTCGACGGACAGGGCAACTTCGGCTCGGTCGATGGCGACTCCGCCGCGGCGATGCGTTACACCGAAGCGCGCATGTCCAAGCTCACCCACGAGCTGATGGCCGACATCGACAAGGAAACCGTCGACTTCCAGCCCAACTACGACGAGAAGGAACTCGAGCCCACGGTCATGCCGACGCGGGTGCCGAACCTGCTGGTCAACGGCTCGGCCGGCATCGCGGTCGGCATGGCGACCAACATCCCGCCGCACAACCTGGGCGAGGTGATCGACGCCACCATCGCGTTGATCGACAACCCCGAGATCGACATCGACGGGCTGATGGAATACATCCCCGGCCCCGACTTCCCGACCGCCGGCATCATCAACGGCACTTCCGGGATCATCAATGCCTACCGCACCGGCCGTGGCCGCGTGCGGATGCGCGCACGCGCCGAGATCGAGGTGGCCGACAACGGCCGCGAGGCGATCGCGGTCACCGAGATCCCGTACCAGGTCAACAAGGCGCGGCTGATCGAGAAGATCGCCGAGCTGGTGAAAGAGAAGAAGATCGAGGGCATCAGCGAACTGCGCGACGAGTCCGACAAGGACGGCATGCGCATCTACATCGAGGTCAAGCGCGGCGACTCCGCCGACGTGGTGCTCAACAACCTCTACCAGCAGACCCAGATGGGTTCGGTGTTCGGCATCAACATGGTGGCGATCGTCGAGGGCCGGCCACAGTTGCTGAATCTCAAGCAGGTGCTGGAAGCGTTCGTCCGCCACCGCCGCGAGGTGGTCACCCGCCGCACCATCTTCGACCTGCGCAAGGCCCGCGCCCGCGCGCATATCCTCGAAGGCCTGACCGTCGCACTGGCCAACATCGACGAGATGATCGAGCTGATCAAGACCTCGGCGAACCCGGTCGAAGCGCGCGAACGAATGCTGGCCAAGACCTGGGAGCCGGGTCTGGTCGGTGCGCTGCTCGGTGCTGCCGGCGCCGAGGCCTCGCGCCCCGAAGACCTGCCGAAGGGCGTGGGCCTGATCGATGGGCGTTACCAGTTGACCGAGACCCAGGCCCAGCAGATCCTCGAGATGCGCCTGCACCGCCTGACCGGGCTGGAGCAGGAGAAGCTGACCGAGGAATACAAGCTGCTGCTGGACACCATCCGCGGCCTGATCGAGATCCTCGAGGATCCGAACGTGCTGCTCGACGTCATCCGCACCGAGCTTGCGAACGTCAAGGCCGAGTTCGGCGACGAGCGCCGCAGCGAGATCCGCCAGAGCGAGGAAGACCTCGACATCCTCGACCTGATCGCGCCGGAAGACGTGGTCGTGACCCTGTCGCATGCCGGATACGCCAAGCGCCAGCCGGTCAGCAGCTACCGCGCGCAGAAGCGTGGTGGCCGCGGTCGCAACGCGGCCTCGACCAAGGACGAGGATTTCATCGACCGCCTGTGGCTGGTCAACACCCACGACACCCTGCTGACCTTCACCAGCGCCGGTCGCGTGTTCTGGCTGCCGGTGCACCAGTTGCCCGACGCCGGCCCGAATGCGCGCGGCCGTCCGATCATCAACTGGGTACGGCTGGAGGAGGGCGAGCAGGTGCAGGCCGTCTTGCCGGTGCGCGAGTACGACAACGACCATTTCGTGTTCTTCGCGACCCGCAACGGCACGGTCAAGAAGACCCCACTGACCGAGTACGCCTACCAGCTGCAGCGCGGCAAGATCGCAATCAACTTGGACGAGGGCGATGCGCTGATCGGCGTCGCGCTGTCGGACGGCACCCGCGACATCATGCTGTTCTCCAACGAAGGCAAGGCGGTGCGTTTCGCCGGCGACACCGTGCGGCCGATGGGCCGGACCGCCACCGGCGTGCGCGGCATGCGCCTGGGCGAGGGCGGCCAGGTGGTCAGCCTGATCGTGGTCGAGGGCGAGGGCGACATCCTCACCGCCAGCGAGCGCGGTTACGGCAAGCGCACCCCGGAAGCCGACTACCCGCGCAAGGGCCGCGGCACCCAGGGCGTGCTGGCGATCAAGACCAGCGAGCGCAACGGCCAACTGGTCGGCGCGATCCAGCTCAGCGAACACCACGAGGTGCTGCTGATCTCCGATGGCGGCACCCTGGTGCGCACCCGCGCGGCGGAGATCTCGCAGGTCAGCCGCAATACCCAGGGCGTGACCCTGATCCGATTGGCTACGGACGAGAAGCTGCAGGCGATCGAGCGGTTGGATGCGTCGCTGGATGACGACGCGGATTCCGACCCGGTGGAGGGTGATGTCGTGGTCGATGCCGCGATGCCGGTGGATACGGCGGCCTCAACCGACGCGATGGTAGACCCGCGGGAGTAGCCCGAGCCGTTACAGGCATAAAACAGGACGCCGCCCTCGAGGCGGCGTCCTGTTTTTGTCCGGCTGGATTTCCTGCGGTCGTAGGAGCGGCTTCAGCCGCGATCTGGAATCGTTCGCCCGCGGCGGCTTCAGATCGCGGCTGAAGTCGCTCCTACAGGGGAGTCCGGATTCGTGGGAAGGTCAAGCCAACTGCGACAGCACGTGCTCCGCCGACGACACCCGGTATTCGCCCGGTGCCTCGACATGCAACTGCTTGACCACGCCCTGCTCGGCGTACAGCGCAAACCGCTTGGCCCGCGTGCCCATGCCGTAGCCGCTGGCATCGAGTTCCAGTCCAAGCGCCCGGGTGAACTCGGCGTTGCCGTCGGCAAGCATCATCAGCCCGTCCGGAACGTCCTGGCTTTCGCCCCAGGCCTGCATCACGAACGGGTCGTTGACCGACATGCAGGCCACCTCGATGCCTTTCGCACGGAACGCCTCGAAGTGCTCGACGAAGCCCGGCAGGTGGCGTTCGGAGCAGGTGGGCGTGAATGCCCCCGGCACCGCGAAGATCACCACGTTGTTTTCGCTGAACAACGTGTTGGTGTCGACGGTCTCGACCCCGCCGTTCTGGATGCGCTGCAGCGGTATTTCGGGAAGGCGGTCGCCGACCTGGATGCTCATGGGGTTCTCCTGTGTAGCGCGGCAGTCTATTCGGTATGCCCTAAACAATGCGTCAACGCACCGGCTTGATACCCTTGCAACGACGCGTGCACCCGGTGCACCAACCTTCGCGCAGGCCCGTCGGGTCCGCGTCTCTGGAGTGATCGATGCAGTTCAAGGACTATTACGAAATCCTCGGCGTCGAGCCGAGCGCCGGCGATGCCGAGATCAAGACGGCGTATCGCCGGCTGGCGCGCAAGTACCATCCCGACGTCAGCAAGGAAGACGGCGCCGAGGAGCGCTTCAAGGCGGTCAACGAAGCCTACGAAGCGTTGCGCGATCCCGACAAGCGCGCCGCCTACGACCAGTTGCGCGCGCGCGGCTACCGGCCCGGCGACGACGTGCAGCCGCCCCCGGGCGGGTTCGGTGCCGGCCACGGCGGGGTCGATTTCGAGGAGATCTTCGCCGGCGGCGGGGCCGGGGGCGGATTCAGCGACTTCTTCGAGAGCATGTTCGGTCGTGGCCGTGGCGGGGCGGGGGCGGGCGGCTTCGGCGGCCACCCGGGCGCCCGCCCTGGCCCGCGTGGCCAGGCCGATACCCGGGCCAAGCTGGCGGTGCCGCTGGAGACCATCTACGCCGGCGACAGCGTGCGCATCAGCCTCAACGGCAAGACCCTGGACGTGCGCGTGCCCAAGGGCGTGCGCGAAGGCCAGGTGATCCGCCTCGCCGGGCTCGGCAACAGTGGCGGCAACCTGTTGCTGGAGGTCGAGTACGCGGCGCATCCCCGGTTCGAAGTCGACGGCCGGAACGTGATCCACATGCTGCCGGTGGCACCGTGGGAGGCCGCACTGGGTGCCACGGTCAGCGTACCGACCCTGGGGGGCGCGGTCGAATTGAAGATCCCGGCGAATTCGGAAGCCGGGCGCAAGCTGCGGCTGCGTGGTCGCGGCCTGCCCGGCAAGCCCGCGGACGGCGACCAGATCGTCGAGCTGGAAGTGCTGGCGCCGAGTCCGCAGGACGATGCGCAGCGCAACGCCTACGAGGCGATGCGCGATGCGTTCGGGGATGGCTGGCGCCGGGCCTAACCCCTGGTTCGGGCTGTTGTAGGAGCGGCTTCAGCCGCGATCTGAGGCCGGCGCGGGCAAACGATTCCAGATCGCGGCTGAAGCCGCTCCTACGAAAAAGCTCGTTGGCTCAGCCCGGCAGCAACTGGCCGATGACCTCGGCCAGTTCGTTCTCGTCGAACGGTTTGGTCATGTACGCCTTGGCGCCCTGGCGCATGCCCCAGACGCGATCGGTTTCCTGGTCCTTGGTGGTAACCAGCACGACCGGGATGTGCTTGGTGGTGTCGCCGCGGCAGATCGAGCGGGTGGCCTGGAAACCGTTGAGGTTCGGCATCACCACGTCCATCAGCACCAGGTCGGGCAGCTCGCGCTTGGCGGCTTCGACGCCGGCGGCGCCATCCTCGGCAGTGACGGCTTCATGGCCGAGTTTCTCGACGATGCGACGGATGCCCATCAGTTGTGACGGCGAGTCGTCGACGATCAGGATGCGCGCCATGTGTTTTCCCCGGGAAGTGCGTCTGGTCCAGCCGACCATCCAGCTGCGCGTCGATTGTAGCCGTGCCGCGCGCTGCCGCAAACCGGCCGCGCGACGAAAGGGTCAGAACGTCACCAGGGTCCGGCCGAGCGAACCGCCGCCGAGCATCGTCGGGAACACCTCCGGCAGCCGTGCCAGCGGCACTTCACGTGTGCAGATGATGTCCAGGTGCGCCGGTTTCCAGTCGCTGGCGAGGTGCTGCCAGACCGTCTCGCGGATCTCGCGGGCGGTGCCGGCGGACGCCACGCCCAGCAGCGATACGCCACGGATGATGAAGGGCATGACGGTTGCGTCGAGATCATGCGACGCGGCCAGTCCGGCGCTTGCGACATTGCCGTAGGGCGAAGTCTGGGCGAGCAGGCTCGACAGCATCGGGCCGCCCACGTTGTCCAGGCCACCGCCGAAACGCGCCGACTCCATCGGGCGGGTGGTGGCGAGCGCATCGCGGCCGAGCACCTGGCTGGCGCCGATCGATCGCAGGTAATCGTGCTGGTCGGCCTTGCCGCTGATGGCGGCGACTTCGAAGCCGGCCCGGCTGAAAATATCGACCGCCAGCGAGCCGACCCCGCCGGTCGCACCGGTGACCGCCAGAGGGCCGAGCTCCGGAACCTGCCGGTTGTCGAACATCCGGTACAGCGCCAGTGCGGCGGTGAAGCCGGCGGTGCCGAGGATCATGCTTTCGCGCAAGCCAAGTCCGGCCGGAAGAGGTATGACCCACTTTGCTTCGAGGCGCGCGTATTCGCTGTAGCCACCATCGCGGGTTTCGCTGAGGCCACACCCGGTGACCAGCACCGCGTCGCCTTCACGGAACTTCGGGTCGGTGGAGGCGACTACGTGGCCGGCGACGTCGATGCCGCCGACCAATGGGAACCGGCGCAGGATCTTGCCTTCGCCGGTGCCGGCAAGCGCGTCCTTGAAGTTGATCGACGAGAACGCGGTCTTGATGACGACTTCGCCGGACGCGAGCTCGTCCAGCGACACCTGCTCGATCCCGCTGCGATAGCCGCCGTCGTCGTCGTGGATACGGAAGGCATCGAAGAGGGCGGGTATCGTCATCGCAGTTCGCTCCGGCGTTTTTCGTCAAGCCATTTGTCGGCGTGGGCGGGCTGGTAGGACCTCATCCAGTCAAGCATCGCCTCGATATCGTCACCATGCCAGAGATCGCGGCGCTGGTCGGCGTGCAGGAAGCGCTCGGTGACCATGCGATCCATCATCGCCACCAGCGGCTCGTAGAAGCCGTCGATGTCGAGGAACGCGCAGGGCCTGTCGCCGATCCCCAACTGGCGCCAGGTCAGCATTTCGAACATCTCGTCGAGCGTGCCGAAGCCGCCGGGCAGGGCGATGAAACCGCCCGACAGGTCGAACATACGCGCCTTGCGCTCGTGCATGTTGGCGACGACTTCAAGCCGGGTCAGCCCGGTATGCGCGACTTCCCAGCCGACCAGTTGCTCCGGGATCACGCCGATGACCTCGCCGCCGGCCGCCAGCGCCGCGTCGGCAACCACGCCCATCAGGCCGACGTTGCCACCGCCGAATACGACGGCGATGCCATCGCGGGCCAGCCGCGCGCCCAGCTCCGCGGCGCGCTCGGCGTAGGCCGGACGGGAGCCGGTATTGGAACCGCAGTAGACGCAGACCGCCTTCATGGCACGAAACTCAGGAACAGATAGGCGGCGAACAGCACCAGGTGGACCAGCCCGAGCAGGACGTTGGTGCGCCCGGTACGCAGCGACAGCGACGCCACGAACAGGGTCAGCAACAGCAGCACCGTCGCCTTGCCGTCGAGGCCCAGCACCAGCGGCCAGCCCATCACCAGCGACAGCAACGCGACGGTGGGGACGGTCAGGCCGATGCTGGCGATGGCCGAGCCGATCGCGAGGTTGAGGCTGGTCTGCAGGCGGTTGTGGATCGCGGCGCGGACCGCGGCGATGCCCTCGGGCAACAGCACGACCGCCGCGATCAGGATGCCGACGGTGGCCGCCGGGGCGCCGGCCGAGGCGAGCAGCGATTCGATCGAGGGCGAGATCTTCTTCGCGCTCAGCACCACCACCACCAGTGCGAGCAGCAGCAGTGCCAGGCTGGCGAACGTCTCGCGGACGGTGGGCGGCTCGACATGCTCATCGGCACCATCGTCGTCCGCGTCGGCGGCGGGCAGGAAGTAGTCGCGGTGACGCACCGTCTGGACGAAGGTGAATCCGCCAAACAGCACCAGGATCGCGAGGGAAATGAAGACCAGCTGGCTGTTGGTGTACAGCGGGCCGGCCGAACTGGTCGCGTAGTTCGGCAGGATCAGCGAGAACACCACGATCGCGATGAGCGTGGCGAGCCCGGCCGTCACGCCCTGCACGTGGTAGCCCTGCTCGAAATGACGGCGCGCACCGGCGAGCAGGCTGATGCCGATGATGCCGTTGAGGATGATCATCACCGCCGCATATACGGTGTCGCGTGCCAGCGCGCTGCTGGACTCGCCACCCGACAGCATCATCGCGACGATCAGGGCGACCTCGATCACCGTGACCGCGAGCGCCAGTACGATCGTGCCGAAGGGCTCGCCGACACGGTGCGCGATCACTTCGGCGTGGTGGACTGCGGCGGTGACGCTGCAAGCCAGGCCGGCCGCCAGCAACAACACCAGGCCGGGCAACTCCGGCATGGCGAACGACAGCGCGAGGATCGCGGCGCCCACCAGCGGCAGCGCGACGGTCCAGCGTGGGTTGTGGTCGAACGCGTCGCCGTTCATGCGGTCACGATCGGCAGTGGCCAGCCGCGGGCCGGATGGGCCGGCGCGCGGCGGAGGGATCGGGGCAGCGGCGGCCGCACCGATCAGTTGGCCTTGTGGATCGCGCGCTTGCTGACCGCCATCGCGGCGTCGTGGATGGCCTCCGACAGGGTCGGATGCGCGTGGCAGATGCGGGCGAGGTCGTCGGCCGAGCCGTTGAACTCCATCGTCAGCACGCCCTCATGGACCAGCTCGGAGACGCCGACGCCGACCAGGTGCATGCCGAGTACGCGATCGGTTTCCTCGTGGGCGATGACCTTGACGAAGCCGGCCGGCTCGCCCATCGCCACCGCGCGACCGATCGCCGCGAACGGGAAGCTGCCGGTCTTGTACGGCGTGCCTTCGTCCTTGAGCTGCTGCTCGGTCTTGCCGACCCAGGCGATTTCCGGCTCGGTATAGATCACCCACGGGATGGTGTCGAGGTTGACGTGGCCGGGCAGGCCGGCGATCAGCTCGGCCACCGCGATGCCTTCCTCGAAGCCCTTGTGCGCCAGCATCGGGCCGCGCACGCAGTCGCCGACTGCCCAGACGCCATCGACGCCGGTGTGGCAGTGCTCGTCGACCTCGACCATGCCGCGTTCGTTGAGCTTCACGCCGGTATCGTCGGCCAGCAGGTTGCGGGTCGCGGCGCGGCGGCCGACCGCGACCAGCAGCTTGTCCACCACGATCGACTGCTCGCCCTTGGCGTCGGTGTAGGACAGGTGCACTTCCTTCGACTTGCCCTTGCCTTTGACCTCCGCCTTGGAGACCTTGGCCCCAAGCTTGATGTCCAGGCCCTGCTTCTTGAACTCGCGGGCGGCGGTCTTGGCGACCTCGGCATCGGCCGCGGCGAGGAAGTCGGGCAGGGCTTCGAGGATCGTGACCTCGGCGCCCAGACGCTTCCACACGCTGCCCAGCTCCAGCCCGATCACGCCGGCGCCGATCACGCCCAGGCGCTTGGGCACCGACTCGAAGTCCAGCCCGCCGGCGTTGTCGACGATGGTGTCACCGTCGAACTTCGCGAACGGCAGCTCGATCGAATCCGAACCGGCGGCGATGATGACGTTGGTGCCCTTGAGCTCGACTTCCGAACCGTCGTGCTGCTTGACCTTGACCACGTTGCCCTTGTGCAGCGTGCCGAAACCGTAGAACGGCGTGACCTTGTTCGCCTTGAACAGCATCGCGATGCCGCCGGTGAACTGCTTCACGATCTTGTCCTTGCGGCCGACCATCTGGCCGACGTCCATCTGCGCATCCTTGAAGCTGATGCCGTGGTCGCCGAACAGGTGGCCCATGTTCCAGAACTGGCGCGAGGAGTCGAGCAGCGCCTTGGACGGGATGCAGCCCACGCGCAGGCAGGTGCCGCCGAGGGCCGGCTTGCCGTCCTTGCCGAGCGCGGCATCGATGCACGCGGTCTTCAGGCCCAACTGGGCGGCGCGGATCGCCGCGTGGTAGCCGGCCGGGCCGGCACCGATAACGACGACGTCGAAATTCTGCTGTTCGCTCATTGCAATGATCCTTGTCTCGTTGCGGAAAGCCCCGCGCAGGGCGGGGCTTCGGCGGGCAATTACATGCCCAGCAGCATGCGGTGCGGGTTCTCGAGCTGGTTCTTGATGTCGACCAGGAACAGCACCGCGTCCTTGCCGTCGATGATGCGGTGGTCGTAGCTCAGCGCGATGTACATCATCGGCGCGGCGATGACCTGGCCGTTCTCGACGATCGCACGTTCCTTGATGGCGTGCATGCCGAGGATGGCCGACTGCGGCGGGTTGATGATCGGCGTCGAGAACAGCGAGCCGAAGGTGCCGCCGTTGGTGATGGTGAAGGTGCCGCCCTGCAGGTCCTCGAGCTTCAGCCCGCCTTCGCGTGCGGCCTTGGCGTAGCCGTCGATGGCCTGCTCGACCTCGGCGAAGCCCATCGATTCGGCGTTGCGCAGCACCGGCGTGACCAGGCCCTTGTCAGTCGACACGGCGATCGAAATGTCGGAATAGCCGTGGTAGATGATGTCATTGCCGTCGACCGAGGCATTGACCAGCGGGTAGCGCTGCAGGGCGTTGGCGGCGGCCTTGACGAAGAAGCTCATGAAGCCGAGCTTGATGCCATAGGCGTTCTTGAACGCCTCGCCCTGCGACTTGCGCATGTCCATGACGGCCTTCATGTTGACCTCGTTGGAGGAGGTCAGCATCGCGGTCGAGTTCTTCGACTGCATCAGGCGCTCGGCGATGCGCGAGCGCATGCGGGTCATCGGCACGCGCTCCTCGGCACGGTTGCCGCTGGCCTTGCCGACGCCGGCGTTCTTGGCGTAGTTCAGCAGGTCTTCCTTGGTCACCGCGCCGCGGCGGCCGGTGCCTTCGACCTGCGACGGGTCGATGCCTTCCTTCGCCGCGGTGAAGCGTGCGCCCGGCGGCAGGTCGGCCTTGTCAGCCGACTTCGACGCCGGCTTGGCGGCTTCGGCCTTGGGCTGTACCGGGCGGGTGTCGGCTTCCTGCTTCTTGGCCTCTTCCTTTTTGGCGCCGCTGTCCTTGGCGTCGGCCTTGTCGATCGACGCGGCCGCGCCGGCTTCCACGATCGCCAGCACCTGCTCGCTGGTCACGGTCGCACCGGAATCGAACTTGATCTCCTTGAGCACGCCATCGACCGGCGACGGCACTTCGAGCACCACCTTGTCGGTTTCGAGGTCGACCAGGTTCTCGTCGCGGCTGACCGCGTCGCCCGGCTTCTTGTGCCAGGTGGCGATGGTGGCGTCGGAGACGGACTCGGGCAGGACCGGAACTTTGATCTCGGTGCTCATGGGGTTGGCATCCTGGATTGCATGAATTGAGAGCGCGAAAGGGGTGGTTTGATCGGGGAGGGCAAGCTGGGCCGGGTCACTCCGGGCAGATCTCGCCCTGCAGCGGGTTGACCAGGGCGTCGGCGACCAGCTTGGTCTGCTCGGCGACGTGGTCGGCGAAGTGGCCCGCGGCCGGCGACGGCGAGCGTGCACGGCCTGCGTAATGCAGGGCCTGCTTGCCCTGCAGGCACGCGGTCAGGTGGTGGCGGATCTGGTACCACGCGCCCTGGTTCTGCGGCTCTTCCTGGCACCAGACGATGTCCTTGGCCGAAGGGTAGCGCTTGAGCTCCGCCGCCAGCGCCTCGCGCGGGAACGGGTACAACTGCTCGACGCGGACGATCGCGACATCCCCGGCCCCCCGCTTGCGGGCATCCTCGAGCAGGTCGTAATAGACCTTGCCCGAGCACGCGACCACTCGCTTGACCTTCTTCGGATCGGCCTCGGCATCCGGGATCAGGTGCTGGAAGGTGCCGCTGGCCAGTTCGTCGAGGCTCGACACCGCGAGTTTGTGGCGCAGCAACGATTTCGGCGTCATCACCACCAATGGCGTGCGGGTCGCCATGCGCATCTGCCGGCGGATCATGTGGTACGCCTGCGCCGGCGTGGTCGGCACGCAGACCATCATGTTGTCGAGCGCGCACAGTTGCAGGAAGCGTTCGAGGCGCGCGGAGCTGTGTTCCGGGCCCTGGCCTTCGTAACCGTGCGGCAGCAACAGCACCAGCCCGCACAGACGGCCCCACTTCGCCTCGCCCGAGGACAGGAACTGGTCGATCACCACCTGGGCGCCGTTGGCGAAGTCGCCGAACTGAGCTTCCCAGATGTCGAGCACCTGCGGGTCGGCGGTGGAGTAGCCGTATTCGAAGCCCATCACCGCTTCCTCGCTGAGCAGCGAGTCGATGATGGTGACATCGATCGGGTTCTTCACCAGTTGCCGCAGCGGCAGGTAGTAATCGTCGGTGGCCTGGTCGTGCAGGATCGCGTGGCGGTGGAAGAACGTGCCGCGGCCGCTGTCCTGGCCGACCAGGCGCAGCTTGTAGCCTTCGCTGAGCAGGGTGGCGTAGGCCAGGTTCTCGGCGAAGCCCCAGTCGCCGGCCTGTTCGCCAGCCGCCATCTTGCGGCGGTCTTGGTAGATCTTGCCGACGCGCGCGTGCAGCTTGACCTCGTCCGGGATCGCGTTGATTGCGATCGCCAACTGGTCGAGGCTGGCGCGGTCGAAGGTGGTGTCGACCTTGTCGGCCAGCGTGCCCTTGAGGTACTTCGACCAGTCGATGGTGAACTCGTCGGGCTTGACCTCCACCAGTTCGGTGGTGACCACGCCCTGGTCGAGCTTGTCGCGGTAGGCATCGACCACGGCCTGCGCGTCCTCGTCACTGATCGCGCCTTCGGCGACCAGTTGCTCGGCGTACAGCGCACGCGGGGTCTTGTGCTTGCGGATCACCTGGTACATCAGCGGCTGGGTCGCCGCCGGCTCGTCGGCCTCGTTGTGGCCGTGGCGGCGGTAGCAGACCAGGTCGATGACCACGTCGCGGCCGAACTGGTTGCGGAAGTCGATCGCCATCTCGGCACAGAACGCCACGGCTTCCGGGTTGTCGCCGTTCACGTGCAGGATCGGCGCGCCGACCATCTTGGCCACGTCGGTGCAGTACAGGGTCGAGCGGGCGTCCTGGCGTTCGCTGGTGGTGAAGCCGACCTGGTTGTTGATGACGATGTGCACGGTGCCGCCGACCGCGAAACCGCGGGCCTGCGACATCTGCAGCAGTTCCATCACCACGCCCTGGCCGGCGAACGCGGCATCGCCGTGCATCAGGATCGGCAGTACCTGGCCACGGCCGGCTTCGCCGCGACGGTCCTGGCGCGAACGCACGCTGCCGGCGACCACCGGATCGACGATCTCCAGGTGTGACGGGTTGAATGCCAGCGCGAGGTGCACCGGGCCGCCCGGGGTGGCGACATCGGCGGAGAAGCCGAGGTGGTACTTGACGTCGCCGGTGTGGGCGAAGTCGTGCTGGACGTGTTCGAACTTGCCCTCGAATTCGTCGAACAGCTTGCGCGGCGGCTTGCCGAGGATGTTGACCAGCACGTTGAGCCGGCCGCGGTGGGCCATGCCGATCACGACATCCTTGACACCCTGCTCGCCGGCACGGCGGATGGTGGTGTCGAGCAGCGGGATCAGCGAATCGCCGCCTTCCAGCGAAAAGCGCTTCTGGCCGACGTACTTGGTGCCGAGGTAACGCTCCAGACCGTCGGCCGCGCTCAGCCGCTCGAGGATGCGCTGCTTGTCCTCGCTGGTGCGGCCGTAATCGCCGCCGGCCTTTTCCAGCCGCTCGTACAGCCAGCGACGCTGGCCGGCGTCGGAGATATGCATGAACTCGGCGCCGATCGGGCCGGTGTAGGTGGCCTTGAGCAGGGCGAGCAGGTCGCCGAGCTTCATGCGGTCATGGCCAGCGACGCCGCCGGTGCTGAACTCGTTGGCGAGGTCGTTGCCGGACAGGCCGTGGAAACCGAGGTCGAGGTCGGGTGCGGGCGGGCTTTCAAGCAGGCCCAGCGGATCCAGGTCGGCACCGAGGTGGCCGCGCGACCGGTAGGCGGTGATCAGCTTGCCGACCCCGCGTTCGCGCTCGTCGCCGACACCCATGGCGGCCACGGGCGCCTGGCCCGCGCGCTTGCTGGCGCTGGCGATGGTCCCGATGACCGCCGAATGCGGGACGTCGCCGGCTTCGCGGCCCTTGAAGCCGTCGAAATATGCCTTCCACGTGGATCCGACACTGTCGGGGGCGACCAGATACTGCTCGTACAAGTCTTCGATGTAGGCGGCGTTGGCGCCGAGCTGCGAGGACTGGGAGAACTGCTTCAGGAGACTGTCCACAATGGTCAACGGGCACTCAAATGGAAGGGCGGGGCACCCCAACTGGGCCGACTGGCGGCTATTCAGGCGCTCAAGAAATCGAATTATAGCCCGCCCGTATGGCCTGCCGGCCAGTAAATCCGTGGGGAAAACACACTGTCGCGGAAATATCGATGAAACCGGGTTCGCCGCAGTTCATATACTTTGCCGAATGCCACCTACAGGCCCAGTGCCCGGTACTCCGTGCAGGGCCGGGCGCGCTGCCAGACAGGGTCGAATACGGCCCGCAACTGGCGCGCGCGACCGGGCGCGTCAAGCCGGGTTTCGCCATCGAAACGATGACCGAGCGGGCGGAAGTAGTAACCGCGCAGGTCGTTGGCGACGTAGGCGGACGGGTAGGAGCGGTCGGTCGGCTCCTCGATGGCGCGGAACGCGAACGCGCTAGGCAGGCGCTGGCCCAGGCCGATCAGCGGTGCCAGTGCGCGTTGCGGTTCGGCCGGGTCCTGCAGCAACACACGGATCTCGCCGCCGCCCGTGGCCAGGCGACGCAGGGCGGCTACGACTTCGGGAACATCCAGCAGGCCCGGGTCGAGTTCGCGACTGTAGATGTCCAACCGGCGACGGGCGCCGGCGATCACTCCGAGCAACGCGGCGATCGCCGCCTCGCGGGTTTCGACCGGGTTGACCGCATCGAGCAACAGGCGCATCGACTGGTGGTCGATGCCCGCCTCCTCGAAGCGTTCCCCGAACGGCAGGAAGCCGTGGCGGGCATAGAAGTCGATCGCGCTGGCCTGTGCATGCAACGACAGCTCGTGCCAGCCCAGTCCGCGTGCCTGTTCGAGCAATGCGCGGAGCAGTGCATCGCCGACGCCGCGGCCGCGCCAAGCGGGCAACACCGCCATCCGGCCGATCGTGTGCTTCGGAGTCAGGCGCCCGGTGCCGATCGCCTCGCCGCGGCCGTCGCGGGCGAGGACGTGGTGGCAGAGCGGGTCGAGTTCGTCCCATTCCAGTGCCAGCGGCACCCCCTGTTCCTGCACGAACACCGTTTCGCGCACGTGGCGCAAGTCGGGCAGGCCAGCCTCGTATGCGAGGCCTTCGACGGTGAAGGCGGGCGCACTCATTCCTCTTCCCCGTCACCCGTGTCGAGCCGGTAGTGCCCGGCCTGCAACAGTTCGAACACGCCGTCGCGGCCGGCTTCCGACAGCGCGGCATAGTCCGCGCCATCGAGCACGGACGCATTGGCGACGCGCCTGGCGTCACGTGTCGGCAGCACATGCTCCTGTCCGTTGACGTACAGCCGTGCGCCGCGCCCGGCCTTGCGCCACGCCATCCGCGAGTAGGGGTGGCGCCACAGGCTGGCGCCGTGCTGCAGGTCCCACTCGATCTCGATCCGCGACCGTGGCGCCTCGCCCGGCGCGGTCGCCGCCGGCATGACCTGGCCGGCGCTGCGATAGACGGTGATGAAACGACCGAACCAGTCTCCCAACCGTTCCGGGTCGTTCATCCGCAACAGGTTCAGCGCCTCGACCACGCGAGCCATCGAGGTGGCGTCGATCTCGGCGGGGTCGGCGGGCGGCTGCAGGTCGGGGTCGTTGTAGCGCAACGAGTCGTCGGCTTCGGCGGCGAGGGTATCGACGAAGTCGCCGAGCAGTTCCGCCGCCGACGGTGCGCGCATGCCGACCGAGTAGGTCAGGCAGGCGTCCTCGGCGACGCCGTGGTGGGGCACGCCTGGCGGCAGGTACAGCATGTCGCCGGGACCGAGCACCCAGTCGTGGCTCGGGTTGAAGCGTTGCAGCAGCCTGAGGTCGACGTCGTTGCGGAAATCCAGTGGCGGGTTTTTCGAATCGTCGATCTGCCAGCGCCGGTGTCCCTGCGCCTGCAGCAGGAACACGTCGTACTGGTCGACGTGGGCACCGACCGAGCCGCCCGGTGCGGCGAACGACACCATGATGTCGTCGATCCGCCAGCGCGGCAGGAAGTCGAAGGCGTCGATCAGCGCGGCGACATCGGCATCCCATTTGTCGACGTCCTGCACCAGCAGGGTCCAGTCGTGGTCGGGCATGCCCGGGAACATTTCTTCCGGGAAAGGGCCGTGGCGCAGCAGCCAGCGATCGTGCTCACGCTCGTGGGCGACGATCCGCGACAGCGCGGTGTCCTCGCAGGCCAGGCCAGCGAGGTCCTCCGGCGAGATCGGCGCGATGAAATCCGGCGCGGCGAAATGCGGGAACGCGTTGCGGATCAGCAGCGGACGCTTCTGCCAGTAGTCGCGCAGGAACTCGGCCGGTGGCATGCCCAGTGGCGGCAGGCTGGCGGCGTCGATCTCGATCGGCGGCGCGGCGGTCTTTCTACGCTGGCGGCTCATGGCGTCGTCGCTGGCTCAGATATCGCGGGCGAGCTGTTCCGCGTGGCCGGTGTAGCTGCCCGGGGTCATGTCCAGCAGCCGCTGGCGCGCCTCGGCGGGCAATTCCAGGCCGGCGATGAACTCGCGCATCGCCTGCCTGTCGATGCCGTGGCCGCGGGTCAGTGCCTTCAGCTGCTCGTACGGTTGCGGCAGGCCATGGCGGCGCATCACCGTCTGCACCGCCTCGGCCAGTACCTCCCACGAGCCGTCGAGGTCGGCGGCGAGGCGTTCGGGGTTGGCCGAGACCTTGCCCAGGCCGCGCAGCAGTGCGTCAAAGCCGATCAGGGCGTGGCCGAAGGCGGTGCCGAGCGCACGCAGCACGGTGGAGTCGGTCAGGTCGCGCTGCCAGCGGCTGATCGGCAGCTTGGCGGCGAAGTGCTCCAGCAGCGCGTTGGCGATGCCGAAGTTGCCCTCGGCATTCTCGAAGTCGATCGGGTTGACCTTGTGCGGCATCGCCGAGCTGCCGACTTCGCCGGCCTTGACCGACTGTTTGAAGTAGCCCAGCGAGATGTAGCCCCAGATGTCACGGCACAGGTCGATCGCGATGGTATCGATGCGGCGCTGGACGTCGCAGATCTCGGCGATGCCGTCGTGCGGCTCGATCTGGGTGGTGTAGGGCTGCCATTCGAGGCCGAGCGACTGCACGAAGCGTTGCGAGAATGCCGGCCAGTCGATCTCCGGATAGGCGGCGACGTGGGCGTTGTAGTTGCCGACCGCACCGTTGATCTTGCCCGGCATCGTCGCCGCGGCGAGGGTTTCGCGCTGGCGACGCAGGCGGGCGATGACATTGGCCAGTTCCTTGCCGACGGTGGTCGGCGACGCGGTCTGGCCGTGGGTGCGCGACAGCATCGGCAGCGCGGCATGCTCGTGCGCCATCGCCCGCAGCTTCTCGATCAGCTGGTCGAGCTTCGGCAGCAACACGGTCTGCCGCGCCTCGTTCAACATCAGCGCGTAGCTGAGGTTGTTGATGTCCTCGGAGGTGCAGGCGAAATGCACGAACTCCAGCGCCGGCCCCAGCTCGTCGTCGTCCTTCAGCCGCTCCTTGATCAGGTACTCGACCGCCTTGACGTCGTGGTTGGTGGTGCGCTCGATCTGCTTGACCTGCGCCGCGTCCTCGACCGACAGGCCGTCGGCCAACTGGCGCAGGCGCGCGGTGGCGGCGTCCGAGAACGGCTTGAGCTCGCCGATGCCCGGCTCGCTGGCCAGCGCCAGCAGCCACTCGACCTCGACCTTTACCCGCGCCTTGATGAGGCCGAACTCGGAGAAGATCGGCCGCAGCGGATCGACCTTGCCGGCATAGCGGCCATCGAGCGGGGACAGGGCGAGGAGTTGGGATTCGGCGTTGGCGGGCATGGCGTCGGGACGTGGGAAGGCAGTCGCACATTCTAGCGCGGGGCCAATAACCGGACGACGACTGGTCGCGAGTCGTGGGAGCTCGTGTAGGAGCGGCTTCAGCCGCGATCCGGAGTCGGCGCGGGCGAACGATTTTCCGATCGCGGCTGAAGCCGCTCCTACACAAAGCGGGACAGAACCCGGAGATCATCCGGCCCGGCGTATGCTCGCCGGCAACCGACGGAGGACGCCATGGCCAGCCACGACTACCGCACCGAGCACGACAGCATGGGCGAGCTGCAGGTGCCCGCCGACGCGCTGTGGGGCGCTCAGACCCAGCGCGCGGTGCAGAATTTCCCGATCTCCGGCCGGCCCATGCCGCGCGGGTTCATCCGTGCGCTGGGGCTGGTCAAGGCCGCGGCAGCGGAGGTCAATGGCGGCTTCGGATTGCTGCCGAAGAACCGCGCCGCGGCCATCCGCAAGGCGGCGCTGGCGGTGGCCGCCGGCGAACACGACGCCCAGTTACCGATCGACGTGTTCCAGACCGGCTCGGGCACCTCCAGCAACATGAACGCCAACGAGGTCATCGCCACGCTGGCCTCGTCCGCGATACGCAGCAAGGCCGGCGTCCACCCCAACGACGACGTCAACCTCGGCCAGAGTTCCAACGACGTGATCCCGACTGCGTTGCGGGTGTCGGCGCAACTGGCCACGGTCGAGGACCTGCTGCCCGCACTCAAGCACCTGCGCCAGGCGATCGACCGCCGCGGTCGGGCGCTTCGCAAGGTCACCAAGACCGGCCGCACCCACCTGATGGACGCGATGCCGCTGACGTTCGCCCAGGAGTTCGGCGCCTGGTCGGCGCAACTGCAGTCCGCGCAGGCGCGGATCGACGACAGCCTGAGGCGCATGCGGCGGCTGCCGATCGGCGGCACCGCGATCGGCACCGGGATCAATGCCGACCCACGTTTCGGCAACGCGATGGCACGGGCGCTGTCGAAGCTGTCGGGGACGAAGTTCGAGTCGGCCGACAACAAGTTCGAGGGCCTGGCTTCGCAGGACGATGCGGTCGAGCTGTCGGGCCAGCTCAACGCGCTGGCGGTGGCGCTGATGAAGATCGCCAACGACCTGCGCTGGATGAACTCGGGGCCATTGGCCGGGTTGGGGGAAGTCGAATTGCCTGCGCTGCAACCGGGCAGCTCGATCATGCCGGGCAAGGTCAACCCGGTGATCCCGGAGGCGACCTGCATGGTCTGCGCGCAAGTGATCGGTCACCACGCGGCCATCACCGTGGCCGGGCAAAGCGGAAACTTCCAGCTCAACGTGATGTTGCCGCTGATCGCCGCCAACCTGCTCGACTCGATCGGCCTGCTGGCCAACGTGATGCGGCTGCTGGCCGACGACACCGTCGCTGGCCTGCAAGTGCGGCGCGACCGCATCGACGAGGCGCTGGCACGCAACCCGATCCTGGTCACCGCGCTGAACCCGGTGATCGGTTACGAGAAGGCCGCGGCGATTGCCAAGCAGGCGTATCGCGAAAAGCGTCCGGTGCTGGACGTGGCGGTGGAGGCGACCGGCCTCGGCGAGAAGGAGCTGCGCCGGTTGCTGGACCCCGCGGCACTGACGCGCGGCGGGATCCACAAGTAGCGGGATCAGTTTTCGTCAGGCAGGTCGAGGGTGCCGGACACACGGTGGTGGTTGACTTCGCCGCTGCCGATGCTGCGCACAAGCAGATCGCCACTGACGGTATCGATATCCAGATCACCCGAGCCCATCGTGCCGACCTGGACGCTGCCCTCCACTCCGGCCAGGTCCACGTCACCGGAGCCGATGCTGCCGATGCTGACATCGCCGGCGACGTCGCGCGCGTCCAGGTCGCCGGAGCCCACCGAGCCGACTTCCAGCGGCCCGATGCCGACCAGCTCGGCATCGCCCGAGCCGATCACCACGCTCACCGGACCCGGTACACGACGCACATCGGCGTCGCCGGAACCGACCACCAGGTCGAGCGTGGCCACGCCGTCGATGTTGGCATCGCCCGAGCCGGCATCGACCTGTACCGCGATGTCATCGGGCAGGGTGGCCGCCAGCTGCATGTAGTTGTAGTTGTCGCCGAACAGGTTGAAGTCCCAGCCGTCCTTGTTCCGTTCCATCGACACCACCAGCCGGTCGCCGCGGCGCTCGTGCCGGACCTGCAACTGCTCCAGCTTCTTCGCGCTGGATGCGCAGGCCTTGCCCTGCATATCCGCCGACGCACCAGGCGTGGCCTTGACGTCGAGGTCGAAGCCGCGAACCTCGAACACGACCGTCTCGATGCCAGTCAGGTCGGGGCTCAGTTCGAACGATCGGGTGTACTCGCACTTCTGTTGGGCGAACGCCGCCAGCGGCAGCATCAGCGCGCAGCCAAGCAGGATCTTGCGCATGTCCTCTCCTTTGCTATCAGCCGGGCCATGAAGCCCCGGCGGGTTTCATTGAGTGCTGTAGTGGCCGTCGTGGCAGTCGTCGATGTCGGCCTGGGTGATGTCGGCGTAGGGAGCGAACTCCGGTAGCGACGCGGCCAACTGCTGCTGGGTCTGCATCATGGCGGGCATCCGGCCGCACAGTTCGACAACCGCCTGCTGTGCGATCTTCTCAGCCTTGGCCTCGATCTCGGCCTCCATCTTTTCGGTATCACCGGAGAGCACGCTGGCGAACGCCTGGCCGATTGCATCGGTGGCCAGGCTCGCGCCCTGCATGCCGATGGCGGCACCGGTTTCGGCCATGTAGGCGATCTGGCCCCGGTACTCCAGCACCAGTGCGCGCTGCCCGGCGGTGAGCTCGACATTGCGACCGTCGATCAGCAGGTCGCCCTGTGGGGTGATCTCGGCGGGCGCCTCGCCGTCGTCGGCGATGTCGATGTTCTCGGTGGCCATCGCCTCGCGCACTTCCCGTGAAACACCGTCCATTTCCTTGCGGATCTCGGAACTGACTTCGGCGAATACACCGGTGGCGGGCTGCGCCGGCTCGTCCTGGCCGCAGGCGCCCAGCCAGGGGGTGCATGCGAGGAGCAGCAGGGTCGGAAGGAATTTGTTGTCCATGGCAGGTCTCGATATGCGGATGATTGCGGTGTGGGGCGGGGCGGTCGGGCGGGTGTCCTGGCCGCGAACCGGCGCCAGGATGCATCCGTCCTCAGCCTTCGTCGCGCCAGCGGCGCAGGCGGATCGCACCGAAGATCATCGCGGCGCCGGCGATGGCACCGACCCACATCTGCGGGGTTGCGAACACGCTGTACATCGAGCGCACGCTGAGGAAGCTGGTCAGCGAGTCGGGCGAAAAGCCGTCCATCGGGACATCGCCCATCCACGAGCCCGGTACCAGGCTGAGCAGGCCGCGGGCGACGACGTGGCGCCAGAACCAGCTGGAGTCGAGGTCGAACAGCTGCATCAGGTCGAACCAGCTGACGAAGATGCCGGCGAACAGCGGGATCATGATCGCCCACAGGAACGGCTTGCTCCTGGCCCAGGCCGAGCACAGCATCAGCCAGCCGACCGTGGGCAGCGCCCAGAGTGCGTATAGCGGGACGTAGGCGATCATCGTGCCGAGGATGGACAGCGGGCTCGCCGGCCCCCACAGCAGGGTGGCGGGATTGCCGCCGTGGAACATCACCACCACGCTCCAGATCGCCAGCGAGCCGACCATGGTGGCCAGTGCGGCAAGCACCGCGATGACCGGGGCGACCAGTGTCGCGCTGGCGACCTTGGACAACACCGTCTCGCTGTCGGACACCGGCAGGGACTTCCAGAACAGCACGCTGCGGTCCTTGCGGTCGTCGTACAGGCAGCCCAGGCAGTAGAAGAAGGCCACGAATGCCAGCACCACCAACGGCCAGGTACCGGCCATGTACAGGGCAACGTCGAGGGCCTGGCCCATTTCGCGCAGGTTGTCCGGGCTCATCTTGTCGGTCAGCATTCCGAGGTCGAGCCCGTTGACCTGGAAACTGCCGCCGGCGACGTTGATCTCGGCGTCGTCGGGAACGCGGTTGAGCATGACCTCGCCGAAGATGATGCCCATCAGGCTCAGCAGCAGGTGGATGCCGCCGGCGATCAGCGGCGCCCAGAGGAAGCCGCCCTTGTGCTCCCACAACTCGCGCCGCAGCAGCAGGCGGAACTTGTGGGTGGGATGGACCGGTGCAGCTGCGCGCGGGGCAGCGGGCAGGGTGGTGTCGAGGGCGTTCATGCGTAGGTCCCCTTCATGGTGGCGACGAACAGGTCGGCCAGGCCCGGGGTGCGGGTCTCGCCGAGGCCGCCGAGCTGGTCGCGCGGCACGCCGTCGAACAGCATCACGGTCTTGCCGAACGGCAGGGCGCGTTCGTCCAGTGGTTTCAGTGCGCGGGCGGCTTCGGCCTGGTCGGCGTTGACCATCACTTCGGTGAAGCGCTCGCCGACCGCGTCCATCTCGCTGTCGAGCACGACCTTGCCGTCGCGGATGAACATCACGTCGGTGAGTATGTGTTCGACTTCCTCGACCTGGTGGGTGGTGATCAGGATGGTCTTCTCCTCGTCGAAGTAGTCCTCCAGCAGGCGCTGGTAGAACTGCTTGCGGTAGAGGATGTCGAGGCCGAGGGTCGGCTCGTCGAGCACCAGCAGCCGGGCGTCGATCGCCATCACCAGGGCCAGGTGCAACTGCACGATCATGCCCTTGGACAGCTCGCGCACGCGCATCTTCGGTTCGAGCTGGGTGCCCTTGAGGAAGCGCTCGCAGCGCGCGCGATCGAAGCGCGGGTGGACGCCGGCGACGAACTCGATCGCTTCGGACACCCGGATCCAGCGCGGCAGCACGGCGACATCGGCGATGAAGCAGACATCGCGCATCAGTTCGTCGCGCTCGGTGCGCGGGTCGCGGCCGAGGACGCTCATCCGGCCTTCGAACGGGATCAGGCCGAGCATCGCTTTCAACGCGGTGGTCTTGCCGGCGCCGTTGGGACCGATCAGGCCGACGATGCGTCCCTTCGGGATATCGAAGGCGGTGTCGTCGAGCGCGACCTTGTTCTTGTAGGCCTTGCGCAGGTTGCGCGCGCTGACCACGGAGTCGGTCGGGGTACGGATCTGGAGGTCGGCGTTCATCAGGCACCCGCCTTGGCCGGACCGGCGGCCAGCAGATCCTCGGCGGTCAGGCCAAGGCGAAGGATGCGTTCCAGCACCAGCGGCCATTCCTCGGTGAGGAAGCGTTCGCGCTCATTGACCAGCAGTTTCTTTGCGGCTTCTTCGGTCACGTACATGCCAAGGCCCCTGCGTTTTTCGACGAGTGCCTCGTCCGCCAACTCCTGGTAGGCGCGCGAGACGGTGATTGGGTTGAGCTGGTACTCGGCGGCGACCTGCCGGACGGAGGGCAGGGCATCACCGGGCTTGAGGACGCCGTCGAGCATCATTGCCACGACGCGCTCCTTCAGCTGGCGGTAGATGGGAGCGCCATCGCTCCACTGGATAGCGGACATGGGTTAACCCCGCGGTAGGAAGGAGAAGAACGGCATGACCAGGGTCTGCCTGCGGTTGGGCGTACTTGCCCCGGCGGGGCGCGATTCATCGGCGCCGCCGGATTCCAGGGTCTGCGCGGCGGTTTCGAGCGCCTGTGCCAGCGTCCCTGCGGCATCGAGTTCCACCGCGAGGGAGGCCGCGGCACGGGCGTCGGCGTGGCCGGGCACCGGTGCGGCAACGATCAGGCTCACTACCAGCAAGGCGCCGCTGGCCGTGAGGGCGGAAAGCGTGTTGTGGAGCTTGCGGTTCATCTGAACGTCCTGCTCGTTGGTTAACCGGTGTTGTATGGAACTATAACACCAAAACACATGCGGTCAAGTCCCTTCCAACCCAACCAAAGACACAGGCGGCCACAGGCGCGATTGCCGTCGGCGTGTCCGGTCGCGACAATGGAGGGATTGCGCCATGGCCCATGGCGCCCCGAAAGGAGCGGTTCCGGATGAAGGCTTTCGTGCGCGGCGTTGCCGTGATCTTGACCACCACCGTGCTGATGGCGGCGGTGGCATTTCCCGCCATGGCCCAGGAGGCGGCCCTTGGCAACGAGCGCGCCCGGGTCAGCTACATGGTTGGCCATGACGTCGCCCGCTCGATCGCCCCGGCGGCCCCGGACATCGACCTCGCGGCCTTCGAGCGTGCGGTCCGCAACGCCCTCGACGGCGGCGAACCGCTGATCAAGGAAAGCCAGGTCCAGTCCGTCGGTCGCGGGCTGATGATGCGCATCGCCTCGCGCGCCGGCCAGGCCCCCGCGGGTGCGGAAATCCCGGAGGTCGACAAGCAGCAGGTGGGCTACCTGGTTGGTTCCGACGTGGGCCGCTCATTGGAGCCGATGAAGGCCGAGCTGGACCTGGCGGTATTGATGCAGGGGGTCCGCGCGACATTCACGGGCGGCGAACTGCTGATGAGCGAAGCCGAGCTGGGCAGTACCCGGGAAGCATTCGGGCAGAAGATGCGCAATCAGTTCCAGTCCCGCATGCAGGCCCAGGCGGCCACCAACAAGGCCGAGGGCGCGGCATTCCTGGCCGCGAACCGGCAGGAGAAGGGCGTGTTCACCACGCCATCGGGCCTGCAGTACCGGGTGCTGCGCCAAGGCTCCGGCGCTCGTCCGCGGCCGAACGACCGGGTGCGTGTGAACTATGAAGGCACGTTGCTCGATGGCACCGTGTTCGACAGTTCCTATGAGCGCGGCCAGCCGGCCGAATTCGGGCTCGACCAGGTCATTGCCGGCTGGACCGAAGGCCTGACGATGATGCCGGTCGGCGCCAAGTACCGGTTCTGGATCCCGGGCGAGTTGGGTTACGGCGCCAAGGGCGGCGGCGGTGGCGAGATCGGCCCGAACGCGACGCTGGTCTTCGACGTCGAGTTGCAGGCGATCATCGAGTAACACCTTCAATCGCGGCGTCGATACGGCGCCGTTCAGGCTGCCGCCAACAAAGTGGGCCGCTTGCGCTCGGCCAATGTCGGGCGCGCCCCTACCCAGGAGTCCAGTTCCCGATGAAATCCGACCTGATCAAGCACGTCTCCCGAACCACCTCGCTGCTGGTGGTTGCAGCTCTGTCCCTGGCCGTTGCCGCCTGTCAGCCGGGCGCGGACGACAAGGCCGACACCGACAAGACCGATGCCACCGCTGAGGCCGCAACTGACGGCGCCATCAAGATCGAGGGCCTGGCCAACGAGAAGGAGCAGGTCAGCTACATGATCGGCCTGGACATGGCCCGCTCGCTGGAGGAGGTCAAGGACGAGATCGACGTCGACACCCTGTCCAAGGCGATCGCGACTGGCCTGTCCGATGACAAGCCGCTGATGACCGAGGAGCAGGCCACCCAGGTGCGCGAGAAGTTCGCCCAGCGGATCCAGGCCGAACGCATCGCCGAGATGATGGCCACCGCGAAGAAGAACAAGGAAGAGGGCGCGAAGTTCCTGGCCGGGAACGCCAAGAAGGAAGGCGTCAAGACCACCGAATCCGGCCTGCAGTACCAGGTGATCACCGAAGGCGAGGGCGCGAAGCCGTCGGCCGACTCGGTCGTGCGCGTGCACTACAAGGGCACCCTGCTGGATGGCGAGACCTTCGACAGTTCATATGAACGCAATGAACCGGCGGTATTTTCGCTGCAGCAGGTCGTGCCGGGCTGGCAGGAAGGGATCGCGCTGATGCCGGTGGGCAGCAAGTACCGGTTCTGGATCCCGAGCGAACTCGGCTACGGCGAGAAGGGCACCCCGGGCGGCCCCATCGGGCCCAACGCGGTGCTGGTGTTCGAGGTCGAACTGCAGGACATCGTCCAGCCGCCGGCCAGGTAAAGCGCCACGCGGCGCGTAGGGACAAGGCATGCGCGTCAGCATCTTCGGTACCGGTTATGTCGGGCTGGTCACGGGCACCTGCCTGGCCGAAGTCGGCAATGACGTTGTCTGCGTCGACATCGACGCGGACAAGGTCGATGGCCTCAATCGCGGGGTCGTGCCGATCTTCGAGCCGGGCCTGGCGCCCATGGTGCAAGCCAACCACGCCGCCGGGCGCCTGCGTTTCAGTTGCGACGCGGCAGAGGCCATCGGTCATGCCGACGTGGTTTTCATCGCGGTCGGCACGCCGCCAGGCGAGGACGGCAGCGCCGACCTGCAGTACGTGCTCGAAGTCGCCGCGACGATCGGCAGGCACCTGGAAAAGCCGATGGTGGTGGTCGATAAATCGACCGTGCCGGTAGGGACCGCGGACCGGGTGCGCGAAGCCATTGCCTCCAGCCTCGCCGCGCGCAAGATCGAGGTCGCGTTCGAGGTCGTCGCCAATCCGGAATTCCTGAAGGAGGGCGACGCGGTCAGCGACTGCATGCGCCCCGATCGCATCATCATCGGCTCCGAAAACGCCGCGGCGGTCGAGACCTTGCGGCGCCTGTACTCGCCCTTCGTCCGCAACCGCGACCGGGTCGTGGTGATGGATACGCGATCGGCCGAACTGACCAAGTACGCCGCCAACGCGATGTTGGCGACCAGGATCAGTTTCATGAACGAAATGGCGAACATTGCCGAGCAGGTGGGTGCGGACATAGAGATGGTTCGCCAGGGCATCGGCTCGGATCCTCGCATCGGCTGGCACTTCATCTATGCCGGCGCCGGCTATGGTGGCTCGTGTTTCCCGAAGGACGTCCATGCGTTGTCCCGCACTGCCCGGCACGCCGGTCTCGATGCCCGGCTGCTGGAAGCGGTCCAAGCGGTGAACGAGCACCAGAAGGGCCACCTTTGGCAGTTGATCGAACGCCACTACGACGGAAACGTCGCCGGCAAGACATTCGCCTTGTGGGGCCTGGCGTTCAAGCCCGATACCGATGACATGCGCGAGGCCCCCAGCCGGCGCCTGCTCGAGCAATTGTGGTCCGCGGGTGCCAGGGTGCGCGCCTACGATCCCGAGGCCGGCACCGAGGCCCGTCGCATCTATGGCGAACGTGCCGACCTGGTCCATTGCGCGTCGAGCCAGGATGCCCTGGACGGCGCCGACGCACTGGTGGTGGCCACCGAATGGAAGCAGTTCCGCAGCCCCGATTTCGCACAATTGCGTGCCGCGTTGGCCGACCGCGCGATTTTCGACGGCCGCAACCTTTATCATCCTGCTGAAGTCGAGGCCGCCAACATCGCGTACTACGGCATAGGCCGGGGGCGTTCGGTCCGGTCGCGCCCTGGCGGGTACGGGAGTTGAAATGAGCAATGACATCGAAGGCCGCCTGGTCGACCTGGAAACGCGGCTGTCGTTCCAGGAGCACACGATCGGCGAACTCAGCGACGCGCTTGCCGCGGCCCGGGACGAGGAGGCGCGCAACAGCCTCCTGCTGCACCGTGCGCTGGAGGAGTTGAAGCAACTGCGTGGCGCGATGTCGGCCAACCCGCTGTCCGCCGATCCGTCGGCGGAGCCGCCTCCGCCCCATTACTGACCTTTACCGGCCCGCGCCTGCGCGATGGCCGCGACGACCAACATGAGCAACGACACACTTCGCAACCAGCTTCTCGGGCTTGGCTTCAAACCGCCGGCACCCGAGCCCAAACGTGCCGATGGCGCGAAACGTGGTGGCCGGCCGGGCGCCGCACCGCAGGATCGGCGTGGTGGGCGCGGAAAGCCGCAGTCCGGCCAATCGCGACCCGGCCAGACCAAAGGGGCCCCGGACCGCGGCGCCTCCCGGCCGGGGCGGGACAAGCCGAATTCGCGGGAAGACATCGACCTCGCCAAGGCCTACGCGATCCGCTCGCAGCGCGAGAAGGACGAACGCATCCGCGCGGAGCAGGCCAGGCAGGCGGAAGCACGGCAGCGTCGCGAGGCGCGCGCGCGCCTGGCTGAACTGGTCAAGGACAAGGGCCTCAACGTGGCCAATGCCGACATCGCCCGGCACTTCCCGTACGGCGGCAAGATCAAGCGCATCCATGTGACCGCCGAGCAGCTGAAGGCGCTCAATGCGGGCGAGTTGGGCGTGCTGCAGATGGATGGCCGTTATCTGCTGGTCACGGCCGAACTGCTGGCCCAGGCCGAGCAGGTGTTTGCTCCGGCGGTGGCGCTGAAGGTGGACCCGGAAGCGCCGGTCGAGGGCGACTCGTACGCCGACCCGAAGTACCAGGTGCCCGACGACCTGGTCTGGTAGGGCAGCGGACCTGACTTCGCGGGCTTTGTAGGAGCGGCTTCAGCCGCGATCTGGAATCGGTGCGGGCGAACGATTATTCGATCGCGGCTGAAGCCGCTTCTACAGGAGCCCGGCCAGACGAAACTATTCCGGGTCGTAGTCCAGGTTCGAGGCCAGCCAGCGCTCGGCCTGCGCGAGGTCGACGCCCTTGCGTCTGGCGTAGTCGGCGGCCTGTTCCTTCGACACCCGGCCGACCACGAAGTACTGGCTGCGCGGGTGGCTGAAGTAGAAGCCCGAGACCGCCGCGGCCGGGGTCATCGCGAAGTTCTCGGTCAGTTGCATGCCGGCGTTGCTGGCCGGGTCGAGCAGCCTGAAGATCGTCGCCTTCTCGCTGTGCTCGGGGCAGGCCGGGTAGCCCGGTGCCGGGCGGATGCCACGGTACTTCTCGTCGATCAGCGCCTCCGCATCCAGTGACTCGTCGGCCGCATAGCCCCAGAACTCGGTGCGCACGCGCTGGTGGATGCGCTCGGCGAGGGTTTCGGCGAGGCGGTCGGCGAGGGCCTTGAGCAGGATCGCGTTGTAGTCGTCGTGGTCGGCCTGGAAGCGCGCGACGTGCGGCTCGATGCCGAGGCCGGCGGTGACCGCGAACGCGCCGATCCAGTCCGGCTTGCCGCTGTCGCGCGGGGCGATGAAATCGGCCAGGCAGAAGTCGGGCCGCTCCGGCGGCTTGTCGGCCTGCTGCCGCAGGAAGTGGATCGTGGTCGGGGTGCCATCGATGTCGGCGACCACGTCGTCCCCGACACTGTTGGCCGGCCACAGCCCGAACACCGCCTTCGCGGTCAGCCATTTCTCATCGATGATCCGCTTGAGCATCGCCTGCGCGTCGCGGAACAGTTCGCTGGCCTGGCTGCCGACCACCTCGTCGGTGAGGATCGCCGGGTAGCGGCCGTGCAACTCCCAAGCCTGGAAGAACGGGGTCCAGTCGATCAGGGGAACCAACTCGTCCAGTGGATAGTCGTCGAATGCCTGCAGCCCTGGCTGTTTCGGTGTCGGGGGATCGTAGTTGTCCCAGTCGCCGTCGAAGCGCTGGGCGCGGGCCCTGGCCAACGACACCAGCCGTTTGCCGCCATCCCGGTTGCGATGGCGCTCGCGGATGTCGGCGTAGTCGGAGGCATTGGCGGCGATGAACGGTGCGCGGGTTTCGAGGCTGATCAGCGACTGGGCGACGCCGACCGCGCGCGAAGCGTCCTTCACCCACACCGTGCCGGGTTTGTAATGCGGGTCGATCTTCAGCGCGGTGTGCGCGCGCGAGGTGGTCGCGCCGCCGATCAGCAGCGGGATGGTGAAGTCCTGCCGCTGCATCTCGCGGGCCACGTGGCTCATCTCCTCCAGCGACGGCGTGATCAGGCCCGACAGACCGATCAAGTCGGCGTTCTCGGCCTTGGCGGTGTCGAGGATCTTCTGCGCCGGCACCATCACCCCGAGGTCGATCACCTCGAAGTTGTTGCAGGCCAGCACCACGCCGACGATGTTCTTGCCGATGTCGTGGACGTCGCCCTTGACCGTCGCCATGACGATCTTGCCGTTGGACTTGCCGGTGTCGCCGGTGCGCAGTTTCTCGGCCTCGATGAAGGGCAGCAGGTGGGCGACCGCCTTCTTCATCACGCGTGCCGACTTGACCACCTGCGGCAGGAACATCTTGCCGGCGCCGAACAGGTCGCCGACCACGTTCATGCCGTCCATCAGCGGGCCTTCAATCACGTCGAGCGGGCGTGCGGCCTCGGCGCGGGCCTCCTCGGTGTCCTCGATGACGTACTGGTCGATGCCGTGCACCAGCGAATGGCTGATGCGCGCGCGCACCGGCTGCTGGCGCCAGGCGAGGTCCTCGACCTTCTTCTCGCCCTTCTTGCCGCGGTAGCGCTCGGCGAGGGTCAGCAGGGTCTCGGTGGCCTCGGGATTGCGGTTGAGCACCACGTCCTCGACGGCAGTGCGCAATTCGGCGTCGAGGTCGTCGTACAGCGGCAGCGCGCCGGCGTTGACGATGCCCATGTCCATGCCGGCGCGGATCGCGTGGTACAGGAACACCGTGTGGATCGCCTGCCGTACCGTTTCATTGCCACGGAACGAGAAGCTGACGTTGGAGACGCCGCCGGAAATGTGGCTCAGCGGGAAGCGACGGCGGATCTCGCGCGCGGCCTCGATGAACGCCACGCCGTAGTCGTTGTGCTCCTCGATGCCGGTGGCGATCGCGAACACGTTCGGGTCGAAGATGATGTCCTCGGGCGGGAAGCCGACCTGTTCGGTCAGCAGCTTGAACGCGCGCGCGCAGATATCGACCTTGCGCTGCACGGTGTTGGCCTGGCCGTCCTCGTCGAACGCCATCACCACCACGGCGGCGCCGTAGCGGCGCACCAGCCGGGCCTGGCGCAGGAACTCGCCTTCGCCTTCCTTCATCGAGATCGAGTTGACGATGCCCTTGCCCTGCAGGCACTTCAGCCCGGCCTCGATGACCGTCCACCTGGAGCTGTCGACCATCACCGGGATGCGGGCGATGTCGGGCTCGGCGGCAATCAGGTTGAGGTAGGTGACCATCGCCTGTTCAGAGTCGAGCAGGCCTTCGTCCATGTTGACGTCGAGTACCTGCGCGCCGCTCTCGACCTGTTGCCGCGCGACCGAGACGGCCTCGTCATAGCGGTCGTCCTTGATCAGCTTGCGGAACTGCGCGCTGCCGGTGACGTTGGTGCGCTCGCCCACGTTGATGAAGTTGGATTCGGGGGTGATCGTCAGCGGCTCGAGGCCGCTGAGGCGGGTCTGGCGGGCGATGCTCATGCGGCGTCGGCCAGTCGCGGTACTTCGCGTGGGGCGAGGCCACGCACGGCTTCGGCGATAGCGGCGATATGCGCCGGGGTGGTGCCGCAGCAGCCACCGACGAGATTCAGCAGCCCCGACTCGGCGAACTCCCGCAGCATCGTCGCCATGTCCTCCGGGGTTTCGTCATAGCCGCCGAATGCATTCGGCAGGCCGGCGTTCGGGTGGGTGCTGACGTGGGTGTCGGCGATTTGCGAGAGCACGTCGACATGCGGCCGCAGGTCCTTCGCGCCGAGCGCGCAATTGAGCCCGATCGCGAGCGGCTGGGCGTGGCGCAGCGAATACCAGAAGGCTTCGGCGGTCTGGCCCGACAGGGTGCGGCCGGAAGCGTCGGTGATCGTCCCCGACACCATTACCGGCAGCCGCGCCCCACGGGCATCGAACGCCTCGGCGATCGCGAACAGCGCGGCCTTGGCATTGAGCGTGTCGAACACCGTTTCGACCATCAGCACGTCGGCGCCACCGTCGACCAGGCCATCGGCGGCCTCGCGATAGGCGATGCGCAAGTCGTCGAAGTCGACCGCGCGGAAGCCGGGACGGTTGACGTCGGGACTCAGCGACGCGGTACGGCTGGTCGGGCCGAGCACGCCGATCACGAACCGCGGTTGGTCCGGGGTCTTCGCCTCGGCGGCGTCGCAGGCGGCGCGGGCGATCCGGGCTCCGGTCTCGTTGAGTTCGCGCGCGAGGTGTTGCAAGCCATAGTCCGACAGCGACAGCGTGGTCGAGTTGAAGGTGTTGGTTTCGACCAGGTCGGCGCCCGCGGCGAGGTAGTCGGCGTGGATCGCTTCGATGATGTCCGGCCGGGTCAGGCTCAGCAGGTCGTTGTTGCCGCGCTGGTCGTGGGCGCAACCGCATCCTGGACCATGAGTGTGGTCGCTGGACTCAAGCAGGCCGTCGAACCCTTCGGCGAAACGCTCGCCGCGGTAATCGGCTTCTTCCAGCGCGTGCTGCTGGATCATCGTGCCCATCGCTCCGTCGATCACCAGGATGCGTTCGCGCAGCGCACGTTGCAGTCCTTCGGCGCGCTCGGGGTTGAGCCAGGGCAGGGTGGACATCGGCAGATCCTCGGCGTGTGGTTCTCAGGCCCGGCCGCGTGCGGGCTTCTTGCGGGCAATCAGTGCGATCACCTCGAAATGCGGCGGCCGGCGTTCGCGCGTCACGGTTTCGCAACTGGTGATCGACAAGCCGGCCTTGCTGGCGAACTTCTGCAGCTCCTTCTCGCTGAAACCGAGGTTGACGTGGCCGTACGACTCGACGACGGAGCGGTGTTCGTGGCGCGCCAGGCTGGTCAGCAGTAACCGACCGCCCGGGCGCAGGACCCGTGCCGCCTCGGCGACGGCCCTGGCCGGTTCGTCGGCATAGGTCAATGCATGCATCAGTGCGACGAGGTCGAAATGCGCGTCGTCGAAGGGCAGGGCATGCATGTCGCCTTCCTGCACCTCGACGTTCTCCAGCTTGCGCAGGCGCTCGGATGCCGCGAGCACGACCTTGGTGCTGGAGTCCAGGCAGACATAACGATGGGAGTGCGGAGCCAGCAACTCGGCGAGCACGCCGTCGCCGGACGCGATGTCGAGCACGTCGCCGGGTTCCAGCAGTGGCAGCGCCGATCGCGCCATCGCTTCCCAGGTGCGACCGGGCGAGTAGTGCCGCTCCATGTCGCCGGCGACCGAATCGGCCCAGTTCTGGTCGGCCGCGCGCATCGCCAGCACCGCGGGCACGCGCTCGGCGTCCTGCCTCAGCAACGGATCGTCGCTGCCCTCGCGCAGCGTCTTCCACAAGGCGCGCTGGGCGTTGTCGAGCGCGGTCTCCTCGAAACGGTAGTACGCCGACACGCCCGCGCGGCGATCGCGAACCAGCCCGGCGTCCTTCAACCTCGCCAGATGGGTCGACACGCGTGGCTGCGCGAGGCGGGTGATGGCCGACAGCTCGGCGACGGTCAGTTCTTCGCGCTCGATCAATGCGAGCAGTCGCACCCGGGTCGCATCCGCGAACACCTTGAGTCGTGCCGACCAGCCTTCCAGATCCATGTGTCCACCACGTCATTCATGCGCTTATCGCGATACAGCGATAAGTTTGTTCCCCGCCGACGGCAGGGTCAAGCCGGGCGGGAGTCGGCGAACGGGTCGACGGGTTCGGTTACGCGGCGCGCGGGGATACAATTGCCGGATTGCTGCCCCAATTCGACCAAACCGAGGTGCCGACGTGGATTTTCGCTTCACCGAAGAACAGTTGATGATCCAGGACGTGGCGCGCCGCATCGCGCAGGAGAAGATCGCGCCGAGCGCCGAGCACCACGACCGGACCGGTGAGTTTCCGCTCGAAAACATCCGCACCCTTGGCGAGAACGGCCTGATGGGCATCGAGGTGCCGGCCGAGTACGGCGGTGCCGGGATGGACCCGATCTCCTACGTGCTGGCGATGGTCGAGATCGCCGCCGCCGACGCCGCCCATTCGACCATCGTGTCGGTCAACAATTCGCTGTTCTGCAACGGCATCCTGAAATTCGGTACCGAGGAACAGAAGCAGACCTACGTGCGTGCAATCGCCGAAGGCAAGGAAATCGGCGCGTTCGCGCTGACCGAACCGCAATCCGGTTCCGACGCCACAGCGATGCGCTGCAAGGCGGTCAAGCAGGCCGATGGCAGCTACAAGATCAACGGCAAGAAGAGCTGGATCACCTCCGGCCCGGTCGCCAAGTACTTCGTGCTGTTCGCGATGACCGACGCCGACAAGGGCGCGCGCGGCATCACCGCGTTCCTGGTCGATGGCGAGCGCGAAGGTTTCCACCGCGGCAAGACCGAGCCCAAGCTCGGCATCCGCGCCTCGGCCACCTGCGAGATCGAGTTCACCGACTACGTCGCCAGGCCCGAAGACGTGCTGGGCGAGGAGGGCCACGGCTTCAAGATCGCGATGAGCGTGCTCGACGCCGGCCGCATCGGCATCGCCAGCCAGGCCATCGGCATCGCCCGCGCGGCCTACGAGGCGACCCTGGAGTACGTGCGCGAGCGCAAGGCCTTCGGCCAGCCGATCGGCGCGTTCCAGATGACCCAGGCCAAGATCGCCGACATGAAGTGCAAGATCGACGCCTCGCTGCTGCTGACCCTGCGCGCGGCGTGGCAGAAGGGCGAGCACGAGAAGGGCGGTGCGCGCTTCAGCAACGAGGCGGCGATCGCCAAGCTGACCTCGTCCGAGGCGGCGATGTGGATCACCCACCAGGCGCTGCAGATCCATGGCGGCATGGGCTACTCCAAGGAAATGCCTATCGAGCGCTATTTCCGCGATGCCAAGATCACCGAGATCTACGAGGGCACCAGTGAGATCCAGCGGCTGGTGATCGCCCGCCACGAGACCGGGTTGCGCTGAACATGCATTCCACGAGTTGCCGGTTCACCGCGGCCTGCCATGCGCAGCGCGGCTGCGATCGCCGCGACATCCCGATCGTTGTGCACGACGTGGACGCCCCCGCGGGCTCCGTCGTCGTGCGCATGCCTTGCCATCTGTACTGATCCCTGACCATGGCCCGTGCGCAAGCGCGGGCCTCACTGCATTGGACGACACGTTCACATGAGCACCAAATCGAAAGCCCCCGCATCCGCCACCGGGAAAGCCGCCTCCGCCAGGCCTGCGAGCCGCAAGGCACCGGCGAAAAAGTCGGCCCGCGGCAAGGCCGAAAACAGCGACACCGTTTCGTTGAAGCCCATTCTCGACGCGATCGGCAAGCGCCTGCCCAAGGCGCGCCAGGTTGAAGCGGAGGCATTCGCCACGGCGTTCTACAAGCGCATGGGCGAGGACGAGGTGTCCAAGCATTCGCCCGAGGGCTGGGCCGCGCTGGCCTGCGATTTCTTTGATTTCTCCCGCAGCCGCAAGCCGGGAACCGCACGGGTGCGGCTGTTCAATCCGTCGTTGAAGACCCACGGTTGGGAGTCGCCGCACACCGTGCTGCAGATCGCCAACGACGACATGCCGTTCCTGGTCGACTCGGTGACCATGGCGCTTGCGGAGCAGGACATCGGCGTGCACGTGCTCGGCCACCCGGTGGTGCCGTTCAAGCGCGACAAGTCGGGCAAGCTGGTCAAGGTCGGCGAGGGCGAACCCGAATCGCTTATGCACCTGGAGATCGACCGGCTGTCGACCGATGCCATGCCGAAGGTCGAGAAGGCCGTGCTGACGGTGCTCGGCGATGTCCGGGCGATGGTTCGCGACTGGTCCGACATGCGCAACAAGATGCTCGAGACCGCCGACGAACTCGGTGGGCGCAAGCTGCCGGTCAGCGAGGAAGGACGCAAGGAGGCGCAGGAGTTCCTGCGCTGGGCCGCCGACAACCACTTCACCTTCCTCGGTTACCGCCAGTACGAGGTGATCCGCAAGGACGGACAGGAAGTGCTGTGCGCGGTCAAGGGCTCCGGCCTTGGCCTGCTGCGCGGGCAGGACACCCGCAAGCCGCGTCCGCTGACCTCGCTTGCGGCGCATTACATGCCGCAGTCGGGCTCGGTCGATGCCCTGATCCTGACCAAGACCAACGCCCGCGCCACCGTCCACCGCCCCGGCTACATGGACTACATCGGCGTGCTCAGCTTCGACGCCAAGGGCAAGCCCGTGCGCGAGGACCGCTTCCTCGGCCTGTACACCTCCAGCGCCTACAACCGCCGCCCCTGGGACATCCCGCTGGTGCGCGAGCGCCACAACTACGTGATGAAGCAGTCCGGCCTGGCCGACGACAGCCACAGCGGCAAGGCCTTGCGCCACATCCTCGAAACCCTGCCGCGCGACGAGTTGTTCCAGTCGACCGGCGAGGAGCTGCTGCGCACCAGCACCGGCATCCTCGGCCTGCAGGAGCGCGTGCGCAGCAAGCTGTTCCTGCGCCGCGACCGCTACGGCCGGTTCTTCTCCGGCCTGGTCTACATCCCGCGCGACCGCTTCAACACCGACGTGCGCCTGCGCATCGAGGCGATGCTCAAGCGCGTGCTGCACGGTGAACATATCGACACCACGGTGGTGCTCGGCGAGTCGCCGCTGGCCCAGTTGCACCTGCTGGTGCGGCCGAAGTCCGGCGAAGCGATCCAGGTCGACAACGCCGCGATCGAGGCCGAGCTGGCCGAGATCGTTCGCAACTGGCGCGACGACCTGCGTGAACTGCTGGTCGAGCGCCATGGCGAGCAGCGAGGCCTCGAGCTGGCCAATGGCTATGGCCGCGCGTTGCCGGCCGGTTACATCGAGGACGTTTCGGTGTCGATCGCGGCCGATGACGTCGAGCACCTCGCCGCGCTCAAGGGCCCGGACGACCTGCGCCTGAGCCTGTACCGCACGCGCCCGGGCGTGGGCGGGCTGCGCTTCAAGTTCTATCGCCAGAACGACGACATCCCGTTGTCGGATGCGTTGCCGACGATGGAAAACATGGGCCTGAGGGTGATCTCCGAGCATCCGTACCGGCTCTATGCCCATAGCAACCTGATGTACATCCAGGACTTCGAGGTCGAGATCGCCAGCGCCGAAGTGGACATCGCCGACATCGACGAGAACTTCGTCGAGGCATTCGCGCGGATCTGGCGTGGCGACGCCGAGAACGACCGGTTCAACCAGCTGGTGCTGGCCGCGGGCATGTCGTGGCGCCAGGTCGCGATGCTGCGCGCCTACAGCAAGTACCTGCAGCAGGTTGGCGTGCCGTTCTCGCAGGCCTATGTCGAGGACACCTTCATCCGTTACCCGGTGCTCGCGCGCCTGCTGGTGGAACTGTTCGAGGCGCGTTTCGACCCCACCACCGGCAAGGAAGACAAGGCGGAGATCAAGGCGGGGATGGAACGCCTGACCCGCCAGTTCGCGCGCATCTGCGCTGGCGACGAGGCCTTGCTGGCCGCGTTGAAGCCGGTCGTGGCCGCGCGCAGCGGCAACCGCGACGTGCAGGTCACCGTGGCCCGCAACACCCTCAAGAGCCTGCTCGACCGCGTGTCCAGCCTCGACGAGGACCGCATCCTGCGCAGCTTCATCGGCGTGATCGAAGCGACGCTGCGCACCAGCTACTACCAGGACGCCGACGGCGACGAGGGCAAGGGCTACGTCAGCTACAAGTTCGATTCGGCCGAGGTGCCGGACCTGCCGAAGCCGCGTCCGTATCGCGAGATCTTCGTCTACGGCCCGCGCGTGGAAGGCATCCACCTGCGCTTCGGGCCGGTCGCCCGTGGCGGCCTGCGCTGGTCGGACCGTCGCGAGGATTTCCGCACCGAGGTGCTGGGCCTGGTCAAGGCGCAGATGGTCAAGAACACCGTGATCGTGCCGGTCGGTTCCAAGGGCGGGTTCATCAGCAAGAAGCCGCCGGCCGGCGGCACTACACCGGAAAGCCGTGACGCGATCCACGCCGAGGGCGTCGCCTGCTACAGGATGTTCATCAACGGCCTGCTCGACATCACCGACAACCTGGTCGACGACAAGGTCGTGCACCCGGCCAACGTGGTTCGCCACGACCAGGACGATCCATACCTGGTGGTCGCGGCCGACAAGGGCACTGCGTCGTTCTCCGACATCGCCAACGGCATCGCCCGCGAGCACGGTTACTGGCTCGACGACGCGTTCGCATCGGGCGGCTCGGTCGGCTACGACCACAAGGGCATGGGCATCACCGCCCGTGGCGCGTGGGAGTCGGTCAAGCGCCACTTCCTGGCCATGGGTCGCAACAGCCAGAAGCAGGACTTCACCGCGGTCGGCATCGGTGACATGTCCGGCGACGTGTTCGGCAACGGCATGCTGCTGAGCAGGCACATCCGCCTGGTTGCCGCGTTCGACCACCGCCACATCTTCCTCGACCCGGACCCGGACGCCGCGGTGACGTTCAAGGAACGCCAACGCATGTTCAAGGTCCCGCGCTCGAGCTGGGAGGACTACGACACGTCGCTGATCAGCAAGGGCGGCGGCGTGTTCCCGCGCTCGGCAAAGTCGATCCCGTTGTCGCCGCAGGTCCGCGAAGCGCTTGGCATCGACACGGGCGTGGCTGCGCTCAGCCCGACCGAACTGATGAGTGCGATCCTCAAGGCGCCGGTCGACCTGCTGTGGAACGGCGGCATCGGCACCTACATCAAGGGCAGCAGCGAGAGCAACGCGGATGTCGGCGACCGTGCCAACAACGCATTGCGCGTGGACGGCCGTGACCTGCGCTGCAAGGTCGTGGGCGAGGGCGGCAACCTCGGCATGACCCAGCTCGGGCGGATCGAGGCGGCCCAGCACGACGTGCTGCTCAACACCGACTTCATCGACAACTCCGCGGGCGTGGATACTTCCGACCACGAAGTCAACATCAAGATCCTGCTCAACCTGCTGGTCCAGGGGAAGAAGCTGACCGTGCCGGCGCGCAACAAGCTGCTGGCGTCGATGACCGACGAAGTCGCATCGCTGGTGCTGACCGACAACTACCGGCAGAACCAGGCGATCAGCCTGATGGAGCGCATGTCGATCCCGCGGCTGGGTTCCAAGCAGCACTTCATCCGTACGCTGGAGTCGCAGGGCCTGCTCGATCGCCAGATCGAGTACCTGCCCAGCGATGCGGAAATCGCCGAGCGCAAGGCGCGTGGACAGGGCCTGACCCGGCCGGAACTGGCGGTCCTGCTGTCGTACAGCAAGCTGGTGCTGTTCCAGCAACTGGTCGACTCCGACGTGCCGGAAGATCCGTACCTGTCGAAGGAACTGGTGCGCTACTTCCCGCAGCCGCTGCAGGCCAAGTACGCCAAGGTGATGGAGAACCATCGCCTGAAGCGCGAGATCATAGCCACCGCGGTGACCAACTCGATGGTGAACCGCATGGGTGCGACGTTCACCCTGCGCATGCAGGAGGACACCGGTCGCAGCGCGGCCGAGGTCGCCGAGGCCTATACCATTGCGCGCGAGGCGCTTGATGCACGCGGCCTGTGGGCGCAGATCGACGCGCTCGACGGCAAGGTCGCCGAGTCGGTGCAGATCGATGCGCTGCAGGCGATCTGGCAGCTGATGCGTTCGATGTCGCGTTGGCTGCTGTCGCGGCCGGGTGCGATGCCGGAGATCACCGCCGCTATGGCGCGCTATGGCGACGGCCTGAAGACCGTGCGCGAGGCGCTGCCGGGCACGATGTCCGAGGTCCGCCGCGAGGAGTTCAACGCCAGCCTTGCGGACTGGAAGGCCAAGGGCATGCCCAACGCGTTGTCGGAGCAGCTCGCTGCGTTGCCGATGCTGGAGTTCGCCTGCGACATCGTCGAGATCGGCCACGCCCGCAAGCTGTCGCCGGTCGAGGTTGCCCGGGCCTACTTCGGCCTTGGTGCCGCGCTGAACATGCCGTGGCTGTACGACCAGATCGAGGCACTGCCGGTCGACGGCCGTTGGCAGGCGCTCGCCCGTGGCGCCCTGCGCGACGAGTTGGGTGCGCAGCATCGCGCCCTGGTCGGGCAGATCCTTGCCACGGGCGGCAAGAAGCCGGCCGCGGAGAAGGTCGAGCGCTGGTTGCAGCGCGATGAGCCGACGTTGCGCTTCACCCTGGCGATGCTGGCCGACCTGCTGAACCAGAAGACCCTGGACTATCCGACGGTGTCGGTGGCGGTACGCCGCCTGGCCCAGGTCGCGGCGGCCGCCGAGGCCTGACCGCAGGCGTCACAACGTGGGCGGCGGCCAAGCGCCGCCGCCCATCCTGTCCGTCGGCCTGCGTTATCCTGCCGGTCATGACAGCGCAGACGATGACCGCGACGCCCCGCATCGCTTTCCTCGCCAGTTCCGCCGACGAGGCACAGGCGGCGCTCGCGGAGTTGCGAACGCGCCATGAGGACCACGCCCCCGAAGAGGCCGACGTGCTGGTCGCACTCGGTGGCGATGGCTTCATGCTGCAGACCCTGCATCGACATGGCGGCTTGGGTGTTCCCGTCTACGGGATGAAGCTCGGCACCATCGGTTTCCTGATGAACCACCTGGCCTCCGACGGCCTGCTGGAGCGCATCCACGCGGCCGAGCCGGCCGTGCTGCGTCCGCTGGAGATGGTCGCGCAGACCGAGTCCGGCGCGACTGTCGGTTCGCTGGCCTACAACGAGGTGTCGCTGTTGCGGCAGACCCGCCAGGCCGCGCACCTGTCGATCGAGCTCAGCGGCCAGAGCCGGCTCGACGAGTTGATCTGCGATGGCGTTCTTGTCGCCACCCCGGCCGGCAGCACCGCCTACAATTTCTCGGCACATGGGCCGATCCTGCCGCTGGGTGCCAACGTCATCGCGCTCACCCCGATCGCCGCGTTCCGTCCGCGACGCTGGCGTGGGGCCGTGCTCAAGGCGGAAACCGAGATCCGCTTCCGCGTGCTCGATCCCTACAAGCGTCCGGTCAGCGCCACGGCCGACTCGCACGAGGTCCGCGACGTGGTCGAGGTCATGGTCCGCGAGTCGCACGACCGCACGGTGACGTTGCTGTTCGATCCCGAGCACAACCTCGAGGAACGGATGCTGGCCGAGCAGTTCACAACCGGCTGAAGCCTTCGGAAGCCGGGCTTTTCGCCGTCGCAGTCGATGCGACCGTAACCGGGCAAAATGGGTGCATGCCAGACAGCCAAGCCGACCCGCTGATCGTCGCGATCTCCTCGCGCACCCTGTTCGACCTGGAGGACAGCCACGCACTGTTCGAGCGCGAGGGGCTGGATGCCTACGCCGCATTCCAGCGCAGCCACGAGGACGAGCTGCTGCAACCGGGCATTGCGTTCCCGCTTGTGCGCAAGCTGCTTGGACTCAACGACGGCGCGCCGCCGGAGGCGCCGCGGGTCGAGGTCATCCTGATTTCGCGCAACTCGGCGGATACCGGACTGCGCATCTTCAACTCGATCGCCCACCATGGCCTGGCGATCAAGCGCGCGGCCTTCAGCAACGGCGCGCCGCCGTTTCCCTACATCCGGCCATTCGGTGCCGACCTGTTCCTGTCGACCCATGGCGAGGACGTGCGCAGCGCACTGGCCGCCGGCGTCGCCGCGGCGACGTTGTTGCCCGGTGCGCTGTTGTCGCCGCGCGCGCCACACCACCGGCCCGACCAGTTGCGCATCGCGTTCGACGGTGACGCGGTGATCTTCGGCGACGAAAGCGAACGGGTGTCACGCGAAGGCGGACTGGCGGCATTCTCGGAACACGAACGCAGCCATGCCGGTGAACCACTGTCAGGTGGCCCGTTCCGCGGCTTCCTCGATGCATTGCACCGGTTGCAGGCGGCGTTCCCCACTGGCGAGGACGCGCCGATCCGTACCGCGCTGGTCACTGCGCGCTCGGTGCCGGCGCACGAGCGCGTGATCCGCACCCTGCGCGAGTGGGGAATCCGCCTGGACGAGGCACTGTTCCTTGGCGGGCGCTCGAAGGGACCGTTCCTGGAAGCATTCGGCGCCGATATCTTCTTCGACGATTCCGAGCACAACATCGAGTCGGCACGTGGGCTGGTGACTGCCGGGCATGTGCCGCACGGCGTGGCGAATCCGGTGGCTCCGGAAGGAAAGCCCTCGCGTTGAGCCACGCGATTCCGTGTTCCGTAGGAGCGGCTTTAGCCGCGATCAGAAACCGTCAGCCAGCACCGATTCCCGATCGCGGCTAAAGCCGCTCCTACAGGGATTCGGCGTCGCTGCCCAGCGGCAGGCGGATATCCGTCAACTTCCATTCCAACCCCTGCCGGCTCAGCACGAACGTCAACGGCTGCCCATCCTCGCTCTGGACCGTGGCGGTGAAGCGCGACAGCGATTCGAAGCCGTAGTCGGCTTCCTGCAAACGGTCCGGCGTCGGCGCAGTCTCGTAGGTGTTGTCGGTGATGCCGCCGCCGCTGGCGCGGTGCCAGACCGAGCGGCCTTCCATCAACGCACCAATGCCGACCGGCGTCACCATCGTGTCGACCATGCCGCCGGCGATTCCGCTGGCAATCCGCACCGCGAACGCGCCAAGCAGGCTCGACTGCACGTCGGCCCCCGCCTTGCGCACCACGTAGTCATCGACCTGCAGCTTGAGGTTGCGGCGCAGTTCCGGGAAGTCCACGTGCTCCGCCAGTTCCGCGGTGTCCTGCGCCTGCACGGCCTCGCGGATCGCGTTGTAGGCGATGAACGGGCCGGCGGCGAGGTAGCCCAGCAGCAACACCGCGACGAGGACGGGCAGGGCGATCCACTTCTTCATGGGACTGATCCGACGGGAAGGCTCCCACCTTACTGCGGTATCGCCAAAACGCGACACAGGCGGGCGTGCATCCGGCAACGACAGGCGTCGCCGGATGCACTTCCGCGCTGCTAGCGGCTCACCCGTGCCGCCCGGGCCCGGCGCTCGATGGGCGCCATCCGCGACTGGTCGTTGAGTTCCAGGTCCCGCAACTCGAACGGCGCGCCGTAACCGGCAGGAAGGTTGCCGCGGTCGAAGCCAAGCAGCAGGCGGTCCCGGCCCGGCGTGAGCCAGTCCGCGCTGTGGGCAATCGAGACCGGCTGCAGCGCGCCGCCCGGTGCGGTCGCGTACAGCGTGCCGCGAACCTCGTAGCGCCCCGGCGAGCCGACCGTCATCGGCAATGCGAACTGCAATTGCGCCGCATCGAAGCTGTAGTCGCCGACCAGCCTGGCGGTGGGCTGCGCGACTGCCAGCGCAGTGCGTGCGTCGCGTTGCACGTCGCCGTTGCCGGCGAACACCTGCACTTCCCACAGACCCTGTTCGTGATCGACCTCAGTCGGGACCGGCACCTTGCCGCGCAACAGGCCGTCCCTGCCGGGACGCAGGCGGATCGGCCAGCTTTCGCCCGAGGGCGCGACCAGCAGTCCGCCGGCCTTCAGTCCCTGCAGGCGCCGGTCGCCATCGGACAGGTTCACCACGATGGTGCTGGCGCCACCGGCGAGGACGCGGTCGCGCGCAAGTGCGGCGAACAGGCGCACCGTGCTGCGCGGCTCGTAGACGTGGACCACGTACTGCCCGCTGGCCTTCGGCATCTGCAACCGGTAGCGACCCGCCGGGGCGGCGTCGGCGAGTTGCACGGCGGCGGCACGCTCGTTGACCTGCATGCCCGCGGCCCGTAGCTGTGCGCCATCATTTCGACGAGCCAGTGCGACGGTTCGGCCGCCGCGGGTCACCCGCAGTGCATCGACATCGACTGCGGCGCCCGCATGCGCCGGGCTGACGCGGATGATTGCCCCGGGTGCGCTGGTGGAGACTTCCACGCCACGCTGCAATTCGGCCGCATCCACGGTCTGCCAGTACTCGCGGCTCTCGACCACGAACGGCTCGGGTTGGCGCAGGTCGTCGGTGGGGTCGAGTGCCCAGGAGAACCGCACCGGCGAGTGTTCGACGGGCGTCACGGGAGCGGGGCGCGATACGACCCGGGTTGCGACCTGGTCGGTGTCGCCTGCCGGCAGCAACGGGACTTCGGCAGCGAGCGCGGTGGCGCCCAGGCTCGCCGACAACAGCAACAGGCTGAAGATGGTTTTCATGGCGGGCCTCATGAGTTCAGGTCGTTGCGCAGGATGACGTCGAGCCCGAAACAGGCGCGCCGGCTCTGGTTGTGGCTGAGCGGTTCACTACCGCGCATCCGGCTCTTGTCGGTGAACCAGACGCTGCCGGCCGCCGACTGGCTGGAACATTCCAGGAAGCCGTCGGAACACGAATCGAGCCACCATTGGGTCGCCTCCAGCCCGACGTTCTCGGCGTAGCCGGCGCAATAGCTGTCGCCGTCCCAGATCGCCGACTCGACGTCGGTGCCGACCACGCTGCGGAACAGCTTGGGCAACGATGGCCGCCCGCTGGTCCCATACAGGTAGTTCTGGTTGTAGAACGCCATCCAGCTCAACTGTTGCTGGCGCACGGCATCGGACTCGTAGCCCAGCAACCAGCCCACCGACTGCTCGAAGGCGTTGCCGTTCATCACCGCATCCGCCAGCGGCGTGCCGGCCGACGACGGCGCCAGTGCATTGACCCGCGCCAGCTTGCTGATGATGCCGGGATAGCGGCTGTCCCAGGTCGGGTTCGACAGGATCCAGCGCATCACGTTGCCGCCGTTGGAGTGGGTCAGTACGATCAGCCGGTCGATGCCGCGACTATTGATGAACCCGCTCAGTTGTCCGGCCAGGCAGCCGGCGGCGGCGTTGTCCCACATGTAGCGGGTGAAGTCGCAATTGACCACGATGTAGTTGGCCGGGTCGGCCAGGCCCTGGCGCACCGAATTGACCATCGCCGGTTGCCAGTAATCGTTGTAGGCGTCGGTCTGGTGACCGGTGCCGTGGACGAACGCGACCCCGGTGGTTTCAGCGGATGCGATGCACGGCGCGATGGCCAGCAGCACGCAGCAGGCGAGTTTCTGCACGGTCTTCTCCTCCTTGGAACCCCAGACGTGCAGCCCCCCGGCATCCCGGCCCCTTTTGCACGCCGATCAGCCTGCCCATCCATGCGCAGGCGTACCGGGGACCGAGCATACGCCGCTGTATGGCGGTGTCATGACGCACCGCGCCAATGCGGTGGAGGTGCGCCTAGAACTCCAGGTCGAGCGCGGCGCAGAGGTAATCGACGAAGGGGGCGAGGGTGGCGAGGTCGGTGCGCAGCGTTTTCAGCAGGCCGGGACCGGTCACCACGGCATCGTCGAGCGGGCGAAGGGCGACGAAATTCTTGCGTCGCAGGTCGTCGGCGAACTCGAACTCCGACGGGAAGCCGCTCGGCATCCGCACCAGCATCTCGCTGTCATCAAGATCGAAGCGGCGGCGCAGGCGTTGGCCGTGGGCGGCGGATTTCCAGCTGGCTGGGTTGTCGAGGATGAAGTGCCGTACGCGCCGCACGGTGTCCGGACCCGGGTGCCACAGGCCGGCGCCGACGAAGCAGTTGCCGCCCTGCAGGTGCAGGTAGAATGACGGCGCCTCGATCTCGCGACGGCGTGCATGGAACACGCGCGCGCCCTGCCACGACTTGTAAGGCGACTTGTCGTTGGCGAAGCGGGTGTCGCGGTGGATACGGAACAGCGAACCGCCCATGGCCTTGGGGTCCGCCCGGAAATGCGGGCTGAGCTCGGCGACGATGGGTTGCAGGTCGATCAGCAACCGCTGGAACGGGCCGCGCACGTGGGCCTCGTAATCCGCCTTGTGGGCGTGGAACCAGTCGCGGTTGTTGTTGCGCGCCAGGCTGCGCAGGAACTTGAAGCTGGCGGCGCTGAAGTAGGTGGGCATGGCGCTTATCGTAGCGCCACCCGACGCAGGTAGCGTTCTGTAGGAGCGGCTTTAGCCGCGATCTGAAATCGGCGCGGCGAACGACTCCAGATCGCGGCTAAAGCCGCTCCTACAACCGCAAGAAGAGCCCGTGGGAGAACCGCTCGTCAGGCCAGGGTGCGTTCAATGTCCCGGCGCCAGGATTCCAGGTCTTCCAGTAGTGCGAGGTGGCTCGGGATCTCCGCATGTGCCGCCCGCAACTCCGCCAGCTCGGCATCGAAGCGCGCGAATCCGTATTCCGCCATCCCGCCGTCGCCACGCAGCCGCTCGCGACGGTAGTCGTTCCAGCGCGCCCGCTCGCTGGCCGACAACGTGCCGGGCCAGTTGCGCGCGCGGTAGCGGAACAGCAGTTCCGGCAGGCGCTTGTCGCGGAAGCCGAACGTGGCCGCGCCCAGCGCCTCGGGCGCGGTGCTGCGCACGCTCGGGAACAGGCGCTTGTCGCCGTCACCGATGAAGCTGTCGTAGAGGCTGGCATCGACGTCGACCTCGCGGTGTTCGCGCTCGCGGGAAAACACCTGGCGGACCTTCTCGACCAGCGCCGGTCCGGCGGCGCGCAGGCGGGCGGCATTGGCTTCGGCCTGCACCGGGTCGATTCCGAGCCGTTCGAAGTCCTCGCGGCGCAGGTGATCCCAGGCCGACAGTGCCGGACTGCGGTTGAGGTGGATTTCCTTCAGCGCGACGCGCTCCTCGCCCTCGGCGAGGTCGGCGGCGCGCACGTAGAGGCGCGCGGCGATGGTCTCGGCGTCGAGGTCGAGCAGGGCCCGTGGGTCCTGGGTCAGGTCGAACACGATCACGCGGTTGTCGATGTGCGGGTGTCGTGCGAGCGGGATCACCGGCGCAGCACACAGCCGGCTCGCCGGGAAGCGCTGCGAGACATTCAGCACCGGGGTCATCGCCACGGTGTCGAGCAAACTGGCGGCGTGGCGCTTGTCGCGCAGGCGCAGGGTGTAATCCCACAGCTTCGGCTGCGCGGTCTTGAGCTTGCGGGCCAGTCCGATCAAGGCGCGCACGTCCGACAGCGCTTCGTGGGCATCGCCTTCGCGCACGTCGTTGGCTTCGGCCAGGTGTTCGAGCTTGAACGACGGCGAGCCGTCCTCGCGTTTCGGCCAGACCAGTCCGTCCGGACGCAGGGCGTGAGCGAAGCGCAGCACATCGAGCAGGTCCCAGCGCGAGTTGCCGCCGCGCCACTCGCGCTCGTAAGCGTCGAAGAAGTTGCGGAAGAAGCCGTAGCGGACGAACTCGTCGTCGAAGCGCAGCGAGTTGTAGCCGAGGCTGCAGGTTTCCGGTCGCGACATTTCCTCGAAGATCAGCGCGAACGCGGCGGCCTCGGTCATGCCCTCGCGCTGCGCGTGCTGCGGGGTGATGCCGGTGACCAGGGTCGCGCCCGGGGACGGCAGCAGGTCGTCGGCCGGCTGCACGAAGACGCTGATCGGGTCGTCGACCGGGTTGAGGTCGGCGTCGGTACGGATCGCGGCGAACTGGGCGATGCGGCTGCTGCGCGGGTCGGTGCCGAAGGTTTCGAGGTCGTAGAACAGGAAGCTGGCGGGCACGGGGCGATCCTTCGGGCGGCCTGGGTTGTTGTAGGAGCGGCTTCAGCCGCGATCTGATGCATGGTTGTTCGCACCGACTTCCGATCGCGGCTGAAGCCGCTCCTACAAGGGCGTGGTGGATTCGGGAGGCAGCGGCGGAAGGCGTGCGGTGATGGCGGCATCCACTGCATCCCAATCCAGCGTGTCGAGGCTGTCGTGGCCGCGGGTCAGTTCGACCAGCAGTTCGCGCTGCAGGTTGCCGCGCTGCAGGGCGACGGCGTAGGGCAGGTGGCGGAAGGTAACCATGGCGTAGCGCGGGACGAAGCGGTCCGGATGGCGCTCGGCGAGCTTGCGCTCCAGCTCGCGCTGCAGCAGGTAATCGTCGTCGTCGACGCGGTCGCGCATTTCCAGATAGTTTTCCAGCGCCATGTGCTGGATCGCGCGGGCGTTGGGCAGGCGCTCGGCCTGGAACGCGGCGAAGGCGGCGGCGCGGTCAGGAGTCCTGTCGAGGTGCTCGGCCAGCGCCACGCAGTCCTCGAACGCGCAGTTCATGCCCTGGCCGTGGAACGGTACCATCGCGTGGGCGGCGTCGCCAACCAGCACCGCGCGGTCGTCCAGGTGCCACTGGTCGAGGTACAGGGTGCCAAGCACGCCGGTCGGGTTCCGGTCGAAGTCGCGTTCGAGGTCGGGGATCAACGCGGAGGCGTCGTCGAAGTCCCGCTCGAAGAATTCCCGTGCGTCCGCGCCGTTGCGGATGCTTTCGAAACTCGGCTCGCCAAGGCTGTCATCACCCGCGTTTGGCAGGAACAACGTGACCGTGAACGTCGATTCGTCGTTCGGCAGGGCGATGCACATGTAGCGGCCTCGCGGCCAGATGTGCAGTGCGTTGGGCTCCATCCGGAAGCTGCCATCGGCCGCCGGCGGGATTTCCAGTTCCTTGTAGGAATGATCGAGGAAGTCGGTGCGGTCGCCGAGCTCCGCTACCTCGTCCATCGCCGTGCGCAGCGACGACCCCGCGCCGTCGGCGCCGATCAAGGCCTGGAACGGGATCGCATGACTGCCGTCGCGACCATCGAAGTGCGCGATGCGGGTGTCGAAATCGACCCGGTCCAGCTGGTGGTGGAAGTGGATCCGGGCGCCTGCCGCCTCGGCGATGTCAAGCAGGACGTGGTTCAGTTCGCCGCGATGGACCGACCAGATCACCTCGCTGTCATCGCGGCCATAGCGCTGCAATGCCACGTGGCCATCGACGAAATGGACCATGCGGCCGCGCATCATCACCGTCTGCCTCATCACCGCTTCATCGGCGCCGGCGGCACTGAGCGCGCGGCGGCCGCGCTCGGCCAGCGCGAGGTTGATCGAGCGACCGCGTTCGAACCCCACTTCACGCAGGTCTCCGCGCTTCTCGTAGACGTCGACATCCCAGCCGCGCCGGGCCAGCAGGGCGGCGAGCAGGGTGCCGGCGAGGCCGGCGCCGATGATGGTGAGGTGCTTTTGGGGATCGGGCGTCAAGGTCGGGGTCGCCTTCAGCTTCGGTTGCGTTGCCACGCCTCGACGGCGTGCGCGAATCGCCACACGTCCTCGTGGGTGTTGTAGAGCGGCGCGGGCGAGATGCGGATGACGTCGGGCTCGCGCCAGTCGCCAAGCACGCCGTTGTCGGACAGGTAGCCGAACAAGGCGCGGCCCTGCTCGTGGCCGCCGCGGACCCGGATCGACAGCTGGCAGCCGCGCTGTTCCGGTGTTTTCGGCGTCAGCACTTCGAGGGTATCGCCCAGGTGGCGATCGATCAGCGCTTCCAGATAGCCGGTCAGGCGCAGCGACTTGGCCCGCAGGGCCGGCATGCCGACGCGGTCGAACAGGTCGAGTGAGGCACGCAGCGGGGCCAAGCCGAGGATCGGCGGGTTGCTGAGTTGCCAGCCTTCGGCGCCGGGAGTCGGGACGAACTCGGGGCCCATCTGGAAGCGGGTGGCGGCGTCGTGGCCCCACCAGCCGGCGAAGCGCGGCAGATCGCCGTTGTTGGCATGGCGCTCGTGTACGAAGCAGCCGGCGACCGCGCCCGGGCCGCTGTTGAGGTACTTGTAGTGGCACCAGACCGCGAAGTCGGCGCCGCCGTCGTGTAGCGCCAGTTCGGTGTTGCCGACCGCGTGGGCGAGGTCGAGGCCGCACAGTGCGCCGGCGGCGTGCGCCAGCCGGGTGATTTCTGCGAGGTCGAAGGCCTGGCCGGTGCGGTATTGCACGCCGGGCCACAACACCAGCGCCAGGCGCGGGCCGTGCTCCGCGATCGCGCGTTCGATCGACTCCATCGAAAACAGGCCGCCCGGGAGGTCGGGTGCGAGCTCGATCAGGTCGGTGGCCGGGTCGAAGCCGTGGAAGGCGATCTGCGACGTCATCGCGTACCGGTCCGACGGGAACGAGCCGGCCTCAATCAGGATTGCCGGGCGCTGCGCGGTCGGCCTGTAGAAGCTGACCATCATCAGGTGCAGGTTGGCCGTCAGCGAATTCATCGCCACCACCTCCTGCGGTTGCGCACCGACCAGCCGGGCCAGCGACTCGCTCATCAGGTGGTGGTAGCTCATCCATTGCGAGTTGCCGCGGAAATGGCCTTCGACCGCTTCCATCGACCACTTGTCGAGCACGTCCTCGACCTGGGCGCGGGCACCGCGCGGCTGCAGGCCCAGCGAGTTGCCGACGAAGTAGGCCTGCTCGCCATCGCCATGTCGCGGCACGTGGAACTCGGCGCGCAGGGTCGGCAGCGGATCAGCGGCGTCACGCGAACGGGCGAGGTCGAGGTCGAGCGAATACGGATCGGTCATGGATTCTCTGTCGTCGTTGATGACGCGGTGCAGTTCACGCGAAGCGCGTCTTTGGCAGCCCGAGCCATTCCAGCGCGGTGCCGTGGTAGAGCCGTGCCTTCGCGGCTTCATCGACCTGCAGCGAAGCGATGCCGGCGCCGGGCTCCTGCTCACCGAGCGGGAACGGGTAGTCGGTGCCGAGCATCACCCGGTCGACGCCGCAGGTGTCGAGCAGGTAGCGCAACGCGGCATCGTCGGCGACCCAGGAGTCGAAATACAGGCGGTCCAGGTACTCGCGCGGGTTGCGCGGGTTGTCGGTGGCGACCAGGTCCGGACGCATGTTGAAGCCGTGCTCGATGCGACCGATGGTGTACGGGAAGCTGCCGCCGCCGTGGGCGAGGCAGATTTTCAGTTTCGGCAGCCGCTCCAGCACGCCGCCAAACACCAGGCTGCAGGCCGCGCGCGATTGCTCGGCCGGCATGCCGACCAGCCACGGCAGCCAGTACTTGGGCATGGTGTCGGTGCCCATCATGTCCCACGGATGCACCAGGATCGCCGCACCCAGCTCGCTGGCGGCCTGGAAGAACTCGAACAGTTCGGGCGCGTCGAGGTTCCAGTTCTCCCCCGACGGCAGGCCGACGTGGCTGCCGATCTGCACGCCCTGCAGGCCGAGCTGGTCCATGCAGCGCTCCAGCTCCTGCGTCGCCAGCCGCGGCGACTGCAGCGGCACCGTGCCGATGCCGGCGTAGTGGCGCGGGTAGTCGCGGCAGGTCTGCGCCATGTGGTCGTTGAGTGCCTGGTGCAGCTCCAGCGCGTGGTGCGGCCGCGCCCAGTAGCAGAACATCACCGGCACCGTGCTCAACACCTGCACCTGCACCCCGAACTTGGCGTAGTCGTCGATGCGCTCCTGCGGATCCCAGGTCTTGGACCAGATCTCGCGGAAGAACTTGCCGTCCTTGTAGATGCGGTGGCGGCCGTCCTCGGTGTGGTGGATCACCGGGAAGCGCAGTTCACCGTACTTGCGCGCCAGGTCGGGCCAGTCGCGCGGCAGGTAGTGGGCGTGGGTGTCGATCTTGAGCATCGGGCCAGTCTATCCGCAGGCGTCAGGTGTCGGGCATGACGTATTTGTCGGGCGCCGGGTTGAGGTGGCCGCATGACTTGCAGCTGCGGTGGTCGCGCGAGGCGTAGAAGCGGTCGAACACCGGTGGGAAGTCCTGCTCGATGTCCTGCAGGTGGAAATACTCCTCATACAGCTTGTGGTTGCAGCGCTCGCAGAACCACATCAGGCCGTCGTCCTCGTGCGGCAGGCGCTTGCGCTCGATCACCAGCCCGATCGAGCCGGGCATGCGCTGCGGCGAGTGCGGCACGCGCGGTGGCAGCAGGAAGATCTCGCCGGCGCGGATCGGGATGTCGCGGACCGCACCGTCCTCCTGGATGCGCAGGACCATCTCGCCCTCGACCTGGTAGAACCATTCGGGGCCTTCATCCCAGTGGTAATCGGTACGCACGTTGGGGCCGCCGACCACCATCACGATGAAGTCGCCGTCGTAGACGACCTTGTTGCCGACCGGCGGCTTCAGCAGGTGCCGGTGTTCCTCGATCCAGGCCTGCAGGTTGAGTGGATTGGGCAGCATCGGTCACTCCTTCACAACGGCAACGCACTTGAGTTCGATCGCGATCGGCGTCGGCAGGGCGCTGATGCCGACGGTGGTGCGGCACGGCGCGGTATCGATGTCGGGGAAATACTCGGCCCACACCGCGTTGTAGCGGGCGAAGTCGGCGGCCATGTCGGTCAGGTAGACGGTCACGTCGACCAGGTCCTCCCAGCGTGCGCCGCTGGCTTCCAGCACCGATCGCACGTTGGCGAACACGACGCGGGTCTGGGCCTCGATGTCGTAGCCGATCAGGCGATCGTCGGCGTCCTGGACGTTACCGACGATCGCGTTGGTGGCCGGGTCGCGCGGGCCGATGCCGGACAGGAACAACTGGTTGCCGATGCGGCGCGCGTGCGGGTACTGGCCAACGGGCCGGGGGGCGGTGGAGGCGCGGATCGCGTCGGTCATGTCAGCGGTCCTCGCGGTCGACCTGGATACGTGCGAGTGCGTCGGCGTATACGGACGGCAGGCGCTCGGCCTCGGTCACGTCGACCCGCAGGTCGTGTACGCGGCCATCGCGCAGGGTGTAGACCCAGCCATGCACCGCCAGCGACTGGCCACGGCTCCAAGCGTCTCGGACGATGGTGGTGTGGCAGACGTTGACCACCTGTTCGAGCACGTTCAACTCGCACAGTCGGTCGTGCTTCAGTTCGTCGTCGTCGAACTTGCGGAGGCTGTCGGCGTGCTTCTCGGCGACATCGGCGACGTGGCGCACCCAGTTGTCCGACAGGCCAAGGCGCTTGTCGTGCAGCGCCGCGTGCACGCCACCGCAGCCGTAATGACCGACCACCAGGATGTGCTTGACCTTGAGTACATCGACCGCGAACTGGATCACCGACAGGCAGTTGAGGTCGGTGGTGACGACGACGTTGGCGATGTTGCGGTGGACGAACACCTCGCCCGGCGAGACGTCGATGATCTGGTTGGCCGGCACCCGCGAGTCGGAGCAGCCGATCCAGAGGAATTCCGGCGCCTGCTGGCGCGACAGGCGCTCGAAGAAACCGGGATCCTCGGCGCTGACGCGGTCGGCCCATTCGCGGTTCTTGTGCAGCAGTTCTTTCAGTGAATTCATGCAGGTTTATCCAAGGTGGAGGCCGACGTTCTTGGCGTCGGTGAAGAATCGCATCGCTTCAACGCCGCCTTCGCGACCGAGGCCGGAGTTGCCCGCGCCGCCGAACGGCGTGCGCAGGTCGCGTTGCAGCCAGGTGTTTATCCAGACCATGCCGGCGCGTAGTTCGGCGGCCATGCGGTGGGCGCGGTTGAGGTCGCGGGTCCAGACCGACGCGGCGAGGCCGTAGTCGCCGGCATTGGCGAGGGCGAGGGCGTGGCCGTCGTTGTCGAACGGTTGCAGGGTGACGACCGGGCCGAATATTTCTTCGCGGTTGCTCGCGCAGTCGGGGCCGAGGTTTTCGATGACGGTCGGGGCGATGAACCAGCCCGGGCGCTCCAGCACGTTGCCACCGCACAGCACGTGGCCGCCTTCATCCCGGGCGCGCTGCAGCGCTGCCACGACCTTGTCGAAATGCGCCTTCGACACCAACGGGCCGAGCTGGTTGTCCTCGTCGATCGGGTCGCCGACGCGCAACGCCAGCGCCCGTTCGACGAGGGCATCGCGGAGCTCGCTGTAGATGCTGCGCTCGACCAGCATGCGCGAGCCGCACAGGCAGATCTGGCCGGAGTTCTGGAACGCCGAGCGGGCGAGGGTGTCGAGGTGGTCGCGCCAGTCGCTGTCGGCGAACACCAACGTCGGGTTCTTGCCGCCGAGTTCCAGCGAAAGCTTTTTCAGCAGCGGCGCGGTCAGCCCGGCGATCCGGCGGCCGACCGCGGTGCTCCCGGTAAATGAAACCGCCTTGACCTGCGGATGGGCCACCAACGGTTCGCCGACCTCGGGGCCGCGGCCGTGGACGAGATTGAGGACGCCGGCCGGAAAACCAATCTCCGCCGCCAGCTCGGCCAGCATCGTCGCGGTGACCGGGGTGACCTCCGACGGCTTGGCGACCACGGTGTTGCCGGCAGCCAGCGCGGGGGCGATCTTCCAGGTCAGCAGGTACAGCGGCAGGTTCCACGGCGAGATCGTGGCGACCACGCCGAGCGGCTGGCGCAGGGTGTAGTTGAGGCCGGCTTCGCCGTGGTGGGATTCGCTGGCGAACTGGGTCGCGGCGTGGGCGAAGAAGCGCAGGTTGCTGATGGCGCGCGGGATCTCGACTTCGCGGGCGAGTTTGATGGGTTTGCCGCCATCGCGTGACTCGGCGTGGGCGAAGTCGTCGAGCCGTGCTTCGAGGGCGTCGGCGAGTTTTTCCAGCCAGCGGGCGCGCTCGCTGTTGCGGAGTGCGGACCAGCCGGGGAATGCAGCCTGCGCGGCCGTGACCGCGTCTTCCGCATCGGTGGCGTTGCCGTCGGCCACTTCGGCAAACGCGCGACCGGTGGCGGGGTCGAAGACGTCGAGCCAGCGGCCCGCGGGCGCTTCGTGGGGCTTGCCATTGATCCAGTGGGTCAGGCGCATCCGGCAAGCTTAGCGCAACGCATTTTGTCCGACTGGACTTCCTTGGGCTGTAAGAGCGGCTTCAGCCGCGATCTGGAACCGTTCGCCCGCGCCGACTCCAGATCGCGGCTGAAGCCGCTCCTGCAAGTGTGCTGGCGGTCGATCAGATCGACTGCATCCGACCGCCGTCGACCGCGAGGCTCACGCCGTTGATGTAGGCCGCGGCCGGCGAGCACAGGAACGCGATGGCGGCGGCGACTTCATCGGGCCTGGCGAAACGGCCGGCCGGCACGGTCTTGCGCATGCCGTCGGCGACCTGTTGCTCGGTCTGGCCGGTGGCCTTCGAACGGTCACGCAGGATCTGCTCGATGCGCCCGGTCTCGGTGAAACCCGGCAACACGTTATTGACGGTGATCCCGTCGACGGCCAGTTCGCGTGACAGTGTCTTGGCCCAGCTGGCAACCGCACCACGGGTGGTATTGGACACGCCGAGGTTGGCGATCGGCTCGCGCACCGAGGTCGAGACCACGTTCACCACGCGCCCCCAGTGGTCGGTCTGCATGCCCGGCAGGACCGCCTGCAGCAGGACGTGGTTGGCGACCAGGTGCTTGTTGAAGGCGTCCAGGAACGCGGCGATGTCTGCGCCATGTGCGGGGCCGCCGGGCGGGCCGCCGGTGTTGTTGACCAGGATATGCACGGGCCGCGTGGAGGCGAGCGATTCGACCTTCGCGCGCAATCCATCGGTATCGGCGACGTCGGCGGCAATCCAGCCGTGGCGCTGGCCGTCGTTGCAGGGCAGCTCATCGGAGACCGTACGCAACACCGCTTCGCGGCGTGCCAGCACGGTCACGTCGGCGCCCAGCAGGGCAAGTTCGTGCGCGGTGGCGCGGCCGATGCCTTCGGAGGCGCCGCAGACCAGTGCATGGCGGCCGGTGAGGTTGAGGTCCATGTCGGTCTCCTGCGGACGGGGGAGGCGGTCAGTGCCGGGTCGGGAGTTTCTGCACCATCAGTGCGCGCAACTTCGCGTCATCGTCGGCCTGGGGTGGCGTCAGTTCCTGCAGCGTGAAGCCGCGTGCGTCGGCGTCGTCCTCGTCCATGCCGTCGATGGCGGTGAACTCGGCATCCATCAGCGCGGCGCGGGCGCTGTCCTCGCTGTCGTAGGGCAGGGTGTTGCCATCGCTGTCGAACACTTCGGCGGTACCGGCGTCGAGGACCCGCAAACGCGCCCAGATGACGGTTCGGCCGAGGGTGGCGAGCCACCACTGGGTGTTGTCGTTCGTATCCATCAGGTCACCAGTGACAGGAGGTAGAGCAGCCCGGCGCCAACCAGGCCACTGATGATCACCCACAGCGATATCCGTGCAGGCGTGGCCAGGCCATCGAGGTTGCGATCACCCATCGCCCGGTAGCCGCCACGCAGGAGCCAGTACCAGGCCGACGGTCGGGCGAACGCATTGGAACCGAGATCCGACTGCAGGTCCGGGTGGCGGTCGCGCACGTGGACCAGCATCAGCGGCCAGAAGATCACGAAGGCGGTCGCGCCGGCGATGGCGAGCGCGAGGAACAGCAGGGCGAGGAACAGGATCACGGCTTCAGAATTCCGCGTTGCCGGGCGCGCGCGGGTAGGGGATCGCGTCGCGGATGTTGCTCAGGCCGCAGACGTAGACCACCAACCGCTCGAAGCCGAGCCCGAAGCCGGAATGCGGCACGGTGCCGTAACGACGGAAATCGCGGTACCAGCTGTAGTGTTCGGGATCGAGGCCGAACTGCGCCATGCGTGCGTCGAGCACGTCGAGGCGCTCCTCGCGCTGCGCACCGCCGATGATCTCGCCGATGCCCGGCGCCAGCACGTCCATCGCCGCGACCGTCTTGCCGTCGTCGTTGAGGCGCATGTAGAACGCCTTGATGTGCTCGGGATAGTTGGTGACCACCACCGGGCGGCCGACGTGCTGCTCGGTCAACCAGCGCTCGTGCTCGGTCTGCAGGTCCAGGCCCCATTCGACCGGGAAGTCGAACTTGTGCCCAGACTTCTGCAGCAGGCCGATGGCGTCGGTGTAGTCGATCCGTTCGAACGGTGCGTTGATGAACGCCTCCAGCCGCGCCGTCGCACCCTTCTGCACGCGCTCGTCGATGAACGCCATGTCGTCGGCGCGTTCGTCGAGCACCGCGCGGAACAGGTACTTGAGGAAATCCTCGGCGACGCTCGCGGTCTCCAGCAGGTCGGCGAACGCGATCTCCGGCTCGACCATCCAGAACTCGGCGAGGTGGCGGGTGGTGTTGGAGTTCTCGGCGCGGAAGGTCGGGCCGAAGGTATAGACCTTGCTGAGCGCCAGGCAATAAGCCTCGACGTTGAGCTGGCCGGACACGGTCAGGAAGGTTTCCTTGCCGAAGAAGTCGCGGCTGAAGTCGACCGCACCGTCCTTGCCGCGCGGCAGGTTGGCGAGGTCCAGGGTCGAGACCCGGAACATCTGGCCGGCACCCTCGGCATCGCTGGTGGTGACGATCGGGGTGCTGATCCAGTAGTAGCCCTGTTCGTGGAAGAACCGGTGCACCGCCTGCGACAGGCAGTGGCGGATCCGCGTGACGGCGCCGAACAGGTTGGTGCGCGGGCGCAGGTGCGCGACCTCGCGCAGGAACTCCAGCGAATGCGCCTTGGGCTGGATCGGGTAGGTCTCCGGGTCATCGACCCAGCCGACGACCTCGATCCTGCTGGCCTGGATTTCGAAGCCCTGGCCCTGGCCCTGCGAGGCGACCAGCTCGCCGGTGGCGATCACCGAGCAGCCCGCGGTCAGGCGACGGATCTCGTCCTCGTAGTTGGGCAGGGTATTGGGTGCGACCACCTGGATCGGCGCGAAGCAGGAACCATCACTGACATTGACGAAGCTCAGCCCGGCCTTGGAGTCGCGCCGGGTGCGCACCCAGCCGCGGACCGTGACTTCGCCACCGGCGGGTAACTTGCCTGCGAGCGCATGTTCGACGCTGACCACCGTCATGCCTTGAATCCTTGCCTGTTCGGGCCGATATGGGGAGGGCCGGAGTTTACCGGGGCGGCCCGTTCCGCGCGATCGCAATCGCACCGGGCGTGCCGCTGGAAACACCTATAATGGCAGCTTCGATGGAGTTTTCATGAGCATCAGCCTGACCCCCGCCGCGCTCGCCCGCGTGCAGCGCTTCCTCGCCGAGAGTCCCGACGCGATCGGGCTGCGTTTCGGCGTGACGAAGACCGGTTGCTCCGGCTGGCAACACGTGGCCGACCTGACCACCGAAGAACGCGCCGGCGACACCGTGTTCGAGCAGGACGGCGTGCGCATCTACGTCGACATGCTGAGCCTGCCGCAGGTCGACGGCACCCAGATCGACCTGGTCAAACAACGCCTGGGCGAGCAGTTCCTGTTCCGTAACCCGAACGCCAACGCCGAATGCGGCTGCGGCGAAAGCTTCACCACCGACGCCGACCTGGCGTAAGCCGCACCCGGATCACCGGTTCGACTGTAGGAGCGGCTTCAGCCGCGATCTGGAGTCGGCGCGAGCGACCCGGCATCCGATCGCGGCTGAAGCCGCTCCTACAGGTCCATTGCCTCGACGCCCCCGAACCTGCGATAATCGCCGGCTTCCTCCGGCTCGACCGAAGGAACCTTGCCCCACCGCACCCATCCGGGTGGACGGGGGGCTGACCCGGCCGCCAGGCCGATATCCACAAGGACAACACCATGCGTCATTACGAAGTCGTGTTCCTGGTCCACCCGGACCAGAGCGAGCAGGTCCCGGCCATGATCGAGCGCTACAAGGGCTCGATCGAGGCGGGCGAGGGCAAGATCCACCGCCTCGAGGACTGGGGCCGCCGCCAGCTGGCGTACCCGATCGAGAACCTGGTCAAGGCCCATTACGTGCTGCTCAACATCGAGTGCAGCCAGGCCGTGCTCAACGAGCTGGTCGACGGTTTCCGCTTCAACGACGCCGTGCTGCGCCACCTGGTCATGCGCCGCGACGAGGCCGACACCGAGCAGTCGCTGATCATGAAGTTCAAGGACGAGAAGGGCGACAAGCCCGATCGTGGCGACCGTGGTGATCGCGGCGACCGTCCGCGTCGCGACGACGACCGCAGCGAAGCCAAGGCCGATGACGCCGACGCCAAGCCCGCCGCCGACGACACCGAAGCCGCCTGACCGCGCATTCCAGGAGCACACCCATGTCCAAGTTCTTTCGCCGCCGCAAGTTCTGCAAGTTCACCGCCGAGGGCGTCAAGGAGATCGATTACAAGGATCTCAACACCCTGCGCCAGAACCTCACCGAGACCGGCAAGATCGTACCGAGCCGCGTGACCGGGACCAAGGCCAAGTACCAACGCCAGCTGGCGACCGCGGTCAAGCGTGCGCGTTTCCTCGCGCTGATCCCGTACACCGACAACCACAACGCCTGATCGACCTCCCGGTCATTCGGACAGCCATTGTTGCGGGGCCTGGCCCCGCTAACGAATACGGAGCAACACCATGCAACTGATCCTCCTGCAGAACGTGCAGAACCTCGGCAAGCTCGGCGACAAGGTCGACGTCAAGCCGGGCTACGGCCGCAACTTCCTGGTCCCGCAGGGCAAGGCCACGCCGGCGACCGCCGCCAACCTGGCCGAGTTCGAGGCGCGCCGCGCCGAGTACGAAGCCAAGGCCAAGGCCACCCTGGACGAAGCCGAAGCCCGCCAGGCCAAGCTGGCCGACGTGTCGATTACGATCCGCGCCAATGCCGCCACCGAAGGCAAGCTGTACGGCTCGATCACCACCCGTGACATCGCCGAGGAGCTGACCAAGGCCGGTTACCCGGTCGAAAAGTCCGAGGTGATCATGGGCGAGGGCGCGATCCGCCGCACCGGCGAGTACGACGTCGTCGTCCACCTGCACGCCGACATCGAGAGCACCGTCAAGGTGATCGTCGAGGGCGAAGTGGTCTGAGTTCCAGCGACCGCTGGACCACGCGAAGGGCGCCGAAAGGCGCCTTTCGTGTTTCTGCAGGTGCGGCTCTTGTAGGAGCGGCTTCAGCCGCGATCGGGAGTCGGCGCGGGCAAACGATTGCAGGTCGCGGCGGAAGCCGCTCCTACGAAAGGAAATGTACCGTCGCAGTGGATGCGACCGCATCGTGCGACAACGCATAGGTCCTCAGGCTATCCACCCGATATCCACAGACTTATCTGCAACGATCCCGCGCGTCTGGCCCTAGGATGGTTGCTCGGCCCACGTGCGCTTCGTCGCGGCGGCCCTTCCAGGGAAATTTTGATGAGCGCACGACCCGGCTTCCGTGGCGAGCACCGCGATTCACGCTTCGAGACCCGCGCCGACCAGCGCATCGACCAGCTGCGCGTCCCGCCGCAATCGGTCGAGGCCGAGCAGGCCGTGCTCGGTGGCCTCATGCTGGCGCCCGACGCCTACGACACCGTTGCCGACAGCCTCACCGAGCGCGACTTCTACCGTCGCGACCACCAGCTGATCTTCCGCGCGATCCGCGAGCTGGCCGAGAAGAACAAGCCGTTCGACGCGGTCACCCTCGGCGAATGGTTCGAGTCGATGGGCCAGGCCGAACAGGTCGCCGGCGGCGCCTACCTGATCGAGCTGGCCAGCACCACGCCGTCGGCGGCCAACATCAAGGCCTACGCCGAGATCGTGCGCGACAAGGCGGTGCTGCGGCAGCTGATCGAGGTGGGCACCAACATCGTCAACGACGGCTTCCAGCCCGACGGCCGCGACAGCAGCGAGATCCTGTCGACCGCCGAGCAGCAGGTGTTCGCGATCGCCGAGGCCGGCGCCAAGGGCCGTACCGACTTCACCGCGATCAACACCGCGCTGTCGGAAGCGTTCGACGTGTTGCAGACGCGCTACGCCGCCGGCGGCAGCATCACCGGCCTGCCGACCGGCTACACCGACTTCGACGAGATGACCGCCGGCCTGCAGCCGACCGACCTGCTGATCCTTGCCGCGCGTCCGGCGATGGGCAAGACCACGCTGGCGCTCAACATGGCCGAGTACGCCGCGATCAAGAGCAAGAAGGCGGTGGCGGTGTTCTCGATGGAAATGTCGGCCAGCCAGCTCGCCCTGCGCCTGATCTCGTCCAACGGCCGGGTCAACGCCCAGCGCCTGCGCAGCGGCCAGCTGGAGGACGAGGACTGGAGCCGCGTGACCAGTGCGATCCGGATGCTCAAGGAAGCCAAGATCTTCATCGACGACACCCCGGGCCTGTCGCCGGACGCCTTGCGTGCCAAGGCGCGTCGGCTCAAGCGCGAGCACGACCTGGGCCTGATCGTGGTCGACTACCTGCAGTTGATGGCGGTCCCGGGCAACCAGGAAAACCGCGCCACCGAGATCTCCGAGATCTCGCGCTCGCTCAAGCACCTGGCCAAGGAGCTCAACGTCCCGGTGATCGCGCTGTCGCAGCTCAACCGCTCGCTGGAAACCCGCGCCGACAAGCGTCCGGTGATGGCCGACCTGCGCGAATCCGGCGCGATCGAGCAGGATGCCGACGTCATCGTCTTCATCTACCGCGACGACTACTACAACAAGGAAAATTCACCCGACAAGGGCCTGGCCGAGATCATCATCGGCAAGCAGCGTAATGGGCCGACCGGCTCGGTGAAGCTGAAGTTCTTCGGCGAGTACACCCGGTTTGACAACCTGTCGCACGATTCCGTGGGCAGCTTCGAATAGCGATGCGACGCCGGCGCGTCGAGTCGGAAGCCCTGCGCAGCGTCGGCTACGACGGAAAGCGCCAAGTGCTTGAAATCGAGTTCCAGAGTGGCGAGTTGTACCGGTATTTCGATGTGCCGGCGTCTGTCCACGCCGGTCTGATGGAGGCGCAATCGCACGGCGAGTACTTCAGCCAGCACGTGCGTGACCGCTTCGACTACGAGCATCTCGACTAGCGAATCCCAACCAAAATCCCGTCCATGGCCCGTCCGACTTCCGCCGTCATCCACACCGATGCCCTGCGCCACAACCTCGGGCAGGTCCGCGCGCGTGCACCCAACAGTCGCGTCATGGCGGTGGTCAAGGCCGATGGCTACGGCCACGGACTGGAGCGGGTCGCTCGCGCGCTCGGTGGCGCCGATGCGTTCGGGGTCGCCGCGCTGTCCGACGCCGAACGCCTGCGCGCGACCGGCATCTCCCAGCCGATCCTGCTGCTGTCGGGATTCAACGAGGCCGCCGACATCCCGCGCCTGCGCATGCTGCATGTCGACACGGTCGTCCATCATCCCAGCCAGTTGCAGATGCTCGAACAGACCGAAGCGGGAGAGCCGCTGCGTTGCTGGCTCAAGGTCGATACCGGCATGCACCGGCTGGGCTTCGCGCCGGAGGACGTCCGCGAAGTGCATGCGCGCCTGTCCGCGCTGGCGGGCGTGGTCGGCGAGGTGCGCCTGCTCAACCATTTCGCAAGCTCCGACGAATTCATCGACAGCCCCGCCGGGGGACACCAGACCCGCGAGCAGATCCGCATCTTCAACGAGGTGTGTGCCGACCTGCCGTGCGCGCGGTCGCTGGCCAATTCGGCCGCGATCCTCGGTTGGCCCGACGCCCATGCCGACTGGGTACGTGCCGGCGGCGCGCTGTACGGCATGTCGGTGGTCGAGGGCAGGACCGGTGCGGACTTCGGCCTGCGTCCGGCAATGACCTTCGCGACCCGCCTGATCGCGGTCAACCGCATCCGCAAGGGCGAGCGAATCGGCTATGGCGCTACCTGGGAGACGCCGGAGGACATGCCGGTCGGCGTGGCCGCGATCGGCTATGGCGACGGCTATCCGCGCGCAGCCCCGGCGGGCACGCCGATCCTGGTCAACGGCCAGCGCACCGCGGTGATCGGCCGGGTATCGATGGACCTGATGACGATCGACCTGCGGAGCATTCCCGACGCGCAGGTCGGGGACCCGGTGATCCTGTGGGGGCCGGAACTGCCGGTCGAGACGATCGCCGCCGCCGCCGGCACGATCGGGTATGAGCTGACGTGTTCGATCACCCGTCGCGTACGCTTCCTCGAACGCTGAGCCGGCGCGATTGCCTGCCCGAAGCTGAACAGGCGTTTGCGTCCATCACCTCTTTCACACGTCCGCGTGATTAGCTTGGATCCGCTATTCAGGCCCACAGCCAAAAAGGGACAAACATGAAGAACCAGACCAAGCTCGCACTCGCCGCGGCCGTGATGAGCGCCATGATGGCCGGTTGCATGAGCACCGGCGGGTACAACCAGGGTGGTTACGGCTCGCAGGATCCCTACGGGCAGCAGCCGGACCCCAGCAACGATCGCACCAAGCGCGGCGCGCTGATTGGCGCGGCCGTCGGCGCGGTCGCCGGCCTGCTGAGTGGCGACGACGCCACCGAGCGTCGCCAGCGCGCGCTGGTCGGTGCGGGTGTCGGCGGCCTTGCCGGCGGCGCGATCGGCAACTACCAGGACCGCCAGGAACGCGCGCTGCGCGACCGCATGGCCGGTACCGGCGTCGATGTCGTGCGCCAGGGCGACAACATCACGTTGAACATGCCGGACAACATCACCTTCGGCTTCGACAGCTCGGCGCTGCAGCCGCAGTTCTACCCGGTGCTCGACGACGTCGCCGCGACCCTGAGCGAGTACAACCAGACCATCGTCGAGGTCGCTGGCCATACCGACAGCAAGGGCACCGACGCCTATAACCAGGCCCTGTCCGTGCGCCGCGCGGACGCGGTGGGCGACTACCTGATGTCGAGGGGCCTGATGCGCGACCGCTTCATCATCACTGGTGCCGGCGAGAGCCGTCCGATCGCCAGCAACGACACCGATTCCGGGCGTGCGCAGAACCGCCGCGTCGAGATCACGCTGGTGCCGATCCGCTCCTGATGGCATCCGCGGCATATGGTTGAACAGAACGGGCTCCGCGAGGGCCCGTCCTGCTTTGTGGCGGCCACCGTCGACGATGCTCAGTCTTCGTTACCGGAGCCGGGGTGCCTGTCGCCGCGCGGCTTGCGCCGATCCAGCAGGGCCAGCACCGCAAGCACCAAAAGCGTGAGCGCGGTGGCCGCGCCGGCGACGACGTAGTAGTGGAACCCCGTCGCGATGCCGATCACCGCGACCATCAGCAGCGATGCCGCCGTCGTGATCCCGGCCACGTGGCCCCGGCTGCCGAAGATCGTGCCGGCGCCAATGAACGCGACGCCTGCGATGACCGCCTCGACCAGGCGCAGCGGATCGATCCGCAGCGAGGACGAGCTCATGTCGAACAGCGCCGGATCATCCAGCGTCAGCCGTCCGACCCCCACCAGCAACGCCGCCGCGCCGGCGACCAGCATGTGGGTCCGGAAGCCGGCGGGCCTGTCCTTGAGTTCGCGCTCCACGCCGACCAGTCCGCCAAGAACCATCGCGACGCCCGTCGCGAGCACCGCCTCCAATTGCGCCGACCAGTTCATCCATTCCATCAGCCCAGCATCGTGGACAGCGCGTAAACGCATCGTCAGCGCCGTGGGATGGCCGTCGCAGTCGTGTTCGTGAAAGCGTCGTCACGCCGGTTACGATAGTTTCAGAAAAATTTCACGAAACAATTCCGCTTTTGTCGGGCTCGGGGGGAGCAGAAAGCGTGGGCAATGATTCCAGGCGCGCGGTGCGTGCCGAAGACGAAACAATTCCTGGCGACGACGCAACCCGACGCCTGCTCGAAGCGCTGTGCGCCGTTCGCGACGGCGATTTTTCCGTGCAGCTTCCGGTGCACTGGGAAGGCACGCAGGGCAAGATCGCCGATTGCTTCAACGCGATCGTCGCGCGCAACCGGCACATGGCCGAGGAACTCGACCGCGTCGGCAATGCCGTTGGACGCGACGGGCAGACCGGCAAGCGCCTGGCCGCGACCGGCCATGACGGTGCCTGGCTGGGCATGCAGCAATCGGTGAACGGGTTGATCGACGACCTGGTGCGTCCGGTCGAGACGATGACCGCGGCGATGGCGGGCGTGGCCAAGGGCGACCTGACCCACACGGTGCCGCTGGAAGCCGATGGTCGGCCATTGAAGGGCGAGTTCCTGCGCTCGGCGAAGATCGTCAACCGCATGATCGAGCAGATGAGCGAGTTCAGTGCGGAGGTCACCCGCGTGGCACTCGAGGTCGGCACCGCCGGCCGCCTGGGCGGACAGGCCAAGGTCAAGGGCGTGTCGGGCGTCTGGAAGGAGCTGACCGACTCGGTCAACGAACTGGCGTCCAACCTGACCACGCAGGTCCGCAACATCTCCGAGGTGACGATTGCCGTTGCCGACGGCGACCTGTCGCGCAAGATCACCGCCGACGTGCGCGGCGAGATGGCGCAGCTGAAGGAGGCCATCAACACGATGGTCGACCAGCTGCGCAGCTTCGCATCGGAGGTCACGCGCGTGGCGCGCGAAGTCGGCACCGAGGGCAAGCTCGGCGGCCAGGCCGTGGTGCCCGGTGTCGCCGGCACGTGGAAGGACCTGACGGACTCGGTCAACGCGATGGCGTCCAACCTGACCAGCCAGGTGCGCAACATCGCCGAGGTGACCACGGCGGTGGCCAAGGGCGACCTGTCGCGCAAGATCGGCGTCGATGCGCAGGGCGAGATCCTGGCGCTCAAGAACACCATCAACACGATGGTCGACCAGCTCAACGGCTTCGCCGCCGAAGTGACGCGCGTGGCGCGCGAGGTCGGCACCGAAGGCAAGCTCGGTGGCCAGGCCCAGGTGCCCGACGTCGCCGGCACCTGGAAGGACCTGACCGACCACGTCAACTCGATGGCGTCCAACCTGACCCTGCAGGTGCGCAACATCGCCGAGGTGACCACCGCGGTGGCCAAGGGCGACCTGTCGCGCAAGATCACGGTCGACGTGAAGGGCGAAATGCTGGAGCTGAAGGACACCCTCAACACGATGGTGGACCAGCTCAACGGCTTCGCTGCCGAAGTGACCCGCGTGGCGCGCGAGGTAGGTACCGAGGGCAAGCTCGGCGGCCAGGCCACCGTGCCCGGTGTCGATGGCACTTGGGCCGACCTGACCGACTCGGTCAATGCGATGGCGTCCAACCTGACCAGCCAGGTGCGCAACATCGCCGAAGTCACCACCGCGGTCGCGAAGGGCGACCTGTCGCGCAAGATCGCGGTGACCGCGCAGGGCGAGATCCTGCAGCTCAAGGACACCATCAACACGATGGTCGACCAGCTCAACAGCTTCGCAGCCGAGGTGACCCGCGTGGCCCGCGAGGTCGGCACCGAGGGCAAGCTCGGTGGCCAGGCCACCGTGCCCGGCGTCGCCGGCACCTGGGCGGACCTGACCGACAACGTCAACGCGATGGCGTCCAACCTGACCAGCCAGGTGCGCAACATCGCCGAGGTCACCACGGCGGTGGCGAAGGGCGACCTGTCGCGCAAGATCGCGGTCGACGTGAAGGGCGAGATGCTCGAGCTCAAGGACACCATCAACACGATGGTCGACCAGCTCAACTCCTTCGCCGCAGAGGTGACCCGCGTGGCACGCGAGGTCGGTACCGAGGGCAAGCTCGGTGGCCAGGCGCGCGTGCCGGGCGTCGCCGGTACGTGGAAGGACCTGACCGACAACGTCAACTCGATGGCGTCCAACCTGACCAGCCAGGTGCGCAACATCGCCGAGGTCGCGACCTCGGTGGCCAAGGGCGATCTGTCGCGCAAGATCGGCGTGGATGCGCAGGGCGAGATCCTGCAGCTCAAGGACACCCTCAACACGATGGTGGACCAGCTCAACAGCTTCGCCGCCGAGGTGACCCGCGTCGCGCGCGAGGTCGGCACCGAGGGCAAGCTGGGCGGGCAGGCGACCGTGCCCGGCGTTGCCGGCACCTGGGCCAACCTCACCGACAACGTCAACTCGATGGCGACCAACCTCACCACCCAGGTGCGCGGCATCGCGCAGGTGGTGACCGCGGTCGCGACCGGCGACCTCAGCAAGAAGCTGACGGTGGAAGCCAAGGGCGAGATCGCCGAACTGGCCGATACGATCAATTCCATGACGGACACCCTGGCGATCTTCGCCGACCAGGTGACCACGGTGGCGCGCGAGGTCGGCGTCGAGGGCCGCCTCGGTGGCCAGGCCAAGGTGCCGGGCACGGCCGGCATCTGGGAGAACCTGACCGGCAACGTCAACCAGCTCGCCGCCAACCTGACCACCCAGGTCCGCGCGATTGCGGAAGTCGCCACCGCGGTTACGCAGGGAGACCTGACCCGCTCGATCCAGGTCGACGTGAGCGGCGAACTGGCCGACCTCAAGAACAACATCAATGCCATGATCGGCACCCTTCGCGCGACGACCGAAAGCGGTCGCGAGCAGGACTGGCTGAAGACCAACATGGCCACCTTCAGCGGCATGATGCAGGGCCAGCGTGACCTGATCACACTGGGCAACATGCTGCTCTCGGAACTCGCTCCGCTGGTCAGCGCCCACAAGGGCCTGATGTACGTGGTCGACGACGACGAGTCCGGCGGCAAGCGGGTGCTACGGCAACTCGCCGGTTATGCAAGCAGCGGCTCTGCCGAGGCGCGGACCACCATCGAGTTCGGTGAAGGCCTGATTGGCCAGTGCGCCGCGCAGGCCCGGATGATCGTGATCGACGATGTCGAGCCGGGCACCGTGCAGATACGCACCGGTTTGCTGGACCTGGTGCCGCGCAACGTGATCGTGCTGCCGGTGCTGTTCGAGGACCAGGTCAAGGCGGTAATCGAGCTCGCCTCGCTGTCGGAGTTCACCGTCTCGCACCGCGCGTTCCTGGACCAGCTGTCGCGCAGCATCGGCATCGTGCTCAACACCATCGAGGCGACGATGCGGACCGAGCGTCTGCTGGCGCAGTCGCAGCAACTGGCCGGTGAGCTGCAATCACAGCAGAAGACCCTGCGTCAGACCAACGAGGACATCGCCTTGAAGGCCGCGCTCCTGGCCGAGCAGAAGAACGAGGTGGAAGGCAAGAACCTGCAGATCGAGCACGCCCGTCGCGCACTGGAGGAAAAGGCCGCGGAGCTGGCGTTGACCTCGCGTTACAAGTCCGAGTTCCTTGCCAACATGTCACACGAGCTGCGTACGCCGCTCAACTCGATCCTGATCCTGGGCCAGCAACTGGCGGAGAACGTCGAGACCAACCTGACCCCGCGCCAGGTCGAGTTTGCGACCACGATCCACGCGGCCGGCACCGACCTGCTGCACCTGATCAGCGACATCCTGGACCTGTCCAAGATCGAGTCCGGCACGGTGACCGTTGACAACGAAGAGATCAGCTTCCGCCACCTGCGCGAGAACATGGAACGCGCGTTCCGGCACGAGGCCGAGCGGCGCAAGCTGGAATTCTCGGTCGAGTTTTCGCCGGAACTCGGCCGCGCGCTCGATACCGACCCCAAGCGCCTGCAGCAGATCCTCAAGAACCTGCTGTCGAACGCCTTCAAGTTCACCGCCGAGGGCAGCGTACGACTGGTCGGCCGCGCGGCGGAAGGCGGCTGGTCATCCGGCCATGCGGTGCTGGATGCCGCGCCGACGGTGGTCGCGTTCGATGTCACCGATACCGGTATCGGCATTTCTTCGGACAAACAGCGCATCGTGTTCGAGGCATTCCAGCAGGCCGATGCGGGCACCTCGCGGCAGTACGGTGGTACCGGCCTGGGACTCGCGATCAGCCGCGAGATCGCCGGCCTGCTCGGCGGCGAACTGCGCCTGCGTAGCGAGGTGGGCGAGGGCAGTACCTTCACGCTGTACCTGCCGCTGTCGTACGCGGGGGCCGACGGGGCGCACGAAGCACGCGCCGCGGTCGCGCACCACCGCGCGCAGCAGGTGCTGCCGCAGACCGAAGAAGAACTGCAACAGGAAGTGGGCGAAACGATCGACGACGACCGCGACGTTCTGGTCGAAGGCGAGCCGGTGTTGCTGCTGGTCGAGGATGACGCGCGTTATGCAACCGTGCTGCGGGACCTGGCGCGGACGCAGGGTTTCCGTGTACTGGTTGCAGGCAGTGGCAGCGATGCATTGCGGCTCGTCCACGACTACCGGCCCAGCGCGATCTCGCTCGACATCTTCCTGCCCGACATGCTCGGCTGGACCGTGCTGGCACGGCTCAAGCAGGACTCGGCGACCCGACACATCCCGGTGCAGATCGTCACCATCGAGGAAGAGCGCCACCAGAGCATCGAGCGCGGGGCGTTCTCCTACCTCGCCAAGCCCGCCACCACCGAGACCATCGGCGCCGCGCTGCAGCGGATCAAGGAGTACACCTTGCCGCGGGTCAAACGGCTCCTGGTGGTCGAGGACGACGCGGCCGAGCGAATGAGCATCGAGGAGCTGATCCGCCATGACGATGTCGCCATCGAGACCGTCGGCACCGGCGCAGAGGCACTGGAGTCGATGCAGTCGCAGCGGTACGACTGTGTCGTCCTCGACCTGCGCCTGCCCGACATGACCGGCTTCGAGCTGCTGGACAGGATCCAGGCCGAACCGGCGCTGTGCGACGTGCCGGTGGTGGTGTTCACCGGCAAGGATCTCACCGCCGAGGATGACCGGCGCCTCAGGAAGGCGGCCAAGAGCGTGGTGATCAAGGGCGTGGAATCGCCCGAGCGGCTGCTGGATGAAACCGCGCTGTTCCTGCACCGGGTGATCGCGGACCTGCCGGCGGCCAAGCAGCGCATGGTCCAGAGCCTGCACGAGTCCGACGATGCGCTGCGCGACAAGCGCGTGCTGGTAGTCGATGACGACGTCCGTAACATCTTCGCCATGTCCAGCGTGCTGGAGCGCCACGGCATGGACGTGGTGACCGCCGGCACCGGCCAGGAAGCGATCGAGAAGGTCGCCGCCGACGAGGAGATCGCGCTGGTGCTGATGGACATCATGATGCCCGGCATGGACGGCTACCAGACCATGCGGGCGATTCGTGAGCGACCCGAATCGCGTGCCCTGCCGATCGTCGCGGTCACCGCCAAGGCAATGAAGGGCGATCGCGAAAAATGCCTGGAGGCCGGCGCATCCGACTACCTCGCCAAGCCGGTAGTCACCGACCAGTTGCTTGGAGTGCTGCGCCAGTGGTTGCACCGCTGAACATCGCGAGCCAGCCCGGTGCGGTCGAGGCACCGGTCAAGATCCTGCTGGTCGATGACCAGCCGGGCCGGCTGCTGACCTACCGGGCGATCCTCGAACCGCTGGGCGAGGAACTGGTCGAGGCCAATTCCGGTGTCGAAGCGCTGCGGCGCCTGATGAGCGACGACTACGCGGTGATCCTGCTCGACGTCAACATGCCCGGCATGGACGGCTTCGAGACCGCGAGCATGATCCACCAGCATCCGCGGTTCGAGAAGACGCCGATCATCTTCGTCACCGCGGTCAACGTCACCGACATGGATCGGCTGCGTGGCTACAAGCTGGGCGCGGTCGACTACGTGATGGTGCCGGTCATTCCGGAGATATTGCGGACCAAGGTCGTGGTGCTGGCTGAGTTGCACCGCAAGCGTCGCGAGCTGGAAGCCACCAACGCCAAGCTCGCAGCCGCCAACCAGGCCCTGCACGCCGAGCAGGCCAGGGAGCTTGCGGTGCTGAACGAGTCGTTGCGTAACGCCAACGCCGCGCTCGGGGCCCAGAACGTTGCCTTGCAGGACGAAATAGCCGAGCGCAACCGTGTCGAGCAACTCCTGCGCGAAGCCGACAGGCGCAAGGATGAATTCCTCGCCACGCTGGCCCACGAACTTCGCAATCCATTGGCACCCCTGCAGAATGCGCTCGGCATCCGCCGCCTGTCCGGTCCCGCCGACGACGGTCTGCAGTCCTTGATGGAGCGCCAGCTGACTTTGCTGGTGAGATTGATCGACGACCTGCTGGACATCGCCCGGATCAGTCAGGCCAAGTTGACCCTGCGCAAGCACCCCACGTCATTGCGGGAGATTGTCGACTCGGCCATCGAGATCGCCCGGCCAGTAATCGAGCAGGGTGAACACGAACTCGTGGTCGATCTGCCCGATGGCCCTTTGCAACTGGTCGCGGACCAGGCGCGACTGTCGCAGGTCTTTGCCAACCTGCTGAACAACGCAGCCAAGTATTCCGACACGCACGGCCGCATTGAACTGCGCGCGAGCGCGCGGGACGCCCAGGTCGAGGTCCAGGTGCGCGATACCGGCATCGGGCTCGAGGCCGACCAGGTCAACCGCATCTTCGAGATGTTCTCGCAGGTGGAAACCTCGATCGACCGGACCCACGGCGGCCTCGGTATCGGCCTGACCCTGGTGCGGCGATTGGCGGAAATGCATGGAGGACAGGTATCGGTCAGCAGCGAGGGTCTGGGGAGCGGCGCTACGTTCACCGTCGTATTGCCCCTGCAGCGCCCCTCCGAAGCTCGGGAACCTGTCGCCGCGGTTCCAGTGGCGGTTGGCAAAACCACCCGGCGACGCGTGCTGGTGGTCGACGACAACCGCGACGCAGCCGATACCCTGGCGATGATGATCGAAATGCTCGGGCATGACGTCAGGCGCCTGTACGACCCGCATGCGGTGCTTTCCGATGTCGAAGTGTTCCATCCCGAGATCGTCTTCCTCGACGTGGGCATGCCGGGATTGAGTGGTTACGAACTCGCACCCCGGCTGCGCGAGTTGCCGGGGATGGAAAACGTCCAGATCATCGCGGTGACCGGCTGGGGCCAGCCCGAGGATCGTCGCCGCACGCACGCTGCCGGTTTTGATGAGCATCTCGTCAAACCGCCGGCGCTCGAGGCGATCCAGCGTCTGTGCGGAGCTCCTGTTCACGGTCAGCGCACGGCGGAGCCGTCCAATGGCTGATGCTCGCGCCCATCGAGGTTCCGTATCTACCGAGGCAGCGGGGGATGCGGATCCAACCGCCATCCTGCTGGACCGGCTCGCCCATGACCTGCGTGGACCGCTGTCGCCACTCCAGACTGCCGCCTACCTGCTGCGTCGTCCCGACCTGGAGCCCGACCGGCGCGATGAGCTGCTCGCCATCATCGATCGCCAGACCACGCGCCTCAGCTCGATGGTGCAGGAAGTCTCGGACTGGGCCCGCGCGCGCCAGTCGCGCCTGGTCAGCCGCCGAGAAGCCATCGTGCCGTCGATGCTCGTGGAGCTGGCGGTTACGTCGTCCAAGGCCGATGTCCGGCTGGATGTGGCTGCGGAACTCGACGAGCGCACGCTCGACGGTGATGCGCAGCGACTCGTGCAGATGCTTGTGGCACTGGTTGGGTTCATGCATTCGCGCCATGGCGAAGTCGTCATGACCGCGGAGCTGGCGGAGCAGGGTGTCCGGATCGACATAGCTGCGGACGGTTCGCCGTGGAGCCCCGGTGAGCGCGAATCCCTGTTCACTGGGGCCGAGGCCGAGCCGTTCGATGAAGGGCTGGGGTTGCGACTGATGATCGCAAAGGCCATCGCCCAGGCCCACGGAGGCGACATGCGGGCCCGGGAAACCCGGAATGGTTTGGCGATGGTCCGGGTGCTTTTGCCGTTACGGGCCGCAGCGGCGGAAGACTAATCCGGTGTCTTGGAAGGAATGAACGGAGACACCGGGTCGCTGGCGGGGAAGGTTTCCTCCAGCGCCTCATCCTGGTTGTCGCTCTCGTGTTCCTTGCGCTCCTGTTTCTTGTGGGAATCCTCGCGCTGGTCCGCGTCGCCGTCGATCGGCGGATCCTTCCTGTCCTGTCCACCCTGATTCTGACTGGTCGTGTTCATGGCAACTCCAAGGGCTGAAACGCCCGGCGCCATCAAGATACGGATTCACCGCCAACGCCACGTGATGTGCACGGAAATTCAGGCTGCAACGGCGGTTTCCCTCATCCTCCGCCAAGCCGCGACGGCTGCGGCACAGGCCTCGTGCCAGTCCAGTCGACTCTCCCCGCGCGTGCGATCGTAGGCCTTGATCACCTGCGCGCTCTGTTCATCGAAGCCACGGCCGCGACCGTGCAGGAACATGTTGATCCCGAGCTTGAACGCCGGTGCATAGTCGGCAAATTCCAGGCCGGGCCGGAAGAACGGATAGCGACTGAACTGCTCGCGCCAGAACGCCAGCTCGCCGTCGAAATCGACGAAGCCGCGGGTAATGGCGATATCGGCATGGCCGGACATCTGATTGCCTCTTGTACGGCCCCCTGCCAGACGATATTGGCTCCGATCGCCTGCATCCGCAACCGCGTCGGCGGCCGCGCGCGCCAAACAACGACGGGCCGCTTGCGGGCGGCCCGTCGTTGTTGCAAATGGTGGAGGTGGGGGGAATTGAACCCCCGTCCGAAGGCACTCCATCCCCGGCACTACATGCTTAGCTCACCGTTGGATCTCGCTCCCGGACAGCACGGTGCGCGAAGCGCATCCGGGGGCCAGCCTGCTATGGGTTAACCGGGTGCTGGCAGGCAGCCACTCCCGGCGATTCCGTGATGATGACCCTACGTCGCGAGCACGGACACAAGCGATTTCGGGGCTTAGGCCTTAAGCGGCCAGTGCGTAGTTGTCGTCGTTGGCAACTAGAGTTTTGCAGCTGGATTTACGAGGAAAGCTACCCCCTCGGCATGCGCCAAGCGATTTCGCGACCCCCGTCGAAGCCAGTGCACCCCCGGGGACTACAAGATTGCTGACCCCACAAGTATAGGGTCGGAACGGCCGTGTACAAGGTGCCCGGCGCGGCGCGTCCGGTGCCGGTTCAGTGACGCCGCGGATGCAGCGCGGGCTTGTATGCTTTCCGCCATGGACGATCCCTCCGGCGAACCGAGCAAGCCCTCCCTGTCCAGGTGGCTGCGTCCTATACGCGGACACCTGTGGGCGCTGGTGGTGCTGCTGGTGTCGCTGGCGTCGGTATTCGCGCTATGGCGCGTGGCCTACGACCGCGAGATGCGCGCCGCGAACGTGGAGTTCATCGGCAGCACCCAGGAGTTTGCCGAGCAGCTCAAGCAGCAGGTGGTCAGCTACGAGTTGGTTGCCGGTGGTGGCGCGGCGTTGTTCGCATCGGTCAATCGGCCGACCCCCCATCAGTGGTACGGCTACGCCGACGGGATGGAGTTGTCCCGGCGCTTCCCGGGGATGGTCGGCCTGGGGTTTGCCGGCTATGTCAGCCAGGGCCGGCTGGATGATCTCCAGGTCGAATGGCGCCAGGCCGGCTGGGGTCTGCTTGACGTGCGCCCGGATGGAGAGCGCGACTACTACGGCCCGATCCTCTACCTGGAACCCAGGTCGCGCGAGAACCTCTCGGCGATCGGCTTCGACATGTATTCCGAAACGGTCCGCCACGCGTCGATGCAGGCTGCGCTGGATAGTGGCCGCGCATCGCTGTCGGGACCGGTCCATCTCATCCAGGATGGCGCGGAACAGGCGACGAGCCTGTTGCTGTATCTCCCGGTGTATCGCGGCGCTGATCGCCCGGCGACGACGGACGCGCGCCGCGAGGCGATGCTGGGCTGGGTCTACGTGCCATTCCGCGTCGACCGGTTCGTCGCCGCGGTGCTCGGCGACGGCGGTGGGATGCGGTTCCGTATCCATGACGTGACCGGCGGAACGTCGCAGTTGCTGTTCGCTTCGGCTTCCGGGCAGGCACAGCAGCCGCCGGCGTTCACGCACGCCGTCGAGTTCGACAACTACGGACGGCGCTGGCGGATGGAATTCGATTCGCCGCCGCTGGCCGAGGCGGTCCCGCGCCTGCAGAGCCTCCAGAACACCTTGGCGCTGGGCCTGTTCTCGTCGCTGCTGATGTATGCGGTTGCCTGGATGCTGGCCCGCACGGAGTCGCGGGCCCACGGCATCGCATTGCGCCTGACCGAGGAGTTCCGGCGCAGCGAGCAGCGCTTCCGGGTCGCGATGACGTACTCCGCGATCGGCAAGGCCCTGCTCGACAGCCAGGGCGCGATCGTCGAGGCCAATCCGTCGATGGGGACGATTGTCGGTCGGTCACCGGAGTCGCTGGTGGGGGTGCGTTTCGACGCGTTGTTCGAGGACGATGAGCTCAGTGCGCAGACGGCGCAGGCGGGAGCCAGTACCGACGCTGCGGGCGTCCATCGGACCACCCGGCGCCTGCACCGCGCCGGCGGTGAGCCACGACATGCCCAACTGACCTACGCGCCGCTGCCTGGGAACGTGGGACAGGACATCGTCGGCCTGGTACAGGTCGAGGACGTGACCGAGCGTTTGCGCGCCCAGGCCAGGGTGCACGCGCTGAACCGGACGCTCGAGGCACGCGTTGCGATGCGTACGCGCGAGTTGAGCCAGGCGAACCAGGAGCTGGAGGCGTTCGCGTACAGCATCTCCCACGACCTGCGCGCGCCCTTGCGGGCGATCGACGGGTTCAGCCGGATACTCGCGGAACGCTATTCCGAAACCCTCGACGAAGCGGGGCAGGGCTACCTGGGCCGGGTGCGCAACGCCGCCAGCCGGATGGGTGAACTGATCGACGCGCTGCTGAAGATGTCGCGGCTGAGCCGTGGCGCGGTCAAGCGCGAGCACGTCGACCTCGGCCGGATGGCGGGCGAGGTCGTCCAGGAACTGCGCGAGGCGGATCCCGGGCGCGATGTCCGGGTCGAGATCGCTCCAGGGTTGTCGGTCGACGGCGACGCGACCCTGCTGCGCAACCTGCTGGTCAACCTGTTGGGGAACGCGTGGAAGTTCACCCTTGGCCGCGACGACGGCAGGATCGAGTTCGGGACGCGGGCGGGCGAGTTCTTCGTCAGTGACAACGGCGCCGGGTTCGACCAGCAATACGTCGACAAACTGTTCCGGCCGTTCCAGCGACTGCACGACCAGGAGCAGTTCGCCGGCCACGGTATCGGGCTGGCGTCGGTCAAGCGCATTGTCGAGCGCCACGGCGGCACGATCCGCGCCGAAGGCCGGGAGGGCGAGGGTGCGACGTTCTACTTCACCTTGCCCGGCGAACGTGCCGAGCACTGACCGGCGGGATCCCTGACGTCAGGCGTTCTTGTTGTGGGCGCGCAGGATGCGCTGCTTGTCGCGGGCCCAGTCCCGGTCCTTGTTGGCCTGGCGCTTGTCGTGGCTCTGCTTGCCCTTGGCCAGTGCAAGCTCGATCTTGACCTTGTTGCCCTTCCAGTACAGTGAAGTCGGCACCACGGTGTAGCCATCACGCTCGATGCGACCGATCAGATTGTCGATCTCGCGACGATGCATCAGCAGCTTGCGGGTGCGGCGCTCCTCGGTGACGACGTGTGTCGACGCCGAGATCAGCGGGGTCATCTGCGCGCCGAACAGGAACATCTCCCCGCCACGGACCACCGCGTAGCTTTCGCCGATGTTGGCGCGGCCGGCACGGATCGACTTCAGCTCCCAGCCCTGCAGTGAAAGCCCGGCCTCGAAGCGTTCCTCCAGCGCGTAATCGTGGCGCGCGCGCTTGTTGAGCGCGATGGTGCCGCCGGCGCCCTTTCCCTTATCCTTGCCAGTCTTGTTGTTCTTGTTCTTCGTCATCGCGCCTATTGTCCCTGATTGCGGGGCCGCCCGGCGACCGGTGGCTTCGACCGGGACACCCCGATAGGAACCCGTGCCTCCCGATGCCGAGCATCCGCCGTACCGCCCTCGTCGAACACTCTGCCGCGCGCATGTTCGCGCTGGTCAGCGATGTACCCGCCTATCCGCGCCGGTTCGAGTGGTGCGATGCCGCCAAGGTGCTGGAGTCGTCGCCCGGCAGGATGGTCGCGCGGCTCGACCTAGGACTGGGCGCGCTGCGTACCTGGTTCACCACCGAGAACACCATGTCGGCGCCGCACCACATCGACCTCAAGCTGGTCGACGGCCCGTTCCGCAGCCTGTCGGGGCGCTGGGAGTTCCACGCGCTCGACGAGTCGGCCTGCAAGGTCACCCTGACGCTGAATTTCGAGCCGAAGGTGAAGTTGCTGGCCCCGGCGATGGCGATCGGCTTCCAGGGCCTGGCGGACCGGATGGTCGATGATTTCATCCGGGTCGCGGACCGCGGTGGTGAATGAAGGTCGAGTTGATCCGGGCCTGGCCACGGCGCTTCGAGACGATGGTGCTGGAACTGGACGAGGGTGCCTGCGTGGCCGACGCACTGCGGGCGGCCGGCTGGGCTGGAACGCCGGGAAGCGACTACGCCGTGTTCGGCGTCGTCGCGGATGGATCGACCATGCTGCGCGACGGCGACCGGGTCGAACTGTTGCGACCGCTGCTGGCCGATCCGAAGGAAGCGCGGCGGCGTCGCGCCGCGAGCCGCGGACGCTGACCGGCGGCTTGGCGGGCCGCTACTTGTCCTTGTCCTTCGCCAGGTTCGGGCCGAACTGCTTGCGCGCGGACTTGGCGAGTTGCTCATCCTGCTCCGGGAAGTACTCGCCCTCCCATCGGGTCAGCGCATCGTTCTCGAACCACAGGGTGAAGGTCTTGATTTCGGTATGCGCCAGCCGGTCGGTGCGTTGGGTCGAGGTGTAGTCCCAGCGATCGTGGTGGAACGGATCCTGGATCGACGGCGTGCCGATCAGGCCCAGCACCTGCTGCTTGCTCATGCCGACCTGCAACTGCTCGACGGCCGTCGACTCCAGCAGGTTGCCCTGGAAGATCGGCTGGCGGTAGACGATGCCGCAACCGGCCAGGCCGGCAGTGGTTCCGGCGACGGAAAGGGCGAGCAGGAGCGTACGCATCGGGTGCTTTGGCATCGGTTTCATGGCGGTCGGATAACAGGCCGATGATACACTCGAAGGCACGATCGCGCGGCCCCGCCGCATGCCGTGTTCATCCGGCGTCAGGAGCTCCAATGGAATCGCACGACCTTCGCAAGGCAGGCCTGAAAGTGACCCATCCGCGCACGCGGATCCTCGAGTTGCTGGAAAAGGCCAAGCCCCGGCACATGACCGCCGAGGATATCTACCGGCTGCTGCTGGACCACGGGGAAGACATCGGCCTGGCGACTGTCTACCGCGTGCTGACCCAGTTCGAGGCGGCCGGGCTGGTACTCAAGCACAACTTCGAGTCCGGCCAGTCGGTCTACGAGCTCGACCGTGGGCAGCACCACGACCACATGGTCGATATCGACACCGGCAAGATCGTCGAGTTCGAGAGCGCCGAGATCGAGGAACTGCAGGCGAAAATCGCCGCCGCGCACGGCTACGAGATCGAGGAACACTCGCTGGTGCTGTACGTGCGCAAGAAGGTGTCGCGATAACGTATCTGTCACGGCGTGGATAAGCGCGCCGCAGCGCGCGACGGCACCCATCCACCGGTTCTCGCACTCAGTTCACGTCGCTCAACAACCGCTTTGCCGCCGCCCGCGCCTCGCGGGTCAGTTCGACGCCGCCGAGCATCCGCGCCAGCTCCTCCTGCCGTTGCGGACCATCCAGCAACCGGACCTGGCTCTGGGTCACGCCCTCGCTCGCGGCCTTGCTGACACGGTAGTGCGCATGACCCTGGGCCGCGACCTGCGGCAGGTGGGTGACGCACAGCACCTGGCGGGTGGCGCCGAGCGCGCGCAGCTTCTGGCCGACGATTTCGGCCACGCCGCCGCCGATGCCCGAGTCGACCTCGTCGAACACCATCGTCGGGACCGTATCCAGCCCCAGCGCAGCGACCTCGATCGCCAGAGAGATGCGCGACAACTCGCCACCCGAGGCAACCTTGCGCAAGGCCCGCGCCGGCTGGCCGGGGTTGGCGGCGACGAGGAACTCCACGCGTTCTCCGCCGTGCGGGTCGGGCTTGTCGCCTTCGATCGGCTCGATCGCGATATCGAAACGTCCACCGCCCATGCCCAGTTCGGCGATCAGGCCGGTGGTGGCTGCTGCCAGTGATTTGGCGGCTTTGCGTCGTTTGCTGCCCAAGGTGTCGGCTGCCTTGCGCCAGTCGGCGCTGGCGGACTCGATTTCGGCATCCAGTCGCTGCAACCGGACCCCGGCGCCGCGCAGTTGCTCCAGCTCGGCGGCAAGGGCGTCGCGATGCCCGAACAACTCTTCCGGCGTGACGCGGTGCTTGCGTGCGAGGTCGTGCAGGCGGCCGAGTCGCTGCTCGAGGGTGTCGAAGGCGGACGGGTCCATGTCGAGGTCGCCGCGCACGCGATCGAGCATCGCCAGCGCTTCGTCGAGCTGGATCGCGGCGGCGTCGAGCATGCCGTCGACTTCGTTGAGGCGTGGTTCGTGTTCGGCGACGCCTTGCAGTTCGCCGCGCACCTGCTGCAACTCATGGGTCAGCGACGGAGCGTCCTCGCCGCCGAGGCGGGCGAACGCGGTCTCGCAGGCGCCGATGAGGTCGGAGGCGTGGGCTTGCCGGCGATGGTCGGCCCGCAGTTGAGCGATCGAGTCGGGTTCCAGGGTTTCCCGTTCCAGCTCGGCGTGCTGGTGCTCCAGCCAGTCGATACGTTCGCTGACGTCGCCCTTGGCCGAGAGCGATTCGCGCTCGCCGAGCAGTGCACTCCAGCGGGCAGCCGCAGCAGCCACGGCATCGCGTTCGGCGTCGGTACGACCGTAGGCATCCAGCAGGGTCAACTGGCTGGGCCTCGACAACAGTGCCTGGTGTTCATGCTGGCCGTGGATCTCGACCAGCAGGCCGGCGAGTTCAGTCAACTGCCCGACCGTGACCGGACGTCCATTGACCCAGGCGCGCGAACCGCCATCGGCCCGCACCACGCGACGGACCAGGCAGGCGCCATCGTCGCCAGCGCCTTCGTCCAGTTCGTTGTCGCGCAGCCAGTCGCCAGCGGCCGGCACGTCCTGCAGGGTGAATTCGCCGACCACCTCGGCGCGGTCGGCGCCATGGCGGACCACGCCGCTGTCGGCGCGCAAGCCGGAGAGCAGCCCCAGCGCGTCGACCAGCAACGACTTGCCGGCACCGGTTTCGCCGGAGATGACGGTCAGGCCGGGTCCGAAACCGAGCTCGGCCTCGCTGACCACGGCGAATTGTTTGAGTGAGAGATGCGCGAGCATGCGGCGGCGAGTGTAAAGGGGACGGGACGGCGACGGCAGGGGGAGGCTCGCATGATCGCGTCTCGCCGGCTGCGTCGCCACGACCGCGAACCCGCCGGCCGCGCCGTCGGGTTGCGCCACCGGGCCGACGGGCTTATACCCGGTGGTGATGAGTTCCAAGCCCGCCGAACCGCACAACAGCTGGAACCCGCGCCCCACGGGGGAGCCCGGGACCCGTGGCGACGCGGCTGGCCCCGCCGGGCTCGACGCGCGCTCACGCCAACTGCTTCGCACCCTGATCGCGGGTTACATCCGCAGTGGCGAGCCGGTCGGTTCGCAGGTGCTGGCGCGACAGTCGGGGCTGGACGTGAGCCCGGCGACCATCCGCAACATCCTTGCCGATCTGGAGGAGGCCGGTTTGCTGTCCGCGCCCCACACCTCGGCAGGGCGGATCCCGACCGCCCGCGGTTACCGCCTGTTCGTCGACTCGCTGTTGCAGGTCCGGCCACTCCCGGATGCCGAACTGGCGCGGCTGCGCGACGAGCTGCCGGCGGGCTTCGGCACCCAGGCATTGCTCGGAAGCGCCTCGGAGCTGCTCTCGGCGATGAGTCATTTCGTCGGCGTGGTCAGCGTGCCGCGGCGCGAGCAGTTCGCGTTCCGCCGGGTCGACTTCGTGTCCATCGATGCCCAACGGGTGTTGGCGATCCTGGTGTTCTCCGACAACGAGGTCCAGAACCGGATCATCCATACCCGCCATGCCTACGAATCGTCCGAGCTGGAGCAGATCGCCAACTACCTCAACCACCATTTCGCGGGACGCTCGCTGGCCGACATCCGGGCGACTCTATTGAGCGAACTGAGGTCGGACCGGACCGAGATGGAGCGGCTTCTGTCGCGTTCCGTCGAGCTGGCCGAACAGGTCCTGGTGCCGGGAAACGACGACATGGTGCTGGCCGGGCAGACACGGTTGATGGGTGTGCAGGAGTTGTCGGACGTGGACCGGTTGCGCGAGCTGTTCGAGGCGTTCGCCCGCAAGCGCGAGATCCTCCAGTTGCTCGAGCGTACGGTGCAGGCCCCGGGCGTGCGGATATTCATCGGCGAGGAAACCGGGCTGGCGCCGTTGGAGGGCGTGTCGCTGGTCACCGCGCCGTACGTCGCCGGTGGTCAGGTCCTCGGGGTGCTCGGCGTGATCGGTCCGACCCGCATGGCCTATGGGCGGGTGATCCCGGTGGTGCAGGCCGCGGCGGACGCGCTCGGCGATGCATTCGGACGCGAAACCCGGCGCTAGGCAGGCTCCCGCGACGCTTGAATTGCACCGGGTCGACCCCAATTGCTCGTCCCTGTCACCCATCGCGCCCACGGCCAGACGGAACCGTGTGCACCAGGACCCAGGTTGAGCATGACCACCGAACCCATGAAGGAAGCAGCCGAACAGGCCGCCGCCGAGAACGAGCAATCCCCCCTCGCCGCCGAACTTGAGGCCGTCCAGGCCGAACTCGCCCAGTTGCGCGAAGACACCCTGCGTGACCGCGCGGACCTCGAAAACCAGCGCAAGCGGCTGGAGCGCGAGCGCGACATGGCGCGCAAGTTCGCCAATGAGCGCCTGCTGGCCGAACTGCTGCCGGTGATCGACAGCCTGGAAGCCGGCCTCGCGGCGGCAGGCGACGATGCGGTCGCGCTGCGCCAGGGCATCGAGTTGACCCTCAAGCAGTTGCTGAAGGTCACCGCCGACAACGGCCTGGTCGAAGTCAACCCGGCCGGGCAGCCGTTCAACCCCGACCACCACCAGGCGATGAGCACCATCGACAGCGCCGACCATCCGCCGGGCCACGTCGTGCAGGTCTACCAGAAGGGCTGGTTGCTGAACGAGCGGTTGCTGCGCCCGGCGCTTGTCGTGGTCAGCAACCACGACTGAATCGTGCGGCCGGTGGCGGTTCTTGAACTGAAGCACGGCGACCCCAGATAGCGTTCATCGGCGGCAAAGACCGCTCCAAAACATCCGGATTCAAGAGGGAGCAACACCATGGGCAAGATCATCGGTATCGACCTGGGCACGACCAATTCGTGCGTGGCGATCATGGAAGGCGGCAAGGCGAAGGTCATCGAGAACGCCGAGGGCGATCGCACCACGCCGTCCATCGTCGCCTACACCAAGGACGGCGAGATCCTCGTCGGCGCCTCGGCCAAGCGCCAGGCGGTCACCAATCCGAAGAACACCTTCTACGCGGTGAAGCGCCTGATCGGCCGCAAGTTCACCGACGCCGAGGTGCAGAAGGACCTCGACCTGGTCCCGTACAGCATCGTCGCGCATGAGAATGGCGACGCCTGGGTCGCGACTGCCGACGGCAAGAAGATGGCGCCGCAGCAGATCTCGGCCGAAGTGCTGAGCAAGATGAAGAAGACCGCCGAGGCCTACCTGGGCGAGACCGTCACCGAGGCGGTCATCACCGTGCCGGCGTACTTCAACGACAGCCAGCGCCAGGCCACCAAGGACGCCGGCAAGATCGCCGGGCTCGACGTCAAGCGCATCATCAACGAGCCGACCGCGGCCGCGCTGGCCTACGGCATGGACAAGAAGGGCGGCGACCGCAAGGTCGCGGTGTACGACCTCGGCGGCGGCACCTTCGACGTGTCGATCATCGAGATCGCCTCGGTCGACGGCGAGATGCAGGTCGAGGTGCTGGCCACCAACGGCGACACCTTCCTCGGTGGCGAGGACTTCGACAAGCGCGTCATCGATTACCTCGTCGACGAGTTCAACAAGGACCAGGGCATCGACCTGCGCAAGGACCACCTGGCCCTGCAGCGCCTCAAGGATGCCGCCGAGCGCGCCAAGATCGAGCTGTCGTCCGCGCAGCAGACCGAGGTCAACCTGCCGTACGTGACCGCCGATGCGAGCGGCCCGAAGCACCTCAACATCAAGCTGACCCGCGCCAAGCTGGAGTCGCTGGTCGACGACCTGGTCAAGAAGACCATCGGCCCCTGCCGCACCGCGCTGAACGACGCCGGCCTGCGCGCCAGCGACATCGCCGAGGTGATCCTGGTCGGCGGCCAGACCCGCATGCCGAAGGTTGGCGAAGCGGTAGCGGAGTTCTTCGGCAAGGAGCCGCGCAAGGACGTGAACCCCGATGAAGCGGTCGCGGTCGGTGCGGCGATCCAGGGCGGCGTGCTCGCCGGTGACGTCAAGGACGTGCTGCTGCTCGACGTGACCCCGCTGAGTCTTGGCATCGAGACCCTGGGCGGCGTGTTCACCAAGATCATCGAGAAGAACACCACGGTGCCGACCAAGGCCTCGCAGACCTTCTCGACCGCCGAGGACAACCAGTCCGCGGTCACCGTGCACGTGCTGCAGGGTGAGCGCGAGCAGGCCCGCTACAACAAGTCGCTGGCCCGCTTCGACCTGTCCGGTATCGAGGCCGCGCCGCGCGGCATGCCGCAGGTGGAGGTGTCGTTCGACATCGACGCCAATGGCATCGTCCACGTGACCGCCAAGGACAAGAAGACCGGCAAGGAGCAGAAGGTCGAGATCAAGGCCGGCTCGGGCCTGTCGGACGAGGAGATCCAGAAGATGGTCGCCGACGCCGAAGCCAACCGCGAGGAAGACCAGAAGTTCCACGAGCTGGTACAGGCACGCAACCAGGCCGACGGCCTGATCCACATGACCCGCACCACCATCAAGGAGAACGGCGAGAAGCTGCCGGGCGAAGCGATTGGTGCGGCCGAGAGCGCGATTGCCGAACTCGAGACCGCGATGAAGGGCGACGAGAAATCGCAGATCGAGGCCAAGAGCAAGGCGCTGGAAGAAGCCGTGCAGGCGTTGATGGCGGCGGTGCAGTCGCAGCAGCCGGGTGCTGATGCCGCCGGTGACGCCGGTGCGGGCCAGGCCGCCGACGACGTGGTCGATGCCGAGTTCACCGAGGTCAAGGACGACGAGAAGAAGTAGGGCGTCCAGGTCCTCCGTTCGAACCAGGTCCACGCCTTCGGGCGTGGACGTCTTGAGGGCCCGGGTCGCCACGCGACTCCGGGCCCGTTGTTGCACGACCACCAGTCCCCGACCCGGTAATCCGGTGGGGCAGGGAAGCAGTGGAAGATGAGCAAGCGCGATTACTACGAAGTCCTGGGCGTGGCCCGCGACGCCGGTGCCGATGACCTGAAGAAGGCCTACCGCCGCTGTGCGATGAAGTATCACCCGGACCGCAACCCGGGCGACCATGCCGCCGAGGCCTCGTTCAAGGAGTGCAAGGAGGCCTACGAAGTACTGGCCGACGCCAACCGTCGACGGATGTACGACCAGCACGGCCACGCCGCCTTCGAGCACGGCATGGGTGGTGGTGCGGGCGGGCCGGGTGGCTACGCCGACATGGGCGATATCTTCGGTGACATCTTCGGCAACATCTTCGGGGGTGGCGCTGGGGGTGGCCGTGGTCCGCGTCGCGGCGCCGACATCGGCTACGTGATGGAGCTGTCGCTGGAAGAGGCCGTCCGCGGCATCGAGAAGCAGGTCGAGATTCCCACGCTGGACGAATGCGAAAGCTGCGACGGCAGCGGCTCGGCCGACGGCAAGCTGGAAACCTGCCAGACCTGCAACGGTCGCGGCCAGGTGCGCTTCCAGCGCGGCATCTTCTCGATGCAGCAGGGCTGCCCGCATTGCGGCGGCCGCGGCCAGACGATTGCCAACCCCTGTGGCGACTGCCACGGCCAGGGCCGGATCGAGAAGACCAAGACGTTGTCGGTCAAGATTCCGGCCGGCGTCGACAACGGCGACCGCATCCGGTTGGCGGGCGAAGGCGAAGCGGGGCCGGCGGGCTCGCCCCCCGGGGACCTCTACGTCGACGTGCGCGTGCGCGAGCACGAGATCTTCCAGCGCGACGGCGACGACCTGCATTGCGACGTGCCGATCCGCCTCGGCCAGGCCGCGCTGGGCGACACCATCCGGGTGCCGACCCTGGGCGGCGAGGTCGAACTGCGGATCCCCGCCGAGACCCAGACCGGCAAGGTATTCCGGTTGCGCGACAAGGGTGTGCAGTCGGTTCGCAGCCGCCGCACCGGCGACCTGTATTGCCGCGCCGTGGTCGAGACCCCGGTCAACCTGACCAGCGAGCAGCGGGAGCTGCTGACCAAGCTGGAGGCGACCTTTACCGGCGAGAACGCGCGCAAGCATTCGCCGCGTTCGTCGACCTTCCTTGACGGGGTCAAGGGCTTCTGGGACCGGATGACCTCCTGACGCCCAGCCAGCGCTTGTCGGCCCCAGCCGGGCCGGCTAGCCTGCATCGATGAACCCGCCCACCCGCATCCTCATCCACGGTGCCTCCGGCCGCATGGGCCAGGCCCTGTCGCGGCTGTCGGGCGAACGCGACGACGTCCAACTGGTCGCCGCGGTATCGCGCAGCAAGCCGCCGCAGCGGGTGGTGGATGGCGTGCCGCAGTTCTCGGTGGCCGAGCTCCATGGGGTTCCGGAGTTCGATGTGGCGATCGATTTCAGCCTGCCGGCGGGTTTCGACGCGATCCTCGCGTTATGCGCCGAACGCGGCGCCGCGCTGGTGTCGGGCACGACCGGGCTGGAACCGGGGCAGCGCGAAGCGATGTCGGATACCTCTACGAGTATCCCGGTGCTGTGGTCAGCCAACTTCAGCCTCGGTGTTGCGGTGCTGTGCGACCTCGTCGAGCGCGCGGCCCTCACGCTGCAAGGCTGGGACTGCGACATCGTCGAATCCCATCACGTGCACAAGAAGGACGCGCCTTCCGGGACCGCGCTGGTGCTGGCTGCCTGCGCGGAGCAGGGCGGGGCGACGCCGCATCATGCCGCGATCCGGGCGGGCGACATCGTCGGCGAGCACCTGGTGCAGTTCACCGGGCTGGGTGAACGGGTCGAACTGGTCCATCGGGCGACCAACCGGGACGTGTTCGCACGCGGGGCGCTGCATGCGGCCGCGCGGCTGGCTGGCCGGGACCCTGGGCGCTACGCGCTTCGCGATCTCCTGTAGGACCGCCCAGCTGAACAAAGCTGCTGGCGTCGAAGCGACTTCATCGCTAGAATTCCCGTTCGCCTGAACTCCATTTTCGGACCGGTCCTGCACCGTGTCCGCGCTTTGCTGCAACCTGCATTCCGGTTTGCGCTGCGCCTGGTGGAGTCAGGATTCCCTGGCAATCAAGGCGATCCCCGTGAACCAACCCGCAATCCTTGCGCTCGAAGACGGCACCATCTTCGAGGGCATTTCCGTAGGCGCGCCCGGCCTTTCCGTCGGCGAAGTGGTGTTCAACACCGCGATGACCGGTTACCAGGAAATCCTGACCGACCCGTCCTACGCGCGCCAGCTGGTCACCCTGACCTATCCGCATGTCGGCAACACCGGCTGCACCGACAACGACGATGAGTCGACCCGGGCGTGGGCCGCCGGCCTGATCGTGCGCAACGTTCCGCGCCGGCCGAGCAACTGGCGCAGCGAAGTCTCGCTGCCGGAGTGGCTGGCCCAACGCGGCGTGGTCGCGATCGCCGACATCGACACCCGCAAGCTGACCCGGCTGCTGCGCGAAACCGGTGCCCAGTCCGGTGCGATCATGGCTGGCGACGGCCTCGATGCCGACAAGGCGCTGGAAGCGGCGCGCAAGTTCGCCGGCCTCAAGGACATGGACCTGGCCAAGGAAGTCTGCATCCGCGAGCCGCTGCAGTGGGTCGACGGCCAGCTCGATCTCGACAGTGGCGAGTTCGTCCGCGCCGAACCCCGGCACCACGTCGTTGCCTACGACTTCGGAGTCAAGCACAACATCCTGCGGATGCTCGCCGAGCGTGGCTGCAAAGTGACCCTGGTGCCGGCGCAGACCACCGCGGCCGAGGTATTCGCCTTGAAGCCGGACGGCGTGTTCCTGTCCAACGGTCCGGGCGACCCGGCGCCGTGCGATTACGCGATCGCCGCGATCCGCGAATTTGTCGACCAGAAGATCCCGACCTACGGCATCTGCCTCGGTCACCAGCTGCTCGGCCTCGCGGTCGGCGCGAAGACCCTGAAGATGAAGTACGGCCACCACGGCGCCAACCACCCGGTGCAGGACCTCGATACCGGCCGGGTGATGATCACCAGCCAGAACCACGGCTTTGCGGTGGACGAAGCGACGCTGCCGGCCAACGTGCGCGTCACCCACCGTTCGCTGTTCGACGGCTCCAACCAGGGCATCGCGTTGACCGATGCGCCGGCCTTCAGCTTCCAGGGCCACCCCGAGGCCAGTCCCGGCCCGCACGACGTGGCGCCGCTGTTCGACAGGTTCGTCGCCTCCATGAATGACAAGAAAGCCGAGGCGCACTGACATGCCCAAGCGTACCGACATCAAGACCGTCCTGATCATCGGCGCCGGCCCGATCGTGATCGGCCAGGCCTGCGAGTTCGACTATTCCGGCGCCCAGGCGTGCAAGGCGCTGCGCGACGAGGGCTACCGGGTGGTGCTGGTCAACAGCAACCCGGCGACGATCATGACCGACCCGGACATGGCCGACGCGGTCTACATCGAGCCGATCAACTGGCAGACGGTCGAGAAGATCATTGCCAAGGAACGCCCCGACGCGCTGCTGCCGACCATGGGCGGCCAGACCGGTCTCAACTGTGCGCTCGACCTCGCCGACAACGGCGTGCTGGAGAAGTACGACGTCGAGCTGATCGGCGCCTCGCGCGACGCGATCCGCATGGCCGAGGACCGCGAGCTGTTCCGCGTGGCGATGGCCGAGATCGGGCTGGAGTGCCCGAAGGCCGCGGTTGCCAAAACCTTCGAGCAGGCGGTCGAGATCCAGGCGACCGTCGGCTACCCGACCATCATCCGCCCCAGCTTCACCCTCGGAGGCAGCGGCGGCGGCATCGCTTACAACAAGGAGGAGTTCGAGGAGATCGTCAAACGCGGCCTCGAGCTCTCGCCGACCAACGAGGTACTGGTCGAGGAATCGGTGCTGGGCTGGAAGGAGTTCGAGATGGAAGTGGTCCGCGACACCGCGGACAACTGCATCATCGTCTGCTCGATCGAGAACTTCGACGCGATGGGCGTGCACACCGGCGACTCGATCACCGTCGCCCCGGCGCAGACCCTGACCGACAAGGAATACCAGCGTCTGCGCGACGCGAGCATCGCGGTGCTGCGCAAGATCGGCGTCGACACCGGCGGCTCCAACGTGCAGTTCGGCATCAATGCGCAGAACGGCCGCGTGGTGGTGATCGAGATGAACCCGCGGGTGTCGCGTTCCTCGGCGCTGGCGTCGAAGGCGACCGGCTTCCCGATCGCCAAGGTCGCCGCCAAGCTGGCGGTCGGCTACACGCTTGACGAGTTGCGCAACGAGATCACCGGCGGCGAGACCCCGGCGTCGTTCGAGCCGTCGATTGATTACGTGGTCACCAAGATCCCGCGCTTCGCGTTCGAGAAGTTCCCGGCCGCCGATTCGCGCCTGACCACCCAGATGAAGTCGGTCGGCGAGGTGATGGCGATGGGCCGCACCTTCCAGGAATCGTTGCAGAAAGCGTTGCGCGGGCTGGAGACCGGCAAGGTCGGTCTCGACCCGACCGGCCTGGACCTGTCCAGTGAAGACGACCTCACCAAGTTGCGGCGCGAGCTCAAGGAGCCGGGTCCGGAGCGCATCTTCCATATCGGTGACGCCTTCCGCGCCGGCATGAGCGTGGAGGACGTGCACGCGCTGTCGTTCGTCGATCCGTGGTTCCTCGACCAGATCGAGGAGATCATCGCCGCTGAGAAGGACATCACCGAGGCCGGCCTGTCCGCGCTCGACGCGGGGCGCATGCGTGAACTCAAACGCCTGGGCTTCTCCGACGCGCGCCTCGCGCAGCTGACCGGCACCGACGAGCATGCGGTGCGCACCCTGCGTCGCGCCTTCGGCGTGCGCCCGGTGTACAAGCGGGTCGACTCCTGCGCGGCCGAGTTCGCCACCACCACCGCCTACATGTACTCGACCTACGAGGACGAGTGCGAGGCCAACCCGAGCGACCGCGACAAGATCATCGTGCTCGGCGGCGGGCCGAACCGGATCGGGCAGGGCATCGAGTTCGACTACTGCTGCGTCCACGCCGCGCTGGCGCTGCGCGAGGACGGCTTCGAGACCATCATGGTCAACTGCAATCCGGAAACCGTGTCGACCGATTACGACACTTCCGACCGCCTGTACTTCGAGCCGCTGACGCTCGAGGACGTGCTGGAGATCTGCGACCTCGAGAAGCCCAAGGGCGTGATCGTGCAGTACGGCGGCCAGACCCCGCTGAAGTTGGCGCAGGACCTGGAGGCCGCCGGCGTGCCGATCATCGGCACCAGCCCCGACAGCATCGACCTTGCCGAGGACCGCGAGCGCTTCCAGCAACTGGTCGAGAAACTTGGCCTGAAGCAGCCGCCGAACCGCATCGCCCGCAACGCCGACGAGTCGATCGCGCTCGCGCGCGAGGTTGGTTATCCGCTGGTGGTGCGCCCGAGCTACGTGCTCGGTGGCCGCGCGATGGAAGTCGTGCATTCCGACGCCGACCTGTCGCGCTACATCCGCGACGCGGTGAAGGTGTCGGAGAAGTCGCCGGTGCTGCTCGACCGCTTCCTCGACAACGCGGTCGAGGTCGACATCGACGTGATCGCCGACAAGGACGGCAACGTGCTGATCGGCGGCGTGATGGAGCACATCGAGGAAGCCGGCGTGCATTCGGGCGACTCGTCGTGCTCGCTGCCGCCGTACTCGTTGTCCGCCGACACCCAGGCCCGCCTGCGCGAACAGGTCGTTGCGCTGGCCAAGGCGCTCGACGTGGTCGGATTGATGAACACCCAGTTCGCCATCCAGACCAGCGAGGCGGGCGAGGACACCATCTACCTGCTGGAAGTGAACCCGCGTGCCTCGCGCACGGTGCCGTTCGTGTCCAAGGCCACCGGCATGCCGCTGGCCAAGATCGCGGCGCGCTGCATGGCCGGCAAGACGCTGGCCGAGCAGGCCGCGACCAAGGAAATCATTCCCGACTACTACTCGGTCAAGGAAGCGATCTTCCCGTTCGCCAAGTTCCAGGGTGTCGACCCGATCCTCGGACCGGAGATGCGCTCGACCGGCGAGGTCATGGGCGTCGGCCGCACGTTCGGCGCCGCGATGGCGCGGGCGCAGGAAGCCGGTGGCATCAAGAGCGTGCCCAATGGTGGCAAGGTCTTCGTCTCAGTACGCGACCCGGACAAGCAGCGGGTCGTGTCGGTCGCGCAGGACCTCGTGCGTCGCGGCTACTCGCTGGTCGCCACCCACGGCACCGCCGCGTTCCTGCGCGAACAGGGGCTGGAGTGCGAGGCGATCAACAAGGTCACCGAGGGCCGTCCGCATATCGTCGACCTGATCAAGAACGGCGAGATCGCCTACATCATCAATACCACCGAGGGCCGGCAGGCGATTTCCGACTCGTTCTCGATCCGCCGCGAGGCGCTGCAGCAGCGGGTCACCTACTCGACCACGGTGGCCGGCGCGCGGGCGCTGGTGCAGTCGCTGGAGTTCCGCGGCACCGGTCCGGTGTGGTCGTTGCAGGAGCTGCACGCCGAGGTCGGCGGCGCCGCGTAGCGAGCGGAGCAGCGCCGTTTTTGTAGGAGCGGCTTTAGCCGCGATCGGAAATCGGACGAGAGACCGACTCCCCGATCGCGGCTAAAGCCGCTCCTACAGGAGCTCCGCCAACCCGGTTGATTATCCCGCCGCTCCGGTCACAATCGGGGCAGGTACCACCATTCCAGAACGACCGCCGGCCCACCCGCCGGTACCAGGATTCCACCATGCAAGCACCCATCACCAGCAAGGGCGCGCAGCGACTGCGCGCCGAGCTCGACGAGCTCAAGTCGACCAAGCGTCCGGCCGTGATCCACGCGATCGCCGAGGCCCGTGCCCACGGCGACCTCAAGGAGAACGCCGAGTACCACGCCGCCCGCGAGCAGCAGAGCTTCATCGAGGGCCGCATCAAGCTGCTCGAAGCCGAGCTGTCGCACGCGCAGGTCATCGACATCGCCTCGCTCAACGCCGGCTCGCGCGTCGTCTTCGGCGCCACCGTCGAGCTGGCCGACAGCGACACCGACGAGGAACGTACCTACCAGATCGTTGGCGACCTCGAGGCCGACATCAAGCAGGGCCTGATCGCGATCTCCTCGCCGGTCGCGCGCGCGCTGATCGGCAAGCACGAGGGCGACAGCGTTAGCATCGACGCGCCGGGCGGCACCCGCGAATACGACATCATCGCCGTCCGCTACGTCGGCTGAAACCCGTGGGCACGGCCACGTTGCTGCTGCCGCCGCGTGCCCGCTTCGGCGGGCAGCGCCTGTCGCAATCCACCGCGCGATGGCTGGGCCGGGCCCACCAGGACAACGTCGAGGGCGATCCGGTAGCACGTGCCTTCGACATCCTGCCGCGCGGCTGGCCGGTCGCCGCGGTGACCCGCCAGCGCGATGCCGGTGATGCCGCCGGCAGTGCCTGGTTGCGCGCCGACCCGGTCCACATCCGCCCCGACATCAACGGCGCCCGCCTGCTGGCGCATGGCGATGCCCTCGGACTGACGGTCAGCGACGCCGACGCCTTGCTGCCCTCGCTCAAACCGCTGTTTGGCGATGCCGGTTTTCCCATCGACGCCCCGGTGCCCACGCGCTGGTACCTTCGCTTGCCGGAAGGCGCGGAGTTGCCCGTGCTGGCCGGTCCGGCGCGCGCGCTTGGTGCCGACCTGTTCGATTACCTGCCCGATGGCAGCCAGGGTCGCCGCTGGCGCGCCCTGCTGAGCGAGGCGCAGGTGGTGCTGCACAACCACCCGCACAACGCGGCACGCGTGGCCGCCGGCCGGACGCCGGTCAACTCCCTGTGGTTCTGGGGCGCGGGGCGACTGCCGGATCATGTACGAAGCAACTTCAACGAAATGCTCGGCGGCGACGACGCGATGCAGGCATTCGCCGAAGCTGCCGGCGCCACGGCCGCGGCCCTGCCCGAACGCTGGCGGACGGGCGAGGGGCATCGGTTGTTCGACCTGCGCCACGTTCGCGACCTGGCCTTGCTCGACCGCGACTGGCTGTCGCCGCTCCTGGCCGACCTCCGGTCGCACGAGCTCGATGCCGGCACGCTTGAGTTCGGCGACGGACGACGGTTCCGGCTCGAGCGCGGGCAACGCTGGCGGCTCTGGCGCCGGCCAATACAGTCCTTCGTCGAACAGTCGCCGGCGGGCGACGCGCCGGAATGACCCCTGCCACGATCCTCCGCCGCCGCCCTGCGACCAGCTCGGGTCCGTGGCCCGACCACATCCCGCCGCTGCTGCAGCGTATCTACGGTGCCCGCGGCGCGTGCTCGATCGATCATGCCCAGCCCCGGTTGGCCAACCTGTTGCCACCGGACAGCCTGCTCGGCCTCGACGCCGCGACCGGATTGCTTGCCGACGCGATCGCAGCCGGCCGCCATGTCGTGGTGGTCGGGGACTTCGATTGCGACGGCGCCACCGCCTGCGCGGTCGGCGTGCGTGGATTGCGGATGCTCGGCGCCCGCCGGGTATCGCATGCGGTGCCGAACCGCATGGTCCATGGCTACGGCCTCTCGCCAGCGCTGGTCGAGGAACTTGCCACCCTGCAGCCCGACCTGCTGGTCACGGTCGACCACGGCATCGCCTGCAACGCCGGCATCGCCGCGGCGAAGGCACGTGGATGGCAGGTGCTGGTGACCGATCACCACCTAGCGGGCGAGACGCTGCCATCGGCCGACGCCATCGTCGATCCGAACCAGCCCGGCGACGCGTTCCCGAGCAAGGTACTGGCCGGGGTCGGAGTGATGTTCTACGTCCTGCTGGCCCTGCGACGTCGCCTGCGCGACAGCGGCGCGTTCGAAGGCAACGGTCCGGACCTGTCGAGCCTGCTCGACCTGGTCGCGGTCGGCACCGTCGCCGACCTCGTGCCGCTGGACGCCAACAACCGGGCACTGGTGTCGGCCGGGTTGCGCCGGCTGCGGGCGGGGCAGGGCTGCGTCGGCCTGCGCGCATTGATCGAAGTCGCCCAGCGCGATCCGGCCCTTCTTTCCGCCGCTGACATCGGCTTCGCGGTGGCGCCGCGGCTCAACGCAGCCGGGCGGCTGGAAGACATGGCGCTCGGCATCGAGTGCCTGCTGACCGACGACCCGGCCCAGGCCCGGGAGATCGCCAACACGCTGAACAGGATCAACCTGGAACGGCGGGCAATGCAGCAGCAGATGACCGAAGAGGCCGAGGCGGCATTCGCCGCGGTCACCCTGGACGCGGCAAGCGCGCCGCTGGCGGTGTGCCTGCACGACGCCGGCTGGCACCCGGGCGTGATCGGCCTGGTGGCCTCGAAGCTGAAGGAACGCCTGCACCGGCCGGTCATCGCGTTCGCCCCGGCGGAACCGGGTAGCGACCTGTTGCGGGGTTCGGCGCGGTCGATCCCGGGTTTCCACATCCGCGATGCGCTGGCCGCGGTCAATGCACGCCATCCGGGGCTGATTGGCCGGTTTGGTGGCCACGCGATGGCCGCGGGACTGTCATTGCCCACCGGGGCGCTGCCTGCGTTCGAGCAAGCCTTCCGCCAGTACGTTGCCAGCTCCCTGGCCGCCGACCTGTTGCGCCTCGAGGTCCTCAGCGACGGTGAGCTTGGCCGGGGCGAGTTCACCCGCCTGCATGCCGAGGCGCTGCGCAACGGTGGCCCCTGGGGGCAGGGTTTCCCGGAACCGCAGTTCGATGGCGAGTTCAACGTCGCCGGCTGGCGCGTGGTCGGCGAGCGCCACCTGAAACTGCAACTGGACCACGCCGGGTTGCGCCTGAACGCCATTCATTTTGGTGGCTGGGACGGGCACGAGCCCCCGTCCCGCGTGCGCATCGCCTATCGGCTGGAACCCGACGACTACCGCGGCGGCGATGCCGTGCAACTGGTCATCGTCCATCGCGAGACACCCTGAGACGCAGGGCCGGTGGCCGGTACCGGCCCCGTGATTCGTAGGTCAGTTAGGGGTCGCATTTCCCGCGGCCACTGCCTGCGGAGTGGGCGATGGAACCAGGGATCGATAAATGAACAGTTTGTTCGCGATGATCTGCAGGCCATTTGTGCGTCCGATTCGAATCGTCTGGAGACGATTGCCGAAGTCGGTGCTGGACACGCGCCCGATGCGCAGGTTCGGCACCTTCCTCTACAACCATTACGTGCGTGACACCGAACGCGACCAGTCCCACATGACCTGGTTCATGCGCAACATCCCGCAACTGGAGCTGCTGCGCGACCTGCTGTCCAAGGTCGAGCGCGACGCAACCGTCCGGATCGCCTCCATCGGCTGCAGTACCGGGGCCGAGCTCTACTCCGCCCTGTGGGTGATACGCACGGCGCGTCCGGACCTGCACCTCGTCGCCCATGGCGTCGATATTTCCGAACACGTTGTCGAGATCGCCCGCCGTGGTGTCTATCGCCCGGGCGGATCACTGCTGGAAGGCGGGCTCTACAACGTCACCGGCAGTGCGGACCTGGCCAGGGAACTGGTGGCGCTCGACGGACTCGTCGATCCGGCGCCCGGCGGCGCGGTGCGGGTGAAGGACTGGTTGCGGGACGGAGTCAGCTGGCTCGCCTGCGACGCCACCGATCCGGCCCTGCTGGAATTGCTGGGGCGACAGGACGTGGTGATTGCCCGCAACTTCCTCGGCCCGATGGAGGACGACCTTGCGGAGGCATGCCTGCGCAACGTCGCCCGGCTCGCCCAGCCCAGCGGTTACCTGATCGTGGACGGTGTCGACCTTGACCTGAAAACGAGGGTGGTGCGTTCACTGGGCCTGCAGCCGGTGGAGGACCGGATCGAGGAGGTCCACGTCGCCGATCCGACCAAGGCCGACTGGCCGTGGACCCGCTGGAGCCACGAGCCACTCGATCGCACCCGGCCCGACTGGGTACTGCGGTACTCGACGATCTTCTACCCGGCATCCAGCGCGGTCGTGCCGTGGCTGGAGATCCTCTAGGGCATATCCCGATCCCTCGTGGCGCGGCCGCGCCAGCTGCTAGAATCGCCGGTCAACTCCGCAGCAGAACCACGGACATGATCGAGCTTAATCCCGTCCGCCAGCGCATCGCCGACCTCAAGGGTCGGCTGGATGCGCTGAGGGGGTACCTTTGACTTCGATGCCAAGGTCGAACGTCTGGAAGAAGTAAACCGGGAGCTGGAAAGCCCCGACGTGTGGAACGATGCCGACCGCGCCCAGGCACTGGGTCGCGAGCGTGCCTCGCTGGAAAAAGTGCTCGGCATCAGCAGCCTGACCGATGGCCTGGTCAGTGCAGAGGAACTGCTCGAACTCGCCGAGATGGAGGATGACGAGTCGACCGCGCAGGCCGTGGTCGAGGACGTCGACGCCACCACCAGGGAAGTCGAGAAGCTCGAGTTCCAGCGCATGTTCTCCGGCCAGATGGACAGCGCCCCAGCGTTCGTCGACATCCAGGCCGGCGCCGGTGGCACCGAGGCGCAGGACTGGGCCGAGATCCTGCTGCGCATGTACCTGCGCTGGGCCGAGTCGCGCGGCTGGAAGGCCGAACTGATGGAGGTCAGCGGCGGCGACGTGGCCGGGATCAAGTCGGCGACGATGCGGGTCGAGGGCGACTTCGCCTACGGCTGGCTGAAGACCGAGACCGGCGTACACCGGCTGGTGCGCAAGTCGCCGTTCGACTCCGACAACCGCCGGCACACCAGCTTCACCTCGGTGTTCGTGTCGCCGGAAGTCGACGACAACATCGAGATCGACATCAACCCGGCGGACCTGCGCACCGACGTGTACCGCAGCTCGGGCGCCGGTGGCCAGCACGTCAACAAGACCGAGTCGGCGGTGCGCATCACCCACATCCCGACCAACACCGTGGTCGCCTGCCAGACCGGGCGCAGCCAGCACCAGAACCGCGACACCGCGATGAAGATGCTGGCCGCGAAGCTTTACGAACTCGAGATACAGAAGCGCAACGCCGAGCGCGACGCGGTCGAGGCGACCAAGTCCGACATCGGCTGGGGCAGCCAGATCCGCAACTACGTGCTGGACCAGTCGCGGATCAAGGATTTGCGCACCGGGGTGGAGCGTAGCGATACGCAAAAGGTGCTGGATGGGGACCTGGACGAGTTCGTCGAGGCGAGTCTCAAATCCGGCCTGGAAGCCGGCGCCAAACGCGCCGATGCGACCTGACCTTCGTATGTATGTAGGAGCGGCTTCAGCCGCGATCTGAAAATCGTTCGCCCACGCCGACCCCGGATCGCGGCTGAAGCCGCTCCTACAAAAGCCCACATTTCCTGACCGATACGACCATGACCGAGAACGCGACCCCGACGCCGCCCGACGAAAACAAGCTGATCGCCGAGCGCCGCGCCAAACTGGCGGCGTTGCGCGGGCAGGGCGTGGCGTTCCCGAACGACTTCCGCCGCGCCGACTACGCCGGTGACCTGCAGGCCGAATACGCCGACGCGGAACAATGGACCGCCGAAGCGTTGGAAGCCAAGGGCCACCGCGTCACCGTCGCCGGCCGCCTGCTGCTCAAGCGGGTCATGGGCAAGGCCAGCTTCGTGCAGATCCAGGACGAGTCCGGTCGCCTGCAACTGTTCCTGCAGGCCACCGCGCTGGGCGACACCTACACCGCGTTCAAGGGCTGGGACGTTGGCGACATCGTCGGGGCCGAAGGCGTGCTGACGCGCACCCGCACCGGCGAACTGTCGGTCAAGGTCGACGCGCTGCGGTTGCTGACCAAGTCGCTGCGCCCGCTGCCGGACAAGTTCCACGGCCTGGCCGACGTCGAACAACGTTACCGCCAGCGCTACGTCGACCTGATCGTCTCGCCCGAGGCGCGCGAGGTGTTCGTCAAGCGGTCGAAGATCATCCGCGCGATGCGCGAGTGGCTCGACAGCCGGCGCTTCCTCGAGGTCGAGACGCCGATGATGCATTACATCCCCGGCGGCGCCGTGGCCAAGCCGTTCGCCACCCACCACAACGCGCTCGACCTCGACCTGTACCTGCGCGTCGCCCCGGAGCTGTACCTGAAGCGGCTGGTGGTCGGCGGGCTGGAGCGGGTCTACGAGATCAACCGCAACTTCCGCAACGAGGGCGTGTCGACCCGGCACAACCCCGAATTCACCATGCTCGAGTTGTACGAGGCCTATGCCACCTACAGCGAGGTGATGGACCTGACCGAAGGAGTGATCCGCGATGTCGCCACCTCGGTCCTCGGCACCACGACGGTCGAATGGGACGGCCAGTCGATCGACCTTGGCCCGGCGTTCCGGCGCTGGTCGATGAGCGATGCGGTGCTCGAGCACAACCCCGAGATCAGCCGCGACGACCTGCGCGATGTCGAGAAGATGCGCGCCCATTGCGTCCGCCTCGGCGTCCCGACCAAGTCCTCGCAGGGCTGGGGCAAGCTGCTGCTGGAGATCTTCGAGAAAACCGTCGAGCACACCCTGGTGCAGCCGACCTTCATCACCGAGCACCCGGTCGAGGTCAGCCCGCTGGCCCGCGCCAACGACAGCGACCCCGGCATGACCGACCGCTTCGAGCTGTTCGTCGGCGGCAAGGAACTGGCCAACGGCTTCTCCGAACTCAACGACCCCGAAGACCAGGCCGCGCGCTTCAAGGCCCAGGTCGACGCGAAGGAGGGTGGCGACGACGAGGCGATGCATTTCGATGCCGACTACATCCGCGCCCTCGAGATCGGCCTGCCGCCGACCGGCGGCCTCGGCGTCGGCATCGACCGGCTGGTGATGCTGCTGACCGGCTCGTCATCGATCCGCGATGTTTTGCTGTTCCCCTACATGCGGCCCGAGCACGGCGGCTGAGCCGGGCGCGCTGTGGGCGTGCTGTCGGAACGGGAGCGCTGGGCGTATTCTGGGACGGTCAGTGACCGGGGGGACACCCATGGGCAGGCCGTTGTGAACGTTGTCATCGTCGATGACCAGACCTCCGCCCGCACGATGCTGCGGCATATCATCGAGGACATCGGTCCGGACCTGGCGGTGCACGACTTCGGCGAGCCGGATGCCGCGTTGGGCTGGTGCCAGTCGAACCTGCCGGACCTGCTGTTGCTGGACTACCGCATGCCGGGCATGGACGGGCTGGAGTTCGCCCGCCGCTTCCGGCGCGTGCCGTTGCACAGCGACATACCGATCGTCCTGGTGACCGTGGTCGGCGACGAGCCGATACGGCAAGCGGCGCTCGACGCCGGGGTGATCGATTTCCTGGTCAAGCCGGTACGGCCGCGCGAGTTGCGTGCCCGGTGCCGCAACCTGCTGCAACTGCGGCAGCAGTCCGAAGGGGTCAAGCAGCGTGCGCTCTCGCTGGAGCAGCGCCTGCTGTCGAACATGCACGAGCTGGAGGAACGCGAGCGCGAGACCCTGTCGCGGCTGGCGCGCGCGATCGAGTACCGCGACACCGGCACCAGCGTCTACCTGGAACGCATGGCGCACCTGGCCGGCATGATCGCCGAGCACCTCGGCCTGCCCGAGGAAGAAGTCCGGACGATCGAGCTCGCCGCCCCGTTGCACGACATCGGCAAGATCGCGATCCCCGACGCGGTGCTGCTGAAGCCGGGCCCCCTGGACGAGGCGGAAACGGCGGTCATGCGTCGCCATCCGCGCATCGGCCACGAACTGCTCAGCGGCAGCCGCAACCGGTTCATCCAGGCCGGCGCCATCATCGCCTTGCGCCACCATGAACGTTTCGATGGCAGCGGCTATCCCAATGGACTGGTGGGCGAGGAGATCCCGCTGGAAGCGCGGATCGTGGCGGTGGCCGATGTCTTCGATGCGCTGATCTCGGTCCGGCCATACAAGCCCGCGTGGACCGTCGACGCGGCGCTCGCGTACCTTTACGCGCAGCGCGGTCGCCTGTTCGACCCCGCCTGCGTCGACGTGCTTATCCGCAACCGGGCGCAGTTGGAAGAGGTTTGCGGTCGTTATGCAGGAGCAGCCGCCCGGCCGGGCACGGAGTAGGTGATGACACGATCCCTGTCATGGATGAGGCAACGACTGTCGCAGCGCGGCGACAGCGAGCACGGCCAGGCGTTGATCCGGATCGCCGTGTTGCTGGTCGTGCTGGCCTACCTGCTGGTCCGCGGTGCCGGCGGGACATTGGACGCAGCGGCCTATTCGGACGTGCTGGGACTGGTGTTCACCGGCCTGGTGGTCGGCGTCGCGCTGATCGGCTGGATCATCGCCGATCCCCGGGCCTCGCACCTGCGTCGCTGCATCGGGATGCTCGCGGACTACGGCCTGATGACGGTCGCGATGATCCGCATGGGCGAACCGCTGGGCTGGGTCTACGTGATCCTGATGTGGGTGACCGTGGGCAATGGCCTGCGTTACGGCAACCGGTACCTCGTCGGAGCCGTGGTCGCCGCGTTCGTGGGCTTCGGCGCGGTGGTCGTGGGCAACGACTACTGGTGGCTGGCCAACAGGAGCCTGGGCATCGGGCTGCTGCTGGGGCTGGTCGCCATACCGCTTTACCTGTCCGGGCTGTTGCGCGACCTGACCCGTGCCACCCGCGAGGCGCGTCGCGCGAGCGAGGCCAAGAGCCGGTTCCTGGCCAACATGAGCCACGAGTTCCGCACGCCGCTCAACGGCCTGGCCGGCATGTCCGAGTTGCTCTCGACCACCGAGCTCGACAGCGAGCAGCGCGAATGCCTCGATACGATCCAGGCCTCGACCCGCAGCCTGCTGTCGCTGGTGGAGGACGTGCTGGACATCTCCGCGATCGAGGCGGGCAAGGTCAAGCTGAAGTTCATCGCGTTCGACGTGCGCGAACTGGTCGAGGGCATCGGCCTGATCCTGCAACCGCAGGCGCGCAGCAAGCAGCTGCGTTACGTCGCGACCGTGGCCCCCGAAGTGCCCGATGCCGTGTGTGGCGATGACGTCCACCTGCGCCAGGTCCTGGTCAACATGGCCGGCAACGCGATCAAGTTCACCGACCACGGCTCGGTCCGGTTCGATGTCGCATTGATCGAACAGGACAGCCATCGCGTCAGGTTACGGTTCACCGTCACCGATACCGGCATCGGCGTGCCGATGGCGATCCGCAACCGCCTGTTCGAGGCGTTCGAGCAGGCCGATGCGAGCCTGGGGCGCCGCTACGGCGGCACCGGGCTGGGCACCACCATCGCCAAGGGTCTGGCCGAAGCCATGGGTGGCAGCATCGGATTCGAGAGCACCGAGCAGCGCGGCAGCCGCTTCTGGGTGGAAGTGCCCTTCGACCGGGTGGCAGCGGCGCCGGTCGCCTCCGGTACCGGTGCGTCGGGCGGTACCGCACCGGCCGACCCGGCCACCGAAAGCCCCGAGAATGTCATCGCCTTCTCCGATCCATTCCTCCGGCATCGCGCGCGGGTGAGGAGCCTGCAGGTCCTGGTCGCCGACGACCACGCTGCCAACCGGATGGTGTTGCAGAGGCTGCTGCAGAAGGCCGGCCATCGCGTGACCTGCGTCGACGACGGGGAGGGCGTGCTGGCTGCGCTGGACGTGTCCGACTACGACGTCGTGATCGCCGACCTGCACATGCCGCGGCTCAGCGGGCTGGACCTGCTGAGGCAGTTGCGCGTGATGGAAGCCGGCGGCGGACGGCGCACGCCGGTATTGATGCTCAGTGCCGACGTGACCCCGGAATCAATCCAGGCCTGCGAGCAGGCTGGTGCCCGTGCATTCATGGCCAAGCCGGTCTCGATCAAGCGGATGCTGGACACCCTGGCCGAGATCGCACTGAATGTCCGCATCGTCGAGCCCGCCGCGTCCCGTGCGCCCGCCATTGCCCCGGTGCGGGTCGAGGGCGTGTTCGATGCGGGCGTTCTCGACGAACTTGCCGCCCTTGGCATGGGGGACAACTTCGAGCGCGAGTTCATCACCCAATGCCTGGGCGATGCCGAAGCGTGCATCTCGGCGCTCGCGGAAGCCGGTGAATCGGGCGGCTGGGACCTGCTGCGCGACCAGGCGCACGCGCTGAAGGGCGTGGCCAGCAACCTGGGGCTGGTCAAGCTCGCGTCCGCGAGCAGCGAGGTCATGGGCCTGGCCGACTGGCAACTGGCCAACGAATGGCGCAGGCGCCTGGGCAACCTCGGCGATGGCCTGGCCCAGGGCAGGATGGCGCTCGACGCACGCGATCGTGCGAAGAATGCACGTGGCGAGCGCTCCCCCTGAACGCACCGTTGGCAGCCCCGTCAACCGGCGGCCTCTGCCATCGAGCGTCGCGCCTGCGCCTTGACGATCCGGTCCATCGTGCGCAGTGATCGCTCGTCCAGCGCCAGCGCGGTATCCACCCAGACTTCGGTGATCCCCATCAGCTCGTCGTAGCCGACCGGCTGCGAGATTCCGCGAACCGCATTGAGCGCCAGGTGGGCATGCGGCGCGCGTTGCTGGCGGCGAATCAGGTCCTGCACGGCGGTCGCGCCCTGTCCCTTTGGCACCAGGATGTCGACCACCCCAAGCCGGTGCAGTTCGTCGCTGCTGTAGATGCGGCCTTCGAGGATGATCCTCTCCGCCAGTTGCGGCGACACCCGCTTGCACAGGAACGAGTACGCCCCCATGCCCGGGAACAGCCCGAACAACACTTCCGGCAAGCCCATGTCGACGCCTTCCTCGGCGACGATCGTGTGGCAGGACAGGGCGAGCTCCAGCCCGCCACCGAGGGCGTCTCCCTGTACAAGTGCAATGGTACGGACGTCCCCGCCCAGGCCGGTGTGGAAATGGTGCACTCCCTCGACGCAACGCCGGGCATAGTCGAGCAGGCGCTCGCGGTTGCCATCCCTGATCAGCCGGGAGAACAGGGCAAGGTCCCCGCCCAGATTGAACGCGGAGGCATCGGACGCGAGTACCACGTGCCGCAGCTTGCCGGTGGCACGCTGGCTATCGCGGAGGGTGATCGACGACAGGTAACTCCACATGTCGTGCATCAGTTCGGTGCGGAAGCACGGCCGGTCGTTGTCGGCGTGCATGTACAGCCAGTGCGCTTCACCGCCGGCATCGGACTCGATGCGTAATGTCGGGTAGGGACGGATGCGGTGAAGCTTCTCGATCAAACTCATGGTGCGGTCCTCGGAGGTGGCCGCCCGCATGCAGGGTGGGCGCGAGCGGCGTGATGAAGCCCACGTTTTCGATGCTACACCTGAACCGTGTACCAACAGGAAAGCCCCTCGCGGGAGGGGCTTCCGGGCAACGCCTTTTTGAACCCCCGAGGACTCAGTCGCGCAATTCGCGTCGCAGGATCTTGCCGACATTGGTCTTGGGCAACTCGTCGCGGAATTCCACGTGGTGTGGCCGCTTGTAGCCGGTCAGGTTGGCGCGCGCGTGCTGCAAGACCTGCTCCGCAGTCAACGACGGATCCTTCTTGACGATCACGACCTTGACCGCCTCGCCGGATTTCTCGTCCGGCACGCCCACCGCGGCGACCTCGAGCACGCCCGGCATCATCGCGACCACGTCCTCGATCTCGTTGGGGTACACGTTGAAACCCGAGACCAGGATCATGTCTTTCTTGCGGTCGACGATGTAGAAGAAGCCCTGCTCGTCCATCTTCGCCATGTCGCCGGTGTGCAGCCAGCCGTTGGCATCCAGGACCTCGGCGGTTTCCTGCGGACGCTGCCAGTAGCCCTTCATGACCTGCGGGCCGCGGATGCACAGCTCGCCGACCTCGCCAAGCGGGACGTCGTTGCCATCCTCGTCCTTCAGGCAGGCATCGGTGGACGGGATCGGCAGGCCGATCGAGCCGTTGTACTCGGCCAAGTCCATCGGATTGATGCAGGCCGCGGGCGACGTCTCGGTCAGGCCGTAGGCCTCGACCAGGGTGCAGCCGGTGGCCTTTTTCCAGCGTTCGGCGACGGCGCGCTGGACCGCCATGCCGCCGCCGAGGGTGAGGTGCAGGCCGGAGAAGTCGATGTCCTCGAAACCGGGCGTGTTGAGCAGGCCGTTGAACAGCGTATTGACGCCGGTGATCGCGGTGAAACGGGTGTTCTTGAGTTCCTTGATGAAGCCCGGCATGTCGCGCGGGTTGGTGATCATGTGGTTGAGGCCGCCGAACTTCATGAAGACCAGACCGTTCGCCGTCAACGCGAAGATGTGGTACAGCGGCAGCGCGGTGATGATCACTTCCTCGCCGAGCTTCACGTTGGTGCCGACCCATGCCGCGGCCTGCTGCATGTTCGCGACCAGGTTGCGGTGGGTCAGCATCGCGCCCTTGGCGACGCCAGTGGTGCCGCCGGTGTACTGCAGGAACGCGATGTCGTCCGGTCGCGCGTCGATCTGCGGCAGCGTGTGCTTCCGCCCGAGCGCAAGGGTGTCCTCGAACCGGACCGCGCCGGGGATGGAGTAGTCGGGCACCATCTTCTTGACATGCCTGAGCACGAAATTGACGACCGCGCCCTTCGGGAAGGCGAGCATGTCGCCCAGGCCGGTGGTGATCACCTTGCGGACCTGGCTATCGGCAAGGACCTGCTGGACGGTGTCGCCGAAGTTGTCGAGCACCAGCACCGCGACCGCACCCGAGTCGACCAGCTGGTGGCGGAGTTCGCGCGCGGTGTACATCGGGTTGGTGTTGACCACGGTCAAACCGGCCCGGAGGATCCCGAACGTGGCGATCGGGTACTGCAGGCAGTTGGGCATCATGATCGCGACGCGGTCACCCTTCTTCAGGCCCAACTCGCCCAGCAGGTAGGCGGCGAACTGCTTGCTGAGGGTGTCGATCTCGCCGTAGGTCAGGGTCTTGCCGAGGCTCGCGAACGCCGGACGGTCGCGGTACTTGTCGATCGCGGTTTCCAGCACCGCGACGACCGACGGAAACTCGTCGACGTCGATTTGCGCGGGGACCCCGGCCGGATACTGATCAAGCCACGGACGTTCGACACTCATCGCGATCCCCTTTGTTTTGATTTTCCGACCTGGTGCAGCACCGCTGGCCGTGACCTGCTGTCCGATCCGCAGCCGTACGGTGTCCAAACGATTGGAGCATAGGGGGCAGGGACTGGCAAGGCGGAGCGCGTACTGCGAGGCGTGTGCCACGATGGGCACGTGATTGCGGACGGGGGAGGCCCGGCATTGAACTGCATGGTGCGATGGGCGTTGGTGTTGGCGGCTGCGTGCCTGCTGGCTGGCTGTGCAAGGACGCCGCCGGAACAGGCGTTGCGGGAAACGATGCAGGCACTGCGGGGTGCGGTGGAACAGCGCGACGCGTCGGCTGTGGCGGACCATCTGGCCGATGATTTTGTCGGGCCCGACGGAATGGACCGCGACGGCGCCAGGCGGTTGGCAGCAGTGGCGTTCCTGCGTCATCGCGATGTCGGAGTGACCCTCGGCCCCGTTGATGTGTCGGTGAAACAGGACCACGCGACGGTTCACTTCACGGCGGTATTGACCGGGGGCTCCGGCCGGGCGCTGCCGGACGCTGCGCGGCTATACGACGTGGAAACGGGCTGGCGACTGGAGGAGGGCGACTGGCACCTGACCAGTGCACGCTGGACGCCGCGACTTTAGGGCAGCGGGATCGGAGCGCCCTGTGCTACTGCTTCCACGGCTGGACCACGAGCAGGACGCCACCCAGGATCAACAGGACCCCGGCGATGCGCATCGGACTGGCCGGCTGCGGTGCATGCAGGACACCGAAGTGGTCAAGCAGCACCGCACCCGTCAGCTGGCCCAGGACGGTCAACGAGATGAGCGCCGAGGCGCCGAGCCGTGGAACGGTAAGCGTGGCGATGGCGACATAGGCCGCGCCGATGAGGCCGCCCGTCCATGCCCACGCCGGCAAGCGTGCCAGTTGGTCGACGCTGGGCCACGCGGGGCGCATTGCCACCAGCAGCACGACCAGGCTGGCGGTGCCGACCAGGAATGAAACCGTCGCGGCGAACACCGCGCCTGCGGTGACCTGGCCGAGGCGCGCATTGACCAGCGCCTGCAGCGGCAACACCGCGCCGACCGCAACGACCAGCAGGAATATCAGGTATTTCATGACGGCGACCGATGGCACGCGGTTGGATGCGTCGCGCGAGTCTGACACGACGCTGGCGATCGGGACGTTGCAAAGAAAAACGGGCGACCGAAGCCGCCCGTTCCGTTTCCGTCCGCCATTCCGTTGGGCGACCGCCGGCAACCGGCGTCGCCGCGCGGAGTCAGGCGGCCTTCTTGGCCGCCAGCTGGCGCAGCACGTAGTGCAGGATGCCGCCGTGGCGGAAATACTCGACTTCCTTCGGGGTCAACAGCAGCACCTTGACCTGGAAAGTCGTCTCGCTGCCATCCGCCTTGCGGGCCACCACGGTGGCGCGCTTCGACTTGCCATCCTCCAGGCCGGTCACCTCGATGGTCTCGGACCCGTCCAGGCCGTGGGTCTTGACGCTCTCGCCGTCGAGGAACTGCAGCGGCAGCACGCCCATGCCGACCAGGTTCGAACGGTGGATGCGCTCGAAGCTCTCCGCCACGACCGCCTTCACGCCCAGCAGGATCGTGCCCTTGGCCGCCCAGTCGCGCGATGAACCGGTACCGTATTCCTTGCCGGCGAACACCACCAGCGGAGTGCCTTCGGCCTTGTACTTCATCGCCGCGTCGTAGATCGACATGCGCTCGCCGGCGCCGCCGTCCTTGCCGAAGTGCAGGGTGTAGCCGCCTTCCTCGCCACCCATCATCAGGTTCTTGATACGGATGTTGGCAAAGGTGCCGCGGACCATCACGTCGTCGTTGCCGCGGCGCGAACCGTAGCTGTTGAAGTCGGCCGGCTGCACGCCGCGCGACTGCAGGAACTGGCCCGCCGGCGAGTCCTTCTTGATGTTGCCGGCCGGCGAGATGTGGTCGGTGGTGATCGAGTCGCCGAACAGACCCATCACGCGCGCACCGTGGATGTCATCGATGCTGCCGACGTCCATGGTCATGCCTTCGAAGTACGGCGGGTTCTTGATGTAGGTCGAGGCCTCGTCCCAGGCGAACGACTCGCCGGTCGGCGAGGCGATCTGGTTCCAGCGGGTATCGCCCTTGAACACGTCGGCGTAGTTCTGCGCAAACAGCTCCGGGCCGACGGTCGCGGCGATCATGTCGCCGATCTCCTTGTTGCTCGGCCAGATGTCGCGCAGGTAGACGTCGTTGCCGTCGGTGTCCTTGCCCAGCGGCTCGGTGGTCAGGTCGATGTCGACGGTGCCGGCGATCGCGTAGGCGACCACCAGCGGCGGCGAGGCGAGGTAGTTCATCTTCACTTCGGAGTGCACGCGGCCCTCGAAGTTGCGGTTGCCCGACAGCACCGACGCGACCGCCAGGTCGTTCTCGGCGATGCCCTTCGACACCGCTTCCGGTAGCGGGCCGGAGTTGCCGATACAGGTGGTGCAGCCATAGCCGACGACGTAGAAGCCGAGCTTCTCCAGGTCGGTCAGCACGCCGGCCTTTTCGAGGTAGTCGGTGACCACGCGCGAGCCGGGGCCGAGCGACGGCTTGACCCACGGCGCCGAGGTCAGGCCCCTGGCGGCGGCGTTGCGCGCCAGCAGGCCGGCGCCGAGCATCACCGCCGGGTTGGAGGTGTTGGTGCAGGAGGTGATCGCGGCAATCACCACCGAACCGTCTCGCAGCTCGACGTCCTGGTCCTTGATGTTGATGCGCGAGCAGACCGGCGGAGCCGCCAGCCGATCGGCCTGTTCCTGGCCACCGCCTTCCTTCTCGAAGCGCTGGATCTGGCGGTCGGTCGGGTCGCGGTGGGCGACCAGCGGACCGACGTTATTGCGGAAGTTGGCCTGCATGTCGGACAGCAGCACGCGGTCCTGCGGGCGCTTGGGGCCGGCCAGCGACGGCATGACGGTGCCCATGTCGAGCTCCAGCGTCGCCGAATAGGAGGCCTCGGCCTGGCCCGGCTCGTGCCACATGCCCTGCGCCCTGGCGTAGGCCTCGACCAGCGCGACCTGCTCGTCGCTGCGGCCGGACAGGCGCAGGTAGCGCACCGCCTCGGCGTCGACCGGGAAGATGCCGCAGGTCGCGCCGTACTCGGGCGCCATGTTGGCGATGGTCGCGCGGTCGGCCAGCGGCAGGTGCTGCAGGCCGTCGCCGAAGAACTCGACGAACTTGCCGACCACGCCGTGCTTGCGCAGCATCTCGGTGACGGTCAGCACCAGGTCGGTCGCGGTGGCGCCCTCGGGCAGCTTGCCGGACAGCTTGAAGCCGACCACCTGCGGGATCAGCATCGACGACGGTTGGCCCAGCATCGCGGCCTCGGCCTCGATGCCGCCGACGCCCCAGCCGAGCACGCCGATGCCGTTGATCATGGTGGTGTGGCTGTCGGTACCGAACACGGTGTCCGGGAAGGCCAGCAACTGACCGTCGACTTCGCGCTCCATGACGACGCGGGCGAGGTTCTCCAGGTTCACTTGGTGGACGATGCCGGTGTTGGGCGGCACCACCTTGAAGTCTTCGAGCGCGGTCTGGCCCCAGCGCAGGAAGCTGTAGCGTTCCATGTTGCGCTCGAACTCGATCTTGCCGTTGATGTCCAGCGCATCGGGGCGGCCGAAGACATCAACCTGCACGGAGTGGTCGATGACCAGTTCCGACGGGATCAGCGGATTGATCTGGTTGGCATTGCCGCCGAGCTTGCTGACGGCGTCGCGCATCGCGGCCAGGTCGACCACGCAGGGCACGCCGGTGAAGTCCTGAAGCACCACGCGCGCCGGCATGAAGGCGATTTCGGTATCCGGCTCGGCCTTGGCATCCCACTGCGCGACCGCTTCGATGTGGTCCTTGCCGACCGTGATGCCGCCATCCTCGTGGCGCAGCAGGTTTTCCAGCAGGATCTTCATCGAGTAGGGCAACTTGCCCAGGTCGAAGCGCTTGCCCAGCGTGGGCAGGCTGAAGTAGGTGTAGGACTTGCCATTGACGTCGAGTTGCGCGCGGGTGGCGAAGGAGTCGGCCATTGGGAGCTCCGTGGCTAATGCAGCAGGGGAGGATGACGCGGAGCAGGTGGAAAAACACCGCTTCCGAGCCCCGTGATTATGCCGCAAACCCCATTAATTTGCCGCGACGAGCGGTATCAGCGCAGCTGCGACTCGACCGCGGCGGCCATGTCGCGGCGTCGCAACAGGAAATCCCAAAGGCTGCCACCGAGCTGGCGCCACAGCACTGCCGAGCGCACCGCTGCCAGCAGTACCGCGCGCACCTCGGCCACGACCGCGGGCTGTCCGAGGTAATGCGGGTTGCCTTGGACCAGCACCCGCGGGCGCAGGTGGCTGAGGGTTTCGGCATACAGGCTGCCGAGCGCGGCGAGCACGTCCGGATGGGTGCTGCCGTTCTGCCTGGCGGCATCGGACTGGGCCTGGATGCCACGTTGCACTTTGTGGGCCATGTCGTCGTCCTGCACGAAGCGGCGCTCCAGTTGCATCACCGCCAGCGCGAGGCGCGGCAACTGCTCGTCACGCGGCTGGCCGCCGAAATAGTCACGCAGCAGCATCAGGCCGGGTCGCAGGTTTTCCCTGCCGCCATAGACCGTCGCCGCGGTGTCTGCATCGATCCGGAAGATCGAGTCCAGCGAGGTCGCGAGCACGCTCTCGTTGGCCTGGCCGGTATCGGCGATGCGGCGCACCTGGGCCAGGGCCTGGGCCAGGCCGGCCAGCGCCAGTACGCGCTCGGACATCGGATGGGTGGGGCGGTCACTCATGTGGTCTGGGCCTTCAGGCGTTGTTCGAGCGGGGCATCGGTGGTGGCAATGACGGCGCCGCCGAGGCAGGTGTCGTTGTCGTACAGCACCACGGACTGTCCGGGGGTCACTGCACGTTGGGGGCGGTCGAAGCGGACTTCCAGCGTGCCGGCGTCGTTGACCGTGACCTCGCAGGCTTCGTCAGCCTGGCGGTAGCGGGTCTGCGCGGTGCATGTGAATTGCCCGGCGGGCGGGGATCCGGCGATCCAGTGCGCGGTCTCCGACCGGAGCGTGCGCGATTGCAGCCAAGGGTTGTCGTGGCCCTGGTCGACGTAAAGCACGTTGGCGGCCACGTCCTTGCCAACCACGTACCACGGCGCCGGTTCGAAGCCGCGGACGCCGCCAATGTTGAGGCCTTCGCGTTGACCGATCGTGTAGTAGAACACGCCGGAATGGGCGCCGATGCGCTGGCCCGCGGGCGTGCGCACCTCGCCCTCGCGCGCGGGCAGGTAGCGGCCGAGGAACGCGCGGAAGTCGCGCTCGCCGATGAAGCAGATCCCGGTCGAATCCTTCTTGGCGGCGGTTGGCAGGCCGGCCTCGCGGGCGATCCGGCGTACGTCGGGTTTGGCCAGTTCGCCCAGCGGGAAACGGGTCGCGGCCAACTGCGCCTGGCCGAGCTGGTGCAGGAAGTAGCTCTGGTCCTTGTCGCGATCGACGGCACGCAGCAGGCGATGCCGGCCGCCGTCGCTCGCGACGCGGGCGTAATGACCTGTGGCGATGAACTCCGCCCCCAGGTCGTGGGCGGCGTCGAGGAAGTGCCTGAACTTGATCTCGCGGTTGCACAGCACGTCCGGGTTGGGCGTGCGGCCGGCGGCGTACTCGGCGAGGAAATGCTCGAACACGCCGTTCCAGTACTCCCCGGAGAAGTCGCGGAAATGGATCGGGATTCCGAGCCGTCCCGATACCGCCACCGCGTCGCGACGGTCGTCTTCGGCACGGCAGTCCCCGCTCCCGTCGTCGGCCCAGTTCTGCATGAACAAACCGGCGACCGGCTCGCCGGCATCGCGCAGCAGCAGCGCGGCAACCGACGAATCGACTCCGCCGGACATGCCGACGATGGTCCGGGCGGGCAGGGCGGGACCATCGGTCATGCCAGTTGCTGCATCAGGTCCAGCGGATGGCGGCGGCCGGCCAGGTAGTCGGCGACGACCTGCCATACCAGCGGACTGCGGTGCCGTGCCTGCTGTCCCTGCAATTCGGCCGGGCTCAGCCACAGCGCCTGCACGATGCCGGTGTCCAGCGGACGGGCCGGGTCATGGCTGACCGGTTCGGCGGCAAACGCGAAGCGCAGGTAATGGCGCCCGTCGCTGCCATCCGCGTGGGGCGGCGCCTTCCACTGGTAGGCGCCCACGAAAGCGGTCAGGCGGACGTCCCAGCCGGTTTCCTCGCGGGTTTCTCGCAGGGCGGCTTCGAGCAGGCTCTCGTCGGGCTCCAGGTGTCCGGCCGGCTGGTTCAGCACCAGTCGGCCGCCGGCGGTCTCTTCGACCATCAGCAGGCGGCCATCGCGCACCACCACCGTGGCGACGGTCACGTCCGGTTGCCAGAAACGGCCTTCGCGGTAGCTCAAGGAACATCCAGAGGGGGAACACGTTGTGGTCATTCTGCCCGTCGTGCCGCATGGGCGTCCAACGGCGGCGGCTTTATAATCGGCCCATGCCCAGACAGACCGACCACGACCACCAGCACGGCGCCATGGTGGAAACCGGCAAGCCGGAGGTGGCCCGACCGCCGCTGTATTCGGTGATGCTGCTCAACGACGACTACACCCCGATGGATTTCGTGGTCGAGGTGCTGATGCGGTTCTTCCCGATGACCGCCGAGAACGCGACCCAGATCATGCTCCACGTGCACACCCGCGGCCGCGGCGTTTGCGGGGTGTTCACGCGTGAAGTGGCCGAATCGAAGGTAGCCCAGGTCAACGAGTTTTCCAGGCTCAACCAGCACCCGTTGTTGTGCACCATGGAAAAGGCCTGAAGCCACCGGGCGCCGCGTTTTCTGAATTGAGGGAAACCAGTCGCCCCCGAGGAACAGCCAGGCAGCCGCGGATGACATGGAAAAGCTCGCGCACACCCCCATCTAGGATCGCAGTAGCTTTTTTGGAGGCAACCGCCCCATGTTCAGCAAGGATCTCGAGTTCAGCATCGGCCAGTGCTACAAGCGCGCCCGCGAGGCGCGCAACGAGTACATGACGGTCGAACACCTGCTGCTCGCACTGCTCGACAACCCCTCCGCCGAGGCCGTGCTCAAGGCCTGCGGCGCCGACTTCCCGCGCCTGCGTGGCGACCTGGAACAGGCCATCGCGACCTCGGTGTCGGTGTTGCCCGACGAGGTCGACCGCGACACCCAGCCGACCCTGGGTTTCCAGCGGGTGCTGCAGCGCGCGGTCTACCACGTGCAGTCCTCCGGCAAGAAGGAGGTCACCGGCGCCAACGTGCTGGTCGCGATCTTCGGCGAGAAGGATTCGCACGCGGTCTATTACCTCAACCAGCAGGACGTTGCCCGGCTGGACGTGGTCAATTTCCTGTCGCACGGCATCGCCAAGCATGGCGAGGAGGCCGACGGCCATCCGCTCGAGGGCGAGGTGCATTCCGTCGACGGTGAAGGCGACGGCAAGGCCGACCCGCTCGCGGAGTTCGCGGTCGACCTCAACCAGCTCGCGCGCGACGGCAAGATCGATCCGCTGGTCGGGCGGGGCGACGAGGTCGAGCGCACGATCCAGGTGCTGTGCCGCCGGCGCAAGAACAACCCGCTGTACGTTGGCGAGGCCGGCGTCGGCAAGACCGCGATCGCCGAAGGCCTGGCCAAGCGGATCGTCGATGGCGAGGTGCCCGAGGTGCTGGAGGACGCGACCATCTACGCGCTCGACCTGGGCGCGCTGGTCGCTGGCACCAAGTACCGCGGCGACTTCGAGAAGCGTCTCAAGGGCGTGCTGTCGCAGATGAAGAAGGTGCCCGGCGCGGTGCTGTTCATCGACGAGATCCACACCATCATCGGCGCCGGTTCCGCCTCGGGCGGCACGATGGACGCGAGCAACCTGATCAAGCCCGCACTGGCCTCCGGTGATCTGCGTTGCATCGGTTCGACCACGTTCCAGGAGTACCGCGGCATCTTCGAGAAGGACCGGGCGCTGGCCCGGCGCTTCCAGAAGATCGACATCGTGGAGCCGACCGTCGGCGAGGCGTTTGAAATCCTGCAGGGGCTGAAGCCGAAGTACGAAGCGCACCACGGCGTGACCTATGCCGACGATGCGCTGCAGGCCGCGGTCGACCTGTCGGTGAAGCACATCGGCGACCGCCTGCTGCCGGACAAGGCGATCGACGTGATCGACGAGGCCGGTGCCCGGCAGCGGTTGCTGCCGCTGGAGACCCGCAAGTCGGCGATCGACGTCGAGGAGATCGAGACGATCGTCGCAAAGATGGCGCGGATCCCGGCCAAGCAGGTCTCGGCGACGGACAAGGACGTGCTCCGCAACCTCGAGCGCAACCTGAAGATGGTGATCTTCGGCCAGGATCCGGCGATCGACATGCTGACCTCGGCGATCAAGCTGTCACGCTCGGGCCTGGGCAACCCCGACAAGCCGATCGGCAACTTCCTGTTCGCCGGTCCGACCGGCGTTGGCAAGACCGAGGTGACCAGGCAGCTTGCGCTGCAACTCGGCATCGAGCTGGTGCGCTTCGACATGTCCGAGTACATGGAGCCGCACTCCGTGTCGCGGCTGATCGGTGCGCCCCCGGGCTACGTCGGCTTCGACCAGGGTGGCCTGCTGACCGAGAAGATCGTCAAGACCCCGCATTGCGTGCTGCTGCTGGACGAGGTCGAGAAGGCGCATCCGGACATCTTCAACATCCTGTTGCAGGTCATGGACCGCGGCACCCTGACCGACACCAACGGTCGCGAGGCGAATTTCAGGAACGTGATCGTTGTGATGACCACCAACGCCGGCGCGGCGCAGGCGGCACGGCGGTCGATCGGTTTCACCAAGCAGGACCACAGCACTGATGCGATGGAAGTGATCCGCAAGGGCTTCACCCCCGAATTCCGCAACCGGCTGGATGCGGTGGTGCAATTCGATGCGCTCGGCTTCGACCACATCCTGCGCGTGGTCGACAAGTTCCTGATCGAGCTGGAGGCGCAGTTGCACGAAAAGAACGTGGTGCTAGGCGCGACCCCGGATGCGCGTGAGTGGCTGGCCCAGCATGGCTTCGACCCGTTGATGGGCGCACGGCCCATGGCCCGGGTGATCCAGGACAGGATCAAGCGCCCGCTGGCCGACGAGCTGCTGTTCGGCAAGCTGGTCGGCGGCGGGCGGGTCAGCATCGAGGTCAGGGACGGCGAGTTGGTTATCGAAGCCCATGCCGAGCCGGAGAAGCTGTTGCCCGCCACGGTGGAATGACCAGTTGGCCCCGCGTGGAAAATAAAAAGGCGACCTGATGGTCGCCTTTTTTAATCAATAACTTGCCGAAACTACTTCATGCGGTAAGTGATGCGTCCCTTGGTCAAGTCATACGGCGTCATCTCCACCTTGACCTTGTCGCCGGTCAGGATGCGGATGTAGTTCTTGCGCATCCGGCCGGAGATGTGGGCGATGATCTCGTGCCCGTTTTCGAGGCGCACGCGGAACATGGTGTTCGGAAGGGTTTCCGCCACCGAGCCCTCGAATTCGATCACGTCGTCTTTTGCCATGTGTTTCCTGTTGTTTCCCTGTAGGCGGCGCAAGATGCGGCCGCTAAGCCGGGTATTCTGTCACGCGGGCGGCTTGCACGCAAAAGGCCGGGGCAGGAGCGTTCAGACCGTCGTGCTCAGCCCGCGAGTTCGTTGGCCGGCATTTCGCCAAATTGCGATGTCCACTGGCCCGCCGGTCCGGGCTGGGCGGCGAGGTGAGCCACGGCATCGAGGAATCGTTGGCGCGGCCAGGACTCCGCACCCAGTCCGAGCAGGTGGGGACTCTCGACCTGCGCATCCAGCAGTGGCCAGCCCCACGCATGCAGCCGCCGGACCAACGCAGCCAGCGCGACCTTGGAGCCCCCGGACGCGGGGCTGACCATGCTTTCGCCGAAGAACATCCGGCCGATTGCAACGCCATACAGGCCACCGACCAGTTCCTCGCCGTTGCGGACCTCGATCGAATGGGCGTGGCCGAGCCGATGCAGTTCTCTATAGGCATTGCGCATGGCGTCGGTGATCCATGTGCCGGGCTGGCCCGGCCGGGGGTGCCGCGCGCAGGCATCGACCACCTCTGCGAACGCTGTGTCGGCAGTAACCCTCCAGTCACAGCGGCGCAGCGAACGCCGGAACCGGCTCGACAGTCGGACCGAATCGGTTCGGAACACCATGCGCGGATCGGGCGACCACCACAACAACGGCTGTCCCTCTGAGTACCAGGGGAAAATGCCGTGGGCATAGGCATTCAGAAGCCGCGCCGCCGAGAGGTCACCGCCCATTGCAAGTAGCCCGTCGGGGTCGCGCAATGCCGTGCGCGGATCCGGGAAGGGCGCGTTCGGATCAGTCGGAAGCTGCGGCAGTCGGATCGGCATGGCCGTCATGATCGCCGCCAACGCGCTTGAATGGCGAATGCGCGGCGAGCGTGGCCGCGTAGCGGCGAACCGATGCGGCTTCCTGTGCGCACCAGTCGCGCAGGGCGTCGCGGAAGGCGTCGTGCGCGATCCAGTGGCGGCTGTGGACCAGGTTCGGGAGGAATCCGCGCGCGAGTTTGTGCTCACCCTGCGCGCCGGGCTCGAAGCGGGTCAAACCTTCGCGCAGGCAGTACTCGATGCCCTGGTAGTAGCAGGTCTCGAAGTGGAGGCCCGGGACGGTCTCGCTGCTGCCCCAGTAGCGGCCATACAGGGTGTCTCCACCACGCAGGCAGATCGCACCCGCGATCGGCTGGCTCACGCCGTCGGCAACCACGCGTTCCGCCAGAAACAGCACAAGCGAGCGCGGCATCATGTCCCGCAGGTGCTGCAGGAAGGGCAGGGTCAGCGCCGGGTGGTTGCCGTACTCGGCGAAGGTCTGCAGGTAGAAGCGATGGGCGATGGCCAGGTCGGCGTCGCTGGCATCGGCGCCGTCGACCACGCGGAACCTGATGCCGGCGCGGGCAACCCTGGCGCGCTCTTGGCGGATGTTCTTGCGGTGCTTGTGGTCGAAAGCCGCAAGGTAATCGTCGAAGCCGCGCCAGCCGGAATCGTTGCGCCAGTGATACTGGACATCGATCCGCGCAAGCCAGTCCCCGGTGAAGGCCGTAGCTTCGTCATCGCGATGGAAATTGACGTGGGCCGACGAGACATCCTCGAGCGCCGCAAGCCGGGCCATCGCATCCAGCAGTTGTATGCGATGCGCCGGATCGCGTGCGAGCAGGCGCGGCCCGGGCACGGGCGAGTAGGGCACCGCGCACAACCACTTCGGGAAGTAGTCGAGCCCGTGCTGAGCATAGGCGTGTGCCCAAGCGTGGTCGAACACGAACTCGCCGTGGGAGTTGTCCTTCAGGTAGCCGGGCGCGGCGGCGACCAGTTGGTCGCCCTGCCACAAGGTCAGGTGCCGCGGCGTCCAGCCCCAGTCCGAACGCACGCAGCCGTGCCGTTCCAGGCCGGCCAGGAACGAATGCGCGACGAAGGGATTGCGGCCGTCGTGCAGCGCATCCCACTGGTCGGCGGGGATATCGTGGAGGTTGGCGACGATGCGGGTTTGGAAGGCTGCCATCGCATCGTGGTCCAGCAAGTCAACGCAGTCCGCCGGCGGGGCTACTCACCCTGGTCGAGGAATTTCTCCGCATCCAGCGCCGCCATGCACCCGAAACCGGCCGAGGTGATCGCCTGGCGGTAGACCTGGTCGGCCACGTCGCCGGCGGCGAACACGCCGCGCACCGAGGTCTGGGTCGCGTTGCCACCGAGGCCCGACTGGATCTGCAGGTAACCGCCCTTCATCTCCAGCTGGCCCTCGAACAGCGAGGTGTTCGGGGTGTGGCCGATCGCCACGAAGAAGCCGTTGACCGGGATTTCGCGGGTGCTGTCGTCCTTGGTCGAACGCAGGCGCATGCCGTTGACGCCGCTGTCGTCGCCCAGCACCTCGTCGACGGTGTGGTCCCAGATCAGCTCGATCTTGCCGGCCTGGGCCTTGGCAAACAGCTTGTCCTGCAGGATCTTCTCCGCGCGCAGGCTGTCGCGGCGGTGCACCAGGTACACCTTGCGCGCGATGTTGGACAGGTACAGCGCCTCCTCGACCGCGGTGTTGCCGCCGCCGATCACCGCCACCTCCTGCTCCTTGTAGAAGAAGCCGTCGCAGGTCGCGCAGGCCGACACGCCCTTGCCCATGAACTTCTGCTCCGACTCGATGCCCAGGTATTTGGCGCTGGCGCCGGTCGCGATGACCAGCGCGTCGCAGGTGTACTCGCCGCTGTCGCCCTTGAGCCGGAACGGCCGCTGAGACAGGTCGGCGCTGTGGATGTGGTCGAACACGGTCTCGGTGTCGAAGCGTTCGGCGTGCGCCTGCATGCGTGCCATCAGGTCCGGACCCATCAACCCGTGCGCGTCGCCGGGCCAGTTGTCGACCTCTGTGGTGGTCATCAGCTGGCCGCCCATCTGCAGGCCGGTGATCACCAGCGGTTTGAGGTTGGCGCGCGCGGCGTAGACCGCCGACGTCCAGCCGGCGGGGCCGGAACCGAGGATGATGAGGCGGGCGTGCTTGCTTGGGGTCATGGGTATAATCGAGGGCTTGGCGTAGTCCCATAGCTTGGCGGCGACGTCCCTGCAAAACAAGGCAGGTTCCAGGGATGCTGCGTTGCATGGCGACGCGGTCAAGGACCCGTCGGATCCACCCCAATGGATTGGATTTTCCAGTCACGCGCCACTTCACGAAAACACGGCCGGCGCCGCATCGCGGCTTACCCCCGGCCCTTTGGAGACGATTGCAATGCGTATCGGTGTACCCCGGGAAACCAAGACCCTCGAAGGGCGTGTCGCGCTCGTTCCGGCTGCCGCCGGCGACCTGGTAAAGCGTGGCCACGAGGTCTGGCTGGAAAAGGATGCCGGCATCAAGAGCGGCTTCTCCGATGAGGAGTACACCCGCCTGGGCGTCAACATCGCCGCCGACGCCGCCGCGCTCTACGAAAAGGGCCAGTTGATCGTCAAGGTCAAGGAGCCGATTGCCGGCGACCTGCAGCACCTGCGCAAGGACCACCTGCTGTTCTGTTACCTGCACCTGGCGGCCGAGCCGGAGCTGACCCGCAAGCTGCTCGAGATCGGGCTGACCGGTGTCGCGTTCGAGACCGTCGAGCTGCCCAACGGCGAATTGCCGCTGCTGGCGCCGATGTCGGTCATCGCCGGCAGGATCGCGACCCAGGTCGGCACCACGCTGCTGCACCAGCCGCAAGGTGGCAAGGGCAAGCTGCTCGGCGGCCTGCCTTCGACCGAACGCGGCAAGGTGGTGGTGTTCGGTGCGGGCAAGGCCGGCGGCGCGGCGGCGGCACTGGCCGCGGCCGGCGGCGCCAACGTGGTCGTGTTCGAGATGCGCGCCGACCGCATGGACGAAATGATGCAGCTGGGCGCCAACGTGACCACGCTGTACCCGTACCACGACGTGGTCGCGCGTGAAGTCGCCACCGCCGACCTGGTGGTCGGCGCGGTTCTGGTCACCGGCGCCAAGGCGCCGCGCGTGCTGACCCGCGAGATGCTCAAGGGCATGCAGGACGGCAGCGTGGTGGTCGACATCTCGATCGACCAGGGCGGCTGCTTCGGGACCTCGCGCCCGACCACCTGGAAGGAGCCGACCTACGTGGAGGAGGGCGTGACCCATTTCTGCGTGACCAACATGCCCGGCTCGGTGCCGCAGACCAGCTCGCAGGCGATCTGCGCGGCGATCCTGCCGTGGGTCAACAAGCTGGCCTCGGATGCGGACTGGCGCGACAACCCGGCACTGCAGCGCGGCATCAACGTCGACGCCGGCAAGCTGGTGCATCCGGCGTTGCTGGACATGAAGCTGTAGTATATTCAAGTACTAACAGCATCTAGCTAAGGCAGAACGTCACGGTGGCGCAAGCGTCCACAGCAGCCCGCAGGAAGAAAACCAACCCGGCCACGGCGCGCGACCCCGCGCGCCGCGAGCCGTCGCCGCGGCGCCAGCGGCTGATGCGCGACATCGCGTTGATCCTGATTGCGCCGTTGCTGTTGTACCTGTTGGCCAGCCTGGTGACGTTCTCACCGAACGATCCGGGCTGGTCGCACTCGGGCAGCATCACCGCGCCGCTCAACAACGTCGGCGGGCGGGTCGGGGCGTGGCTGGCCGACGTGCTGCTGTACCTGACCGGCTACGTCGCGTTCCTGTTGCCGGTAATGCTCGGGCTGATCGCCTGGATCGCGCTGTTCAAGATGGACGCCGATGGTGACGGCGACGCCGACCTCGGGCCGGCGCTGCGGCTGGTCGGCATCGTCGGCTTCCTGGTGTCGGCGACCGGCCTGTTGCAACTGCGGGTCGGCCCGGTGATCGATTTCTCGGCCGGCGCCGGCGGCATCCTCGGCCAACTGGTCGGTCGATCGCTGTACAGCGGCTTCGGCCCGGTCGGCGGCAACCTGTTCCTGCTGGCGTTGCTGCTGGTGTCGGTGACGCTGGCCACCGGCATTTCGTGGCTGGCGGTGATGGACCGGATCGGTCAGTGGACGCTTTCGCTGGGGCCGCTTTTGTCGCGCCTGTTCCGGCGCGGCAGCCGGCAGGCGAACGAATGGCAGCAGACCCGGGCGTTGCGCGAGGAACGCGAGGAGGTGCGCAAGGTCGACACCGAACTGCGCGCCAGGCGCGCACCGGTCAAGATCGAACCGCCGGCCCCGGCCGCGGTCGAGAAGAGCGACCGGGCCAAGCGCGAGCAGCAGATCCCGCTGTTCCACGTCGGCGACGGCACCGGCATCCCGCCACTGGCGTTGCTCGACGACCCCAAGCCGCAGCCCAAGGGTTACAGCGCCGAGACGCTGGAAACGCTGTCGCGGCAGATCGAGTTCAAGCTCAAGGACTTCCGCATCGAGGCCGAGGTGGTCGGCGCCTATCCGGGTCCGGTGATCACGCGGTTCGAGGTGCAGCCGGCCCCCGGCGTCAAGGTCAGCCAGATCAGTTCGCTCGACAAGGACATCGCCCGCGGCCTGTCGGTGAAGTCGGTGCGCGTGGTCGACGTGATCCCGGGCAAGTCGGTGATCGGGCTGGAAACGCCCAATACGCAACGCGAGATGATCTACCTGTCGGAACTGCTGCGTTCGAAGGAGTACGACAAGTCCAACAGCCCGCTGACGCTTGCGCTGGGCAAGGACATCTCGGGCCGGCCAACCGTCGCCGACCTTGCACGTATGCCGCACCTGCTGGTCGCCGGCACCACCGGTTCGGGCAAGTCGGTCGCGGTCAACGCGATGGTGCTGAGCCTGCTGTACAAGGCGTCCGCGAAGGAACTGCGGATGCTGATGATCGACCCGAAGATGCTGGAGTTGAGCGTCTACGAAGGCATCCCGCACCTGCTGGCGCCGGTCGTGACCGACATGAAGGAGGCCGCCAATGGCCTGCGCTGGTGCGTGGCCGAGATGGAGCGGCGCTACAAGCTGATGTCGACGGTCGGGGTGCGCAACCTGGCCGGCTTCAACAAGAAGGTGCGCGACGCGGCCGAGGCCGGGCAACCGATGCTCGACCCGCTGTTCAAGCCCAACCCCGAAATCGACGAGGCGCCACCGCAACTGGAGCCGCTGCCGTTCATCGTCATCTTCATCGACGAATTCGCCGACATGATGATGATCGTCGGCAAGAAGGTGGAGGAGCTGATCGCGCGGCTGGCGCAGAAGGCGCGCGCGGCCGGCATCCACCTGATCCTGGCGACCCAGCGACCCTCGGTCGACGTCATCACCGGCCTGATCAAGGCCAACATCCCGACCCGCATCGCGTTCCAGGTGTCGAGCAAGATCGACTCGCGCACCATCCTCGACCAGTCCGGCGCCGAGGCGCTGCTCGGCAACGGCGACATGCTGTACCTGCCGCCGGGAACGGCGATGCCGGAGCGCGTGCACGGTGCGTTCGTGTCGGATGACGAGGTCCACCGCGTGGTCGAGCACCTCAAGCAGATCGGCGGGCGCCCGGACTACATCGAAGGCGTGCTGGAAGACGTGCAGACGATGGGCGACGGCGTGGTCGTCGGCGCCACCGGCCTGCCGGAGACCGCCAGCAGCGGCGACGAATCCGACCCGTTGTATGACGAGGCGGTGCGGGTGGTTACGGAGACCCGGCGCGCGTCGATCTCCGGCGTGCAGCGCCGGCTCAAGATCGGTTACAACCGTGCCGCGCGACTGGTGGAAGCGATGGAGGCCGCCGGGGTCGTAACCCCGCCGGAGCACAACGGCGACCGCAGCGTGCTGGCGCCGCCACCACCACGGGACTGAGAAGGTCGGGCGACTGAACGGATCCTGCGACGTCGAGGACCTATTCAGCTTCGCCCCCACACACTGCGACCAGACCTGATCGGGAGATCCATTTTCATGAAGCAGATGATCCGCTGGAGCGCCGCACTGTTGCTGGGCGCGGGCATCGCCGGCAGCGCGTTCGCCGGCGCACGCGACGGCCTCAACGCCTTCACCAAGGGGCTTGAAGGGCTCGACGGCCAGTTCACCCAGAAGGTCTACAACAGCCAGGGCAAACTGAAGGAAACATCCAGCGGCGAGGTCCAGTTGTCGGTCCCGCGTTTGTTCCGTTGGGAGTACGTCAAGCCGTATCCGCAACTGATCGTCGCCGATGGCGACAAGGTCTGGATCTACGACCCCGATCTTGCGCAGGTCACGGTGCGTCCGCAGGGCGTGCAGGAGCAGAGCAGCCCGCTGGCCGCACTGATTGAACCGGAAAAGCTCGACACCATGTTCCTGGTGCGTGAAACCGGGCAGGCCGACGGCCTGGAGTGGCTCACCCTGACGCCGAAGAAGGGCCAGGAGGCGAGTTTCCAGAGCGCCCGGCTCGGCTTCCGCGGCGAGCAACTGGTGAAGATGGAAGTGTTGGACACCATCGGCCAGAACACCCGCATCGAGTTCAGCAACTGGAAGCGCAATCCGGATTTCGCGGCTGGCACGTTCAAGTACACACCGCCGAAGGGTGTCGACGTGATCGGCGAAGGCTGAACAGGACTACCGTTCATTTTCAACGACTTGGCCTCACGGCTCGTCGACGGAGCAATCGCGAGACTACGCCCAGCGGCGCCGATACCGGTGCCAGACCGGGAATCGCGATGCGCCACATTCCACGCCACATCAACCAGCCCGTCGTGCTCGCGGTCATTGCGGGCCTCGGCCTGTTTTCCACCGCCGTCGTGGCGGACGACCGGACGCCGATCGAGATCCACGCCCATGCGCTGGATCGCCAGCCGGAGTCACGCATCGAGGCCGACCAGGCCATGGATGCGGCGGTCGCGGCATCGGTGATCGGGGCGATCTCCACCCAGTTCGAAGAACGCAAGGTCGCGGTGAAGCTCGACGCGGTGGCCGTGCAGCCCGCGAGCGTGCGCGACCGCACCGTGAGTGGCGAAGGGCGGCTGCAGATCGGCGGTGATGCCAATTGGATCCCGTTCCGGTTCGACGTGCTCTATGACACCCGCACCGCCAGTGTCAGCTACCCGGCGATCACCTTGGGTGACCCGGAAAATGCCCATGAAGTCGCCCTGGACGCGCCATTGGCCGTGGAACTGGGCCTGCGTGCCGACCAGGCGCTTGATGCCGAGTTCGCCCAGCAGCCGGTGCAACTGGTGGTGAGCCGGGTGACCGCTGCCGACGCCGGCAAGCGCTACACGCTGGTCAAGGCGACCGGCACCGCGGATTTCGCGGCGGAAGGCACGACGCCGACACAGGTGCAGGCGCTTTACGACCGCGAGACCGGCGAGTGGTTGCGGCTCGATTACGAGCTCGGCACCACGTCGAACTGGGCCGACACCGAGGATGCAGCGGTAGCGGCCCGATGACCAAGGGCGGGTAGCCACGCCGCTCTTCCCGGTGTCCGCACCCCAAGGCGCTTCCTTTCGCTATCGTGTACCGGTCGCCGAACCGATGACCCGCCTGCCGTGGCACGCCGTACCACTTCCCCCGTAGACACCCCCGACCTGATCGGCCCGGACCCGGCCAACGAGGCGTTGCGCCCGCTGGCCGAACGCATGCGCCCGCGCAACGTCGACGAGATGGTCGGCCAGCGCCGCCTGCTCGCGCCGGGGTCCGCGCTGCGTCGCGCGGTCGAGTCCGGCCATGTCCATTCGATGATCCTGTGGGGGCCGCCGGGCTGCGGCAAGACCACGCTCGCGCTGTTGCTCGCGCAGTACGCCGATGCCGAGTTCAAGGCGATTTCCGCGGTGTTGTCCGGCCTGCCGGAGGTGCGCGTGGTACTCGCCGAGGCGGCGCAGCGATTTGCCGGGGGCCGTCGCACCGTGCTGTTCGTCGACGAGGTGCACCGTTTCAACAAGGCCCAGCAGGACGCGTTCCTGCCGCACATCGAGCGCGGCACCATCCTGTTTGTCGGGGCGACCACCGAGAACCCGTCGTTCGAACTCAACTCCGCCTTGCTCTCGCGCTGCCGCGTCCACGTGATGGAGGGCGTGTCGGTCGACGACATCGTGCTCGCCCTGCATCGTGCGCTCGACGACACGGAGCGGGGCCTGGGCGGGCAGGGGCTGGACGTTTCCGACGACGCGCTGCGACAGATCGCCGGTGCCGCCGATGGCGATGTTCGGCGTGGCCTGACCCTGCTTGAGATCGCCGCCGAACTTGCCACCGGCGAGGACAACCGGATCACCGAGGCGACCCTGGTCCAGGTGCTGGCCGACCGCACCCGCCGTTTCGACAAGGGCGGCGAGCAGTTCTACGACCAGATATCCGCGCTGCACAAGTCCGTGCGCAGCTCCAACCCCGACGCCGCCCTGTACTGGCTGGCGCGCATGCTCGATGGCGGCTGTGATCCCGGCTACCTGGCCCGTCGCCTGACCCGGATGGCGACCGAGGACATCGGCCTGGCCGACCCGCGTGCGCAGGCGATGGCGATCGAGGCCTGGGATACCTTCGATCGACTCGGCAGCCCCGAGGGCGAACTGGCGCTGGCACAACTGACGATTTACCTGGCCAGCACGGCCAAATCAAACGCCGCATACGTGGCATTCAACGCCGCCCGGCGCGACGTCCGCGAACACGGAACCCAGGACGTGCCGCTGCACCTGCGCAATGCACCGACCAAGCTGATGAAGCAACTCGGATACGCCAAGGGCTACCAGTACGACCACGATGCCGAGGGCGGGATCGCCCTCGGGCAGACCGGCTTCCCGGACGCGATGGGCGAGCGCGTCTACTACCAGCCGGTCGAGCGCGGGCTGGAAATCAAGCTCAAGGAAAAGCTCGATCGACTACGCGCGGCGCGTCGCGACGCAGCCGGCGGCGGCTAGGCCCACCCGCAGGTTTGTATCGTTTTTGATACGCGGTGTAACACCGGTGAACCGGTGGCCGTTGCGACGCTATGTACCTGTGGAGCCCGGCCGACGGGCCAAGAGAGGGCCGGTTGTTTCAGGAGTGGAACGGTCCCGACGCAACGCGCTCCGGCGTGGAAGTCCGCCAAGCCCCATTCACCTGCATCGAGCCCCCCATAGCGGGGGTTCGCCGTCATTGCGCGTCGATGGCATCACTCCTGCGTGCCTTCTCCCTGCATTGCGGTCGGGTGTCGCTGTTTCCCCCTTTTGCACCCGGGCCATGCATCCTTGAGGAGAACGACAATGCGCATTCGCAAGACTCTGATTGCATCAGCAGCGCTCGTGGCACTTGGCCTGACAGGCCAGGCCTGGGCGCAACAAACCAACGGTGACGGCAACGGCGGCGACGATATCCTCGTCAACGCCAGCATCCCGATCGACGCCTCCAACTCGAGCACAGGCAACAACCGCGACAATGACGGCCGCGCCCGCGCGGATGGACTTGGTACCGCGGCCGCCAACAACGGCGGCTCGGCCACAGCCAACGTCTTCGACGCATTCAATACCAGCAATGCCGTCGCGACGACGGTCCTCAGTGGCGCGGTGACCGATATCCGCGTCCGCGACATCGGCAATGTCGCCAACAACTCCGGCAACGCCAATGGCGGTGGCGGCGGGGCTGGCGGTGCCGGCCTCGGCGGTATCGCGCTCGGTGGCGCCGGTGACGGTGGACGCGGCGGCGATGGCGGCAACGCCAATGGCGACAGCGGCCGCGGCGGTGACGGCGACAGCAGCAGTGGCGATGCGGGTGCGGCCAGCCTGGCAGTCGGCGGCTTCGCCGGTTCGGCGTCTGGCGATGTCGATGAGCGTCGTGCAGGTGACGGAACCAGCGGTTCTTCGTCCGCCACTGGCGGCGCGGGAACCAGCGGTGCCGCATCCGGCACGAGCGGTTCCAGCAGCGCCGCGGGTGGCAGCAGCGGTGCGGTCGCATCCAACGGCGGCGCCGGCGGCATGGGTGGCGCGGGTAGCGGTGGTGCCGCAACCGGTGGCGCCGGAACCGGTGCAGCCGGTGGCGCAGGCGGCTCCGGTGGATCGGTCGCCAACAGCGCGGGCGCCTTCGACATGTCCAACCACATGGACGGGTCGGCCAACGCCGCGGCGGGCATCATGGTCACTGCGCAGAACAGTGGCTTCGCCTCGCTCATCCAGCAGGGCGTGACGGTGCAGGCCAACCTGACGGTCGGCCAGTAACCGTACCTCCGATTCGCCGTGGCCCCGGCCACGGCGAATCGATGCGTGGCAACACGAAGCAGCCAGGAGAGCACCATGCGCCCACATACGGTCGTGCCCCGTCGTGCGAGCGGGTTGCTGTTGACGGGTTTACTCGCAATGCCCGTGATGGCGACCGCGACCGGACCGGAGCTGCAATCGAACGATTTCCAACGCGTCGAAGGCTTCGGGCCCACGGTCGATGCCGCCGGACTCGCACGGCTGCGCGGCGGAAACAGCGTAGAAAACCACGTCGATTCAAACGGTGTCGTCGAAGGCAACCATGCCGAGAACATCAACAGCGGTGACAACACGCTGGCCGGTGGCGCATTCGGCAATGCCACCGGCATCAATACCGTGATCCAGAACAGCGGCTCCAACGTGCTGATCCAGAACGGCATGGTGGTCAACGTGCAATTCACGCCGACACCGTGATGTCGCGCGCGGCCATCTTCGGCGTCGTGCTCGGGGCGGCGATGGCGCTCACGCCGTTCGCATCGATCGCATCATCGCTGGACCTGCAGGCGCCACATGGTGGCAGCTACCGGCTGCAGGTCACCAGCCTCAAGGAGGCGCGATTCAAGACCACGGTGCCGCAGCAGTACGACTTCAGTTGCGGATCGGCGGCGACCGCGACCCTGCTGACCTTCCAGTACGGCTATCCGGTCACCGAGGAAGACGTGTTCGTACAGATGTATCGAAGCGGCGACCAGCGCAAGATCCAGGCCGAAGGTTTCTCGCTGCTCGACATGCGGCGTTACATGGAGTCGCAGGGCTTCATTGCCGACGGTTTCGAATTGCCGCTGGACAAGCTGCTGGAGGAGGGGTTGCCGGCGATCGTGCTCCTCAACGATCGCGGCTACCGGCATTTCGTGGTGGTGAAGGGCCTGCGCGACGGCCGGGTGCTGCTGGGCGATCCGGCACGCGGCACCCGGGCGATGTCGCGCGCCCGTTTCGAGGCGCTTTGGGACAACGGCGTGTTGTTCGTCGTCCACAACCAGCGTGCCGTGGCGCAGTTCAACCAGGCCCGTGACTGGCGCACCGCGCCGCCCGCGCCGGTGCAGTCGGGTGTCGGCCGGCGCGGATTGCATGAATCGATCGCCCCGAAGCTTGGCCCGGGGGATATCTGATGCCGCGCCCCCACGCCGCGATCACCCATATCGGCGTTGCGATGGTGCTGGCCGGTGCGGCTTGGCCGTGTGCCGCCCGTGAGCCCGTCGACATCCTGACGCCCGCGAGCGCGCTGGGGCCGGAATGGATCGCGGTCGGCACGGAGCGCCTTGAACGCATGCGCGGCGGGTTCGTGCTGCCGTCCGGGCTGGCGATCTCGTTCGGGATCGAACGGGTGGTCTACGTCAACGGCGAGCTGGTCGCCACCGCACGGCTGAGCATCCCGGACATCACGAAGATGACTCCGGTGCAGGCACAGGGGTTGGCCGAGATGCGCCAGGGGATGCTCGTCCAGGTTGGCGACGGGAATGCGTTTGTCCCTTCAGGTGCGATCAACGGCGTGGTGATCCAGAACAGCCTCGACAACCAGGACATCCGCACGCTGACCACGCTCGACGTGGGCGTCGGGACGCTCGGGATGTTCAAGGCGCTCAACTCGCAGGCGGCATTGCAGGATGCCCTGCAGTCCGCAGTGGGCACGCCTTGATCGCAGCGGTTCCCATTGCCAGCAGGGACGGAACGGCCGGATGAACATGCGGACACGACGCGCGCCCACGATGTCGGTGGTATTTGCCAGCTGCCTGTCGCTCGCGGTCGCGGGGCAGGCCAATGCCCAGCAGGCCGGGGAGGGCGCATCGCCAGACTCGCGGCTGGACGAGTTGCAACGGCAGCTCGACCTGCAGACCACGCAACTGGACCACCTGCGCGATGACATCGCCGCGCAGGAGCAGAGCGTTGCCGGGCTGCAGCGGGCCATCAACGACGAGCGCCTGCGCCTGACCCGCGGGCGCGGCCTGCAGGACGGGACGCCGTCGTCGCAACCGCCCGTTCAACAGCCGGTCCCGGTCCCCCGTCCCGTCGCGCAGGTTGACCAGCCACCCCAGGGCCCGCCCGAGCAGCCGGTGGGCCGGGCACCCGAACAGGACCTCCGGCCTCCCGAAATCGCACAGATCTTCGACCAGCCCGGCGTGCTGACTCCACCCGGCAAGTTCGTGCTGGAGCCGACGTTGCAGTACGGCTACTCGTCGAGCAACCGCGTGGCGCTGGTCGGCTACACCATCATCCCGGCGATCCTGATCGGGCTGATCGACGTGCGCCAGGTCAAGACCACCACCGGCACCGCCGTGCTGACCGGGCGCTTGGGCCTGAGCAACCGCATGGAACTGGAAGCCAAGGTGCCGTATGTCCACGCCAGCAGCGACACCGTCAGCCGGGAGATATTCACCGGCACCGCGGTCGACAAGGCGTTCCACTCCAGTGGCCACGGGCTGGGTGATATCGAGGCGACGCTGCGTTACCAGCTCAACCAGGGCGGTCCCGACAAACCGTTCTACGTCGGATGGCTGCGCTACAAGAGCCGCACCGGCAAGGACCCGTTCGAGGTCGTCACCGACTGCGTGACCCGCTGCGTGGCCAATGCCACCGGCACCGGCCTGCCGCTGGAGCTGCCGACCGGCAGCGGCTTCACGGCGATCCAGCCCGGTCTTACCTGGCTCTACCCGTCCGACCCCGTCGTGTTCTTCGGCAGTGTCAGCTACCTGCACAACTTCGAGCGCCACGACGTCTCCCGCACGGTGCTGACCGGTGCTCCGCCGGAGTTCCCGCAGACCGCCACCGAGCCGATCGGCGACGTCGAGGCCGGCGACATCTGGGGTTTCAACTTCGGCATGGGACTGGCGCTCAACGAAAAGGCCTCGATCAGCATCGGCTACGACAGCGCCATCATCGGCCGGACCAAGCAGAACGGCGAGGACGCGCCCGGCGCGGTGCGGATCACGCTGGGAACGTTGCTGCTGGGCGCGTCCTACCGGTTCAGCGAGCGCCACACCCTCAACGTCGCGCTTGGCGTCGGCGTCACCGAGGACACGCCCGACGTCGTGCTGACGGCGCGCGTGCCGATCACGCTTTAGGTTCCGGCCCGTTCGAACCCGCGTACCCGTGCGTTGCAGCGGCCATCTGCGTGCGGCAGGCTGTGCAGGTCAGCATGCGGGCACAACAATCTTGGGGAGACGTCGAATGCGAACCATTCGTTGCGCAGTGGCAACGGCCTTGATGGCACTGTTGATGGGGACGGCAGCGGCGGGAAACCCGTCGGACGAAACCTACGTGCCGATCCAGTCCAGGGCTGACTTGCAGCGATATCTCGAAGCGACGCCGATTGCCGAATCGCCGTTGTCGCGCCTGTCGCCGATGGGGCGACGACGTTTCCTGGAGGACATCCACTTTACTGAAAGAGGGATCGGCGGTTACGGATTCGCCGACCTGCTGGCTGAACTCAGGGCGGATGAAATCAGTGAGGTGTTGGCGTTGTTCGATCTGCATGCATCCTCCGGATTGTTGAGCGATGCGCGCGAGGTGAATCGCAACGACCTCCCATCGCGCTGGCCAGTGCCACAGGAACCCACCGCGATCGGCCGGAAGTTCGACCAACTGCGGGCGCTTCGGCGCTTGCCGGAAGATGCAGGTTCCGGATTGACCGATGCGGTGCGCGAACAGGCCATGCACGACGGCTACGAGCGGCTGTTCGGTGCGGGTCCCCTGTCGTTGGCCGAAGTCTCCGATACCGACCTGGACCTGCTGTTTCGTGCCGCGAACATGGTGATCGGCATAACCAATGATCCAGAGTATTTCGACGATATGGATCGTCTGCTGGCCGAGTTGAAGACGCGAAACCTCGTCCAGAAGGATCACTATCGTGTGATGCACGAAGCACTGGTATTAACCCGAAATTTCGATCGGGCCGATGCGTTGGCGCGGACGCATCCATCATTGGAACTTGCGGCGATACCAAAGATTGTTGACAACGTTCCCATGAGCTACGCAGGACCCACCGCTTGGTGGGTAAGCCAGGATCGATATCAACTGGTCCACCAGGCTGTCGAACTCGGCGCACCGGCGATGGTTATCGTGACGGCGCATCTAGGTTGCGGTTATTCCCGAGACGCGATGAAGACCATCGAGTCCGATCCAGTACTGGGCCCGGTGTTCGCGAAGCATGCCAACTGGTTGGCTCCGCAGGATGGCCGCTTGGACATCGAGCTGTTGCAGCAATGGAACCGCGAGCACCCGGCTGTCGAGATGGTCCTTGCGGTCGATGCGCGCGAATGGCCCGCCATCGACGACTGGAAAACACCGACGTTCTACTTCTTCAAGAATGGCGAGCTGACCACCAAGGTTTCAGGCTGGCCGCTCGACGGGGCAGGGCATCGCGACGACGTTGTCGCGGCATTGGGCGAAATCGGCCTGCTCGAGTAGATCGCCGCGTCACGGCGTGACGGCGTACCCGCCAAAGCTCCCCGCCGCGCCCGGAAACACCACCGGGCTCTCCGCGCCATTCTTCCCGACCGCCGATACACCGAAGAAATAGTTGTCGATGACGACGTTTTCCAGCTTGTATTCGGTGATGTCGCCGACGTAGATGCTGCGGCTCCATTGCGGCTCGGTGGTGAGTCGCCAGTGGATGCGGTAGCCAGCGAGGTCGGGGGCCTGGCTCGCGGGTGGACGCATCCAGCGCAGGGTGGTGTCGGGGCTGACCGCGCCTTCGATCTCGACGTCCGCCGGCGGGGGAGGGGCCCACGCCATGCCCGCCAGGCTGACCGCGTTGAGGGCGGTCAGCTTGGCCCCGTAACCGAAGTCGACGCCGTCGATGGTGTCGCCGTAGACGATGCCGTCCTCGGTGCGCAGGTCCTGGTGCTGGCGGTTGTAGTTCTCGTTGGTTTCCATCACCCGCACCGCCGGCGCGCCGATGTCGTTGAACGGCCGATGGTGGCCGCCGCGGCCAAAGCGGTCGAGCCGGTAGACCATCATCACGTCGAGGTTCGGCACGTACCGGTCGGCCATGCGGTCGATATAGCGGGCGAGGTTGCGCGACGGCGAGTCGACCTCGCCGCCGGTGAAACGGCGCTTGCGGGCTTCCTCCACTGTCTCGTTGACGCGCGTTCCCTCCGAGAACACCCGGGCGGTGGTGTTGTCGATGACACCGTTGACACCCTCGATGTTGCCGATCATGTCGTTGTTGAGCAGCGCCTCGATCCGCCAACCGTGCACCTTGGCGTACTCGGCGAGGATCCTGCCGCCGAACAGCCCCTGTTCTTCGCCGGCAAGCGCGGCGTAGACGATGGAGCCATTGAACCTGTACTTCGACAGCACCCGTGCGGCTTCGAGCGTGCCGGCGATGCCCGAGGCGTTGTCGTTGGCGCCCGGCGAGTCGGAGGTGTAATCCATGACGTCGCTGACGCGCGAGTCGATGTCGCCGCTCATCACGACGTAGCGGTCCGGGTCGCTGCCGCCACGCTGGATCGCGATCACGCTGACCACTTCGACCGGGTCGGGGATGCGCTCCTCGCCGGAGACGGTGTCACTGACGACCATCACTTCCAGGCAACCGCCGCAGTCGCGTGAGATCCGTTCGAACTCGGCCTTGATCCAGCGCCGCGCCGCGCCGATGCCACGCGTGTCGGATTCCGTTTCGGACAACGTGTGTCGGGTCCCGAAACCCACCAGGGTGCGAATGTCGGCCTCGATCCGCGCCGCGGACGGTGCGGTTGCGATGTCGTGCAACTGCGGAACCGATGCGGGTGGCGGCGCGATGGTGGCAGCCATCGCGGAGGCACAGCAGAGGCTGGCGGCTGTGGCGAGCAGGTATCGATGCACGGCAAACGTCCCCGGAATGCGTTGAAACCAGAGTAAGGACGTTGGTCCGCCGCCCGCAACAGCTAACCGCGATCGGCCAAACATGATCAACCCGACGGAGGCGCTCCGCCGTTCTCCCGTTCCGCATCCGCTGGCGGCATGGTCGACGGCGCGTCGTCGCCGGTGCGCATCCGGCAATCGGTCGCTGCTTCGCCGGTCAGCCCGGTGCACGACTCGGTCGCGGAAGGAATGGTCGATGTGGGCGTGGTTGCAGCGCTGTCGTCGACGACCGTGGTCGTGGTTTCGGACGGCTCGATCGGTTCGGCATCCCTGCGGTCGCAACCGGCACCCACCACGAGCAGCACCGGCAGGATGGCAATGGTTCTGATGTTCACGGGACCTCCCTGCATAATCCATTGATTCGCGATGCGGCACCCTCGGGGCCGCCTGTGCACAATGGGTGGAGGCGTGTCGATGCAGTGTCGATTGCGACGCCTACGGGGTCGCGGCGTCGACCGGTGGCATCGCGATCGTTGCGGCGGGATACGGCTCGCGCAGCAGGGCGCACCTCGCATTGCGTTGTTCCTCGTCGGACACGACAGCCAGGAACTCCACCTTCCCCGCCACCAGCGTGGCCAACGGCACGCCGTCACGCCAGAGCACGCGTCCGCCGAGTTGGCGCGGCACCCGCGTCCCTGGCAGCAGGCTGCCCACGAGGTTCAGCGGATCCAATGCGGACAGGTTGACGGATTCGCCATCGGGGGCCCGTTTGCGGACCTGGCGCAGGGCGCCGATCGCCTCCGGCAGCGCGAACTGCTCACCGGAAATGCCGGCGATGAAACGGCCGCCGCGGATTTCGCCGCGCGCCTCCAGCCGGTGATAGACCCGCAGAAGCTCCCGCCAGGAGGGCAGCCAGCCGGCTTCGCGCTCCAGCAGGCGCCAGCAAACCACTCCATAACGCTGCAGCAAGGTGCGGGCGACGTGTTCGACCGCCTGCGGATCGTTGCCGCTCGCACGCCCGGTGTCCGGATGGCGGGTCAGCGTCCACCGCCCGGCGTCCTGGATTCCGAACAGCGCCACGCGCCGCCCGCGACGCGACACTGCCGAAGGTCGCTTCGAGGCCGGGACCAGCAACGCGCGCAGGCCGGCGAAACTGTCGCAATGCAGTTGGCCACGGGCGACCAGTTCGGCGAGCGCGTCCTCCAGTTCGACGCGCAACAGGTGCGCGCCCTCGACAAGGTCGTCGAAGAACGATGCGCCGTGGGTGTCGAGGTACTCGACGACGCGGTTGGCGCGCGAACTCGGCTGCGCTTCAGGCTGCCCGCGATCCCGGAGCAGCGAGCTCCACAGCGCCAGCCGGCGCCGTGGCAGCAGGACGATGGGCGTCGCCCGCACCGGACCCGTACGCCCGCCGGCGCTGGATGCGCTGCTTTCGCGCAGCCGTGCCCAGGTGATGCGGCCCGTGGTGCACAGGTCATCCAGCCAGGAAATGGAATAGTCGGTCAGGCGCGCCGGCAGCAATTCGCCCTCCCATGCGGCGGCGGGCGCTTCGAAACCCTCCAGTTGTGCGAGCACGCCCGCCAACGCTTCCGGGCCACTGACGCGCGTGCTCTTCGACACGCGTTGCCAGTCGAACAGGAACCGCATGAAGTCCCGCGGTTCCACCGGCTCGATCTCGCGCCGCAAGCGGCCGATGGTGTAGCGGTGGATGCGCGCCAGCAGGTGCCGCTCGCACCATTCCTCATCGCCGGCCGGAGCGCTGAAGCGGCCACGCATGACGTAGCCCTCGCTTTCGAGGCGCAGCAACGCGGCTTCAATGGCCGGTGCCTCCGCCACGCCGCTCGCGGCCAGGTCGGCGATCGTGGTCGGGCCGAGGCCGGTCAGGCGCGAGCGGACCAGCTCGCCCGCCGCATCCTCGGGTGTCCACATCACCGCGAACTCTTCCGGCACCTGGATCACGGGCGACGTGCTTGCGCGGGCGAGTGCCTGCACTTGCGGCAGTCGTTCGGCCGCGACCCATAGCCCCTCGCCGATGCTCACCAGCGTGGCGCGGCCGGAGGCGGCCAACCCGGCCAACCACGCCAGCCAGCCGTCGTTGTTCCGCGCTTCGCCAGCGGTGATGAAACCCAGCCCCATCAACGCCTCGTGCACTTCATCCGGATTACGCGCTTCGGGCCAGGCCTCGGCGCGAACGGCATCGATCGCACCGGGATCGAGCCGGCCGAGGTCGTCGGCATTCTCGGCATCGGCATAACGTCGCGCCATCACGGCCTGGGTGCGGCGCTCCTCCAGTGGTGCATCGTCGAGGAACGCGTACGGCTTGGCGTTGAGTGCCTCGGCGGCGAACGGCGAGGGGCCGGTGAGGTCACGGGCGATGACCTGGACGTCGCCGTTTTCCATGTGTCCGAGCAAGCCCACCAGGCCGGCGACGTCCATCGCCTCGTGCAGGCAGTCATGCAGCGTCTGCGCGACCAGCGGGTGGTCCGGGACCTCGCGCTCGCCGACGAGGTTTTCGGCGCAGGCGACCTGGTCCGGGAACACCGTGGCCAGCAGGTCCTCGCTGCGCATGCGCTGCAGCTGTGGCGCCACCCGCTTGCCGCCACTGAAGCGGGGCAGGGCGAGGGCATTGGTGGCGTTCCAGCGCCAGCGTGCGGTGAACAATGGGGCGTCGAGCAATGCCTGCACTAGAACCTCACGCGCGGAGCTGGAATGCAGGTAGTGCGACACATCGATCAGCGGGAAGCTGTGGCTGGTCGACAGCGACAGCACGATTGCGTCCTCGGTCGCAGCCGCCTGCAACTCGAAATTGAACTTGCGGCAGAAGCGCTTGCGCAGTGCCAAGCCCCAGGCGCGGTTGAGCCGGCTGCCGTACGGCGAATGGATCACCAACTGGGTGCCGCCGGACTCGTCGAAGAAGCGCTCGATGGCGATCGTCTGGCGTGTCGGCAGCACGCCAAGCGCGGCGTGTTGATGGGCGAGGTAGGCGAGCAACTGGATCGCGGCGTTCTCGTCGAGCCCGAGCTCGTCGAGCAACCATTGCATCGCCGCGGGGTGACGCGTTTCGATCGGAACTTCCGCCTGCGGGCCTTCGGCCGGCACCGCGGCCAGGCGGGCCGCGATTTCTTCCCGCAGCCTTGAGACCCCGACCGACAGTTCATCGGTCCGGCCGGGCGCCTCGCCAAGCCAGAACGGAATGCTCGGCGGCGCGCCCTGGGCATCCTCGACCCGCACACGACCGGCCTCCACCCGCAGGATGCGGTAGCTCGCGTTGCCGAGCTGGAACACGTCACCGGCGAGGCTTTCGACCGCGAAATCCTCGTTGACGTTGCCGATCGGGAGCGCCTGCGGTTCGAGGATCACGGCGTAGTCGGCCGTATCGGGAATGGTCCCGCCCGACATCAGCGCGGTCATGCGTGCGTTCTTGCGGCCACGCACGCGACGGTGGACGGCATCGCGGTGCAGGTAGCCGGCACGCGGACCGCGACGGGTGGTGAAGCCGTCGGCGAGCATCCGCACGATGGCGTCGAACTCTTCGCGTGGCAGCTGTGCATACGGCCAAGCGCGGCGCACCAGATCGAACAGCGCGTCCTCCTCCCATTCGTTCGCGCCGACCTCGGCGACGACCTGCTGCGCAAGAACGTCCAGCGGCGCGCGCGGGATTTCCAGCGCGTCGAGTTCACCCCGGCGCACGCAGTCGAGCAGGGCGGCGGACTCGACCAGGTCGTCGCGCGACTGCGGGAACAGCCGGCCTTTCGGCACGCCACCGACATGATGTCCGGACCGACCGACACGCTGCAGGAAGGCGGCAATCGAGCGTGGCGAACCAAGCTGGCAGACCAGGTCGACGTCGCCGATATCGATGCCGAGCTCCAGCGACGCGGTCGCCACCAGCACCCGCAGTTCGCCGCGCTTGAGGCGCTGCTCGGCGTCCAGCCGCAACTCCTTGGCAAGGCTGCCGTGATGCGCGGCAACCACGTCCTTGCCCAGCCGCTCCGCCAGGTGACGCGCCGCGCGCTCGGCCATCCGCCGGGTGTTGACGAACACCAGCGTGGTCCGGTGCTGCTCCACCATCTGCGCCAGGCGCGTGTACACCAGCTCCCATTGTTCGTTCGACATCACCGCCTGCAGCGGCACCGGCGGCACTTCCAGCGCGATGTCACGCTGACGGGTGTAGCCGATGTCGACGATCTCGCAATCGGGCGTGCCGTCCGCGGCGACCGCCGCCGTGCCGACCAGGAACCGCGCGACTTCGTCGATTGGCTTCTGCGTCGCCGACAGCCCGATGCGCGTCAGCCGGCGGCCGCACAGCGCCTCCAGCCGCTCCAGTGTCAGTGCCAGGTGGCTGCCGCGTTTGGATGCGGCGACTGAATGGATTTCGTCAACGATCACCGAGCGCGTGCTCGCCAGCATGCGTCGGCCGGACGCGGAGCCAAGCAGCACGTACAGCGACTCCGGTGTGGTCACCAGGATGTGCGGCGGTTGTTTCCAGATCCGGTTGCGCTCGGCCTGCGAGGTATCACCGGTGCGCACCGCGGTGCGGATCGCCACATCGGGCAGGCCCAGGCGCGCCAGTTCGGCACGTATCCCCGCCAGCGGCGCTTCGAGGTTGAGATGGATGTCGTTGGACAGCGCCTTCAGCGGCGACACGTAGACCACGGTGGTCTCGTCGGGCAACTCGCCATCCGCCTGCAGGCCTTGGCGGACCAGACCGTCGATCGCGGCCATGAATGCGGTCAGGGTCTTGCCAGAACCCGTCGGCGCGGCGACAAGCGTGTGGCGGCCGGAGCGGATGGACGGCCACGCCAGTTCCTGCGCCCCGGTAGGGGCGGGGAAGGTCCGGATGAACCATCCGGCGACGGCGGGATGGAACCCGTCCAGGGGCATTGCAGGCAGCGACATCCCCGTATTATCAACGACTTGCCGTGGTCCGGATGAACGCGGGCCGCACCGCGCAGGAAGAAAAAAAGAAGGCCCCGAGCGGGGCCTTCTTCGACGTCACGTCAGGCGGGAATCAACGACCGTCGCGGTCGGCGTCGCCCGGCATTGCACGTTCAAGTCGATGCCAGCCGTCACGGACGGCTTCCTTGGCCTCGCTCCACGCCAGCCGTGAATTCGCCTTGGTGGTTTCCCAACCGCGTTCCAGGTCACTTTCGACATCCTCGAAGCGACGGCCGGAATTGGCACCGTACTGGTCGTAGCCGTACTTGTAGGCCGGCTCGTAATCGTTCCAGCTGCGACCCTGCTGGTAGTACGGCGTGGTCTCGTAACTGTTGCGGAAATGGTCGTTGTATTCCTGCTGGTTCAACTGCGCCATGGCGGCGTCCTCGTCTGGTGGGGGAAAGCCGAATCTAGGAATCCGCACCGAAAAATGGCGTGAGTGGCGGGACGTCACGCCGGGTGCACGCAACAAGGACCCGGCATTAACAGCCGGCCACGTACCAATGGGCCATCGGTCCGTTGATCCTTCGAGGAAGCCATGATGCGAAACCCCAACGCTGTGCTGGGCCTGTGCGCGATGATCACGCTGGCGCTTGTCGCCGGCTGCGAACCGGGTCCACCGGACGACCAGACCCCGGGCGATGTCGATGGCGATACCGTTGCCATGCCCGATGCCAATCCCGCGGCGCGGGTGGAGGGCACCGGGCAACTCGGCGTGGGTGCCGACACGACCGGCGCCGTCGCCACCAACCAGATTCAGGTCGCCACCGCGGGCGGCCCGGGGCCGTACCTGACCAACAGCGCAGGCAGCGCGGTGTATTTCATGGAAGGTGACACCGATGGCAGTGGCTGCGTCGATGCATGCACCGAGGCGTGGCCGCCGGTGCTGGTCGACCAGGTCGCCCCCACCGCCGGCCCCGAGCTGCAGGGTGGGATGCTGGCGACCATCACCCGTGCGGACGGCGCCGTGCAGGTGACCTACAACCAGCATCCGCTGTACCGCTATGCCGCCGACGTCGGCGCAGGCCGTACCGCCGGCCATGGCGTCGAGGACCAGTGGGGGCACTGGCACCTGATCGGTCCCGGCGGTGATGCACTGGAGCCAGTCCAGCAATAGCGCGAAACAGCGACCGCGAGGCGCAATCCGATACACCGGCAATGGACACAGACGAGGCCTCCCCGCGGGAGTCTGAAGGCCAGGCCATTGCCGAAGAGGCGGGCCTGCGTTACGTCCATGACGACGAACCGGGGATCCGCCGTCGCAAGGCAGGCCGGGGATTTTCCTATGTCGATGCAGGTGGCGAGCGCGTCGCCTCCGAGTCCGTCAGGCAACGCATCCACGAACTGGCGATACCACCGGCGTGGTGAAGGAGGTCGCTGCCACACTGCGAAATACCCCGGCGGTATGTCGCAAGGCTTATATAGACCCGGTGGTGTTTGAAGGATGGCTCGATGGACGCCTTGCTCGTGCCGCGGCCACCGCGCGCGGGGAACGGCAATGGAAGCAGTCACTGCTTAAATTCCTGAAGTCCGCCCATCGTCGGTAGGGCGGCTCCGCGCCATCGGTTACACCACGGCGAACGACAGCATTCCCGGCGTGGTGTCTTTGCACGTTACATGCGGACGTAGCGCGACGTGCGCACGTCGATGTCCATGGCGACCTTCATCAGTTCCAGTGCGCGATCGGTGCGTGCCTCGCTGGTCGCGGCAACGCAGTCGCGGGGCACGTGTATCCGGTACTCGCGCATGTGCGCGTCCATGGCGGTGGCGAGTACGCAGCCGTCGGTGGCCAGGCCAGTGATCACCAGACGACGGGCCTGCAATTTGGTTAGAAGCGTTTCAAGCGGGGACTCGAAGAATGCCGAGTGCTTGGGCTTGAGCACGAAATGATCGTCCGGCTCCGGCGCGAGCAGTTGGGCGATTTGGGCACCGCGGCTGTCGTTGGCGCAGATCGCGACTATCTCGCTGAAGCCCATCCGCCATTTGGTGAAGTTGTCGTTGGCATAAACGACGGAGCCGCCGTTGGCCTTCACCCGTTCTTTGAGGCGGGCAATGCGTCGTGCCGCGGCCAACGCTGCTGGCTGCATCGCCGCTCCGCCCGGGAAGTCGAGTGGATTGATCATGTCGACGATGACCAGCGCCGTGGTGCCGCCCGGAATCGTGCGCTTGTCTTGTCTGCGCATGGTCGTCGGCCGCTAGTCGGCCTTGGCCTTCGTCTTCTTCAAGACCGCGCCACGATGCGCGGCGATGTGGTCGGTCTTGTCGCTCTTGATCTCGTATTGAGGCTCATCCGGGCTGGCGCGATGACGATGTCCCTTGTAGTCGAAGTCGCGCTCGTGGACCTTGATGATGGTGCCGCTGACGTGGCCGGCTTCGGAGTTCCATCTGACGTGATCGCCCACTTCGAACGTGTTTGCCATGACAGGTTGCCTCGATGACGGCGCGGTAGCACTTCCGGGTTGATCGTGGGATGGGCCTGGCTAACACCACGTGAAATCGCACCCGATCATCCGTGGATAACGCCGGTCCGGGCCTAATCACCGCAACATTCCGTGATCGGCAAATTCGACGTCCCGTGAGCCTGACCGAGTACCGACGCAAGCGACAGTTCGCCAAGACCCGCGAGCCGGAACCCGGCAAGAAGCTACCACCGGGTGAGCGCGCCATCTTCGTCGTGCAACTGCACCACGCCAGTCGGCGCCATTACGACTTCCGCCTGCAGGTCGGCGATGCGCTGAAGTCATGGGCGGTGCCGAAGGGACCGAGCTTCGATCCGACGGTCAAGCGCATGGCTGTCGAGGTCGAGGACCATCCGGTGGATTACGCCGGGTTCGAGGGCGATATCCCCAAGGGCAACTACGGCGGCGGCCACGTGGCGTTGTTTGACCGCGGCGTCTGGGCGACTGCCGACAACGCCGAGGAACAACTGGTCAAGGGCCACCTGCGCTTCGAACTGTTCGGCGACAAACTCAAGGGCGCTTGGCACCTGGTGCGTTCGGGCAAGCCCGCGCGGCAACCGCAATGGCTGCTGTTCAAGGACAAGGATGCCTACGCGGGCAACGTGGAAGCCGACGACATGCTCGTCGACGTAACGCCGCCGCCGGAAAGCGATGCGAAGCGGGCAGGGCGGGGCAAGGCCAGCAAGAAGAAAGTCGCGAAGGTCGCACCAAACCGCCGACGGCGCCGCATCGACTGGGCGAAACGCGCCCTGAAACTCGATGGTGCACGCAAGGAAACACTCGCCGATGCCGCCTTCGTTCCGCAGCTCGCCAAGCTCGACGACAAGCCACCAGCGGGTGACCAGTGGCTGCATGAACTCAAGTGGGATGGCTATCGGCTGGTCACCACCATCGTCGATGGACACGTGCGCATCTGGTCGCGCAACGCACTGGAGTGGACCGGCAAGGTGCCCGAGATCGCCGCCGCCATCGAGCAACTAGGGCTCACCAGTGCCGCGCTCGACGGCGAGTTGATCGCGGGCACCGGCGCCCGCGCCGACTTCAACCTGTTGCAGGCCACGCTTTCGGGTGAGAAGCAGGGCGTGCTCACCTACATGGTGTTCGACCTTCTGCATGTCGACGGCGTGGCCATCGACCAAGCCCCGCTGGTACAGCGCAAGGAGCTTCTGGCCGAGCTGTTGGAGGCGCCGGTCGCGCACCTCGGCCTCAGTTCGCACATTCCCGCCGATGGACAGGCGGCTTTCGAGTTGGCCAACGAGCAACACTTCGAAGGCATCATCTCCAAACGCGGCGACCACGCCTACCATCCGGGTCGCGGCGACGACTGGCGCAAGACCAAACGGCTGGATTCCGACGAGTTCGCGGTCGTTGGTTACACGCCGGGGAAGGGCAGCCGCGTCGGTTTCGGTTCGTTGCTGCTGGCGCGGCCCGATGCGAAACATGGTTGGCGCTATGCGGGCCGGATCGGCTCCGGGTTCTCGGACCAGCAGATTCGCGACCTGACCAAACGCATCGGCAAGGCCGGACGCAGCAAGCCGACGGTCGAGGTGTCCGACGCGGTCGCCCGCGAAGTCCGTGGCGCGTTGTGGTTCGACCCGATGTTCGTGGTCGAGGTGTTCATCCGCGGCACCGGCAGCTCGGGCGTGTTGCGGCAGGCCTCGCTCAAGGCGCTGCGCCTGGACAAGGACGTTGGCGACCTCGTCGACAGCGATCGCGATGGGCAGAAACGCGGCACCGGAAAGAGCAGGGCGGCCAAACCTGTTGCGGCTGTGAAGATCAGTAGTCCGACCAAGGTGGTCTTCCCGAATAGCGGTTACACCAAGAAGGACGTGGCGGATTACTACGAGCAGGTGATGGACGAATTCCTGCCGGGAATCGTCAACCGTCCGCTGTCAGTGATCCGTTGTCCGGACGGCGCCGGCAAGGCGTGTTTCTTCCAGAAACACCACACGCCCGGGCTGTCGCGCGTCGACCTGGTCAAGCTGAAGGAGGAAGCCGGCAACAACGCCGACTACCTGGTCGTACGCGATGCAGAAGGGGTGATGGAACTGGTGCAACTCAATGCGCTGGAATTCCATCCCTGGGGATCGACCGCCGAACAGCCCGACCGTGCCAACCGGGTGGTGTTCGACCTCGATCCCGGCCCGGATGTGCCGTGGAGTGAGGTCAAGCGCGCCGCGCGACACGTACGCGACCTGCTGGCCCAGGCCGAGCTGACCTCGTTCCTGCGCACCACCGGCGGCAAGGGCCTGCACGTCGTGGTGCCGCTCAACCCTGGCTGCGAATGGGATCTCGTCAAGTCGTTCGCACATGGTTTCGCCGATGCGATGGCGCAGTCGGAGCCGAGCCGCTACCTGTCCGTGTCGACGCTCAAATTGCGGCGCGGGAAGATATTCGTCGACTACCTGCGCAACAGCCGGGGCGCCACCAGCGTTGCGTCGTATTCGCTGCGCGCGCGCGAAGGCGCGCCGGTGTCGATGCCACTGTCGTGGTCACAACTGGGTGCGCTCAAGAGTGGCCAGGCCCACGATCTGAAGAACGTTCCGGCGATGCTCAAGCGGCGGCGCAAGGACCCGTGGGAGGGGATCGATGGAGTCAAACAGGACCTGTCACGCTGGTCGGGTGGCTAGGTCCCGTAGCGCATCGCCACGTCACAGCGTTCATACCGGCTGCCGTACCGGGCCAGGATTTCTGCGTCGTGCCGAAAGCCAAGCTTTTCGTACAAGTGAATGGCTGCTTCGCATTTGCCGTTCGTGAGCAGGTAGAGCGGATCGGACCCGAGCGACAGTGCGCGCTCAATCACGGCTGCAAGCAGAAATTCTCCAACCTTCATCCCGCGGGCTGACTCGCGTACTCCCATCTTGGTGAGCTCATAGCTGCTCGCGCCGGTCTTCTGGAGTGCGCAGGTGCCAACGATCCCCAGCCCGACGGCTTCGACGAAGAGGATGACGCCGCCCGGTTCGATGATCCGGGCGAGCGGATTGTCCAGCACGTCGCGGTCGGTAGCTTCGAGGCGGAACATGGCCTCGATCCATTCCGCATTGATATCCCGGAAATGGAAGGCGAGGGCGTCGCTGAATTCGTGGATTGCGAGGGACTTGCTCATTGGCAAAAGCGCGTCTGATACTGGCGCGCCGAGTATAGGTCGTCGGCCAAGCCATCAGCGACGCTACGGCACCGCCAAAGCGAAGAAGTACGGCCTGGCCTGCATGTCCGGTCTCGGAATGCGACGGCTCTCCAATGGGTGGGACCAACTGGTTGACCGTGAAGGCAACTTCCAGCGTTGCCGCGATCTGTAAGTCAGCGGACATTCGGTGTGCCGCCAGAGCAAGCGATCCGACAAGCGTGGTGCGATCCGTTCCTAGATGGCCCTGATAGTGAATTTCGCATAATGCATACCCCTCGCTTATTCACGAAAGTTTCTCCCCGGCAGTCGCCGTTTGATTATTACCATTATCCTGCCGAACCGGAAATTCTTTCCCAGCCAGGCAAAGCAAAAGCGGGTCAGCAGGAGAGGTTATGTCACCGCCTGCAACCGCCCTCGGCGCGGGTCCGACCGCTGAAGAAAGAGCGGCGCATCCCTGCGCCATAGCCGCAGGGGCAAGCCCCTGCACCCCACAGGCCGCGCTCACAGCACCACCGCCGGGACGGGGCGCCCGTTGCTGCGAAGCGCGTCGACCAGAGCGGGCACCTGCGATGGCCACAGGCGAGCGAACCGGAACGCCGCATCGATCCGACCGCCGTAGTACAGCCCGAAGAAGATGTTCAGGTACCGGCACAACAGCCACATCACCGGATGTCGGAACGGGAAAAGCGCCCAGCTGATCGCCCCCAACAGCGCATAGCGGAAATGCCGACGTCGGCGCTCCAGGCGTGCACGCCGCCGCAGATCCGGGCTCATGCCGCAACTCCGTGGCACTGCTTCCACTTTTTGCCGGAGCCGCAGGGGCAGGGCTCGTTCCTGCCCACCTTGCCCGACAGCTGCACGACCTTCCTGCCGGCCTCGGAAGTGCTGGCAGGCGCCGGCGCGGTCGGCGTGGCTCGCTGTTGCTCGACACTGTCCGACTGCGCCGGCTGGCTTCCTAGACTTTTACGGGCGTCCAAGTAGTCGCGGAGCGCGACGGCTACCAGGGCATTGAACGAAATCCCCAGGCTCTCGGCATAGGCGCTGGCTTCGCTCTTGAGGGCAGGGGCCACCCGCAAATTCAGGGCGTTCATGCGGCCACCTTGCGCGGATTCTGCGCAGCCTTTTGGCCCGTATTACTCTCCGGGCCTACCGGACTCGAGGTCCGGTCTTGCGGGGTTATCCACGGCAGGGAGCGCGGAAAAGTCCCCCCATGTGGTGTCACTCTGGTATCACTCTGGTGCTTTACGGCTCCAGAGCCCGCAGCAGGGGCACGCTTCGAACCTACAACGCCGGTCGGCGCCTTGCAATGCCGGGCGAGCGAGGTCGTCGCCGGGAGCGCCTCGCGGCCATGCTCCTTGGCCACCAGCTCACGCCATGCCTGCGCCTGGCGAACCACCAGCGACCACCAGCCGAGATCCGCCGCAGCGAACTTGTGGCCCTCGGTCGTGACCAGGACGTCGTCGACCACGTAGGCGTCGCCGAAGGCAGCGCCCAGGAGCTTCCGGCCGCCGATGATCCGCAGCAGCTTGAACGCCGCATAGGGGCATCGAGCCGTGCCGGACTCCCAGTTGCGGACCGTTCGATCGGTGACCTTCAGCAGCTCCGCGACACGCTCAACCGACCACCCGAAGGAGAGCCGCAGCTCCCGGAATTGTCCCGGCCCGATGAGCTGGAGGCGGGGCCGCTTGCCCTTGGCTCCGATCCTCGCAGGACTTCGCATAATGCATACCCCTCGCTTATTCACGAAAGTTTCTCCCCGGCAGTCGCCGTTTGATTATTACCATTATCCTGCCGAACCGGAAATTCTTTCCCAGCCAGGCAAAGCAAAAGCGGGTCAGCAGGAGAGGTTATGTCACCGCCTGCAACCGCCCTCGGCGCGGGTCCGACCGCTGAAGAAAGAGCGGCGCATCCCTGCGCCATAGCCGCAGGGGCAAGCCCCTGCACCCCACAGGCCGCGCTCACAGCACCACCGCCGGGACGGGGCGCCCGTTGCTGCGAAGCGCGTCGACCAGAGCGGGCACCTGCGATGGCCACAGGCGAGCGAACCGGAACGCCGCATCGATCCGACCGCCGTAGTACAGCCCGAAGAAGATGTTCAGGTACCGGCACAACAGCCACATCACCGGATGTCGGAACGGGAAAAGCGCCCAGCTGATCGCCCCCAACAGCGCATAGCGGAAATGCCGACGTCGGCGCTCCAGGCGTGCACGCCGCCGCAGATCCGGGCTCATGCCGCAACTCCGTGGCACTGCTTCCACTTTTTGCCGGAGCCGCAGGGGCAGGGCTCGTTCCTGCCCACCTTGCCCGACAGCTGCACGACCTTCCTGCCGGCCTCGGAAGTGCTGGCAGGCGCCGGCGCGGTCGGCGTGGCTCGCTGTTGCTCGACACTGTCCGACTGCGCCGGCTGGCTTCCTAGACTTTTACGGGCGTCCAAGTAGTCGCGGAGCGCGACGGCTACCAGGGCATTGAACGAAATCCCCAGGCTCTCGGCATAGGCGCTGGCTTCGCTCTTGAGGGCAGGGGCCACCCGCAAATTCAGGGCGTTCATGCGGCCACCTTGCGCGGATTCTGCGCAGCCTTTTGGCCCGTATTACTCTCCGGGCCTACCGGACTCGAGGTCCGGTCTTGCGGGGTTATCCACGGCAGGGAGCGCGGAAAAGTCCCCCCATGTGGTGTCACTCTGGTATCACTCTGGTGCTTTACGGCTCCAGAGCCCGCAGCAGGGGCACGCTTCGAACCTACAACGCCGGTCGGCGCCTTGCAATGCCGGGCGAGCGAGGTCGTCGCCGGGAGCGCCTCGCGGCCATGCTCCTTGGCCACCAGCTCACGCCATGCCTGCGCCTGGCGAACCACCAGCGACCACCAGCCGAGATCCGCCGCAGCGAACTTGTGGCCCTCGGTCGTGACCAGGACGTCGTCGACCACGTAGGCGTCGCCGAAGGCAGCGCCCAGGAGCTTCCGGCCGCCGATGATCCGCAGCAGCTTGAACGCCGCATAGGGGCATCGAGCCGTGCCGGACTCCCAGTTGCGGACCGTTCGATCGGTGACCTTCAGCAGCTCCGCGACACGCTCAACCGACCACCCGAAGGAGAGCCGCAGCTCCCGGAATTGTCCCGGCCCGATGAGCTGGAGGCGGGGCCGCTTGCCCTTGGCTCCGATCCTCGCAGGACTTCGCATAATGCATATTATGTAAAATACTTCAGAGACAGACGGGCACCAGCCCGCGAAAATGTCGTCTTCCATATTCCCCCGACCCCACCGTGCAAGCCCTGACCGACGCCCTGACTTCGCTGCAGCCCCATGCCGCCGTGCACTTGTTGCTGCACGTGCTTGTGCCGGGGCTCGTCGCGGTCATCTGGTATCCACAGCGGCGGCTCCGTGCGTGGCTGATCCTGTTGGCCGGCTGGGTGATCGACATCGATCATTTGCTGGCCGACCCGGTCTATGCGCCGGGACGCTGCAGCATCGGTTTCCATCCGTTGCATACCGCTCCGGCCATCGTCGCCTACGGCGTGCTCGCCATCCCGCGACGGACGCGTCTGTTCGGGATCGGCCTGCTGATCCATATCGCGCTTGATGGCATCGACTGCATCTTCATGTAGTCGCCTGCGCAGTGTCCGGTGGCGATCCCCGTACCGGTGCTTTCGCCAGCCTCAACGCGTTGCCTACCACCGACACCGAGCTCAGGCTCATTGCCAGCGCCGCGATCATCGGACTCAGCAGCAACCCGAACACCGGGTAAAGCACGCCCGCGGCAATCGGGACGCCGAGTGCGTTGTAGAGGAACGCGAACGACAAATTCTGTTTCATGTTGGCGACGGTCGCCTCGGAAATCGTCCGCGCACGCCGGATGCCGCGCAGGTCGCCCTTGACCAGCGTGACCTGTGCGCTGGACATCGCGACGTCGGTACCGGTACCCATCGCGATGCCGACATCGGCCGCGGCCAGTGCCGGTGCGTCGTTGATGCCATCGCCGGCCATGGCCACGCGGCGGCCTTCGGCTTTGAGGCGTTGCACCAGTTCGGCCTTGTCCTGCGGGCGCACTTCGCCATGTACCTCGTCGAGGCCCAGCGTGCCGGCCACCGCGCGGGCCGTGGTCAGGCCGTCGCCGGTCGCCATGATAATGCGCAGGCCGGCGGCCTGCAGTTCCTTGATGGTCGAGGCGGCGGATTCCTTGATCGGGTCGGCGACGGCGATCACGCCAACGACGCGCCCATCGACCGCCAGGAACATCGCGCTGGCGCCCTGCCCCCGCAACCGTTCGGCCACTTCGGCGTGCGGTGCGATGTCGGCGTCGACCTGCTGCATGAGCGCGGTATTGCCCAGCGCGAGTTGGTGTCCGGCGACATTGCCGCGCACGCCCAGGCCGGTGACCGAGTCGAAGTCTTCGGCCGGGTCGAGGGCGAGCTTGCGCTTGCGAGCTTCGGCGACGATCGCGTCAGCCAGCGGATGTTCGCTGCCCTGGTCGAGGCCGGCCGCCAGTTGCAGCACCTGCTCCTCGTCGAATCCCTCGAACGCGACAACCTCGCGGAACGCCGGGCGTCCTTCGGTCAGGGTGCCGGTCTTGTCGACGATGAGTGTGTCGATGGTGCGCAAGCGTTCGATCGCCTCGGCATCGCGGAACAGCACGCCGGCGTTGGCGGCGCGGCCGGTGGCGACCATGATCGACATCGGCGTAGCCAGGCCCAGCGCGCACGGACAGGCGATGATCAGCACCGACACCGCATTGAGCACTGCGAACGTCCACGCCGGATCGGGTCCGAACAAGCCCCACACGAAGAACGTCGCGACCGCCGAGGCAAGCACCGCCAGCACGAACCAGAACGCGACCTTGTCCGCCATCCGCTGCATCGGTGCACGCGAGCGCTGGGCCTGCGCGACCAGTTGCACGATCTGCGACAGCACGGTGTCGGCACCGACCTTGCCGGCGCGGATCACCAGTGCACCGGTGCCGTTCTGGGTAGCGCCGATGACGCTGGCGCCGACGGTCTTCTCGACCGGAATCGGTTCGCCGGTGAGCATCGATTCGTCGACACTGGAACGCCCCTCGATGACTTCGCCATCGACCGGAACCTTCTCGCCCGGCCGCACGCGCAGGCGGTTGCCGACATGGACGTGGGTCAGCGGGATGTCCTCCTCGCTGCCGTCGTCGTTGATGCGCCGCGCTTCCTTTGGCGCCAGTCCCAGCAGGCCCTTGATCGCGGCACCCGTCCTGCTGCGCGCGCGCAGTTCAAGCAACTGCCCGAGCAAGGTCAGCGACACGATCACCGCCGCCGCCTCGAAGTACACGCCGACGCGCCCCATCTCGCGGAACGACTCGGGAAACACATCCGGTGCGACCGTCGCGACCACGCTGTAGCCGAACGCGGCGGTCACGCCGATCCCGATCAGGGTGAACATGTTGGGGTTGCCGGTGCGGATCGACGCCACGCAGCGTTGCAGGAAGGGCCAGCCGGCCCAGAGCACCACGGGCGTGCTCAACACGAACTCGATCCAACTGCGTGCCGTCGGCGACAGGCCCGGCAGGTAGTGGCCGAACATCGCCAGCACGAATACGCCAAGGGTCAGCGGCAGCGTCCACCAGAACCGCCGCGAGAAGTCGCGCAACTCCGGGTTTTCCTCGTCATCGAGGCTCGGCATGTCCGGCTCCAGCGCCATGCCGCAGATCGGGCAGGTGCCGGGGCCCACCTGACTTACTTCAGGATGCATCGGGCAGATATAGGTGGCGCCGGCCATCGCGGGGTCGGGTTCGGACGGCGACAGGTACTTGTCCGGATCGGCGATGAAGCGCTCGCGGCAGCGCGCCGCGCAGAAGTGGTAGTCCTCGCCCGCGTGCCGCGCCTGGTGCTTGCTGGTCGCGGGGTCGACCTGCATGCCGCAGACCGGATCGGTGACGGTCGTGGCGGCCGACGTCGCACCGCCCGCGCAGCAGGCATGGGCGGCCTTGTCCGGACTGCCTGATTTCTGTCCGTGCACGTGCTTGTGGTCATGGGTGTTCATGCGCCCTCCTCCGCCAGCGCGGCGAGGATCGGGCAACGGTCCAGCGGACCGTGTCCCGGACAGGACGCGACCAGCGCGTGCAGACCGTCGCGGATACGGGTCAGCTCCTCGAGTTTGTGCTCGACATCGGCGAGCTTTTCGGTCGCGGCGGTCTTTAGCCCGGCCATGTCATCAGCGCGGCGGCCGGACAGTGCCAGCAGGTCGCGGATTTCGACCAGGGTGAAACCCAGCGCCTTGGCGCGGCGGACGAAGCTCAAGCGGGCCACGTCGTCCTCGCCGTAGCGGCGATAACCGGAGGCCTGGCGTTCGGGTTCCGGCAGGATCCCGTTGCGTTCGTAATAGCGCACGGTGTCGATGGCGACGCCGGCGCGCTGCGCAAGTTGGCCGATCTGCATATCGGTGCTCCTGAAGTCCGGCGACAGTGTGCAGTCTGGACCTTGGTCCAGAGTCAAGCCGGAGTGAGCATCGAGCGCCGGCCGATGCCGCCTCAGAACCAGAGGCGCACCCCCGCCACGATCCGGCTGTCATCAGGGTCTTCACCGACGGCCCGGCGCAAGTCCGCGGTCTTGCCGTAGGCGCGTTCGTGGACGACGCCGATGTAGGGCGCGAACTGGCGGGTCACCTCATAGCGCAGCCGTAACCCGACTTCGACCGTGCCCAGGCCCGAACCGATGCCGCGGCGTTCGTCGTCCTTGCCGTGCAGCTCGGCCTCGGCCATCGACTGCAGGATCAGGCGGTTGGTGAACAGCGTTTCGTATTCGACCTCGAGGCGGGCCGCGGTCTGTCCGGATTCGCCGACATACGCGGTCGCACCGACTTCGAACATGTACGGCGACAAGCCCTGCACGCCGATCGCGGCGAAGGTTTTCGACGGGCCTTCGCCGAAGTCATGTCGCACGCCCGCGACCAGGTCCCACCACGGGGCGATCGCGCGGCCGTACAACACCTCGATGTCGGCCGACTCGGTGGTTCCATCGACACGCTCGCCTTCGCTGCGCAGCCAGAGACGGTCGATATCGGTCCCGACCCAAGCCATCGCCTCCCACCCTGCCCCGGTCCCGGTGTCCGCATCCCAGGTTTCCAGCCGGTCGAGCAACCAGAACGAGTGGGCCGAGTTGTCGTGGACCTGATGGCCTGCAACGTCGGGAAATGCGGCCTCGCGGTCGGCCTGGGTAATCGATGGGATCGGATTGATCGGCGATGCGTTTGTGGGTAGTCCGGTGTCCATGACGTGGCCGTGGTGTTCCGGCATGCCATGGCCCATTGCGGCGTGATCAACTTCCCCGGTGGGGGGCGTTTCGTGGTGGCCCATGGCTGCATGGTCCACCTCCTCCGTGGGCGGCGGCGCATGCCCCATCGCCGCGTGATCGACCTCCTGCGCGAACGCGGGCGCCGCGGTCAGCGCGAGTGCGATCGGCAGGCAAAGAACCCGGCCATGCAATGCGGTAGGAACCATGGTTGCGAGCTTCATTCTTCCACCCGCACTTCCCGGAACATGCCGGCTTCCATGTGGTACAGCAGGTGGCAGTGGTAGGCCCAGCGGCCCAGTGCATCGGCGCGCACGCGATAGCTGCGGCGGGTGCCCGGCGGCATGTCGATGGTGTGCTTGCGCACCTGGAAATTGCCGTCTGCATCCTCCAGGTCGCTCCACATGCCGTGCAGGTGGATCGGGTGGGTCATCATGGTGTCGTTGACCAGCACGATGCGGATGCGCTCGCCGTAGTTGAGCCGCAGCGGCTCGGCATCGCCGAACTTGATGCCATTGAACGACCACGCGAATTTTTCCATGTGGCCGGTCAGGTGCAGCTCGACGGTGCGTCCCGGCTCGCGTCCATCGGGGTCGGCAAAGGTGCTTTTGAGGTCGGCGTAGGTCAGCACCTTGCGACCGTTGTCGCGCAGGCCGATACCGGGGTCGTCGAGCTTGGGTGCCGGCATCATGGTCTGCATATCCATGAGCGGATTGCCTGCTTCGGAGGCGGGATGCGACTGCATTCCAGCCATGGACGAATGATCCATTCCGGCATGGCCCATTGCGGCGTGGTCCATCGTTGCGTGGCCCATTGCCGCCGCGCCGTGCTGGCTGTGGTCCATGGCGGGCGCCGCACTCGCGGACATCGCCGACGTGTCGTGCCCTGCCCCGCCCATCATTCCGTGGCCCATGTCGTCCATGGTCAGGATCGGGCGCGCGTCCACGGCTGGAACCGGCGCACGCAGGCCCTGGCGAACTGCCAGCGTGCCACTGACGAAGCCGCTCCGGCCGAGATCCTGCGCAAAAATGGTGAAGGCATCCTGCCCCGTCGGTTCGACGATCACGTCCAAGGTCTCGGCGGTTGCGATGCGGAACTCGTCGACGGTTACCGGGTGTACGTACTGGCCATCGGCGGCGACCACGGTCATCTTCAAACCGGGGATGCGCACGTCGAAATGGGTCATCGACGAGCCGTTGATGAAGCGCAGCCGCACCTTTTCGCCCGGGCGGAACAGACCGGTCCAGTTGCCCTGCCCGGTCTGGCCGTTCATGAGGTAAGTGTAGGTATTGGCATTGACGTCCGACAGGTCGGTCGGCGTCATCCGCATCTCACCCCACATCTTGCGATCACTCAGCGTTGCCGACAGACCCCGTCGGTTCACATCATCGAAGAAGTCGCCGACCGTGCGCTTGTAGTAGTTGTCATAGCCGGCCATCTTCTTCAGCCGCGCGAACAACAGGGTCGGATCGAGGTCGGTCCAGTCCGACAGCAGCACCACGTGGTCGCGGTCGTAGTCGAACGGCTCGGGTTCGAGTGGATCGATGATGATCGCGCCGTACAGGCCGGCCTGTTCCTGGAACGCGGAATGGCTGTGGTACCAGTACGTGCCGCCTTGCCGGAGATGGAACCGGTAGCGGTAGGCCTGGCCACGGTCGATACCGTCGAAGCTCAGGCCGGGGACGCCATCCATGTTCGCGGGCAGCAGTATGCCGTGCCAGTGGATGGAGGTCTGGTGGCCATGGATCGAACCTTCCGGCAGCCGGTTGGCGACGTCGAGCGTCACCGTGTCACCCTCGCGCCAGCGCAGGATCGGCGCCGGCAGCGAACCGTTGACGGTGATCGCCGGCCGGGTCAGGCCTGTGAAGTTCATCGGTGTCTCGCCGATGTCCAGATTGAAGTGGGTGCCGGACAGCACCTGTGGCTGGGCGCCCGTCCCCGCGGCCCACGACCGCTGCGGCCACAGTCCCAACCCGGCGATCGCGCCACCGGCGGCCAGCCCCTGCACGAACCGGCGGCGTGGCGAACTGGCGGGTCCGGCGGTACCGTGGCCGGAGGCGTCGAATGGCATGCAATGCTCCAAAGTATCCGGCGGCGCGGGAGGCTGCCTGGTTCATGCCGCGTCGGCGCGGCGCGTACTACCATTGTCGATGAAATCCGTCGTGGATGACCAACGGGGGCACGCATGTCGATCCAGTCAAAAGCCAAGCGCGACGCAAGCCGCAAGCGCAAATCCCGGGAACGCACCGTGACCATCTCCAACAGCGCCCCGATCGAGGGCCATGCCGAATTGCGCGATCACCAGGGCACCCTCCTCGGCGGAATCGCCCGGCGGGACGGCGAGTGGGTGCTCGGCCTGGACGGCCAGATGGTGGGTGGCTCCGACAGTGCGGCCACCATCCTGGTCATGCTGAAACGCGCCGCGGCGATGCACGAGCGGGCCGGCACACCCGCCGTGCTGAAATTCTCGGACACCTTGCGCGACGCCGCCAACGAGGAGGCGCGCATGCAGGGCCTGAGCCTTGAGCAGTTCGAGGCCCGCCTGGACGGCGAGATGGCCGGGCCGCGCGTGCAGCCCGACCCCGGCCAATCCGCGTCGCCGCACTGATCTAGGCGGCGACTTCCTGTTCTTCTTCCTGGTCTTCCTCGCGCGTTGAGGCAGTCTTGGCCGCCCATGCCTGCTGGGCCGACGGTGTACCGGCAAGCGCGGCCTCGTCGCAGGGGCGGTTGGGGCACAGGTTCTGCATGAAGTCGGAGTCGAAGCTGAGCCGCTCGACCAGGAAATCGACGAACGCGCGGACCTTTGGCGAAGTCACCTGGCCACGCGGGAACAGCGCACTGAGGTCGAGCTCCGGACCGGTCCAGCCAGCCAGCACCCGACGTATGTAGCCCTTCTCGGCGAATGCCTTGACCATGATGTCGCTGGCCAGCATCAGCCCTTCGCCGCAGAGCAGCGCGCCACGCACGCCGGCGGGATCGTTGGCAACCATGATCGGGTCGATCCGGTACTCGACGAGGTTGCTGCCATCGGTCAACGGCCAGAAGAAGTGGTCGTTGCGACGCATCTTCTGCATGCCCAGCGTCCGGTGATGCTGCAGCTCGTCGGGATGCAGCGGTTCGCCGTGGCGCTCGATGTAGGCGGGGCTTGCATAGACCTGGGTGCGCATCACCGCCAGCCGCCGCGCGACCAGGTTGGAGTCCGGCAGGTTGCCGACCCGCAGGGCGACGTCGATCTCCTTGTCGATCAGGTCCAGCGGTTCGTTGCTCAACAGCATCTCCACCCGGACCTCCGGGTGGCGGGCGTGGAACTCGCCGAGCAACGGCGCGATGCGTTCGATGCCCAGCGAGTACGGTGCGGTGACGCGCAGCCAGCCGCGCGGGCCGCCCTGCAACTGGCCGACCGCGTTCTCGGCCTCGTCGAGGTCCTTGGCGATGCGCCTGCAGTGGTCGTAGTAGATGTTGCCGGCCTCGGTCAGGCCAAGCTTTCGGGTCGTGCGATGCAGCAGTTGCGCGCCGAGGCGGGACTCCAGCTCCTGCACCTTGCGGCTGACGGTGGTCTTGGGCAGTCGCAGCGAACGGGCGGCGGCGATGAAGCTGCCGTGCTCGATCACCTTCACGAAGATCAGGGTGTCGTTGAGATCGCGGGCCATGTGGGGGGCTCCTCTTGACGCGTGCCGGCATTGACCCGCGGTCGGGACAATTATTCCCCGATCTGATGGCTAATCAAGTGCCAACGTCACCCCTAGTCTGTGTCGCATCCGAACAGGAAGCGCCGCAGGCCGTCCGATGAACCACCCTTCCCACAGCCAGATCACTCCCGCCGAATCCGCACGTGCAGCCGTCGCGTTCGACGTTGACCTGCCTTGGGAAGGGCCAACGGCGGGCCCTGCGGCAAATCGCTTGCCCACGACGGACGCTGCGAAATACTTGCCCGTGCAAGCAGGCGGCCGGTCGCTGCACTCGTCTCCGCGATTGCTGATGACGTATTCCATGTCAATTTCGGGAGAGAAAATCCCGAAGGCGGGACAATGAGCGCGACGCTGGTAATCCTGGGTGCCACCGGCGGCGTCGGCCGCGGCGTGGTGCGCGCCGCACTCGACCGCGGCCATCCGGTGGTCGCGGTGGCGCGCCATACGGATGCGCTGGCAACACTGGCACGGGAACACGGCGACGCCGATGTCGTCACCGTGCCGGGCTCGGTGGCCAGCGACGCCGAGGGTGCCGCCCTCGCCGAACGATTGCGCGATCTGCGCCGCCCGTTCGCCGGCATCGTCGCTTCGGTGTGCGGTGGCGGCAGCAAAGGCCGGGTGCTCGACCAGCCCGCCGAGTTCCTGCGCCGCAAGCTGGACGAGGACCTGCTGCCGCACCTGGCGGCCGCCCGCCACCTGCTGCCGCTGCTGGCCGAGGCCGGTCGCGGCAACTACCTGCTGATCGGCGGCCCCGGCAGCGAACACCCCTGGGCCGGCTACGGCCATCGTTCGGTCGGTGCGGCCGCGCTGCGGATGCTGGCCCGTGTCCTGCACGACGAAGCCCGTGCGCTGGACGTGCGGGTGAACCTGCTGACCGTCGACATGCCGGCCTGCACCGGCAACAACCGCAAACACGCCAGCAGCCGCTGGCCCAGTGCACTGGCGATCGGCCAGCAGGCGGTCGCATTGATCGAACGCCCGCCGCCGGACATCCCGGTGGTGCGTTACGCGCCGCCGGCGCAGACCGGTCACGCATCGTCGCCCCACGACGTCTCCACTTCTTTTGGCCCGGACAGCGCACCTCCCCCACCGGACAGCTGCCCCTCCCTCGTCGCCGTCCGCGCGCTTCTGGGCCGTTTTTCTTCCACGGGTTCCAAAAAGGATATTTCGTCATGACCTCCCCCACCAAGAAATCACAGGCCGGCCGCATCACCCGCAGCGCCCTGCCCGAACTCACCTTCGCCATCGCCGCCGTGCTGCTGACCGTGGGTCTGTCCGGGTGCGGCAGCCAGGCCGCACCGGGTGGCGCAATGCCCGCGCCCGCGGTCAGCGTCGCCCAGGTAGTCGAAAAGCCCGTGCAGCATTGGGACGAGTTCACCGGCCGGATCGAGGCGGTGAAGTCGGTCGCGTTGCGCCCGCGGGTCAGCGGTTACGTCGAGCGGGTCGCCTTCGAGGAAGGCGAGGAAGTCGCCAAGGGCGACCTGCTGTTCGTGATCGACCCGCGCCCGTACAGGGCCGCGCTGGCCGAGGCCGAGGCCAACCTCGAACGCGCGCGCAGCGAGGCCGGGCTCGCCAAGGCGCAAAGCACGCGGGCGCAGACACTGGTCGAGGCCAAGGCGATCTCGCGCGAGGAAGCCGAGGCCCGTCGGGCCGCCGCAAGCCAGGGCAACGCCGCGGTCCGCGCCGCCGAGGCCGCGGTCGCCAGTGCCCGGCTGGACCTGCAGTTCACCGAAGTACGCTCGCCGATCGACGGCCGCGCCGGCCGCGCGATGATCACCGCCGGCAACCTCGCCCAGGCCGATGCCACGGTGCTGACCAGCGTGGTCTCGCTGGACCCGGTGCACGTGTACTTCGAGGGCGACGAACAGACCTGGCTGCATTACCGCGAGCTGGCCCGCAACGGCGACCGCGCGGATTCGAGCAACCCGGTGCGGGTCGGCCTGGCCAACGAGTCCGGCTACCCGCACGAGGGCACGGTCGACTTCGTCAACAACCAGGTCGACCCCGCGACCGGCACGATCCGCCTGCGCGCGGTACTGCCCAACCCGGACCGGGTGTTCGCCCCCGGCCTGTTCGCCCGCGTGCAACTGGCCGGCGGCAACGAATCCGAGGTGCTGCTGATCGACGACAAGGCGGTCATGACCGACCAGGATCGCAAGTACGTCTACGTGCTCGGCAAGGACAACACGGCCGTGCGCAAGGATGTGAAGCTTGGCGACACGGCCGAAGGCCTGCGCGTGGTGACCTCCGGACTGGCAGCTACGGACAAGGTGATCGTGCACGGCGTGCAGAAGGTGTTCTTCCCGGGCATGCCCGTCGACCCGCAGACCGTGGCAATGGGCGCGGACCCCGCCAAGCCGGGCGAGCGGGTGGCCACCACGGCCGGGTCGAAGTGATGCACCGGTCGACCTGATCCACCACAACCGCCGTCTCCGCCAACGCGGCGACGCAGCGACCGTGGCGCTCGATGAGTCATCCAGGTTCCCGCATACCGCGGGAGCCACGGGCGGCTGACGCCACAGAACCCCGAAACAGGACTTTCCCCCATGGATTTCTCCAAGTTCTTCATCGACCGGCCGATCTTCGCCGCAGTGCTGTCGATCGTGATCTTCGCCGCCGGCCTGATCTCGATCCCGCTGCTGCCGATCGGCGAATACCCGGAGGTGGTGCCTCCGTCCGTCATGGTCCGCACGGTGTATCCGGGCGCCAACCCGAAGGTCATCGCCGAAACCGTCGCCACGCCGCTGGAGGAATCCATCCGCGGCGTCGAAGGCCTGATGTACATGAAGTCGGTCGCCAGCTCCGACGGCTCGCTGCAGACCACCGTGACCTTCAGCCCCGAGGTCGACGCCGACGAAGCGACCGTGCGCGTGCAGAACCGGGTCAGCCAGGCGCTCGCGCGGCTGCCCGAGGACGTGCGCCGGCAGGGCGTGACCACCCAGAAGCAGTCGCCGGTGTTCCTGATGGTCGTCCACTTGACCTCGCCGGATGGCAAGTACGACACCCTGTACCTGCGCAACTACCTGCGCCTGCACGTGAAGGACAGGCTGGCCAGCATTCCCGGCGTCGGCGACGCGCAGGCGTTCGGCGGCGGCGACTACGCGATGCGGCTGTGGCTGGACCCGGACAAGGTCGCGTCACGTGGGCTCACGGCGGGCGACGTGGTGCGCGCGGTGCGCGAGCAGAACATCCAGGTCTCCGCGGGCCAGCTCGGCGCCGAGCCGATGCCCAATGGCAGTGACTTCCTCACTCTGATCAACGCCAAGGGCCGGCTGTCGACCGCAGAAGAGTTCGGTAATGTGGTGATCAAGACCGGCGCCGACGGCACGGTCGTGCGTCTGTCCGACGTGGCCCGGATCGAACTGGCCGCGGGCGACTACAGCATGCGCTCGCGCCTGGACGGTCAGAACGCGGCCGCGATCGGCATCTTCCAGGCACCGGGCGCCAATGCGCTGGAAATCCGCGACGAAGTCATCCGTCGCATGGACGAGGCGGCCGAGAGCTTCCCGCCGGGCATCGAGTACAAGTCGATCTACGACACCACCGTGTTCGTGCGCGATTCGATCAAGTCGGTGGTGACCACGCTGCTGGAAGCCACCCTGCTGGTGGTGCTGGTGGTGATCCTGTTCCTGCAGACCTGGCGCGCCTCGATCATCCCGTTGATCGCGGTGCCGGTGTCGGTGGTCGGCACCTTCGCCGCGCTGTACCTGCTGGGCTTCTCGATCAACACCCTGACCCTGTTCGGGCTGGTGCTGGCGATCGGCATCGTGGTCGACGACGCGATCGTGGTGGTCGAAAACGTGGAGCGCCACATCGAGGCAGGCGCGACGCCGCTGCATGCCGCCCACCTGGCGATGAGGGAAGTGTCCGGACCGATCATCGCGATCGCGCTGGTGCTGTGCGCGGTGTTCGTGCCGATGGCGTTCCTGTCCGGCGTGACCGGCGAGTTCTACAAGCAGTTCGCGGTGACCATCGCGATCTCGACGGTGATTTCCGCGATCAATTCGCTGACCCTGTCGCCGGCGCTGGCTGCACGCCTGCTCAAGCCGCACGGCGCCCCGAAGGACCGGCCGACGCGGCTGATCGACCGCCTGTTCGGTTGGGTCTTCCGTCCGTTCAACCGGTTCTTCAGCAAGAGCTCCGAGCGCTACGAGCGCGGCGTATCCAGAGCGCTGGGCCGCCGTGGCGCGGTGTTCGCGATCTATGCCGGCCTGCTGCTGGTCACGGGCCTGATGTTCCAGATCGTGCCGAAGGGATTCATCCCGGTGCAGGACAAGGGCTACATCATCGCCGGCATCAAGATGCCGGAAGGCTCCTCAATCGAACGCACCGACGACGCCCTGAAGAAGATCGGTGCGCTCGCGCTGGACATCGAAGGCGTGAAGAACGACGTCGCGTTCCCGGGCTTCAATCCGTTGCAGTTCATCAACACGCCCAACTACGGCGTCAGCTTCATCACCCTCGAACCGTTCGGCGAGCGTACCCGCAGCGCCAAGGAGATCACCGACGAGCTCAACGCGAAGATCGCCGGTATCCAGGAGGGCTTCGCCTTCGCGCTGATGCCGCCGCCGATCCAGGGTCTTGGCAACGGTTCGGGCTATTCGCTGTTCATCGAGGACCGCGGGAATCTCGGCTACGGCGCGCTGCAGAGCGCGGTGCAGGGGATGCAGGCGGCCGGATCGCAGGTGCCGGGGCTGGGCTACCTCAACAGCAGCTACCAGGCCAACGTGCCGCAGCTCGACGTCGAGGTCGACCGGGTCAAGGCCAAGGCGCAGGGCGTGCCGTTGACCGAGTTGTTCGACACCCTGCAGACCTACCTGGGCTCGGCCTACGTCAACGACTTCAACATGTTCGGCCGCACCTGGCAGGTAATCGCGCAGGCGGACGGTTCGTACCGCGACAGCGTCGAGGACATCGGCAACCTGCGTACCCGCAACGTCCAGGGCGAAATGGTCCCGGTGGGCAGCATGGTCAAGGTGAGCGAGACCTTCGGTCCCGACCCGGTGATCCGCTACAACGGCCACACCGCGGCCGACCTCATGGGCGAAGCCGATCCACGCGTGATGTCTTCGGCGCAGGCGATGGAGAAGCTGGAGGAGCTGGCACAGCAGGTGCTGCCCCAGGGCATGACGATCGAATGGACCGACCTGAGCTACCAGCAGTCCACCCAGGGCAACGCGGCACTGGTGGTATTCCCGCTCGCCGTGCTGCTGGCGTTCCTGGTGCTGGCCGCGCTCTACGAGAGCTGGACGCTGCCGCTGGCGGTGATCCTGATCGTGCCGATCGTGATGCTGTCCGCGTTGCTGGGCGTATGGCTGACCGGCGACAACAACGTGTTCGTGCAGGTCGGGCTGGTGGTGCTGATGGGGCTCGCGTGCAAGAACGCGATCCTGATAGTCGAGTTCGCACGTGAACTGGAAATGCAGGGCAAGGGCATCGTGGAAGCCGCACTGGAAGCGTGCCGGCTGCGCCTGCGCCCGATCGTCATGACCTCGATCGCCTTCATCGCCGGCACGATCCCGCTGGTCCTCTCTTCCGGCGCCGGTGCGGAAGTCCGTTCCATCACCGGCATCACCGTCTTCGCCGGCATGCTCGGCGTCACCCTGTTCGGCCTGTTCCTGACCCCGGTGTTCTACGTCGCCCTGCGCAAGCTGGTGTCGCGACGAGCCGGCAAGCAGGCCCAGAGCGAACTGCAGGAGATCACCCATGCGTAAGTTCACCCCCGCGGCACAAGCTGTCTCGCGCACCTTCGCGATCGCGTTGCTGCCGATCGCCCTCGCCGCCTGCATGGTCGGACCCGACCACGTACGCCCCACCCTGTCGGTGCCGGAGCAGTTCGTTCGCGACGAGGCCAACCCCGTCGCGGTCACGCCCCAGCCCGAGCCCGATGCGGACTTCTGGAACGCCTTCGACGATCCGATGCTGACGCGGCTGGTCGACGAGGCACTGGTCGCGAACTACGACCTGCGCATCGCCCTGACCCGCTTCGACCGCGCCAACGCCCTGCTGCGCGGCTCGCGCTTCGACTACCTGCCAACCGTCACAGCCAGCGCCGAAGGCAGTGACAGCCGTGCCAGCGCCGACCAGGCGCCCGGCCTGTCGCGCGAGCAGCGCGAAGGCGAGAGCTACTCGGCCGGCATCGACATGGCGTGGGAACTCGACCTGTTCGGTCGCGTACGCCGCGGGGTCGAATCGCAACGCGCCGAAGCCGCCGCCACCGCGGCCGACCTCGCCGCGTTGCAGGTCGCGATCGTCGCCGAGGTCGCACGCAGCTACATCGACCTGCGCGGTCTGCAGGAGCGCCTGGACGTCGCGCGTGAGAACGCCGACAACCAGCGCGAGACCCTGCGCATCGTCCAGGCCCGGCTCGATGCCGGCAGCGCGACCGGATTCGACCGCGCCCGTGCCAGCGCCCAGTTGCAGGCGACCCTCGCCCGAGTGCCTGCGCTGGAGGCCGAGGCCGCCGTGATGATGCACCGCCTCGCGGTGCTGACGGGCAAGACGCCGGATGCCCTCGTCGGCGGACTGCAACAACCCGCGGACCTCCCTGCCCTGCCCGCTCCGATAGATCCCGGCACCCCGGGTGAACTGCTGCGCCGTCGACCCGACATCGCCGCCGCCGAGCAACGCCTGCACGCGAGCACCGCGCGCATCGGCGTCGCCGCCGCCGACCTGTTCCCACGCTTCACCCTCGGCGGGCTGATCGGCAGCCAGGCGATCGACGCCTCGAACCTGTTCGAGCGCGACAGCGAAACCAGCCTGATCGCATTGGGCATCGACTGGTCATTCCTCGACATCGGCCGCGTCCGCGCCCGCATCGCCGCTGCCGACGCAGATGCCGCCGGCGAACTCGCCAGCTACCAGAAGACCGTGGTGCTGGCGCTGGAGGAAACCGAGAACGCCCTGGTCCGCTACGCCCGCACCCGCACCGAGGACCGGCACCTGCAGCAGGCCGCCGAAGACAGCGCCCGCGCCGCGGAGCTGGCCCACGTCCGCTATGACGCCGGCGCCACCAGCCTGCTGGAAGTGCTCGATGCCGAGCGCACCAGGCTGCAGGCGCAGGACGCACTGGCCGATGTCCGGACGCGGGCGGCAACCAGCGCGGTGGCTGTCTACAAGGCGATGGCCGGCGGTTGGCCGAGCCGGATTCCGCTGCGGGAGGACGTAGCGAGCGCCAACTGAAGAAACCCGATCGACACCAAAAAAGAAGGCCCGCCAATGGCGGGCCTTCTCAATGAAAAAGTGGTGTCCCCAAGGGGATTCGAACCCCTGTCGCCGCCGTGAAAGGGCAGTGTCCTAGGCCTCTAGACGATGGGGACACAGTGGAACTTCGCACTTGGGCCGACCGCTTTCACTCGGTCGAGTATCGAAGAACACTTTGAAAATGGTGGAGCCAGGCGGGATCGAACCGCCGACCTCCTGCATGCCATGCAGGCGCTCTCCCAGCTGAGCTATGGCCCCACGGGCTGGAAAGTCGACAAGCTTAGGGACGGGCCCCGAAATCGTCAAGCGATCTTTGCAGGTTTGCTGAACTTTTTTTCATCCGGCACCAAAGTCGCCATGCCGTGGCCACGGTCGGACAGGTATTGCAGCCATTTGCCGAGGAAGGTGTTCATGCGCAGGCGGTGCCCGACCAGCTCGGCCGGCGGGGGGTACATGCCGATCACGTCCTGCCAGCGGCGGCCGATGTAGCAATGGGTGGCTTCGAGCTGGCGGGCGTCGTGGTACTGGCGCAGGAACGCCGACGGGTCCGGCTGGCCGGTCACCGGGTCGGGCATGGCGTAGGTCAGACGCAGCTCGGTGGTGTAGGCGTGCTGTGCGATCACTTCGACCTGCAGGTCGAGCCCGTCGCCGACACTCGACGCGTAGCTGCCCTGCCCCAACCGGGCCGGGGCGAACATGTGTTCGAGCCGCTCGTGGTTCTCGGTGTACAGCGCCATCAGCCACCCGAAACGGCTCAGCGTGGGGATGCGGGTGGTGGGGGCAGCCAGCGAATTCATGGCTCGATGCTACACGCCGTGGCTGTACCGCGGCAGCATTGACGGGACCGGTGGGCGGTCGTACTTTCGAGGTTCCCCGCCTCAGAACATCTCGCGGTGGATCCCCAGCGTCGACATCACCTTGCTCGAGATCTCCTCGATCGAGGTATTGGTCGTGGTCTGGGTCGGGATGCGCTCGGCCCGGAACAGGGCCTCGGCCTTGGCGACCTCGCGACGGCAGGTTTCAAGCTCGGCGTAACGCGAATTCGGCCGGCGCTCCTGGCGGATCTGCTGCAGGCGGACCGGGTCGATGCTCAGCCCGAACAGCTTGTTGCGGTAGTGGCGCAACCGTTCTGGCAGGCGGTCGTGCTCGAGGTCCTCTTCGGTCAGCGGATAGTTCGCCGCACGCACGCCATAATGCAAAGCCAGATACACGCAGGTCGGGGTCTTGCCTGCCCGCGACACCGCCACCAGGATCACGTCCGCGTCCTCGTAATCGACCGCCACGCCGTCGTCGTGGGTCAGCGCGTAGTTCATCGCGTTGATACGGCGGTGGTAGGCGTCGAAGTCGACGATCGCGTGCGCACGGCCGACATGGCGCTGGCGGCTTTCGCCCAGTTCGCGCTCCAGCGGCTCGATGAACGGCGCGAACACGTCGAGCATCAGCGCCCCGCTCTCGGCCAGGGCCTCGCTGACGTCGCTGTCCATGCAGGAATTGATCACCACCGGCTTCAATCCGTGGCGTTCCCCGGCGGTACGGATACGTTCCGCGGCGCTGCGGGCACGGTCGATGCTGTCGACGAAGGAGATCCGCTCGCTGGTGAAGTGGTTGTCGGTGAACTGGGTCAGGAGACTGTGGCCGATGGTCTCGGCCGTAATGCCGGTGCCGTCGGAAACGTAGAAAACCGGTCGTGCTGCCGCCATCACTGACCCCGCTGGTTGGAGATGCGCGCTGGACGTGCGCAAACAGGAAAAAGCCCGTCGAATCAAGCTTGTATGCATCCGACGCAGGAGCGATCATAGCCGCTTGGCGTGCCTGGACGCGCCCAAACCACGGAGATCGGCTGTCTTGAACGAGAACATCCTCTGGCTGCACGCGCTGCGCCTCGACGACCTGGCCCGCGTGGGCGGCAAGAATTCGTCGCTCGGCGAGATGATCGGCAACCTCGCCAACCTCGGGGTTTCGGTGCCCGGCGGCTACGCCACCACGGCCGAGGCGTTCAAGGACTTCATCGCCCACAACGACCTGCACCAGCGGATCTTCGACCGCCTGGCCGACCTCGATGTCGAGGATGTCGGCGCGTTGACCCAGGCCGGCACGCAGATCCGCCAGTGGGTGATCGATGCGCCGCTGCAGCCGGCGCTCGACAGCGACATCCGCAGCGCCTACCGCCAGCTCTGCTCCGAGAATGGCGGCGGTGACGTGGCGGTCGCAGTGCGCTCGTCGGCGACCGCCGAGGACCTGCCCGACGCGTCGTTCGCCGGCCAGCAGGAAACCTTCCTCAACGTGACCGGCGAGGACGATGTCGTCGTCAAGGTCAAGGAAGTCTTCGCCAGCCTCTACAACGACCGCGCGATCGCCTACCGCGTGCACCACGGTTTCAAGCACGAGGACGTGTTCCTGTCGGCGGGCGTGCAGCTGATGGTCCGCTCCGACGTCGGCGCCTCCGGCGTGCTGTTCACCCTCGACACCGAGTCGGGTTTCCGCGGCGTGGTGTTCATCACCTCGAGCTTCGGCCTCGGCGAGATGGTCGTGCAGGGTGCGGTCAACCCGGACGAGTTCTACGTCAACAAGGCTACCCTGCTTGAGGGCAAGCACGCGATCCTGCGCCGCTCGATCGGCGCCAAGCAGCTGCGCATGGTCTATTCCGACCAGCCCGGCGAGCGCGTGCGTACCGAGGACACCCCGGTCGAACTGCGCAACACCTTCTCGATCTCCGACGAAGACGTGCACGAGCTGGCCAAGCAGGCGCTGGTTATCGAAAAGCATTACGGCCGCCCGATGGATATCGAGTGGGCCAAGGACGGTGTCAGCGGCAAACTGTTCATCGTGCAGGCGCGCCCGGAGACGGTGAAGTCGCGCACCAAGGCCACCCAGATCGAGCGTTACCAGCTCGGCGAGCGCGGCCCGGTGATCTGCGAAGGCCGCTCGATCGGCCAGAAGATCGGCAGCGGCGTCGCCCGCGTGGTGCGTTCGCTCGACGACATGGCGCGGGTGCAGCCCGGCGACGTGTTGGTCGCCGACATGACCGACCCCGATTGGGAGCCGGTGATGAAGCGCTCGGCCGCGATCGTCACCAACCGCGGTGGCCGCACCTGCCACGCCGCGATCATTGCGCGCGAGCTTGGCGTGCCGGCTGTCGTCGGCACCGGCAATGCGCTGGATACCATCAAGGATGGCCAGACCGTCACCATCAGCTGCGCCGAAGGCGATACCGGTTTCATCTACGACGGTGCCCTGCCCTTCGAACGCCACACCGCCGACCTCGAGCACATGCCGCCGGCGCCGCTCAAGGTGATGATGAATGTCGCCAACCCCGAGCGCGCGTTCGACTTCGCGATGCTGCCCAACGCGGGCGTCGGCCTGGCACGGCTGGAGATGATCATCGCCAGCCACATCGGCATCCATCCGAAGGCATTGCTCGAGTACGACCGCCAGGACGCCGCGATCAAGAAGAAGATCGACGAGCGCATTGCCGGCTACGGCGATCCGGTCGATTTCTATGTCGACCGGCTGGCCGAGGGCATCGCCACGATCACCGCGTCGGTGGCACCGAACCCGGTGATCGTGCGCCTCAGCGATTTCAAGTCCAACGAGTACGCCAACCTGATCGGCGGTGCCGCCTACGAGCCGCATGAAGAGAACCCGATGATCGGCTTCCGTGGCGCCAGCCGCTACGTCGATCCGAGCTTCACTGAGGCATTTGCGCTGGAGTGCCGCGCGGTACTGAAGGTGCGTGAACAGATGGGCCTGACCAACTGCTGGGTGATGATCCCGTTCGTGCGCACGCTGGACGAAGGCCGCAAGGTGGTCGAGGTGCTGCGCGCCAACGGTCTGGAGCAAGGCAAGGACGGCCTGAAGATCATCATGATGTGCGAGGTCCCATCCAACGCGCTGCTGGCCGAGGAATTCCTGGAGATCTTCGACGGGTTCTCGATCGGCTCCAACGACCTGACCCAGCTCACGCTCGGGCTGGATCGCGATTCGAGCATCGTCGCCTCGCTGTTCGACGAGCGCGACCCGGCGGTCAAGAAGCTGCTGGCGATGGCGATCAGCACCGCGCGTGCCAAGGGCAAGTACGTCGGCATCTGCGGACAGGGCCCTAGCGACCATCCGGACCTCGCCGAGTGGCTGATGGAGCAAGGCATCGAGTCGGTATCGCTCAATCCCGACACCGTGGTCGATACCTGGCTGCGACTGGCGAAAGCCAAGGCAGGTTGACATCGTTACGGCCCGATAACGTCGGACCGGACAGGATTCAACATGACAACCCGCGACGCCCCGCTCATGCGGGGTTTCGCATTTATCCCCCAGCAAACATGAACCTGGAGAGCCGAATGCCGCAGCCCCGCCTGAGCTGGATCGACTACGCCCGCGCGGGTGAATGGACCGAGGCGCTGGTTGGCCTCGGCATCCGCATCGCCTTGGCGCTGCTGCTGTTTCTGGTGGGGCGTTATGTGATCGCCTGGCTGGTGAAAATCATCGACCGCGGGCTGAGCCGCACTGATCTCGACTTCACTGCGCTGCAGTTCCTGCGCAAGGTGGCGACGGTCGTGTTCACCGTGGTACTGGTGCTGGCGGCACTGCAGGTGGTCGGGGTGCCGATGACCTCCATGATCGCCGTGCTCGGTGCGGCGGGCCTGGCGATCGGCTTGGCGTTGAAGGACTCGCTTTCCAACATCGCCTCCGGGGTGATGCTGGTGGCGCTGAAGCCGTTCCGGGTGGGCGACGTGGTGAACATCAATGGCGAAGGCGGCACCGTCGAGTCGATCAGCATCTTCCAGACCCGCCTGCGCGGCGCCGACAACCAGACCATCGTGCTGCCCAACAGCCTGGTGACGTCGGACTCGATCATCAACTCCACGCCCGACGTTCGCCGCCGGGTCGAGCTGGTGATCGGCATCGGCTACAACGACGACATCGACGAGGCGCGCAGGGTCATCATGGACATCATCAATGCGGACGATCGGGTGCTCGCCGAACCGGCCGCCGACGTGGTGGTCTACGAACTCGCCCAGGACGCGGTCAACCTCGGCGTGCGTTGCCACACGGGCAACGCCGACTGGTTCGCGGTGAAGGTGCATCTCAACGAAAGCATCAAGAAAGCCTTCGACGCGGCCGGAATCAGCATCCCGTACCCGCAGCGCGACGTGCACATGTACCACCATGCCGTCGACGGCGGGATCATCGATCCGACCAGGCCCGCGTTGCCCGCGTCATCCGACTGAGCCGAGGCGCGGGACCGGTCCTGCAGGCTCGCTCAGGAAGCTTCGGGGGGCTGCAGGCCGCTCAGGCGGCCCATGAAGTAGCGGTAGTGGCGCAGTTCCGCGATCGAGTCATGCACGTCGCTCAAGGCGGTGTGGCTGGCTTCCTTGCCGACGCCGGCGAGCACGTCGGGTGCCCAGCGCCGGGCCAGTTCCTTGAGCGTGCTGACGTCGAGGTTGCGATAGTGGAAGTACTTCTCCAGCGCCGGCATCTGCCGGTGCAGGAAACGCCGGTCCTGGCATATCGAGTTGCCACAGATCGGCGAGGCATTGGCCGGAACCCAGCCGGCCAGGAACGCCAGAGTGCGCTCCTCGGCCTCCTCCATCGACACGCCCTGCTCCAGCACGCGGTTCCACAGGCCCGACTTGCGATGCTGGTTGCGGTTCCAGTCGTCCATCGCCTCCAGCCGCTGCAACGGATGACGGATGGCCAGCTCCGGTCCCTCGGCGAGGATTTCGAGATTGGGATCGGTGACGACGGTGGCGATCTCGAGGATGGAATCGTTGTCGGTATCGAGCCCGGTCATCTCCAGGTCGATCCAGATCAGCCGATGATGGCCATTGTTCGCGTTGCCCGCTGTCACGCCCATCGCCTGCCTTCCTCTCCGTGTCTTTGCATGATAGCGGAAGCTAGACGGGTGGCTTGCCACGTTTGCGACGGAAGTAGTTGGTGAGTCGAGTGCCGGACTCTTCCGCCAGCAGCCCGCCGCTCACGTCCACCCGGTGGTTGTGGCGCGGATCCGCGAGCAGGTCGAACACGCTGCCGGCGGCGCCCGTCTTGGGGTCGGGTGCGCCGAACACCAGCCGCGCCACGCGGGCGTGGATCATGGCCATGGCGCACATCGCGCAAGGCTCCAGCGTCACGTACAGGGTGCTGCCGAGCAGCCGGTGGTTGCCGATACGGCGGCCGGCCTGGCGCATCGCAACGATCTCGGCATGCGCGGTCGGGTCGTGCTCGGTGATGTTGCGGTTCCAGCCCTCGCCGAGGACCTCGCCGTCCACCGAGACAAGTACGGCGCCGACCGGTATCTCGTCGTCCTCGTGCTCCGCACGCCTGGCCAGCGCCAACGCGTGGCGCATCCACTCCTCATCGGCAAGCGATGGCATGTCGACCAACGCCTACTCCCACTCGATGGTCGCGGGAGGCTTGCCGCTTATGTCATAAACAACGCGAGAAATTCCACGTAACTCATTGATAATCCTGTTTGACACCTTGCCGAGGAACTCGTACGGCAAGTGCGCCCAGTGCGCCGTCATGAAGTCGATGGTCTCGACCGCACGCAGCGCGATCACCCATTCGTAGGCACGCGCGTCACCAACTACGCCAACCGACTTGACCGGCAGGAACACCGCGAACGCCTGGCTGGTCTTGTCGTAAAGATCAGCCTTGCGCAGTTCGTCGATGAAGATATGGTCGGCCTTGGCCAGCAGCTCCGCGTACTCGCGCTTGACCTCGCCAAGGATGCGCACGCCCAGGCCAGGGCCGGGGAAGGGATGGCGGTAGACCATCGGTGCCGGCAGGCCGAGCTCGACGCCCAGGCGCCGCACTTCGTCCTTGAACAGCTCGCGCAGCGGTTCGACCAGGCCCATCTTCATGTGCTCGGGCAGGCCGCCGACGTTGTGGTGGCTCTTGATGACATGGGCCTTGCCGGTCTTGCTACCGGCCGACTCGATCACGTCGGGGTAGATCGTGCCCTGCGCCAGCCACTTGGCATTGGCGAGCTTGCCGGCCTCCTCGTCGAAGATCTCGACGAACAGGTTGCCGATGATCTTGCGCTTGGCCTCCGGGTCGCTGACGCCCTCGAGTGCCTTGAAGTAGCGGTCGGCCGCATCGACGCGGATCACCTTGACGCCCATGTGCTCGGCGAACATCGCCATCACCTGGTCGCCTTCCTGCCAGCGCAGCAGGCCGGTGTCGACGAACACGCAGGTCAGCTGCTCGCCGATCGCCTTGTGCAGCAGCGCCGCCACGACCGACGAATCGACACCGCCGGACAGGCCGAGGATGACCTCATCAGTGCCGACCTGCTCGCGCACGCGGGCGATCTGGTCGTCGATGATGTGGGCCGCGGTCCACAGGGTCTGGCAGCCGCAGATGTCGGTGACGAAGCGGCGCAGCAGGGTCTGGCCCTGCAGGGTGTGGGTAACCTCGGGATGGAACTGCACGCCGTACCAGCGCTTGCCCTCGTTGGCCATCGCCGCGACCGGGATGCGGTCGGTCCTGGCGGTCACGGTGAAGCCCGGCGGCGCCGTGGCGACGTGGTCGCCGTGGCTCATCCAGACGTTCAGGCGAGGTGTTCCGCCGTGGTCGCTGAGCCCGCCCAGCAGCGCGTCATGCGCGACCAGCTCGACCTCTGCATGGCCGAACTCGCGCGCGTCGGCGGCCTCGGTGGTACCGCCCAGTTGCGCGGCCAGGGTCTGCATGCCGTAGCAGATGCCAAGGATCGGCAGGCCGCTGTCGAAGACTTCCTGCGGCGCGCGGGGCGCTCCTTCCAGCGTGGTCGATTCGGGCCCGCCCGACAGGATGATGCCTTTCGCGCCGTACTTCGCGATCTCGGCCGGGTCGTGGTCCCAGGCCCAGATCTCGCAATACACCCCGATCTCGCGGATGCGGCGGGCGATCAGCTGCGTGTACTGCGCGCCGAAGTCGAGGATCAGGATCTTGTCGGAATGGATATCGGTCATGCTCAGCCCGCCCGGTAATTCGGCGGTTCCTTGGTGATCTGCACGTCATGGACGTGGCTCTCGCGCGAACCGGCGCTGGTCACCTTGACGAACTGTGGCTTCTGGCGCATGTCCTCGATGGTGGTGCAGCCGACATAACCCATCGTTGCGCGAAGGCCGCCCATCAACTGGTGGACCACGCCGCCGAGCGGGCCGCGATACGGGACGCGGCCTTCGATGCCTTCCGGCACCAGCTTGTCGGCGTCGGACGAATCCTGGAAGTAGCGGTCCTTGGAGCCCAGCTCCATCGCGCCGATGCTGCCCATGCCGCGATAGCTCTTGTAGCTGCGGCCCTGGAACAGTTCGACCTCGCCGGGTGCCTCCTCGGTGCCGGCGAACAGGCCGCCGACCATCACCGTCGAGGCGCCGGCGACCAGCGCCTTGCCGATGTCGCCGGAATAGCGGATGCCGCCATCGGCGATCAGCGGGATGCGATCCTGCAGTGCCTCGGCGACCATGTCGATCGCGGTGATCTGCGGCACGCCGACGCCGGCGACGATGCGGGTGGTACAGATCGAACCCGGGCCGACACCGACCTTGACCGCATCCGCACCGTGGTCCATCAACGCCAGCGCGGCATCGCCGGTGACGATATTGCCGCCGATGACCTGCAACTGCTGGAAGTTCTTCTTGACCCAGCGCACGCGCTCCAGCACGCCCTGCGAGTGGCCATGCGCGGTGTCGACCACGACCACGTCGACCCCGGCCGCGGCCAACGCCTCGATGCGAGCCTCGGTGTCGCCACCGACGCCGACCGCGGCGCCGACCAGCAGCCGCTCGCTGCTGTCGTAGGCGGCGTTGGGGTTGTCGGACTTCTTCTGGATGTCCTTGACGGTGATCAGGCCGCGCAGCTCGAAGTCGTCGTTGACCACCAGCACCTTCTCGATCCGGTGCTTGTGCAGCAGCCCGAGCACTTCCTCGTCGCTGGCGCCCTCCTTCACCGTGACCAGCCGGTCCTTGCGGGTCATGATGTGGCGGACCGGATCGTCGTGCCTGGTCTCGAAGCGCATGTCGCGGCTGGTGACGATGCCGACCAACTGGCCGCCGTCGACCACCGGCACGCCGGAGATGTTGCGCGCGCGGGTCAGCTTAAGCACGTCGGCGATGCTGGTCTCGGGGCTGACCGTGAACGGCGACTTGATCACCCCGGCCTCGAACGTCTTGACCTGCGCCACGTGCGCGGCCTGCTGCGCCAGGCTCATGTTCTTGTGGATGATGCTGATGCCACCGAGCTGCGCCATAGCGATGGCCAGTCGTCCTTCGCTGACGGTGTCCATCGCCGCCGACAGCAGTGGCAGGCGGATCGACAGGTCGCGGGTGACGCGGGTGGTGAGCGAGACGTCCTTGGGAAGGACGGTGGAATGCGCGGGAACGAGCGATACGTCGTCGTAGGTCAGCGCTTCAGCCTGGATGCGCAACATGGGGCGGCCCGGGGAGGATGAAGCGCGTCATTGTACCGCGTTCGATGGTCGCAAGCGGATGCCGGTTGCCGGAAAACCGGAACAGCGCCCCGACGGCGCGGGCTCAGGCCGGGTCCGCCGCCTCGGCCGCTTCCAGCGTGTTCTCCATCAGGGTCGCGACGGTCATCGGCCCGACCCCGCCCGGTACCGGGGTGATCCAGCTGGCCCGCTCGGTGGCCGCCTCGAAACCGACGTCACCGACCAGCCGGCCATCGTCGAGCCGGTTGATGCCGACATCGATCACCACCGCGCCCGGCTTGACCCACTCGCCGGGAATCAGCCGCGGGCGACCCACCGCGACCACCAGGATGTCCGCGCCGCGCACGGCCGCCTCCAGCACCTCGGGCGGGGTGAACTTGTGGCAGCTGGTGGTGGTGCAGCCGGCGATCAGCAACTCCAGTGCCATCGGCCGGCCGACATGGTTGGAAACCCCGACGATCGTCGCACTGGCGCCGCGCACGGGCCGGTCGGTGTAGGCCAGCAATGTGGTGATGCCGCGTGGGGTGCACGGGCGCAGGCCGAACTGGCGCAACGCAAGGTGGCCGACGTTCTCGGGGTGGAAGCCGTCGACATCCTTGCCGGGCGAGATCCGGTGGATCAGCCTGGAGGCGTCGCGGCGGTCGGGGAGCGGCAACTGGACCAGGATGCCGTGTACGTCCGGGTCGGCGTTGAGGCGATCGATCAGGCTCAGCAACTCATCGTCGGTGGTCTCGGCCGGCAGGTCGAAATCGATGGCGCGGATGCCGACCTTCTCGGCCGCGCGACGCTTGTTGCGCACGTACACCGCCGAGGCCGGGTCCCGCCCCACCAGCACCACCGCCAGCCCCGGACGCGCCTTGCCCCGGGCCAGCCGCGCGTCGACCCGGGCCTTGAGGGTGTCAAGGAGATCCTCCGCGATGCGCTTGCCATCGAGGATGCGGGCAGCGTGCTGCGGGGTGTCGGGGGTATGGGTCATGGAACGGTGGCCTTGGAGACGATCTGGCCGCCATTATCGCAAGCTCAATGCCTGGCCGGACACCGGGGTATGCCAGCGCCGACGACGCACTGGATGCAACACTTGCCCTGATGGACCGGTTGCGCAGGTATCGGCGTGACCGGCGCCGCCTGCAGTGACGGTTTCAGCTTGAGCAGCACAACCCAGTCGTGCCGGTTGAAGCTGCAGGCGGCCTGGTTGTCCGGGTTGCAGCCGATGTCGCTGCCGCGCGGCAGGCTCCAGAACCGCCCGCTGCGGTTCAACGCGAGCATCCGCAGGGTGACGCTCTGCAGTACGTTGCCGCCAATGAGATAGGCCGCCGTCCGGGCATCGTCACCCCGGGTCACGATTTCGCAGTGCATCGCGAGTGCCGCGTCGGGATTGGCCGCGATCCATGCCTGCAATCCCGCGAAACCGAACGTCGTCGCGCCGCGGGCGTAGCACAGCAGGTCGCCGGAGGTGGGCACGGAGGCATCCGGGTCGGCGAACAGGAAGGGGCTGCTGTCCGGGCGCAGGTAGGCATCGCGGACATAGTCGATGTGCCGCGCCGACGGGTTGAAGCCCGGCACACCCGCCCGCACCAGTACGAACGACACGAACGCGGCCGACCAGGGCCGGTCGATCAGGAAGGCACGGCAGTCGGGCGAGCCGAAGTCGGCATTGGAAGCACGGGCGCATGCGGCGGCACCGGGAAACGAGTTCATCCCCCACAGCAGCCCGCTGCCGCGCCAGTACTCGGCGACCCGCTTCCAGGCGGGCGTGGCGCCGTCCTGGAGAAGACCGGTTTCCGCTTCCGAGACGGTCGTGCTCGCGAGTTGGCCCTGCAGGTTGATGAAGGGCCGATACCAGAGCGAATTCTCGCGGCAGGCGACCGCGGAAATGCGATCGCCGAGCGTGGTCGTGCTGGACGGATCGGCGCCGGTGCAGGCGGCAGCCGTCGCCATCGGCGACGCCAGGACCAGCATCGATACCAGAGCCGAAATCTCCAGAAGCCGCCGCAGCCAATGAGCCGCCATCCTGCCTCCCCGTGTCCTGCGTACCTGTCGCATCGTCCGCGACTGGCGTGACCGGGGTGTGCAGGCGCGCCTTTGGCGCGCCTCAGCCCGCGCAGAACTGCTGGTAGTCGATGTAACCGGGAAATGGCTTGCCCGGCGCGCAGACGACGCAGGCGGGATCGGGTTGCACGCGGGTTTCGCGGAACCGCATCGCCAGTGCGTCGAAGTGCAGCAGGCGGCCGGCCAGCGGCTCGCCGATGCCGAGGATCAGCTTGATCACCTCGGTCGCCTGCAACATGCCGATCACTCCGGGCAGTACGCCGAGCACGCCGGCATCGCTGCAGTTGGGCGCATCTTCCGCAGACGGTGGTTCGGGGAACAGGCAGCGGTAGCACGGGGCCGCACCGCGATGGCGCCCCGCATCGAAGACGCTGGCCTGGCCGGTGAAACGCAGCACGGCGCCGTAGACCAGCGGCTTGCCGAGCTTCACGCAGGCGTCGTTGAGCAGGTAGCGCGCGGCGAAATTGTCGGCACCGTCCAGCACCACGTCGGCGTCGGCAATCAGGCGTTCGACGTTGTCGCTGCCGATGCGTTCCGGAAAGTTCCGGACCTCGATTTTCGGATTGAGTGCCGAAAGCGCGGTCGCGGCCGACTCGACCTTGGGCACGCCGATCCGCGCCTCGGTATGCAGGATCTGTCGTTGCAGGTTGCTGCGCTCGACCAGGTCGTCATCGGCGAGCACCAACGTTCCGACACCGCCGGCCGCCAGGTAATACGCCGCCGGCGAGCCCAGCCCCCCGGCGCCGACGATCGCCACCCTCGCCCGCTGCAGCTTGCGCTGGCCGACCTCGCCGACTTCGGGGAGTCGCAGGTGGCGGGAGTAGCGGTCGTGGAAGTCGAGGTCGACGTCGCCGGTCGGCTGCGCGAGTGGCAGCCGTTGTTCGCGCCAGCGCGTGGTCCCGCCGTCGACCGAGGCAACCCGGCGGTAACCGGCGTCGAGGAGCGCCTGGGCGGCTTTCAGCGAACGTCCGCCCAGCTCGCAGATCAGCAGGACGTCCGCATCGCGGTCGGGCAAGGTTGTCGTCGGCTCGGTTTCGAGCTCGCCGCGCGCGACCCCGATCGCGCCGTCCGCCATGCCCAAGGCGCGTTCGTGCGATTCGCGGACATCGACCAGGATGGCGCCGGCGAGTTGGCGTTCACGGGCGTCGACGGGGGCGAGGATTTCGATGGCCATGCGGCCATTATCCGCCGTTGCCGGCACCCGCGTTTACTTGCCGCGCTTGACGTGCCGGATCAGGCGGCGCTTCTTGGCGATCTGCTTCTCGCTGAGCACGTTCTTCTTGCCTTCGTAGGGGTTTGCCCCCTCCTTGAAGACGAAGCGGATCGGGGTGCCGACCAGCTTGAAACGCTTGCGGAAGAAGTTCTCCAGATAGCGTTTGTAGGTGTCGCTGAGCGTGCGCAGGCGGTTGCCGTGGACCACGAAGGTCGGCGGGTTGCTGGCTGCCGGATGGGCGTAGCGCAACTTCGCGACGTGACCGCGCACGACCGGCGGCGGATTGGTCTCGTAGGCGATTTCCATCGCCTTGGTGACTTCGCTGGTGCTGAACTCGTGCGTCGCCGAGGCGTGGGCGCGGTGGATCGCCTTGAACAGTTCGCCCAGCCCGGAGCCGTGTTTCGCGCTGATCCGTATCGCCTCGGCCCAATTGACGAACGCCAGCTTGCGCGACAGCAATGCCTCGGCCTGCTGTCGCTGGTAATCGCTCTGCCCATCCCACTTGTTGACCGCGACCACCAGCGCGCGACCGGCGTCCAGCGCGTAGCCGAGGACGCTGGCGTCCTGGTCGGTCACGCCTTCGCCGGCGTCGAGCATGATCACCGCGACCTGGCATTGTTCGATCGCGTGCAGGGTCTTGATGATCGAGAACTTCTCGACCGCCTCGTCGACCCGCGACTTGCGACGCAGGCCGGCGGTGTCGATCAACCGGTACAGGCGACCATCGCGCTCCATGTCGATCGCGACCGAGTCGCGGGTAGTGCCGGGAACGTCGGACGCGATCATCCGCTCCTCGCCCAGCAACCGGTTGACCAGGGTCGACTTGCCGACATTGGGGCGCCCGATGAACGCGATGCGGATGCGCGTGGGGTCGTCGTCGAGTTCGGTCGAAGCGCCCTCGTCCGGCAACCGCCCGATGACCTCGTCGATCAGCTCGTCGATGCCCTGGCGATGCGCCGATGAGACCGCAACGGCCTCGCTGAAGCCGTAGCGGGCGAAGTCGTTGAGCGCGGCCTGGGTGTCGATGCCGTCGGTCTTGTTGATCACCAGCAGGGTCGGCCGCGCGGTCTTGCGCAGCCAGGCCAGGATCTCGTCGTCCAGCGCCGACGCGCCTTCGCGGCCGTCGACGATGAACAGCACGAGGTCGGCCTCGGCCGCCGCGGCACGTGCCTGGCGGGCGGTCGCGCCGAGCAGGCCTTCGACAAGATGCTCGCTCTCGCCGGCGATGCCGCCGGTATCGACCACCGCGAACGCACGCTGGCCCTCCGGCCGGCATACGCCGTAGTGGCGGTCCCGGGTGACCCCGGGCTGGTCGTGGACCAGGGCGTCGCGGCTGCGCGTGAGCGCGTTGAACAGCGTTGATTTACCTACGTTGGGTCGACCAACGAGCGCGACTAGCGGAAGCATGGGGTTCAGCCGGAATTTGGGGGGATCGGACTCATTGCCCGAGGCGGAACGCGCTCAGTTCGCCGTCGATGTCCTGCACGACCAGGATTCCGTCCGCCACCACCGGGGTGGCGCGCAGTGCGTCCCCGCCGGCACGCGCGCGGGCGGCGAACTCGCCGGTGCCCAGGTCGAGCCAGTGCAGGTAACCGTCGTAGTCGCCCACGACCGCGTAGCTGCCATGGATGGCGGGTGCGGTGAGGTTGCGGCGGGCCAGTGCCGGCTGCTGCCACAGCGCACTGCCGCCGGCCTTGTCCAGGCCGAACACGGTATCGCCCGGCTCGGTGACCACCACCACGCTGGGGGCGACCGCCACCTGTCCGGGACCGCCGTTTTCGCTCAGCCACATCGGCTGGCCGGTCGGGGCGTTGATGGCCATGGTCTGGCCCTTGAAACTGGTGGCGTAGAGGGTGGTGTCCTCGAGAACGGGGGAGCCGTCCACATCGGCCATGCGGTCGAGCTCGGTGCGTCCTTCCTGCTGCGCGATCGCCTGGTCCCACAGCGGACGGCCATCCTGGGCGGACAGCGCGCTGACGGTGCCGTCGTCGTTGCCGACGAACAGGAAGCCGGGGCCGAGCACGGGGGCATCGTTGCCACGCACCGACAAGGTCGGCACCTCGTGGTTCCAGAACCAGCGACGCTCGCCGCTGGCGGCGTCGAACGCGGTCACCCGGCCGTCGTTGGAGCGCACGAACACCATGCCCATGCCGATGGCTGGGGCCGCGATGATTTCGTTGCCCACCTTGGCGCGCCATTTCTCGGCACCGGTCGCGGCATCGAGCGCGATGACGTCACCGTCGAGGCTGCCGATCGCGACCAGGCCATCGCCGGCGCCGGGGCCACCGCTCAACTGCAACTCGCTTTCATGGGACCAGACCGTCTGGCCGGTCTGCAGGTCAAACGCGTGGACCCCGCCTTCGACCGCGGCCGCGTAGACCCTGCCATCGGCGACGACCGGGCCCTGGCGCGCACCCAGCAGGCCTTCACCCTTGCCCGCGTCGGCCGACCAGATCTCGCTGACCGTTGCCGTCGAGATGATGTCGGTCAGCTTGGCCGGCTCGGTGTTCTTGTCGTCCTTGCCGCCGAACCAGCCCTTGATGGTGCTGCAGCCGGCAAGCGAGGCGATGCAGAGCGCGATCGCTCCGGTGCGGATCAGGGTGGCGCCGGGAACGCGGGGTGTCGGTGCGGACTTCATCAAGACTGTGCCTCGGTGCTGGTGGGGGTCCCGCCGACTTCCGTGAGCTTGAGTTCGAGCACGCGGCGCTGGGGCGAAGCCACGTCGAGCCTGGTCAGCGCCTGCTGGTAGGCCTCGCGGGCCTTGTCAGGCTGGCCCAGGGCGTAATGTGCGTCACCGCGGACCTGCAGCGCGGTCGGGGTGTCGACCGTGTCGACCAGCGCCAGTGCGGCTTCGGCCTGGTCGGTGGCGATCAGCAGGCGGGCCAGCCGCTGGTTGACGATATCGGCGATGGCGGCGTTGCCGGGCTTGATCGAGCGCAGGGTCTCGATGGCGGCCGCGTCGTCCTGGACGGCGACCTGCGATGCGGCCAGCTCGAGTGCAGCGAGGTTGGCGTAGACGCCTTCGCCCAGCACATCGACCTTGGCGGCACCCTGCCCGTCACCGGCCTCGATTGCAGTGAGCGCGGCCTGGTACTGGTCGGCCTTGGCGAGCTGCTGCTGGGACTGCTGCTGCTGCCACCATTTCCAGCCGCCGATCGCCGCAAGGCCGAGCACGATGCCGCCAATCAGGCCGGCCCCGTTCTCGCGAAGCCATAGAAGGACGCGTTCGCTTTGTTCGTGTTCGTCAAGTGGATCGTCGATTGCCATGCGCTAGCTGCCATCCCGCCCCGGCCGCGGGCCGGAGGCAATTGGTGAGGACTGGCCCGCGAGCGGGCCGGTGGAAATGCCGGCACGGCCGGTATACGGCCGTGCAACAGCGGACCCGCGACGCGGGTCAGTCGGCGACCGGCGCGAGGGAGCCGTCAGAGGATAGCGTAAAGCGCGCCACGTTCGCGCGGCTGAACGGCTCCAGGTCGACCGGCTCCCCGTCCTGGCGGACTTCGACGGCGGACGAGTTGCCAAGCACGAGCCGGCCTACCTCGCCCTGCTCGTAGCTGCGGCGTTCGCCTTCGGCCAGCAGGCCCTGTTCGAGCTTGCTTCCATCGGGCGCGAAGACCTGCACCCAGCTTTCGTCGTTGAACTCGATCGACAGGGCGGGCGTATCCACTGCCGTACCGTGCATGCTGCCCATCGACGCGATCAACGGTTTGCGTTGCGCCGGCTTGCGCACCGGGGATGGCGTGGTGCCGTCGGCTTCAACCGGCACCGGTCGTTGCAGATCGAAAGACTGCACGCTCAGGTCGTTCGACAGGTGCGGTTGGGTCGCAAGCCAGACCGGCACCGCGATCATCGCCGTGATCCCGATATAGACCGCGCGACGGGTCACCTGCTCGAACATCCGGCGGTAGCGCGGCGTATGGCTGTGGCTGACCAGTTCGGATGGAGTGACCGGCCCGACCTCGGTGCGGATCAGGTCGAGGTCCAGGTCGATGCCCAGCAGGCGGGAATAACTTCGCAACTGGCCCCGCACGAATACCGGCGCGCCAATCCGGGCCCAGTCATCGGATTCGAGTGCGCGGATGACGCGCACCGGCATTTTCAGCCGCGCCGAGACTTCTTCCTGGGAGAGCCCCGCGCGTTGCCTCGCCTGCATGAGGCGAATGCCAAAGCTATCGACGCCTTCGGGCGCGATTGTGTTCGGGTGCATCATCGTTTCCCGTTTTCCCCTGCTCCGGAGCCCGATGTATCAGGGAACTCCGCCCTCAGTCTTTGAACGTATCTGGCTGCAGCGTCCTTGTCGCCGAGTTTTTCCTCGATTTGTGACGCAAGCAACAGCGAACGGGCATCTGCGGGGGCAGCCGCCAGCCGGCGTTGCGAAAACGCCCGTGCATGGAATGCACGACCGGCACGGAATTCATGCTCGGCCATGGCCGCCAGCGCGACCGGGTTCCGGGGCTCCAGCCCGAGCGCTGCGTCCAGGTACTTTACCGCCAACCCGCCCTGCCCGGCCCTGACGGCACAGGCCCCGGCATTGGCCATCGCCGCCGCCGGGGTGCGGTAGCCGCGATCCGCCAGGGCGCGATCGAACCACTGCAGGGACTCCTGTTCACGGCCGTTGGCGCACAGCCAGGTCCCGTAGTTGTTGAGCGCCCCGCCATCCTGCGGGGCCAGTTCGACAGCGCGTCGATAGTGGTCCCCGGCTACCTCGACCTCGCCCTCGGCATCGGCAACCAGTGCGCGCAACGTATGCGCAGCGGCAAATTCCGGAGATCGCTCCAAGGCTTCCACTGCCGCTTTCCGTGCTCCCGCCAGGTCACCGCGGGTATAGGCCAACTGGCCCTGCTGGACCGCGGTGCGCGCGTTCGCGGCGCCCTTGCTGCGGTCGTCGGTGACGACGTCCAGTTCCGGCGCGGTTCGGCGGAAGTCGCTGCGCGTGTAATCGGGCTTGATGAAACTCAGCCGATTGCAGCCCGTCGCGATGGCCATCACGGCCAATCCCAGCAGCAGCCCCCCGGCTCGTCCCCGGACAACGATTCCGCACTCAGGCGGCAGCATCCCTGCCCCCTTGCGCTTCGAGTGTCTTGCGGAATTCCGCCTGCCGGCGCGTGCGGTCCGCGACCTGGCCCTTGAGCTGGCCGCAGGCCGCGTCGATGTCGTCGCCGCGGGTCCGCCGCACGGTGGTCAGCACCCGCGCCTCCTGCAACAACTTCTGGAACGCGCGGATGTCGGTCTCGGCGGAACGTTCGAAGCGGGTGCCCGGGAACGGGTTGAACGGGATCAGGTTGACCTTGGCCGCGTCCTTCATCTGCACCGCGTTATCGAACTGGCGCATCAGGCGGGCCAGTTCGCGGGCATGCTGCGGCTGGTCGTTGACCCCCTTCATCAGGGTGTATTCGAACGTGATCGAAGAGCGCGGCTTGCGCTTGACGTAGCGCTGGCAGGCCGCCATCAGCTCGGCGATCGGGTACTTCCTGTTGAGCGGGATCAGCTCGGTGCGCAGCGCGTCGTTGGGCGCGTGCAGCGACACCGCCAGCGAGACGTCGCTGGCCTGCCCGAGCTGGTCGATCTGCGGCACCAGGCCGGAGGTCGACAGCGTCACGCGCTTGTTGGCCAGCCCGTAGCCGAGGTCGTCGCGCATGATGCTCATGGCCCGCACGACGTTGTCGAAATTCATCAGCGGCTCGCCCATGCCCATCATCACCACGTTGGTCAGCTTGCGCTGCTGGTGCGGCAGGTTGCCGAGCTGGCGGGCGGCGATCCAGACCTGGCCGATCACCTCGGCGGTGGTCAGGTTGCGGTTGAAGCCCTGGGTGGCGGTCGAGCAGAACGTGCAGTTGAGCGCGCAGCCGACCTGGCTGGACACGCACAGCGTGCCGCGGCCCTTGTCGGGGATGTAGACCGCCTCGATGGCGTTCCTCGGGTCCATGCCGATCAGCCACTTGATGGTGCCGTCGGTGGAGGGCTTCTCAAGCAGGACCATCGGCGCGCGGACTTCGGCGTACTCGTGCAGCTTGGCGCGCAGCGCCTTGCCGAGGTCGGTCATGTCGTCGAAGTCGGTGACGTAGCGGTGGTGGATCCACTTCATCACCTGGTGCGCGCGGTAGCGCTTCTCGCCGAGGACGTTCTCGAAGAAGTCCTCCAGCGAGACGCGGTCGAGGTCGAAGATATTCGTCTTCGACCCCGCCGCGGCATTGCCGGCCGTGTCCCGCACGGACGCCGCCCACGGCTTCGCGGCGCCGGCTTCGGTTGAAGCGTCGGCAAGGGCGATGTCGATGGTGTCGCGGGTGCGGGTCATGGCTTCTGGTTCAATCGATCAGCGCGCGTAGACGTCGGTCGCCGGGAAGAAGTACGCGATCTCGTTCGCGGCGTTCTCGAGGCTGTCCGAGCCGTGCACGGCGTTGGCGTCGATGCTGTCGGCGAAGTCGGCGCGGATGGTGCCGGCGGCGGCTTCCTTCGGGTTGGTGGCGCCCATCAGGTCACGGTTCTTGAGCACCGCGCCCTCGCCTTCGAGCGCCTGGATCATCACCGGGCCGGAGATCATGAACTCGACCAGCGCGTTGAAGAACGGACGCTCGCGGTGGACGGCGTAGAAACCCTCGGCCTCGGCCTTGGACAGGTGCTTCATCTTCGAGGCGACGACCTTCAGGCCGGCCTTCTCGAAACGGGTGTAGATCTCGCCGATGACGTTCTTGGCGACGGCGTCGGGCTTGATGATGGACAGGGTGCGCTCCAGCGCCATGGGATATCTCCGGGTAGGCGGGCCGCGACCCTTAATTGCCTGGGTTCGCGCCCGAGGATAACAGAAAAACCCGCGTCGGGACGCGGGTTTAGCCGATATGGCTGCGGTAATACTACCGGATCGTCATGCGGTTTTGCAGTGCCACGGCGCATTGTTTTTGCGGTTCATGCCGACGCCCGCGTTGACGGGTCCCCTTGCACGGCCGTAGCATCAAACAAGCGTTTGATTAACCCGCTGGCGCGGGGCACCCAACCTTCCGGACGACCATGGCCGCTACCACCCACTTCTCCACCAAGGACCGCATCCTCGGCGCCGCCGAGGACCTGTTCGCCCAGTTCGGCTTCAGCGGCACCTCGCTGCGGCAGGTCACCAGCCGCGCCGACGTCAACATCGCCGCGGTCAACTACCACTTCGGCAGCAAGGAGAACCTCGTCAACGAGGTCTTCCGGCGCCGCATGGACGACATGAGCGCGCACCGGCTGTCGGCGCTGAAGGCCGCGCTGGAGCAGCATCCGGGCGAACTCGAGCCGATCCTTGCCGCATTCGTGGAGCCTGCGCTGGCCATCGCCCAGGACCGCCACGGCGGCGCGGCATTCGTCAGGGTCGTCGCACGCGCCTATGCGGAAAAGAACGACAGCCTGCGCAAGTTCCTGTCCGATCATTACGGCCACGTACTGCGCGAATTCGCCAAGGCGATCGCCGCTTGCGTGCCTGCGCTGAGCAAGGAAGAGCTGTACTGGCGGCTGGACTTCCTGGCCGGCGCGCTGACCTACGCGATGGCCGATTTCGGCCTGATCAAGCGGCCGACCGGCACGGCCGAGAAGGCCCACCGGGAGCGCGCGGCGCGCGAGTTGATCCGGTTTGCGGCGGCGGGCTTCAAGAGCTGAGTCGCCCACATCCTTCGACAAAAAACAAATTTATCAAGGAGTTACTGAAAATGTCCGAGAAACTACTTGTACGCCGTGCGGCCGTCCTCGGCGCCGGCGTGATGGGCGCGCAGATCGCCGCCCACCTGACCAACGCCGGCGTCGACACGGTGTTGTTCGACCTGCCGGCCAAGGACGGCGACCCGAACGGCGTGGTCAACAAGGCGATCGCGGGTTTGGCCAAGCTCAACCCTGCCCCGCTCGCCGACAAGACCCTGGCCAGGCGCATCGTCGCCGCCAACTACGAGACCGGCCTCGACCTGCTGGACGGCTGCGACCTGGTGATCGAGGCGATTGCCGAGAAGATGGAATGGAAGCAGGACCTCTACAGGAAGGTCGCCCCGCACATCGCCGACCACGCGGTACTGGCCAGCAACACCTCCGGGCTGGGCATCAACAAGCTCGCCGACGTGCTGCCCGAGGCGCTGCGCCCGCGCTTCTGCGGCGTGCACTTCTTCAACCCGCCACGCTACATGCACCTGGCCGAGCTGATCCCGGCCAAGGCCACGGACCCGGCGGTGCTGGCGAACCTGGAAACCTTCCTGACCACCACCCTCGGCAAGGGCGTGGTGATCGCGCGCGACACCCCGAACTTCATCGGCAACCGCATCGGCGTGTTTTCGATGCTGGCGGCGATGCACCACACCGAGCAGTTCAAGCTCGGCTTCGACACCGTCGATGCGCTGACCGGGCCGGCGATCGGCCGGCCGAAGTCGGCGACCTATCGCACCGCCGACGTGGTCGGGCTGGACACCATGGTCCACGTCATCAAGACCATGGCCGACACCCTGCCCGACGACCCGTGGCACAAGTATTTCAAGGCGCCGAAATGGCTCGCGGGGCTGGTCGAGAAAGGCGCGCTCGGTGCCAAGAACGGCGCCGGGGTCTACACCAAGAAAGGCAAGGACATCCTCGTCCTCGACCTGAAGGCGCAGGATTACCGGCCGTCGAACCCGGAGCTCGACTCCGAGGTTGCCGCTTTGCTTAAGGAGCGCGACCCGGCGAAGAAGTTCGCCGCGCTGCGCGCGTCCGACCACCCGCAGGCGAAGTTCCTGTGGTCCTGCTTCCGAGACACCTTCCACTACAGCGCCTACCACCTCAAGGACATCGCCGAGACCGCCCGCGAGGTCGACTTTGCGATGCGCTGGGGTTACGGCTGGTCGGTCGGTCCGTTCGAGACCTGGCAGGCCGCGGGCTGGAAGCAGGTCGCCGACTGGATCGCCGAGGACATCGTCGCCGGCGAGGCGATGAGCAACGCCGAATTGCCGGACTGGGTGTTCGACGGCCGCGAGGCCGTGCACTCCAACGCCGGCAGCTACAGCCCGGCGCGCGACGCAATGGTGCCGCGCTCGTCCAACCCGGTGTACGCGCGCCAGCGCTTCCCGGACGCGCTGCTGGGTGAGAAGGCCTCGCAGGGCCGCACGGTGTTCGAGAACGACGGCGTGCGCATGTGGGCCGACGAAGGCGACGAAATCGCGGTCGTGAGCCTCAAGACCAAGATGCATACGGTCAACGACCATGTACTCGACGGCCTGCAGGAAGCGGTGCGGATCGCCGAGCGCGACTTCCGCGGGCTGGTGATCTGGCAGCCGAAGGAGCCGTTCTCTGCCGGTGCCGACCTGGCCGGCGCACTGGGCCTGTTGCAGGCCGGTGACGTCAAGGGCTTCGAGGCGATGGTCGAGAATTTCCAGCGCACCAGCATGGCGATCAAGTATTCGCTGGTGCCGGTGGTCGCGGCGGTGCGCGGGCTGGCGCTGGGCGGCGGTTGCGAGTTCCAGATGCACTCGGCGCGGACGGTGCTGGGGCTGGAGAGCTACATCGGCCTGGTCGAGGCCGGCGTCGGCCTGCTGCCGGCCGGCGGTGGCCTGAAGGAGCTGGCGGTGCGCGCCTCGGACGCGGCCGGTGCCAACGGTGACGTGTTCGCCGAACTCAAGACCGTGTTCGAGACCGTGGCGATGGCCAAGGTCTCCACCTCGGCGGTTGAGGCGAAGAACCTGCAGCTGGCGCGCAAGGACGACGTGGTGGTGTTCAACGGATTCGAACTCCTGCACGTCGCCAAGGCCCAGGCCCGTGCGCTGGCCGAGTGCGGCTACCGTCCGCCGCTGCCCGCGCGCGGTATCCGGGTTGCCGGCGACGTCGGCATCGCCACCTTCAAGATGCTGCTGGTCAACATGCTGGAGGGCTATTTCATCTCGCAGCACGACTACGAGATCGCCACCCGCATCGCCACCGTGCTGTGCGGTGGTGAGGTCGACCGGCACTCGGTGGTCGACGAGGAGTGGCTGCTGAAGCTGGAGCGGCAGCACTTCGTCGAGCTGGCGCAGATGCCCAAGACCCAGGAGCGCATCGCGCACATGCTCAAGACCGGCAAGCCGCTGCGGAATTAGTGGTGAAGAAGATCGGGCATCCTGCCGCGACTTCTTCGCCCTTGGCGAAAAGCGTGGTTTTCACCAATGGCCGCGACGCCGCTTCGCGACGCCGCGCCGACACATCCATGTGTCGGAAAACCCCATCGAATCTGGAGTGACTCCATGACCAAGCAAGTTCAAGACGCCTACATCGTCGCCGCCACCCGCACCCCGGTCGGCAAGGCGCGCGGCGTGTTCGGCAACACCCGCCCCGACGACATGCTCGCCCACGTGCTCAAGGCCGTGCTGGCGCAGGCGCCGGGCATCGACGTCAACCGCATCGGCGACGCCATCATCGGCTGCGCCATGCCCGAGGCCGAGCAAGGCATGAATGTGGCGCGTATCGGCGTGCTGCTGGCGGGCCTGCCGCATACGATCCCGGCGCAGACGATCAACCGCTTCTGCTCGTCGGGCCTGCAGTCGGTCGCCCTGGCGGCCGACCAGATCCGCCTCGGCCAGGCCGACCTGATGCTGGCCGGCGGCACCGAGTCGATGTCGATGGTGCCGATGATGGGCAACAAGGTCGCGCTGTCGCCCAGCGTGTTCAAGGACGACCACGTCGCGATCGCCTACGGCATGGGCATCACCGCCGAGAAGGTCGCCGAGGAGTGGAAGATCTCGCGCGAGGACCAGGACCAGTTCGCGCTGGAGTCGCACCTGAAGGCGCTGAAGGCGATCGAGGCCGGCGCGTTCAAGGACGAGATCAGCCCGCTGGAGGTCATGTCGCACGTGCCCGACCTCGCCGGCAATACGATCCAACTGCGCAAGCGGCTGGTCGATACCGACGAAGGCCCGCGTCCGGGCTCGACCATCGAGGGCCTGGCGAAGCTCAAGCCGGTGTTCCGCAACGGCCAGTTCGGCGGCAGCGTGACCGCCGGCAACAGTTCGCAGATGAGTGATGGCGCCGGTGCGGTGCTGCTTGCGTCGGAGCAGGCGATCAAGGACTACGGGCTGACCCCGCTGGCGCGACTGGTCAGCTTCTCGGTCGCCGGCGTGCGTCCGGAGGTGATGGGCATCGGGCCGATCGCGGCGATCCCGCTGGCGCTCAAGCAGGCCGGCATCACCCAGGACCAGCTCGACTGGATCGAGCTCAACGAGGCGTTCGCTGCGCAGTCGCTGGCGGTGATCCGCGATTGCGGGCTGGACCCGTCGAAGATCAACCCGCTCGGCGGCGCGATCGCGCTCGGTCACCCGCTCGGTGCGACCGGCGCCGTGCGTACCGCGACGATCGTGCACGGCCTGCGCCGGCAGCAGCAGAAGTACGGCATGGTGACGATGTGCATCGGCACCGGCATGGGCGCGGCGGGCGTGTTCGAGGCGCTCTAGAGGCGCACCGTGGGCCGGGCACTTCATGTGCCCGGCCCTGCTACTGGACCTCGGGTGGATGTAGGAGCGGCTTCAGCCGCGATCGGATGGTTGGTCGCTCGTGCTACTCCCGATCGCGGCTGAAGCCGCTCCTACACTTCGCCGGCCATCGGGGTCAGTTGCGTTCGGTCGCCGCTTTCCACGCGTCCTTCGCCTCCGCCCACCAGTAGCTCAGCTGCGCTCCGACGAAGCCGGCTGGCTTCAGCGCCGACACCAGGCCGTAGTCGCTGAACTCGCGCCAGCGGGTGTCGCCTTCCGCGATCGCGGAGGCAACCACCTCGCCGGCGAACGTGGTCGGCGCTACGCCATGGCCGCCGAACGCCTGCGCCAGCCACAGGCCGTCATCGATACGGCCGATCTGCGGCATCTGGTGACGCGCGTAGCTCATCAACCCGGACCAGGCATGGTCGATACCAACGCCTTCAAGCTGCGGAAAGACCTTGAGCATGTCGCGATACAGCAACCGCTTGACGGCGTCGGGCGAGCGGTCGAGCACCGAGATCCGTCCTCCCCACAGCAGCCGGCTGTCCGGCAACGGGCGGTAATAGTCGAACGCGAAGCGGGTGTCGTAGACCGCCGACCGCGTACTCATCACCTCGTCCATGCGCGCGCCCAGCGGCTCGGTGACCATGACATAGGTCGCGATCGGCATGACTCCGGCGTCGACCTTCGAGCGCAGGCCCGCAAGGTAGCCGCCGCAGGCCAGGACCACCTGGTCCGCGTCGATCATGCCGTCAGCCGTTCGGACCCGCCACCTGGCGCCCACGCGATCGAGCCCGGTGGCCGGGCTCTCCTCGTGCACCGCGACCCCGGCAGCCATTGCGGCCCTGCCCAGGCCCTCGACGTACTTGAGGGGATGGAAGTGGAAACCCTGGCGTTCGAGCAGCGCATCGCCGTAACGATCGGTGTGGATGAGTTGCCGCAACTCCGCGCGAGGCAACCATTCCCAGTCGACCCCGAAGTGGTCAGCAAGCAGCCGCTGACGCGCGCGGAGCACCCCGGGGTCACGGAACCAGTTGGCCCAGATCACGCCCGCTTCGACCGGATCGCAATCGATCGCATACTTGCGGATACGGTTGCGGATCAGCTCCACTGCATCCAGCGTGCCCCGGTGCAACGCCCTCGCCCGCCCGGGGCCCAACTCGCGCAGCAACGCATCCTCGCCACGCGAGAACCCACCGAACACGAATCCTCCGTTGCGACCCGAGGCGCCATGTCCGATCCGCCCGGCTTCCAGCAGGATCACGTCGCGAACCCCGCGTTCCGCGAGTCCAAGGGCGGTGTTGAGGCCGGCAAAGCCGCCGCCGATGACGCAGACACGCGCCTCGCCGGGACCGTCCAGCGGCGCGAACGATCGCCTTTCCGGCAGCGTCGCGCGGTAGTAGGACGGCGCCATCGAGCTACTCCAGTTCGGTGACGCCCAGTTCCTTCAGCGCATCCTGCATCAGGCGCTGCGCGGCATCGCTGAGTTTCTCGTGGTCGAGTGCGTAGCGGATGGTCGCCTCGATCAGGCCGAGATGGGTGCCGCAATCGAAGCGCGTGCCCTGGAAGCGGAACGCGTTCACGGCCTCTTCCTTCAGCAGCGCCGCGATCGCGTCGGTCAACTGGATCTCGCCGCCGGCGCCTGGCGCCGTGGTCTCCAGCCAATGGAAGATGCGCGGATTGAGGACGTAGCGCCCCACCACCGCGAGCGTGCTCGGCGCATCCTCCGACCGGGGTTTTTCGACGATGGCACTGATCCGGCCCTGGCGCTTGTCGAAGGACTCCGTCGCGACGATTCCGTAGCTGCCGGTCGCCTCACGGGGGACATCCTGCACCGCGATCATGCTCGCGCCGGTCGCTTCGGCCGCGTCGGCCATCTGCTTCAACGCGCCATCGCCATGGTTCCAGATCAGGTCGTCCGGCAGGATCACCGCGAACGGTTCGTCGCCGATGACCGGCTTCGCGCACAACACCGCGTGGCCGAGCCCGAGTGCTTCCGCCTGGGTCACGAACACCGCGCGCACCCCTTTTGGCAGGACATTGCGGACCAGCTCGAGCTGCTCCTGCTTGCCGGCCCGCTCGAGCTTCTGTTCCAGCTCGTAGGCCTTGTCGAAATAGTCGGCCACCGCGTGCTTGTAGCGGTTGGTGACGAAGACCAGGGTGTCGCAACCGGCTTCGATCGCTTCGTCCACCGCGTACTGGATGAGCGGCCGGTCGATGATCGGCAGCATTTCCTTGGGGACGGTCTTGGTGGCGGGAAGGAAGCGCGTGCCAAGGCCGGCCACGGGGAACACGGCCTTGCGGATACGTGGAGACATCAAGGATTCCGGACTGAGGATCGTGACGGGAACGCGACCACCGTGGTGGCTTCGGGCAACTGCGGGGTGTGGGTGCCGACGGGTTTGAAGTCCGGGACCAGCGCGCGCAGCACCGTTCCCATGGTGGTTCGATCGTAGCGGTCCGAGGCTTCGCGCAACTGCTGCACACCGACCTCGATCTCGCGCGCGGCGATCGCGCGCGGCTCCGCCTGCAGGATCTTCGGGTGGGCGGTTGCGCGGTATCGCTCGTCCGCATGGAACAGGGTCTCGTGCAACTTCTCGCCGGGGCGCAGGCCGGTGTAGGTGATCGCGACATCACGACCGGGCTGCTTGCCGGCGAGCCGGATCATCTGTTCGGCCAGGAGCCGGATGGGCACGGGCTGGCCCATGTCGAGGGTGTAGATGGCCTCGTGCGTCCCGATCGCCGAAGCCTGCAGGATCAGCTGGCAGGCTTCCGGGATCGTCATGAAATAGCGGGTGACTTCAGGGTCGGTCACCGTGACCGGCCCGCCGCTGCGGATCTGGTCGCGGAACAGCGGTACGACGCTACCGGCCGAGTCGAGCACGTTGCCGAAGCGGACGGTCACGAACCGCGTACCGCGCTGGTCGGCAAGCGACTGGCAGGCCATTTCCGCCAACCGCTTGGTCGCGCCCAGCACGTTGCCGGGGTCGACCGCCTTGTCGGTGGAAATCAATACGAAGGTGCCGACGCCGGCTTCGCGGCAGGCCCGGGCCAGGGCCTCGGTCGCCAGCACGTTGTTGCGCACCGCTTCGCGCAACTGCGTTTCAAGCAACGGAACGTGCTTGTAGGCTGCCGCGTGGAATACCGCTTCGGGTGCAGCGGCGTCGAGTGCATAGGAAATGACCGCCGGGTCGCCGCAATCACCGAGCACCGGCAGGTACTCCAGGTCGGGGAAGTCACGGCGCAGGTTGGCTTCGGCAGTGATCAGCGCGAGTTCGTCGCGTTCGACCAGGGTGATCCGCCGGGCGCCGTGGCGCGCGCACTGGCGACACAGTTCCGAACCGATCGACCCGCCGGCACCGGTCACCAGCACCGAGCGCGCGCCCAGCCACCCGCGAATGGCCTTCCAGTCCGGCAGGACCTGCTGGCGACCGAGCAGGTCCTCGATCGCGACTTCCTTCAGTTCGCCGGGCAGCGACCGGCCTTCGAGCACGTCGCGCAGGCGCGGCACCATCCGGAACGGCAGCCCGGAGCGCTCACAGGCGACAACGACACGCTGCATGGCATCGGCATCGGCCGACGGCATCGCGATCACCAGCAACCGCGCCGCCGTTTCGCGCGCGATCTCGATCACGTCATCGACCTTGCCAAGCACGGGCACGCCCTGCACCTTGCTCCCACGCAGGCGTGGCGCGTCGTCGAGGAAACCCACTGGCTGGTAGCTGCCGAATCGACGCAGGTCGCGGACCAGCGCTTCACCGGAATGCCCCGCACCGAGGATCAGGATGCGCACCGACGCCTGGTCGCCCTGCTCCACGCTGCTGTCCTTCCATGCGCGATACAGCAGGCGCGGCGCCCCGAGCAGGCCCATCAACACCATCGGGTAAAGCACCAGCACGGTGCGCGACACCATGTCGAGACGGTTGTAGAGGAACAGGCCAAGCACGATCGCGAACAGGCCGAGCGCACAGGCCTTGAAGATGTTCCACAGGTCGGGAACGCTCGCAAACCGCCACAACCCGCGATACAGGCCGACCTGCCAGAACACGAGCCCTTGGGCAGCAAGTACCAGGACGATCTCCGTGGACCACCACGCCATGCTCGGAGGGTTCTGCATCACGCCGAAACGGAGCCGATGCAATCCCTGCCAGACCACCCAGACCATTGCGAGGTCGTGCAGCACGACCGCCATGCGCGGCAATCCACTCGACCAACGGTCCCGCCACGTCCTCATTCGCTATCCTTTTTCATTCTTCTTCGCCCGGCTCTGCGGGCCGCTGCTCCCAGTGCTGCAAGGCCCACCACGCCACGGTCGCGAACAGATACCACGCCATGCAAAACGCCAGCATGAAAACCGTGGAAGATCCGCGAAACACGGTCATCGCAACAAGGCCCAACACTGTCCATGCGACATAAGCGAGCGTGACGACGGCGTGACCGCGGCGTCGCGCCCATGCCTGGTAGGCGTGCTGGACGTGGGGTTGCCACCAGCGCTCGCCGCGCAAGATGCGGCGCGCAAGTGTAAACCCTGCGTCGACCAGGAACGCGGACAGCGGCAGCAGCAACCACGCTGCGTCGAGTCCTTGCGCCCCAGCGGCCACCACGCCGATCCCGGCGATGGCGAATCCGATTGCGCCACTGCCCACGTCGCCCATGAATATCCGTGCGCGTGGGAAATTGAACGGCAGGAAGCCCGCACATGCAGCCGCGAGGGCCAGTCCAACGAGCATCCAACTTCCGGTGGCCATCGAAGCGAGCGCGATACCGAGCAGCAATGCCTGGCTGGCCGCGATGCCGTCGATGCCGTCCATGAAATTCCAGATATTGGTCAGCGCCACCGTCGCCGCGAAGGCCAACAACGACAGCCATGGCTGGTCGAACACGTACTGGATGGCAAGCGCGAAGAGCGCTCCGGCCACGGCATGCACCAGCAGGCGAATCCACGGCGGCAACGGTCGATGGTCATCGACCATTCCGACCCCGGCCACCAGTGCGATGCCGATGGCGAACGCGCCCAGTAGCAGGCCTTGCGACGGGTCACGCAACGCCAGTGCCACCGCGGCAACCAGCAGCGCCAACACGATCGCTATGCCACCACCGCGGGGCGTGGCGACCGCATGGCTGCGACGCTCACCGGGGTGGTCGAGCAGGTCGCGCTGCAACGCGTAGCGGCGCGCCAGCCAGGTCCCGGTCGCCGCGATGCCGGAATGCAGGATCAACCACGCCAGCATCCCGCTCAGACCACCGCGTAGTTCAACAGCGGCTTGATGGTGCCCCACTCCTTGCAGCTGGGGCATTGCCAATGGTGGCTGCGCGCACCAAAGCCGCAGCGGTTGCAGCGGTAGCTCGGGTTGCGCACCAGCAACTGGTCGGTGATGTGCTTGAGGTCGTGCAGGGTCGCCGACGGGTCGGCGCCCTCGGCCAGGGTCAGGTCGATCAACGCCGCCTCGCCACGTACCGATGGCCGGTCCTTGAGCTGCTGGGCGAGATACGCCCGGGCCGATGCGACGCCGTCCGTGGATTCGACCATGCGGGTCAACGCCAGCACCGGCGCGATGCCGCGGTAGTGCTCGCACATTTCGGCCAGGAACGCGCGCGCGCCAGTGGTGTCGCCGACGCGCTCGTAGCTCGACAACAGCGCCGGCAGGACCTCCGGCAGGTAATCGGGATCATGTCGCGCCACCCGCTCGAACGCGCGGATGGCACCGGCATCACGGCCTGCCTCGATCTCCAGCCGGCCTTCAAGCATGCCGGCGCGGACCGAGTTGGCATCGGCCTCGTAGGCGCGGGCGACCGCGGCGCGGGCCGCGTCGGGATCGCCGGCGGCCCTATGGCGATCGGCCAGTTCGCATTCGAACTGCGCGATCAGCTTGCCCATCGGCTCGCTGGTTGCGGCCTCGTAGCGCCGCGCGTTCTCGATCGCCTTGGTCCAGTCGCGCTCGGACTGGTAGATGTTGATCAGGTGGCGCAGCGCCAGCGGCGCGCGCATGTCGAGGTCGACCAGGTCGCTGAAGACCGTCTCGGCGCGGTCCAGCAACCCCGAGCGCATGTAGTCCTCGCCCAGTGCCAGCAGTGCCTGGACCTTCTGCGGATCGCTCAGTCCGGGACGCTGCACCAACGCCTGGTGCAGCCGGATCGCGCGATCGACCTCGCCACGCCGACGGAACAGGTGGCCGAGCGCGACCTGGGTCTCGAAGGTGTCCTTGTCCAGTTCCGCGATGTGCAGGAACAGCTCGATCGCCTTGTCGGGCTGTTCGTTCAGAAGATAGTTGAGGCCGCGGAAGTAGGTCGTCGACAACCGGCTGACCTGGGTGTCGCTATGGCGTTCGCCGCCGCGGCGGCCGATCACCCATCCGCTGACAGCCGCGATCGGCAGCAGCAGGAAAAACCAGAACCACTCGTTGATGAAGGCCACGACTCAGGTCCCGGAAGGTGGGGTTGTAATCGGTTCGATGCGTTGCTGGCGTTCCGCGCGCGCGAGGCGGCGACGCAGCGGCAACACCAGGCTGGCGCTAATGGCCAGTCCGCCGATCAGCACCCCCAGCAACAGCGCGACGATCAATGCGACGCCGAGGTTGGTCGGGATATGCGTCACGCCCAGGTCGATCGAAACCAGTTGGCGGTTGAGTGCGCCCACGACAGCGCCGACCGCAAGACAGGCAATGGCGACGAGAAAACGGATCAAACGCATGGCGGTCTCCGGACGGCTCCCTGTTCGGCGAATAGCTTAGCCGACCTGCAACGCAGGGCAGCGGTGGATCGGACCTCAGTCGGTTTCGTCCAGCGGCATCGCGTCGCTGACGCGTTCGCGCAATTCCTTGCCGGGCTTGAAATGCGGAACGTGCTTGCCGGGCAACGCAACCGATTCCCCGGTCTTGGGGTTGCGCCCCAGGCGCGGCGGACGGTAGTGCAGCGAGAAGCTGCCGAATCCGCGGATCTCGATCCGCTCACCGTCGGCCAGCGACCCACCCATCATCTCCAGCAGCGCCTTCACCGAGAGATCCACGTCCTCGCCCTTCAGGTGGGCTTGGCGCTGGGCAAGTATCTCGATGAGTTCTGACTTGGTCATGGGCGGGACGGCAACTCGAATATGGCCAGCTGAAAATGCCTGGCAGAAAAAAGGACGGCCTGGCCGAAGCCGGGCCGTCCCCTTGTTACAGCGTTGCAGCGTGCATCAAACAGCGGGTCCGGAACTTACTCGGACTTGTTGTTGAGCTGCTCGCGCAGCAGCGCGCCCAGCTTGGTGGTGCCACTGGCGGCGTCGGCCGAAGCCGCGGAGGAACGGTTGTAGTCGGCCACGGCCTCCTGCATCTCCGCCTCGTCCTTGCCCTTGATCGACAGCTGCATCGTGCGGCCCTTGCGGTCCATGCCGATGAAACGCGCTTCGATCTCGTCGCCGACCTTGAGCACCTTGCTGGCGTCGTCGACACGCTCCTTGGAGATGTCGCGGGCCGCCACGTAGCCCTCGATGCCGTCGGCCAGTTCGATCGTCGCGCCCTTGGCGTCGACTTCCTTGACCTTGCCGGTGACGATCGAGCCACGCGCGTTCGACGCCATGTACTGGCCGAACGGGTCCTGCTCCATCTGCTTCACGCCGAGGCTGATGCGCTCGCGCTCCGGATCGACGGCAAGCACCACGGCTTCCAGCGTGTCGCCCTTCTTGAACTCGCGCACGATGTCTTCGCCGGTGGTGTTCCAGCTGATGTCGGACAGGTGGACCAGGCCATCGATGCCGCCGTCCAGGCCGATGAAGATGCCGAAGTCGGTGATCGACTTGATCTGGCCTTCGACCTTGTCACCCTTCTTGTGCAGGACCGCGAAGGTCTCCCACGGGTTGGACGACACCTGCTTCATGCCCAGCGAGATGCGGCGACGCTCCTCGTCGACGTCGAGGACCATGACCTGGACCTCGTCACCGACCTGCACGATCTTGGACGGGTTGACGTTCTTGTTGGTCCAGTCCATCTCGGACACGTGGACCAGGCCTTCCACGCCCGGCTCGATCTCGACGAACGCGCCGTAATCGGTGACGTTGGAGACCTTGCCGAACACGCGGGTGTCGGCCGGGTAGCGGCGCGCGATGTTGTCCCACGGATCCTCGCCCAGCTGCTTGAGGCCGAGGCTGACGCGGTTGCGCTCGCGGTCGTACTTGAGCACGCGGACGTCCATCTCCTGGCCGACTTCAACGACTTCGGACGGATGGCGCACGCGCTTCCAGGCCATGTCGGTGATGTGCAGCAGGCCGTCGATGCCACCCAGGTCCACGAACGCGCCGTAGTCGGTGAGGTTCTTGACCACGCCCTTGAGCACCGCGCCCTCGACCAGCTTCTCGAGCAGCTGCTCGCGCTCTTCCGAATGCTCGCTCTCGACCACCGCACGGCGGGAGACGACGATGTTGTTGCGCTTGCGGTCCAGCTTGATCAGCTTGAACTCGAGTTCCTTGCCTTCCAGGTAGGTCGAGTCGCGCACCGGGCGCACGTCGACCAGCGAGCCGGGCAGGAAGCCGCGGACGTCCTTGATGTCGACGGTGAAACCACCCTTGACCTTGCCGCTGATGCGGCCGGTGATGGTCTCGTTCTTCTCGAGGGCTTCCTCGAGCTCGTCCCACACCATGGCGCGCTTGGCCTTCTCGCGCGACAGCACGGTCTCGCCAAAGCCATTCTCGATGGAGTCCAGCGCGACCTTGACCTGGTCGCCCTCTGCGACGTCGATCTCGCCGGCGTCGTTACGGAACTGTTCGATCGGCACGATGCCTTCGGACTTCAGGCCGGCGTTGATCACCACCACGTCGCCACGGACCTCGACGACGGTGCCGACGACGATCGCGCCCGGCTTCAGCTTGGCCAGGTACTCCTGGCTCTGTTCGAACAGCTCTGCAAATGATTCGGTCATTGGAAAATATCCGGTTGAACACACGGGTCGCACCGGCTGCGTGGCAGCGCGTGGTCGACCCACCCGTTATGTGGTGCGATGGAACTGCACCATGTGTCGGTTGGTTTCCTGCCGCGGAATTGCGGTCAGGGCTCGGTCTGCTGCGAATGGTTCAAGCCCCGCGGGACGGCAACAACGCCAGCACGCGTTCGACCACCTCGTCGATGCCTAGGCCGGTGGTGTCGATGTGGACGGCGTCTTCGGCCGGCCGCAACGGAGCCACCGCACGATTGGCATCGCGGGCGTCACGGGCCAGGATCTCCCGCAGCAGACCAGCCAATGTAACGGAAACCCCCTTGTCATTCAACTGCTTATAGCGTCTTTCGGCCCGCTCCTCGGCGCTGGCGTCAAGGAACACCTTGTGGCCCGCGTCCGGGAAGATCACGGTGCCCATGTCGCGGCCGTCGGTGACCAGCCCGGGCGGCTGCCGGAACGCGCGCTGGCGGGCTTTCAGTGCGGCCCGCACCTCGGGGATCGCGGCGATCGCCGAAGCCGCTGCGCCGGCTGTCTCGGTGCGCAACTCGTCCGTGGCGTCACTACCATTGACCAGCACCCGCAACTCACTGCCGTCGTCGCGGAACGCGATCTCGGTATCGAACGTGCACCGGACCAGGGCGGCGGGGTCAGACAGGTCGATGTCGGCCCAGCCGGCAGCCACCCCGATCGCGCGGTACAGCGCCCCGGAGTCGAGGTAATGCCAGCCCAGGCGCTGCGCGACCAGGCGGCTGATGGTGCCCTTTCCGGAGCCGGAGGGGCCGTCGATGGTGAGTACGGGGATGGGTTGGTCGTCGGTCATTGTCATGGCCTTATTATGGGCGCTGGCGGCGGGCAGCCCGCGGTCTGGTGGAGGCTGATGCCCCCGACCCGGAATAATCCACGCAAGCGCTTGATCCGGCTGGCAAACTGCCGCTAGAATAGCGGGCTTGCTACTTTTTCCTGTTGCCGAGGCTAGATCATGAAGGTCGTGAACTCCCTGAAGTCGGCGAAGACCCGTCACCGCGACTGCAAAGTCGTTCGCCGTCGTGGCAAGGTCTTCGTGATTTGCAAGTCGAACCCGCGGTTCAAGGCGCGCCAGCGCTGAGATCCATCGTGTACAAGGCGCGCCAGCGCCAAGTCACCGGGCGCGATTGCGCTTCGCCGTGAAAGCCGCCTCCGGGCGGCTTTCCTGCTTATGGGGCGCGGAAAAATCCCATGCAGCCGAAGAAACATCCGGGTTCGTGACGCGCGTGCGCTGCCCAGGTACGCAGCCCGTGCTTACAATCCGGGCCTTGCCAAGGGGAAAGGGGAACTACATGAAAGCCACCAACACGCTGCTCGCCGCACTTCCGCTGCTCGCCACGCTGGCCCTCGCCGGCCCCGTCTCGGCCGAGACCCTGCTGATCGAGCGGGTGCAGGAAGAGAATCCCGCCACCCTGCCCGCCCGCGGCCAGAGCATGGCGCAGGTCGAGGCCCGCCACGGCGCGCCGGCCCAGCGCATGGACCCGCGCGGCGGCCAGAAGAGCCAGTGGCCGACGATCAACCGCTGGGTCTATCCGGCGTTCACCGTCTACTTCGAAAATACCCGGGTGATCGACGTCGTCGCCAACAAGGCCGACGCCACGGAAATCGGCCCGAAGCCTCCTATTCTCTGACACAGGTAACCATGAGCGAATCCCTGCGCTTTCCCGCGGAGTGGGAACCCCAGTCCGCGATCCTGATCGCGTGGCCGCACGCCGACACCGACTGGGCCGACCGGCTCGGCGAGGTCGAGGAAACCTATATCGCGCTGGTCGCGGCGATCACCCGCTTCCAGCCGGTACTGGTGTGCGTCGCCGATGACGACGTGCAGGCCTATGCGCGTGCGCGACTGTCGTCGGCTCGGATCGACATGGAGCGGGTGCGCTTCATCGAAGTGGAGTACGACGACACCTGGTTGCGCGATTCGGGCCCGATCACCTTGCGTGGCAAGGATGGTTTCCGGTTGCTCGATTTCCGGTTCACTGGCTGGGGCGGCAAGTTCGAGGCCGGGCGCGACGATCGGCTGGTGGAAACGCTGGACGATCTAAAGACGTTTGCGAAAAATGATCGGCAAGCAATTGATTTCGCACTGGAAGGTGGTGCCATAGAAACCGACGGTGCCGGCACGCTGTTGACCACCTGGAAGTGCCTGCACGAACGCCACCCCACCGTCAGCCGGGAGGCCCTCGACGACCGGCTGGCCAAATGGCTGCATCAGGACCGCGTGCTCTGGCTCGACCACGGCTACCTCGAAGGCGACGACACCGACGCCCACATCGATACCCTCGCCCGCTTCGCCACACCTGACGCCATCGTCTACCAGGCCTGCGACGACCCGACCGACTCACACCATCCGGAACTGCAGGCCATGGCCGCCGAGCTGGCTTCGCTGCGCACGCGCGACGGCATGCCCTACCGCCTGTTCCCGTTGCCATGGCCGCAACCGGTGATCGACCAGGACCGGCGCCTCGCCGCCAGCTACGCCAATTTCCTGATCATCAACGGCGCGGTGCTTATGCCGGCGTATGGCGACCCTGCCGACGACGAGGCCGCCGCGATGCTTGCCAAGGCCTTCCCGGACCGCGAGATCGTCCCCGTGCCCTGCCGGTCGCTGATCTGGCAGAACGGCAGCCTGCACTGCATCACCATGCAGCTTCCCGACGGCGTCGTCGCCGTTTGACCCTCCGGCCACGGCGCCCATGCGACCGTGGTCGTCCAGCCGCGCTTTCCCTGCGGCGGCCAACACCCGGATTCGGCCATGAAGAACAGAACCCTGCCCGTCGCCCTGATCCAGGAGCGCGCCATCATCGACCAGGGCCCCGGCAATGCCGACGCCAACCTGTCGGTTATCGAGCAGCGCGTGGCCGAGGCCGCGAAACAGGGGGCAAAGCTTGTGCTGCTGCAGGAACTCCACAACGGGGCCTACTTCTGCCAGCACGAATGCGTCGACGAATTCGACCTTGCGGAACCGATCCCCGGCCCAAGCACCGATCGCCTTGCGCGCCTGGCGAAGCAGCACGGCGTGGTGCTGGTCAGTTCGCTGTTCGAACGCCGCGCGGCCGGCCTTTACCACAACACCGCGGTGGTCTTCGACGCCGACGGCAGCACCGCAGGCAAGTACCGCAAGATGCACATCCCGGACGACCCGGGCTTCCAGGAGAAGTTCTACTTCACCCCGGGCGACCTCGGCTTCGAGCCGATCGACACCTCCGTCGGCCGCCTCGGCGTGCTGGTCTGCTGGGACCAGTGGTATCCGGAGGGCGCACGACTGATGGCGCTGGCCGGCGCCGAACTGCTGCTGTACCCGACCGCGATCGGCTGGGACCCGGATGACGACCAGGCCGAGAAGAATCGCCAGCGCGACGCATGGGTCCTGAGCCACCGCGGCCACGCGGTCGCCAACGGCCTGCCCGTGCTGTCGTGCAACCGGGTCGGGCACGAGCCGTCCCCGCTGGATGCCTCCGGCATCGATTTCTGGGGTAACAGCCATGTGCTGGGACCGCAGGGCGAATTCCTCGCCGAGGCGGGCGGAGAGCCGGAGATCCTGATGGCCGAGGTCGACCTGCAGCGCAGCGAGCACGTGCGGCGGATCTGGCCGTTCCTGCGCGATCGTCGGATCGATGCCTATGGCGACCTGCTGAAGCGTTACCGCGACTAGCGACTCCGGTCCTCCGGGGCCAGCGCCGACGAACGGCGGAAATAAACCGAACGGACGTGCTATTTTCCGGGCATGTCAGTCGCAGCCGCCACGTCCAAGGGTGCAGCAACCCGCGAGGCCATCCTCGACCACGCCTATGCCATCGCCTGTTCGGCGGGCCTGGAGGGGTTGTCGATCGGCGCACTCGCACATGCCGTGGGCATGTCCAAGAGCGGTGTCTTCGCGCACTTCGGTTCGCGCGAGGAACTGCAACTGGCCGTGCTGGAGGACGCCGCGCAGCGTTTCGTGGCGCATGTGTTCCACCCGGCCCTGCGCCAGCCGCGCGGCCTGGCCCGCCTGCGGAAGATCATCGAGCAGTGGTTCGACTGGGTCCGCCACGAAGACGATGGCGGCTGCCTGTTCCTGGCCGCCGTCAGCGAGTACGACGACCGCCCTGGACCGCAACGCGACCAGTTGCTGCAGCAGGACCGCCAATGGCGGCAGGCGCTCGCCCACGCGGTGTCGCTCGCCATCGACGCCGGTGAACTTCGCGCGGACACCGACGTCGAGCAACTGGTGTTCGAGATATACGCCCTGCCACTGCTGGTCCACCACGACGCCGGCCTGTACGGCTTCGACGTGGCGCAGGCTCGTGGCCTGCGTGCGTACGAGCGCCTGATCGGCACCAGCGCCCGCCACTGAAACGACAGCGAGAACCGCCATGCCCAGACCATCGTCCAAAATAAGCACGATCGTTCGATCTTTTATCCGGTGGAAGCTGTTGCGCTGGAGCTTTCGCCTAGGCGGCTGGCTGGCGCCGAAGACCACCGTCAACCGAGCCTCGAAGCTGTTCTGCACGCCCTACCCCGGTTCAAATCGGCGAGGCCGGGAGGCGCCCACGGGTGACGCACGACTGGATGCGATCGACAGCGACGGCACGTCGATCGCCCGTTACACGTGGGGCGACCCTGCGCAGCAACCCTACGTGCTGTTCGCCCACGGCTGGTCCAGCCACGGGGCGCGCATCCTGCCGTGGGTCGCGCCGTTGCGCGCGGCGGGTTATGCGGTCGTCGCGTTCGACCAGGCCGCGCACGGGCGCAGCGACGGCAGCGAAAGCAACCTGCTGGAGTTCACCCGGCACCTGCTCGAAATCGGCCGCCACAACGGCCCGGCGGCAGCGGTGATCGGCCATTCGCTCGGTGGCGCCGCGGTCGGAATGGCGCTGGCGCGCGGGTTGCAGGCCGACTGCGCGGTGCTGGTCGCGCCCGCCGCGGACCCGATCGACGCGGGGCGTCGCTTCGCACAAATGATCGGATTGTCCGGACACCTGCGCCGCCGGATGTTCGCGTTGTTCGAGGAACGCCTGTCGATACGCTTCGCCGACTTCCAGGCCGAACACAACGCCCCGGCCATCAACCGACCGGCATTGATCGTGCACGACCTCGAGGACCGGGAGGTTCCGTGGTCGGAAGGCGAGCGCTGGGCGCGCTATTGGCACCGCGCCCGCCTGCTGAGTACTCGCGGGCTGGGGCACCACCGGATTCTGGACGACCCCGAGGTCATCGCCGCCGCGCTGGCATTCCTGAGCGGCCAGGCGGTGGGCGAACGCCTGGTGTCATCACCCGACCTGGCCCTTGGCGTTGCCTGAATCCCGCCGTCCGCACGGTTTGCCGGCCCCCCGGGCAAGCTCTAAGCTGAGCCGTTTGCGCACGTCGATGCGCCCGGAAGCCGCCATCAATGCCGTTTGCAATCGTTCGACCCCGACCTGATCCGACCGTCCCCGCCATGTCGGTGCGCCACCATGGCTGAGGACCTGGCAACGGACCCGGCGCTGCATGGCCAACCCCACGCAATCGTCGAACGCGACGGCGTGCGCTACACGCTGCTGGGCACCGCCCACGTGTCCAGCGCCAGCGTCGACGCGGTCCGCGGGGCGATCGCGAGCGGCAACTACGACGCGGTGGCGGTCGAGCTCGACGCGCCGCGCTTGCAGGCGCTGACCGAACCCGATGCGCTGGCCAACCTCAACCTCATCCAGGTCATCCGCAGCGGCCGCACCGCGATGTTCGCGGCCAACCTGGCGTTGTCGGCCTACCAGCGCCGGCTCGCCGAGCAGCTCGATATCGAACCCGGCGCGGAACTCAAGCTGGCCGCGCTGGAGGGACGCGAACGCGGACTGCCGGTGCACCTGATCGACCGCGAGGTCGGACTGACCTTCAAGCGCGCCTCGGCACGGCTGGGATTCTGGGGCCGGGCCAAGCTCGGCGGCGGCCTGCTCGCCTCGCTGCTGGCGTCCGAGGACGTCGGCGCCGAGGACATCGAGAAGCTCAAGCAGGGCGACATGCTGGAGGCCAGCTTCAGCGAGTTCGCCAGCGAGAGCCCGGCCGTCTACGAGACCGTGATCGCCGAGCGCGACCGCTACATGGCCGCACGCCTGCGCGAAATTCGCGAGGACACGAACAGCGACGGCGCCCGTGAAGTCCTGGCCGTGGTCGGTGCCGGCCACCTGCAGGGACTCGCCCGCCACCTGCGCGACGAGACGCGAGCGGCCATCGAGGTGCGCGAGGAACTCGAGGCACTGCCGAAGAAGAGCGACATCCCGTGGTTCACCATCGTGCTGGCGGCATTCGTCGTGGGCGGCTTTGCCTGGGGTTTCTGGCAGGGCGGCATCGACGTCGGCTCCGACCTGCTGCTGCATTGGGTGCTGGCCACCGGCGTGCTGGGCGCGATCGGATGCGCGGTCGCCGGCGGCCATCCGCTCAGCATCGTGGTCGCCTTCCTCGCCTCGCCGATCACCCCGCTGCACCCCGCCCTCGCCTCCGGCACGCTCAGCGCGCTGACCGAAGCCTGGTTGCGCAAGCCGACCTATGCCGACTTCATGGCCCTGCGCGACGACGTGCAGAGCGTGCGCGGCTGGTGGCGCAACCGGGTCGCGCGGGTGTTGCTGAACTTCTTCCTGACCAGCCTGGGCACCGCGATCGGGGTATGGATCGGCGGTGCGAAAATGCTGCATACGCTGTTCTGAACTACCCGGCGGGTTGGTCCGCCGGGCAGTCCCGGTCAGGCGTGGCCTGGCTCGCCGACCGCGATTCCATCCGCGCCACGTGCCTTGCGCACGATCCGCGCGGAGCCGTTGCGCAGGTCGTCGAGGATGGCGTAGATCGTCGGCAGGAACAGCAGGCTGACCACCGTCGAGAACGCCAGCCCGCCGGCCACCGCGCGGGCCATCGGGAAGTACGTCAGCCCGCCCAGCACCTGGGTGTCGCTGAGGGCGATCGGCACCATCGCCAGGATCGCCGTGCCCATCGTCATCATGATCGGCCGCAACCGCTCGCGGCTGCCTTCGACCAGCGCGTCGGTGCGGCACAGCCCACGTCGTCGCAGGTTGTTGATGTGCTCGATCATCACGATGCCGTTGTTCACCACCACGCCCATCAGCACCAGGATGCCGATGAAGGACATCACCGAGAACGCGGTGCCGGTCAGCCAGAACAGCCAGAACACGCCGAATACCGAGAACAGCACGCAGCTCATGATCGCCGACGGGAACAGCAGCGACTCGAACACCGCCGCCATCACCACGTAGATCATCACCAGCGCGATGACCAGGTTGAACAGCATCTGCTGCTCGGCTTCGGACTCGTTCTCGAACGCGCTGCCATCGAACGTGTAGCCGTAGCCGGGCGGGAACGCGACGCTCTCCATCGTCTGCTCCATCACCTTGCGCGCATCTGGCACGGTGGTCTCGCCGGCAAGGCCGGCCAGGATGGTCACGCGGGTCTGGCGGTTGGTCCGGCGGATCTGGGTCGCGGCAGGCTGCACGCTGACATCGACCATCGCCATCAAAGGCACGGTACGTCCGTCGGCGGTCCGCACGGTGAAGCTTGCGATGTCCTCGACGCCGTAGTTCTCCGCACCCTGGAAACGCACCCAGACCGGGACCTCGGTCTGCTCGCGCTTGAAGTCGCGCAGCTGCGCGCCGCGTAGCGCCAGCGACACGAACTGCGCGACGTCCCCGGTACTGAAGCCGAACGACGCGGCGCGCTCGCGATCCACCCGGATCTTCAGTTCGCTGTTCTGGTCGCCGGTGTCGACGCGCACGTCGGTGAGCTCGGGGTTGCGCGCCAGGATCGGCACGATGTCGGTCGCCAAGGCGTTCAAGGTCTCGGTGGAGTCACCCACCAGCTCGACCTGTACCTTGCCGCCGGCACCTTCGCCGCGACCACTGCGCCCGACCACCAGTTCCGCGCGCGCCGATTTCGGCAGCTCCTTGCCGATGGTCTCGCCGATCGTGGTGGGATCCTCCACCGTTTCGTCGAACGATATCTCGGTCTCGGCCCAGCCCTGTTCGCGGTACTGCGAATAGACCTGGACGATGTGGAAACGCTCGCGGTTGCGGTCGAGGTACTGCTCGACCTTCGCGACCTCGGCGGCCATCTGCTCGCGGGTATAGCTGTCGTCCCACTCGTAGAAGATCTCGACCTCGTCGCCGCCACCGTCGCCGAACATCTCGATCTTGGTCTGGGTCATCGGCACCAGGCTGATCGCGATGATCATCAGGATGCCCAGCACGCTCCAGCCACGGTGGTTGAGGGTCCAGCGCAGGAAGCGTGCATAGCGCTGCTGCAGGCGATGGATCACGCCCTTCTCGTTGCGCACGGCCGGCGGTGTCTTCATCCGCGCCGACAGCATCGGGATCAGGCTGACCGCGACCAGCCACGAGGCCAGCAGCGACACCGAGATCGCGATCGCGATCTGCGACATGAAGATGCTGATGTCGTTGGTCTCGCCGAACAGGTTCGGCACGAACACGATGCAGTGGCACAGCGTGCCCGCCGACAGCGCGATGGCGACGTTGCGGGTGCCGACGATCGACGCCTGCATCGGCTGGTCCGGCATCTTCTCGCGTTCCTGGTAGATGCTCTCCACCACCACCACCGCGTTGTCGACCAGCATGCCGACCGCCAGCAGCAGGCCCATCAGCGACAGTACGTTGAGGGTCACGCCGGCGAAGTACATGAAGCCGAGCGTCATCACGAAGCAGATCGGGATCGCCAGCGTCACCATCAGCGTCGACGGCCAGTGGCGCAGGAAGAAGAACAGCACCGCGATCGACAGCACCAGGCCGACGCCGCCCGCCTCCGCCAGTTCCAGCAGGGAGGTCGTGACCTCTTCGCCCTGGTTGTCGTCGACCTTGACGTCGACGCCCTCCAGCGCCGGTTGCCTGCGGATGCGCTCGAGCTCCTGCAGCACCCGGCTGGAGACATCGACCAGGTTGGCCTCGCGCTCCTTGTAGATGTCCAGCGACACGGACGGGCGGCCATCGAGCTGGCGGCCCGTGCTCATGCGTTCCTTGGTCAGTTCGATATCGGCGATGTCGCCGAGCCGCACGCCGGCGTCGTTGATCACCAGCTCGCGCAACTGGTCGAGGTCCTGCAGCTCGCCGACGGGCTGCACGCGCAGGCGATTGCCGTTGGTCTCGATCTCGCCCGCGGCCATCGAGAAGTTGACGGACTGCAGGCGCGAGGTCAGCTCGTTGAGGTTGAGGCCGTGCGCGGTCAGGCGGTCGGGATCGATCGCGATCTCGACCTCGTTGGGCGGCGCCCCGCCGATCTCGACCTTGGCCACGCCGTCGACGCGCTCGAGCGGTCGCTGGAACTCGCGTTCAAGCAGGTCGTAGGCCTGGCTCAGGTCGTTGGTTCCGGCCAGGTGGATTTCCAGGATGGGCTCGTCGGAACTGGACCAGTTGCCGACGAAGTAGCGCTGGAAGTCGTCGGGGAACTCGTCGCGGATCGCGTCGAGGCGCTCGCGCGCTTCCGATGCGGCGATCTGGACATTGGTGTCCCAGTCCGAGTACTCCACGAACACCGTCGCGCCGTCGGCACGCGCGGTGCCCTGCAACCGCTTCAGGCCGCTCATGGTGGCCAGCGCTTCCTCGGCCGGGCGCAGCACCATCCGCTCGACTTCCTCGGGCGTCGAGCCCGGGTACGGCAGGTTGATGAAGACGCCCGGGAACGAGATCGCCGGCAACGCTTCCAGCGGCAACCGCACCGCCGCGATCAGGCCGATCACGAACATCGACACGAACAGCATGATCGTGGTGACCGGCCGCTTGAGGCTGAGTTCGGCGATGCTCATCAGGCGTACCCGGCCTCGTCACCGGCAGACCGGTCCAGTTGCGCCGCGGCCAGGCGACCGCGCTCGCGGTAGTACTCGTCGGCACGCCGGTCCAGCAGGTCGTACACCACCGGGATCACCACCAGGGTCAGCAGGGTCGACACCAGCAACCCGCCGATCACGGTGATCGCCATCGGCGAGCGCACCTCGGCACCGGCACCGAACGCCAACGCCAGCGGCAGGAAGCCGAACAGCGTGCACATCGTGGTCATGACGATCGGCCGCAGGCGCGAGCGCGCACCCTCGACCAGCGCCTCGCGCTTGGCCACGCCGGCCTCGCGCAACTGGTTGACCTTGTCGATCAGGATGATCGCGTTCTTGGTCACCAGCCCGACCAGCAGGATCAGGCCGATGAACACCACGATCGACACCGGCGAGCCGGTCAACAGCAACGCCAGCACCGCACCGACCAGTGCCAGCGGGATGGTGAACAGGATCACGAACGGATGCAGCAGCGACTCGAACTGCGAGGCCATCACCAGGTACACCAGGAAGATCGCCAGCCCGAACGCGAACAGCAGCGAGGTCACCGCAGTCGCGAGTTCCTCGCCCTGGCCACCAATGTGCATGTCGACATCGGCGCCGAGCGGACTGTCCGCCACCATCTGCCGGACTTCCTGCACCGCGTTGCCCAGGTCGATGTCGCGCAGGTTGGCCGAGACGATCGCGACGCGCTCCTGGTCGGCCCGGTGGATCTCGCTCGGACCCGTTGTCGATACCACCTCGGCCACCGATGACAGGCGCACCGGGCGACTGCTGCCGGGGTTGACGATCAGGTTGCGGATGTCATCGACCGAGGCGCGGTCCGACTGCCTGGCGCGCACCAGCACGTCGATCTTGCGGTCGCGGAAGCTGTAACGCGTGGCGACCTCGCCCTTCACCTTCTTGACCACCGCGTCGGCGACCTGGCGCGTGGTCAGGCCGAACGCGGCCGCCCGCTCCTGGTCGAAGTGGATCTGGATCTCCGGGAAGCCCTGCTCCACGGTCGAGCTGACATCGGCGTAGTGCGCATTGCCGCGCAGCAACGCTGCCATTTTCTGGCCGGCGACCTCGATAGCTTCAAGGTCGCTGCCGCGTAGTTCGATCTCCAGCGGCGTGGAAAAGCTGAACAACTCCGGGCGGCTGAAATCGACCTGCGCGCGCGGGTGCGCATCCATGGTTTCGCGCAGGCGCTCGGTGGTCTGCGCCTCGACCTGCTCGCTGCCACCGTCGGCCATCACCACGGTCAGCTTGCCGATGTTCTCGCCGCTTTCGGTCGGGCTGGCATCCAGCCGCGTGCCGCTACCGCTGACGCCGTACAGCGACTCGATCCCGGGGGCGTCGGCGTGCTTCTGCTGCAACTCGCGTACCAGCTTGTCGGTCTCGGCCAACGGCGTGCCTGGTGGCAACTTGACCGTCATCTCGAACCGGTCCTGTGCCAGTTGCGGGATCAGGTCGGCGCCCAGCATCGGCACCAGCAGCAAGGTCAACACGAACGCCGTCGCGGCCGCTCCCAGCACCAGGAACGGACGACCCAACGCACCCGGTAGCAACCTCAGGTACCCGCGTTCGGCGCGGTGGTACGGCGCCATCGCGATGTCGCTGGCCTTGCGCATCACCGGCCCTACCACGGCAGCCAGTCCGCGCCACAACTTCACAACAACCCATGCAATCCCGAAGAAGCCACCGCGGGCGCCTGCGCTGACACCGCGCTCGGCCAGTGCCAACGGCTTCTGCAGTTTCGAGGTCGGCTGCCATTGCGGATGCGCCGGCTCTTCCGGGAAGGCCATCGGCGGCCGCCCCTTGAGCGCGCTCAGCATCGGGATCAGGGTCATCGCGACCACCAGCGAGATGCCGATCGCAATCGCCACGGTCAGCGCCTGGTCGCGGAACAGCTCGCCGGCGATGCCCTCGACGAACACCAGCGGCAGGAACACCGCGATCGTGGTCAGGGTCGATGCGACCACCGCCATGCTGACCTCGCGGGTACCGGCGATCGCCGCCTGCAGGATGCCCAGCCCGCGTTCGCGCGCCTTGGCGATCGATTCCAGCACCACGATCGAGTCGTCCACCACCAGACCCGTCGCCAACGCCAGGCCGCCCAGTGACATCACGTTGAGGCTCAGGCCCAACTGGCCCATGAAGAAGAACGTGGTGATGATCGACACAGGCAACGACAGCCCGACCACGAACGTGCTCCAGCCGTCGCGCAGGAACAGGAAGATGATCAGGATCGCCAGCAGGCCGCCGATCACCGCGTCCTTCTTGACGTCGCTGATGGCGTGGCGGATGAAGGTCGACTGGTCTTCGATGACGGTCAGTTCGAACTCCGGCGGCACCTGCTCGCGGATCTGCTCCAGCCGCGCATGCAGTGCGTCGGCAGTCGCGACGGTGTTGGCGTCGCCCTCCTTGTAGATCGCCAGCTCGACCGCTTCCTGGCCGCCGAGGCGGATGATCGCCTCGCGCTCCTTGTAGCCTTGGGTGACAGTGGCGACGTCCTTGAGCCGCACCGGCATGCCGCCGGCCACGGCCGACGAATCGCCCGAGGACGCACTCTGCACCGACGCCGCCGCGGCCATCGCGTCGGCCGATCCACTGGCGGCGGCGACACGCGCCATCTGCGCGGCGGCATCCTGCGCCGCGTTGTCTCCACCGCTGCTGGTGGTGACCAGCATCTCGCGCATCTCCTCGACGCTGGCGAACTGGTTGACCGTGCGCACCAGGTAGCGTTGCGACCCCTGTTCCAGGCGGCCGCCGGAAACGTTGACGTTCTCCTGCGCAAGGCGCTGGATCACGGTATCGATCGGCAGGTTGAGCTGGGCGAGTTTCTGCTGGTCGATCAGCACCTGGATCTCGTCTTCCAGGCCGCCACCGACCTTGACCGCAGCCACGCCCTCGACCGGTTCAAGCTTCTTCTTGAGGTCCTCGTCGGCGTAACGACGCAGCAGCGTCAGCTGGCGCTCTGCGTCCCCATCGGCCTTGGCCGACAGGGCAATCCGCAGGATCGGTGCGGTCGACGGATTGAAACGCAGCAGCACCGGCGGCTCGGCTTCGAGCGGCAACTGCACGCCTTCCATCTTGTCGCGCACCTCCAGGCTGGCCTGGTCCATGTCGGTGCCCCAGGCGAACTCCAGCACCACGTCGCTCTGGCCTGTGCGCGAGACCGACTTCAGCTTGCGCAGGCCCTTGACCACGCCGACGGCCTCCTCGACCGGCTCGCTGACCAGGGTCTCGATCTCCGACGGCGCCGCTCCGGTGTACTCGGTGCGCACGGTCAGGGTCGGGTAGCTCAGGTCGGGCAGCAGGTTGACCTTGAGGTTGCTCAGCGCGATCAGGCCGAACAGCAGGAAGGTGATCGTGACCATCGCCACCGTGACCCGGCGGCGGGTCGAGAATTCGACCAGGTTGAAGTTGCGCGGCGCATGCGCGTCGGGCGCGTGCGGCGTGGGTTCCTTGGCGTCGCTCACGGCAGTCCTGCCCTTACTGGTTGGTTGCGGCGGGCTGCGGGGCCTTCGCCGGCTCGCCGTTGGCCAGCTTGGTGTCGGCGACCTCCCCTGCCGGCTCGCCGACCACGGTCACTTCGCTGCCATCGCGCAACGCGCTCTTGCCGGCCACCACCACGCGGTCGCCGAGCTTGAGGCCCTCGCGGATCTCGGCCCACTCGCCATCGATGTAACCGAGCCTCACCGGCACACGCGCGACCTTGTCGTCGCGCAACGCGAACACCGCGGCGTCGTCCGTACCCTCCAGCAACGCGGTGCGCGGCACCACCGTCGCATTCGCGCGCTGGTCGTAGTCGATGCCGATTCGACCGAACATGCCCGGCTGCAACAGGCCCTGGCTGTCGAACGTGGTGATGACCCGGAACGTGCCACTGCCGGAATCCACCACCGGCGAGATGCGGTCGACCACGCCTTCGAACGTCCGTCCGGGCAACGCGTCGACCTTCAACTTGACCGGCAGGCCCTGCTTCATCGTGGCCAGCTCGCGCTCGGGCACGTTGAGCACGGCCTCCAGTTCGGAAGTGTCGACGATGCGCACGATCGGAGTGTTGATCTGCACGAAGTTGCCCGGCTTCGGGCTGACCGAAGCCACCACGCCGCTGATCGGCGACTTGACGTTGGCATACGACAGCTCAAGGTTGGCCAGCCGGTTGGCGGCGCGCGCATTGGCCAGGTCGTAGCGGATCTGGTCGTAGTCGGAGGCAGCGATCAGCTGCTCGCTGGCCAACTTCTCGGCCCGCGCGAACTGGTTCTGCAGCTTGTGCATCTGCGCGGCGGTCTGCGCGGCCTGCAGTTCGGCGCGTGCCGAATCCAGGCGGACCAGCACCTGACCGGCGCGCACCACGTCGCCCTCCTCGACCAGCACCTGCAACGCCACGCCGGAGGTCTTGGCGACCACCTGCGATTCGGCGGGCGCTTCGAGCGGTGCGGTGCCGGTATAGCTCGCCGCGACCGGCCGCTGCACGACTGCGGACACCTCGACCGGAACCGCCTCGGGGCCTTCTTTCTCGCCCGGCTTGCCCGCGCCGTCGGCAGGATCCCCACCCTTGCAAGCCGCCAATGCCAGCAGGCAGGACAGCGCAATGGTGGCAGTACGGACGTGACCGCGCGCGCGGCTGGAATGGTGGTGACGCATCGAGTGGACCCCAGTGGAAAGGTTGCAGGCGTGGTGTTTCCCGGACGTATGCCGGTGTTGTATGTAGGTATATCACCGGCGCACTCGATCCCCATGCGCCGAAGGTAATGGTGAACGCTGGCACCGGTACCTGGTTGACTGCCGGTTGACTGCCGATTGACTGCCGGTTGACTCGAGGCGGGCGGGCCATCGGCCGGGAAACCAACGGCAACGAGGCCCCCATCCGGCCCTGCTGCATGCGCCTACTTCGTTGCGGCGGAGTCGCAAGCTATACTGCCGGGATTGCGCGTGGCAATCGCAAACGCGAGCCGCCGCCAACCAGACTTCCAGCTACCAGAGATTGCGGACTACGACATGATGCGACCGCTGACGATCGCCGCCTTGGCGCTTACCACTGCCATCCTGGCCACCCCGGCCATGGCCCAGGACACGGCGCCCGTCGCCGCGCCCGCCGCTCCAGCCGCGGTGACCGGCGACGCCGAGCGTGGCCTGCAGTTGACCTACACCTGCCAGGGTTGCCACGGCGTGGTCGGTTACAAGAACGCCTATCCGAATTACCACGTGCCGAAGCTCGGCGGGCAATCGGAGCGGTACCTGCACGACGCCCTGACTGCCTACCAGCAGGGCAGTCGCCAGCATCCGACGATGCAGGCCCAGGCGGAGAGTTTTTCCGAGCAGGACATCGCCGACATCGCCGCCTTCCTTTCCACCCTGAAGTGAGTGAGCAGACGCCCATGACGATCCGCAACTTCGCCATCGCCCCTGCCCTGCTCGCCACCGCGCTGGTGCTGTCGGCCTGCTCGGGCTCCGAAGCGCCCGCCGAACACGCCGAAGCCCCCGGACATGCCGCCCCGACCTCGTCGTCGGCCGGGCTGCCCGACGGCAACATCGCCGCCGGCGAGAAGCTGGCCAGCACCAAGGGCGAGGCCACCGGCCAGTCCTGCGTCGACTGCCATGGCGCCGAAGGCACCGCGCCGATCGACCCGACCTACCCGACGATCGGTGGCCAGTACGCCGACTACATCGGGCACTCGCTGCAGGCGTATCGCAACGGCGACCGCCAGCACGCGTTGATGTCGAGCCAGGCCAAGGCCCTGACCGACCAGCAGATCGCCGACCTGGCGGCGTATTTCGGTACGCGCGACAGCGGACTGGTGACCCTGCACGGCGCCCACGACTGAGTCGCATCACGCAGCGGGCCTGCCCGCCGGCGATGAACAAAAAGCCCGCATCGTGCGGGCTTTTTGCTGGGCGGTTACCGGGTCGAACTGCATGTCATCCCGCCGGCGGCGGCACGCTGCCGTTGCCTTCCTGCAGTTCCGGCTTGAACGGGACATCCGGTGGCGGACGTGCGGTCGCGGGCTGCTCGTTGAGGTTGGGATCGCCGATGCCGCAGCCACCACCCATGACCAGCAACACGGTGGTGCACTCGATGTACTTGTTGGTGCCGGGAATCGGGATGCGGATGGTGTTGATGCTCTTGCGCACCCACTCTTCCAGCAGGCTTTCGTTCGGCCGCCAGTACTGGTCGAACGCGGTCGGCTCGTAGTCGTTCGGAGGACGCCGCAACCAGGTGCCCGCGCGGTCGAGATCGGCGATCTCCTCGGTGATCGTGCCCGGCGGCATGCCCGGTGAAGCCGAGCCCGGCGTTTCCGCCAGTCGCACGCTGCCGTCGCTGTCGTACAGGCCGGGCGGCTCGCCACGCTGGGCGCCCGGCTTGTCACGTTCGGCCGCACCCCAGTCGTCGGCACGTTCCGGGGATGGCCAGGCGCCGGGGGCAGGAGTCTCTTCCGGGCCGGCGGTGACGACCGGCTCGACCGGAGCGGGCTTCTCCGCTGCGGGCTCGGCAGGCGCTGCAGCTGCAGGTGCCGGTATCGATGCGACCGGCTCAGGGGCTGCCGGCGCCGGGGGCGTCGGTGCAGGTGGCGACGGTATTTCGCGCTCGCGCACCTCCGGTGGCGTCGCGACCAGCGGCGGCGCGATCACGTCGCGCGAGCGGACTTCCGGCGTTGGCGGACGTGGAGGCGCCGGTTGCTCGCGCACCGCAATCTCCCGCACGTTGACCTCGGGCACCGTCGCCTGCAGCACGGGTTGCCGTGCGGGTCTCGGCGGCAGCGCCGATACGACCGGACGCGGCACGCGCGCGATCTCGACAACCTCCACGCTGGGCGTCGGCGCGGTCAGCTCGGGCATCCGGATCGCGGGCGCCTCGATCCGAGTGGTCGTTGCCGGCAACACGAATTCCTCGCTCCGGTCGGGCACCGGCTCGCTCACCGCCAGCGGTTGCTGGACGACGACCGGGCTCGGCTCCGGTTGCGGGATCTCACGTTGCACTACCTGCTGGGGGGGCACCTGCAACGCGGATGGCTGCACAACCGCGGGCAACACCGCGACATCGGGAAGCGGCGTGCTGGCCGGCGCCGGTTCCGGGACGGGCTCGGTTTCACTGGCCACGACAGGTGACGGAGGGCGGGAATCGACGGGACGGTCCGGCTCGACCTGTTCGACCGGTTCCGGTGCGGGACCGCCACCGACTTCCTCCGGCGTGCCTTCACCGACGTACTCGATCTGCACCACCACCATCTCCTCACCCTTCGACGGTGGACTGTCGACGCGGGTGAGGTCCAGGTACAGCAGCCATCCCAGCAACACCAGCAGCGCAAGGTGCCACGCGACGGAAGTACCCGCGGCGAGCCAATGCCAACGGCGCTCATCACCGGATTCCGGTGGATTCCACTCCTGCCGCCACAGCGTGCCAAAAGCCTGCCAGCGGGTCAGTTCACCGACGCGTCCCGGCGGGGTCGACAACGGTCGCTGCGCAAGGACGTCGACGATCGCCTGGGCGCTCGCGCCGTGGATCGCGCCGCGCCGGCTATGCATCGCGTCGAACCATTGCTGCCATCCGGGCGGGAACTCCCCCGGTGGACGACGCCATTGCCTTGAAACCAGCTGCATGCGCCGCTGGATGGCGTGGATCAGGGCGTCGGCTGAAACCATCGGCGACGCGTGGCCGCGGTCAGGCCGCGGAGCCCCGGCTGATATAGGGCGCCGCGCCGCTGTCGTGGTCGGTCGCGTCACGCACCGCGGTCACCCCGGGCACTTTCTCGAGCAACGTCTTCTCGATGCCCTGCTTGAGGGTGACGTCGGCCATGCCGCAACCGTGGCAGCCACCGCCGAAACGCAGCACCACCACCCCGTCGGCGGTCACTTCCTGCACCGCGACACTGCCGCGATGCTGCGCCAGCTGCGGGTTGATCTCGTTTTCGACCAGGTAATGCACGCGCTCGACCAGCGACGCCGACTCGCCCGGCACCACGCCCTTGATCTTCGGCGCGCGGATCTGCAACTGGCCGCCGGTGGCCTGCACTTCGTAGTCGATCTCCGCGCTGTCGAGGTAATTGACGCTGGCCGCTTCCAGCCACAGCGTGAAGCCGTCGCAGTCGATCGCCCACTCGTCGCCTAGCAGGTCGCCCGGTTCGGCGAACTCCAGCCGCACGTCGGCGCGCGGGGTGCCCGGGTGCACTGCCGACAACCGGACGCCCAGGCCCGGCAGGGCCTCGCGTTCGATCAACTTGCGGAAATGGGTCTGGGCGGATTCGGAAATCTGGATCATGCCGCTATTCTAACGGGCTGCGCGCTATACCAGTGGGCAACCATCCCGCCCGACCGCGGTCGATTGCAATCCGTTCAGTCGCCGCCCGCCGCAAAGGAACCGCCATGACCGACCTGATTCCGCTTTCCCGTGCCCACTGCATCGCCCGCCGTGGCAGCGAACACAAGCTGCCCCAGGCCCGCGTGCGCGAGTTGCTGCCGGAGATTCCCGGCTGGGAGCTGGTCGAGGACGGCCACGCGCTGAGCAAGACCTTCCGGTTCGACGACTATTACCGGACCATCGCCTTCGTCAACGCGCTGGCCTTCATCGCCAACCGCGAAGACCACCACCCCGACCTGAGCGTGCATTACGACCGTTGCGTGGTGCGCTTCTCGACCCACGATGTCGGCGGACTGAGCGAGAACGACTTCATCTGCGCGGCCAAGGCCGAATCACTGACGGAGTAAGGCTATGACCCGACACCTGTTGAATGCCAACGTCCGCCGCGCCACCGGAAACGCGTCCGTTTTCGGCCTGCTGCTCGGCGCCACCCTGCTGGCCGGCTGCGAAGCGCCGATCCAGACCCCGGCGGTCGCCCCGACACAACCCCTCGCCGTCGACACCCCGCCGCCCGAGTACCCGGCTCAACTGGCGTGCGACGACATCGGTGGCACCGTGCAGTTGATCATGAAGATCGGCATCGACGGCCACCCGACCGCCATCCGGGTGGAAAACGGCAGCGGCCAGCCGGCGCTGGACCAGGCCGCCATGGCTGCGGTTGAAGGCTGGACCTTCCGGCCCGCGACCCGCAACGGCGAGCCGGTATCCACCGACCTGCGCGTCCCGGTGACCTTCACCCCGCCGACGATGCGCCCCGACATGTGCTTCCGACTGGACGAGCAGCGCTGAGTACCACCTCCGATTCGCCCCTGTAGGAGCGGCTTCAGCCGCGATCTGAAACCGTTCGCCCGTGCCGACGCCGGATCGCGACTGAAGCCGCTCCTACACAAGCCGATCCAGCACGTCGAGCAACTCCGGGGCCAGCGGCGCATTCAGCAGGTACGGCGTCTTGCCGTCATCCAGCGCGAACTCCAGCGTCGACGCGTGCAGGAACAGCCGCTTCAATCCCACCTGTTCGCGCAGCTTCCTGTTGACCGCCGAATCGCCGTACTTGTCGTCACCCGCCACCGCGTGGCCGATGTGCTGTGCGTGCACGCGTATCTGGTGGGTGCGGCCGGACTCGATCCGCACTTCGCAATACGACTGCCCGCCACGGCGCTCCAGCAACTGGAAATGGCTCAACGACGGCTTGCCGGCCGTACTGCCGGCGCGGACCACCTGCACGTGGCGCTCGCCGCCTTGGCGCAGCCCGACATGAAGCGGCGCGTCCACGCTCATCACCCCGTCGGGCATCCGCCCGCCCAGCAGCGCCAGGTAGCGCTTGCGGAAACCGGTGCCACCGCTGCTGCCCTCGCGCATCAGCATCTGCATTTCGGTCAGCGCCGAGCGCTTCTTGGCGACGATCAGCAGCCCCGAAGTGTCGCGATCGAGCCGGTGTACCAGTTCCAGCGACTGGTTCGGGCGCAGCGCCCGCAGGGTTTCGATCGCACCGAAACTGATCCCGCTGCCGCCGTGGCTGGCGACCCCGGACGGCTTGTTCAGTGCCAGCAGCCGCGCGTCCTCGTAGACGATCGCCGCGTCCAGCACATTCATGAAGCCGGCCGGTGGCATGGCCCTGTCTCCGGCCTCGGCGAGACGCACCGGCGGGATCCGGACTTCCTCGCCGCCCTCAAGCTTGCGTTCGGCCTTGGCCCGGCCGCCGTTGATCCGCACTTGCCCAGAACGAATCAACTTGTAGATCAACGACTTGGGAACACTTTTTAACTGCCCCAGCAGGAAATTGTCGAGCCGCTGGCCGGCGCGATCGTCGGGCACCCGCACGACACGGGCGCCGGTGCGGTTCTCACCGCCGGATTTGGTAGCTGAATGGGTCATCCGCAAAGGGTTATCTGATACACTCGCGACGCGAGATAAGGTTTTGATTTCGCAGGAAGTTGTCCCCGCCGCCGCGTCCAGACGCTGCAAACCGGGGGCAAGGGCCAAAAGCCCGGCCTGCGATTCCGGCCCGCGCCTGACCACTGTCCTCGGGACAGCCATGTTAGCAGCGACGGTCCGGCGGAACCGACCCTCGTCCGGCGGGTCAAACCGCCTGTGATGAATACGCCCCGAGCGACGCCAAGGCAGATTTTGCCGGACGCGGTCGCCGGCCCCGAAAGTTTAGGAATGCAACAAGCAAGCGCTCCCGCGGCCCGCCGTGGTGTTGTAGCGCTGGAAAATTGTCAGGTCACGCCAGCGTGCGCAGGGATGTCGCTCTCCGGAGCCCCTCCTGCAGCCGTCGCGAAGGCGGGACCCGGTTGTCCAGAAGCGAAACGCCAGGCGTTCCGCGCGGTTCGAGCGCGCGAGGAACGCAACAATGAAACGCATGCTGATCAACGCGACGCAGGCAGAAGAACTGCGCGTGGCGACCGTAGATGGCCAGACCCTGTACGACATCGACATCGAGCAACCGTCGAAAGAACAGACCAAGTCCAACATCTACAAGGGCAAGATCACCCGCCTCGAGCCGTCGCTCGAAGCCGCCTTCGTCGAGTACGGCGGCAACCGTCACGGCTTCCTGCCGATGAAGGAAATCTCCCGCGACTACTTCCAGGCCGGGGTCGACCACAACAAGGCCGGCCTCAAGGAATTGCTGCGCGAAGGCCAGGAAGTCGTGGTCCAGGTCGACAAGGAAGAGCGCGGCAACAAGGGCGCCGCCCTGACCACGTTCATCTCGCTGGCCGGCCGCTACATGGTGCTGATGCCGAATTCGCCGACCGCCGGCGGCGTCTCGCGCCGGATCGAGGGCGAGGACCGTGCCGAGCTCAAGAAGGCGATGGACGCGCTGACCATCCCCGACGACATGGGCGTGATCATCCGCACCGCCGGCGTCGGCCGTGACGCCGAAGAGCTGCAATGGGACCTGGATTACCTGCTGCAGGTCTGGAAGGCGGTTGCCGAGGCTGCGCTGACCAAGCCCGCGCCGTTCCTGATCTACCAGGAGTCGCGCCTGATCATCCGCGCCCTGCGCGACTACATGCGCCCGGACATCGGCGAGATCCTGGTCGACACCGACGAGATGTACGCCGAGGCGCGCGACTTCGTCGAACAGGTGATGCCGCACAACCTGCGCAAACTCAAGCACTACACCGACGACGTGCCGCTGTTCAACCGCTTCCAGATCGAGTCGCAGATCGAGAACGCCTACGAGCGTGAGGTCCGCCTGCCGTCCGGCGGCGCACTGGTGATCGACCAGACCGAGGCGCTGACCGCGGTCGACGTCAACTCGGCGCGCGCGACCAAGGGCAGCGACATCGAGGAGACCGCGTTCAACACCAACCTGGAGGCCGCCGAAGAGGTGGCCCGCCAGATGCGCCTGCGTGACCTTGGCGGCTTGGTGGTGATCGACTTCATCGACATGTCGTCCAATCGCCACCAGCGCGAGGTCGAGAACCGCCTGCAGCACGCGCTCAAGCAGGACCGCGCGCGGGTGCAGGTCGGCCGCATCTCGCGCTTCGGCCTGCTTGAAATGAGCCGCCAGCGCCTGCGTCCGAGCCTGGGCGAGTCCAGCCAGATTGTTTGCCCGCGTTGCGAGGGCCACGGCCGCATGCGCAGCGTCGAGTCGCTGTCGCTGTCGATCCTGCGCGTCGCCGAAGAGCACGCGATGAAGGAGAACACCGGGCAGGTGCTGGTGCAGGCGCCGACCGAGATCGCCACCTTCCTGCTCAACGAGAAGCGCCGTGCACTGGCCGAGATCGAACAGCGCCACGACGCGCCGATCGTGATCGTCGCCGACGAGCAGTTGCACACCCCGCATTACGAGGTCACGCGCATCCGCGACAACGAGATGGGCGAGGAAACCAGCAAGCCGAGCTACCACCGCGGCACCCCGCGCAAGCTGCCGACCCACTCGCTGACCAAGGCCCACCTGAACATCCCGGCGGCGCCGATCGTCACCAACGTCAAGCCGGCCCAGCCGGCGCCGCTGCGCGAGCCGCGCGAAGCCGCCGCCCCGGTGGCGCCGACGCCCGTCGTGGTCGCGCCGACCCATTCGATCGGCGTGGTCGAGCGGATCATGCGGTTCTTCCGTGGCAGCGAGCCGGCCGAAGCCAAGCCGGCCGCGGGTTCGCGCTCGCGTTCGAAGGACGGCGGCAACCGCAGTGACCGTGGCGAGCGTAACGCACGTGGCGAGCGCGGTGACCGCAACGGCCAGCGCCGTGGCGGCAAGCAGGCCCGCGATGGCCGCGATGGTGGCCGTCGCGACGAGCAGCGTCGTGGCAATGGCGCCTCCCAGCCCGCGCAGTCGAAGGCCGATCCGGCCCCGGCCGCCTCCAACCAGGAGGCTCCGGCCAAGACCGGTCGCGGCGGCAAGCAGGGCCGGCAGAAGCAGCCCCGCGCCCAGCAGGCCGACAACGTCGCCACCAACGCCGACAGCAACAAGCCGGCGGATCAGGCCGAGCGCGCGCCACGCCCACCGCGTGCGCCGCGCGGCGAGCGGCCTGCCCGCGACACCGCCAAGCCGGCCGACGACGCCGCAGCCGTGACCGCAGTCGCGGTGACCGCGGCCGAGGGCGCTGCGCCCGACGCCAAGGCCACCGAGCAGGCCGCGAGCCAGACCGCCGCGGTCGCCGAGAACGCACAGCAGAGCAGCAACGCGTCCGCTTCCGGCGATACCGAGGAAGAATCGGGCGAAGGCACCGGCCGTCGCCGTCGTGGCCGTCGCGGCGGTCGTCGCCGTCGTCGTGGCGGCGGCGAGAACGCCGCAGCCGAAGGCCAGGCGCCGGATACCTCGCTGCTCGACGAGGGCGAGAGCGACGCCGACGCCAAGCCGGTCGCCAGCCGTTCGCAGCCGGAGTTCGACTTCGACGACGAAGGCGCCCCGGCCGCCAAGCCGGCCCGTCCGACGCCCGCAACCGCCGCAGCCGCTGCCATCCCGGCGGCCGCCGTGACGAGCGACGCGACGGAAGCTGACGCGCAACCGGTTCCGGCCAAAACCGCTCCGGCCCCGGTCGTCGCCACCGAACCGGAAGCCGCCAAGCCTGAAGCCGCGAAGCCGGAAGCGCCCAAGCCGGAAGCCGCCGTGGTCGACGCCGAAGCACAGCCGACGCCCCCGGTAGAAGCCGCACCCGTGCCGTCCCCGGCCGAAGCCGCGGTCCAGGCCGCGCCGGAGCCGCGCGACGTCCCGGCCAAGCCGGAAACGCCCGCCCAGCCGACCGTCGTCGAGACCGCCGTGGTCGATGCCGAACCGGTCGAGAACGCGGTCGTCGAAGACACCGTCGTGCCCCAGCCGGAGCCGGTCGACGACGCCGCAATGGTCGAGCCCGAGCCGGTCGAGCCGGTGAAGCCGCAGCGCAGCGCCGATGTCGAGCAGGCACCGGACGCGCCGGTCGCCAACGGCACCAACGGCAGCGACACGCGCGCTCCGTCCGAGCCGCGTACCGCCAGCCTGTTCGACGCCGAGCCGGTGTCGTCGCCGGCCGACGCCGCGGTCCACGGCCAGCACGCGGACAACGACGCGGACGCCAGGCGCAACCAGGACGCCTGACCGCATCCAGCCGCAATAGAAAACGGGCCGCATTTCGCGGCCCGTTTTTTTTGTACCTGCAACCCGCTACAGCGCCAATGCCGGCTCGATCATCCCGTACTGTCCAAGCAGCCGCGCCAGCGCGATGTTGTCGCCGACGTTCAACTTCTCGAACAGCCGGCTCTTGTGCGTATTGACCGTTTTCGGGCTCAGGCTCAGCTGCCTGGCGATCTGTTCCTGCCTCAGGCCCTGCACCAGTAGCAACGCGACCTCGAGCTCGCGTTGCGTCAGTTCGTCCAGCGGCGAGGCACCACCGCCCAGCCCGGCCAGCGCCAGATATTTTGCGATGCCGGTGGCGAGGAAACGCCGCCCTCCGGCGACATCACGCACGGCCTGCAACAACTCGCCGGCATCGCCCCCCTTGCCGACGTAGCCCGAGGCACCCGCCTGCAACAGACGCTTCGGCAGCGGCCCGTCCTCGAGCGCGGAGACGATCACCACCTGCGTACCGTGATCGCCCGCAAGCACCCGCTCGGTCACTTCCAGCCCGCTGATACCCGGCAGGTGCAAATCACACAGCACCACATCCGGGCGCAGCGTACGGATCAACGGCAACGCGGTCTCGCCATTGGCGGCCTCGCCCACGACTTCGATATCCACTTCACCGGACAGGATCATCTGCATGCCGGCACGTACCAGCGCATGATCCTCGACGATGAACACTCTGATGGTCATCCCTTTCCCTCCCTGGCAAGCCCCCTGCGGCGCAGTTTAGCGGGCGACCCATATGGCGCAACCGAAGGCACGTGCACGCGACCGGCCGCCTCGGGCACACTCTCCTGCTCGACCCAGGGGATTTCCGCATGCGCGTCCACCACCATCTCGCCCTCGCCGTCTCGCTCGCACTGCTCGGCGGTTGCGCGCAATCGCCCACCGACGACGCCACCACCACTGTCGAAACCGCCGCGCCCGAGCCCGCCAGCGACGCCGCGACGGCCTGGCTGGCCGATGTCGAAGCGATCGCCGCCGCCGGTGACAACGCCGGGCGCCGCAACGCCATCGAGCAGCAACTGAAGTCGCTCGGCCTGGCGTGGACCGGCGAAACATTCGAAAGCGAACACGGCCCCGGGCAGAACCTGATCGCCGAGGTCAGCGGCGACGCCAGCGCCCCGCTGCTTCTGCTGGGTGCCCACTCCGACCGCGTCGGCGAGGGCAAGGGCGCGACCGACAACGCGTCCGGCAGCGCCGTCGTGCTGGCGCTGGCCGAGCGCTTCAAGCAGCAGCCGCTTGCCAACCACCGCGTCAGCATCGCGTTCTGGGACCAGGAGGAGCGCGGCCTGCTCGGCGCCCACGCCTACGTCGCCAAGGGCGGCCCGGCCCCCGCGCAGTACGTCAACTTCGACGTGTTCGGCTGGGGCGACACCGTGTGGATGATGACCCCCGACCCGGCGCACCCGCTGGTCGGCGCCAGCCAGTCCGCCGCCAACGCCGCCGGCCTGCACCTGTCCGCCGGCGAGCAGTACCCGCCGACCGACCACCGCGCGTTCCTCAAGGCGGGCTGGCCCGCGGTGTCGTACTCGCTGGTCGGCCAGGACGAGATCGGCGCGATCCTCGCCGCCTACGCCGGAACCAAGCCCGAGACCACGCCGAAGGTCATGCACGTGATCCACAGCGAGCGCGACACCCTCGCCCAACTCGACGCCAACGCCGCCGCGAGCGGCATCGACGCGATCGAGGCGGCCCTGCGGCAATGGGACGCCAACGCGGCCGCCGGCGCCGCGGCCACGGCGACCGGAAGCGACTGACTCGCATGCGCAATCCCCTGCAGGATCAATTGTTGAAGGCAGGCCTGGTCAAGAAGAGCAAGGCCGCGCAGATCGTCCGCGAGCAGACCAAGCAGCGCCACGGCAAGCCCGCGCCGGCTGCCGACACACCGAAGGTCGATGCCCGGCAACTGCAGGCCGAGCGTGCCGAACGCGACCGCGCCCTGGCCGCCGAACGCAACGCACAGGCCCGCGCCAACGAGACCCGCGCGCAGATCCGCCAGATCGTCGAGGCCAACAAGCTCAAGCGCGACGGCGAGATCGCCTACGCCTTCAACGACGACGGCAAAATCAAGCGCCTGCTGGTCGACGACGCGCAACGCACGCAACTGGCGAAGGGCGCGCTGGTGATCGTCCGCCACGACCAGGGCCATGAACTGATCCCCCGCCCCGCCGCCGACAAGGTCTACGCGCGCGATGCGGCAATGATCGTGCTCGACAACGCACGCGCGCCCGAGACCGGCGGCAACGACGAAGACGACGAGTTCTACAAGAAGTTCGAAGTCCCGGATGACCTGATCTGGTAACAGCGTCCGGCGTTGCTGTCCGAAAACGGCGAGTACGCTGACCGGCGGCATGGAATCCTCGGCCACCACCACCCCACGCCGGAACCGCACCATGACAAGCACCGATCACGCCGCCACCTTCCGCCAGCTGCACCAGCACGGCCTACTGCTGCTCGCCAACGCCTGGGACGCCGGCAGCGCCCGCCTGGTCGAAAGCCTCGGCGCGAAGGCCATCGCCACCACCAGTGCCGGCGTGGCCTGGGCGAATGGGTACGCCGATGGCAGCCATCTGCCGGTGCAGCGGCTGATCGATACCGCCGCCAGCATCGCCCGCGTGATTCGCGTGCCGCTCAGCGTCGACTTCGAGGACGGCTACGCCAGCGACCCCGCAACCGTCGCCGACAACGTCGCCCGCGTGATCGACACCGGCGCCGTCGGCATCAACATCGAGGACGGCGCCGACAGCCCCGACCTGCTCGCGGCCAAGATCGAACACATCAAGCGCATGGCCGCCGAACGCGGCGTCGACCTGTTCGTCAATGCCCGTACCGACGTCTACCTGCGCGGACTTGTCGGCGAGGACCGGCGCGTCGGCGAAACCCTCGCGCGTGCGAAACGCTATCGCGATGCCGGTGCCGACGGATTTTTCGTACCCGGTCTGGCCGACGCCGATGAGATCCGCAGCGTCGTCGCCGACGCCGGATTGCCGGTCAACATCATGAGCCGCCCCGGCCTGCCGAGCGCCCGGGACCTGGAAGCGCTCGGTGTGCGGCGATTGAGTGCCGGCGCGGCGATTTCGATTTCGGCGATGGACTACGTGGCCGGGCTGGCGGGCAGCTTCCTGCAAGGTGCCGATGCCACGGGCAAGACGCTGGACTACGGCTCGATCAACGCCTTGTTCGACCGGTAACAGTCCCATGGGCCCGTTGTCCGAGGCCCTGCTGTCCTTCAGGAATGACATTTCACTGGCGCACCATGCCGGCGGTCGCAATCTACCTGCGGACCCCACCGGAGCACGCCATGAACATCCCGCCTGACCGCACCTCCATCCGCGGCAAGACCTTCGTCGTTACCGGCGCCTCCAGCGGATTGGGTCGCGGCACCGCGCTGCAGCTGGCCAGGCAGGGAGCAAATGTCGTGCTCGCGGCCCGTCGCGGCGGGCTGCTCGAAGAAGTCGCCGCCGAAGCGCAGGCCGCCGGCGGCACCGCACTGGCCATCCCAACCGACGTCAGCCGGCCCGACGATGTCGAGGCGCTGGCCGCCGCGACGCTCAAACGGTTCGGCAGCATCGACGTGTGGATCAACAACGTCGGCATCGGCGCGCTCGGTCCGTTCTGGGACATCCCGCTGGCCGACCACGCGCGGGTCATCGACGTGAACCTGAAAGGCCTGATCTACGGCAGCCACGTCGCGGTGCGCCAGTTCCGCGCGCAGGGCCACGGCACCCTGGTCAACATCGGTTCGATCGACAGCGAAGTCCCGCTGGCGTACCAGGCGTCGTACTCGGCCTCCAAGGCCGGCGTGCTGAGCCTGGGCCGCGCGCTCAACGAGGAGTTGCGGCTGGACGGACAGGAGCGCATCAAGGTCGCGACCGTGATGCCCTGGGCGGTCGACACCCCGTGGTGGGAACACGCCGCCAATTACAGCGGCGGCACCCCGCGGATGGCGGCGATGGACGACCCGGCCGAGGTGGTGGACGCGATCGTCGGCATCGCGCTGGACCCGCACGAGGAACTGGCCGTCGGCTGGAAGGCGAAGGCGTCGTACACCTCGCACAAGCTCACGCCGAACCTGTCGGAACGGATGTCGGCCGACGTCGCGCACAAATGGCAGATCGAGGACGCGCCCCCGGCCCCACCCACGACCGGCACGCTGTACGAGCCGATGGATTCCGGCCGCGGCGTCGACGGTGGCGTGCGCGAGCGGATGGCACGGGAAAAGGAGCAGCGCGGCGCCTGACGTCGCTCGGCCGTCTCCCTGCATCCTGGCGCCGTTGCCCGCCTACCCCGCTGGAATGGCCGACGGATCCATCCACATCGCTTCCCAGACGTGGCCATCGGGGTCGGCCAGGTTGCGGTTGTACATGAAGCCCAGGTCCTGCTTCGGGTTGATGTCCGCAGCGCCGCCATGCGCGGCCGCCGCCGCGTTCATCGCATCGACCGCCTCGCGGCTGTCGAGCGAAATCGCGAGCAGCACTTCGCTGGAGGTCGAAGGCGGGATCGGACGACTGGTGAACGTGCGCCACTTGTCGTGGGTAAGCAGCATCACGTTGATCGCCTCGCTCCAGACCATGCAGGCGGCGGTGTCGTCGGTGAAATGGGGATTGTTCTTGAAGCCCAGCGCCTCGTAGAAGGCCATCGAAGCGGCGAGGTCGGCGACGGGGAGGTTTACGAAGATCATGCGGGTCATGGCGATGGCCTTTTCAGGGGTTGTGCGCGGTATGACGAATGGTCGGGGCTGGAATCGACAATCGCCACTTGCGGGTGTCCGGATAAAACCGTGGCCCGAGTCTGCTTACGTCCAGAAGCAGGCATCTACCTCCTGCCCCATCGGGAAGTGCCGTCCTACCCGTACCTACGCCAGCATGTCGCCCAAGCGACGGAACCAGCCGCGGACCTCGCCGTCTGGATCTCGCTCATCCAGCATTACGGCTGTCATGCAAGGGAAAGCCTGTTGGGCAAGCTTCTTTTTCGCCTTGGAGTCTTTGAGCGGATTTGCATGTCCAACGTGGGCTGCGAATGCTTCCCCAAAGACTTTGGGCGTTGCTTTGCCCGCCACCGGATGGTCAGTGACCTCGATCTCGAAGCCAAACGCCATTGAGATTGCGTCCTTATGGAGGTAGCTCTCAATCTCGTGTTTGGTCGTTACCACCCCCCATGAACCGTTCGCCCGCTCATTGACCTTCCTTGCATATTCAGCATAGTCAGGCACGTCACCGTCATAGATGTGCACCTCACGTTTGTTGAGACTGCGCAAGTAGTGCTGGTTGACCCAATGCTCCAGCGTGCCACCGCCGAGGACAACGAAGGCTAGGCGTTCATCAGATGAGAGATTGGGCAGGGTCGCATCGGCTTGATGCAGTGCATTGGACAGGGCCTTCAACGCCAAGACGTCGGTGGGACCCTCGACGCACACCAACACTTGAACGCGGCTGTCCGGGGTCACGCCTAGCGCTTCTGCAACTTGGCCGAATACGTCGACCCCGGATTGGATCTGAGGCTTTTTGGTATCAGCATGGCGCGAAACGTAGCGGATGCTCTCTTGAGGCAGCGAGGAGGCGAAGCCGGGGCTATGGGTGGTCAAGAGCACTTGGCAACCTGCATCTTCTGACAGTGCCTTGAACGAGTCGATAAGGATGCGCTGGTTGTTCGGGTGCTGCGCAGTCTCCGGCTCCTCGATGGCGTAGATGATGCTGCGTTTGGCGCTCGACGTGAGGCGACGCTCAGCCTCGGCCTTGAAGAAACTAACCAAGACCAATCGCCGTACGCCGCTACCCCGTTTATTCAGGGGAATACCGTCGTCGGTGTTCAAACCAAGGGAGAACAACCCCTGCCATTTGGCTGCAGTGGGTGGGTTGAACTGAGGAATCAGTTCACTGGCAAGGTTCGGATCGATCGTGGCAAGCGCAGCATGCGTGTTCTGCGCAATCTCCTCTGCTTTCTCACGCACCTTGGCTTGGATGCGCGCTATGTCATCCTGAACCTCTGCGATTGCCGCCGCCACGGCAGCCTTCATAGGACTTTGGACCTCGTCGTCGGAATCTCGGCTACTCCGATCGCTTTGGAACAGAGCGAACATGGGCAGGTGCGGCTCGATCTGCTCCCAGATTCGCTTCACATCTTCCTTGGACTTGCCCACAGGAATAGCGACCTCTTGGAGCTGAAGATCGCCGACGGCGGCCCAGATGGCGCGTCGCATGCCTGGATTACCCTTCAGCGCCACTTCCAGTTCGAGGTCTTTGACTCTTTTCTGAAGCTCTTTCTCTTTCAACTCCAAAAGATTGCCGCAGTCGGCCGCGGTGGGATGGTTGGCGATGACCAAGACCTCTGCGGACGGCTTCTTGCTTGCGCAATCGAAGGTCTTCCGGATCTTCAGCCGCCCATCCTTGGCCAACAGGAATTCGTCGGCCAAGGAAGTTTCAGCGCCCGCGTCCAAGGTTAGCGTGGGCGGAAGATCCGAAAACTCGCAGGTGATTGAGACGGTTTTGTCGGCGTTGTGAACGTGTGCATCCCCTTGCTCCATGGAGACGAGATCCCCGTTGAAGAAGATTTCCAAAGCTTCCAGGATGGTCGATTTGCCGATGTCGTTACGACCGACAAATGTCGTCAGATCGTCGAGCTCGACGCGAACGTCTTCCCCATAGCAGCGGAAATTGATAATGCTGACTGCTTCCAAACGCATGTCGTCGCTCCCCTTGGACCCATTCCGGCAGCAATATCTGCTGCGCGTCGATGATGCCGTAGAAACAATTGGCGCAACAACGGGAATGAGCGAATAGCTTGCGATCGCTTAGGAGACGACAAACGTCCTATTACCGAACCAACCCGCTACTTTCCGAGTAGTTCGAGCAGCCATGAAGGCAGCATCACTGCGGGCCAAATGGCGGAGAGAGTGGGATTCGAACCCACGGAAGGTTTGACCCTTCGCCGGTTTTCAAGACCGGTGCCTTAAACCGCTCGGCCATCTCTCCGTATGCAGCTTCGCGCCGCGCGTTGCACGCGGCGGGCGACATTCTCGCATGCCGGGGGCGGCTCCGCTCAGCGCTTGAAGGCTTCCAGCTCGGCCTCGGTGCAGGCCTTGCCCTTGATGTCGCTGCAGCCCAGCCGGGCGGATTCGACCAGGTCGGGCAGCTTCTCGGCGAGGAAGTCGATGAACACCCGCACCGCCGGCAGCATGCCGCGGCGCGAGGCGAACACGGCGTGGAAGATGCCCTGCGGCAGGCGCCATTCGGGCAGCACGACTTCCAGCTCGCCCTTGCGCACGGCTTCGGCGCAGATGGTCTCGGGCAGCATGGTGATGCCGACGCCCTGGGTGGCCAGCGACATCAGCATCGGGAAGTCGAAGCCGGCGACGCGCGGCTTGAGGTCGATCTTCCGCACCTCGTCGTCGGGGCCATGCAGTTCCCAGCGCTGGCGGACTTCGTCCTCGTGCATGCTCAGGGTGACGTGTTCGGCGAGGTCGTCGGGGCTGGCCGGGCGGCCCATCTTGCGCAGGTAGGTGGGGCTGGCGACCAGCAGTTCCTGGATCTGGCCGAAGCTGCGCATCACCAGGCTGCCGTCGTCGTCGAGCTTGCTGCGCACGCGCAGGGCGATGTCGACGCCCTCGTTGATGACGTCGACGCGGCGGTTGCTGACCTGCAGTTGCACGCGCACCTGCGGGTAGCGGGCGAGGAATTCGGGCAGCAGTCTCGGCAGTTGCTGCTGGGCGGTGCCGACCGGCACGCTGACCCGGATCACGCCGCGCGGCTCGGCGCTGAGGCGGTCGACCACTTCGTGCGCGGCCTGCGCCTCGGCCAGCATCGACTGGGCGTGGCGGTAGACGCTGGTGCCGACGTCGGTCACCGCGAACCGGCGCGTGGAGCGCTGCAGCAGGCGCACGCCAAGGTCGGTCTCGAGCTGGGTGATGCGGCGGCTCAGGCGCGATTTGGGGATGCCCAGGGCGCGCTCGGCGGCGGCGAAGCCCTGATGGTCCACCACCATCGCGAAGTAGTAGAGGTCGTTGAGGTCGTGCATCGGGATAATTCCAGAAACAGAACGTAGCGTGATATTAGACCGGGTTTATCCTGATTACGCAACGACCTAACGTGGTCCTCGACGCGGCGCTGCCGCCCTACTTCGACGAGGTCCACCATGAAACTGTTGCACATCGATTCCAGCGCGCTCGGCGCCAATTCCGTTACCCGCGAGCTGACCGCCGCGGTGGTCGCCCGCTGGCAAGACCGCGTGCCGGGGCTGCAGGTGCAATACCGCGACCTCGACGCCAACCCGGTGCCGCACCTGACCGGCCGCTCGCTGGCCAAGGCCGACCCGGCCGAGGTGGCCGACGCGGAGCAGGTGTTGAAGCAGTTCCTGGAGGCCGACGTGGTGGTGATCGGGGCGCCGATGTACAACTTCGCGATCCCGTCGACGCTGAAGGCGTGGATCGACCGGGTGACGGTCTCGGGGACGACGTTCCGCTACACCGAGAACGGGCCGGAAGGACTGGCCGGTGGCAAGAAGCTGGTGATCGCCAGCGGCCGCGGTGGCGTGCACAGCGGGGCGCCGAGTGATTTCCAGGAGCCGTTCCTGACGTTCCTGTTCGGGTTCCTCGGGATCACGGATGTGGAGTTCGTGCGGGCCGAGGGCGTGGCGATGTCGCCGCAGCATCGGGCCGAGGCGATGGCGGCGGCGCGGGAGTCGATTGTGGAACCGATCTGCGAGGCTGCGTAGAGGGTCTGGGGAGTCGCCGGCACTCCGCGGGCCGTTGTAGGAGCGGCTTTAGCCGCGATCTGGAGTTGGTGCGTGCAACCGACTCTCCGATCGCGGCTGAAGCCGCTCCTACGAAAAGCCGGAGAAAGCCGGAGAAGCCGAAGGAAGCCGGAAATCGGTGCTACGCGATCTTTTCCAGGCCACCCATGTAGGGGCGCAGCACTTCGGGGACGCTGATGCTGCCGTCGGCGTTCTGGTTGTTCTCCATCACGGCGATCAACGCGCGGCCGACGGCGACGCCGGAGCCGTTGAGGGTGTGGACGAGTTCGGGCTTGCCGGTCGCGGGGTTGCGCCAGCGGGCCTGCATTCGGCGGGCCTGGAAGGCTTCGCAGTTGGAGACCGATGAGATCTCGCGGTAGGTGTCCTGGCTGGGCAGCCAGACTTCGAGGTCGAAGGTCTTCGTCGCGGAGAAACCCATGTCGCCGCTGCACAGCAGCACGCGACGGTATGGCAGGCCCAGCTTCTCCAGCACCACTTCGGCGCAGCGGGTCATGCGGTCGTGCTCAGCGTAGGACTCCCCGGGCCGGGCGATGGTGACCAGTTCGACCTTCTCGAACTGGTGCTGGCGGATCATCCCGCGGGTGTCGCGGCCGTAGGCACCGGCTTCGGCGCGGAAGCACATCGAGTGCGCGGTCATGCGCAGCGGCATCGCGGCGTCGTCGAGTATCTCGTCGCGGACGATATTGGTCAGCGGCACTTCGGAGGTCGGGATCAGGTAGCGCCGGCTGCTGGCAGAGGCGGCGTCACCGATCGCGGTCGCGAACAGGTCGTCCTCGAACTTCGGCAACTGGCCGGTGCCCTGCATGCTCTCGGCGTTGACCAGCAACGGCACGCTGGTTTCTTCGTAGCCGTGTTCGTTGGTGTGCAGGTCGAGCATGAACTGGGCGAGCGCACGGTGCAGCCGGGCCAGCTGGCCGCGCAGCACGGTGAAGCGCGCGCCGCTGAGCTTGGCCGCGGTGTCGCCGTCGAGCCAGCCGTTGCGGGCGCCGAGTTCAACGTGGTCTTTCACCTCGAAATCGAACGTACGCGGCGTGCCCCAGCGGTGCTGCTCGACGTTGTCGGCCTCGTCCTTGCCGGCGGGGACGGATTCATGCGGCAGGTTCGGCAGGCCCAGCGCGATCGCGTCGAGTTCGGCCTTGATCACGTCCAGCCGCGTTTCGCTCGCTTTTAACTCGTCACCAAAACCGGCGACCTCGGCCAGCAGCGGCGTGACGTCCTCGCCCTTGGCCTTGGCCTGGCCGATCGCCTTGGAGCGGGTGTTGCGCAGGTTCTGCAGTTCCTGCGTGCGGACCTGGATCTGCTTGCGCTCGGTCTCCAGCGTTTCCAGCGCAGCGGCATCGAGGTCGAAGCCGCGCTTCTCGCGCAATTGCACGGCGAGTTCGGCGGGCTGCTGGCGCAACAGGTTCGGGTCGAGCATATCGGCATCGTTTCGAGTGATCTGATCGGCAATTATCGCGTGGAATCGCTGTCGATGGGCGCGGGTTTGGCGATGTTCGACCCGCTGTGTGCACAATGCGGCTCTGGCCACCATCGATCCGCCCATGTCAACGCCCTCGCCCGCTCCGCACCGTCCTTCGTCCAAGCTCGCCGCCTGGCGGCCGTCGCGCCGCGCGTTGTGGTGGATCCTCGGCGCCATCGTCGCCGGGTTCCTGCTGTTTGCGCTGGTCTGGTCGGGCGGCCGCAAGGGCGAGGACTTCTACCGCGTGGGCGATGCCCCGCCGACCGCGGCGGCGCCGGACTACGATCCGCTGCCCACTCCGTTGCCTGCGCGCGACGGTGAGGCCAGCGGGCTGGAGCCGGGACAGCGGAGTGCCGGGACCGAACCGGCGTCGGACGACGGCGACGAGCCGCGCCTGGTCGAGACCACGCCGCCACCGCCACCGTCCGCGCCCGCGGCACCGCCGCCGCCCGAGGCACCCGCTGCGTCGAGTCCGGCGTCCCAGCCGCGCCCGATCGCCGGACGCACCCCGCCACCGCGGTACCCGAACCGGGCATTGCGTCGCGGCGACCGCGGCACGGTGCTGGTGCGGGCAGCGATTGGCCCCGACGGGGTGCCAACCTCGGTCGAGGTGGCCGATGGCAGCGGCTCGCGACTGCTGGACCGCGCCGCAGTCGATGCGGTCGAGCGCTGGCGGTTCCACCCGGCGATGGTCGGTGGCCAGCCGACGGTGGGCACGGTGGTGGTGCCGATTTCGTTCGAGCCGAATCGCTGACCCCCGCCCTCTTCCGATCCTGTAGGAGCGGCTTCAGCCGCGATCGGAAAACCGGTCACTCGTCCGACTGCAGATCGCGGCTGAAGCCGCTCCTACGGGGACACGGCCTGTAGCGCCATTCCGGCTCGAGCCGCCAATACCTCGAAGCCGGGGAACGAGGTCGCGACGTTTGCTGTATCGCGGATGCGCACCTCGCCCCGCGCCAGTTGCGCGGCGATGGCGAAACTCATCGCGATGCGGTGGTCGCCGTGGCTTTCGATCCCGCCCGCGTCGAACAGGACTTCACTGCCCGCCCGGCCGTCGATCACCGCGCCATCGGGTGTTTCCTCGATCACCACGCCAAGTGCCCGCAAGCCCGCAGCCATCGTGGCAATACGGTCGGACTCCTTGACCCGCAATTCGGCCGCGCCACGAACGACGGTGCGACCATCGGCGCAAGCCGCGGCGATGAACAACGCCGGGAACTCATCGATCATGTCCGGGACCAGCGCTTCGGGTATCTCGATCCCATGCAGCGCGGCGTGGCGGACCACCAGGTCGGCGACCGGTTCGCCCCCCTGCTCCCGCGGGTTCTCTTCGCGTATGTCGGCGCCCATCAACTGCAGCGCCCGCAGCAGGCCGGTGCGCCTTGGGTTCATCCCCACCGCGTCGATGTGCAATTCCGAGCCCGGCACCACGCTGGCCGCGACCAGGAAGAACGCGGCCGAGGAGAAATCGGCAGGAACGTCGATGCGGGTGGCGCGCAGCCGGTGACCGCCGTTGAGGCGCGCGTGACCGGGCCCGTACTCGATCGGCCAGCCGAACGCGGTGAGCATGCGTTCGGTGTAGTCGCGGGTCGGGTGCGGTTCGCGGATTGTGGTCGGACCTCTCGCGTACAGGCCGGCCAGCAGCAATGCCGACTTCACCTGCGCGCTGGCGACCGGCAGCGCGTAGTCGATGCCGCGCAACGACTGGCCACCACGGATGCGGAGTGGCGGCACGCCCTGGACGCCCGTCTCGATCCTCGCGCCCATCAGCGCCAAAGGTTCGGTGACGCGCCGCATCGGCCGTTTCGACAACGATGCATCGCCAATCAATGCGCTGTCGAACGCCTGCCCCGAAAGCACGCCGGCCAGGAGCCGCATGCCGGTGCCGGCGTTGCCGCAGTCGAGCGGCTGCCCGCTGCCGCGCAGGCCGTGTAAGCCGACGCCGTGGACGACGCGGTCGGTATCGGCGGGGGCTTCGATGCGGACACCCAGTTGTTCGAATATGGCGGCGGTGGCGCGGGTGTCCTCGCCTTCAAGGAAGCCGTGGATCTCGGTGGTGCCTTCGGCAAGCGCACCCAGCATCACCGCGCGGTGCGAGATTGACTTGTCGCCCGGCACCCGGATGCGCCCACGCAACGGGCGCCCCGGAGCAGCAACCCAGTCGCGCGAGCCGCCGCTCATGCCAGCACCTCGTCGAGCACGGCCAGCAGGCGCCGGTTCTCGTCGGCGCTACCGACGGTGATGCGCAGCCATTCCGACAGGCCGTAGCCGCCCATCGGCCGCAGCACCACGCCGCGCTCGATCAAAGCGGTCTCGATGCCGGCGGTACCGGGACCGAACTCGGCCAGCACGAAGTTGGTCTGCGACGGCAACACCGCCAGCCCGCGCGCACGCAGTGCATCTGTCAGGGCGGTACGTTGTTCGGCATTGCGTTCGCTGGCCCATTGCAGGTGCGCGGTATCACCGAGCGCGGCCTCGCATGCGGCCAGGGCGGGTCCGTTGACGTTGAAGCTTTCGCGGATGCGCTCCATCACCGCGACCAGCCCCGACGCACCGACCAGGTAACCCACCCGCAAGCCGGCCAGCCCGTAGGCCTTGCTGAAGGTGCGGGTCAGCAGCAGGTTCGGATGCGTCGCCAGCTGTGGCAACGCGCAAGCACAGTCGGCGTCGGTGTCGGCCATCTCCGCGTAGGCTTCGTCCATCACCACGATCACCCCGGTCGGCACGCGCGTCATGAACGCCTCCAGCGCGACCCTGCCGAACCAGGTGCCGGTCGGATTGTTGGGATTCGCCAAGTAGACCAGCCGGGTCGCGGGCGTGATGGCGTCGGCGATCGCATCGAGATCGTGCCCAAGTGGCATGGCGGCGTCGCGCGGCAGTGCATCGACGATGCGGGCGGTTGCGCCGGTGGCCCGGGTCGCGATCGCGAACACGGCGAACCCATGCTGCGAAAACACCACCTCGTCGCCCGCGCCGGCGAACACCTGCGCCAGTTGCATCAACAACTCGTGCGAGCCGTTGCCAAGCAGGATCTGCGCGGGGTCGACACCGTGGGTCGCGGCGAGCGCCCGCTTCAGGCCGGCTCCGAGCGGATCCGGGTAGCGATGCAATGCATCCAGTTGCCCGAGCATGGCGTCGCGCGCGGCCGGCGACGGGCCGTAGGGATTTTCGTTGGACCCGAGTTCGAGCAGGTCCGTGCCGAAGCGCTGGCGAAGCGCCACCAGATCGTGCCCGGGATCGTAGGGGCGCAGGCGCCGGATACCGGGCGTGGCGCGGGATTCGAAATCGAGGGACGGGTCGACTGGCGCGACGCTCATGTAATCGCGACCGGGTACGAGCCGAGCACCTTGACCTCCTGGGCGAACTCCGCGAGCTCGTCCAGCGCGGCGCACACCGCGTCCTGTTCGACGTGGCCGCCGATGTCGACGAAGAACGCGTACTGCCAGCGGCCGGTGTGGCCGGGTCGCGACTCGATCCGGTTCATGCTCAGTCCGTGCCGTGCGAACGGCGCCAGCACGTGGTGGAGCGCGCCGGGCTGGTCCTTGATGAAGATCAGCAGCGAGGTACGGTCGTTGCCCGACGACGGGAACAGCTCGCGCCCCAGCACCAGGAACCGCGTGGTGTTGTCGGGCCGGTCCTCGATCGGCCCGGCCACTGCCTTGAGCCCGTAGACGTTGGCGGCGCTGATGCCGGCGATCGCGGCCGCGTCGTCGGCGTTGCGGGCACGACGCGCGGCCTCGGCATTGCTGGCCAGCGGGATCTTCTCGGCATCGGGCAGGTATTGGCGCAGCCACGCCTTGCACTGCGCGAACGACTGCGGATGCGAATAGACCCGCTCGATATCCTCGATCCGGCCGCTGCGCGACAACAGATGTTGATGCACGCGCAATTCGACCTCACCGCAGATCTTGACCTGCGAACTGAGGAACATGTCGAGGGTCGACTGGATCGTGCCCTGGGTGGAATTTTCGACCGGCACCACGCCGAAGTCGGCCGCGCCGGACTCGACCTCGCCGAACACCTCGTCGATGCTGCCCAGCGGCAACCCGTGGATCGAGTGGCCGAAATGCTTGTACACCGCTTGCTGCGAGTGAGTGCCCTCCGGCCCGAGGAAGCCGATCTTGAGCGGCTCCTGCTGGGCCAGGCAGGCTGACATGATTTCGCGGAACAACCGCACCAGCACGTCGTCGCCCAACGGGCCGTCGTTGCGGTCGACCACCCGCCGCAACACCTGCGCCTCGCGCTCGGGCCGGTAGTAATCGACCGCGGCCGCCAGCTTGCCCTTGGCGCGGCCGACCTGCCCGGCGAACTGCGCGCGTTCGGCGATGAGTTCCTGGATGCTTCGGTCGATGCCGTCGATGCGTTCGCGCAGGTCGGCAAGATCGGGACCGGCCTTGGTGGAACCGGTTTTACTGGAAGTAGCCATCAGCCGTGCCGCCCCTGGAATGCCTGCATGAAGCCTGTGAGCGCCTGCACGCCCGCCTCCGGCATCGCGTTGTAGATCGACGCGCGCATGCCGCCCAGTGCGCGATGGCCCTTGAGCGAGATCAGCCCGGCCGCCCGCGCCTCGTCGAGGAATACCGGATCCAGCGCATCGTCGTGCAGGAAGAACGGGACGTTCATCCGCGAGCGCGCCGCCGGTGCCACCTCGTTGCGGTAGAACCCGCCCGAACCGTCGATCGCGGCATACAGCAGCGCGGCCTTGCGCGCGTTGCGGCGGGCGAACTCCGCCACCCCGCCCTCGGCCAGCATCCACTTGAACACCAGCCCGGCGAGGTACCAGTTGAAGCTCGGCGGGGTGTTGAGCATCGAGCCGGCCTTGGCGTGGGCGGCATAGTCGAAGATCGGCGCGCGTGGCTGGCCCGCGCGCTCGAGCAGGTCGCGCCGCAGGATCACCACGCTGACCCCGACCGGACCGAGGTTCTTCTGCGCACCGGCGTAGATCATCCCGAACCGGGACACGTCGATCGGCTCGGCCGCGATGCTGGAACTGAAGTCGGCGACCAGCGGCACCGCACCCACGTCCGGCACCTCGCGGAACTCGACGCCATGGATGGTCTCGTTTGCGGTGTAGTGCACATAGGCCGCGTCCGCCGACAACCGCCAGTCGCCGCGCGCCGGGATGTCGCGGAAACCGCCGGCTTCGCTGCTGGCCACCACGCGCGCCTCGGCATACGGCGTCGCCTGTTTCAACGCGGTCCTGCCCCAATGGCCGGTGACCACGTAATCGGCAGCCTGTCCCGGCGACGCCAGGTTCAATGCGACCAGGGCCTGCTGGGTCGTGGCACCACCGGACAGGAACAGCACCGCATAGTCGTCCGGAATCGACAACAGGGTCCGCAAGTCGGCTTCCGCTTCGGCGGCGACCTGCATGAACTCGGGCCCGCGATGGCTCAACTCGACCAGCGAAGCGCCCGCGTCGCGCCATTCCAGCAACTCGTCACGCGCCTGCCGCAACACGGATTCGGGAAGGGTCGCGGGACCGGCACTGAAGTTGAACGCGCGGGACATTCGGGTGGTTCCGAGGAGCGTGACCGGCAGTATGCCGCAGTGCACCACGACCCGCGGACATGGTTGCATCCGCAACCAACCGGCGCGTCGCCGGCTATCGCACGCCGTACAGGAGCAGCAGGGTCAGCGCGCCGGCCAGCAGCAACGCGGCGAGCAACAGCCATGGCAACCGGCGCATCGACGAGTTGATGGGTGATGGTGCGGGTTCGCTGGGCGACCGGAACTCGATTTCTTCGTCCATCGGCAGCACCGGGGCCGCCGCCGGTGCGCCCGACAACGGCGACTCCAGCACGAACCGGTGCTGGGCACCGAAGGCGACCTGGTCGCCGGGGCGCAACAGCGCGTCGCGCACCGAATGGCCGTTGACCACGGTGCCATCGGCGGATCCGAGGTCACGCAGCACCACGCCATCCTGGTGCGGCTCCAGCCGCGCGTGGCGTTCGGCGAAGGTGGGTTCGTCGATGCGGATGTCGCATTCGACCAGTCGCCCGATCTCGCGCGACTGGTCGAGGCTGTAGCAACGCCCGTGGTGCAGGCCGCCGACGCCACGCAGGACCGCCCGGCTGTCGATGGCACGGACATCCGGCACGCTGTGCGGCATCGGCCTCGGGTCGGCGCCAAGCAAGGTCAGTTCGATGCCGTCGATGTGCACGCTGTCGCCGGCGCGCAGCATCGCCATCCGCCGCACCGGACGGCCGTTGACGTGCAATCCCGGCGCGCTATCGCGCAATTGCAACCAGGCGCCGCGACGATCGATGCAGAACTGCACCAGTGCGTCATCGGGGTGGTCGACCAGGCACGGACGGCCGTCGGAGGCATGGCCAATGGCGTGCACGCCCGGGGTCAGCACCAGGTCGTCACGCTCACGGTTTTGGAATCGCAGTCTCAGGGCATCCACGCCGCGGCAATCTAGCACGACGACACGCCCGCGCCCACGGATTTTGATGCCGGCGCCGCGCACCGCACAATACGCACGACCGCATCCCAGGAGTTCCCATGGCCAGCATCGACATCCAGCACCCCCACTCGATGAATCCCGGCCATGCGCGCCAGGCCGTGCAGGAGGTCGCCGACAAGCTGGTCGAACGCTTCGGCGTGGTCTACCAGTGGAACGGCGACATCCTCGACTTCACCCGCAACGGCATCGAAGGTCGCATCGCCCTGCTGCCCTCGCAGCTGCACGTCACCGCACAGTTGGGGTTCCTGCTCGGCGCGATGAAGGGGCCGATCGAAGCGGAGATCCGGCGGGTGCTCGGCGAACGTTTCTCCTGAGCGTGCGCCGGCTCACTTAACATTCGCCGCGCTCCACGTATATTGCCGGCGGATTTTCCGGAACCTCGGACAGGTAGACCCGACGCATGCTCACAGTTTCATTCGTGGTGACCGCCCTCGTCATCGCCGGCGTAGTTGGCGGCGGCATCACCGCTTGGTTATGGACGACCCATTGCCGGCACCTGGTCGCCACCGGTGGCCTGCGTGCACTGGCCGCCATGCGCTGGCGCGAGTTCTCCCGGTTCGTGATCGAGGCACTGCAGCAACAGGGTTTCGAAGCCAGCCGGATCGAGCCCGATGCCAACCGCGGCCAGCAGGCCGACCTTCTGCTCAACCGGGATGGGCAGACCTGGCTGCTCAGCTGCAAGCAAGGCGTCAATTACCGCATCACCGCGGCGATGGTCGACGAGCTGGCCCGGGCGGTACGTGGCAGCAATGCCCGTGGCGGGATCCTCGCCACCCTCGGGCGGGTCGATCCCGATGCGCGCAAGCAGAACCAGGGCATCGAACTGCTGGATGGCGCCACCCTCTGGCCACTGATCGATCCGTTGCTGCCGCCGAGCCTGCATCGTGACCTCGTCGCGCGCGCCCACGCACAGGTCGCGCGCACCACCGGACTGGTCTGGGTCGGCGCGCTCGCATTGGGACTGACGGCGGCGATGTTGCTGACGGGGGATAGCGAGTCGAGCGTGACGCCAGCCCCCGCGCCAGTGTTACAAGAGCAAGCGGCCGCTCCGCCCGCAACCGAAGCCGCGACCGTTTCGGCAACCGGCGCCGATGCGCCGGAACCGGAACCAGAGTCGGCACCGAGCGAAGACGAAGAGCGACTCGATATCACCCAGGCGGTGTCGACCCTGCCCGGCATCGAACGCGCCGGCTGGGCCACCCGCTCGACCCTGCTGGTGCAACTGCTGCCCGGTGCCAGCCAGGAGCAGATCGATGCCATCTGCCCGGTGCTGGAACGCAGCCAACTCCTGCGCACCTCGCGCGTGCAGTTGCAGCCGCCGCCGGGCAGCGCCGATCCAGTCCGCTTCATCCAGTGCCGGACCTTCTGACGCGGTTGACCCACCTTTCACTGCGTGCTGTCATGCCCGTCTCAGCACGTTGCGGGGAACGTCATGCCGGACCTGAAGACCGCCTTCGAACGCGCCGCCCACGACGTCCAGAGCCTCTCCGAACGCCCCGGCAATGAGGACCTGCTGCGGCTGTATGCGCTCTACAAGCAGGCCACCGAGGGCGACGTCAGCGGCGACAAGCCGGGCTTCTTCGATTTCGTCGGCACCGCCAAGTACGAAGCCTGGGCCGCGATTGCAGGCACCAGCCGCGACGAGGCGATGCGCCGCTACATCGAGCTGGTGGACCGGTTCCGCGATTGAGGCTTGCCGCCGCGCCAGCCGCCCAGTAAACTGCGCGGCCAGCATTACCGGGCGGTTAGCTCAGCGGTAGAGCATTGCCTTCACACGGCAAGGGTCGCAGGTTCGATCCCTGCACCGCCCACCAAGCTGCACAGAAGGCCGGCCGCACGCCGGCTTTTTTCGTTTTCCGCCCCTCCCAAAAGGCGCCGCGATGAACGATACCCGCCTGTACCACAACCCGCGCTGCTCCAAGTCCCGCGGCACCCTTGAACTGCTGCGCGAGCGCGGCGTCGAGCCGCGGGTCATCGCCTACCTCGACACCCCGCCCCCGGCCGACGAACTGCGCGGGCTGCTGGCGATGCTCGACCTTCCGGCACGCGACCTGCTGCGTACCGGTGAAGCCGAGTACGCGGAACTGGGGCTGGCCGACACCGGCAAGTCGGAAGACGAGCTGATCGACGCAATGGCCCGCCACCCGCGCCTGATCGAGCGACCGATCTTCGTCCACGGTGGACGGGCGGTGATAGGTCGCCCGCCGGAACGCGTGCTCGACCTTCTGGACTGAGGTCCCGGCTGAGCCGACCCGCCGCCGGCTAGAACGATTTGCTCTCGCGCATCTTCGTGGCCCTGGCCGGTGCGCTGAACGAATCGCTGCGCGCGCTCGCCCAGAACGACTGGAACACCGCGTGGTCGGGGATGCCTTTCAACAGGTCGCCCGGCTCAAGGAAGCGGTACAACGCCGCCAGCGAGCGCACCTCGAACGGCGACACCCGACGCAGTATGTGCTCGGGGCCGACCTCGCGCGGATGGCTCAGCCCCGCCGCGCACAGCAGGTCGCGCAATGCCCGCAGGGTGTTGTCATGGAAGTTGTGCACCCGGGTCGCCTTGTCCACCACGTCCAGGTGTTTCCAGCGCGTCGGGTCCTGGGTTGCCACGCCGGTCGGGCACTCGCCGGTGTGGCAGGCCAGCGCCTGGATGCATCCCACCGCGAACATGAAGCCGCGGCCGGCATTGCACCAGTCCGCGCCCATCGCCAGCGTGCGCGCCAGGTCGAACGCGCTGGTGATCCGCCCGGCCGAGCCGATGCGCAGGTTATCGCGCAGCTCCAGCCCGACCAGCGTGTTGTGGACCAGCATCAACGCCTCGTGCATCGGCAGGCCGACATGGTCCATGAACTCCGCCGGGGCCGCGCCGGTACCACCCTCGGCGCCGTCGACGACGATGAAATCCGGCAACAACCCGGTTTCCTTCATCGCCTTGGCGATGCCGAACCATTCCCAGGGATGGCCGATCGCCAATTTGAAGCCGGTCGGCTTGCCGCCGGACAGCCGACGCAGTTCGGCGACGAATTCGAGCAGCCCGACCGGCGTGGAAAAGGCGCTGTGCTGTGCCGGCGACACGCAATCGACCCACGGCAGCACGCCGCGGGTGGCGGCGACCTCCTCGGTCACCTTGGGCGCCGGCAGCACCCCGCCGTGGCCCGGCTTGGCGCCCTGCGACAGCTTGATCTCGACCAGCTTGACCTGCGGGTCGGTGGCATTGGCGACGAAGCGCTCGACGCTGAAGTTGCCGTGCTCGTCGCGGCAACCGAAGTAACCCGAACCGATCTCCCAGCACAGGTCGCCGCCATGCTCCCGGTGGTACGGCGAGATCGAGCCCTCGCCGGTGTCGTGGTAGAAGCCGCCAGCCTTGGCACCCTTGTTGAGCGCGCGGATCGCGTTGGCCGACAGCGAACCCCAGCTCATCGCCGAGATGTTGAACACGCTCGCCGAGTACGGCTGTGCGCTCTTTTCGCCGATCATCACGCGGAAGTCGGGGTCACCATGCGGGGTCGGCACCATCGAATGGTTGATCCACTCGTAGTCGTTGCCGTAGACGTCCTGCAGGGTGCCGAAAGGCCGGGTATCGATGACCGACTTGGACCGCTGGTAGACCAGTGCACGCTGCAATCGCGAGAACGGGACTTCGGCGGTATCGGCCTGGATGAAGTACTGCCGCATCTCCGGCCCGATCGACTCCAGCCCGTAGCGGAAGTGCGCGAGGACCGGGTAGTTGCGCCGCAGGGTGCTGCGCCGTTGCAGCAGGTCCCAGGTACCCAGCGCGGCCAGCGCGCCGAACACCACCAGTGCCCATAGCCATCCACGGTCCAGCCACAGGGTCATGACCGCCGAAAGCAGGGCCATGACGACACAGAGGATGTAGAGGGCGTAACGCGACATGCAGGCTCCCGCAGGTTCGGTCGGTCCCCGAGGATACCTGCCATGCGTGGATGCAGCAGGTCTGCCCGGCTCCTAGCGGATGGTGGCTCCCGTTGCTTCGGCTGGCGCGTCGGCACGCAACGCCTGCAACAGGCGCTGGCTGGCACGGCCATCGCTCGCCAGTCCCAGCCGTTGCTGCTCCAGGCGGATCGCGGCGCGGCTGTTGCTGCCGATGATGCCGTCGACCTCGCCTATCGCGTGGCCGCGTTGCAGCAACAGTGTCTGCAACTCACGCCGCTCGCTTCGCGACAGGCCCGGGTCGTCGGTTGGCCAGTCCTGCACGAACCCGCCCTGCCCGCGCAACCGGTCGGACAGGTGCGCGATCGCCAGCGCGTAGCTCTCGGCCGCGTTGTAGGAATAGATCGCGTCGAAGTTCTTGAACACCAGGAACGCCGGGCCCGCACTACCGGCCGGCAGCAGCAGCGCGGACGGTGTCGATGTAGCGTCGATCGCAGTGCCATCGGCACGGCGAATTCCACGGCCCGTCCAGTAGGACAACGGGCGCCGCTCCGTCCGGCCGCTCACCGACAGGTCGAATCCCGCCGGCAGCCGGACTTCGTAGCCCCAGGGCTCGCCACTGCGCCAACCGGAGCGCTCGAGGTAGTTGGCGGTCGACGCAAGCGCATCGGGAATGCTGCCGACCAGATCGCGCCGTCCGTCGCCGTCGAAGTCAACCGCGATGCGCCGGAAGGTCGAAGGCATGAACTGGGTATGCCCGAACGCGCCGGCCCATGAGCCGACCAGCTTGTCGGCCGCCACGTCGCCGGACTGGATGATCCGCAGCGTCGAGAACAGCTCGCCCCGGAAGAACTCCTGGCGCCGGCCCATGCATGAAAGCGTGGTCAGCGACTGCAGCAACGGCCGGCTGCCGGAAGTACGGCCGAAGTCGCTCTCCACGCCCCACACCGCGACCACGGTTGCCGGGTCAACTCCGTACTGTTGCTGCACCCGCGCCAGCGTCGCCGCGTGTTGCGCCAGCATCGCCTTGCCGTCGGCGACGCGTTCCTCGTCGACCAGCCCGGCCAGGTAGTCCCAGATCGGTGTCTTGAACTCCGGCTGGGCATCCAGCAACCGCAGCACCGAGGTGTCCGGCTCCACCGACCGCACGTTCAGGTCGAACAACGCCTCGTTCACTCCGGCACCCGTGGCCTTGCGTTCGAGCACGTCGAGGCAGCGGTTGAATTCCGACACGTCGTAATCGGGCGGCGCAGCCATCTGAGGCGCAGCAGGCAGAACGAGCGCGAGCAGGGTTGGAAGCATGTCCAAACCTTATCGATACGCGGTGACGGGGCCGTCATGGCAGGAGCGCGATCGGCTCCAATGTAGGAGCGACGTAAGTCGCGATTGCGCCAATGTCCGGTTTCGCCGTGCGTTCGCGACTTACGTCGCTCCTACCCGAAGCGCGTCATCGCGCTGGTGCCCGGACCGGGAATCGAACCCGGATAGCCTTGCGGCTGACGGATTTTAAGTCCGTTGCGTCTACCAGTTCCGCCATCCGGGCGTGCCCAACCAAGCACGGCCTAGTCTACCGTTACGCAAAGAAAAAGCCCGCCGAAGCGGGCTTTCAAAATGGAGGCCGAGGTCGGAATTGAACCGGCGTACGCGGATTTGCAGTCCGCTGCATAACCACTCTGCCACCCGGCCGGATGACGCACCCCGCAAGCATACCGCCTGCGATGCCGGTTGCACGAGGCAACCCCTGGAAAAAACAAAACCCCGCGAGCGGGGTTTGTTTCGAAAACCGCTCCGGCGAACCGGAGCGCGAAATCTGGAGCGGGAAACGAGACTCGAACTCGCGACCCCGACCTTGGCAAGGTCGTGCTCTACCAACTGAGCTATTCCCGCTGAGGAGCCGCCATTTTAGGCATCCGGGGAAAACTGTCAACTACTGTCGCGCGTCTTCCTTCAGGGTCGGCCACGCCGCGCGCAGGTAAGCCAGCCCCGACCACAGCGTCAGCAGCGCCGCGGCCGCCAGCAGCCACTCGCCGATGACGAAGATCGGCAGGCCGATGAAGTTGTCCTGGTACAGCAGGCAGGTCAGCGCGACCATCTGCACGATGGTCTTGACCTTGCCGATCGCGGCGACTTTCACCTTCGCCCGCTGGCCCAGTTCGGCCATCCATTCACGCAGTGCCGAGACGGCGATTTCGCGGCCGATGATCACCGCGGCCCACAGCGCCATCCAGATGGTGGGGTGCGCCTGCACGGTCAGCATCAGCGCCGTGGCGACCATCAGCTTGTCGGCGACCGGGTCCAGGAACGCGCCGAACGCGGAATACTGGTCGTAGCGGCGGGCGATCCAGCCATCGAGCCAGTCGGTGAGCGAGGCGATCGCGAAGATCGCAGCGGCGGTTTCGTTGGTCCACCTGAACGGCAGGTAGAAGACCAGGACCAGCACCGGGATCAGCAGGATCCGCAGCAGGGTGATCATGGTCGGTACCGTCAACTTCATTTGTCGCTCCGTGTCGCATCCTGGCGGGACCCGTCCTCGACGGCATCCAACCCGTGCAGGGTCGCATAGATGCGCTCGGCGAGGGCGTCGTTGACCCCGTCGACACGCGAGATTTCCTCCACCCCGGCGGCCTTCAGACCGGCCAGGCCGCCAAAATGGCGCAGCAGGTTGGCGCGCCGACGCGGACCGATTCCCGGGATGTCCTCCAATCGGCTGGTGTTGCGGGCCTTCTGGCGACGGCCGCGGTGCCCGGTGATGGCGAACCGGTGCGCTTCGTCGCGAACCTGTTGGACCAGTTGCAGCGCGGGCGACTCCGCGCCGGGGCGGACGCTGCGGCCCGGCTTTCCATCGATACCGGGCAGCAGCAATTCCTCGTCGCCGGGCCGGCGCGCCGGTCCCTTGGCGACGCCGACCAGCACGACGCCCTCGACCCCCAGTTCGTCCAGCACCGCCCTCGCCTGCGCGACCTGCCCCGCGCCGCCGTCGATCAGAAGGATGTCGGGCAGCACCGCAGCGGCTCTGGTGGCGCGCTTGGCGCCGGCGGGCTGTTCGCTGGTGGCTTCGTCGGCACTGGCGGCAAGCTCCGCCGCAGCCGTCACCGATCGCCGGAAACGCCGATGGATCGCTTGGTGCATCGCCGCGTAGTCATCGCCCGGCTCGATTCCGGTGATGTTGTAGCGGCGGTACTGGCCGCGCACCGGACCCTCGGCGTCGAACACCACGCACGAGGCCACGGTCGCCTCGCCCATGGTGTGGCTGATGTCGAAGCATTCGATCCGCGATGGCAGTGCGTCGAGTCCGAGCAAGTCGCGCAATCCCTCGGCGCGGGCCAATTGCGCGGCGTGGCTGGTGCGTTCGCTGGCGAGCGTGATTTCGGCGTTGCGACGGGCCAGGTCGAGGTAACCGGCGCGCTCGCCACGCACGCTGGTGCGCAACTGGACCTTGCGCTCGCCGGCGCTCGAAAGCGCCTCCTCGATCAGTCCCCGGTCCGGAATGTCGCGGTCGAGCACGATCTCGCGCGGCGGGATCTGCTCGCCGTAGTACTGCGACACGAACGCGGCCAGCACTTCCTCCGGATTCTCACTGCCGTTGGTCCGGGGAAAGAACGCGCGGGTACCAAGGTTGCGACCGTCGCGGAACGCCAGCAGCATCACGCAGGCTGCGGCGCCCTGCATCGCTACCGCGAGCACATCGAGGTCGGCCGCGCGCCCATCGACATACTGGCGCGCCTGCAGGGTGCGAATCGAGCTGACCAGGTCGCGCAGCCGCGCGGCCTCTTCGAAGTCGAGCCGGGCGCTGGCCGCTTCCATCAAACGTCCCAGTTCGTCGGTGAGCTCGTCACTGCGCCCGTCCAGCAGCAGCGCGGCGCGGCGCACGCTTTCGTCGTACTCGCGCGGTGGCACCAGTCCGACGCAGGGTGCACTGCAACGACCGATCTGGTGCTGCAGGCACGGCCGCGAGCGATTGCGGAACACGCTGTCCTCGCAGCTGCGCAGCTTGAACAGCTTGTGCATCAGGTTGAGCGTGTCGCGCACCGCGCCGACGCTCGCGTACGGGCCGAAATAGCGCCCCGGGACCGCACGCGGGCCGCGGTGCATCGCGATCCGCGGCCAGGTCTCGTTGGTCATCAGCACGTACGGGTAGCTCTTGTCGTCGCGCAGCAGCACGTTGTAGCGCGGCTTCAGTGACTTGATCAGCTGGTTTTCGAGGATCAGCGCCTCCGCCTCGGTACGGGTGACGGTGACCTCCATGCGCGCCGTCTGGTTGAGCATCGTCATGATGCGCGCCGACTTCGGGGTCGCGTTGAAGTAGCTGGACACCCGGTTGCGCAGTGCGCTGGCCTTGCCGACGTACAACGCGCTGTCGTCGGCGCCGATCATGCGGTACACGCCCGGCGCGGTGCTGAGCCCGCGGGCGAAGGCCTTGCCGTCGAATTCGGATGGTTTGCTGCGGGTGCTCACATCGACCTCATGGATGCGGTCGATTATCGGTGATCCCGCAGGCGCCGGACGACGCCGTCCGCGGCACGCTCCAACAGCGTCCAGACCTGCTCGAAGTTTTCCGGCCCTCCGGTGTAGGGGTCGGGAACCTCGCCGTCGGGTTCCACCCCGGCCCAGTCGAGCAGCAGGACCGCCTTGTCGCGGGCCGCGGCGTCGGGCGCCAGTGCGCGCACGTTACGCAGGTTGTCGCGATCGGCGCACAGCAACCAGTCGAATGCGGCGAAATCGCGGCTCGACAGCTGCCGGCCACGGAGCCCGGCGATATCCACGCCGTGTGCGGCGGCGGTCGCGACCGCCCGGTGGTCGGGGCTGCAGCCGATGTGCCAGTCGCCGGTGCCGGCCGAGTCGATCTCGACCACGTCGCCGAGCCCGGCCGCCTCGATCCGGGCGCGCACCACCCCTTCAGCGGTTGGCGAGCGGCAGATGTTGCCGAGGCAGACCATCAGCAGCCGCGTCGGTTCAGCCATGGCCGGCCAGCCTCGCTTCGGCGCGTTCCAGGTCCGCGGGTGTGTCGACGCCCGGTGGGAACAACTCCGGGGTCAGCCCGACCGCGATCCGGTGCCCCGCTTCGAGCACGCGCAACTGCTCCAGCGACTCCACCCGTTCCAGCCGACCCGCCGGCATCGCCGCGAAACGCTGCAGGAAGCGCACGCGATAGCCGTAGATGCCGATGTGGCGCAACCAGGCGTGGCCTTCGGGCATGCGGGCGCTATCGGTAGCGAATGCGTCGCGCGGCCAGGGGATCGGCGCGCGGCTGAAGTACAGCGCGTCGCCATTGTCGGCGCGCACCAGCTTGACCGCGTTCGGATCCAGCAGGGTTTCGACGTCGGTGACCGGCGCGGCGAGTGTCGCCATCTCCGCGCCGCTATCGCGCAACAACTCTGCAACCGCACTGATACCGGCAGCGGGCGCGAACGGCTCGTCGCCCTGCAGGTTGACCACGATGGTGTGATCGTCCCACCCGGCAATGCGGGCGCATTCGGCGAGGCGATCGGTACCGGAAACGTGATCCACCGAGGTCATCGCGACCCGTACACCATGTCCATCCAGCGCCTCGGCAATGCGCGGGTCGTCGGCAGCGACCCAGACCTCGCGCGCACCGGCGGCGAGCGCCCGACGGGCGACGTGCAGCACCAGGGGCTCGCCCGCAAGCAGCCGCAGCGGCTTGCCCGGCAGGCGCGAGGCGGAATAACGCGCGGGGATGGCGACTACGAAATCGGACGATGCGGTCATGGCTGCGATTCTGACATGACGGCCGCCACGCTTCCGACCTGATCCGACTCTTGTAGGAGCGGCTTCAGCCGCGATCTGGAACCGATACGGGCAAACGATTCCAGATCGCGGCTGAAGCCGCTCCTACAGGGGCGACCGGGGGCTGTCGATGGCCTGCAGGCGGTCGAGCAGGGAGATCCAGAATGCTTCGGGCAATTCCGCGCGCACCGGGACGCTATAGAACGCGTCGGTGGCGAACTCGGCGCACTTCACCGCGTCTTTCTCGGTCATCAGCACCGGCAACGGACTACCGAACTCGAAATCGCTTGCGCGGTAGCGGTGGTGGTCGGCGAAAGCGTGCGGAACCACCGCGATGCCGAGCGCGCGCAGCATTGCGAAATAACGTTCGGGGTTGCCGATGCCGGCGACGGCATGGACGCGGTGGCCGGAGAAGGTCTCCAGCGCCCGCGGGCGTCCGCCGAGGATCGGCATCGCGCGATCGGCGTGCAGCCGCATCGGCCATTCGCCGAAGCCGGTATCCCCGCCATTGGCGCCCGCCGCCCCGGGGATGCTGGCAACGTTGATGACGCGGAAATCGCAGTCGGCGCCCCGCTCCGGCATCTCGCGCAACGGCCCGGCGGGCAGCAACTGGCCATTGCCATAGCGGCGCCGGCCGTCGACCACCTCGATCTCGATATCCCGCTTCAACCGGTAGTGCTGCAGGCCGTCGTCGCAGATCACGATGTCGCAACCCACCTCGGCAAGGGCCTTGGCCGCCGCCGCGCGATCGCGGTCGGCGCGCAGCTTGACGCCGGTGCGGCGAGCGATCAGCACCGGTTCGTCGCCGCCGATCTCGGGCGGCGTATCGGCCTCGACCCAGACCGCGGAACCGATGTCGGCGCGCCCGTAACCGCGGCTGGCCACGCCGGGCGTCCAGCCTTCGCTGCGCAACCGCTCGACCAGCGCGATCGTCATCGGGGTCTTGCCGGCGCCGCCCGCGGTGATGTTGCCGACGACCACCACCGGCACGCCCGGATGCCGGCTGCGGAACCAGCCTGCGCGGTACAGCTTGCGACGCACGCTGGTCACCGCGCCGTAGACCGACGCGAGCAGGCGCGACGCCAGCGGTACCGGCGCGTCGCCGTACCAGTACGCTGGCTGGTGTTCGCGGCGGGATCCCGGACCTGCGTTGTTCATTGGGCCTCGCGGAACTGCATGCGGTGCAGGTGGGCGTACAGCCCCTCCCGTGCCACCAGTTCGGAATGTGTGCCGCGCTCGACGATGCGGCCTTCGTCGAGCACCAGCACCTGGTCGGCGTGTTCGATGGTCGACAGGCGGTGTGCGATCACCAGCGTGGTGCGGTCGGGCATCAGCCGGTTGAGCGCATCCTGCACCAGGCGTTCGGATTCGGTGTCGAGCGCGGCTGTGGCCTCGTCGAGGATCAGGATCGGCGCGTCCTTCAGCATCGCCCGGGCAATCGCGAGGCGCTGGCGCTGGCCGCCGGACAGGCGCCCGCCCTTGCTGCCGATGCTGGTTTCGGTACCGTCGGGCAGGCGCTCGACGAACTCCATCGCATTGGCGCCGCGAATCGCCTGGTCGAGGCCTTCGGGTTGCGCCTGTTCGAGTTCGCCGTAGGCCACGTTGGCGGCAACCGAGCCGTCGAACAGCATCACCTGTTGGCCGACCAGCGCGATCTGCCTGCGCAGGTCGGCCAGCTTGTACTCGCGCAGGCGATGGCCGTCGAGCAGGATCTCGCCGGACTCCACTTCATAGAACCGCGGGATCAGCTTGATCAGGGTCGACTTGCCGCTGCCGGAACGCCCGACGATCGCGGTGACCGTGCCCGGTTTCGCGATGAAGCTGGCATCGGCCAGCGCCGCCTGTTGCTGGCCCGGGTAACGCGCGCTGACATCGCGGAACTCGATGACGCCGCGGGCGCGATCAAGCGGCCGGCTGCCGTCGTCGACCTCGTCGTCGGCGTCGATCACGTCGAACAGGCGGTCGGCGGAAGCCACGCCCCGCTGCAACATGCCCTGCACGTTGGTCAGCTGCTTCAGCGCCGGGATGACCGCCATCATCGAGATCATCAGGACCACGAAGCCGCCCGCCTCCAGCCGCCCGGCAATCGCCTCCCTACCGGCGAAGAACAGCAGCAGCGCCAGCCCGATCGCTCCCATCACCTGCACCAGCGCCGAGGAGATGCTGCGGGTCGATTCGACCTTGAGGCTGAGCTTGAGGTGGTGGTCGGCCTGGCCCGCGTAGCGCTTCAGCTCGACGCCCTGGGCGCCATAGACCTTGACCTCCTGCTGGTTGGCCAGGGCCTGGTCGGCCGACTGCATCAGCGTCGCCCCGCTTTCCTGGATCTTGTGGCTGATCCGCCGGTAGCGCTTGCCGACCTTGTCCATGACCCAGGCCAGCGGCGGCGCCATGATCAGGATCGCGATGGTCACCTGCCAGCTGGTCCACAACATCACGCCGAGCATCGCGATCACCTGCAGCGATTGCTGCAGCATCACTTTCATCGCGTCGATCGCGGCCTGCGCGACCTGGTCGCTGTCGGACCCGAGACGGACCAGCATCGATGGCACCGGTTCGCTGTCGAAGCGCAGCCCCGGCAACCGCAGGTACTTGCCCAGCACCTGCACCCGCAGGTCCCGGGCGATGCTGCGGCCCGACCGCGCCATGCACATGTCGGTGATGTAGCCGGCGATGCCGCGCAACACGAACAGGCCGACGATCGCCAACGGCAACAGCAGGCTCAGGCTGGTGTCCCTGGTGATGAAGGTCTCGTCGATGATCGGTTCCATCAACTTGGTGAAACCAGCGGCGGCGGCGGCCTCGAACAGCATCGCGATACCCGCCACCACCAGCAGCGAGCGGTACGGCCGGGCGAACCGGATCAGCCGCCGATAGACCTGCCACGGCGATGCGGCCTGGGTCACTGGGTGGCCCCTGGGCTCGCGTCGGGCGCGGCCGGCGGCGCGGTCGCACTCATGATCCGGTTGAAGCCGAGCTGGCCGAGTGCGTCGTAGACGGTCACCACCGCCTGGTACGGCGTGCGGGCATCGGCGCGCAGCATCACCGGACGGTCGCGCTCGCTGCCGGCGACTTCGGAGATGGTCTCCTTGAGCGACGCGATGTCGGTACGCAGCACCTCGCGATCACCGACGAAATAACGACCCTCGGCATTGACCAGCACCACCAGCGCCTGCTCGGCCTCGCTCTGCTCGCCGGTCGCGCGTGGCAGCTCGAGCTGGATCACCGAGCGCGCATCGAAGGTCGCGGTGACCACGAAGAAGATGATCAGCACCAGGATGACGTCGATCATCGGGACCAGGTTGATCTCCGGCTCGTCGTCGGCGCGATGGTCGCGGATGCGCATGCGGTCAGCTCGCGCTCACCGGCGGGGAGATGCCGTGCGCGCCGGGTGCGACCTGCGCCGAGGCCGGCGGGGTCTCGATGGTGTCGAGCAATTGCATCGCCTCGTGCTCCATGTCGACGATGTACTCGGCGATGCGGCCGCGGAACCAGCGGTGCGCCATCAACGCCGGGATCGCCACGATCATGCCGGTCGCGGTGCACACCAGCGCCTTGCCGATGCCGCCGGCGAGCTGGTTCACGTCGCCGATGCCGTGGTCGAGGATGCCGAGGAACATCTGGATCATACCGACCACGGTGCCGAACAGGCCGAGCAGCGGACCGGCGGCGGCGATCGTGCCGAGCGAGTTGAGGTAGCGCTCCATCCGGTGCACGAGATGGCGGCCGACGTCCTCGATGCGCTCGCGGATCTGGTCGCGCGGGCGATGGCGCACGTCAAGCGCGGCGGCGAGCAATGCGCCCAGTGGCGATGTCGCGCGCAGGGACTCGATGTGGCTGGGGTCGAGCTTGCCGCCCGCTGCCCAGGTGCGGACTTCCCGGCCGAGTCGGGGTGGCACCACCGCCGACCGCCGCAACGTCCAGGCCCGCTCGATGATGATCGCCAGCGCCAGCACGGTGAGCATCAACAGCGGGATCATCGGCCAACCGCCGGCCTTGACCAGTTCCAGCACGCGCAATCCTCCGGCCCGGGGCCGATTTCAGAAGGGGGTTCAATCCGGCCGATAGGATAGCCCAGCCGACTCCCCAGCCGGCGCCCGACCCGCCCGTGCCGCGGCGTCCCACAGGCGCGGGTGTGCGCGCCGTCGCGTTTCCGCCCGTGGTCCCCCGTCATCCAGCCGTACGGTGACTGCCCCGCCCTCGGCCGTATCCAGGGTGTCCGCACCGGCGCGGTGCCAGCGATCGGTGACATCCGGTTTCGGATGGCCGAACCGGTTGCCATGGCCGCTGGAAACCAGTGCCAGCCGTGCGCCGGTCGCCGCGACGAACCCGGGATCGGACGCGCTGGCACTGCCGTGGTGGGCGATTGCGACCACCTCGGCCTGCACCGAGGCGGCCGGATCGATGCCGGCGCGCCGCACCAGGTCACGCTCGATCACTTCGCCGATGTCACCGGTCAGCAAGGCGGAGCCGTGCGCGGTCGTTATGCGCAGCACGCAACTCGCCTCGTTGCCCAAGTACGGGAAGTACGGCGGCGGATGCAGGAACCGGAACGCCACCCCGTCCCAGCGCCACTCCTGCCCGGCCACGCACGATGCGGTATCCGGCACCGGCGCCCCCTCCGGCGCGCGGGCCGCCGCAACCGGGAAACCGCGTCGGACCGCCCCGAAGCCGCCGGCGTGGTCACTGTCACCGTGGCTGACCACCGCCATGTCGAGCCTGCGTACTCCCAGTGCGTACAGCGCCGGGAGGACGACGCGTTCACCCGCATCGAAACCGTCCGGCATCGCCGGACCCATGTCGTAGAGCAGGCTGTGGTTTGCGGTGCGGACCAGCACCGACAGTCCCTGCCCGACATCAAGCATCTGCAGTTCTGCCGCGCCGGGTCCTGGCAGGTTGCGGTCCGGCCACAAAAGCGGGAGCCATAACAGTAATGCCAGCGGCCGACCCGGCAGGCCACGCGGCAACAGCAGCCAGAATGCACCGATCATCGCCAATGGCAGCGCGAACCAGCGTGGTTCGGTCAGCCACCACAGTGCCAGGTCGCTCTCCGCCAGCGCCTCGAACAACGACCAGCTGCGCTCGAAGCACCATGCCGCGGCCCGCCATGGCCACTCGCCCAACCCCGCGTGCAGGCTCTCAAGCGCGGTACCGACCAGCGCCAGCGGCACCACCACCAGGCTCCACCAGGGCACCGCCAGCAGGTTGGCCACCGGCCCGACCAGTGATGCCTGCCCGAACAACACCACGCTCAACGGGAGCAGCCCGAGGGTGGCGACGCCCTGCGCCGACAGGAGGTCGCGGACGGGCTTGCGTCCTGCACCCGGCAGGCACCACAAGAGCCAGGCGACGCCCAGGAAACTCAGCCAGAAGCCGGCGCCCAGCACCGCCAGCGGATCGACCAGCAGGATCGCGATCGCCGCCAGCGCCAGGCTGTCGAACGTGCTGGCATTGCGACGCGACACCCGCAACCCGGCCACCACGGCGATCATCAGGACTGTACGCACGGTCGGCAGCGCGAATCCCGCGACCGCGGCATACAGCGCGGCACCGAGCAGGCCAGCGATGGCCGCCGCGACGGGTCTGGGGCAACGGCGCCCGAGCGCCGGAAACAGCCACCACGTCCCTGCCACGAGCAATGCGAAGAAGCCCGCCACGAGGCCGACGTGAAAGCCGGAAATCGCCACCAGGTGGGTCAGGCCGTTGGCCCGGAGCACGTGCCAGTCGGCGTCGTCGAGGCCGCGGGTATCGCCCAGCGCCAGCGCGCGGACGAACCGCGATGCACCGTCCGGGACCAGCGTCTCGATCCGGGCTGACATCGACTCCCGCCACGCCTGCAGGCCTTCGGCCGGTGACAACAGACGTGCGGCTTCGGGATTGCGGACATAGCCGCTGGCGGCCAGCCGCCGTGCCAGCGCGTGCTTCTCGCTGTCGAAGCCACCGGGATTGCGCAACCCGCGCGGTGCACGCACACGAGCGCTAAGTTGCCATCGCTGGCCCGCGTGCAGACGGTCCCGTCCGGTTGCCGTGCCGTCGAAGTCGTCGTACCAGGAGAGTTGCAGCAGGCGTCCACGCAAGGGCGCGGGCTGGTCGTCGCGGTCGACGACGCGGAACGCAAAGGCGGTGCGACGCGATTCGCGCTCGGGCAACTCGACCACCCGCCCCTCGACGGTGACCTCGCGCTTTTCCCAGTCCAGCGGCAACTGCACCGACAACGCGTGGCCGGCGTGCAGCCCGGCCAATGCGAAGCCGAACAGTGCGACACCGAGCCAGCGGATCGCGCGCCCTCGCCACCACAACAGGACGCCGGGTACAAACATCGCCAGCAGCAACGCACGCGGTGCCAGCACTGGCGACCACAGGCAGGCGGAGACGCCCGCAAGCAAGGCCAGTGCGGCGACCGTGCCGAACGGTGCGATCGTCAACCAACCGGCCCGGGGCACTGCTTCTGCCTGGTGACAAGCCCCGGCGACTCCGGCCGGGTGTTGGGATAACGGCTTCCCTGCCGTTTCATTCATGGCTTACGCCTCGCTGGGCGGGATTTCCCGCAATTTCCCTTCGTGCAGTTCCAGGACCCGGTCGAGTCGTCGCGCGAGGCGCCGATCGTGGGTGACCAGGACCAGGCTGGTGTGCTGTTCGCGGTTGAGTTCGAGCATCAACTCGAACACCGTCGCCGCGGTCTTCTCGTCGAGGTTGCCGGTCGGCTCGTCACCGAGCACGCAGGCCGGCTGGTTGACCAGCGCACGGGCGACGGCGGCACGCTGGCGCTCGCCGCCGGACAATTCGCCCGGCTTGTGCTCGAGACGATGCCCTAGGCCGACGGACTCCAGCAACACCTGCGCACGTTTGCGCGCGTCGGGAACGTGGGTGCCATTGAGTAGCACCGGCAGCATCACGTTCTCGACCGCGGTGAATTCCGGCAGCAGGTGGTGGAACTGGTAGACGAAGCCGAGTGCCTTGTTGCGCAGCGAGCCGCGTGCGGCGTCGGACAACGCGCTCATCTTCCGGCCCGCGACGAAGACTTCGCCGGCGGTCGGCGTGTCCAGGCCGCCGAGCAAGTGCAGCAGGGTGCTCTTGCCGGCGCCGGACGCCCCGAGGATCGCAACGGTCTCGCCCTTGCCCACAGCCAGGTTCAGGCCGTCGAACACCGGCGTTCGCATCTTGCCTTCGGCGTAGACCATGCCCAACCCGTCGCAGCTGATCACGGCCTCGGGGATGCTGGTGTTGATCGACTCACTCATAGCGCAGCGCCTCCGCCGGTGGGGTGCGTGCCGCGCGCCAGGCCGGGTAGATCGTCGCGATCAGCGCCATCACCAGCGCGACCGCGGCGATCGCGATCACGTCGCTGGTCTTCAGCTCGGTCGGCAGGCCGGTGATGTAGTAGACGTCCTCCGGCAACAGGGTCACGCCGAACACCTTCTCGATCGCGAACAGGATGTGCTCCAGGTTGAGGGTCAGCACGATGCCGCCGATGACGCCGAGCACGGTGCCGATCACGCCGATCAGGCTGCCCTGCACCACGAATACCGTCATCACCCCGCGCGGGCTCAGGCCGAGCGTGCGCAGGATCGCGATGTCGGCCTGCTTGTCGGTCACCAGCATCACCTGGGACGACACCAGGTTGAACGCGCCCATCGCGATGATCAGCGACAACAGGATCGCCATCATCGTCTTCTCCATCTTCAACGCGCGGAACATGTTGGCGTTGTCGGTGGTCCAGTCGCTGACCGCGAAGCCGCCGCCCAGGTCGAGCGCCAGGTCACGCGCGACATCCCAGGCCAGGTTCATGTCATGCAGCTTCAAGCGCACGCCGGTGACGCCCTCGCCCATCCTCAAGACGCGTTGCAGGTCGTTCATGTCCACGAACGCCATGCTGCGGTCGTATTCGTTGTAGCCGACCTCGAACACCCCGCTGACCGCGAAGCGCTTGAACTGCGGGAGCGCGCCGATCGGAGAGCCGCGTGCGTCGGCCAGCATCATCACCACGTCGTCGCCGACGCCCACGCCGAGCCAGGCGGCAAGCTCGCGGCCGAGGATGATGTTGAAGCTGCCCGGCTGCAGTGATTCCAGCTCGCCGGACACCATCTTGTCGCCGAGCACGGATACGGTGCGCTCGTCGGCCGGCACCACGCCACGGACGAACGCCGGTTGCTGGCGGGCACCATTGAGCAGCGCTTCCTTCTCCACGTAGGGTGCCGCGCCGGCCACGCGCGGATCCGCCAGCGCCAGGTCGACGGCGCGTTGCCATTCGGTGATCGGGTTGCCGTGGGCGCTGACGGTCGCGTGCGCGGCCATCTGCAACATGCGGTCGCGGATCTCGCGCTGGAAGCCGGTCATCACCGCCAGGGTGGTGATCAACGCCGCGACGCCCAGCGCGATGCCGAGGATCGAGGCCAGCGAGATGAAGGAGATGAAGCCGTTACGGCGCTTGGCACGCAGGTAGCGCAGGCCGATGGCAACAGGAATTGGTTTGAACATAGCGTTCTATGGTGCCATCGAAGCCGGGTCGCGCGGGGATGTTTCGATCGGCGCGGCCAGCCGAAGTTCACGGCGGCTGGCGGTCGACAGGGTATCGGGCCACCAAGCCAGCCGATGCGTCCTGCCCCCGCGGTCGCGCCAGTGGGCAAATGCCAGTACGCCGCGCCAATCGATCCGGAAGTCGTCGACGCGCTCGCCGTCGATCTCGACCACGGCACCCTCGTCGCGGATCAGCACGTCACGCGGCTGGCGGCGTGACTCGCGGTACGCCAGCCAGGTGCCGTAGCCGAGGGTGATCACGGCCAGCGGCCACGCCACGTGCCCCGGCAGGTCGGACGCCAGCAACGAGGTCGCGGCCAGCACCGCAAGCAGGCACAGTGCGGCAATCAGCCAGCGCGACGGGCGCCACTCAAACCGGCAGGGAGCGGATGCGCTGGACCAGTGCGGCAAGTTCGGCATCGGACGGGGTCTCGTGGCCCATGAACCAGTGCCAGAGCTTATCGTCCTCGCAATCCAGCAACCGTAGGAAAACCCCGCGCTGCGGCTCGGAATCCCGCCGCCACTCGGTGTCGAGATAGCGACCGAACAACTGGTCGAGCTCGCGCATGCCACGCCGGGACTTCCAGCGCAGGCGGCGCAGCTCGGCGTCGTCGGCGCCGGTCAAAGAGCCCGGCGCTCCAACATGAGCTTCTTGGTCTCGGCGATCGCCTGCGCCGGGTTCAGCCCCTTCGGGCAGGTCCGGGTGCAGTTCATGATCGTGTGGCAGCGATACAGCTTGAACGGGTCTTCAAGGTCGTCCAGGCGCGCACCGGTGTCCTCATCGCGGCTGTCGACGATCCAGCGGTAGGCCTGCAGCAGGATCGCCGGGCCGAGGTAGCGCTCGCCGTTCCACCAGTAGCTCGGGCAGCTGGTGCTGCAGCATGCGCACAGGATGCATTCGTACAGGCCGTCGAGCTTCTTGCGGTCGGCCGGCGACTGCAGGCGCTCGCGGTCGGTCGGCGCCGGGGTCTGGGTGCGGATCCACGGCTTGATCGACGCGTACTGGGCGTAGAAGTGGGTCAGGTCCGGCACCAGGTCCTTGACCACGTCCATGTGCGGCAGCGGGTAGATCGGCACGTCGGCCTTGGCGCAATCCTCGATCGCCTTGGTGCACGCCAGCGTATTGGTGCCGTCGATGTTCATCGCGCACGAACCGCAGATGCCCTCGCGGCAGGAGCGACGGAAGGTCAGGGTCGGGTCGATCTCGTTCTTGATCTTGATCAGCGCGTCCAGGACCATCGGGCCGCAGGTCGCCATGTCCACCTCGTAGGTGTCCACGCGCGGCTTCATGCCGTCGTCCGGGTTCCAGCGATAGACCTTGAAGGTGCGAGGTTGCTTCGCGCCCTGCGCCGGCCAATGACGGCCCTGCTGGATCTGCGAGTTCTTGGGAAGGGTGAATTCGGCCATCGTTGTTTCCTGCGTCACCGCCGAAGCGGGTTTTGTAGGAGCGGCTTTAGCCGCGATCGGCGAGTCGGTCGCTCGCACCGGTTCAAGATCGCGGCTGAAGCCGCTCCTACAGGGTCAATACACGCGCTTCTTCGGCGGCACCACGTCGACATCCTTGCTCAACGTGTACATGTGCACCGGGCGGTAGTCGATGCGGGTGTTGCCGGCCTCGTCGACCCAGCACAGGCTGTGCTTGTGCCAGTTGGCGTCGTCGCGGTCCGGGAAGTCGTCGCGGGCGTGTGCGCCGCGCGATTCCTTGCGGTTCTCGGCGCAGACGATCGTCGCCAGCGCCTGGTCCAGCAGGTTGCGCAATTCGTAGGTCTCGACCAGGTCGGTGTTCCAGATCAGCGAGCGGTCGCTGACCTTGACGTCGGCGAACGAGGCGTGGATCTCGCGGATCTTCGCGACGCCCTCTTCCAGCGTGTCCTGGGTGCGGAACACCGCGGCATCGGCCTGCATCGCGCGCTGCATCTTGTCGCGGATGACCGCGGTCGGCGTGCTGCCATTGGCGTTGCGCAACTTGTCGAGGCGCTCCAGCGCGGCGTCGCAGGCATCGACCGGCAGGTCGGGCTGTGGTGCGTCGGACACGATCGTCTCGGCGCAACGGTTGGCGACCGCGCGACCGAACACCACCAGGTCGAGCAGCGAGTTGGAGCCCAGCCGGTTGGCGCCGTGCACCGACACGCAGGCGGCCTCGCCGATCGCGTACAGGCCCGGCACCACTTCGTCGGGATTGCCGTTCTTCAACTGCACCACTTCGCCGTGGTAGTTGGTCGGGATGCCGCCCATGTTGTAGTGGACGGTCGGGATCACCGGGATCGGTTCTTTCTCGACATCGACGTTGGCGAAGATGCGGGCCGACTCGGCGATGCCCGGCAGCTTCTCGTGGATGACCTCGGGACCGAGGTGGGTCAGGTCGAGCAGCATGTGGTCCTTGTGCTCGCCGACGCCGCGGCCTTCGCGGATCTCCATCGTCATCGCGCGGCTGACCACGTCGCGCGAGGCGAGGTCCTTGGCCGACGGTGCGTAGCGCTCCATGAAGCGCTCGCCCTGGGCGTTGCGCAGGATGCCGCCTTCGCCGCGCACGCCTTCGGTGATCAGGCAGCCGGCGCCGTAGATGCCGGTCGGGTGGAACTGCACGAACTCCATGTCCTGCAGCGCGATGCCGGCGCGCAGCGCCATGCCGCCACCGTCGCCGGTGCAGGTATGCGCGGAGGTCGCGGAGAAATATGCACGGCCGTAGCCGCCGGTCGCCAGCACCGTGCCCTGCGCGCGGAACAGGTGCAGCGTGCCCTCGGCCAGGTCCAGCGCGAGCACGCCGCGGCAGGTGCCGTCGGCGTCCATGATCAGATCGAGTGCGAAGTACTCGATGAAGAACTGCGCGTCGTGCGCCAGCGACTGCTGGTACAGCGTGTGCAGGATCGCGTGGCCGGTGCGGTCGGCCGCGGCGCAGGTACGCTGCGCGGCCGGGCCTTCGCCGTACTTGGTCGTCATGCCGCCGAACGGGCGCTGGTAGATGCGGCCGTCGTCGGTACGCGAGAACGGCACGCCCTGGTGCTCAAGCTCGATGATCGCCGGGATCGCCTCGCGGCACATGTACTCGATCGCGTCCTGGTCGCCCAGCCAGTCCGAGCCCTTGATGGTGTCGTAGTAGTGGTAGCGCCAGTCGTCCTCGCCCATGTTGCCGAGCGCAGCGGCGACGCCACCCTGCGCGGCCACGGTGTGCGAACGGGTCGGGAACACCTTGGTGATGCAGGCCGTCTTGAGCCCCTTCTGGGCCAGGCCGAAGGTGGCGCGCAGGCCGGCGCCACCGGCACCGACCACCAGCATGTCGAACACGTGCTCGGTGATCTTGTAATCAGGATTCTTGGATGCAGCGGCCATTGTCGATCAGGCTCCCAGCGAAATACGGATGACGGCGAGCACGCTGGCGAGTCCGGCGAGAGCGCAAACGAAAATGACGGCGAGTTGCGAGACAGCCGCAAGCCATGGCGTGTGGACGTAGTCCTCGACAATCACCTGCATGCCGAGCTTGGCGTGCCAGAACGAGGCGACCAGGAACGCCACCAGCAGGATCGCGTTCCACGGTTGCGCGACGGTCACGCGCACGGTGGCGTAGTCGGCACCGATCAGCCAGACCACCAGCCCGACCACGTAGAGCGTCAGGGGCACCAGCGCGATCGCGGTGATGCGCTGATTGATGAAGTGACCGGTTCCGTCCTTGGCCGAGCCCAGTCCACGGGCGCGCTTGAGCGGCGTGCGGAGGTTGTCGTTGACCTTCATGCGCCACCCCACTGCGTCATCGCCACGACCCACACCAGCGCGGTCAGCACCAGGCTGCCAAACACCGAAATCCAGCTGTTGCGGACGAAGCTGTCAATGGAGAAACCCAGCCCCGCGTCCTGCAGCAAGTGGCGGATACCGTTGACCAGATGGAACGCAAGCGACCAGCTCCAGCCGAACAGGACCAAGAACCCCAGCGGCGAACGCGCGAAACCGCTGAAACTGGACCACTGCTCCGGCCCCGCCGCCAGCGACATCAGTCCGCAGGCAAGCAACAGGCTGCCGAGTACGAGGACGATCCCGGTGCCGCGATGCAGGATCGAGGTCACCATTTGCACCTGCCAGCTGTAGACCTGCAGGTGGGGTGAGAGTGGTCGCGGGGACCGGGGGCGTTCGCTGTTCGCCATGCGCTGGCTGTCTCGGCGGGGCGGCCGGGGCCGCGTGGCAGGAGTGGATCTGGAAATTGGTGTCGGCAGGATGTCGGGCGGGATAGTCGGGTCAGAAATCGATGCAACGACCATTCTTCTCCCAGTCACCGAAACGGGTGGGATCGGGACCGTCCCGCCCGCCGAACTCCTCGGCGACCGGCGTATCCGCGGTTGCTGTTTCAGCGCTTTCGCCGGACCGCCCGGTTGTCGTCGCCGCACCCGCATCGGTGGGCGTCGTGGAACCTGGATCGAGGGTCGTTTGGCCTATCATCACAGCCATGAAGCTTAATTCCCGCCCCCATGCATGACAAGTCGCCAGCACCGGCCAACCCGGTGTTCCCGTTGCCCGGACAGCAAGTGATCGCGATGGACGGACGCGATGCCGCGGCATTCGCGCAAGCCCAATTCATGAACGATCTCAACGGCTTGCAACCCGGCCAGTGGCAGTGGAGCGGCTGGCTGACGCCAAAGGGCCGCGTGGTCGCGTTGTTTGCTTTGCTGAAATGGTCGGAACAGCGCGTCTGGCTGCTGGTGCCCGATGCCGATGCGTTTGCGCTGGCCGAAGGATTGAGGCGGTTCCTGTTCCGCAGCAAGGTGACCATCGAGGTGCGCGACGACCTGCAGGTGACGGGAGCGTTCGAGGCGCCGGAAGCGGCGAGCGGCAACGCGTTTTCCGATGACGGAAACGGCGGCACGGAACTCGACATGGGCGCCGAGGGTGGCCCACGCTGCTTGCGGGTCGTTAAGCATGGCCCAGTCGTGGCTACCCGCAGCGCGCGGGACCGAGGATTCGAGGCGCGATGGCAACTGTTCGACCTCGAGCATGGCCTGCCCCGCCTGCCGGCCTCGCAGATCGAGCATTGGACCCCGCAACAACTGTCGCTGGAAAGGCTACGCGCCTTCAGCGTCAAGAAAGGCTGCTACCCGGGCCAGGAAATCGTCGCGCGCACCCACTTCCTCGGCAAGGCGAAGCGTGGGCTGGTGTTGCTGGAGGGGGATGCGCCGATGCTCCCCGAAGCGGAAGTGCATGGCGGCGATCGCGCACTCGGCAGCGTGGTCGCCAGCGCCGATGCCGACAGCCGGCACCTCGCACTGGCGGTGTTGCCACTCGGGCGCGACGAGGCGGAGTTGTCGATCGACGCACGGGCCGTGCGTGTCATTCCCATCAAGGAAGGCCTGGCCCGCTGACAACGGCGACGCCCCTACCCCTGTAGGAGCGGCTTCAGCCGCGATCTGGAGTCGTTCGCCCGCACCGACTTCCGATCGCGGCTGAAGCCGCTCCTACGAAAAGAAGAAAATCCAGTCGGACAGCCGCTTGGAAGCTAGCTGGCCGCCAGCCGATCCGCAGCGGTGACGATGTCTTCCTCGCCGGGAATCACCAGGAACGCGGCGCCGGCCAGCGGTGTGTAGGTATCGACGCCGACCACGCGCTGGAATGGCCGCTTGCCGTAACCGCCCTCGATGATCGCGGTGATCACGCCCTCGCCGACGCCGGCGCTGCGACGACCCTCGTCGACGATGATGATTCGCTTGGCATTGCGCGCCTGCTCGACGATGAAGTCCTCGTTGAGTGGCACCAGCCAGCGCAGGTCGACCACCCTCGCCTTCCAGCCGTGCTTCTGCTCGATCTGGCGCGCAGCGCGCAGGCTCATCGGCACGCCGTTGCCGTAGGTGAAGATCACCAGGTCGTCGTTGTCCGCGTCATACACGCGCCCCTCGCCCAGCGACATCGCCTCGCCCGGTGCGGGGAAGCCGGTCAGCCAGCCGCCGTCGCCGGCCTCGTGCAGATCCTTGGTCATGTACAGCGCGATCGGTTCCAGGAACACCGCGACCCGGCCATCGACCTTCGCCAGTGCGGTCAGCGTGCGCAGCATCGTCACCGCATCGTCGCCGCGCGACGGGCAGCCGACGACCAGCCCGGGGATGTCGCGCAGCGCGGTGATCGAGTTGTCGTTGTGGAAGTGGCCACCGAAGCCACGCTGGTAGCCCAGGCCGGCGATGCGCACGACCATCGGGTTGCGGTACTGGTCGTTGCTGAAGAACTGCAGCGACGCCGCTTCGCCACGCAGCTGGTCGCCGGCGTTGTGGAAGTACGCGAGGTACTGGATCTCCGGGATCGGCAGCAGGCCAACGTTGGCGAAACCCTGCGCCATGCCCAGGATCATGGTTTCGTCGAGCAACGTGTTGAACACACGGCGCGGGCCGAACGCCTTCTGCAGGCCTCGGGTGACGGTGTAGACGCCGCCCTTCTGCGCCACATCCTCGCCGAACAACAATGTTTCCGGGTACTTGGCGAAGGTGTCGTGCAGGGCGTTGTTGATCTGGATCGCCAGGTGGCGCGGCGCCTGCTGCTCGGGCAGCTTGTCTTCGCCACCGAATACTTTCAGCCGGCGCTGTGCGTAGTCGGCGCGCTCGGCCTCTTTCTTGACCGCCGCCGGGGTGTACGGCGCCAGCGGCGCGATGACGTCGTCGAGCCGATCGAGCTTGGGCCGGCTGTCGGCCTCTTCGGCAGCGGCGAAGCAACGCTTGCGAGTGGACTCGTACAGCGCGAGCACCTCGTCCTTCGACATCAGGCCCGACTGCAGTGCGATCGCCGCCGAACGCAGCAACGGGTCACTGGCCTCGACCGCGCACAACTCCTCGATCGAACGCCACTCGATCTCGAAGTCGGTGCCGGCATGGCCCATGATCCGGGTCGTGCGCAGGTGCAGAAAGGTCGGGCGACGGGTCCTGCGGCAATGCTCGACCGCACGCTGCACGTCGGCGTAGCCGCTGGCCAGGTCGAGGCCGTCGGCGTAGAAATAGTCGAGGTCCGGACGCTGCGAGAAATTGCGCTCGATCCAGCCGTTCGGTGTCTTGACCGAGATGCCGATGCCGTTGTCCTCGCAGACGAACAGCACCGGCGCGGGCAGCTTCTGGTAGGCGGTCCAGGCGGCGGCGTTGAACGCGGTCTGCGCGGTGGCATGGTTGCTCGACGCATCGCCGAACGAGCAGATCGCGATGCTGTCGTCGGGGATCGGCAGGTCGTAGCCGATGCGGCGGCCGGTCTCGATCGCGATCGCGGTGCCGAGCGCCTTGGGCAGGTGCGAGGCGATCGTCGAGGTCTGCGGCAGCACCCACAACGGCTTGCTGCCCCAGACCTTGTGGCGGCCGCCGGAGATCGGATCCTCGCTGCTGGCGGCGAAGCTCAACGCCGAGTCCATCACCGGGTCCATGCCCGGCAGCTTGCGGAAGCGCTCGGCCATGAAACCGCCGCTGCGGTAGTGCAGGAACGCGGGGTCGGTGTGGCGGGTCGCGCGCGCGACCATCGCGTTGCCTTCGTGGCCGGAGCTGCCGATCGTGTAGAAGACCTTGTTCTGGACCCGCAGCACGCGCGCCATCAGGTCGAGGTGGCGGCTGATCAGCTGCGACTCGAACAGCTCGCTGAAACCCTGCGCGTCGAGCGCGCTGCCGTCGAGGATCGGTTCGTGCGGCGCGGGAGCCGCGTCGACCTCGCCATCCCAGTCCCGCACGAATTCGCTGAAGTTGACGTCGCAGATCTCGGCGCGGTTGAGGCCTTTCATGCGTGCCGGAATGCGGTTGGGGAGTATCGACATGGTCAGTTGCTGTCTTGTTGTAGGAGCGGCTTCAGCCGCGATCTGAAAATCGATGGGGCGACCGGACATCCGATCGCGGCTGAAGCCGCTCCTACGGGAAGACGGAGCGGGGTTAACGGAAGGAACGGCGGGCGACCCACTGCTCGCGGGTCTGCCCCCATATTTCCACCGGATGGTCTTCGAACGGCGCCGGCAACCGGCCCGGCCCACGATTGGTCGAACCCAGCCGCTCGGCCAACGCCTGCGAAGCGCGATTGTCCGGATCGATCGAGTGGATCACCTCGGACCATTGCAAATGGTCGAACGCCCAGTCGATCGCCGCCGTCGCCGCCTCCATCGCGTAACCGCGGCCCCACGACGAGCGCTTGAACGACCAGCCCACCTCTGTTCCGGGCCAACCCTCGGGCTGCCACGGACCGGCCTGGCCAATCCACTCGCCGCTGGCCTTCTCGATCACCGAGAACATCGCGAATCCCTGGACCACCCAGGCCCCCGGCATCTGCAGGAACCTGCGCCACGCGGCGGAACGCGGCGTCTGGCCACCGATGTAGCGCGCCGCCTCTTCGTCGCCCACCAGTTCGGCGAAGCCATCGAAATCCTGGCGCTGCTGGGGGCGCAGGATCAGGCGTTCGGTTTCGAGCGTAGGGCCGAGTTGGGGCGCGACGGTCATGGGCGAAAGTTCCTGGGGATTGGGTGGGGCGGCTCTAGAACGCGTTGATCCCGGTCAGTTCACGACCCACCACGAGCTGGTGCACGGTCTCCGTGCCCTCGTAGGTGATCACCGACTCGAGGTTCAGCGCGTGGCGGATGGCGACGTGCTCGGTGGTGATGCCGGCGCCGCCGAGCAGGTCGCGGCACTGGCGGGCGATGTCGATCGCCATCCGGCAGTTGTTCCACTTGGCCAGCGAGACCTGGGTCGGCGCCATGTTGCCGGCATCCTTCAGGCGACCCAACTGCACGACCAGCAACTGCGCCATCGTGATCCGGCGCGCCATGTCGGCCAGCTTCAGCTGGGCCGATTGCGTCGCCGCCACCGGGCGGTCGAACAGGATGCGTTCCTTCGAATAGTTCAACGCCTCGTCCAGGCAGGCGATCGCCGCACCGATCGGGCCCCAGGTGATGCCGTAGCGAGCCTGGGTCAGGCAGCCGAGTGGACCCTTGAGGCCCTTGACGTTCGGCAGGCGGTTGGCCTCGGGCACGCGCACGTTGTCGAAGAACAGCGACGAGGTCACCGACGCGCGCAGCGACATCTTGTGCTTGATCTCCTGCGCGGCGAAACCCGCCATGCCCTTCTCGACCACGAAGCCCTGGATGCCCTCGTCGGTCTGTGCCCAGACAATTGCGATGTCGGCCAGGTTGCCGTTGGTGATCCACATCTTGGAGCCGTTGAGGATCCAGTCGCCGCCGTCCTTCCTGGCGTTGGTCTTCATGTTGGCCGGGTCGGAACCGCCGTGCGCCTCGGTCAGGCCGAAGCAGCCGATGACCTTGCCGGCGGCCATGTCGGGCAGCCAGCGCTTCTTCTGCTCCTCCGAGCCGTAGGCGAAGATCGGGTACATGCACAGCGAAGACTGCACGCTGACGAAGCTGCGGATGCCACTGTCGCCGCGCTCCAGCTCCTGGCAGATCAGGCCGTAGGACACCGCGTTGAGCCCACCACCGCCGTACTCCTCCGGCAGGGTGGAACCGAGCAGGCCGAGCTCGGCGATCTCCGGCACCAGTTCCTTGGGGAACCGGCCCTGGTCGAAGGCGTCGCCGATGATCGGCAGCACGCGCTCATCGGTGAACCGCGCCACCGTGTCCTGCACCGCGCGCTCCTCTTCGCTGAGCAGGGAGCGGACGTCGTACAGATCGTAGGGGTGCAGGGCCATGGTCGACTCGAACGTGGGAAAACGATCATTGTAAGGCGGTCGTCGACGCGAAGGCACCCGCCACGCGGGACATGCACAGCCGGGGCGATGGAAACCACCAACTCCGGCACGAGCCCCGTGCGGCAGGGATGCGAAGATGCGGCAATTCCATCCGTGGAGATGCCCGTGAAGACCGTCCTGTCCGTCCTGATCGCCGCCCACCTCGCCCTGGCCGCCGCACCGGTCGCCGCCTCCGGGCAGGCCACGCCATCCGCCACGACCGCCGGAACCGATGCCGCCGAGGCCACCCTCTCCGAAACCGACCGCCGCTTCCAGGCCATCCACGAGCGCGAATGGGCCTGGCGCGAGCAGCAGTTGGGCATGGCCGACGAGGACAGCGACGCACCACCGCTGCACCACCTGCCCGCGGTCGACGCCGAAAGCCAGGCCGCGCGGCTGGCGATGTGGGAGAGCGTGCTCACCAAACTCGACGCGATCGACCCGGCCAAGCTGTCGCCGGAAAACCGCATCCACCTCGCGGTGTACCGCCCGCAGCTGGAGAACCTCGCTGCCGAGGTCCGCTTCCGCAGCTACGAGATGCCGTTCAATTCGGACTCCTCGTTCTGGTCGAACCTGTCGTTCATGGCGCGCGGCGACTTCGAGTCGGCCGAGGAGTACCGCGCCTACATCGACCGCCTGGCCGACGTGCCGCGCTATTTCGATGAGCAGATCGCCAACATGCGGGCCGGCCTGGCGCGCGGCTTCAGCGTGCCGCGCGCGGTACTCGACGGCCGCGATGTCTCGATCGCGATGGTGGCCGAACTCGATGACCCGACCGCCTCGGAGTTGTACGAACCGTTCAAGAACCTTCCGACGACGATCCCCGCCGATGTGAGGGAACAGTTGCAAACCGACGCCCGCAACGCGATCGCCGACCACGTCATCCCCGCCCACCAGCAGCTGCTGACCTTCTTCCGCGAGGAGTACGTGCCGCAGGCGCGCACTACGCTGGGCGCTTCCGAGATGCCCGACGGCGAGGCCTGGTACCGCCAGCAGATCCACGAATACACCACCCTCGACCTCGGCCCCGACGAGATCCACCAGATCGGCCTGGACGAGGTCGCGCGCATCCGCGCCGAGATGGACGACGTGATCGAGCAGACCGGTTTCGAAGGCAGCTTCCCCGAGTTCCTGCACTTCCTGCGCACCGACCCGCAGTTCTACGCCAAGACGCCGCAGGAGTTGCTCAACCACGCCGCATGGATCGCCAAGCGCGTCGACGCGGTGGTCGGCGACTACATCGGCACCCTGCCCCGCGCGCGCTTCACCATTGTCCCGGTGCCGCCGGCGATCGCGCCGTTCTGGACCGCCGGCCGCGGCGGCAGCAACACCTACTGGCTCAACACCTACGACCTGCCGTCGCGTCCGCTCTACAACCTGCCGGCGTTGACCCTGCACGAGGCTTCGCCGGGCCACGCATTGCAGGGCGCGCTTGCCGAGGAGCAGGACACGCTGCCCGACTTCCGCCGCAACACCTATATTTCCGCGTTCGGCGAAGGCTGGGGCCTGTATGTGGAGAAGCTCGGCGAGGAGATGGGCATCTACGAGACGCCGTACCAGCAATTCGGCCGCCTGACCTACGAGATGTGGCGCGCCTGCCGGCTGGTGATCGACACCGGCGTCCACGCCAAGGGCTGGACCCGCGAGCAGGCGCTGGCCTATCTGCGCGACAACACCGCGTTGAGCGAGCACGAGGTCACCACCGAGGTCGACCGCTACATCTCGTGGCCGGCGCAGGCGCTGAGCTACAAGCTCGGTGAACTCGCGATCGTTCGCCTGCGTGGCGAGGCGGAACAGGCACTGGGCGCCGACTTCGACATCAAGGCCTTCCACGACATGGTGCTGGCGCTCGGCTCGGTGCCGCTTCCAGTGTTGGAGACGCAGGTGCGGGCTTTCATCGCCGACTCGGAGGCGACGGCTGCGCAGGCGACAAAAGACGCCACGGCCACCGCCGGCTGACGTCGCGACAACAGACAAAAAAAGGGGCGGGATCAGACCCGCCCCTCGTGATACATCAACTGATGGTTCAGCCCTTGGTAGTCGCGTCAACGTCGGCCGAAGCGGTCTGCGTGACCACCTCGCCGTCGATCACCGGCAGGCGATCGCCGGTCGGGCGCTCGTCGAGACGCACGGTCTGCTCCTGGCCCTTGTAGCTGTAGGTCACGTCGTAACCGACGACCTGGTCCTCGGTGCCCAGCGAGATGCGCTCACCCGGCTTGCTGCCGGTACGCATGCTGCCCGTGGTGCCGTCCGGGTTGCGATAGGTCACGTCGTAGCCCACCACCGTGGACGACTGCGACGTGTCAGATACGGTGCGGCAGTTGGTCTCGACCCGCTGGGTGACCTGGCCACCCACGTGGTTGCGGTCGACCCGGTTGCCGACGTAGCCACCGGCCACCGCACCGGCCACGGTCGCGGCCTTCTTGCCGTTGCCACCGCCGACCTGGTTACCCAGCGCGCCACCGATGATGGCACCAACGACGGTGCCGCCGACGTTGCCATCGCGCTCGGGGGCACGATCCTGCACGACCACGTCCTCGCAGACCTGGCGCGGCGTGGAGGTGGTGCTGGTCTCGCGCACCGGGTCGGTACCGATCACGGTGGCGAAGAGCTCCTGCTCCTCCTTGACCGGCTCGACCCCGACCACGTCGGCGAATTCGACACCACCGATGCTGCCGTCGGCGGCGAAGTCACCATCAAGGCCGGCAGCGAGCTCCGGGTTGGTACCGGGCGCGTTTTCCTGTGGATCGTTCTGGAAGCCCTGGTACGCGGCTACAGCCACGCCGCCAACGACCAGCGACGCCAATGCAACAGCAATCATGTTCTTGTTCATGGGTAGCCTCCTCGGCGGGAAATGCCCGGTTTTTCGGTTGGCTGCATTGCACCACCGCCAACCTGAACGGGTTGCCAATTTTTTAACGAACACTGTCGCCCGAGTAAACAAACACACCGTGTTAGCGTGATTGGCGTATCACTAATGCCCAATCGGCATCGCATTTACCGAGGACCGCCCATGGCCAACCCGATGTTGCTCCCGCTGCTCGGCTGGGCGCGCAAGTTGCGCTACCCCACCCTGTTCAAGGTCACCGCGCTGGTGTTCGTGGTCAATGTGTTCGTGCCCGACATGATCCCGTTCGTCGACGAGATCCTGTTGGGCCTGGGCACCCTGCTGCTGGCCAACCTCAAGGACCGCAAGGGGTCGGATCGCGAGCCGATCGAGGGTGAAGCAGGCCGCACCAAGCCGCGGCGCTGAGTCGATGGGTGCGGGAGCGGTCGACTTGCTGGTCGACAGTCATTGCCATCTCGATGCCGGCGAATTCGATGCCGACCGTCTGAAGGTGGTCGAACGCGCGCGCGAGGCCGGGGTACGTCGACAGGTCGTGCCTGCCGTCACCGCTGCGTCGTGGCCGAAGCTTCGCGATGTCTGCGCCGACCACGACGGCCTGTTTCCGGCCTACGGCCTGCACCCGATGTTTCTCGGCGAACACCACGAGGCGCATCTCGTCGAGCTGCGCGCATGGTTGGAACGCGAACGCCCGGTAGCGATCGGCGAATGCGGCCTCGACTATTTCGTCGACGACCTCGATCCCGCCGCACAGTCGATCTATTTCGAAGGCCAGTTGCAACTCGCCCGCGAGTTCGACCTGCCCGTGATCGTGCATGCACGCCGTGCGGTGGACGCGGTGACCGCTGCGATCCGCAAGATCGGCCCGTTGCGCGGCGTGGTCCACAGCTTCTCCGGTAGCCGCCAGCAGGCCGAACAGTTGTGGGATCAGGGATTCATGCTCGGGCTCGGCGGCCCGGTGACCTACGAACGCGCCAGCCGCCTGCGCGAACTGGCGGCGACGATGCCGCTGGAATGGCTGCTGCTCGAGACCGACGCCCCCGACCAGCCCGACGCGGCGATCCGCGGCCAGCGCAACGAGCCCGCGCGACTCGCCGTGGTGCTGGAAACCATCGCGCAACTACGCGGGGTCACGCCGTCCGAGGTAGCCACCGCCACCTCCGCCAACGCCGAACGCCTGTTCGGCCTCACACCTCCGGTGTCGCGGACGCCATGCGCGGCTTCAGCAACAACTCCAGCGCCTTGCCCGCCATCGCGAACGCGAATGCCCCCGTGATGTGCGTCGCCGCGCCGAGCCCACCGCCGCAATCGAGCTTCAGCGCCGCGTCGCCCGCCACCTGCGGGCGCAAGCCGCAAACGCTGCCGTCAGCCTGCGGGTAGCGCACGTTTTCCAATGAGTACACGGCCGGCACGCCGAAGTAGCGCTGCGGACTCTTGGGAAAGTTGAACTCGCCGCGCAGCTTCTTGCGGACCAGCGCCAGCATCGCGTCGTGCTCGGTGCGCGACAAGTCGCGTACCCGGACCAGGGTCGGGTCGATCCGCCCGCCCGCCGAGCCGCACACTACCAGCGGCTGCTTGCGGCGCCGGCACCAGGCGATCAGTTCGACCTTGCTGCGGAAGCTGTCGCAGGCATCCAGCACCAGGTCGTATCCCGGCGCAAGCAGTTCACCGAGGTTGCCGGCGACCAGGAAGCTCGGCACCGCCACCACGTCGACCAGCGGGTTGATCGCACGACAGCGTTCGGCCATCGCCTCGACCTTGGGCCGGCCGAACTGGCCTTCGTGCGCGGGCAACTGGCGGTTGCTGTTGGATACGCAGATGTCGTCCGCATCGATCAACGCCAGGTGGCCGACGCCGCTGCGCGCCAGGGCTTCGACCACCCATGAGCCCACCCCGCCCATGCCGACCACCGCAACCCGCGACCCGGCCAGTCGCGCCAGCGCCCCCGCGCCGTAGAGACGGTCGATACCGGCGAAACGCGCTTGCAGGATGGGGTCAAGGGCGGCTGTGTCCATGCCGTCCATTGTAAGCGCGGCCCGCATTTCTGGCCGCCAGCGTGTCGCCGGCCACATGCTATGTTTCCGCCAACTTCGACGGAGACCCGACCATGAGCGATCCCCAGTCCCACGCTCCACAGCCGCACGGCAACGGCGCGAAATACATCGCCCTGCTGCTGCTCGGACTGGTGATCGGCGCCATCTGCACGGTCATGGCCCTGCGCGCGATCGAGGCGCGCAAGGACCACTTCCACGAGAGCGTGATGCACGTGCAGTCGTGGCACATGGGCCAGATCAAGGCGGGGATCGAACAGAACCGCTGCGGCGCGACCGACAGCCTGCCGCACCTGCAGACGCTGCGCACGATGGCCAACGACCTCGAGCCGGCCTTCCCCGAGTTGCGCGACGACCAGCGCTTCGTCAAGCACTCCAGTCAGATGCGCGCCACGCTCGATGCCGCGCTGGCGCAACCGCCACTCAATTGCGAAGGCCTGGGTGCGACGGCAAAGAAGATTGGAGAGGCCTGCAAGGCCTGCCATCAGGATTTCCGGGGCTGAACGGATCGGCCCGCGATTGATCGGTTGTTCACGGGACACCGCCTAGCGTTCCGCGCATGGCAACCACGCCACCGTGCCCCGACAGGAGATCCGCATGAACATCACCCACCGCTTCAACAAGCTTGCAATCGCCTCCACTGCCGCCGGCATGCTCGCGCTGGCAGGCTGCGCAACCGGCGGTTACGGCTCGGCTGGCACCGGTTACGGTACCGGCAACTCTTACGGCAACACCACGGCCAGCTGCTACGACTGCGGCGTGATCACCAGCATCCAGCCGATCGACACCCAGAGCCGCGCGCCCAACGCGACCGGTGCCGTGCTTGGCGGCCTGGTCGGCGCAGCCGCTGGCCGCGAGTTGGCCGATGACGACAGCAAGGGCCGCCGCAACACCGCCACCGTCGCGGGCGCGGTCGCAGGTGCCGTTGCCGGCAACGCGATCCAGAACGCCAACCAGCGCAAGTACAACGTGCAGGTGCGCATGGACAACGGTCGGACCACCACGGTCACCATGAACAACGTCAACGGCTTGCAGGTCGGCTCCGCCGTCCGCGTCTCCAATGGCCAGGTGATCGCCCGCTGAGTGCTGGCCACCTGACTGACCCCGAAGACCGGCCCGTTTACGCGGGCCGGTTTTTTATTGGGGATAGGATTGCCCGAACCACCCTTCAACGGACCTGACCTCTTGGACATCCAGACCCTGTACTACGTACTTGCCGGCATCCTGATCCTGGTCGGCGTGGCCGGCACCGTGCTGCCCGCCCTGCCCGGCCTGCCCCTGGTTTTCGGCGGCATGCTGCTGGCGGCCTGGGCGGGCGGCTTCGAGCAGGTCGGCGGTTGGATGTTGCTGCTGCTGGGCGTGCTGACCGTGTTGTCGATCGGCATCGACCTGCTGGCCACCGCGATGGGCGCCAAGCGCGTCGGCGCGAGCAAGCTGGCCCTGGTGGGTGCGGTGGTCGGGACGTTCGCGGGCTTGTTCTTCGGGCCGATCGGCCTTCTGGCCGGTCCCTTCATCGGGGCGCTGGCGGGCGAGCTGATCCATGGCCGCGAGGTGCGCAAGGCCGCCCGGGTCGGCTTCGGCACGTGGCTGGGGATCCTGTTCGGCACCGTCCTGAAGATCGGGCTGGCGTTCGCGATGCTGGGGCTGTTCGCGTTCGCCTGGTTCGTATAGACCGCACGTTTTCACATCGCTGTCGTGCCGTCGCGGCGACAGTATCGGGCCTGAACGGGGGACGCCCATGCCACGCTGGAGTCGAAAGCGCATGACCTGGATCATCGTAGGGACCATCCTTGCCACCATCGTGGTGGTGGTGGTCGCGATCAACTTCGCCACGCCCGAGAAAAAGCTCGAGCGCACTGTCACCCACCACTACGCGATCGGCGACCCGCAATTCCGGCGCGAGATGTCGGTGATGATGGGGCCATCGGTACTGCCCGGGAACGAGGTCACCGCCCTCGACAACGGCGACGAGATCTTCCCGGCGATGCTGGAGGCGATCCGCGGCGCCCAGGTCTCGATCACCTTCGAGACCTACATCTACTGGTCCGGAGAGATCGGCGAGGAATTCACCGAGGCCCTGTCCGAACGTGCACGCGCCGGCATCCCCGTGCACGTCACTGTCGACTGGGTCGGCAGCATCAAGATGGACCAGGGACTGCTGGACCAGATGGAGGACGCCGGCGTCGAGCTGGAGCGCTACCGTCCGCTGCACTGGTACAACCTGGGCCGCATGAACAACCGCACCCACCGCAAGCTGCTGGTGGTGGACGGACGGATCGGCTTCACCGGCGGGGTCGGCATCGCCGACCTTTGGAGCGGCGACGCGCAGGACCCCGACCATTGGCGCGACATGCACTTCCGCATCGAGGGACCGGCGGTGGCGCAGATCCAGGCCGCGTTCAACGACAACTGGATCAAGACCACCGGCGAGGTCCTCAACGGCCCGAAATACTTTCCACCACTGCAGCCCGTGGGCGAGATGGACGCGCACCTGTTCATCGCCTCGCCCGCCGGCGGCAGCGAGAGCATGCACCTGATGTACCTGATGGCGATCGCCGCGTCGGAACAGTCCATCGACCTTGCCGCCGCCTATTTCGTGCCCGACGAGTTGATCATGCATGCCTTGCTCGCGGCCCGTAAACGCGGGGTCAAGGTCCGGGTCATGCTGCCGGGCAAGCACATCGATTCGGACGCGGTGCGGATGTCCTCCAAGGCCACGTGGGGCCCGCTGCTGCGCAACGACATCGAGATCTACGAATACCAGCCGACGATGATGCATACCAAGTTGCTGATCATCGACCAGGAACTGGTGTCGGTCGGCTCGACCAATTTCGACATCCGATCGTTCCGGCTCAACGACGAGGCCAGCCTCAACATCTACGACCATGCGTTCGCCGCGCAGATGACCGCGGTGTTCGAACGCGACCTCGAGTCCACCAAGCGCTACACCTACGAGACATGGGGCAACCGGCCGTGGACCGAGAAGCTCGCGGAGCGGGTGTTGTTGCCGATCAAATCGCAGCTGTAAGGTGACTGCATGACACGACCTGCACGCCACCGCGCCGACATGCTCCCCCTGCTTCCCGTCGCCACCGCGCTGGTGCTGGTGCTGGCGGTCGCGCCGGCGCATGCCCAGGAAGCCAGGCCCGCGACCGTCGAGGCATGCACCGCGGTCGAAATCGACGCCGCTCGGCTGGCCTGCTACGACGCCGCGATGAAGCGCGAGGGCACCAGCCCGAAGCAGGCCGACGCCCAGGCCGCCGATGCCCGCGAGTTCAAGCAGGCCGTCGCCGAGTACCGGAAGCTGGATCGCAAGTCCCTGCCCACCGGCGAACGCGCCCGTCGCGTGGTCAGCGACCTGTTCGGTTCCGAGCACGGGGCCGCCTCGCTCAACGCCAGCATCGCCAACGCCGGCAAGGGCGGCCTGCTCGACAGCCGCTGGGAACTGGCCAAGGACTCCAAGCTCGGCACGTTCAACTTCCGCGCCTACAAGCCGGTGTACCTGCTGCCCGCGTTCTGGAACAGCGACCCCAACGAACAGCCCACCTCCTCCAACCCCGACATGCCGCCGCAAACTGGATCGCTGAGCGATGTCGAGGCCAAGTTCCAGCTGAGCTTCAAGACCAAGGCGGTGGAGAACCTGTTCGGCGACAACGGCGACATCTGGATGGGCTACACCCAGACCTCGCGCTGGCAGGTCTACAACAGCGAAAACTCCCGGCCGTTCCGCGAAACCAACTACGAGCCCGAAGTCATGCTCGTGTTCCGCAACGGTTACAGCCTGGGCGGCTGGCGCGGCCGGATGCTCGGCGTGGGCATCAACCACCAGTCCAACGGCCGCGCCGACCCGCTCTCGCGCAGCTGGAACCGGGTGGTGGTGAACGTCGGTCTGGACCGCGACAACTGGGCGTTGATGCTGCGCCCCTGGTGGCGCATTTCCGATGGCGACGAGGACGAGAACCCCGGCATCGAGAACTACATCGGCCGCGGCGACGCCACCCTGGTCTACACCCGTGGCGGCCACGAATTCTCGCTGATGGCGCGGCATTCGCTGCGCGGCGGCGAGGACTCCCGCGGCGCGGTGCAACTGGACTGGGGCTTCCCGCTCACCCGTACCCTGCGCGGCCATCTGCAGGTGTTCGACGGCTACGGCGAGAGCCTGATCGACTACGACCACCGGGCCACCTACATCGGCCTGGGCGTGTCGCTGTTGGAGTGGTTCTAGGCAGCGCGTCCCGGCATCTGCGACGCGGCCGCGCTAGGCTCGGGACATCCCCCGGCACGGAGACGCGGCCATGCAGGCACGACGCATCCTTTCGCTCGACGGCGGCGGCATCCGCGGGCTGGTCAGCTGCATCTGGCTGGGCGGGGTCGAGGACGCCCTGCTCGCGGCCGGCAAGCCCGGCCTGCTGAAGAACTTCGACCTGGTATCAGGCAGTTCGACCGGCGCCATCGTCGCCTGCGGACTCGGCATCGGCCTGTCGCCCGCCACCATCTGCGAGCTCTACCGCGCCCAGCGCCACGAGATATTCCCCGGCATGGCCGAACGCCTGTGGTCGCGCGCCGGACGGTTCTTCAGCGCCGGCCCGTCCGCGCCCCGCTACGACGCCAAGGGGCTGGAGAAGGTACTGAAGAAGGTCTTCGGCAAGACCACGTTCGGCCAGTTGCAGATGCCGACGCTGGTCACCAGCTACGACACCATTTCGCGCAAGCCGGTGATGTTCAAGAACTTCAACGCCGCGCATCGCGACCTGCCTGTGTGGGAGGTCTGCCGCGCCTCGAGCGCCGCGCCGACCTACTTCCCCGCCCACGCCATGAAGATCAGCGGCCGCGGCCACGCCCTGATCGACGGTGGCGTGGTCGCCAACAACCCGACCGCCTGCGCGATCGCGGAGGCGATGCGCAAGGACCGCCGCGTCGACAACAGCCGCGACCTCGTGGTGCTGTCGGTCGGCACCGGCGAGCGCACCCGCCCCATCAGCCTGCAGTCCGCGCGCGAATGGGGCGCGCTGGAATGGGCGGTGCCGATCATCGACGTGCTGTTCGACGGCAACACCGACTCGGTCGACTACATCGCCCGGCAACTGGTCGGCGACGGCTACTTCCGCATGCAGGCCGAGTTGCTGGCCGGGCTGGACGACCTCGACGATGTCAGCGCGACCAACATCGCCGCGCTGGAGAAACTGGCTACGGATTACCTGCAAAACGCCGCCACCCGCAAGAAGCTGAAGGACCTGGCGAAGCGATTGTAGGAGCGGCTTTAGCCGCGATCGGGAGTCGGACGAGCGACCAACCATCCGATCGCGGCTGAAGCCGCTCCTACAAAAAGCGCGGCGCCTCTCAGGCCACCACCACCGGAATCTTCCCGATCCTCGCCTGCCACTCCCTTGGCCCGCTCTCGTGCACCGACGCACCGGTGCTATCCACCGCCACCGTCACCGGCATGTCCTGCACGGTGAACTCGTAGATCGCCTCCATCCCGAGGTCCTCGAACGCCACCACGCGCGCGGCCTTGATCGCCTTCGATACCAGGTACGCCGCGCCGCCGACGGCCATCAGGTAGGCCGACTGGTGCTCGCGGATCGCCTCGCGCGCGATCGGTCCGCGCTCCGCCTTGCCGACCATGCCCAGCAGTCCGGTCTGCGCCAGCACCTGCCCGGTGAACTTGTCCATGCGCGTGGCCGTGGTCGGGCCGGCCGGGCCGACAACCTCGTCGCGCACCGGGTCGACCGGGCCGACGTAATAGATGAAGCGCCCGCGCAGGTCGACCGGCAACGCCTCGCCCGCATCCAGCATCCCGACGATGCGCTTGTGCGCGGCGTCGCGGCCGGTCAGCAGGTTGCCGTTGAGCAGCAGGGTCTCGCCGGGCTTCCACGACGCGACGTCTTCCTGCGTGATCGAATCCAGATCGACGCGGCGCGCGTTCTGCGGGCTGTAGGTCAACTTCGGCCAGTCCTCCAGCGACGGCGGGTCGAGCATCACCGCGCCGCTGCCATCCAACGTGAAGTGCGCGTGCCGCGTGGCCGCGCAATTCGGAATCAGCGCCACCGGCAGGTTGGCGGCGTGGGTCGGGTAATCCTTGACCTTGACGTCGAGCACCGTGGTCAGGCCGCCCAGCCCCTGCGCGCCGATGCCCAGCGCGTTGACCTTCTCGAAAAGCTCCAACCGCAGCTCTTCGGTGCGATTGCCCGCGCCGCGCGCCTGCAGCTCGGTGATGTCGATCGGCTCCATCAGCGATTCCTTGGCCAGCAGCATCGCCTTCTCGGCGGTGCCGCCGATGCCGATGCCGAGCATGCCCGGCGGGCACCAGCCGGCGCCCATGGTCGGTACGGTCCTGAGCACCCAGTCGACGATCGAGTCGGACGGGTTGAGCATCGCGAACTTCGACTTCGCCTCCGAGCCACCGCCCTTGGCCGCGACGATCACCTCGACCGTGTTGCCCGGCACCACCTTGACGTTGACCACGCCGGGCGTGTTGTCCTTCGTGTTGATGCGCTTGCCGGCCGGGTCGGCCAGCACCGAGGCGCGCAGCTTGTTGTCGGGGTGCGCGTAGGCGCGGCGCACGCCCTCGTGGACCATGTCCTCCACGCTCATCGTCGCGTCGTCCCAGCGCACGTCCATGCCGATCTCGAGGAACACGGTGACGATGCCGGTGTCCTGGCAGATCGGCCGGTGGCCCTCGGCGCACATCCGCGAATTGATCAGGATCTGCGCGATCGCGTCCTTCGCAGCCGCCGACTCCTCACGCTCATAGGCGGCAGCGAGGCTCTTGATGTAGTCGACCGGGTGGTAGTACGAGATGTACTGCAGCGCGTCGGCGATGGACTGGATCAGGTCCTCCTGCCGGATGGTGACGGACTGGCGGACGGCGGACGGGCTTGCAGTGTGGCTCACGGCTGGCTTCGGCTTGGCGGTGGGGTCGCCATTCTAACGGGGCGCCCCGCCCGGGGCATTGCGCCCCGGGGAACACGGCGTCGGGCCGGCGTGCGGCCAGCCGCGACACGTCAGGCTCCCAGACTCAGGAGCAGCCGCCGCAGCACTCGCTGCCCTCACCGCTATGCGGCGCGGCCTCCGATGCCGAATAGCCCGCTGCCGCCAGCGCCGCCATCGCCTGCTCGGCGGTCAGCACCCCTTCCACGCGCACGCGCTTCTCGTCGGTCTTCACGGTGATCTGCGCGGTCGGGTCGGCGGCGCGGATGGCCTGCTCGATCTTGTCGCTGCACTTGTCGCAGCTGATGTCTTCCACTTCAAACAGCATGGGGTGCCTCCTGTCGATGCCCGGCCGGTGCCGGGGTGGAGACAGCTTCCGGCCGTCAGGTGAAGCGCGCCTTGATCGAGATCAGTTGAAGCGGCCTCTGCTACCGGAAAGCCCGGCGATATCGTGCCTGCAGCCGCCCTGCGAGGCTGGTTTGTCAAACCGTTGCCACCGTCAGGGAGTTTTGTATTACGACGGGCCGCGGGTACGCTGTGCGGCGATGATCCGTTTGCTTTCCCATCGCTGGTTACCGCTCCTGCGCGTTGTCGTGCTGGGGATGTTCGCGCTGGGCCTGGTGTTGCAACCGGTGATGGCGGCCGCCGGTGAGATGCACGAGTTCGCGCACGACCCGGCTGGTTCGCATGCCCACGCGCCCGATGCCGTCGACGCGGATGCGGCAGCCACTGGCGCGCAGGACGTCGGCGAGGACAGGACGTTGCACGTGCTGCTGCAGTTCGCCCACTGTTGCGGTACAACCCCTGCCCTGCTGCAGGTGTTCAAGCCGATCCTCGCGAAAACCGCGAATGGCCGCCTGGCGATCGTGAAAACACCGATGCCGCCGCAGGTGCGGCTCGCCTCGCCGTTCAAGCCTCCGATAGCCGCGTGACCGTGCCGCCGGCAGTTGCCGGCACCTGTCACATCGAACAATCGGAGCAATCCCCATGCGTTTTCGATTCGCGGCCCTCGCCGCGGTTGTCGCCGTGTGTGCCGGGGTCTTTCCCGCGCACGCTGCCGACCCCTTGACCCTGGACGACGCCGTGCAACGCGTCGCCGAGGCTCATCCCGACCTGCGCCTGTTCGGCAACCGTCGAGAAGTGCTTCAAGCCGAGCTGGACCGTGCTTCACTCCGTCCGGCGCTGGTCGCCGGTGCCAGCGTCGAGAACGCTTTCGGCACCGGTGAAGCCAGTGGCCTGGACGGCGCCGAGATCACCTTGAGCCTGGCCTCGGTGCTGGAGCGCGGTGGAAAGCTCGATGCGCGGCGGACGCTCGCGCAAAGCCGGATCGACACGCTGGCGGTCGAGCGCGAAGCGCAGCGGCTGGATCTGCTGGCCGAGGTGGCGCGACGCTACGTGGCGATCGTCGCGGCTCGGCGGCAAGGCGCGATCGCGCAGCGCGACATCGACCAGCGCGAACGCATTGTCGCCGAGGCACGCAAGCGCTTGCAGGCGGGCGCCTCGCCCGAGTCGGTGGTGTTCACCGCGCAGGCCGCGCGTGCCCGCGCCGAACTCGACCGGGCACGCGCGCGACAGCGTGCAGTGGCGGCCCGCCAGCACCTGGCGGCGTTATGGGGCGAACGTGCCCCCACGTTCGAGGTGGTGGACAGCGATCCGCTGGCGCTGCCCGAGGTGCCCGAGTTCGCGGTGTTGGCCGATTGGCTGTCGCGCACACCGGAGCTGGCGCAGTTCGTCGGTGAACGCCGCATCCGCGAGGCACGGCTGCAACTGGCCCGCAGCCAGGCCACGCCGGACCTCGACTGGCAGCTCGGCGTGCGCCGGCTGCAAGCCAGCGATGACTTCGGCTTGATTGGCAGCATCTCGATCCCGCTGGGCAGCGCGGGCCGGGCCGCACCCGCCATCCGTTCCGCGAACGCCGAACTGGCCGCGCTGGAGATCGAGCGCGAGGCTGCGGGCCTGTCGCTCTACTCCACGCTGGCCGAAGCCCACGGCCGCTACCGCGTCGCGCAACTGGAAGTCACGCGGCTCGGCGCGGATGTGCTGCCGCGACTGGCGAAAGCCGAAGCCGCCGCCGCGAAGGCGTACCGGGCCGGTGCGACCAGCTATCTGGAATGGGCCACGCTGCAGGCTGAGCGCACCGATGCGCGAAAGCAGCAACTCGGCGCCGCGCTCGAAGCCCAGCGCGCCCTGATCGAAATCCAGCGGCTCACCGGCCAGCCATTCATCGCCGGAACCCCGCTGCAGCCCCAACAAGGAGACAACCCGTGAAGCCTGTCCATCTGATCGGCGCGCTTGCGCTCACCCTGGCGCTGGCCGCTTGCGGCGGTGAGAGCGGCAACGGCGACGCCCACGTCGAGGCTGCCGGACACGACGAGCACGCAGCGCAAGACGAACACGGCCACGAAGAGGCTGGCCATGGCGAAGCCGCCAACACGCGCATCCCGGCCGCAATCGCCGAACGCTCCGGCATCGAAGTCGCTCCGGTCGGCTCCGGCGTGATCGCCGACGAGCACGAAGTCCAGGGGCTGCTGACGCCGATCGACGGCCGCGTGGCTGAAGTTGCCGCGCGTTTTGCCGGCCCGGTCCGTGCACTGCGTGCCAACGTCGGCGACGCCGTGCACGCCGGACAGCCGCTGGCGACGATCGAAAGCAACCAGAGCCTGAGCAACTACACCGTCAGCGCGCCGATCTCCGGCGTGGTGACCGCGCGCCACGCGTCGGTCGGCGGTCTGGCGGCCGAGGGCATGCCGCTGTTCGAGATCGCCGACCTCTCGCAGCTTTGGGTCGACCTGCACATCTTCGGCGCCGATGCCCAGCACATCGGTGCCGGCGTGCCGGTGCGGATCACCCGCATGAGCGACGGCAAGACGGTCGAAACCGAACTCGAACGCGTGCTGCCGGGCATCGCGACCGCCAGCCAGAGCACCGTCGCCCGCGCCACCATCGACAACGCCGACGACCTGTGGCGGCCGGGCTCGGCGGTCAAGGCGCGGATCACGGTCGCTCGGCAGCCGGTGGACCTGATGGTGCCGCTGTCGGCGCTGCAGACCATGGACGGCGAAGAAGTCGTGTTCGTGCGCGATGGCGACACTTACCAGGCGCGGCCGGTCGAACTCGGCGCGCGTGATGCGCAGCGTGTGCAGATCACCGGCGGGCTGCGCAAGGGCGAGCAGGTGGTGGTCGACGAGAGCTACCTGATCAAGGCCGACATCGAGAAGGAAGGGGCCGAGCATGCGCACTGAGCGTGGCCCGCACCAGGCCGGCGTGCTGGAACGGATCGTCCGTTTCTCGATCCGGCATCGCTGGATGATGCTGGTGCTGACGCTGGGATTGATCGGCATCGGCATCTGGAGCTTCACCCGTCTTCCGATCGATGCCACCCCCGACATCACCAACGTCCAGGTGCAGATCAACACCGAAGCGCCTGGCTACTCGCCGCTGGAGTCCGAGCAGCGCGTCACCTACCCGATCGAAACGGCGCTGGCCGGCATCCCGCGGCTCGACTACACGCGCTCGCTGTCGCGGTACGGGTTGTCGCAGGTCACGGTGGTGTTCGAGGACGGGACCGACCTCTACTTCGCGCGCCAGCAGGTCGCCGAGCGGCTGCAACAGATCAAGGCGCAGATCCCGGACGGGCTGGAGCCGCAGATGGGACCGATCTCGACCGGACTCGGCGAGATCTTCATGTACACGCTCGATGCCGACCCGGAGGCGCGCAAGCCCGACGGCACGCCGTGGACCGCGACCGACCTGCGCACGCTGCAGGACTGGGTGATCCGGCCGCAGATGCGCAACACCCCCGGCGTCACCGAGGTCAATACGCTGGGCGGCTACGAGCGGCAGATCCACATCACCCCGGACCCGTCGAAACTGGTCGCGCTGGGCTTCACCCTGCAGGACATCGTCGAGGCCGTCGCGGCCAACAACCAGAACACCGGTGCCGGCTACATCGAGCGCAACGGCCAGCAGTACCTGGTGCGCGTGCCCGGCCAGGTCGGCGGAGCGGACGGCCATGCGCTGCAGGAGATCGGCAGCATCGTGCTCGATCGCCGCAACGGCTTGCCGATCCGCGTCGCGGATGTCGCCACCGTCGGCGAAGGCCCGGAGCTGCGGACCGGCGCGGCCACCCAGAACGGCGAGGAAACCGTGCTTGGCATCGTCTCGATGCTGGTCGGCGCCAACAGCCGCGAGGTCGCGCAAGCGGCGGCCACCCGGCTGGAAAATGCCAGCGCCAGCCTGCCCGAGGGCGTCGAGGCGACGGCGGTCTATGACCGCACCGAACTGGTCGACCGCACCATCGCGACGATCTCCAAGAACCTGGTCGAGGGCGCGCTGCTGGTCGTGGTGGTGCTGTTCCTGCTGCTCGGCAACGTTCGCGCGGCGGTGATCACCGCGGCGGTGATTCCATTGGCAATGCTGTTCACGATGACCGGCATGGTGCGGGGCGGCGTGTCCGGCAACCTGATGAGCCTGGGCGCGCTCGATTTCGGCCTGATCGTCGACGGTGCGGTGATCATCGTCGAGAACTGCCTGCGCCGGTTTGGCGACATGCAGCACCGGCTCGGCCGTGTGATGAGCGACGAGGAACGCACCGACCTGACCGCCGCGGCGACGGTCGAGGTGATCCGCCCCAGTCTGTTCGGCCTGTTCATCATCGCGGCGGTGTACGTGCCGGTGTTCGCGCTCACCGGGATCGAAGGGAAGATGTTCCATCCGATGGCGATCACCGTGGTGCTGGCGTTGACCGGTGCGATGGTGCTGTCGCTGACGTTCGTGCCGGCCTCGATCGCGCTGTTCCTGAAAGGCCGGGTCGAGGAAAAGGAGAACCGGGTCATACAGTGGAGCCGGCGCCGCTATGCGCCGCTGCTGGGCTGGTCGCTGCGCCATCGCGGCTGGGTGTTGGGCGGCGCGCTGGTGCTGGTGGCGGCCTGCAGCCTGCTGGCGACGCGCCTGGGCAGCGAGTTCATCCCGAGCCTCGACGAAGGCGACATCACCATGCACGCGATCCGCATTCCGGGTACCGGCATGGAGCAATCGGTGAAGATGCAGATCGCGGTGGAGAACGCGGTCGCGGAGATCCCCGAGGTCGCGTTGGTCTTCAGCAAGATCGGCACCGCGGAGGTGGCCAACGATCCCATGCCGCCGAACGTGGCCGACACCATGATGATGATGAAGCCGCGCGAGGACTGGCCCGACCCGCGCAAGCCCAAGACGCAGTTGATCGAGGAAATCCGGGCCGTGGTCGCGCAGGTCCCGGGCAACAACTACGAGTTCACCCAGCCGATCGAGATGCGCTTCAACGAGCTGATTTCCGGCGTGCGCGCGGATGTCGCGATCAAGGTGTTCGGCGATGACCTGGACACGCTGGTGGAGACCGCCGAACGGATCGAGACGGTCGCGCGCCAGATCGAGGGTGCGATGGACGTCAAGACCGAACAGGCCACCGGACTGCCACTGCTGACGGTGGTGCCGGACCGGGCCGCACTGGCGCGCTACGGGCTCAACCCCGGCGACGTGCAGCAGGTCGTCGCCACGGCCGTGGGCGGCCAGGTCGCCAGCCAGTTGTTCGAGGGCGACCGGCGCTTCGACATCGTGGTGCGCCTGCCGGAGCACCTGCGCAAGGACCCGGCGGCGCTGGCTGACCTGCCCATCCCCCTGCCCGGCGATGGCGCCACGGCCAATGCCGACGAGTCCAGCCGCGATCCGGCCTGGTCGACCCACCCACCGCAGACCGTGCCCCTGCGCGAGGTGGCCACGATCAGGACCGTCCTCGCACCGAACCAGGTCAACCGCGAGAACGGCAAGCGCCGCGTGGTGGTGACCGCCAACGTGCGTGACCGCGACCTCGGCGGTTTCGTCGCCGAACTGCAGACGCGCATCGCCGACCAAGTCGACATTCCGCAGGGCTACTGGGTCGGCTACGGCGGCACGTTCGAGCAATTGATCTCGGCCAGAAACCGCCTTGCGATCGTGGTGCCGGTCACGCTGGTGATGATCTTCGGCCTGCTGTTCATGGCGTTCGGGTCGGCGCGGGACGCCGGCATCGTGTTCAGTGGCGTGCCGCTGGCGTTGACCGGCGGCGTGGTCGCCCTGGCGTTGCGCGATATTCCGCTGTCGATCACCGCCGGCGTCGGCTTCATCGCGCTGTCGGGCGTGGCGGTGCTCAACGGTCTGGTGATGATTGCGTTCATCCGCAAACTGCGCGAACAGGGCATCCCACTGGACGACGCCATCGTCGACGGTGCGCTCGGCCGCCTGCGCCCGGTGCTCATGACCGCGCTGGTGGCGTCTCTGGGCTTCGTGCCGATGGCGTTCAACGTCGGCACCGGTTCGGAGGTGCAACGGCCGCTCGCAACCGTGGTGATCGGCGGCATCGTGTCCTCGACCTTGCTGACGCTGCTGGTGCTGCCCGCCCTGTACCGTTGGCTGCACCGCGACGGGGATATGCCGCGCGAGACCCTGGAGACCTGACATGGGCGATTCCTGCTGCAGCGGTACCGTCGACCTGCGCGCCATGCAGGCGAAGCAGCGCCGCGTGCTGATGATCGTGCTGGCGATCAACCTCGCCACGTTCGCGATGATGTTGTCGGCGGCGATCTACGGCGGTTCCTCGTCGTTGCTGTCGGGCAGCCTGGACAATCTGGGCGACGCACTGACCTACCTGCTGAGCCTTGCGGTCATCGGCGCCAGTGGGCGCGCCAAGGCCAGGGTCGCGTTGTTCAAGGGCCTGTTGATCTTCGGGGCCGCGGTAGCGGTGGCGGTGCAGATCGGCTGGCGACTGAGGCACCCGGGCGTGCCGATCTTCGAGGCGATGGGCGTCGCCGCGCTCGCCAACCTCGCCTTCAATGGCGTCTGCCTGTGGATGCTGACGCCGTACCGGCACGGCGACGTCAACATGGCTTCGGCGTGGGAATGCTCGCGCAACGATGTCTACGAGGGATGTGCGGTGCTGCTGGCAACCGCCGGGGTGTGGTGGTTCGACGCCGGCTGGCCGGACCTGCTCATTGGCGCTGCGCTGCTGTTGTTGTTCCTGGGATCGGCGTGGCGGGTGCTGCGGTCGGGATGGCGCAGCTATCGGGCGGCTTGAGTTGCGACCGACCATTTGTGGTGCCGGACCTGCGACGCTGCATCCCTGCCCCGGGACCGCCGCTCGCAACAACGCCCCGGTCGAAAGGCCGGGGCGCCTGTGGAGAACTATCTGCTCACGCGAGCGAGCCACCCGCGTGGATTGTCTCAACGTTGCTGGTCGCGTCCGTGCTGACCTTGGTTCTTCTGGTTGCCCTGCTGCTGGGCGCGAGTCTGCTGCGCCTGTCCCTGCTGCTGGTCCCTGGCCTGGCCCTGGGCCTGCTGATGCTGTTTGTCCTGGCCGGTGCCCTGGCGCGGAGCATTCTGTTCGTTCGGGTTTTTCACGGTGGTTACTCCTTGGGGGGAGGGAGCCGGCGAACCGGCGGGTGCTGCGTCATGCGACTAGCAGACGCCCGCCACGGTTACGCAGCCGTGAGCCGCAAGGGATGAAAGCATTGGTTCCACGCGTTCATCAATTTGACTGGGCAGATGCGCAGGTCGCAACGAAATATTGCCGCACCATAGCCGGCGCATCCGCGGCTGCGGTGCCTCAGAACAGAGAAGGCTGCGGCGGTTCGGGAGCCGAGTAATCCAGCTTGCCGCCGACAATCCTTGCGGCGGAGGTGTACGGATGGGTGTCCTGCTTGCCGGGCGCCATCAGGTGGATCACTTCCCAGCCATGCACCTTGAAGTCGTCCGAGATCAACCCGCGATGGCACTGCCACCACAGGGCTTCGGCGCACATGATGGCCACGCGCTTGTCGGCGGCGCGCTTCGCCAACCGATCCCGCGCGGCTTGCCACGGCTGCGTTTCCATGTAGTCGGCGTAACCGCGGAAACTGGCATTTCGCCATGCGGTGTTGTGGGTATCGGGGTCGGCCTTGCGCCGGCCGCCCAGGTCGGGCGCGGCGACATACTCGATGCCGGCGGTCGGCAGTTCGCGCGCCATCGTCTCGCCGGAGAACTGTGGGTTGCGACGCGAGCCGGCAAACCGCCGCACGTCCACCAATGCCCCGATGCGGGCGTCGCCGAGCATGTCCAGGAATACCTCCCACGGCCTGGTGGAGTGGCCGATGGTCCACAACGTGCCTTTGGCGGTGTCGTCCGTTGCCATGCGGGCATGGTGCCGCACGAGCAGTGAAGCGACGTTGACGCGCCTGCGTCTAGGCTGCGGTGATTCCCGTGGAAAGCAGAGTGCAGAGCGAGATGAACCCGACCCATGCCACCGACGCCACTGACTCCAGCCCCGCGGGCGACGGATACGTAAAAGACGCCCGCTTAAAAGACGCCTATACAGCGCAAAGCGGAATGGCGCGTACCGCGAAGATCCTGCAGTTCCTGCTCAAGTACCGCAATGCCGGCGTGTTCAACGGACTCGACCTGGATGCCGCGACCGTCGAGCACGACGTCGCAGTGCCGACCGACGGCAAGCCCGAGCAGTTCGTCACCGACCTGGAGGCCCTTGGCCCGACCTTCGTCAAGATCGGCCAGGCCCTGTCGACCCGCCCCGACATGGTTCCGCCCGAGTACCTGACGGCGTTGGAGCGCATGCAGGACCACGTGGCCCCGCTCGACTTCCCGGTGATCCGCCAGGCCGTCGAGGATGCACTCGGCGTGCGGCTGAGCCAGGCCTATGTGACCTTCGACGAGACGCCGCTGGGCTGTGCGTCGCTGGCGCAGGTGCACCGCGCGACCCTGCGCGGCGGCCGCGAGGTGGCGGTGAAGGTGCAGCGGCCGCACGCGCTGGAACAGATCCGCGCCGACCTGGACGCGCTCGCCTCGATCGCCGGCAGGGTCGACCACGCGACCGACCTCGGCCGCCGGCTGCGCTTCGCCGACTGGATCCACGAGTTCCGCAAGACCCTGATGGCGGAACTGGACTACCGCACCGAGGCGGAGAACCTCGACCGCTTTGCCCGGCATTTCGAGGGCTACCCGCAGTTGCTGGTGCCGGCCCCGGTGTGGGACCTGACCCGCACGCGCGTGCTGACCATGGACCTGGTGACCGGCACCAAGGTCACCGGGATCAGCGGCGTGCGCCGCACCGAGCAGCCGATGGGCGAGCTGGCCGAAGCGCTGATGCGCGGCTACCTCGACCAGACCTTCGTGCACGGCGAGATCCATGCCGACCCGCACCCCGGCAACCTGCTGGTCACCCCCGACGGGCGACTGGCGATCTTCGACCTCGGCATGGTCGCGCACGTGCCGCCCCGGCAACGCGACCGGTTGTTGAAGCTGCTGTTCGCGGCGGTCGACGGGCGCGGCGAAGAAGTTGCCGGCGAAGCAATCGCGATGGGCACCCGGCTGGAGGATTTCGACGAGGAAAGCTACCTGCGCGAGGTCGGCCAGCTGGTCTCCCGCTATGCCGCCCACCATGCCATCCGCAGCGGCACGCAAACGCTGTCGGAAGGCCGGCTGGTGCTGGACCTGACCCGCATCGCCACCGCCTGCGGCCTGCGCACCCCGCCGGAGCTGAGCCTGCTGGGCAAGACGCTGCTGACACTGGAATCGGTGTGCCTGGCGCTGGACCCGGGCCTCGATGTCAAGAAGGTGGTGGAACACCACCTCGAACACGTCATGCGCGCGCGAGTGAAGAAGTCGCTGTCGCCAACCAACCTGGCCGGCGAACTGATCGAGATGCAGGCGCTGCTGCGCGAGGCCCCGCGGAAAGTGTCGGACGTGCTCTCGTTGCTGGCCGACAACCGCATGCAGGTGCGCGTGTGCGGGTTCGAGGACTCGCAGATCCTCGAAGCGCTGCAGAAGATCGCCAACCGGGTCGCGGCCGGCGTGGTCACCGCCGCGTTGATCATCGCCTCGGCAATGATGATGCGGGTCGACACCGCCGGCCCCACCCTCCTGGGCTACCCCGCGATCGCGCTGGTGCTGTTCCTGGTCGGCGCGGGGCTGGGCATCACTATCATTATCAGCGCCCTGCTGCGCGACCGCCGCGCCAAGCCGCACGAAGAACGCGGGCCGCGCTGACGCCATTGCAAGGTCGTCCCGACGGGACGTTGGCCCGGCATCGGCCGTTCCCCCGCCACTCCGCTAAAATAGGCGGTTCCCCGCACTGCCCGACCCAGCATGTCCTCTGCCTTCGGCACCGAAACCGTGCTCGACGTCCGCCACTGGACCGACGACTACTTCAGCTTCACCACCACCCGCGACTCCGGCTTCCGTTTCGACAACGGCCAGTTCGTGATGATCGGGTTGCCGGTCGAGCAGCCCGACGGCAGCAGCAAGCCGCTGCTGCGCGCCTACTCCATCGCCAGTGCCAACTGGGAGGAGCAGCTGGAGTTCTTCAGCATCAAGGTGCCCGACGGTCCGCTGACCTCGCGGCTGCAGCACATCAAGCCCGGCGACACCATCCTGCTGGGCCGCAAGCCAACCGGCACCCTGCTGATCCACGACCTGCACCCGGGCCGCAACCTGTACCTACTGGGCACCGGCACCGGCTTCGCGCCGTGGCTGTCGATCATCAAGGACCCGGAGACCTACGAGCGCTTCGAACGCGTGATCCTGTGCCAGGGCGTGCGCCATGCGCGCGACCTGGCCTATCGCGACTACGTAGAGAAGGAACTGCCGCACCACGAGTTCCTCGGCGAGGTGATCGGCCACAAGCTGCGCTACTTCCCGGCGGTGACCCGGGAAGCCTTCACCTACGGGGGTCGCGACCACCGTGGCCGCATGACCGACATGATGGCGACCGGCCAGATGATGCAGCACCTCGGCATCGAGCCGCTGGACCCCGCGCACGACCGCGCGATGATCTGCGGCAGCCCGCAGATGCTGGCGGACTTCCGCGCCTTGCTCGATGGCCGTGGCTTCAGCGCCGCGCCGCGGATCGGCACGCCGGGGCAGTACGTGTTCGAACGCGCGTTCGTCGAAAAATAGCGACTGTCAACGGGTTCCCGGCACGGTCCGGCATCGCCACAATCGACCGGCCCCGCCTGGCGGGGACCCCGCACTCCGCAAGGTCGAACATCGCAATGTCCAAATCCGCCCCGCTCGCCGCCGCCCTGGCAGACCAGATCGCCCGCACCATCGCCGCCGAGATCGGCGCGCAACCCGAACAGGCCCGCGCGGCGATCGGCCTGCTCGACGAGGGCGCGACCGTGCCGTTCATCGCGCGCTATCGCAAGGAAGTCACCGGCGGACTGGACGACACCCAGTTGCGCGACCTCGAAGGCCGCCTGACCTACCTGCGCGAGCTGGAGGACCGCCGCGCCGCGGTGCTGGCGAGCATCGATGAGCAAGGCAAGCTGACCGACGAGTTGCGCGCCGACATCGTGGCCGCCGACAGCAAGGCGCGGCTGGAAGACCTGTACCTGCCGTACAAGGTCAAGCGCCGGACCAAGGCGCAGATCGCCCGCGAAGCGGGGCTGGAGCCGCTGGCTGATGGCCTGCTGGCCGACCCCTCGCTCACGCCGGAGGAATTCGCCGCCGGCTTCGTCGACGTCGACAGGGGCGTGGCCGATGCCAAGGCCGCACTGGAAGGCGCGCGCGCGATCCTGATGGAGCGCTGGGGCGAGGACGCGGCGCTGGTCGGCGAGTTGCGCGAATGGCTGCAGGACGTCGGCCGCATCCATGCCCGCGTCGTCGAGGGCAAGGAAGCCGAAGGCGCCAAGTACCGCGACTACTTCGACCATGCCGAGCTGCTGGCGAAGATTCCGTCGCATCGCCTGCTGGCGCTGTTCCGCGCGCGCCGCGAGGAGATCGTGGTGCTCGACCTGGAGCCAGGCGCCGATGCCGAGGCCGGCCACGCGCAGGCGATGGGCCGGGTCGCGCATCACGCCGGCATCCGCGACGCCGGCCGTCCGGCCGATGCGTGGCTGCTCAACGCCTGTCGCCTCGCATGGAAGGCCAAGCTGCACCTGCACCTGCTGCTGGACCTGTTCGGCCAGGCCCGCGAGAAGGCCGAGGCCGAGGCGATCGCGGTGTTCGGCGACAACCTCAAGGATTTGCTGCTGGCCGCGCCGGCGGGGCCGAAGGCGGTGCTCGGGCTCGACCCGGGCCTGCGCACCGGGGTCAAGGTCGCCGTGGTCGACCGCACCGGCAAGCTTGTCGCGACCGACACGATCTTCCCGCACCAGCCACGCAACCAGTGGGACGGCTCGCTGCACGTGTTGCGCAAGTTGTGCGCGCAGCACGCGGTCGAGCTGATCGCGATTGGCAACGGCACCGCCAGCCGCGAGACCGACAAGCTGGCCGGCGACCTGATCAAGCTCGCCCCCGAGCTGAAGATGCAGAAGATCGTGGTCAGCGAGGCTGGCGCGTCGGTGTACTCGGCGTCCGAGTTCGCCGCGAAGGAGTTCCCGGACCTCGACGTGTCGTTGCGCGGCGCGGTCTCGATCGCCCGGCGGCTGCAGGACCCACTGGCCGAGCTGGTCAAGATCGAGCCCAAGGCGATTGGCGTCGGCCAGTACCAGCACGACGTCGACGGCCACCGGCTAGCGCGCGCGCTCGACGCCCGGGTCGAGGACTGCGTCAACGCGGTCGGCGTCGACGTCAACACCGCCTCCGCCGCGCTGCTCACCCGCGTGTCCGGGCTGTCGTCGACGGTCGCCGGCAACATCGTGGTATACCGCGACGCCAACGGCGCGTTCACCAGCCGCAAGCAACTGCTGAAGGTGCCGCGGCTCGGCGACAAGGCGTTCGAGCAATGCGCCGGCTTCCTGCGCATCGCCAACGGCGAGCAGCCGCTGGACGCCTCATCGGTGCACCCGGAGGCCTACCCGGTGGTCGAGCGGATCGTGAGCGACTGCGGCCGAGAAGTGCGCCAGCTGATCGGCGATGCCGGCTTCCTGCGCAGCATCCGGCCGGAGCAGTACACAGACGACAAGTTCGGCGTGCCGACGATCCGCGACATCCTCAAGGAACTGGAAAAGCCCGGTCGCGACCCCCGCCCCGAGTTCAAGGCCGCGCGTTTCGCCGACGGCGTGGAAGAGTTGAAGGACCTGCAGGTCGGGATGCTCCTGGAAGGCGTGGTCAGCAACGTCGCCGCGTTCGGCGCGTTCGTCGACATCGGCGTCCACCAGGACGGCCTGGTCCACATCTCGGCGCTGGCCGACCGCTACGTCAAGGACCCGCGCGAGGTGGTCAAGGCCGGCGACGTGGTCAAGGTCAAGGTGCTGGAGGTCGACATCCCGCGCAAACGCATCGCCCTGACCTGCCGGCTGGATGACAGTGCCCCGGCCCCGCGGGGCGAGCGCACCGACCGCGACAGCGGTCGTGTCGACCCACGCAACAACCGAACCGGATCGCGCGACGGTGCAGCGCGGGATGGCAGGCCGCGTGACGGTGGTTCACGTGACGGTGGGCGCGGCAACGCACGAGGCCCCCACCTCCGCCAGCCCGCTGCGCCAGCGAACAACGCCCTCGCCGCCGCATTCGCCAAGGCGAAAGGCGGCGCCTGATCACCAAGCGCGATTGGGCGGCTTTTCGTAGGAGCGGCTTCAGCCGCGATCGGAAACCGTGCGCCCGCACCGACTCCAGATCGCGGCTGAAGCCGCTCCTACAACAACCGTGAGCCTTCAGTCGCGCGCGCCGACTCCATGATCGCGGCTGAAGCCGCTCCTACAAGGGCGTGCCGGCGGTGCCGGACCCGCGCAACGGCGTGTCACGCCAGCGCCGCCTCGATATCACTGACCATCGACTCCGGCGGATCCTTCGGCGCATACCGCTTGATTACCTGTCCATCCCGCCCGACCAGGAACTTGGTGAAGTTCCACTTGATCGCGTCGATGCCGAGGATCCCGCCCTTCTCCCGTTTCAGCCATTTCCATAGCGGATGGGCGTCGTCGCCATTGACCTCGACCTTGGCGAACATCGGGAAGCTCACGTCGTAGCGCAACGAGCAGAACTGCCGGATCTCGTCCGCGTCGCCCGGCTCCTGGTGTCCAAACTGGTCGCACGGGAAACCCAGCACCACCAGCCCGCGCGGGCCGTATTCGCGCCAGAGCTTCTCCAGCCCGGTGTACTGCGGGGTGAAGCCGCACTGCGAGGCGACGTTGACGATCAGCAGCACCTTGCCGCTGAACTCGTCCAGCGTGCGCGGCTGGCCGTCCAGGTCGGTGGCACTGAAATCGTGGACGGTTTGCGGGGTCGTGCTGGACATGGTCGTGACTCAGTGACTGGTGGGCTGCGAAACCTTCTGCACCACCTCGGCGGTCTTCTCGTCGCGGCCGGTGCGGGCGATATCGGCCTGGGCGACGATACCGCAGACCGCGCCCGCATCATCGACCACCACCACCCGCCGGATCTGGTTCTGCTCCATCGCGGCGCAGCAATCGGCCAGCGACGCGCCCTGCCCGACCGTGGTGGCCGGCGTGGTCATGCAGTCGGCGGCAGTGGCTGAACCGACCTCGCGCCCTTCGGCCACCACCCGCACGACGATGTCGCGGTCGGTGACCACGCCGACGGGCTTGCCGGATTCGTGGCTTTCGACCACCGGAATCTGTCCGCAATCGTTCTGCATCATCATCCTGGCGACCTCGGCCAGCGAGGTGTCGGCGGTGCAGCAGGCGGGTTTGGGGGTCATGACACTGCTCAGGGACGTGCTCATGGAGGACTCCTGGGGGAACAGACTGCATAACCTGCCGCGACGGCGGTGGCGGGCACGTGAACCCCGCCGCGAAGTCCCGTGGCTTTCGTCATGGGCGGCAGGGGCAGCCGTACGGTACGCTGGAGGTTCCGCCAACGATTCCCTCGACGAGGTCCCTGTCCGATGAAGCATCCCCTCGCGCTTGCGCTTGCCGTCGCCCTTGGCACCGGCCTGGTTGCCTGCACCCAGACCGACGCCAGCACCCAGAGTGCCGACGCCCAAGCCGCCGATTCCCAAGGTGACGCCGCCGTGGCCGATAATCCGTTCTTCACCGAAAGCCCCCTGCCGCTGCACTTCCCGCGCTTCGACCAGATCAAGGACAGCCATTTCGGCCCGGCCTTCGATCGCGGCATGGCCGACCACCTGAAGGAAGTCGAGGCGATCGCCTCCAATCCGGAAGAGCCCACCTTCGACAACACCATCATCGCGCTGGAGAAGTCCGGCGAGATCCTGTCGCGCACCGCCTCGGTGTTCTTCAGCCTGGTCGGCGCCGATACCAATGACGCGCGCAAGGCGATCCAGGAGGAGTACGCGCCGAAACTGTCCGCGCACAGCGACGCCATCTCGCTGAACCCGGAACTGTTCGCGCGCATCCAGAAGCTGTACGACGGCCGCGACGGCCTCGGCCTCGATCCCGAGGGCGTGCGCCTGATCGAGCGTTACCACACCGATTTCGTCCGCGCCGGCGCCAAGCTGTCCGATGCCGACAAGACCCGCCTGAAAGAGATCAACACCGAGCTGGCTTCGCTGGGCACCACCTTCAGCCAGAACGTGCTGGCCGAGGTCAACGACTCGGCGATCGTGGTCGACGACGTCGCCATGCTCGATGGCCTGTCCGAACAGGCGATCACCGCCGCTGCCGAAGCCGCCAAGAGCCGCGGCATGGAAGGCAAGTGGGTGATCGCGCTGCAGAACACCACCGGCCAGCCGCCGAACACCTACCTCGAGAACCGCGAGCTGCGCGAGCGCATCCACAAGGCATCGGTCGCCCGTGGCAGCCGCGGCAACGAGTGGGACAACACCGCGATCGTCTCCAAGGTACTCAAGCTGCGCGCCGAGAAGGCGGGCATGCTCGGCTACCCGACCTACGCCGCCTACGTGCTCGCCGACGAGACCGCGCAGACCCCGCAGGCCGTCAACGACATGCTGCAGAAGCTCGCCCCGCCGGCGGTCGCCAATGCCAAGCGCGAGGCCGCCAAGCTGCAGGCGATGATCGACAAGGAACAGGCCGCCAAAGGCGAGCCGACCTTCGAGCTGCAGCCGTGGGACTGGGCGTACTACGCCGAGAAGGTCCGCCAGGCCGAGTACAACTTCGACGAGAACCAGCTCAAGCCCTACTTCGAGATGAAGAACGTGCTGGAGAACGGCGTGTTCTACGCCGCCAACCAGTTGTACGGGCTGAGCTTCAAGCAGCGCACCGACCTGCCGGTCTACCACGAGGACGTCACCGTCTACGATGTGTTCGACAAGGACGGCAGCCAGCAGGGCATCTTCATCTTCGACCCGTACCAGCGCGAGTCCAAGCGCGGCGGTGCGTGGATGAACTCCTACGTCGACCAGTCCGGGCTGACCGGCGACCTGCCGGTGGTGGCCAACCACCTCAACATTCCGGAGCCGGCCGAAGGCAAGCCGACGCTGATGACCTGGGACGAGGTCACCACGATGTTCCACGAGTTCGGCCACGCGCTGCACGGCCTGTTCTCGGACGTGGAGTACCCGTACTTCTCGGGCACCAGCGTGCCGCGTGACTTCGTCGAGTTCCCGTCGCAGGTCAACGAGATGTGGTCCGACTGGCCGTCGGTGCTGGCCAATTACGCCAAGCACTACCAGACCGGCGAGGCGATGCCGCAGGAACTGCTGGACAAGGTGCTGGCCAGCGCCCAGTTCAACCAGGGCTTCGCCACCACCGAGTACCTCGGCGCGGCGATGCTCGACCAGAGCTGGCACCAGCTGGCCGCCGACGCGATTCCCGCCCCGGACAAGGTGATGGATTTCGAGGCCAAGGCGATGGTCGCCAACGGCACCGACTTCGCGCCGGTTCCGCCGCGCTACCGCACCCCGTACTTCAGCCACATCATGGGCGGCTACGCGGCCGGCTACTACGCCTACATCTGGTCGGAAGTGCTGGACGCCAACACCGTGGCCTGGATCAAGGACAACGGCGGCCTGACCCGCGAGAACGGCGACCACTTCCGCGACAGCCTGCTGTCGCAGGGCGGCAGCAAGGACGCTTTGCAGCTGTTCCGCGACTTCACCGGCCACGAGCCGCGGATCGAGCCGCTGCTGGAGCGCCGCGGCCTGAACGCCCCGGTCGCCGACGATGCCAAGGTGCCCGACGCGCCGAAGGACGCGCCAAAGCCCGCCAACTGATCGGCAGGCAGCTGTAACAGAAGGCCGCCCGGAGCAATCCGGGCGGCCTTTTTTCATTGCCGGGTGGAACGTTCCCGGAACCACGCTCGTGGCGGCACCCAGGAGGACCGCGAAGGGGACTCAGGAAGCCGGAGAATCCTCCGGAGCCGCCACAGTGCGGGGATCCCCGCCGCTGCCCGCACCTTCGGCAAACAGGCCGCGATACCCGGGCGCCACGTGCGGCAGCAGTACCGAGGCCGGCACCTCCGCGGTCTGGATCCCGTCGGAATACGGCCCGACCTGGTACGGCGGGAACACGAAGCGGATCGCGGTGATCCTGCCATCGGCACCCACCACGGGTTCGAACTGGGAGAAATTGGCCGGGTCGACTTCGGTACCGTCATCGATCATGCGGCCGGCACTCCGGGCGAGTTCCGCGCGTTCCGCCGGGTCGAGCCCGTCGGCCTCTATGCGTTGGGACAGGGTCGTGTGCAATTGTTCACGCACATACCCTGCGATGGCCTCCCAGTCCCCGGCCCGTGGCACAAGCGCCCCCGCGGTCAGCAACTGCTGTTGTTCCGACACCCAGACAAACCGCGCCAGCAACGGTATGCCGTGGGCTCCGCCGGTATACATGCTGCCGTCGGCCGCGTAGGCCGCCAGTTTCGGGGTGTCCACGACCTCGGTGAAGGTGAGCGACAGGTCGTACATCGCCGATCCTTCGCTGCCCTCGCCCGCAGGTTGCGACTGCTTGCGTGCCTCGACCGCGCGCATCAGCTCGGCACGGGCTTCATCGGCATACGCCTTCAGTTCGGCGGCCAGCCTGGGATATTTGGCCGCCGACTGCGGATAGCTGATGCCGATCACGTAGTCGGAAGTGGTTTCGATGACGTCGCCCAGGTCCACTTCGGGTGCTTCGACGGCCGCAGGCGTGGTGGCGACTGCCCCCGCGTCGGCGTTACCGGTGGCGGGGCGGTCGCAGGCCGCCACCGCGGCAAGCATCGCCGCGACGGCAATGAGACGTTTCGCGAACGCAAGTTCCATGGACCGACCCCTTGTGGATGGGCCGACCTTATCGCCAGCGATGTGACGCCCGGATGCAGGCTGCGGCGGCTTACCAGTCGGTGCGCTGGGGCAGCAAACCGCGCAACTCGGCATCGGTCAGGTTGCGCCACTGGCCGATCTTGAGCCGCCCCAGCTTGACGTTGCCGATCCGCACCCGAACCAGTTGCTTGACCCGGAACTTGAAGTAGGCCGCCATCAACCGGATCTGCCTGTTCAAGCCCTGCACCAGCACGATCCGGAATCCGAACCGCCCCAGCTTGCCGGTCTTGCACGGCAGCGTGGTCTGGCCGTGGATCGGCACGCCCCTGGCCATCGCGCGCAGGAACTCGGGGGTGACCTCATGGTTGACCGCGACCAGGTATTCCTTTTCCAGCTTGTTCTCGGCGCGCAGGATCTCGTTGACGATGTCGCCGTTGCTGGTGAGCAGGATCAGCCCCTCTGAATCCTTGTCGAGCCGGCCGATCGGGAAGATCCGGCGCTCGTGGCCGACGAAGGCGACGATGTTGTCCTTGACCGAGGACTCGGTGGTGCAGACCACGCCAACCGGCTTGTTCAGCGCGATGTAGACGTGCTGCTTCTGGCCCTTGGCGGCGGTGCGCGCCCGCAGGGACTGCCCATCGACCCGGACCTCGTCGCCCTCGCCCACTTCCGAGCCGACCCGCCCACGCAGGTCGTTGACGGTGACCCGGCCCTCGGCAATCAGGCGGTCGGCTTCGCGGCGCGAGCAGAAGCCGCTCTCGCTGATGAATTTGTTGAGGCGCATGGGGTGGCTGGCACGGCAAGGGGCGCACAGGCTGGCACATGCCACACCCATTGGCGAGCACCGGGCGAGCGCGGGACGGGCTGGCGCGCAGCCCGGTCCCGCCCCGGTTCAGCCCAGCAGCTGGTTGAATTCCGGATGCCGTTCGGCCCACGCAGCCGCGTACGGGCAGGAAGGCCGGACGTTGAGTCCATCCGTACGCGCCTGCTCGAACGCCGCCAGGGTCAGGCGGCTGGCGATCCCGCGCCCCCCGATCGCATCGGGCACGGTCACATGGGTAATGTCCATGAAGCCTCCTTCGATGCGGTACTCGAGCTCGGCTTCGTGGCCTTCGACGGTGGTGGCGAAGCGCCGGCGCTCGGGTTGGTGGTGGACATCGGGGGAAGTGGTCATCCGGGGGTTCCTGCCGGGCTCGAGGGTGGGCTAGCGATTGTCGCGCTTGCCCTGGTTGTGACGGTCGTGGGTGCTGTTGCTGCCCTGGATACCCTGCATCCGGCTTTCGGCCGCGTGCAGTTCCTCGGCCTTGGCGGCGGCACTGGCGGACTGGAAGCCCGCGTTGGGCTGGTGCCCGTGTTCCGGATCGAGCGCCTGCCACGGCTGCGGCTGCTGGTCGTGCTGCTGCTTGGCCTCGAGCAGCTTGCGGGTGTTGGCCAGGGCCTTCGCGGGCGTGATCTTGCGCGGCTTCGTGGGGGACTTGCGGGCGGCCGTCTTCTTCGTGGGTTTCTTCGCAACGGCCTTCTTCGCGGCAGTTTTCCGCGGTGCGGCCTTCTTGGCGGTCGCCTTCCTGGCCGCGGGCTTCTTTGCGACCGACTTCCTGGCTGCCGTTTTGCTGGCGACCTTCTTCGCCACGGTCTTTTTCGCGACCTTCTTTGTCGGCGCCTTGCGGACGGCGGACTTCCGCACGGCTTTCTTGGCCGTCTTCTTGCTGGCGGATTTCCTGGCCGTGGTCTTCTTCGCCGTAGCCTTCCTTGCGGTCGTCTTCCTGGCAGCGGCTTTCCGGACCGGGGCCTTCTTCGCGGCGGTCTTCCGGGTGGCAGCTTTTTTTGCAGTCGTCTTCTTCGCTGTTGCTTTCTTGGCTGCTGCTTTCTTGGTTGCCTTCTTCGCGGTCGTCCCGGTCGCGGTTTTCCGCGCCGTGCCCGGAGCCTTCCGGGCGGTCTTGCGGGCTGGGGTCGTGGCCATGCAGTCCTCCATCGGGGGTATCGAGGGACGCGCCAGCTAACGTTCGAATGCGCGCCTTCAGGTCACGTCATCGCGTGACATGGTTTCGATACCACGCCCTGCATTTACGCGGAGTGAGCATCGACGGCCGGCGGCAGCGTGCGGGCGTCCACGGCGGAGTGTGACGCAGTACGTCATTCGTGCCGATGCCAAGCACCTCTGAATCCGCTTGACTGCCCGGCGTGGCATGGAATCTGCGTTGGCTCCTGTGCGGGCATCGACCTGCACAGGCACCGGCGACCGGCGGCCTGGACGAACCAGGAGATTGTCATGACCGACCTGTACTCCCGTGCCAACGAAGCCGACAGCGACGACGCCCTGGTGGCGCGGCTGTACGAACTGGCCTGTGGCGAAGACACCGGCGAACTTGCCCGGATCGACGCGCTGGTCTATGAGCGCCTGATGCAGGCTTACGGCGACGACGAGCAGGCGGCGGCCGCCTGAGGCTTCAGCCGAACGACGGGTTCACCAGCCGCTGCAGGAAAACGCCTGCGATCCGTGGCTCCATCAACAGCATGAACAGCACGCCGTAGATCGCGCCTGACAGGTGCGCATTGTGGTTGGTGTTGTCGCCGCCCTGCCGGTCCATCCAGATCGAATAGCCGACGAAGAACGCGCCGTACACGATCGCCGGCACCGGCAGGAAGAACACGAAGATCAGCGACCACGGCTGCACCAGGATGAACGCGAACAGCACCGCCGACACCGCGCCCGAGGCGCCAAGGCTGCGATAGCGGCTGTCATGCCGATGGCGCAGGTAGGTCGGCAGGATCGCTATGACTATGGCCGACAGGTAGAACAGCAGGAACCCGATCGGCCCGATCATCGATCCGATCACCTGCTCCGCGATCCGGCCGAAGAAGAACAGCGTGATCATGTTGAACAGCAGGTGCTGCCAGTCGGCATGGATAAAGCCGTGTGTCAGCAGTCGGTCGTACTGCTTCTGGCGGTCGATCGCGGGCGGCCACAGGATCAACCGGTCCAGCAGTCGCGGACGGTCGAACGCCAGCCACGAGACCAGCACGGTTACGGCGATCAGGATCAGGGTCAGCATCGGTCAGGCGGTCCTGTAGTTGTCTTGCATGGGGTAGTGCTTCGCATACATGGCGAAGGCCAGGGCCGCCACGAACGCGAACGCCGCGAAGAAGAACATCAGGAACGCGTTCTCGCTGTAGCCGGTACCGGCAATGCTCGCGGTCACCGCCTCGTTGCGGACCGCGGCGTTGGTGATCAGCACCCACAAACTGCCGAAGGTGCTGGTGAGATACCAGAATGCCATGATCACGCCCTTCATCGACTGCGTGGCCTGGCTGTAGGCGAACTCCAGCGCGGTCGCCGACACCAGCACCTCGCCGAAGGTCAGCAGCGCGTAGGGCAGCGTCTGCCAGGCCAGCGACACCTCGTCGCCGCCGTCGATCCACAGCTGGATGATGCCAGCCGCGACCCACGCCACGCCGGAGAACGCGATGCCCCAGCCCATCCGCCGCAGCGCAGTGACCTGGAAGCCCATGCGCCGCAGCGCCGGGTACAGCACGATGTTGTTGAACGGGATCAGCAGCATCACCAGCAGCGGATTGAGCGCCTGCATCTGCGCCGGCTCCATCACCAGCCAGCTCGGCCACCACCAGCTGTCGTGCGGCACCACCATCTCGCGGCCCTGGATGATCCAGGTCGAGGCCTTCTGGTCGAACAGCGACCAGAACGGCGTCACCAGCGCGAACACGATCAGCACCCGCAGCACGCCGCGCACGCTGTCGACCGCGGCGTCCGGGTGACGTCCGCGTGCGCGATCCAACTGCATCGAGGTGCCGACGCCACCGAACGCGATCAACGCGCCCAGCGCCAGGCAGGCACTGATGACGAAGCCGAAATCATCGGGCCACCAGCCAGGGGCCATGCCGCGCATCGACAGCGCCCACAGCAGCAGCAGGCCGACCGCGACGGCCACGCCGATGGCGGCGATTACCAGTCCCGCCCGTCCCTGCCCCGGCGCCCGCGCCAGCAACGCCGTGCGTGAGACCGAGAGGAACGAGTCCGGATCCGTACCCGACGGCAGGACGTTGACGTACTGCTTGCGCCCCAGCCAGAACACGAACGTCGCGATGAACATCAGCACGCCCGGCACGCCGAACGCCACCGACGGCCCGTAGTGGCTCAACAGCAGCGGTGCGAACAGCGAGGCGAAGAACGAGCCGAAGTTGATGATCCAGTAGAACGCGTCGAAGACGATCTTCGCCTTGTCCTTGTTGCTCTGGTCGAACTGGTCGCCACAGAACGAGACCACCAACGGTTTTATCCCACCCGACCCGAACGCGATCAGGAACAGGCCGCTGAAGAACCCGACGCGGCTGTCCTCGAACATGGCCAGGCAGGCGTGGCCGGCGCAGTAGATCAGCGAGAACCACAGGACGGTGTTGTACTTGCCGAAGAACCGGTCCGACAGCCAGCCGCCCAGCAGCGGGAAGAAGTACACGCCGATGACGAAGGTGTGGAACACGTCCTTCGCCGCCGACTCGCGGTCGAGACCCGCCGGGATGTACTGCAGCAGCACCGAACTGATCAGGAACGGCACCAGGATGTTGCGCATCCCGTAGAAGCTGAAGCGCTCGCACGCTTCGTTGCCGATGATGTACGGGATCTGGCGGGGCAACTTGCCCGGGCGACTGAGCGTCTCGGTGGCTGTCGTCATCTATCGCAATTCTGGAAATTCCAAGGGCGCAAGCCTACCGGAAGCACGCTTCGGGCGGGCTGCCGGCTCAGTCCCACTCGCTCAGGCCTTCGCGCTCATAAAGCAGTGCGAACGACGGGCGTGCCTTCATCCGCCGCGCGTGCGTGGCGAGGTGCGGCCAGTTGGTCGCCGGCTGCCGCGTCCCGCGCGCCCAGCGCATCAGCATGGTGAGGTAGAAATCGACCGCACTGACCTGCTCGCCCAGCATGTACGGGCCGTGCGCGGCCAGGTGCGCGTCGAGCCGGGTCCAGGCCGCCTCCAGGCGCGACTGCGTCAGGTCGAGCGCGGCGTCGGTATTCGCCTCGCCCGCGGCCTCGGCCGGGTACCACCAGGCACGCAGCTGCGGCTGCACCATGTTGGCGAGGTGGAACATCCACTGGTAATACGCGCGGCGGCGCGGGTCGCCGGATGCGGGGGCGAAACCCGCATCGGGATGGCTGTCGGCGAGGTGCATCAGGATTGCCGCGGCCTCGAACATCGGCTCGCCGTCGATGACCAGGGTCGGCACCACGCCGGCGGGATTGAGTACGAGGTATCCGGGCGACTTCTGCTCGCGGCTGGCGAAGTCGAGCAGGCGCAGTTCGGGCGGCTGGCCCAGTTCGATCAACAACCAGTGCACCGCCATGCTGGCGGCGCCGGGCGAGTAGTAAAGGGTGTACATGCGCGGCTCCGTGTTCGAGAGGTTGGAGGTCGAAGCGCCCAAGTCTAGGCGCAAGCCGTGCGCCCGGATGGGACGCTGCGCCCCGTCACCGAAATGACTTGGGGCCCGGGCCGCCGCGCAGCTGCGGCGTTACCATCGACCGATCACTTGACGAGACCTGCCGATGATCCGCACCCGCGAACTGCGTCCCGCCCTGTTTTCCACGCTGGTGGCGAGCCTGCTGCTCACGCCCGCCCTGCCCGCCTTCGCGCAGGACGCGCCGCTGACCACCGTGTCCGAGCGCAGCGGTTTCATCCAGACCGGCCGCTACGCCGAGGTCATCGAGTTGTGCGACGCGTTCGCCGCGCGCTATTCCGATGCCGTGCGCTGCGAAATCTTCGGCACCACCCCGGAAGGCCGGCCGATGAAGCTGCTGGTGGTGTCGCAGACCGGCGCCTTCACCCCCGAGGCGGCGCGCGAACAGGGCTTGCCGGTGACGTTGATCCAGGGTGGTATCCACGCCGGCGAGATCGACGGCAAGGACGCCGGCTTCCTCGCGTTGCGCGAGATGCTCGAGGGCAAGCTGGCGCCGGGCGTGCTGGAGAAGCAGGTGTTCCTGTTCGTGCCGGTGTTCAACGTCGATGGCCACGAGCGCTTCGGCGCCTGGAACCGGCCCAACCAGCGCGGCCCGGAGCAGATGGGCTGGCGCACCACCGCGCAGAACTACAACCTCAACCGCGGTTACGTGAAGGCCGACGCGCCGGAAATGCAGGCGATGCTCGGCCTGATCAACCAGTGGGACCCGCTGGCCTACGTCGACCTGCATGTCACCGACGGCGCCAAGTTCCGCCACGACGTGTCGATCCAGGTCGAGCCGGTCAACAGCGGCGACAAGGCATTGCGCCAAGCCGGCACCGAATTGCGCGATGCCACCATCGGCTATCTCACCGAGCAGGGCGCGCTGCCGTTGCCGTTCTATCCATCGTTCGTGCAGGACGACAACCCGGCCTCGGGTTTCATCGATGGCGTCTCGACCCCGCGTTTCTCGCATGGCTACATGCAGCTTCGCAACCGGCTCGGGATGCTGGTGGAAACCCATTCCTGGCGTGACTATCCGCACCGGGTCAGGACCACCCACGACGCGATCGTCGCGGTGCTGCAGCAGGTCGCCGAACACGGCAACGAATGGCAGGCACTGGCCGAGGCGGCCGACAAGCGCGCGACCCGGCTCGGCGGCGATCCGGTGGCGCTGGACTACAAGGCCAGCGACAAGTGCCACACCATCGACTTCCTCGGTTACGCCTACACCCGCACGCCGTCGGAAATCTCCGGCGCGACCATGACGCGCTACGACGAAACCACGCCGGAAACCTGGCAGGTGCCGCTGTGCGACGACATCCACCCCGCGCTGGTGGTCGAGGCGCCCGAGGCTGGCTACCTCGTGCCGGCCGCGCACGCCGGTTGGGTCGCCGAGCGGCTGGACCGGCATGACATCGACTACCGCCGGATCGAGCAGCCCCTGTCGAACGCCAAGGTAGAGACGTTCCGCGCCGACACCGTGAAGTTCGGCGACGCATCGTACGAAGGCCACCAGCGGCTGGAACTGGAAGGCCAGTGGAAACCGGAGACTCGCGACGTCGCCGCCGGCGCACTGTTCGTGCCGATCGCGCAGCCCAAGTCGCGACTGGTGATGCAGGTGCTCGAGCCGAAGGCCGGTGATTCGCTGGTGGCCTGGGGCGAGTTCAACAACGCGTTCGAGCGCAAGGAATACATGGAAGCCTACGTCGCCGAGGAGGTCGCCCGCGGGATGCTGGCGAAGGATCCGGAGCTGAAGGCCGCGTTCGAGAAGCGCCTGCGCGAGGACGCCGAATTCGCCGCCAGCCCGCGCGCACGGCTCGATTACTTCTATCGCCTCCACTCCTCGTGGGACGACCGCTACAACCTCTATCCCGTGCTGCGGACCGACCGCGCCCCACGCTGAAGGAGACCCGGATGAACCTGCCTGCCGCCGCTCCACGCCTGACATTCTCGCTCGCGGTCGCGCTCCTCGCGGTCGCTTGCCAGCCCGAAGCCGGTCGCGAGGACCCGGTGCCTACCGCCCCGGCAACGACCGACCCGGCCGCACCGACCCCCGTGCCCGCCGAAGCCACCGCCGACACCTTCCACTGGCAGTGCGACGAAATCGGGGTGGCCTCGACCTACCTCGATGATTCCCAGCGCGTCGCCCTGGCCTTCTCCGGACGCGAGCTGGAGTTGCCGATCGCGGTCTCGGGCTCCGGCGCGCGCTATGCCGACGACGCCGGCAACGAGTTCTGGACCAAGGGCGACAGCGGCACCCTGAGCCTCGCCGCCGAGGCCGGTAGCGAAACCGCCAAGCGCGAATGCACCCGCTCCGAGCGGCCGTCGCCGTGGTTCCAGGCTGCGGAACGCGGGGTCGGCTTCCGCGCCGGCGGCGGCGAGCCGGGCTGGTTCATCGAGGTCGATCGCGGCGAGAACCCCGAGCTGCGGGCCACGCTCGACTACGCGGAACGCACGATCGAGGTAGCGAAGACCGCGGCTCTTCAGGGCGATTCATCCGGCTACACCGGCGCGACCGCGGATGGCACCGACGTGGTCCTGACCATCACCCGCGAGCCCTGCCAGGACGGCATGAGTGGCGAATGGTTCGAGGCCGGCGCAACGCTCCAGGTCGGCGACATGACTTATCAGGGCTGTGGCGCTTTCCTGGGCGACTGACGCACGCTCCCTGCGATCGCCGCAAACTCCGGCCCGACGAGGCGCAGGTTCTTCTGCAGGTACGCGCGCAGTTCCACGCCGGGGGCATCCGGCTTCGCGCCACCCAGGTGCGAGTGCAGCATCGTTTCCATCAGGTAGACATAGGCCTCGCGTGGCAACGGGTCGACCGGCGAATGACCACCACCGGGCTCGACGTACAGGCTGACCTGCTTGCCCAGCAATTGCAGTCGAGCGGCGTAATGAATCACTTCACGGATGGCCACCGTGCGATCCGCGCCACCGGCGAGTATCAGCAACGGACGCCGCAGTTTTTCGGCGTTGGCCACGGGCGATTGCGCGTGCAGGCGCGCGTAGGTCTCCGGGTCGGTCGGATCGATCGACAGCGCGCGCAGCATTGCAATCAGCGAGCCGTCCGGCCGCGCGCCCTGGTCGCCGGCATCGACCAGCCATTTCATTGACCAGCCGAAATCCGCCGGCGGTGCGCCGGCCACGCCGACCTTGAACAACTCCGGCGAGAACGTCACGCCCAGCAGCGTGGAATAGCCGCCGAAGGAATGGCCGACGATGCCGACCCGCTCAGGATCGCCGACACCCTGCGCCAGCAGGTAGCGCACGCCTTCGACGATGTCCTGCTGCACCCGACCGTTGCCGTAGTCGCCATGCGACGCGAACATATAGTCGCGGCCGTGCCCGGTCGAGCCACGGAAGTTGGACTGGAACACCGCATAACCGCGGTTGGCCAGCAGCTGGGCGATGCCGTCGTAGCCGGGCCGGAAGTGGTTGATCGGACCGCCATGCACCTGCGCCACCAGCGGCACGCGCGCGGGATCGGCTCCCGGCGGTAGCAACAGGAAGCCATGCACGCGCATGCCATCGGAGGCACGGTAGGTGAACGGAATCTTCTGCGCCAAGGCAGTCTCCGGCAGCGGCCGGGATGCCTTCACCTCCTGGGCGAGGATGCGTCGAAAGGCGCCGCTGCGCGGATCGTAAAGATGCCAGCGCGGGTCGCGCAGGGTGCTGTCGCGCTCCGACACCAGCCAGTACGCGCCGGGCCCACGGCCGACATCGATCTCGAGATCACGTCCCGCAAAGTGACTGCTGATCGCGGCCACCCGGTCCTCCGCCGGACCGATGCCATAGCTGGCCGCGACCGTACTGCGGTAGCTGGCGATCAACGGTTGCCCGGTGACGGGGTCGAGCGCGAGCCCGTCCAGGTCGGCCTCGCCGTGCGGATCGACGTGCAACGTGTGCAACCCGCCCTCGCGGTCCAGTCGCAGCACCCGTTTGAAGTTGCCACCAGTGTCGCCGCGCAGCAGCAGGTCGCCCTGCGCGGTGATGCCCAGCAACGAGGCGCGCGCCATCGGTTCCACGCGTCTCGCGCTGCGCAGCGTGCCGTCCGCGTCGACGCGATGGATCGCGTTGTGGTCGCCCTCGGACCTGGTCAATGCCACCAGCCGACCACTGGCATCGAAGGCCACTTCATGCACCCAGTGCGGATCCTCCCACAGCGGGGTGCGTCGCCCGTGCGCGTCCAAACGTACGATGCGCCAGCGCTGGCCACTGGCGTCGCGAACACGCTCGCGTAACACCACTGCGGCAGGTTGTGACGGATCGACCCGCATCACTTCGCGTTGCTCGCTACCTCCCAGCGGGATGCGTATGCCGCCGCCATCGAGGCCGAGGATCGACAGCGTGCGCGGGGCGATGACGAACAGCCAGCGTCCGTCGCGGGACCAAAGCAACTGCTCGGCCTGGGTCCGCGCCAGCAGTCGGCGCGCCTCGCCGCCGGCCTGGGTCGGCAACAGCCACAGGCTGTGCGCCTGACCCTGCGTGCGCAGGTAGGCGACGTGACGGCCATCGGGCGACAACTGCACAGCGCGTGGCGCGTGGTCGCTGACGAACGCCGTCCGTGGGTGGCGCGGAGCCGCGGGACGGGCGCGTTCGGCGGCGACGGCCGCATGTAGCGCGGCATCGCTGTCGTTGGCGCGCGCGAGGCTGGCGGGCCACAGCAGCGCGCAGCAGGCCAGCGCCCCGATGAATGTCGGGATCGGGATCATCGTGATTCTCCAGAGTTCCTGCCGTCTGTGACTACGCGTTCGCAACCTGTACGAGCGACACCCGGTCCACGACTTCGCGCATCGGGAACAACAACCGCAGGCTGACCAGTGCCGGCAGGCCGATGACGCCGCATGCCAGCACCCAGCTCCAGCGCTCCAGGGGCCCATGTGCCTGGCGCCGGGTCAACCAGACCGCGCCGAGCAGCGATAGCAGGCACAGCACGCCGGCCAGCACCACGATGTATCGCGGCGGAGGCGGGATGTCACCGTCGTCGAGCGGATTGGGCGTCGCGAACAGCTGCTGCGCCGCGAGACAGAGCTCGCGCAGCACCGGTGACAGCCACCAGGTGCGCATCGTGTAAGTGCGCGGCAGGTCAAAGCCGAGCGCACGCCGGGCCACCGACTCCACGTTGCCCTCGCCGTCCACGCGCAGCACCTGCTGGTACGGAGTGGCCTCTCCCGCCCAGGCACCGTTGGTGAAGGCGAACGACACCAGATATCCGTCCAGCAACTCGATCAGGTCGACGCTCATCAACTGCCCAACCGGGCCGGGGAGCGGAACGCGCAGCAGCGGCCGCAGTGGATCGAGCGTGTTGGCAGCCTCGCGCCCGGGATAGAAGTACAGCGCGCGGTTGCTCATCGCGGCAAGGTTCTCGCCGACGGGATGCGGCGGGTCGGCGAACACTTCGCCCGCCGGCAGCGCGACGCGCGGGAACAGGCGCTGCTGTTCCTCGTCGTACTGGTAGGCCACCGTCGGCGTGAACACGATATTGCCGGCGTACGGCAGCGCCGGCCCGGGGAAGTCGCCCTGCGCCGGCCCCGCACCGAGTTCGCCACGTGCCTGTTTGTCCTTCGTGCCGTAGCCGACAAACCGCATGCGATCGTGACTGAACACCCAGCGAACGCTGCGTTCCGGGTCGTCGAACTCCGGCGGCTGCATGGTGTTGGTCAACTGGTGGCGTCGCGGCAGGTTGCGCATCGGATTGAGCACCGACACGTCCGACAGCGCGACCTGTTGGCGCCACAACGGCGCATCCGGATGCCGGCTGTCGGTTATGCCGGCCAGCAACCGGTCCCCGGGTTCGGCACGGTCGGTGGCGATGTAGCCGTCTTCCGACGGCGTACCGCCGTTGAGCGGATGGCTGCCCACTGCGGTCCACGCCAGCTCGTAGCCGATCCCCAGCATCCAGAGCAGGAAGTAAGCGCCCACCTGCACCGGTAGCGCAGTCGCAACCACGGCACCGACGCCGCGCGGTGCCTCGCCCAGATCGGGCCTGAAGGCGATGCCGACCAGAACCACCAGGTACATCAGCACCGTCAGCTGCACCGCAATCGCGGCGATGCCACCAGCCTGTGCGAACAGGAACAGCGTCGGCAGCATCACTACCGCCACCGAATACCGTCGGTTGGCAAGCATCGCGTAGGCACCGGCGAGGTACCCGCACAGTGCCAGCAGGAGCGCCGCCAGCGGCAGCAGCCAATGGCGCAGGTCGACCACGCGCGCGGTCAGGGTTTCCTGGTAGCTCGCGATCAGCGCAATCGGCAGTGCGACTGCCAGCAACAACACCACGGCGCCAGCCCCGAACAATGCGGAGGCGGTCCTGTAACGATGCAAAGGCCGATGCAGCAGGTTCAGCCAGTGGCTCGGCCGGCGGTAGCTTCCCATCTGGTACAGGCCCAGCAATGCGCCGGCGACCACGTAAACCATGCCGAACACCTGGTAAACCATCCTGGGCTGCTGCGCCAGGTCGACCAGGCGGCTCATGAAACCGAGCGCTATCAGGTGAACGATGGCGGCGGCAATGGCCCAAATGCGGAAACGCAGCAGCTCGGCCTTGAACAGGTCTTTCATGTCGATTATTCCCCGTTGTACTGGTGTCGGGCGCGCTCAGGCGACGCCAGCGGACGCCGTCGGCGCCGCATGGTTCTTGGCCAGGAAGCCATTGACCGCCCGGTCCAGGCTTACCGGCATGCTCTGTATCGAACGCGCACCACAGGCCCGCAGGAACTCGGCGAAATCCTCGTCCTGGTCCAGCACCAGGTAGTGCTGCAGGCCGTCTATGCGTTGCAGTTCCAGCAACCCCGGCACGATTTCCGGCTCTGGTCCCTTGAAGGGGATGTCGGCGACCCAGTAGCTGACACGGTCGCGAAAGTCGTCGGGCGCCGACATGTTCTTCAGCTGCCCGCGTTCCAGGATGATCAGGTTGTCGGCGACGCGTTCGATCTCCTCCATCTGGTGCGAGCAATAGACCACCGTGATGTCATCGGCGGCATTGCTGTACAGCAGCGATTCGAGGAAGGCGCGCTTGGCGACGACGTCGAGGCCCAGGGTGGGTTCGTCCAGCACCAGCAGTTCCGGCGCCTGCGCAAATGCCAGGGCGAGATTGAAACCGGCACGTTCGCCGCGCGAAAGCTGGCCGACCTTCTGTTCCGGCAATACGTGGTAGTGGCCAATGACACTGTCGAAGGCCTGCTGGTTCCAGCGCGGATAGTGGTGCTGCTGCATCGCGGTCACCGCCGATACCTTCATCCAGCCCGGCAATGTGTGTTCCTCGTTGACGAAGCCGATGCGACCGCGGACTTCCGGGGTGAGGTGCCGGCTGTCCTGGCCGAGGATGCGCGCCTCGCCCGAACTTGGCGGCAGGAAGCCGAGCAGGACGCGGAACAGGGTCGACTTGCCGGCGCCGTTGGCCCCGACGATGGCGTGGATACGTCCGCGCGGGATGTTCAGGTCGAGGTGGTCGAGCGCGAACCTGGAGCCGTAGCGCCTGGTGAGGGCGACGGTCTCGATGACGTAGTCAGTGGACATGTTGGATTCCGGTGTGTGGCGGCTCAATGGGAATCAGGCGGTTTTTCGCGGCGACAGCGCCTGAAACCCGTGGCGCAGGCGGGCCTGTACCTCCTCCGGCGGGTAATCGAGCACGACCACGTCGTTGAGGAAGCGCGCGATGGCGTCATCAAGCCGGCGTTCGCGCTCGCCGTCGCTGAGGCGCTGGCGCGGCGGGGCCACGAAAAGGCCCAGTCCCTGGCGCGATTCCAGCCAGCCCTCGGTGGTCAGCTCGGCATAAGCCTTGGCGACGGTGTTGGGATTGATGCCCAACTGTTGCGCCAGCCCACGCACGCTCGGCAGTTGTCCGCCGGGCGTAAGCTCGGCAGTCGCGATCTTCATCCTCACCGCATCGACGATCTGCTTCCCGATCGGGCGCGGATCGCCGGTGACGATCTGGATCATCAGGGCTTGGGTACGGGGCATGCGGGCCTTCCATCTGTACTGTTACAGATAGTACAGTTGATCCGGTCGCAGGATGTCAAGCCCTTTCTGTCATTGCGACACGAAGCCCCGGCACACTGGATAACGGGCATGCCGCAACTCGGCGGCGCGACACAATCGCCGGGTTCAACCGCAAGACCCGGATATCGGAGGTAGCCCGGCGTCTCTACATTGACCCCAACGGAAGGCTCCGGCCTCCTGGTCAACGAGGAATCCGCATGAACGCTATCGCCCGCAACCGTGGTCCCGGCGCCCGACAGGCGGCCATCACCGCGACCGAAATCGATCCGCGCTGGGCCAGTATCGTCGCCCGCGATGTCGAGGCCGACGGCCGCTTCTACTACTCGGTAAAGACCACCGGCGTGTATTGCCGGCCCTCCTGCGGCGCCCGCCGGGCGCGGCCGGAAAACGTCGCCTTCCACGCCAGCATCGCGGACGCCGAGCGCGCCGGCTTCCGGCCGTGCAAGCGCTGCAAGCCGGACCAGCCATCGCTGCATGACACCCATGCCGCTACCGTGGCCGATGCCTGCCGCTTCATCGAGGCGTCGGAGCAGGCGCCCGCGCTGGAGGCGCTGGCCAGGCGGGCCGGGCTGAGTCCCTACCACTTCCACCGCGTGTTCAAGGCGATCACCGGTGTCACGCCGAAGGCCTACGCCACGGCCCATCGCAGCCAGCGCGTGCGGGCCGAACTGGCGCGCAGCAATAGCGTGACCGACGCGATCTTCGACGCCGGCTACAACTCCAATGCGCGCTTCTACGAGAAGGCCGGCGACGTCCTCGGCATGGCGCCGAACCGCTACCGCCGCGGTGGCATGGATGCCCGCATCGTCTTCGCGATCGGCCAGTGCGCGCTCGGTGCGATCCTGGTCGCGCGCAGCGACCGGGGCATCTGCGCGATCAGCCTGGGCGACGACCCGGACGCATTGGCGCGCGAACTGCAGGACCGCTTCCCGAATGCCGAGTTGGTCGGCGGCGACGCGGAGTTCGAGCGACTGGTCGCGACCATCGTCGGCTTCGTCGAAGCGCCACAGCTTGGCCTGGACCTGCCGCTCGACGTGCGCGGCACCGCGTTCCAGCAACGCGTGTGGCAGGCGCTGCGGACGATCCCGGCCGGCAGCACCGCCAGCTACAGCGAGATCGCCCAACGCATCGGTTCGCCAACCTCGGTCCGCGCGGTCGCCGCGGCCTGTGCCGCCAACACCCTCGCGGTCGCCATCCCGTGCCATCGTGTGGTCCGCAACGACGGCGCGCTGTCCGGCTACCGCTGGGGCGTGGAGCGCAAACGCACCCTGCTCGATCGCGAAGCGCACGCATGAACGCGCAATTGCAGGCAATGTCCGATGGCCCGGATGTGCAGTCGCTGGACTGGGCACGGGTCGCCACCGACCTCGACGCCCTCGGCAATGCCGTGCTGCCGGGATTGCTGTCGACGCGGCAATGCGACGAGCTGGCGAACCTGTATCCGCGCGACACCCTGTTCCGCAGCCGCGTGGTGATGGGCCGCCACGGCTTCGGGCGCGGCGAATACCGGTACTTCGCCTATCCGCTTCCGGACCTGGTCGGCCGTTTGCGCGAGGCGATCTACCCGCGACTGGCACCAATCGCCAACCGCTGGAACGAAGCGATGGGCATCGATGTCCGCTATCCCGATCGCCACGCCGAATTCATCGACCGCTGCCACCGTGCCGGCCAGCAACGCCCCACTCCGCTGCTGCTGCAATACTGTGCCGACGACTACAACTGCCTGCACCAGGACCTCTACGGCGAACACGTGTTTCCACTGCAGATCGCCATCCTGCTTTCGCAACCGGGGCGCGACTTCGAGGGCGGCGAGTTCGTCCTGACCGAGCAGCGCCCACGCATGCAGTCACGGCCGGAAGTGGTGTCGTTGCAGCAGGGCGACGCGGTGGTGTTCGCGGTCCACCAGCGTCCGGTGCAAGGCACACGCGGCACCTATCGGGTCAACCTGCGACACGGCGTCAGCCGGATCCGCCGCGGCCACCGGCACACCCTGAGCGTAATCTTCCACGACGCCGCCTGACGCGGTCGGCTCTCAGCTACGGGTGGCGAGTTCCGCTGCCAGGTAGCGCGCGGTGCGACTGTCCTTCGACGCCATGACGGTTTGCGGCGTGCCCTGCGCGACCACCCGTCCGCCCTCGTCGCCCGCACCGGGGCCGATGTCGATGATCCAGTCGGCGGCGGCCGCCACGCGCATGTCGTGCTCGACCACGATCACGCTGTTGCCGGCCTCGACCAGGCCGTCGAGCTGGCGCATCAACAGCTCGACGTCGGCCGGGTGCAGACCGGTGGTCGGTTCGTCGAGCAGGTAGAGCGTGCCGCTGCGTTGCACCCGCTGCAGTTCGGTCGCTAGCTTGATCCGCTGCGCCTCGCCACCCGACAGTTCGGTGGCCGGCTGGCCGAGCCGCAGGTAGCCGAGCCCGACCTCGCGTAGCGCTGCCAGCGGACGCGCGACCTGCGCATCCTCGGCGAAGAATTCGGCGGCCATATCAACGGTCATGCCGAGCACGTCGGCGATCGTCCTGTCGCGGTAGCGGATCTCCAGCGTCTTCGCGTTGTAGCGGGCGCCGTGGCAGACCGGGCACGGCGCGTAGACGCTCGGCATGAACAGCAACTCGACGCTGACGAAGCCCTCGCCCTCGCAGTTCTCACAGCGGCCCTTGGCGACGTTGAACGAGAAGCGGCCGGCGTCGTAGCGCCGCTTGCGCGCTTCCGGGGTCGCCGCGAACAGCTTGCGCACGTGGTCGAACAATCCGGTGTAGGTCGCCAGGTTGGAGCGCGGGGTGCGACCGATCGGCTTCTGGTCGACCCGCACCAGCCGTCGCACGCGATCCAGCCCGGCGACGATGCGCCCGTCCGTGGCCGGGCCACCCTCGTCCGGCAGTTCGCCCTCGTCGGACTCGACCGGCACCTCGTGCCCCAGATGCACGCCAAGCAACTCCACCAGCACCTGGCTGACCAGGCTCGACTTGCCGGAACCCGACACGCCAGTGACGACGGTGAGCACGCCCAGCGGGAATGCCACGTCGATGCCGTCAAGGTTGTTGCGACGGACGCCCTGCAGTTCCAGCCAGCTGCCCGGCTCGCGCGGGACGCGTTGCAGCGGCGGATTGTGGTCGAACAGGTAGCGCGCCGTCGGCGAGGCTTCGATCTCCGCCAGCCCGGCCGGCGCGCCGCTGTAGAGCACCCGTCCACCCTGCTCGCCCGCCGCAGGACCCAGCTCGACCAACCAGTCGGCGCGACGGATCACCTCGGTCTCGTGCTCGACCACGAACAACGAGTTGCCGGCGCCCTTGAGCTGTTCCAGCGCGACCAGCAACGCCTCGGTATCGGCCGGGTGCAGCCCGGCGGACGGCTCGTCGAGCACGTAGACCACGCCGAACAGATTGGAGCGGATCTGGGTTGCCAGCCGCAGGCGCTGCAGTTCGCCGGGCGACAGCGTCGGGGTGCTGCGCTCCAGCGACAGGTAGCCCAGGCCGAGGCCGATGATGATTTCGATCCGCGCCAGCAGGTCGGTCGCGATGCGCCGGGCCACCTCGGCCTGCTCGGGATGGTCGTCGTGCCCGGCGGCGTCGCCGGCCGCGACCGGGCGCAACAGCTCGGCCACCTGTTTCAGCGGCAACCGCGACAGCTCGCCGATATCGAGCCCGGCGAACGTCACCGCCAATGCCTCGCGCCGCAATCGCTTGCCGTCGCACGACGGGCATTGCGTGCCGACCATGTACTGCCCGACCCGCTTCTTGATCAGCGCGCTCTGGGTGCTGGCGAAGGTATGCAGCACGTAGCGCTGGGCGCTGCTGAAGGTGCCCTTGTAGCTGGGGTTGTCGCCGCGCTCGACCGCCGCGCGGGTCTGCGCCGGGGTCAGGTCGCGATAGACCCCGACCGTCGGCTGCTCCTCGGTGAACAGGATCCAGTCGCGCTGTTCCTGCGGCAGCTCGCGCCACGGGATGTCGATGTCGTAGCCGAGGGTGACGAGGATGTCGCGCTGGTTCTGCCCGTGCCACGCCGGTGGCCACGCGGCGACGGCGCGCTCGCGGATGGTCAGCGAGTCGTCCGGCACCATCGACCGCTCGGTGACCTCGTAGATGCGGCCGAGCCCGTGGCATTGCGGACAGGCGCCCTGCGGCGTGTTCGGCGAGAAGCCGTCGGCATAGATGATCGCGGCGCCGTCCGGGTAGCTGCCGGCGCGCGAATACAGCATCCGCAACGAGTTCGAGACCGTGGTGACGCTGCCGACCGAGGACCGCGTGGTCGGCGCGCCGCGTTGCTGCTGCAGCGCGACCGCCGGCGGCAGGCCCTCGATGGAGTCGACGTCAGGCACCCCCGCCTGGTCGATCAGCCGCCGCGCGTACGGCGCGACCGAATCCAGGTAGCGCCGCTGCGCCTCCGCGTACAGCGTGCCGAACGCCAGTGACGACTTGCCCGAGCCGGACACCCCGGTGAACACCACCAGCGCCTCGCGCGGGATGTCGACATCGATGTCCTTCAGGTTGTGCTCGCGCGCGCCGCGGACCTGGACATAGCCGGCGCGGTCGCGGTCCGGATGGGCTTGCGGCGTACGGCGATCGGGCATGGCGAAGGGCGGCTCCTTAAAGCAAGGGTCGCCATGGTGGACCATGACCCGGCGCCTGACGATGCCTTAACCCGGGGCGCGTAGGCTGCGGCGTCTGCGTTTGCCAACTCTGGCGGGACGCTCCGTTGCTTTGACAAAAAAAGAATGATCGTTCATTCTTCCGTGTCTGAACTGGTCCGTCCAGCCCAACCCCATTTCCGATCCGAGCCTCTCCCATGTCCAAGACCCCTCGCCTGGTCCGCCGTTGCCGCGTGCTCGTCCTGCCGCTGGCCCTTTCCGTCGCACTGGCCGCCTGCGGTGGTGACGAAGCGCAGCAGCAGATGCCGCCCGCCCCGGTCACCGTGGTCACCCTGCAAGCCCAGTCGGTCACGCTGACCCGCGAACTGCCCGGCCGCACCGCACCGTTCCTGGTCGCGGAAGTCCGCCCGCAGGTGAACGGTATCGTCGAGCGCCAGCTGTTCGCCGAGGGCGGCCTGGTCAAGGCGGGGCAGCCGCTCTACCAGCTGGAAGACGCCGCCTACCAGGCCGATGCCAGCAGCGCCAAGGCGACGTTGGCCCGTGCCGAGGCGACCCTGAAATCCGCGCAGCTGACCGCGCGTCGCTCGGCCGAACTGGCGAAGATCGACGCCATCAGCAAGCAGGACAACGAGAATGCCGTCGCCGCGCTGCGCCAGGCCGAGGCCGATGTCGGCGTCGCCCGCGCCGCGTTGCAGGGCCGCAGCGTCACCCTCGACTACGCCCGCATCAGCGCCCCGATCAGTGGCCGCATCGGCAAGTCCTCGGTCACCCGCGGCGCGCTGGTCACCGCCAACCAGGCGACCGCGCTGGCGACCATTCAGCAGACCGATCCGATGTACGTCGACCTCACCCAGTCCAGCAGCGAATTGCTGGCCCTGCGCAAGAGCCTTGCCGCCGGCACCGCCGAACAGGCCGACCTGCCGGTGAAGATCGTGCTGGAGGACGGCACCGAGTACGCATACGACGGCAAGCTGGCGTTCTCCGAAATCACGGTCGACCCGTCCACCGGCAGCTACCTGCTGCGGGTCGAGGTACCCAACCCGGACCACCTGCTGCTGCCCGGCATGTACGTGCGCGCCGTGGTCGGCTCGGCGGTGCGCCAGGACGGGCTGCTGGTTCCGCAGAAGGGCATCACCCGCGACCCCAAGGGCAACGCGAGCGCGATGGTGGTCGGCAAGGACGGCAAGGTCGAGCCGCGCGCGGTCAAGGTCAGCCGCACGGTCGGCGACCAGTGGCTGGTCGAGGATGGCCTGGCCGCCGGCGACAAGGTGATCGTCGAAGGCCTGCAGAAGATCCAGCCGGGCGCCCCGGTGCAGGCAACCGAGGCCGGCGCGGCAGAAGCTGCCGGCGCCGAGGCACCGCCTGCGGAAGGCCAGCCGGCCAATGCGGCCAACCCCGATGCAGCCGAGCCTGCCGCTCCCGCCGACGCCGACGCGTCGAAGCAATAACGGACCCCCGACATGGCACGTTTCTTCATCGATCGACCGATCTTCGCGTGGGTCATCGCGATCATCATCATGCTCGCCGGCGCGTTGGCGATCTTCACCCTGCCGATCTCGATGTACCCGACCATCGCGCCGCCGACGGTCGCAATCAACGCGGTGTACCCCGGTGCATCGGCCAAGGCAGTCGAGGACTCGGTGACACAGATCATCGAGCAGAACATGAAGGGCCTCGACGGCCTGCTGTACTTCTCCTCGACCAGTGAGGGCAATGGCAGCGCCGCGATCACCCTGACCTTCGCCAACGGCACCGACCCCGACACCGCGCAGGTGCAGGTGCAGAACAAGCTGCAGTCGGCGATGCCGCTGCTGCCGCAGGAAGTGCAGCGCCAGGGCGTCAATGTCAGCAAATCCGCCAGCGGCTTCCTGCAGGTTATCGGCTTCGTGTCCGAGGACGGCAGCATGGCCAAGGACGACATCTCCGACTATGTCGGCGCCAACCTGGTCGACCCGCTCAGCCGCGTACCGGGCGTTGGCAACTTGCAGGTGTTCGGCGCCAAGTACGCGATGCGGATCTGGCTGGACCCCAACAAACTCGACACCTATCGCCTCACCCCCGGCGACATCGGCGCCGCGATCCAGGCCCAGAACGCCCAGGTCGCGGTCGGCTCGCTGGGTGCCGCGCCGTCGGTCGAGGGACAGCAGATCAACGCGTCGATCACCGCGCAGTCGCGGCTGCAGACGCCGGAGCAATTCCGCGACATCGTCCTGCGCAGCAACTCCGATGGCTCGGTGCTCAAGCTGGGCGACGTCGCCCGGGTCGAGATGGGTGCGGAGAACTACGAGTTCATCACCCGCTACAACGGCCAGCCGGCCACCGGCATCGCGATTTCGCTGGCTACCGGCGCCAATGCGCTGGACACCGCGGCCGGGGTCAAGGCGACCCTTGACGAGTTGTCGCCGTTCTTCCCGCCCGGCCTGAAGGCGGTGCTGCCGTTTGACACCACCCCGTTCGTGCAGGTGTCGATCAAGGGCGTGATCGTGACCCTGCTCGAAGCGATCGTGCTGGTGTTCCTGGTCATGTACCTGTTCCTGCAGAACTTCCGCGCGACCCTGATCCCGACGATCGCGGTGCCGGTGGTGCTGCTAGGCACGTTCGGCGTGCTCGCCGCGCTGGGCTTCTCGATCAACATGCTGACGATGTTCGCGATGGTGCTGGCGATCGGCCTGCTGGTCGACGACGCGATCGTGGTGGTCGAGAACGTCGAACGCATCATGAGCGAGGAAGGCCTGTCGCCACTGGAGGCCACCCGCAAGTCGATGGACCAGATCACCGGCGCGCTCGTTGGAATCGGGCTGGTGCTGTCGGCGGTGTTCGTGCCGATGGCGTTCATGAGCGGCTCGACCGGCGTCATCTACCGGCAGTTCTCGGCGACGATTGTTTCAGCGATGGCGTTGTCGGTGCTGGTCGCGATCGTGCTGACCCCGGCGCTGTGCGCGACCATGCTCAAGCCGCTGCACAAAGGCGAGCACCACGGCGAGAAGGGCTTCTTCGGCTGGTTCAACCGCAAGTTCGATTCCGGCAGCAGCAAGTACCGGCGCGGCGTGCGCGGCATGATCGGGCGCCCGAAGCGCTTCATGGCGATCTTCGGTGCGTTGGTGGTGGTGATGGGCCTGCTGTTCATCCGCCTGCCCAGTTCGTTCCTGCCGGCCGAGGACCAGGGTGTGCTGTTCTCGCAGATCCTGGCGCCGGTTGGTGCCACCCAGGAACGCACGATGGAGTCGATGAAGAAGGTCGAGCGCTACTTCCTGGAAGAAGAGAAGGAAGCGGTCGAGTCGGTGTTCAGCGTGCAGGGCTTCAGCTTCGGAGGTTCCGGCCAGAACAACGGCATGGCGTTCGTGAAGCTCAAGGACTGGAGCGAGCGCGAGTCGGACGAGTTGGGCGTCGATGCGGTTGCCGGCCGTGCGATGGCCGGCCTGAGCCAGATCAAGGACGCCCTCGCCTTCGCGTTCGCGCCACCGGCGATGCCGGAGCTCGGCACCGCCGCCGGCTTCACCTTTTACCTGACCGACAACGCCGGCGTTGGCCACGACGCATTGCTGGCGGCACGCAACCAGTTCCTCGGCGCCGCGGCGCAGAACGAAATGCTGGTCAACGTGCGTCCGAACGGCCAGGAGGACACCCCGCAGTTCCAGCTCGACATCGACACCGAGAAGGCCAGCGCATTGGGCCTGTCGATCGCCTCCATCAACTCGGCGCTGTCGACGGCATGGGGCGGCCAGTACGTCGACGACTTCATCGACCGCGGCCGGGTCAAGCGGGTGATGATGCAGGCCGATGCGCCGTTCCGCATGGTTCCGGAAGACTTCAACCTGTGGTCGATCCGCAACGACCAGGGCGAGATGGTGCCGTTCAGCGCGTTCGCCAGTTCGCACTGGGAGTACGGCTCGCCGCGGCTTGAGCGTTACAACGGCGTGCCGGCGATGCAGATCCAGGGCGAGAGCGCCCCGGGCGTGAGCTCCGGTGACGCGATGCTCGAGGTCGAACGGATGATCGGCGAGCTGCCGACCGGCGTCGGCATCGAGTGGACCGGCCTGTCCTACCAGGAGCGCCAGGCGGGCGCGCAGACACCGCTGCTGTACGCGCTGTCGCTGCTGATCGTGTTCCTGTGCCTGGCCGCGCTGTACGAAAGCTGGACGATCCCGACCGCGGTGCTGCTGGTCGCGCCGCTCGGCATCCTCGGCGCGGTGCTGGCCAACAGCCTGCGCGGCATGGAGCGCGACGTGTACTTCCAGGTCGCGATGCTGACCACGGTCGGCCTGAGCAGCAAGAACGCGATCATGATCATCGCCTTCGCCAAGGACTACATGGCCGAGGGCATGGAGCTGGTACAGGCGACCATGCAGGCCGTGCGCGATCGCCTGCGGCCGATCCTGATGACTTCGCTGGCGTTCGGCATGGGCGTGCTGCCGCTGGCCATCGCGTCCGGCGCGGGCTCCGGTGCACAACGTGCGATCGGCACTGGCGTGCTCGGCGGCATGATCGTCGGCGCCCTGCTCGGCCTGTTCTTCATTCCCTTGTTCTTCGTGGTCGTGCAGCGCCTGTTCGGCGGCAAGCGCGCGGCCACCGGGCCGGCCCTCGATGCACCGGCAGGAGGCTCCTCCCATGACTAAGCCACTGATCACCTCCCTGGCACTGGCGACGAGCCTGTTCGTCGCCGGTTGCTCAACCCTGCAACCGCCATTGCCCGAGGCCGCGCCTTCGATCCCGGCAGAGTGGCCGCTGCCGGCGACGACCCCGGTCGCAACGGATGGCACCGGGACGATCACCGCCGACATCGGCTGGCGCGACTTCTTCGCCGACCCGCGCCTGGACGAGCTGGTCGCGCAGGCGCTGGCCAACAACCGCGACCTGCGGGTGGCCGTGCTCAACGTCGAGCGCGCGCGTTCGCAGTACGGCATCCAGCGCGCCGACCGCCTGCCCTCGCTCGGCGCCGAGGTCAGCATGACCCGCAGCGGCGGCGACAACCTCGACGTCAGCGAGAGCTACTCCGCCAGCGCCGGCATCGCCGGGTTCGAGCTGGACCTGTTCGGCCGCGTGCACAACCTCAGCCAGGCCGCGCTGCAACGCTACTTCGCCACCGACGAGGCGCGCCGCAGCGCGCAGTTGTCGCTGATCGCCGAAGTCGCCAACACCTGGCTGGCGCTGGCGGCCGACCGCGAACTGCTGTCGATCGCGCAGGCCACCCTCGCCAGCCAGGAAGCGTCGTTCAAGCTGACCGAACAGCGCCATGACCTCGGCGCGGTGTCGGGGCTGGACGTGAGCCAGGCCCGCACCGTGGTCGAGACCGCGCGTTCGGACGTGGCGCGTTTCGAAGGCCAGGTCGCGCAGGACCGCAACGCGCTGGCGTTGCTGGTCGGCGGGCCGGTCGACCCGTCATTGCTGCCGGACGCGTTCACCCCGGAGGTCAGTGGGCTCGCGAGCCTGCCGGCCGGATTGCCGTCCGAGGTGCTGCTGCGCCGACCCGACGTGCTCGCCGCCGAGTACCGGTTGCGCGCGGCCAACGCCGACATCGGCGCCGCGCGTGCCGCGTTCTTCCCGTCGATCACCCTGACCGGCAGCGTCGGCAGCACCAGCGACGAGCTGTCCGGGCTGTTCAACGGTGGCAACGGCATCTGGAGCTTCATCCCGCAGATCAACATCCCGATCTTCCAGGGCGGCCGGCTGACCTCGGCGCTGGGCATGGCCACCGCCGACCGCGACATCGCGCTGGCGGAGTACGAGAAGTCGATCCAGTCCGGCTTCCGCGAGGTCTCCGATGCGCTGGCGCTGTCGCGAACGCTGGCCGAGCAACGCGCCGCGCAGGAAGCCCTGGTCGCCGCCGCAACCCGCGCGCACGAGCTGTCGCAGGCACGCTACGACGCCGGCCAGGACAGCTACCTGGTCCTGCTCGACGCCCAGCGCACGCTGTATGCCGCGCGCCAGTCGCTGGTGGCCACGCAACTGGCCGAACAGGCGAACCGGGTCACGTTGTACCGGGTGCTGGGCGGAGGCTGGAACGAATCCGGGACATGAACACGACGAACGAACCAACCAGGGCGCAGGAACGCGCCGAGGGCCAGCGCCACCGTATCCTCGATGCGGCGCAGCAGTGCTTTATCGCCCACGGCTTCCACGCCGCCAGCATCGCCAGCATCGCCGAGACCGCCGGCATGAGTGCCGGGTTGATCTATCGCTATTTCGAGAACAAGAACGCGCTGATCCTTGCGATCGTCGATCGCCAGTTGCAGTTGCTGCGCGAGGACATCCGGCTCAACCGCAGGATCGACCTGGCCGACGAGATGACGCAGAACTACGGCCGCTCGTGTACCGACGAGGCCAAGGGCATGAACGCGGCGCTGCTGCTGGAAATGTCCGCCGAGGCCACCCGCGATCCGCAGATCGCCGCCGCGCTGGACCGTTACGACGCCACCGTCCGTGGCGCCCTGGTCGACTGGCTGACACGCGGCCGCGAGGCCGGTGGCCATGATGTTCCCGCCGCCGGCGCACCCGGTCGCGCGTTGCTGCTGCAGTGCCTGTTCGAGGGCCTCAAGTTGCGCGAAACCCGTGAACCCGACCTCGACCGCGGCCTGCTTTCATCGGCACTGCACGAGTTCGTGCCGATGCTGTTGAAACCATGAGTCCGAGGACGCGCCCGTGAAGCCGGACCTGCCGCCACCCAATACCGGCGAGATCCGGCGGGGCCGTCCCGCCGACACCGGCAAGCACGACGCCATCCTCGAAAACGCCCGCCGGATGTTCACCCGGCTCGGCTTCGACGGCACCAGCATGGACGAGCTCGCCCAGAACGCGGGCGTCTCCAAGGCGACGATCTACAACCACTTCGCCGGCAAGGAGGCGCTGTTCGACGCGACCTTCGAGCGCCTGCTGCTGCAGTTGCCCTCGCCGGACGAACTGATCCGGGCACCGCGCGGCGCGCTGGCCGAACGCCTGCACACCATTGGTTGCGGTCTTTACCGGTTGGCAACCAGCCCGTTGATGGTCGACATCCAGCGCATGCTGATCCTCGCCCGCGACACCCCGCAGTCGGGCCAGCACTCGTTCTGGCAGCAATCCATCGCGCCGTACCAGCAGGCGTTCTCGGAGTTGCTGCGCGAGCAGGCCGATGCCGGCCACCTCGCCGTCGACGACTTCGAGCGAGCCACCTCGCAGTTCTTCAGCCTCAGCGCCAGCGAGCCCTTCATCCGCCTGTTGATGGGCGAGACCGGTGAGCCCGAGAAGGCCACCGCGCATGTTGATGCCGCGGTGCGGACGTTCCTGCTGGCGCATGCGCGCTGACTTCGACGCGTGATCGCGTCAGCGCAACGGCCACCGGCCGACCTGGGTATAGGCGTTGCGCGCACCCAGTTCGCTGTGGATCAGCACGAAAGAATCGACCGGCCAGTGCAGCGGCTCGATCGCGCGCGCGGGCAGGGGCTCGCGCGCATCGCGCAACATGGTCACGTGCGGCACCAGCGCCTTCCCCGACTGCACCCGCACGCCCGACCGGGCCAGCGCGGAACCAAGTGAATCCCACAGTTGTCGCAGGCCGTCGGGCATGGCCTCGCAGCCCAGCCACCACGGGATCGAACGGTTGCGGAAGCTGCCGGCGCGATCGAGCACCAGGTCGAACGGCGCGACCGTAATCGAAGCGGCGGCCGCGCTCGCCTGCTCCACCAGCGACGGCGGCAACCCGGCGTAGTCGCCAAGGAACTGCAGCGTCAGGTGGTAACGGTGCGACCCGATCCGACGACCGCCGGGCTCATGGTCCCGCAGCAGCCGGGAGGCCGCGTCAGCGATGTCATGGCGAACATCGTCCGGCGGCCACAAGGCGAAGAACAGCCGGTGAAGGCTGTTATCGGGTGCCGCGAAACCGGCAAGGTCAGGCTGCTGCATCGACGGCAGCCCGTTACTCCAACTCGGACCAGCGCGCGTAGGCGCGGTCGAGCTCGGCCTGCACCTCGGCCATCGCGGTGTTGTGCGCGGCAATGCCGTCGGCACCGCGCTGGTAGAACGCGGGCTCGTTCATCTCAGCGGTCATCGACGCGACCTTCGCCTCAAGCTCCTCGATCCGCTGCGGCAGTTGCTCCAGCTCGCGCGCGTCCTTGTAGCTGAGCTTGCGCTTCGGCGCCGACGGCGTGGCGGCCGCGGCCGCGACCGGCGAGACCGGCATCGACGCCGATCTTGCCGACGTGGAGCGGGCCGAGGCCGGCGCGGTGAACTCGACCCGACGCTGGCGCAGCCAGTCGCTGTAACCGCCGACGTACTCGCCCACGCGACCGTTGCCTTCCATCACCAGCGTCGAGGTCACCACGTTGTCGAGGAAATCACGGTCATGGCTGACCAGCAGCAAGGTGCCGGGGTAATCGCCGAGCAACTCCTCCAGCAATTCAAGCGTCTCGACATCGAGGTCGTTGGTCGGCTCGTCCATCACCAGCAGGTTGGACGGCTGGGCGAACAGCTTGGCCAGCAGCAGGCGGTTGCGCTCGCCACCCGACAACCGGGTGATCGGCGCGCGGGCGCGTTCGGGAGTGAACAGGAAGTCCTGCAGGTAGCCGATCACGTGCTTCTGCTTGCCGCCGACCTCGACGAACTCGCGGCCCTCGGACACGTTCTCCAGCGCGCTCCAGTCCTCGCGCAGGGTCGCGCGGTACTGGTCGAAGTAGGCGATCTGCAGGTTGCTGCCGGTCCTGACCTCGCCGGCGGTCGGCTGCAGATCACCGAGCAGGGTCTTCAGCAACGTGGTCTTGCCGCTGCCGTTGGGCCCGATCAGGCCGATCCGGTCGCCGCGGAAAACAATGGTCGAGACGTCGTCGAGCAATGGCTTGCCGCCGAAGTCGAACGAGACCTGCTTGGCCTCGATCACCTTCTTGCCCGAGTTCTCGGCCTGGGCGAACTCCATCTTGACGTTGCCGGTCAGGTCGCGCCGCTGCGAGCGCTCGACGCGCATCGCCTTGAGCCGGCGCACGCGGCCCTCGTCGCGGGTGCGGCGGGCCTTGATGCCCTGGCGGATCCAGATTTCCTCCTGCGCCAGCATCTTGTCGAAGCGCGCATTTTCCTGCGCCTCGGCGTTCAAGCGCTCCTCGCGGCGGCGCTCGTAGTTGGCCCAGTCGCCGGGCCAACTGGTCAGCTGGCCGCGGTCGATCTCGACGATGCGCGTGGCCAATGCACGCAGGAAGCGCCGGTCATGGGTGACGAAAATGAGCGCGCCCTGCCACGACTTGAGGAAGCTTTCGAGCCAGTCGATCGACTCGATGTCGAGGTGGTTGGTCGGCTCGTCCAGCAGCAGCAGGTCCGGCGCGGAGACCAGCGCACGCGCCAGCAACACGCGGCGCTTCATGCCGCCGGAGAGGCCGGAGAACGGCGCGTCGCCGTCGAGGCCAAGCTTGTCGAGGGTCTCGACCACACGCTGGTCGGCGCTCCAACCCTGGGCGGCGTCGATTTTGGCCTGCACCGCCGACATCGCGTCGGCATCGAACTCGTTGGCATGGCTGAGGTGGTGGAATTCGGCGAGCCACTTGCCCAACTCGCCCATGCCGTCGGCGACCACGTCGAACACGTCGCCATCGGCACCGGCCGGGACTTCCTGCTCGAGTCGGGCGATGCGCGCCCCACCCTCGCGGCGGATCTCGCCGTCATCGGCGTGGATGTCGCCCGACAGCAGCTTCAAAAGGGTGGACTTGCCGGCGCCATTGCGGCCGATCAGGGCGACGCGCTCTCCCGGTTCGACCGAAAAATCGACGCTTTCAAGCAGCAGCGGGCCGCCGACGCTGTAGTCGACGTTGTTCAGGGTAATCAGGGGCATCCGCCCATTCTACGTGGCCGGCGCTCCAATCACCGCCGGCAGGCGCATACTCCGGCCACGCCCGCGGCGTTCGCTGGCCACAGACACGGGAAAGCGCCATGAGCAAGGGTATGGACCAGAAGAAGAACGAGAAGAAGAAGCCGGCCAAGACCATGAAGGAAAAGAAGGCCGAGAAGCGCGACAAGAAGGCCGGCAAGGCGTTCGCCCCGAGCTGAGGCGCCCTAGTACTCCCGGACGCTCCGCTCCACCCGGACCCGCTCGGCCAGCCAGTCGTTGCCCCAGCGCCGCGCCTGGATGCTCACGATGTCGCCGGACTCCAGTTGTTCGGGCCGCACCCGCCGCCCGCGGTACTCGACCACGGTGCGGCTGTCGTAGCCGACCTGCTCGCGCCGACCGCTGTAGCCGCCACTGGTGATGCCGATGATCTGTGCACGCGGATCGACGAAACTCACCGCGCCGCGCAGGTCACCGCCGTAGTTGCCGCCGCCATAGCCGTCCCGGACGTTGTGCACGACCTCGATCTGGCGTGCCCACAGCTCACCGTTCGAGCGCACCGCGTCGACGCTGATGCCGTCGCCGCGCTCAAGTCCGGTGACCGCCTGTTGCCGGCCCTGGTAGAACAGCCGGGTATTGCGGTCGAAACGCAGCGCGACCCGCGAACCGCGATTGCCGTAGCGGTCATTGGTACTCAACACGATCCTGCCGTAGCGCGGATCGATGTCCTGCACGGTGCCGAGAACGCGCTGGCTGCCATAGTCGCCGTAGCCGCCGCCCGGCGCGCCATAGCCGGTGACGCAGCCTGCCAGCAGCAGGGCCACGAGGATCGGTACCAACCAGCGCGCAAGGGAACGTGGCGCCCAAACATTCAGAAGGCCGGAGCGCAGGCCGGAGAACACGGATGACCGGTCGCTCGTCATGGTGTTGGTCCTCTCTCGCGGGGTTTGCCCAGCATCGTTTGGGGTGGGTGAACCCGACGTTACAAAATCATCCGCGACTGAACTGGCCCTGTAGGAGCGGCTTCAGCCGCGATCGGAAGCCGGACGAGCGATCGACTCCGGGATCGCGGCTGAAGCCGCTCCTACGAAAGGCGGTCGGCCGCCGCGTCACGAGCTGCACGACAGCATCGAGCAGCCGGCCTTCTGGCGCGCCCAGTCGGGTCGTTTCCGCGCGAAGGCCTCGCGGCCTGGCTGGTCCTCGTAAGGGCGCCGCATCACGTCGAGCAACTCCACCACCCCACCCGGATCGCCCTGCTCGGCGCGGTCGATCGCCTGTTGGGCCAGGTAGTTGCGAAGCACATAGCGCGGGTTCGCTTTGCGCATGCACTCGCGGTGCTCACCGCGCTCCAGCGGGTCATCTCGCAACCGGGCGGCGTACCGATCCAGCCACTGGTTGAACGCCGGTGCCGCCGCGTCACGTTTTTCTTCGTCGTAGAACGCATCGGCAAACACGGCCAGGCCGGACGGTACCGGGCCGGCTCCGGACAGCAGACCGGCTTCCGACGCTGGACCGGCAGCGGGATCGAAATCGGCCAGCGCGCGGAAGAACAGCGTCATGTCGACCTCGGCTTCGCGCAGCAGGTCCTGCAAGCCCTGCATCAGCGCGATGTCGTCGTCGCGGCATTCGGCCAGGCCGAGCTTGCGCGCGGTGTTGGCGCGGTCGGCTGCGGTGTAGGTGTCGACGAAGCGCTGCAACCCGGCCTGCAACGGTTCGACGCCGTTGAACAGCGGCGACAGCGCGCCGGCAAGGCGGCCGAGGTTCCAGTACGCCACCGCCGGCTGCTGGCCGAAGCGGTAGCGGCGGTTCTGGCGGTCGGTGGTGTTGGGCGTCCAGTCCGGGTCGTAGTTGTCGACCCAGCCGTAGGGGCCGTAATCGATGGTCAACCCGAGGATCGACATGTTGTCGGTGTTCATCACGCCATGCACGAAGCCGACCCGCATCCAGTGGCCGATCATCACCGCGGTGCGTTCGCAGACTTCGCCGAACCATGCCGCGTGCAGCGTCTCGGCTTCGCCTTGCAGGTGCGGGAAATCGCGCCGGATGCAGAAATCGACCAGTTGCCTCAGCAACGCCGTGTTGCCGCGCGACGCCGGCAGCTCGAAGTTGCCGAAGCGCAGGAACGACGGCGCCACCCGGCACACGACCGCGCCGGGCTCGGGCCGCGCATTGCCGTCGTAGAACATGTCGCGGACGACGTGCTCGCCGGTGCCGACCAGGCTCAGCGCACGGGTGGTCGGCACGCCGAGATGGTGCATCGCCTCGCTGCACAGGAACTCGCGGACCGACGAACGCAATACCGCGCGGCCATCGGCGGTGCGCGAATACGGCGTCGGCCCGGCGCCCTTGAGCTGCAGTTCCCAGCGTTCACCGGCGGCGTTGACGGTTTCACCCAGGGTGATCGCGCGGCCGTCGCCGAGCTGGCCGGCCCAGTGGCCGAACTGGTGGCCTCCGTAGTTCGCCGCGAACGGTTGCATTCCCGGCAGAAGCTCGTTGCCGCCGAACACCCGGGCGAACCGCGCCGAGCGGACATCGTCCGCATCCAGCCCCAGCCGCGTCGCCATTTCGGCCGACCACGCCAACACCTTCGGGTCGGCCACCGGCGTCGGCTTCACCGCCGACCAAGCCGCGCCCTCGACCTGCCGCACCCACGGTCCCATTTCCGGGTCACCGGGCAGTTCACGCACGAACGCGTTGTCGAAGTCGAACTCCATCGCTTACTTCAACGGCCCCGAGTCGCCGCCCTGCTCCACCGCCCGCTGGTACGCGGGCCGTGCACGTATGCGATCGAGGAAATGCTGCAGCCCGGGATAACCGTCGACACCACCGCGGGTGATCGCAGCCTCGACCGGGAAACTCATCTGGATGTCGGCCGCGGTGAAGCGTTCGCCGGCGAACCACGTGTGTTTGCCCAGTTCGGCCTCGACGTAATCCATGTGCAGCCTGACCTGCGGCCGCACGAAGGTCTTCAGCACCTTGTCGGCGATGCCACGGGCAATGGGCCTGGCGAAGAACGGCATCGGCGCCTGCTTGACCCGGGCGAACACCAGGCTAAGCAGCAGCGGCGGCATCATCGAGCCTTCGGCGTAGTGCAGCCATTGGCGGTAGCGCACGCTCTCCGGGTCGTCCGCCGGACCCGGTGGCGGCGATAGCCGATGGGCCTGGTCGTGCTTCCGGACCAGGTATTCGATGATCGCGCCCGACTCGGCCAGCACCAGTCCATCCTCTTCCAGCACAGGCGACTTGCCGAGCGGATGGACCTGTCTTAATTCGGGCGGCGCCAGCAACGTGTCCGGATCGCGCTGGTAGCGAACCACCTGGTACTGCAGGCCGAGCTCCTCGAGCAACCAGAGCACGCGATGGGAACGGGAGTTTTCGAGGTGATGCAGCTTGATCATGATGCACGCCGTCGTCGGGGGGGCAGGCCATCGTAAACACTCCGTCTGTGAAACCGGTCCACATGGCCTAGACTGGTCGGCAATCCACACAGGAACTGCCCATGGCAAAGCCGAATTATTCGTTCGAGAAGCGCCAGCGCGAGATCGCGAAGAAGAAGAAGAAAGAGGAAAAGCTGGCCCGGAAGCAGGCCGCGAAGTCCGATGACAGCGTGTCCGAAGGCACCGCTGCCACCCCGGGCGACAACACCGGCGACGCTGCCGACAGCACCCCGCAAGGCTGAATCGCGAACGCGGGACTGAACATCCGGAACAACCGGCATCACGCGGGCACGTGTCCCGCGAGCTAAACTAGCGGGTCCATACGACCGGCATCGCCGGCGCCAACGAGACCTGCGATGAGCGCCGAGACGCCCGCAACACCCGCTTCCCCCGACACACCATCGATCAAGTTCACCGACCTGGCCCTGCCCGAGCCGTTGCTGCGGGCACTGGCCGATGTCGGCTACGAGTCGCCCTCGCCGATCCAGGCCGCGACCATCCCGCCGCTGCTGGAAGGCCGCGACATGATCGGCCAGGCCCAGACCGGCACCGGCAAGACCGCGGCGTTCGCGCTGCCGATCCTGGCGCAGATCGATCCGAACGCGCGCAAGCCGCAGGCGCTGGTGCTGGCGCCCACGCGCGAACTGGCGATCCAGGTCGCCGAGGCGTTCCAGAAATACGCTACCCACCTGCCCGGCTTCCACGTGCTGCCGATCTACGGCGGCCAGAGCTACTACCCGCAGTTGCAGGCGCTCAAGCGCGGCGTCCAGGTAGTGGTCGGCACCCCCGGCCGGGTCATCGACCATCTCGACCGCGGCTCGCTGGATCTGTCGGAGCTGCGCTGCCTGGTGCTCGACGAGGCCGACGAGATGCTGCGGATGGGCTTCATCGACGATGTCGAATCGGTGCTCAAGAAGACCCCGGAGACCCGCCAGGTCGCGCTGTTCTCGGCGACCATGCCGCACCAGATCAAGCGCATTGCCCAGACCTACCTGAAGGAGCCGGTCGAGGTCGCGATCAAGAACAAGACCAGCACCTCGGCCAACATCCGCCAGCGTTACTGGGCAGTCAGCGGCGTGCAGAAGCTCGATGCGCTGACCCGCATCCTGGAAGCCGAGCCGTTCGACGCGATGATCGTGTTCGCCCGCACCAAGCTCGGCACCGACGAGTTGGCCGGCAAGCTCGCCGCGCGCGGCATCTCGGCCGCCGCGATCAACGGCGACGTGCAGCAGGCGCAGCGCGAGAAGACCATCCAGAACCTCAAGGACGGCAAGATCGACGTGCTGGTGGCGACCGACGTCGCCGCGCGCGGGCTCGACGTCGACCGCATCAGCCATGTGCTGAACTACGACATCCCCTACGACACCGAGAGCTACGTCCACCGCATCGGCCGCACCGGCCGCGCCGGGCGCAAGGGCGAGGCGATCCTGTTCGTCGCGCCGCGCGAGCGCGGCATGCTGCGCGCGATCGAGCGCGCCACCCGGCAGCCGATCGAGCAGATGGAACTGCCGACCATCGAGACCGTCAACGAGCAGCGCGTGTCGAAGTTCCTCGGCCGCATCGGCGATGCACTGCAGGGCGACGACCTCAGCCTGTTCCGCGACCTGGTCGAGCGTTACGAGCGCGAGCAGAACGTGCCGGCGGTCGAGATCGCCGCCGCGCTGGCCAAGCTGGTGCAGGGCGACAACCCGCTGCTGCTGTCGGCGCCGGCGCGTCCGTCCTACAACAAGTTCGACCGTGACCAGGGTCCGCGCGACACCGGCCACCGCGGTCAGCCACCGCGCCCGCCGCGCCAGCAGCGACCGGACCGTGACGCCCCGCCGTCCCGCGAGCCGCGCAGCTTCGACGAGCGCCACGCGCCGCCAGCCGCCCGCCATGCCGAGCGCCAGTTCACCCCGCCGGTGCATATGCCATCCGCGCCGCCGTCCAGCATCCACAACGTCGCCGAGTCGATGTTCGAGGACGACGCCGCGCCGCGCCGCGCGCCCGAGCGCAAGGCGCCGCGCCACGACGCGCAGGCCCCCGGCGAGATCGGCATGGAGACCTTCCGCATCGAGGTTGGCCACAGCCACGGCGTGCAGCCCGGCAACATCGTCGGTGCGATCGCCAACGAAGCCGACCTGGAAAGCCGCTACATCGGCCGGATCGACATCCGCGACGACTACAGCCTGGTCGACCTGCCCGAAGGGATGCCGCGCGAGTTGATGGAACACCTCAAGCGCGTCTACGTCGCCGGCCAGTCGTTGCGCATCCGCCACGCCGAGCCCGGCGACACCGCGGGTGGCCGCAGTGGCCCGCGCGCCAACGTCGCCGCCCGCGCGCCCGGCCCGCGCGGTGCAGGCCCCCGCGGCCCACGCCCTCCACATGCCGGCAAACCCCACGGCAGCGGCCCACGCAAACCCTTCAAACCCCGCTGATCCCATGCCCCTGTAGGAGCGGCTTCAGCCGCGATCGGGAAGTCGGCGCGAGCAAACGATTCCCGATCGCGGCTGAAGCCGCTCCTACAAAGGCAATGCCAGTTGCCGTTCGCTCCGGAACTCCCGTTGTTCCCCACTCAACGGATCGGCAAACCGCAGCTCCCGCGCAAGCAGTTGCAACGGCTGCGAATAATCGTCAGCCGCCTGCTCCCGCAACACCGGATACACCCGGTCCCCCACAATCGGCGCCCCCAGCGCCGCCATGTGCACGCGCAACTGGTGCTTGCGCCCGGTCACCGGCTCCAGCGCGTATCGCCAGATCCCGCCGCCGCGCTCGAGCACCTCGATGCGGCTCTCGCTATTGGGCTCCCCCGCCACTTCCGCCATCCGGAAGAATGGCTCACCACGCTCCAGCCGGCTGCGCCGCACCCGCGGAAACTCCGCCTCCGGCAACGCCGGCGCCAACGCCTCGTAGTACTTCCCGATCCGCCGCGTCCGGAACAGCGCCTGGTATCGCCCCCGGGTTTCCGGGTTGGCGGAAAACAACACCAGCCCGGCGGTGCCACGGTCGATCCGATGCAACGGCACCAGCCCGGAATTACCAAGCCGTGCCACCAGCCGCGCCAGCACCGTCTCACCGACGAATGCCCCGGCCGGCGTCACCGGCAGGAAGTGCGGCTTGTCGACCACCACCAAGTGCGCGTCGACGTGCAGCACCGACATCTCGAACGGGATGACCGGCTCATCCACGACCTCGCGGAAATAGCGGATCTCCATCCCCACCCGATAGGCCGCATCGGCCGGCAGCGGCACGCCGTGCGCGTCGAGCACCCGCCCGCGCGCGAACCGATCCAGCCAGGTCGCGCGGTCGATCGCCGGAAACCGCGCGCACAAGCCATCGAGTACCGTCGCCCACGCACCCGGCGGCAACTGCAGGTGGCTTGCGGAGGTGCCGTCAGGATCGGGTTGCGCGGACGTCATCGACACAGTCTAGAGATCCGGTGCCGCGGATAACGCCTGTATCCTTGGGCCGTCCGCACCGAGGCGTGCAAGCGCCCGGCCCGACTTTTCCCACGCCCGCCCCGCCGCCCATGCCCGCCACGCCCGATACCGCGCTCGACATCACCCCGATACGCTTTTCCCTGTGGCCCGGCCTGCTGCTATGCGCGGCGCTCGCCGCGGTCGCCTACGGCCTCGGCCAATGGCTGCCGCTGGTCGGCGGCCCGGTGTTCGGCATCGTGCTCGGCGTGGCCGTGCGCAACCTGGTGGCACCACCCGCGGCCTGCCAACCGGGCATCCGCTTCGCCGGCAAGCAGGTCCTGCAATGGTCGATCGTCGCCCTTGGCCTCGGCCTGAGCCTGACCCAGGTCGCCCGCACCGGGCTGGACTCGCTCGCCGTGACCCTGGTGAGCGTCGCCGCCGCCTTCGTCGCGGCCCTCCTGCTCGGCCGACTGCTCGGTATTCCATCCAAGCTGAAGCTGCTGATCGGCGCCGGCACCGCGATCTGCGGCGGCTCGGCGATCGCCGCGGTGACCCCGATCATCAAGGCCGACGAACACGACACCGCGTTCGCGATCTCCACCATCTTCCTGTTCAACCTGGTCGCGGTGCTGGTGTTCCCCGCGCTCGGCCATCTGATGGGCATGAGCCCGGAAGGTTTCGGCCTCTGGGCCGGCACCGCGATCAACGACACCTCCTCGGTGGTCGCCGCCGGCTACAGCTACGGCCCGGCCGCCGGCGACCACGCCACCATCGTCAAGCTGACCCGCGCCACGTTGATCATCCCGATGTGCCTGGTGCTGGCAGGGATAGAGGCATGGCGACACAAGAAGCACGGGGGTGGCGACTTCAGCCTGTGGCGCGTGGTGCCGTGGTTCATCCTGTGGTTCGTGGTCGCCTCGGCAGTGAGCACCGCGGGGCTGATCCCCGATGCCTGGCAACCGGCGATCCGGCTCGGCGCCAAGCTGTTGATCATCGTTGCGTTGACCGCGATCGGGTTGTCGGCCGACCTGCGGCGGATGGCGGCGACGGGCTTGCGGCCGATCGCACTCGGGTTGGGGGTGTGGGCCGCGGTCGCGCTGTCGAGCTTGGCAGTGCAGTACTTCACCGGGCAGTTGTAGACCCGCGTCGCAGGGGCAGCGCACGGTTCCAACGCGGCCGTAACCCCACATGTGCTCCAATCCTGATCAGCAAAGCCGCTGCACTCCAGCGGCCGACGGAGGGTCGGAACATGACAGCGCAAACCTCCCGCAGCGCCTACGGCGGAAGTCCGCCGGCCAACTATGAGCGCTACTTTGTCCCCGCGATTGGCGCCCCGCTCGCAACCGACTTGGTTCGCCTCGCCGCGCTTCAGCCGGGTGAACGGGTACTGGATGTCGCGTGCGGCACCGGCGTGGTCGCACGGCTTGCATCACCGCAGGTCGGCGTCTCCGGGCGCATCACCGGCCTGGACGTCAATCCGGGCATGCTGGCGGTGGCCCGCTCCGCGACACCGGCCGACATGGCCATCGAGTGGCACGAGGCGAGCGCCGAGGCAATGCCGTTCCCGGATGCCTCGTTTGACGTGGTGTTGTGCCAGATGGGGCTTCAGTTCATGACCGACAAACCCGCCGCACTGGGTGAGATGCGGCGCGTGCTGATGCCGGGTGGCCGCCTGCTGCTCAATGTGCCAGGACCCACGCCGCAGCTGTTCGCCATCATGGGAGAGGCACTCGCGCGTCATGCGAGCGGCGATGCAGCGGGATTCGTTGACCAGGTTTTCTCGCTCCACGACACGGCACAGATCCAGAGCCTCGTTGCCGGCGCCGGGTTCCACGACATCTCGGTTCAGGCCGAAACCAGATCCCTGCGCCTCCCGGCACCCGAAGCGTTTCTTTGGCAGTACGTGCATGGCACTCCGCTCGCGGGCGCGGTGGACCAGATGGATGATGACCGTCGCAGTGCGTTGGAGCACGACGTCGTCATAAAGTGGCAGCGCTTCGTGAAAGATCGCGCACTGGTGCTTCAGGTACGTATCACGGTGGCGACCGCCTGCAACTGAGCGCGCCCTCGCCGGGTCGCGGCGACCATCGAGGCGATCGGGACGCTGCACGGGCGCGGGCGCTAGAATGGCCGACCTTCCGCGACCCCCCTGCCAATGGCCCTCAATTCCACCGTCGTCAAAGCCGAGTTGCAGGTCAGCGACATGGACCGGCATTACTACGCAACCCACAACCTCACCCTCGCCCAGCATCCGTCCGAGACCGACGAGCGCTTGATGGTGCGGCTGTTGGCGTTCGCGCTGTACGCCGACGAGCGGCTGGAGTTCGGCCGCGGGATCAGCGACGAGGAGGAGCCGTCGCTTTGGCGGCGCGACTACACCGGCGCAATCGAGTTGTGGATCGAGCTGGGCCATCCCGACGAGTCGCGCATCAAGAAGGCCAGCGGCCGCGCGCAGCAGGTGGTGGTGGTCAACTACGGCGGCCGCGCCTCGGATATCTGGTGGGACAAGATCGCCAGTTCGCTGACCCGGTTGAAGAACGTCACCGTGATCGACATCCCGGCCGAGGTGGTCGATGCGCTGCCGGCGATCGGCGAACGCGGGATGCGGCTCAATGCGCTGATGCAGGACGGCGAGCTGCAGTTGATGGGCGAGCGCGGCAGCACGTCGGTGCGGCCGACGGTGCGGATGGCCCCGCGCTGAGCGACCGCGCGCGGCGATGGAGCATTACGACGTCCTGGTGATCGGCGGCGGTGCCGCCGGGCTGATGTGCGCGCTCACCGCCGGCCGTCGCGGCAAGCGGGTGCTGGTGGTCGAGCACGCCAACAAGGTCGGCAAGAAGATCCTGATGTCGGGCGGCGGCCGCTGTAACTTCACCAATACCGGCACCTCGCCGGAGAACTTCCTGTCCGCCAACCGGCACTTCTGCAAGTCCGCCCTCGCCCGCTACACGCCGTGGCACTTCATCGAGATGGTCGAGCGCCACGGCATCGCCTACCACGAGAAGGAACTCGGGCAGCTGTTCTGCGACGTGTCGTCGAAGCTGATCGTGAAGATGCTGCTGGACGAGTGCGCCGGGGCCGGGGTGCGGATCGAGACTTCGTGCGGCATCGACCGGGTGGTGCATGGCGAGGCCGGTGCGACGGGTGGGAAGTTGTTTCACCTGCACACCGCGCGCGGCGCGTTCGCGGCGCCGGCGCTGGTGGTCGCCAGCGGCGGGCTGTCGATCCCGAGCATGGGTGCCAGCGGCTTCGGTTACGAACTGGCGCGGCAGTTCGGCCACGTGGTGCTGCCGACCCGCGCCGGGCTGGTGCCGCTGACGCTCAGCGGCAAGCACCAGGAACGGCTGGCCGACCTCAGCGGCGTGGCGCTGCCGGTCACCGCCAGCTGCAACGGCCAGGACTTCAGCAACTTCATGCTGGTCACGCACCGCGGCATCAGCGGGCCGTCGACCCTGCAGGTCTCGTCGTACTGGCAGCCCGGAGACACGCTGCGGCTGGACCTGCTGCCGGGGCGCGACGCGCTCGACGTGCTGTTGCGGTTGCAGGCCGAGCGGCCGGCCGCGGAGTTGCGGACGCTGCTCGGCGACTTGCTGCCCAAACGATTCGCCCAGCGCCTGTGCGAGGTGTGGCTGCCGCAGCTGCAACCCGCGCGACCGATCAGGCAGTTCAACCTGCCGCAGCTACGCGAGGTTGCCGCGGTGCTGGCCGACTGGCCGCTGGTCGCCAGCGGTACCGAGGGCTACCGCACCGCCGAAGTCACCCTGGGCGGGGTCGATACCGACGGGGTGTCGTCGAGCACCCTGCAGTCACGCCACCTACCGGGGCTGTACTTCGTCGGCGAGGTGCTCGACGTCACCGGCTGGCTCGGCGGCTACAATTTCCAGTGGGCCTGGGCGTCGGGCCACGCGGCAGGCAGCGCGGTATAGGACAGGGGCCGAATGGAACGCAATACACCTTCGTGGTTTGCCCATATCTCAGCCGGCCTCGGCCTCTCGGCCCTGCTCGGAGTGTTGTGCTTCCACTTCCCGCAACTGCTGACCAGCCGCGATTTCCGCGCGGTCTACGACGAGCGTTTCGCCCGCCACCTGCTGCTGTTCGGGCTGGTCGCGGCGTTCGTGTTCGGCACCGTGGCGATCCTGCGCAACCGCAACAAGCGGGTGGCGATGGCCGGGGTCGGCAGCGCCGCGCTGGCGGTGATGCTGGGTGGGGCGACGGTGCACTTCGATGCGATCGAGTCGACCCCGTTCTCGCTCGGGCTGGACTGGTTCGTGATCTCGCTGTTCTTCTCGGCGCTGGTGTTCATCCCGATCGAGAAGATGCTGGCGGTGCGCCCGATGTCGCCATTGCGGCGCGAATGGCGCACCGACCTGGGCTATTTCTTCCTCAGCCACGTGCTGGTGCAGTTCATCCTGATCGCGGTGACGGCCTCGACCTCGACGGTGGCGGCGTTCGCGCTGTTCCCGGCGCTCAAGGCGGCGATCCAGTCGCTGCCGGTGTGGCTGCAATTCGTGGTCGCGGTGTTCGTCGCCGACCTGGCGCAGGCATCGCTGCACCGCGCGTACCACAACCTGCCATGGCTCTGGCGCTTCCACGCGGTGCACCACTCCAGCCGCAAGATGGACTGGCTGGCGGGGTCGCGCATCCACCTGCTGGAGATCCTGCTGACCCGCAGCATGGTGTTGCTGCCGCTGGTGGTGCTGGGCTTCTCGGCCGACGCGGTCAATGGCTACGTGATCCTGGTCGGGGTTCAGGCGGTGCTGGCGCACGCCAACCTGCGGTTGGACTTCGGCTGGCTGGAGTATGTGCTGGTCACCCCGCGCTACCACCACTGGCACCACGCCCGGCACATCGACTACATCGACGTGAACTACGCGATCCACCTGCCCGTCGTCGACATGCTGATGGGCACGTTCAAGCGGCCGCCGGCCGGGACCTGGCCGGACGAGTACGGGGTGATGAAGCTGGAAACCGTGCCGCGCGGCCTGTGGGCGCAGCTGTGGATGCCGTTGCGGGGCAAGCGGCATTTCGCGGACCACGTGGGCCGCGACGACTAGAGACCGTCGCTCAGTCGTCCTGTTCGGCCGCCTCGCGGCCCTGCTGGCGGATCAGCGCTTCCTCGCGGGCGTCGCGGATCGCCAGTTGCACGCTGTCGAGGTCGGCGACGGATTCGTCGAACTCGAACTCGCCGGTCAGCTCGCTGTCGGGCCGCAGCTCGCCGGCTTCGTACAGCGCCCACATCTCCTCGGCGTAATGGGTCGACAGCAGCTCCGGGGCGAACCGGCCGAGGCTCAGGGTCAGGTTGTTGACGTCGCGCTGCAGCATCCGCCGCGCGGCGTTGTTGCCGGCGGCACTGACCACCTGCGGGAAGTCGATCACCACCGGGCCGTCGGGCGCGACCAGCACGTTGTACTCCGACAGGTCGCCGTGGACCAGGCCGATGCACAGCATCTTCTGCACCTGGTGGACCAGGAAGCGGTGGAAGCCGCGCGCCTCCAACGGCGACAGCTCCACTTCGCCCAGCCGCGGCGCCGAGTGGCCGTCGGCGTCGACCACCAGTTCCATCACCAGCACGCCGTTGAAGAACCCGTGCGGCTGCGGCACGCGCACACCGGCATCGACCAGTTGGTAGAGCGCGTCAACCTCGGTGTTCTTCCAGGCCGCTTCCTGTTCCTTGCGGCCGAATTTGGTGGCCTTGCCGATCGCGCGCGCCTGGCGGCTGCCGCGGACCTTGCGGCCTTCCTGGTACTGCACCCGCTGCTGGAAGCTGCGCTGCGCCATGTCCTTGTAGACCTTGGCGCAGCGGATCTCCTCGCCAACGCGGACCACGTAGACCGATGCTTCCTTGCCGCTCTTGAGCGGGCGCATCACCTCGTCGATGACGCCGTCGTCGATCAGGGGCTGCAGGCCGGCGGGGGTTCTCATCCAGTACGTTTTTCAGCGGCAAGGGGTGGTCAGTATGGTCGATCACGGCGGCAGCGTCGCGACCGGATCGGCTAACCTGACGCGTCCCTTCAGGAAATCCGTCCGATGCGCATTCGCCCCCTCCGCTCCGTCGTCGTGCTGCTGTGCGGCCTGCTGCTGGCCGCCTGTGCCGACCCCGGTCCGCCGCCGGGCGGCAGCGTCGCCGAACTGCAGCGGATCGACCTGAAGGCCGGCACCGGCGCGGTCGCGTCGTCCGGCGACGAGGTCAGCGTGCACTACACCGGCTGGCTGTACGACGAGGACGCGCCTAACCAGCGCGGCCAACAGTTCGACAGTTCGATTGAACGCGGTGAGCCGATCACCTTCCTGCTTGGCGCCGGCCGGGTGATCCGCGGCTGGGACGACGGCGTCGCCGGCATGCACGTCGGCGGCCGCCGGGTGTTGTTGATCCCGTCGTCACTCGGCTATGGCCGCAAGGGCGCCGGCGGGGTGATCCCGCCGAACGCCTCGCTGGTGTTCGAGGTCGAACTGGTCGACGTCAAGAAGGGCGACTAACCCGCCCGCATTACATCCGCCGCAATCTCGAACGAGCGCACCCGCGCACCGTGGTCGAATACGTTGGCGGTCAGCAGCAGCTCGTCCGGACGATGGCGTTCCACGAACGCTGCAATGCCCTGCTTCACCGTGTCGGCATCGCCAATCACGCTGCAGGCGAGCGCTCGCTCGACGCCGTGCTTCTCGATCGGCGTCCACCACGATTCGATGTCGTCGATCGGTGGCGGTACCAGCCCGGGGCGGCCACGGCGCAGATTGACGAATGACTGCTGCTGGGTGGTGAACAGCCGCCGCGCCTCGGCATCGCTTTCGGCGGCGACCACGTTCAGGGCCAGCATCGCGTATGGCTTTTGCAGCCGCGCTGATGGCGTGAATTCGCGGTGGTACAGGGCCAACGCCTGGTCCATCGCATCCGGCGCGAAGTGCGAGGCAAATGCGAACGGCAACCCCAGCTCGGCCGACAGCTTCGCGCTGAACAGACTGGAACCGAGCAGCCACACCGGCACCTCGAGACCGGCGCCGGGCACCGCGCGCACCGCCTGCCCCGGCTCGGCTGGCTGGAAGTAGTGCAGCAACTCGACCACGTCCTGCGGGAAGGTATCGGCGCCATCGACGTAACGCCGCAACGCGCGCATCGTGGCCTGGTCGGTGCCCGGCGCACGGCCCAGGCCGAGATCGATGCGGTCCGGGTACAACGAGGCCAGCGTGCCGAACTGCTCGGCGACCTGCAGCGGCGAGTGGTTCGGCAGCATGATGCCGCCGGCACCGACGCGGATCGTCGAAGTGCCGCCCGCGACGTGGCCGATCAGCACCGAGGTCGCGGCGCTGGCGATGCCGGGCATGTTGTGGTGCTCGGCCAGCCAGTAACGGTGGTAGCCGAGCCGCTCGGCATTGCGCGCCAGGTCGAGCGTGTTGGCGAACGCCTGGCCGATGTCGTTGCCCTCGGTGACGGGGGCGAGGTCGAGGAGCGAGTACGGGACCATGTCGGATCCTGCGTGGGGTTGAATCCCCGACATGGGGTCGATCGGCTCAGAACACAGCCGGCAACCCCAGCATCGGCGCCAACAGCCAGTAAAGGCCAAACAGCACCAGTGCCCAGAGCAGCAACTTGAGCGCGAAACCGGCGACTTTCAGCGCCAGCCACAGGCAGACGATTACGAGGACGATGCCGACCCAGCTCATCTCAGGACTCCTGTTCCGACCCGGATGCTTCGGGTTCAGCGGGGACCAGCCGCAGATGGTGGAAGTCGAAGCTGAAGTCGGTCATCGGCGAAATCGCCTCCATCCGCGCCTCGCGGATCTCGCCGTCGGGATCGAGGCTGAAGGTCAGGAACGCATCGGCGTTGAGCCAGCGCTGGTCCCAGCGGATAACGAAGGTGTCGTGCTGCCAGTGCGACAGGGTGCCGACCAGCGCCTCGGTATGGCTGAAGGCGATGCGCAGCTTGCCGCCCTGCTGGCTGATCTCGACATCGCCGTACCACGGGTCGGTGTAGGTGCCAGCGTAGTCGGCCAGCGGCAGTGACGGTTTGCTGTCGGCGTCGCGCTCGGCCTGGTGCTTCTTCCAGTCGGTCGCGGCCTCGTCTTCCGACTCGCCCCGGGCCTTCGCATACGCCGCGGTCCAGTCGGTCTGCGGTGCGCCGAGTATCGCGTCCAGCGCGCGCATCGTCACCGAGTTGAACGCGCCGCCGACCTCGCCGCTGGTCAGCACGATGACGCCCAGCTCCTGCTCCGGCACCATCGTGATCCGCGACACGAAGCCCGGCCAGCCGCCGGTGTGCCAGACCAGCTTTTCGCCGCGGTAGTCGGTCAGGTTCCAGCCCTGGCCGTAGCCGCGGAAGTTCGGGGTCGCCGCTTCCAGTTCCGGGATCTTGGCCTTGGGTACCGGGATCGGCGTCATCACCGTCCACATCTCGCGCTGGCGCTTTTCGCTGAACAAGCGCTCGCCGTCGGTCCCGGGGATCACGCCCTGGTCGAGCTGCATCCGCACCCAACGGGTCAGGTCATGCACGCTGGAATACAGCCCGCCGGCGCCCGACACATTGCCCCATGACATGCGCGGTGCGGCGACGAGGTCCTCGAAGTTGGCCTTGGAGTACCCGGTCGCGACGTTGTCACCGGGCTGCAGGCGGTCGCTGTTGAAGCGGGTCGCGTCCATGTCCAGCGGTTGCAGGATGCGGCTGCGCAGGAAGTCCTCGTAGGACTGGCCGCTGGCCGCCTCGATCACCAGTTGGGCGACGCCGAACAGGATGTTGTCGTAGGCGTACTGGGCGCGGAAGCCGCCATCGATCGGCACGTTGCGCAGGCGCCGCGCGACCTCTTCGGTGTCGTAGTCGGTGCCCGGCCAGTACAGCAAGTCGCCGGCGCCGAGTGCCAGCCCGCTGCGGTGCGCGAGCAGATCGTTGATGCGCATCTCGTGAGTGATGTAGGGGTCGGACATGCGGAACCAAGGCAGGTGCTCGATCACCCGGTCGTCCATGTCGAGCTGGCCGTCCTCGGCCAGCATCTGCAGCGAAGCGGCGGTGAACGCCTTGGTGTTGGAGGCGATCGCGAACAGGGTCTGCTCGTCGACCGGCTCGCGCGATTGCAGGTCCTTGACCCCGTAGCCGCGCTCGAGCACGACCTTGCCGTCCTTGACGATGGCAACGGCGATGGCGGGCACGTCGAACTGCTTGCGGACATTCTCGACGTAGGCGTCGAAGCCTTGCAGGGCGGAAGGGGTGTCGGCTGGCGTGGCGGTATCCGGCGCCGCGGCGGCGGCCGGCGTCGGTGTCGTCTGCGCTATCGTGCCCGCGGCGAACGTAAAGCCCAGCGCCAGCACGAGGGCGCGCAACCCGGGTGTCTTGAGATGCATCGGATGGGATCCCCTGGAACGAAGCACCGACCTTACCGCAGCTGGGCGCCGATGCATTCCCTCGGGGTTCTGTAGGAGCGGCTTCAGCCGCGATGGGACGTCCGGTCGCCCGTCCGGCTCCAGATCGCGGCTGAAGCCGCTCCTACAGTCAGGACAGGACTCTCGCCGTGGGGACCATGCGATCCTTCCCGTCCGACAAGAGCCCACGTGCGCCCATGCCCGACACTCCACCCACCCTCCCCGGCCTCGCCATCATCGGCGGCGGCCCGGCCGGCCTCATGGCCGCCGAAGTCGCACGCGCGGCCGGGGTCGAGGTCGATGTGTTCGAGGGCAAGGGTTCGGTCGGGCGCAAGTTCCTGATCGCCGGCAAGGGCGGGCTCAACCTGACCCATGCCGAGCCGCGGCCGGCATTCGACTCGCGCTATCGCGAACGTCGCGATGCGGTCGGAGGCTGGCTCGATGACTTCGACACCGACGCGTTGCGCGAATGGGCCCGCGGGCTCGGCATCGACACCTATGTCGGCAGCTCCAACCGCGTGTTCCCGACCGACCGCAAGGCCGCGCCGCTGCTGCGCGGCTGGGTGCGACGACTACGCGACCAGGGCGTGCGCTTCCACGTACAGCACCAGTGGCTCGGCTGGACCGGCGAGGGTGCGTTGCGCTTCGCCACCCCGGCTGGCGAGCGATACGTCGTGGCCGCGGCGAGCGTGCTCGCGCTGGGTGGTGCCAGTTGGCCGCAACTAGGTTCCGACGGCGCCTGGCAGGCGAGGCTGGCCGCACGCGGCGTCGACGCTGCGCCGCTGGCGCCGTCCAACTGCGGTTTCGATATCGGCTGGAGCGAACACTTCGCCAGCCGCCACGCCGGTGCGCCACTGAAACCGGTGGTCGCCCACTGGCATGAGGGCGGTCGCGAACACCAGCGACAGGGCGAATGCGTCGTCACTGAAACCGGCATCGAAGGCAGCCTGGTGTACGCGCTGTCGGCCCCGCTGCGCGATGCGATCGCACGCGATGGCGAGGCCACGCTGCAGCTCGACCTCGCCCCCGGCCGCGAACTCGACCGCCTGCGCCGCGACCTCGGCAAACCGCGCAACGGCCGCAGCCTCAGCGACCACCTGCGCCGCCAGGCGGGGTTGACCGGCGTGCGCAGCGCCCTGCTCCACGAGGTCCTCGGCAAGTCGCGGATGGATGACGCCGAACTGCTGGCGCGCGCTATCAAGCGTCTGCCACTGAAGCTCAGGCGCGCGCGACCCGTTGAGGAGTCGATCAGCAGCGCGGGCGGCGTACGGCTGGAAGCGATGGACCCACGCCTGATGCTCGATGCGCTGCCCGGCGTGTTCTGCGCCGGCGAGATGCTGGACTGGGAAGCACCGACCGGCGGCTACCTGCTGACCGCATGCTTCGCGAGTGGGCGCCGCGCGGGCCTGGGCGCGGTGGAGTGGTTGCGCTCCAACGCATAGCCGACCATCACCGCAGGAGCGGCTTCAGCCGTGATCTGGAACCGGACGAGCGACCAGACACCCCGAGCACCGTGCCTGCCCGCCCCACACCCAGCGCAGCCTGGGACACAGCGCGCGCTGCTACGGACACAGCGCGCACCCAAGCCGACTTACCAGCGGTAAGTGACCTTCCCGTAGACGAACGCACCCTGGGACCCGAACGGCGAACTGCTCGGATAGGGGAATATGCCGTGGAAATTGCTGCCCTCGGGCGCCTTTTCCGGATAGGTATCGAAGATGTTGTCCGCGCCCACGGTGAAGGTCCAACGGTCACGGTAATAATCAACGGCCGTGTTGAAGATCCACTTGGCCGGGTATATGTCGTCGTTGGCGGCATCGGTGGAACTGTATTCGGTCACACCGCCGTAGCGGATCGCGGTGCCGGTGAATCCCCAGTTGTTTTTCTTGTAGGTATTGGTCCAGATGAACTTGGAACGGGGCATCTGGTCGGCGAGCAGCCCCTTGGTCTGGCTGCGCGTAATGCGGTTGAAGCCGACATCACCCAGTGCTTCGAGTACCGCGGGGTTTGGACGAACGCCGGTCACCTCGTTCTTGTGGTATGCCCAGTTGACCGTCGTCTCGAATTCCCCGCCGTCCTCGAATTCCTTGAAGTAGTTGGTGACGATGCCGATGCCCCGGATACGCATCTCCGCGGCGTTGGTGAAGTAGGCAAGCGCAACGTACTGCGGGTTGGTGATGCCATTGTCCGCGAGGTAATCCTGGACCGAGTCCGCCACCAGCGACATCGAGCTCGACATCAGGATGCGGTCATCCAGGTCGATCTGGTACAGGTCCACCGTGGTCGTGAATGAAGGAATCGGGTTCCACACCGCACCAATCGTGTAGCTCTGCGAGGTTTCCGGCTCCAGCGGCTCGCTGCCAAGCAACATGGCCAGTTCGTTGTCGACCGGCACCAGGCCACGCAGGTAGATGCCTTCCGGCAGGCCCAGCGAGTTGCCTTCGGGGTAGGACACGGAAGTGGTTGCCGAGCCATGCTGCTGTCCCAGGCCCGGTGCGCGGAAGCCGGTGGAGACCGTCCCGCGCAGCGCGAACCCGTTGTCGAAGTCATAGCGCCCGGACAACGCATAGGACACATTGGTCCCGAAGTCCGAGTAATCCTCGTGGCGCACCGCAAGGGAGCTACTCAAGCGCTCCGTGATGTTGCCTTCCAACTGCACGTACTCGGCGATGGAATGCCTCGAATTGTCGCTCGCGTCCTGCGGCCCCCATCCGGCAAAACCCTGGGCGGCGCCCGTGATTCCGGAATTGCCCACGTACCAGGAGGCGAGGTCGCCCTCGACGATCTCGTATCTCTGCCGCAGGTACTGCACGCCGAAACCAAGATCCCAGTTTTCGCCCAGCGACTTGGCCATCGCGACGTCAAACGTGGCTTGCGATGAAGTCAGGGTACCGTCGTGGATATCCGTGGGGCTGTAGCCGAAATCGTTCCAGAAGGCGAAGTTGACTGTATTGAACGTGCCATAGGACACGCGATTGGCGCCCCAGGTGCCGCTGACGTCCCAGCTCCAGCCGCCATCGGTATCGCCGCGCAACCCCATGACGAAGCTCTTGTCCCGCGACTCGCCGTGCTCCACCGGCTGGAAGCCATCGCCATCCGGGAAGATGTACTGCATCAGGTCATTCTTCGGCTCAGGCGCATTGGCGCCATAGCGATAGAACGCCATGGGCTCGGCCATGAGCATGCCGTAATGCCCGGACCCGTAAAGACTCACGTTTGGCGCGAAGTCGTATCCCCAGTTGAAGAAGGTGTTGTAGCTCTCCGACCTCGGGATACCGACCGTGAACTTCTTTCCCAACTCGGTGAACCCCGGCCGGTTGTCCAGTCCCGCGCGGTTGGTCGGCTGCTGATCGGCGACCTCCGCGGAGATCCTCAGCCATCCATTCTCACCAAGCGAAAACCCGACGTCGCCCTGGATCCGGGAGCGGTCGCCATCGCCTGCCGAATACTTGCCGTAGCTGGCCTGCACCTGGCCGCCGTCCGGTCCCTTTTTAAGGATGATGTTGATCACGCCCGCGAGGGCATCCGAACCGTACTGCGCCGAGGCGCCATCACGCAGCACTTCGATACGGTCGATCGCACCGATGGGGATCGTGCCGATATTCACGCCCTGCGAGCCCTGCCCGACCTGGCCGAGCGTCAGCATCAGCGCACTCGAGTGCCAGCGCTTGCCGTCCACCAGCACCAGCACCTGGTCGCTGTTGAGGCCGCGCATCTGGAACGGGCGCGTGAAAGCGAACGTGTCGGACATGGACGCAAGCGGGAAATTCAGCGACGGAACCACCTGGTCGAGTGCACTGCCCAGGTCGACGGCACCGGTCTGGGTCAGCACATCGCTGGGAATCACGTCGATCGGCACCAGCGACTCGGCCTGTGTGCGATCGCTGATACGCGTGCCCGTCACGATCACGGTGCTCAGGTCCAGGGCCTTGGCGGAGGGCGTGTCCCGGGACGTTGCGTCCTGGGTGGACGTTTCCTGGTCTGCGTTCTCCGCTTCCTGCGCGGTCGCGGCACCGGCCAGCGCAAGCAGCACCGACGCAGCCAACAAAGTGGGAATATTCCGGCCCAGGCGGTCATTCATGCGAAGTTTCTCCAGCGTTACGTGTCATGGATCGCCGCGGCCAAAAGCAATCACACCCCATTGACCGTGCAACGGATGCCCCCCAACAGTCGGCCATGGAACCGGCTCAGGCAGTTCGAGCCCTGGCCCCCGACAGCAGCACATAATGGTCGGGCGCATGGTTCTTTCGTCCATGACACGGCCCGAGCATAGACACAGGCCCGCGAAATCCGCCAATAGAAAGACGGGCATGGGTCATAACCGCAGGTTGTGGATGGAGTCAGCCGGTCCCGCTGTGCGCGGGCGGAATTCTCAGGCGTCCTCGCCATCCACCAGCGGTTGCAACGCCGGGTCCAGCGCCACCCGCTCGTCGAATACGAAGCAACGGCCGTCATAGCCGGCGCCGCCGACCTGTTCGAAATACCCCAGGATGCCGCCGTCCAGTTGCAGCAGGTTGTCCATGCCATCGGCGCGCAGCCACAACGCGGCCTTCTCGCAGCGGATGCCGCCGGTGCAGAAGCTGACCACGCTGGCGTCGGCCAGCGACTCGCGGTGCGGCGCCAGTGCGTCGGGCAGCTCGGTGAAATTGTCGATCGGCAGGGTCAGCGCGCCTTCGAAGGTGCCGTGACCCACTTCCTCGCGGTTGCGGGTGTCGAGCAGCACCAGCCGCCGGCCGCTGTCGTCATGGCCCTGGGCCATCCAGCGCGCAAGCTCCGCCGGTGCCACCGTTGGTGCGCGGCCGTCCAGCGGCGAGCTGTTGTCGCGGCGGAAACTGATGATTTCCGGCTTGAGCTTGACCTTCAGGCGCGCAAACGGTTGCCGCTGGCTGTGGCTGAGCTTGACTGTGATGTCGGCGAACCGCGGGTCGGCCCGCAGGCGATCGAGAAAGCCATGGACCGCCGGTTCCGTGCCGGCCAGGAACAGGTTGATGCCCTCGCCCGCCACCAACGCGGTTCCGCGCAGTCCACCCGCGTCGGCCCAGCCGCGCAGGTCATCGGCCAATTCGACGGGCCGGTCGATCGGTGTGAAATGGTAGGCGGCGAGGTTGAGGATCATCGCGGCATTTTAGCGGTCCACGCGCTTTACACTGGGCCGCCCCGTTGCGGTTACGCCCATGCCCGAGCAGCCCACCCCGCCCGCACCCGAGCGGCTCGCCCGTCGCGTCGCCGAATTGACCGGCTGCTCGCGCGCGCAGGCCGAGCAGTACATCGAGGGCGGCTGGGTCCGGGTCGACGGGATGGTGGTGGAGACGCCGCAGTTCATGGTCGCCGGGGAACACGTGGAACTGGATCCCGAATCACGGCTGGAACCGGCCGAGCCGGCGACCATGCTGCTGCACAAGCCTGCCGGCATTGCATTCAACGCCACCCCGTCACTCGTTACCCGGGCGACGCATGCCGAAGGCGACGTCACCGGCATCCGCGTGCTGCAGCGCCACTTCGCGCACCTGCAGCCGCTGATGCCGCTGGACGACGAGGCCAGCGGGCTGGTGGTGCTGAGCCAGGACGGCCGCGTCGCACGGCGACTCAAAGAGGACGGCGCGAAGATCGAGCAGGAGTTCCTGGTCGAGGTCCGTGGCGCCACCGACCCGTACACCCTGGGGCGGCTGTCACGCGGACTGGCCTATGAAGGCCGGGCGTTGCCGCCGTGCAAGGTCAGCTGGCAGAACGAGGTGCGGCTGCGCTTCGCGATCAAGGACGTGCGCCCCGGTCAACTGCGGCACATGTGCGCCGAGGTCGGGCTGGACGTGGTGGCGATCCGGCGACTGCGGATCGGCCGGATCGGGCTGAACAAGATGCCGCCGGGCGAATGGCGTTACTCGCCCGTCGGCGACCGCTTCTGACCTCTCCCTCGCAGTTCGCGGATCAATACGCGCCCATGTAGTCGCGCTTGCCGACGTCCACGCCGTTGTGGCGCAGCAGAGCGTAGGCGGTGGTCACGTGGAAGAAGAACTGCGGCAGGCCGTAGCCGAGCAGATAGTCCTGGCCGTTGAAGCGGCGCTCCTTCGGAGTGCCCGGACGGGTGACGATCTCGCGCATCTCGCTGCCGTCGAATGCTGCGGCGTCGAAACTGCCGATGAAAGCAATGGTGCGATCGATCCGCGCCCGCAACTGCTCGAAGGACTGCTCCGTATCGTCATACGCAGGTACCTCCGCGCCGGCCAGTCGGGCGGTCACGCCCTTGGCGAAGTCGCAGGCGATCTGCACCTGCCGCACCAGCGGGAACATGTCGGGAAACAGGCGCGTCTGCAGCAGCACCTCCGGAGCGATCTTGCGCGCTTCCGCGTGGGACTCGGCCTTCTCCAGCAGCGCAGCGAGGCTGCCGAGCATCTGCTTGAATACCGGGACGGAAGCGGCGTGCATGGAAATGGTCATCGGGGTCTCTAACGTGGTGATCCAGCCGCCGATGGTACGCGCCGCCGGTGTCGCAGTACCTGCCGGCGCACCGCAGCGTTCCACCGGAAGCGGCGCAGCGGACTGACGCGTCCACTAAAATATCGCCCTGACGCTGCCTCCCCACAGCGCGCCCACCGGACATGACACGTCGCCTCCTCCAGCTCTATCTCGGACTGATCGCCTACGGCGTGTCGATGTGGCTGATGCTGGAGTCCGATCTCGGCCTGATGCCGTGGGACGTGCTGCACCAGGGTGTCGCCCTGCAGGGCGGCTGGTCGATGGGCCGGGTGGCGATTGCGACCAGCTTCGTGGTGCTGCTGGCCTGGATCCCGATCCGGCAGAAACCCGGCATCGGCACGATCAGCAATGCGGTGGTGATCGGGGTGGTGTTCGACCTGGTCAACGGCTGGTTCGGCGATGCGCTGGGCGACGTTGGAATGACCGGCCGGGTGGCCTTGTTGATCGCCGGCATCGTGCTCAACGCCGTCGCGACCGCGGCCTACATCGGTGCGCACTTCGGACCCGGCCCGCGCGATGGCCTGATGACCGGGCTGGCACGGCGCAGCGGCTGGTCGGTGCGATTGGTCCGCACGCTGATCGAGGGCAGCGTGTTGCTGGCCGGCTACCTGCTGGGCGGCACGTTCGGGCTGGGCACCGTGGCCTATGCGCTGGCGATCGGGCCTCTGATCCAGGCGGTGTTGCCGGTATTCGACCGGGATTACCGCAAGACCGCTACCGGGGAAGCAATACCGGCGTCGGTGTCGGAGTCCGGCTAAGCGGTTGCAGGGATTCGCCGGTTAACCGTCCGGATCGGTTGCTTGCTCCGATTCCGGATGACGCTTGCGCCATGCCGCCAGCGCGGCTTCGTAACGCTCCATCGCCTCGTCGTAGACATCGAAAATGCAGCGCGGGCAGCCTTCGCCGCAGCAGTCGGCAGCGTCGGGTTCGACCGGACGGACCGGCGGCGGGTCTGGCGTGGAGGCTGGCGGGAGTAGGTCTGGGGACATACGGTCATTCTGCCGCACGGGTCCCTTTGTTGTAGGAGCGAGGTAAGTCGCGATTGCACGGCGATCCCGATTCGCGAGGAAATCGCGACTTACGTCGCTCCTACAGGGGGTGGCGGGAAGCTACTCGCTGGTCTTTTTCGCTTCGGCCGCCTGCTTTGCGCGCTTCAGCTTGTCCTGCTGGAACATGACGATGTGCGGCAACGCACGCAGCACCTTGGAATGCGGGTCCAGCGTGTACAGGGCATCGGCCGGCAGGTCGACATGGCCGCTTCCATCGCCCATCGCCACGGTCTGCACGTTGCCGTCGACCGAGCCGATGCGGACATCCACCGGCATCGGGAACGGCTTGTCGCCTTCGGTCTTCCAGCGAAGCGCGAGGCCGTCGGCGTCACGGGTGGCTACCAGTTCCGGCAGCGCCGCGGAGTACAGGTAGACGTCGAAGAACCAACGATAGTCCTTGCCGGTCACCTCGTTGACGATGTCGATGAAATCGCCGGTGCTGGCGTAGCGCGGCGCGAAGTTGCCCGGCTCCGGGGTGTCGGTGCCGTAGACCACGCGACGGGTGGCGCTGAAGAATGCCTTGTCGCCGATCAGTTCGCGCAGGCTGTGCAGCATCACCGAGGCCTTGGCGTAGATGTCGCCGCCGGGACCGTCTTCCTTGTCGTAGACATCGTCCTCCAGCATCGGCCGGCCGGCAACGATCGGATGCTTGTTGGCCAGCCCGAGCCGCTGGCCGTGCAGCGACGCGTAGTACGCCGCATCGCCACGCAGGTACTGGCCATACAGCGGCTGCATGTAGCTGCCGAAACCCTCGTGCAGCCACATGTCGTCCCAGTTGACGTTGGTCAACTGGTTGCCGAACCACTCGTGCGCAAACTCGTGCTGCAGCAACCAGTCGAAGCCGTACTCGCCCTGCTTGTAGTCGTTGCCGTAGGCGTTGATGGTCTGGTGCTCCATGCCCAGGTGCGGGGTCTCGACCACGCCCATCTTCTCGCCGGCGAACGGATACGGACCGATGGTCGACTCGAAGAAATCGAGCATCAGCGGGAACTCGGCGAACAGTCCGCGCGCCTCCTCGGCGTTGCCGCGCAGGTGCCAGAAGCGCAGCGGGATGGTGTTGCCGTAACGGCTCTCGTACTCGCCTTCCAGCAGCTCATACGGCCCGATGTTGAGGGCGATCGCATAGGTGTTGGGGTTCTCGGTGCGCCAGTGCCAGGTGCGCCAGCCGTCGTGCTGGTCCATGCCCATCGCGACGCCATTGCCGGCCGCGACCAGCGGATCGGGCACGGTAATGTGCTGGGTGACCACGTGCGGCTCGCCCATCGGATGGTCGATGCACGGCCAGAACAGGTCGCAACCCTCGCCCTGCACGGCGGTGGCGATCCACGGCTCGCCGGTCGGCGCGGTGGCCCAGACGAAACCGCCATCCCACGGCGCCTTCTCGGCCACGTGCGGCTCCCCGCCGTAGACGATGCGCAACGCGGCCTCGTCGCCGATCGCGAGTGGCTGCGGCAGCGTCACCGTCAACCGGCCTTCGGGATTGGCGTATGCGCTGTCCGGCAACACCGTGCCGTCGACCGAGACCGACTCGATCGCATAGTTGCGGTCCAGGTCGACCACGAGTTTCGCGACCGGCGCAGTCGCGCGGAACGCCAGGGTTGCATCGCCGTCGATGCGCTTGCCCTCGGGGAACACCTTGAACTTCAGGTCGGCCGATTCGAATACCACCGCCTCCTGCTCGGCCGTCATCGGCGCGCCGGTGGCGTAGGTGTGGTCGGTCAATTCGGCCTGGCCCGGCTTGGCGGCCGGAGCAGTGCCGGCGGCGCCGGCAAACGCCAGCAACAGGCCGGCGGGCAACAGGGAGCGACGGAGCAGGGAACGTTTGCGGGTCATGCGGGCAACCTCGAATGGCGACGACAGGCGACGCGAGCGCCATCCCCGGCCCGCTCCCCAAGTCCCGACGATTGCACATCCACGCCCGTCCGGCCAATGACCAAAGACATACCCGCGCGTGACCGATGTGTCGGCCCGATCAGGTGCGCAGCAGCACCGCCGGCAATGCGACCAGTCCCAGCAACAGCAGGATCGCCAGCGCGATCAGCAGCACCCGCCCGGGCTGTTCGCGCAGCACGTCCATGAAGGTTTCCGCAGTGCCATCGCGACGGGCCGCGTCGTTCTCGGCCCGCACCCTCGCCTGGCGCTCGGCCTGGTAGCCGGCCATGAGTTGCTTGGCCCGCGGCAGGTCCTTGTCGTCGCGGATCCAGATGCCGCCATGGGAAATACCCCAGCGGCTCGGCCGGGTCTCGTAGAACCCGATCCGGTTCTCGTCGAGCATGGCCCGGATGTCCTCGACCTCGTCGTCCAGTACATAGCGCAGGTTGAGCAGCAGCTTCGACATAACCGGATGATAGCCGGCTCAGGACTCGCGGTGCTCGGCGACCGGCAGCCGCCAACCATGGCGGATGGCCATGTAGCGCAGGCCGAAGCACAGCCCTACCCCGACCACCACCACCGGCACCAGCGGCAGGCCCAGGCCGTGGCCGACCACCACCGCCGCCGCGCCCGACAACGCCGCGACCGCATACAGGTCGGCCTGGAAGATCACCGGGGTGCGCGCGACCAGCACGTCGCGGGCGATGCCGCCGCCGATGCCGCTCAACATCCCCAGCAGCGTCGCCGAAACCGGGGCCAGGCCGAAGTCCAGCGCCTTCAATGCGCCCGTCACCGCAAACAGGGCCAGCCCGCCCGCGTCGAACAGTTGCACCGGGTTGCGCAGCCGGTCGATCTCGACATGCCGATAGAAGGTGATCAGGCCCGCCAGGCAACTCACCGCGAGGTAGTACCAGTTGGCAAGCGCGACCGGCGGGGTGGCGCCGATCAGCAGGTCGCGGGCGATGCCGCCGGAGGTCGCCGCCGCGAACGACAGCACCAGCACCCCGAACAGGTCCAGCCGGTAGCGCACCCCGAGCGTCGCGCCCGAGAGCGCGAAGACGAAGGTGCCGATGAGGTCGAAGGTGATGAGGAAGTTGTCCACGGCGCAACTCGCAGGTATCCCCGACAGTATCCCTCAGGGAAGCGATACACGCGGCGGTCGATTCGCCTGTGGTCCGGCTACGGCCTGGCGGATTGCCGGGCTGTGGCTTTCGCGACTTACGTCGCTCCTACATTTACATCATCGCCAGCTCGGTGTTGGTCAGGGTGCGGTTGTACTGGTCGCGCAGGCGGACCTTGCGCTCCAGGTCGCCGATGATGTGGCCACTGAAGTCGGCGCCGGTCAGTTCCTCGGCCATGTTGATCCCGCCGGGGGTATCGACATTGATCTCCATCATCTTGTCGCCGACGATGTCGAGCCCGGCCAGGTACATGCCGTCGCGCATGAGCTTGGGCCCGGCGATCTCGGCGAGCCGCAGCGCATCGGCGTCGGGCACCGCCATCTCCACCTTGCCGCCGGCGGTGATGTTGCTGCGCGCATCACCGCTGTCGTTGTAGCGCCGGAAGCAGGCGTAATGGCCGTCGACCACCAGCGGACGACCGTTGAGCGTCAGCAAACGCAGGTCGCCGTTGACCGCGTCGGGCAGGTACTCCTGTACGATCGCGTAGCCGTCGCGGGTCACTGCGTCGATCATCTGGTTGAGGTTGGAGCCGCTGTCGGGCGTGACCACGAATACGCTCTGCCCGCCCGAGCCCTGCAACGGCTTGATCACCCCGTAGCCGTCGTGCGATTTGATGAACGATTTGATCTCGTCGGCATCCAGGGTGATGCAGGTAACCGGTCGCACCTCTTCCGGGAAGTGCTGGAAATAGGTCTTGTTGGACGCGTCGGTCAGGTGGGTCGGGTCGTTCAGCACGATCACGTGGCGCAGCGCCGCCAACTGGGCGAACAACAGCCCGCTGTTGGGTGCCCACGGACGATCGACCACTTCGTCGGCGGGGTCGCTGCGCAGCAGCAGCACGTCGAGTTCCTCGACGGAGATCCGATGGATCTCGGCGCCCTCGCCCTGCAGGTCCGCCAGCAACTCGTCGTCATTCTTGTAGTGGTCCTGCCGCGGAATGTGGGCGTGTGCGCGGATGGTGCCGTTGGCGTCATAGATGAAGTTGCCCAGGCCGATCAATGCGACTTCGTGGCCACGGTTCACCGCGGTGCGTGCGAGCCGGATGGTGGTGTAGTTGTTCTTCTCGGTGGCCATGTCGTTGATGACGAACCCGAGCTTGATGGGGCGTCGTTTGGGCGAGGCATCGCCGGTCGGACCGGTGCTGGAATCGGTGCTCGGATTGCGGGTCATTGGGCGGGTTCCTGATGGAAGAGACGTTCGACCGGAAGGTTCCGGCAATGGGACAGGCGTTCGGTGAAGTCGGGCCACGAGCAATAGCGCGGCAGCAGGTCGGGGGCGACGACCCAGCCCTCGTCGATCAACTGGTCGAGCACCACCCGGTGCGACAGCGCGAACTTGCCGACGAACAACGGCTCGAACTCACCGTCGTCGCGCAGGTAGTCGATCAGGTCGCGCAGGCCACCCAGGTAGACCGCATCCTTGGTCAGGCCGCCGCCACGCAGCGCGCGCACGGCCACGTCGAAGGCGTCGTCGCTGGGCAGACCATGGGTGACGTGCAGCAGGTCGTAGATCGCCGGGATACCTTCGCCGTGGATCGCCATTTCCGTGGCGACGACACGCGCGGCCAGCACCCGCAGGCGTTCGGCCGGCAGGTAGCCGGCGAGGTATTCGGCGAGCACGCCCAGGCCCTCCTGCAACGGGTCGTAATGCGCCAGCCCGACCTCCAGTTGCCGCAGCGATTGCCGCCGGCCGTTGTGCCGGGTCACCACGTGGGTGCCGATCTCGTGCTGGATCAGCGGCTGCACGCGAGCCCTCGGCACCCGAAGGTCGCCGTCGATGTAGAACGTACCGTGCGAGACCATCATCAGCGAGTTGAGGTCGGTGTCCACCACCACCTCGGCGTTGAAATCCGGCGACTGCTCGCGGTACCACGCCATCTCTTCCTCGACCGCGACCATCACCTCGTCGATGCCGGCATCGGCATCCTGCGGCGCGCCCGAGCCGACCTGTTCGAGGATCGCGTTGGCCAGCTTCAGCAGCGAAGGCTCTACGCCGCCGAACAGGTCGAGGCTGGCGGTAATGAAACCGGCTGTTCCGCGCAGGCGGACCAGCTCGATCTGGCGTTCGAGTTCGCGCTGTTTTTCCGACAGCAGGCCGGACAGCAACGGCGATTCGATGTCCTCCACCGGCAGCGCGCGCAGGCGTTCACGCGCGGCGTGCAGGTCGACATCGAGGTCGATGTACTGCAAAGGCCGGGTTTCGGTGTGACCGCTGGCCTCGAAGCTGTCCCACAGCGCATCGTTGCCGATCGGCGATAGCGCCAGCAGCCAGTCGACCTCGCCATCCATGCGCGCCAGTTCGGCGTCGACGCGCGCCGCGACCGGCGGCAACGGCCGGCATGCGGACATCGGCGGATGCAGGCTCGACGCGCTTGTATCTAGCGACATGTGCCGAACTCCCCGCGAACCGCGTCCACCGCTTTGCGCAGGCTGCGACGCATGTCCTCGATGGCCGCGATATCGGCCTGCGCGGTCCACTCGTCCATGAAGGTCTTCTTGTATTCGGGCGAGATGGTGCAGACGCGCTCGCCCCAGGTTGCATATACCCATTCCGGGAAATAGCCGCCGGTCGGGAAGCGCACGTTCTCGCGGACATCCGGCGTGCGCCCACCGATGGGATTTGCGCGCAAGGTATCGGCAAAGCGGGTCGCTACCCTGCCCCAGCGGCGCGGATCGAGCGTGGTCACGCCCAGCTCGATGTCCGGGTTTCCGCGCGGTGGGGCGGGTTCGGCATCGGCGCCATCGCGCCGGTGGTTGTAACTGTGGATGTCGATCAGCAGCACCGTGCCCCAGCGATCGAGCAATCCATCGATCAGCTCGCGCACCATTGCGTAGAAGCGGTCGTGCTCGCCCAGCGAACGCTCGCGTTCGGTGTCGGGCAGTTCGTCACGCCAGATCCGCAAGCCCCAGGTATCGGCAGGATCGGTCGAGAACGACTTGTCCCGCGGACGGTTGAGGTCCACCTGGAACCGCGACGCGTAGGCCTGGAACCGCACGTCACCGACCACGGTCAGCAGGCCGGTGAGCGGATCCTCCTCGCGACGGCGATCGTCCTCGCTGATTGCAAGCCATGGCTGCAGGGACGGACGGACCTCATGGCCATCGTGGATCGCGGTCGCGATGACCGGTCCATTGCCGAGGACCAAGTCCCAGTCCTCGCAGGCCCAAGCGTCGGAGCGGCGCAACGGAATGTCGGGATTCTGCATGCGCCGATGCTCCCAAACGCGGCATGAGTCATCCGTGAGCAACTGAACGGCGATTCAAGATTTCGCAGCCACCCGACACCCGACCTGTACGATGAGTCACGCCCACACGGCACTTCACGCGTCCCGTCCGACAGCTCTCCAGTCGCCCGCCTCGCTCCCCCTCACGCGTTACCGCTCCTCCGGGAGTGGCGCCCTTACGGGAGTTTCCAATGCCGGCCCCTGGCAGCCACGCGCACATCATCCCTCTCGCCCCCCACCCCGGGGACGACGACGACCGTGGGGTCGATGCGGGCATTTCCTGCGACAGCTGCGATGCGGTCTGCTGCCGCCTCACGGTGGTGGTCATGCCGGAGGACCGGGTTCCACGGCACATGGTGGAACACGGGGAACTCGGGCTGGAAGTGATGGCGCGCGGCGAAGATGGTTGGTGCGTCGCGGTCGACCACACCCGCATGTGCTGCGGCATCTACGAACAGCGGCCGGCGATCTGCCGCAAGTTCGCGATGGGCAGCGCCTACTGCCGCGACGAGCGCGAGCAGTATCGCCATCGCTTCGATCGCGAGATCCCGTTGTTGTTGCGCTGAGCGCGCCGGTCAGTCGCCGCCGAGCAGGTCCAGCGGGTCGCCCTTGGGCTCGGGCTTGCGCGCATCCGGCAGGCGCTTGACCCGCGCGGCCCGGTAGCGATTGATCGCGTCGCGTGCCAGTTGCGTCTTGAACTCTTCGGACACCAGCAACTCCGGCCCGAACACCTCCGCCATCAGTGCGGCGATCAACTGCGCCTGGCCGCGACGGGCGTCGTCCGGCGCCTGTGCGGACCCGCGCAGGCGCTCCAGCGTCCGTTGCGCCACCTGCAGGCCACTGGCGATGGTGATGTCATACGCAGCGCGATCGGCCGGGTCCCGGCGCAACACCTGTTCCGCCGCCGCCAGCGCATCGACGTGGCGACCTTGTCCAGCGCGCAATTGCGCGATCAGCAGCCACGGCTCCTTGCGTGCCGGCTCCAGCGCCGCCGCCTGCTCCAACGCCGCGACTGCCGCGTCCATCTGACCCGCTTCCGCATAGGTCTGCGCAACCGCCATCGAACCGGCGTAATCCGGCGGCGCCGGACGACCGGCCAGGCTCGCGCATGCACCGAGCACGAACAGCAGCCCGGCGGCGCCGGCAAGCCGTGCAAATCGAGCCGGATCCTTGAAGTTCATGTCCAAACCTCCGTGCGCTCCCGCGGAAATGATCGATGCGACCGGTCAACGCGGCTGACCGCCATCATTGTGGCCCAAGCTTGCACTCGCCGGGCAACTTTCCTAGGCTGGGCAACGCACCATTTCAGCATCGCCGTGAATCCACCGGCGTATCCACCCTCCCCAATCCCATTATCGAGAGGCTTCCCATGGAGATCGCCGAGCGGCGTGTCGCCGCAATCCATTACACCCTGACCAACGATGCCGGCGAAGTGATCGACAAGTCGCCGACCGACGCACCGCTGACCTACCTGCACGGCGCTGGCAACATCATCCCCGGGCTGGAGAAGGCGCTGGTCGGCAAGAAGGCCGGCGACAGCCTCAACGCCGACGTAGCGCCCGAGGAAGGCTACGGCCCGCGCCACGACGGGCTGATCCAGACCGTGCCGCGCAGCGCCTTCGAAGGCGTGGAATCGGTGCAGCCGGGCATGCAGTTCGAAGCCCGCACCCCGCAGGGTCCGCTGCTGGTGACGGTGACCAAGGTCGAGCCGGAGCAGGTCATCGTCGACGGCAACCATCCGCTGGCCGGCCAGAACCTGCACTTCGCGGTGGAAGTCGCCGATGTACGCGAAGCGTCGGAAACCGAACTGAACGACGGCCGCGTGGCCCCCGCCGCCTGAATGCGCCATCCGACCGGGAACCCGCTTCCGACGCGGGTTCCCTGGTCGCCCCACCCGCAAGCTCAGACCACCTGCGCCATCACCGCGACGTAATGGCAGACGCTGCCGGCAACCACGAACAGGTGCCAGATCGCGTGCGAATACCGCAATGAGGGCCGGTGGTAGAACACCGTGCCCAGGGTGTAGCAGGCGCCGCCGCCGAGCAGCCAGCCGAGCGTCCAGTCGTCCAGCGCCTCCAGCAACGGCTTGAACGCGACCAGCACCAGCCAGCCCATCGCGATGTAGATCAGCGTCGACAACCGCTTGAAGCGGCCGGTGAAATAAAGTTTGAACACGACCCCGGCCACCGCCAGCAGCCAGATCGCCGCGAACAGCCCCCAGCCCCAGGGTCCGCGCAGGCCCACCAGCGTGAATGGCGTGTACGTCCCGGCGATCAGCACGTAGATCGCGCAGTGGTCGAATACCTTCAGCCGCGCCTTGGCCTGCGGATGCATGATCGAGTGGTAGAGCGTCGAGGCGACGTACAGCAGCAACAACGACACCCCGAACACGATCGCCCCGGCCAGTTGCCAGGCATCGCCGTGGAGCGCGGCCAGGGTGATCAGCAACGCTCCGCCCGCCAACGCCGCGACCGCGCCCAGCCCGTGGGTCAACGCGTTGGCGAATTCCTCGCCGGGGCCGCCGTCGGCCGGTTGTGCGCCGGGTTCGCTGCCGTGCATGGACTCATCCCTTCCTGAGGAAGCAGGTCTTGAGCACCAGTCCCTTGATCCTGTCGGAATTGCCTTCGATGTGCTCCGGGTCGCCGTCGACCAGGCGGATGCCCTTGATCACCGTGCCCTGCTTCAGGTTGATCGATGAACCCTTGACCTTGAGGTCCTTGACCACCACCACCGAGTCGCCCGCGGACAGCAGGTTGCCGTTGCAGTCGCGGACCACCGCGTCATCGTCGACTTCCGTATTGCCGGCCACCGGCCATTCGTGGGCGCAATCGGGGCAGACGCAGTTGTCGCCGTCGGGATAGGTGTTCTCCATGCCGCATCGGGGGCAGGCGGGGATATCGGGCATGATCCGTCCAGTTCGGTGGCAGCCCCGGATTATAGGCGCCACCCGTGCAGCGACCCGGGACGCCACGGCACTTTTCACGCGACGCACGGGGCCGGGTTGCTAGCGTCCCAGCCACCCACGCCTGCGGAGGCATGCCATGCGACCCCCACGCCACTTCCCCGGTCCTTTGCTGGCTGGACTGGCCATCGTGGTCCTGCTGGCATCCTGTGCCACCGGTCCGCGCGTACGCACCGATGCCGATCCCGCCGCCGACTTCTCGAAGTACGTGACGTACGCGTTCTACGAGCCGCTGGCGATGGAGCAGTCCGGCTACACCACCTACCTGTCCGACCGGATCAAGACCAGTGTGCGCCGTGAAATGGAAGCCCGCGGTTACCGCTTCGACCCGGACGATCCCGACCTGCGGGTGAACTTCCAGGGCATCATCCGCGAGCGCACCGACGTCTACAGCGTGCCGCGTTCGGACACCCAGTACTTCTACAGCTACCGCGCCCGGCGCTACTTCGCCGTACCGGTCTGGTACGACGAGACGCGGGTGAACGACTACACCGAAGGCACCCTCACGGTCGATCTGGTCGACGCTGAGCGCAACCACCTGGTCTGGACCGGCGACGCGATCGGCCGGGTTACCCAACGGACCCCGCAGGAGCGCGTGCAGGCCGCGGACGCGGCGATCGCGGCGATTTTCATGCAATACCCGTACACCGCAGGTTCGGCGCAGCCGCGGCAGGCGCAGTAACGGCGCGAGACCGCCACCAGCGTGAAAGTATCGCCGCCCCCCGCCATACTCCGGTCGGAGGGGACTCACTGGACTCGGGATGCGACGAATACTCCGCGCGATCGCCTTCGCGATAGTTGCGCTGGCCTTCATCATCGGCAGCGGCCTGCTGCTGGCCGACCACCTGACCCCGCCGGCCACCGGTGCCCCAAGCCACGCACTGGCACCCCGGCCCGACCAGACCGCCATCGACCGCGAACTGGTGCCGATGCTGGCCGCCAACCCCGGCAAGACCGGCGTGCTGCTGCTGGCCAATGGCCTGGATGCCTTTGCCGCGCGTGCGATCGCCACCCGCAAGGCCGGCCGCAGCCTCGACCTGCAGTACTACATCTGGCACGACGACCTGACCGGCCACCTGCTCGCACGCGAGGTCCACGAGGCGGCCGAGCGCGGGGTCCGCGTGCGCATGCTGCTCGACGACATGAACGCCGAGGGCCTCGACCCGCAGCTGATGACGCTGGACGCCCACCCCAACATCGAGCTGCGCCTGTACAACCCGTTCCGCAACCGGGAAGGCTTCGAGCGCGTGCTCGAAATGATCCAGCGCGTCTTCAGCATCAACCACCGGATGCACAACAAGGCCTGGATCGCCGACGGCCGGGTGGCGGTGATCGGCGGGCGCAATATCGGCGAGGAATATTTCAACGCCGATGCCGAGGTCAACTTTCGCGACCTCGACCTCCTGCTGTTCGGCCCGGCAGTGGCCCAGGCCAGCACGATCTTCGACCAGTACTGGAACAGCGCCGCCGCGGTGCCGATCGCAGCGCTCAACCGCAAGCGCCCGGAAGAACTGCAGGCGATGCTGGCCAGTGTCGACCTCGAAGCGCACCAGGCCGAGGCACAGCCCTACCTGCAGCGCGTCGCCGAGTCCCAGGCCGTACGCGCCTACCAGCAGCGCTCGCTGGAACCGCACTGGACCGCCAACGTGGAGGTGGTCTCCGATCCACCGATCAAGCGCGGCGGCAACCGCGAGGACTGGCTCGTCGGGCACTTGACCGACATGCTCGCGACCACCCGCCAGAAGGCACTTCTGATCTCGCCCTATTTCGTTCCCGGCGACGACGGCGTGGACGGATTCGCAGCCCTCGCCCGCCGTGGCGCCGAGGTCGGCATCGCCACCAACTCGCTCGCCGCCAACGACGCGCCGGCGGTGCACAGTGGCTACGCGGGCTATCGCGAGGACCTGCTCGGGCAAGGCGTGCACCTGTACGAAATGAAGGCACGCGGCCACACCGAATCGGCCGGTGTATTCGGCAGCAGCGGCGCCAGCCTGCATACCAAGGCCTTCGTGGTCGACGATGTGCGCGGCTTCGTCGGATCGTTCAACCTCGACCCGCGTTCGATCGACCTCAATACCGAGATGGGCGTCCTGTTCGAGGATCGCGCGATCGCCATCGACCTGCGCAACGAGTATTTGCGCCTGACCGATCCCGCACTGAGCTACTGGGTCTACCTCGACGCCGACGGCGAGGTGCGCTGGCTCGACCGCGCGCAGCATCCTCCCGTGGCGCTGAGGGAAGAACCCGACACCAGCGCGTGGCAGCGTGGCCTCGTCACCGTACTGGGCTGGCTGCCGATCGAGTCGCAGCTGTAGCAACCGTCAACGCAGTTGGCTGTCCTTGCTGCCGCGCCGGTTGTAACCCCCGGCGATGCCCTGTTCGCGATCTTCCGCTTCCTGGCAGGCGATGCACAGGCGCACGCCGGGAACGGCCTCGCGGCGCGCCTCGGGGATAGGTGCATCGCATTCTTCGCAATGGGCCAGGCCCGGGCCGCGCTTCAGCTGGCTGCGCGCGCGCTTGATGCCGTCCTTGACGGTGGCATCGATCTGGTCCTGTACGGCGCCGTCACCGGCCCAGCCAGTCGCCATGGGAAGTCTCCGGAAAAGCAAGCCAGGCCGGCAGGATAGCGCCGCGGCCATGAACCGGACGTCGACCGTCCGTCATCGGCATTCAAGCTGAACGACACTGGCCGGGGGTCAGATGTCATTCACGGTGGCTGCCGCCAAGTAGGTCCCGGCCAACCGTTCGTTGGCGCGGAGCCTACAGGGGGCCGACATGACACTTTCCTCCCAACAGACCGTATTTGCGCTGGTACTCGGCGCGGTGATGGCACTCGGTCTCTCAGCACCGGCCGACGCGCGCCAGAAGCAGCACGACGAACGCGAACGGCGCGAGCAGTCCGACAAGGGCAAGCATGCCGACCAACCACAGGCCAAGGCACGCAGGAACGCCGAACAGGCGCGCGCGGAGGCCCGCGACAGAGTCGACAACCGCAGGCGCGACAACCGCGGGAGCGAAAAGCCCGCGTATGTCCAGCGGCGACAGCAGGCCGATGTCCGTCACCAGGTCCAGCGCGCGCAGGCGGCGCAGCAGTCGCAACGCCGGCAAGCGCAGCAGCGGCGCACCGAGCAGCAACGGCAGGTAGAGGCCCGCAACGACCGGCAGCGCGTGGTACGCCAACAGGCCGAGCGTGAACGGCAGACGCGCAGCAATGACCGGCGTGTACGCGAGGATGCGCGTGTACGCGAACAGCGCCGGGAAATGGCGCGCGCACAGAATGATCGCGAGCAGCGTATTCGCCGCGACCGGCAGCGCGCGGACCGCTTCCGCCACGACCGTGACCTGCGGCAGCGCCAGGCGGCGCAACGCGCCCGTGTCCTGCAGCAGCAGCGCCGCATCAACCAGTACCGCTACCAGCAGGCCTACTACGCGCGCCTGCGCCAGCATCAGTCACGGTTCGACGCGCGCAACCACAACTATTACAGCGACCGCTATTACTCGACGCCCGCCAGCTACCGGTACTCCTACGGCGATCGCTGGCACCAGACCAATCGATACGGCGCCGACCTGATCCGCCAAGCGGTCCGCTACGGCTACGAGGAGGGCCTGCGCGCCGGCCGCGCCGATCGCGAGGACAGGTGGCGCAGCGACTACCGCAACAGCTACGCCTACCAGGACGCCAACTACGGCTACCAGGGCTATTACATCGACCAGGCCACCTACAACCATTATTTCCGCGAAGGCTTCCGGCGCGGCTACGACGACAGCTACTCCAGCCGCTACCGTTACGGCGGACGCGACGGGAATGGCAACTTCGCCATCCTCGCAGCGGTCCTGACCGCCGTGGTCGGCCTGCAGTTGCTGGACTGAGGAAAACCTACCCTGCCGACGGCACCGGTCCGTCGCGCAGGGCGCGGTCGAACAACGCGATCGTGCGGCGCCAGGCTTCGGCCGCGGCGTCCTCGTCGTAGCGCGGCGTGGTGTCGTTGTTGAAGCCGTGCTGGGTGCCCGCCGGCTGGTACAGGGCATGGGTCACGCCAGCCGCCTTGAGCGCGGCTTCATAAGCCGGCCATGTCGCGTTGACGCGGTCGTCGTTGGCGGCGAGCACCACCAGCAATTCGGCCTTGATGGCGTCCACGTCGTCCACCGGTGGCGCGGTGCCGTAGAACGGAGCCGCCGCGGCCAGGTCAGGCAAACGTGTTGCAAGAAAATTGGCCATGGCGCCGCCGTAGCAGAAGCCGACCACGCCCATCCGCCCGTTGCCGCCCTCGACCTTGCCGAGCATTGAAGCCGCGGCGAGGAAGTCCCCGTGGGTTTTGTCCTGGTCGAGCTTGCCGAACAGCTCGCGCGCTGCGTCCTCGTCACCGGGGTAACCGCCCAGCGGAAACAGCGCGTCGGGGGCGAACGCGATGAAGCCCTCCAGCGCCATCCGTCGCGTGACGTCTTCGATATGCGGATTGAGGCCGCGGTTCTCGTGCACCACCAGCACCAGAGGCAATGGGCCGTCAGTCGCGGCGGGTTTCACCAGATAGCCGCGACCGGTGCCGTAGCCCTTTGGCGAGTCGAACTCGACGAAATCCGCCGACAGCCGCGGATCATCGGGCTTGACCTGTTGCGCTTCGGCGAAGCGTGGCGCCAGCGCCGCGAGCAGCCCGGTGGCCGTGGCCGCACCGACCGCGAAACGCGCCGCGCCGGCGAGGAAGCCGCGGCGGTCGATAGCGCCATGCACGTACTGGTCGAACAATCTCAGCACTTCCGGATCGAAGTCGCTGGCCTTTGCACGGGGTCGGTTCGACATGGCTTTCTCCGGGACGAGTGGCTCGCGGGTCGAAGCATATCCGGGGAATTGTTATCGAATGGGAAAACCGTCCCCATGCTCACCCGCGTTTCGCATTCTGCGCCCTAGAGTCCTCACCTGCATCAAAGTCCCCACCTGCATCGCAGGCAATCGGAGTCCATCGTGAAGCCAACCATTCTTGCAATCGCCCTCGCCCTCATCGTCGGCTGCACCCCGACCGGCGAGCCGCAGCCCCCCACGACTACGACACCCGGTGCGCCCCCCGCCGTCACGGCAGAGCCCGGCCCGCCGACCGAGCCACGTACCCCCGCTCCCGCCGAAGCCAGCACTGTGCCGGAACGCTTCCAGGGAGAGTGGAACAGCACGCCCGCCGATTGCGGCACCGCCAACAATCCGTCCCGACTGCGGATCGGCGCCGACGACATCCGCTTCCACGAAAGCAGCGGCACGATCACCTCGGTAACCGTCAGCGACGAATCGGACATCACCCTGGTCGCCGACATGACCGGCGAGGGCGAGGTGTTCGAGTCGACGCACGCGTTCGAGTTGTCGGACGACGGCAACACGTTGACCGATACCAGCTCGGGCATCGGGATGGTGCGCCACCGTTGCGAGTGAGCGGCCATGCGGGCCAGCCGGTTTGCGGATGCGGGTAACCGGCCCCATATCGCAGATTCCGCACCTGTCCGGAACACGACTCCTTGCCTCCTTCTCCGCATTCATCCCCCGACACCGGCTCCAATGAGTTGACCAGCAGCTTCCTCGGCGTGTTCCGCTTCAGCGGTCGCGCCCTGGAGCTGGTCTGGAGCACCAGCCGGCCGCTGACCGTCGCGCTCGGACTGTTGACCCTGATCGCCGGCCTGCTGCCGGCCGGCGTCGCCTGGGTCGGCGCGCTGATCATCGATGCGGTGGTCGAGGCCAGCCGTGCGGTGGCGGCCGGCGAGCCGCTGCTGCTGAGGCCGGTGTTCACCGTGATCGCGGTCGAGGCCGGGCTGGTGATGGCCCTGGCCGGAGCCCAGCGCGGCATCTCGTTGTGCCAGTCGCTGCTGCGCGCCCAGCTGGGCCAGCGGGTCAACGTGATGATCCTAGAGAAGGCGCTGACGTTGCAGCTCGCGCACTTCGAAGACTCGGAGTTCTACGACAAGCTGACCCGGGCGCGGCGCGAGGCCTCCTCAAGGCCGCTGTCGCTGGTCAACCGCACCTTCGGACTGGTCCAGAACGGCATCTCGCTGGTCAGCTACGGCGTGTTGCTGGCGCAGTTCTCGCCGTGGGCGGTCGGCGTGCTGCTGCTGGCCGGGCTGCCGTCGTTCGTGGCCGAGACGCGCTTCTCCGGCGACGCCTTCCGGCTGTTCCGCTGGCGCTCGCCGGAAACCCGGATGCAGATGTACCTGGAGACCGTACTGGCGCGCGAGGACCACGCCAAGGAGGTCAAGCTCTACGGCCTCGGCCCGCTGCTGCTGGACCGCTACCGCGGCATCTTCCACACGCTGTACAGCGCCGACCGCGAGCTGGCGATCCGCCGCGACGGCTGGGGCTTCGTGCTCGGCCTGATCGGCACCGTGACGTTGTATGTCGCGTACGGCTGGATCGCCATGACCACCGTCGTCGGGCGCATCACGCTCGGCCAGATGACGATGTACCTGATGCTGTTCCGCCAGGGCCAGGCGGCGGTGTCGGCCAGCCTGTCGGCAATCGGCGGCATGTACGAGGACAACCTGTACCTGTCGACGCTGTACGAGTACCTGGAAACCCCGGTACCGGCGGCGCGCGGCACCGCCGAGAAGGGTCCCGACCCCAGCGACGGCATCCGCTTCGAGAACGTCGGCTTCACCTACCCCGGCTCCGACACCCCGGCACTGCAGGACATCAACCTGCACATCCGCCCCGGCGAGTCGCTGGCGCTGGTCGGCCAGAACGGTTCCGGCAAGACCACCCTGATCAAGCTGCTGACCCGACTGTACTCGCCCGACACCGGCCGCATCCTGCTCGACGGCCGCGACCTGCAGGAGTGGGACGAGGCCACGCTGCTGCAGCGCATCGGCGTGATCTTCCAGGACTTCGCGCGCTACCAGATGCGGGTCGGCGAGAATGTCGGCGCCGGCGACGTCGAGCACTTCGAGAACCGCGAGCGCTGGCAGGAAGCCGCCGACATGGGCATGGCCACGCCGTTCATCGAGACCCTGCCGGCCGGTTTCGATACCCAGCTCGGCAAGTGGTTCCGCGAGGGCCGCGAGCTGTCCGGTGGCCAATGGCAGAAGATCGCCTTGGCCCGCGCCTTCATGCGCTCGCGCGCCGACATCCTGGTGCTCGACGAGCCGACCGCGGCGATGGACGCGGCCGCCGAGGCGACCATCTTCGAGCACTTCCGCAAGCTGACCGACAACCGCATCGCGATCCTGATCTCGCACCGCTTCTCGACCGTGCGCATGGCCGACCAGATCATCGTCATCCAGGACGGCCGCATCATCGAGCGCGGCAGCCACGAGCAGCTGATCGCGGCCGACGGCCACTATGCGCACCTGTTCTCGCTGCAGGCGCAGGGCTATCGCTGACGGTCGGCGTCAAGAGGCCGCGGCCGGCGCCAACGCGCTCCGCCGCCACGCGCCGGGCGGCATGCCGACCTGGCGCTTGAACGCGCGGTTGAACGCGGCTTCGGATTCATAGCCAACCTCGGACGCGGCTTGGGCGATGCTCAGTCCCCGCCCAAGTGCGTTGGCCGCCAGTTGCAGCCGCCACTGGCCGAGGTAGTGCATCGCCGGCGTGCCCATGATCCGGCTGAACCGCTCGGCGAATGCGGACCGCGACAAGCCGACCTCTCGGGCGAGCGTGTCCAGCGTCCACGCCTGCGCCGGCCGTCCGTGCATCAACCGCAACGCCGCGCCGACATGGCGGTCGCGCAGTCCGGCCAGCCAGCCGGTGGATGCCTCCGGCAGGCCGTCGATGTGCTGGCGTACCGCGTGCAGGAACATCAGCTCGCTGAGCTTGGACAGGATCGTCTCGCCGCCGGCCCGCGGCGCACGGGTTTCCTCCAGCGCGACCTGGATCAGTTCGTGGGTGAGGTGTCCGCCACCCCCACCACCACGCACGTGCAGCACCCGCGGCAGCGCGCCGAGGATCGGGTTGAACGGCCGCGAATCGCATCCCAGGTAGCCGCAGACAAAACGCGTCTCGACCCCATGGCCGCCGAACTCGTTGAACACGAACGGCAGCGCCGTGTCGACCGGACGGTAGTAGATCTCCATGTTCGGCACCGACCGCTTGCCGCGCTCGGTGCCCATGTAATGCCCGTCCCCGCCGGCGAAGATCACCGCATCACCCACCTCCAGCCGGATCGCCGGCAGCGACTCGTCGGCCAGCTGCGCCCAGCACGAACCCTCCATCAGGATGTGGAAGCAGATCACGTGCTCGAAATCCGGCATGACGCTGGCGCAGATGCTCGCCACCGCCGGCGACTCTGCCACCCACGGCGCATGCGCGTGGATGTCGAAGAAGACCGCGCCGGTCAGGCGTACCGCACGCAACACATCGGACAGGACATCCAAAACAGCCTCCACGGACGATCGGTCAATACCGGCGGATGGCAGGGCAACCGTTTGCACGAACGGACAACGATCGCGACGGATCAGTCATGGCGCGTGGGATGCGAGGCGCCCACGATCGCTTCATCCAAGGAGCGGATCACTGCACCCCTTCCACCACTGGAGCACCCATGAAAATTCGACTCGAACATTCACTGCCCGCCCTCCTTGTCATCTGCGCGTGGACTCCCGCCATCGCGGCGGACGCGCACCACGGTGGTGGACACGGCAACGCCACCGGACTGGTCCAGACGGTCCGCGAAGCCACGCACCGCTACCTGCACCTCAGCCGGGCCGAAGCCGACGGCTACGGCGCCTTCCTTGGCTGCACCAGCGGGCACCAGCACGGCGCCATGGGCCTGCACTATGCCAACGGCGTCCTCGTCAGCGACGGGACACTCGACGCCAACCGCCCGGAAGTGCTGGTGTACGAACCGCGGCGCAACGGCCGGATGCAACTGGTCGCGGTCGAGTACCTGGTGATCGCCGAGGCCTGGGATGCGGCCAATGCATCGCCGCCGGTACTGCAGGGCCAACTGTTCCACTACCAGGGCAGCCCCAACCGGTATGGCCTGCCGGCGTTCTACGGCCTGCACGTCTGGGCCTGGAAGCACAACCCCAGCGGCATGTACTCGAGCTGGAACCCGCGGGTGTCGTGCGAGTCCTACGACCCGCCGCTCACCTGACCATCGCCCAACGCACCCAACACGGCCGCGAGGAGAACGACATGCCCCGATTCCTGATCGAGCGCGATATTCCCGGCTCCGGCGCGATGACGCCGGAGCAACTCGCCGGAGCGACCCGACAGTCCAACGCCGTCCTCGCAGCCATGGACGGCGATATCCAGTGGCGTCACAGCTACGTGGCCGGCGACCGCATCTATTGCATCTACGACGCCGCCAGCGAAGGCCTGATCCGCGAGCATGCCGAGCGCTCCGGATTCCCCGCCACCCGGATCACGCCGGTGTCGGCCATCATCGACCCGGACTACGCGGACGGAGCCGCGCCAGGGCAACTCAGGCGCCGCGAACCCGCAACGTCAGGCCCTTGAGGAAGTTGCGCAGCAACTGGTCGCCGCACAGCCGGAAGTTCTTGTGCCCCGGCTGGCGGAACAGCGCGGACAGTTCCGGCTTGGAGATCGGGAACCCAGCGGCCTCGAAGACCTCGTGCATGTCGAGGTCCTTCAACTCGAACGCGACGCGCAACTTCTTCAGCACCACGTTGTTGTTGACCCGCTTCTCCACCGGCCGCGGCGGCAAATCCGGGTTGCGGCCACGCCGATGGATCACCAGCCCGTCGAGGAAATGCGCCAGCACCGCGTTACTGCATTCGACGTAGCCATCTTCGTTGTCCTTCTTCAGGAACGCCTCGACATCCGCCTTCTCGATCGGGAAATCCGGATCGGTCAGGTGACTGATCTCCACCACCTTTCCATCGCTGAGGTCGAGCATGTAGCGGATGCTGCGCAGTACGTCGTTGTTGATCATTTCCGGTCCGGTTCAGCGCGTCCGGCGGGCGCCGGTGCAGACCCAACGATCCGCGGTTGCGGCGCATGGGTCAACCCGCCCTGGTCGTCCCATCCGCCTCATCCAGCAAACCCTGTCGCCGATGCCAGTCCTCCAGCGACTCTTCCGGGAACGCGTCGAAATGACGGTCGTGCCGGCCGTGCGGCACCTGCACCCAGTTGGCTTTCGAATCCAGCAGCATGTGCACCCGCTCGGGCGGCGATGGCAGCGGCGTGTCGATGGCCGAAGCATGCGGATGCACCAGTTCCGGCCATTGCGGGTCGAACAGCCACAACGCGCTGCCGCAGCCGGTGCAGAAATGTCGCTGGCCTGAACTGATGCGGCATTGATCGCCGTCGTCGATGCGCGCCTGGTAGACGCCCAGATGCTCCCGGCCCTCAACTTCCAGCGTGTCGGCGCGCGCGCCCAGGTTGACCGCGCTGCCGCTGCCGCCGGCGGTCTTGCGGCAGATCGAGCAGTAGCAATGCAGGAACGGTACCGGCGCGTAGGCTTCGCAGCGGAAACGCACCTGGCCGCAATGGCAGGAACCTTCGAGTTTCACGGTTGCTTCTCCCCGGGTCGCACATGGAAAGCCAGGCTCATGCGCGCCGGCATATCACCGCGGACTTCGGGATGCCATGGTGCGTTGCAGGTGGGACAGGCAACCCCAAGCGTCCTCAATGTGGCGGTCCCGACACATCCGCCGAGATCCGGTTGTCGATGCCGGCAACCTCGCGCATCGCCACCAGCGCGGCCATCAGATCGTCGATCTCCGCATCCGTTGCGTGGCCGCGCAACACCACATGGCCTCCGTCCACCTCGACGCTCACCTCTCCGGGATGCGCGACCATGCGCCCCAGCCGGGTGCGGATACGCCCGTAAAGCTGGCCATCGTCCACCGGCGAATGCGAGAGGCCGGCACGGGCACGCGCCATCATGCCCTGTGCGCGATCGATGGCGTGCCTGGACTTGGAGCGCACCAGGTGTTCCGCCTCGTGGCCGGCAGAGACCCCACGATCGCGTGCCAGCGCACGCCGCCGGCGGCCGGTCACCGGATCCAGGTAGTACATCAGCGCGACTCCGGCGGCGAATACGGCAGCGAATCGGGCAACGGTTCTCATGGGGCACTCCTGGGAAACATGTGCGGACCATGGTGCGGACCGGGCCGATAAGCGGACGCGAAGATGGCGGCAAAGCGGCGTTGGCATGCTCTTCCGGCCGGCTCCCCGCGAACAAGCTCTTCATCCCCCGACCACCACCATTACGCCCTGCGCGGCCACCCGTTTTGCGCGAAGCCATCATCCGAGGGTCCACTCCATGGCCAAGACATCCGGCAGCAGCAGGAAGGTCGTCCTTGCGGCCCTGTTCGGCAATGGCGCGATCGCCGTCACCAAGTTCATCGCCGCCGCGATCACCGGCAGCTCCGCAATGCTGAGCGAAGGCGTGCATTCGCTGGTCGACACCTGCAACGAGCTGTTGCTGCTGTACGGCCTCAAGCGCGCGTCGAAGCCCGCTGATCCGTCGCATCCATACGGCTACGGGCGCGAGCTGTACTTCTGGAGTTTCATCGTCGCGCTGCTGGTGTTCGCGCTGGGCGGCAGCGTTTCGATCTACCAGGGCATCCACCACCTGCAACATCCCGAGCCAATGGACCGGCCGCTGGTCAACTACGCGGTGTTCGGCGCCTCGCTGGTGTTCGAGGGCTACACATGGTGGGTGGCGGTGAAGGCGTTCCGGGCAACCAAGGGCGACCAGGGTTGGTTCGAGGCGTTCAAGTCCAGCAAGGACGCCAGCACCCTGACCGTGCTGCTGGAAGACAGCGCGGCGCTGATCGGATTGCTGCTCGGCGTGGCCGGCATCACCTTGGCACTGGTGCTGGACGATCCGAGTTTCGATGGCTACGCATCCATCGGCATCGGGCTGTTGCTCGTGGCCACCGCCACATTGCTCGCACGCGAAACCAAGGCATTGTTGCTCGGCGAATCGGCGCATCCCAAATTGCGCGCCGCGATCATGCAGATCGCCGACGACGACCCCGAAGTGCGTTGCGCCAATGGGGTGCTGACCACGCAGATGGGGCCCAACAGCGTCGTCGCCGCCTTGAGCATCGAGTTCGAGGACGCGCTTGCCACGCCGCAGGTCGAAAGTTGCATCAACCGACTGGAAACCACCGTGCGCGCCGAGCACCCGGAGGTGGTGGCCCTGTTCGTGAAGCCACAGACGCCTCAGGCATGGCAAGCGCACTACGACGCACTGGCCGCGGAGTCGTAGCGGTCCTCAGCGCTTTCGACGCGACCGCATCAGGCCAAACACCACCCCGATCACCAGCCCGACACCCGCGCCCAGCGCGATATTGTCGAACACCACCCCTACGCCGGCACCGAGCGCCAGCCCGATGGCGGCGCCGAATGCGAGCGCCTTGTTGTCGGTGGAACCAGTCATTGCCTTGCTCCGCAGTAGCCCTCGGGAAACAACGCAATTACCGGCGGGATTCGGGCAAAAAAACCCCCGGGGTTGCCGGGGGTTTCCAGGTCACTCGATTGTGGTGCGGCTTACCAGATCCGCACGCGATCGTCCGGCGCTATCCACAACGGATCGGCTTCGGTGACATCGAACGCGTCGTACCAGGCGTCGATGTTGCGCAGCGGGGCGAACGCGCGGATCTGACCCGGCGAGTGCGAATCACCGACCAGTTGCTGGCGCAGGGCGTCATCGCGGTACTGGGTGCGCCAGACCTGCGCCCAGCCCATGAACAGCCGCTGCTCGCCGCTGAAGCCGTCGATCACCGGCGCGTCCTTGCCATCGAGCGAGCGGCGGTAGGCCTCCAGCGCAATGGTCAGGCCGCCGAGGTCGCCGATGTTCTCGCCCATCGAGGCGCGACCGTTGATGTGCAGGCCCGGCAACGTCGGGAACTCGTAGGCCTCGTACTGGGCGCCGAGACGCTCGGCCTGGGCTTCGAACTGGGTGGCGTCTTCCGCTGTCCACCAGTCGCGCAGCAGGCCGTTGCCGTCGGACTTGCGGCCCTGGTCGTCGAAGCCGTGGATGATCTCGTGGCCGATCACCGCACCGATGCCGCCGTAGTTGACCGCCGGGTCGGCGTCGGGGTCGAAGAACGGCGGCTGCAGGATGGCGGCCGGGAACACGATCTCGTTCTTGACCGACGAGTAGTAGGCGTTGACGGTCTGCGGGGTCATGCCCCACTCCGCCTCGTCGACCGGCTTGCCGATGCGGACGCGGTCGTGCTCCCACTCGAAGGCGGCGGAGCGCTCGGCATTGCCGAACACGTCGCCGCTCTTGACGGTCAACGCGGTGTAGTCGCGCCAGCTGTCGGGGTGGCCGATCTTCAGACCGAAGTTGGCGAGCTTCTTCGCCGCCTCGGCCTTGGTCGCCGGGCTCATCCACTCCAGTTGCTCCAGCCGCGCGCCCATCGCCGCCTTCACGTTGGCGACCAGGTCGTCCATCTTGGCCTTGGCGTCGGCCGGGAAATACAGCTCGACATAGTCACGGCCAATCGCCTCGCCCATCGCCGACTCGGCGAAGGCGACGGCGCGTTTCCAGCGCTCGCGCTGCTCGGGCTGGCCGGACATGAACTTGCTGCGGAACCCGAACTCGGCGTCGACGAATTCCTTCGACAGCAGCGGCGCGGCGTTGTCGGTGGTCTGGAACGCCTGCCAGGCCTTGAGCGTGGCCAGGTCGGTGTCGGCGAAGACTTTTGCGATCTTCGGGAACGCGCTGTCCTGGCGGATCACCGCGCGGTCGGCGTAGTCGACGCCAGCGGCCTTGAAGAACGTCGCCCACGGGAAGCCTGGCGCGGCGGCGTCGATATCGGCCAGCATCACCGGGTTGTAGGTCTTGTCGCGGTTGCGGCTCTCGGCGCGGGTCCAGTGGGCCTCGGCGATCTTCGTCTCCATCGCCATGATGGCTTCGGCGTTGGCCTGCGGTGCATCCCAGCCGGCGAGTTCGAGCATCTGCGCGATGTACTCGACGTATCGCTCGCGCTGCGGGGCGAACTTTTCGTCGAGGTACATCTGGCGGTCGCCCAGCCCGAGGCCGGACTGGCTCAGGTACAGCGCGTAAGTGTCGGGGCTCTTCTGGTCGTCGGAGACGTAGACGCCGAAGAAGCTGCCGCCGAAACCGGCGTTGCGCTGGCCCATCAACGCGGCGATCGCGTCCTTGTCGGAGGCGGCGCGGATCGCGTCCAGGTGCGGCTGCAGCGGCACGGCGCCGAGCGCCTCGATCGCCGCCTGGTCCAGGAAGCCGTGGTACAGCGCGGCGACCTTGGCCGCGTCGCCACCGCTGGCCGGGTCGCCCTGCGGGTAGCCCTCGACGAGCTGGCGCACGCGCGATTCCGACAGGTTGCGCAAGGCGTAGAACGCGCCCCAACTGGAGCGGTCGGCCGGGATCTCGGTGTTTTCCGCCCAGGTACCGCTGACGTAGCCAAAGAAGTCCGCGCCCGGATCGACGCTGGTGTCCATGCCGTCGGTGTCGACACCCCAGGTGCCGAAACGGGTGGCTGCGGTGGTGCTGCCGCCACCGGCGTCGTCGGTGGCGCCGTCGAGCAACGAGACGGTGCTGCAGGCGTTGTCGACGCAGCGGTCGTGGGCGTGGGCGGCCGGCGCGGCAGCCAGTCCGAGGGCGACGACGGTCGCCAGGCTGAGCAGGGTCTTGTTCAAGGTGGTTCCCCCGGGGAACGGTGCGTGGATTGATTCGACCCTCTGTTTTACCCCGTCCAGGGCCGCGGTGGCAGTGTCCAAAGTTGGCCGTTCGACGTGCGGCACGGGGACTGCCGCGTCGCCATCGTGCCGAAAGCGCCGCCCCGGTAGCATGGCCACCAACAGGAGGCGCGCATGCACGGTGAGTACAAGGTTCCGGGAGGAAAGCTGGTGGTGGTCGATCTGGAGGTGGTCGGCGGCCGGCTGGCGGTGGTCCAGGTGAGCGGCGATTTCTTCCTCGAACCGGACAGTGCGCTGGACACCATCAACGCCGCCCTGCTCGGCCTGCCTGCCGACCGCGACGAGCGCCACTTTGCCGAGGCGGTGGAAAATGCGCTCGGCCCGGAGGTCAGCCTCTACGGCATCACCCCGGAAGGTGTCGCGATCGCGGTGCGCCGGGCATTGGATTCCGCCTCGACGGAGCACGCGCCATGACCCGCAGCAGCTGGGCCGACCACGACTGGCAGGTCATCCACACCGCGCCGCAACCGCCCGCGCTGCACATGGCGCTGGACGACGTGCTGACCGACGAGGTCTCCTCCGGCCGGCGTCCGCCGACCCTGCGCATCTGGGAATGGGCCAGCCCGGCGGTGGTGATCGGCCGCTTCCAGTCGCTGCGCAACGAGGTCGACGCCGGGGCCGCCGCGCGCCACGGCATCGAAGTAGTCCGGCGCATCAGCGGCGGCGGCGCGATGTTCATCGAGCCCGGCAACACCATCACCTACTCGATTTTCGCACCACTCTCGATGGTCGAAGGCATGAGCTTCGAGCAGGCCTACACCTTCATGGACGAATGGGTGCTGGCCGCGCTCGCCGAACTCGGCATCGATGCCTGGTACCAGCCGCTCAACGACATCACCTCCGCCGCCGGCAAGATCGCCGGTGCCGCCCAGGCGCGCCGCGGCAAGGCGGTGCTGCACCACGTCACCATGGCCTACGACATCGACGCCTCCAAGATGCTCGACGTGCTGCGCATCGGCCGCGAGAAGCTGTCCGACAAGGGCACCACCAGTGCCAACAAGCGCGTCGACCCGCTGCGCAGCCAGACCGGCCTGCCGCGCGAGGCGGTGATCGAGCGGATGCTGCAGGTGTTCACGCAACGCCACGGCGGCACCCGCGATGCATTGCGCCCGGCGGAACTGGAACGCGCCGAGGCGCTCGCCGCCGGCAAGTTCACGACGCCGGCGTGGACCGGGCTGGTGCCCTGAACGCCTTTCGCAGCTAGGCGGACGCGAAGGCCGCGACAAGCAGACCATTCAGCCCGCCGCAGGCCAGGCCGATCACCGCACCGACGATCAACTCGGACACGCCGTGCCGGCGCAGCACGAGCCGCGACCACGCCACCACCCCCGTGGCCAACAGCAATGCGGCGAACGCCCACGGATGCGGCCAGACAAGGCAGGTCGCGAAAGCGGCAAACGCCACGTGCAGCGAGCTTTTCAGCCGACCGCGCAACAGATGGGCGATCAGTACGATCAACCCCGACAGCGCAATCGCGATGACGATGCCGGGATGTGCCCCGGTTGCCGCAAGCAGCGCCGCCAGCGCCAGCAACACCCACGACGCGAACCGGTTGAGCTGGGACCGCTCGTGCCCTTGCGAAGCGTCGATGTGCGACCAGCGGCCGGACCGCGCCTGCCACGCGCTGTAAAGCATCACCACCACGGCGGCCGCCACCGCGACCGCCGGCGCTTGCCACACCACATCGCCGCCCCGCTGGGTGGCCCCTGCGGCGATGGCCGCCGCAGCCGACATCACCACGGCGGGATGGATCAGCACCGAGGCGAAGCGAGCGGCGTGTTGCTTCACCTCTTGTTCTTCTCGTCCCAGGCCATCGGCTCCCACAGCTCGACCTTGTTGCCGTCCGGGTCCATGACCCACGCAAACTTGCCGTTCTCGTGCGACTGCGGGCCATCGACCACCGCGATGCCGGCGGCCTGCAACTGCGCGAGCAACCCGTCGAGGTCGTCGACCCGGTAATTGATCATGAAGGCCGACTCGCTCGGCGCGAACCACGTGCTGTCGTGCTCGGCCAGGTTCCACACGGTCAGGCCGCCGTCGCTGGCGGTGTCTTCGGGCCACTTGAGCACCGCCCCACCCCAGCTCTCCAGCGGGATGCCCAAGTGCTGCTCGTACCACGCGGCCAGCGCCTTGCTGTCGCCCTTGCACCTGAGGAACACGCCGCCGATGCCGGTCACTTTTGCCATGGTTTGCTCCTGATTCGTCGTGGATACACTACGCCACCCGATCCGCCGCCATCGCCTCCACCGACGCATCGATGAGTTGGCGCAGCACCGACGCGTCCACGTCGGACAGGCGCTTCACGTACAGGCAGGCCTTGCCTGTCTTGTGCTTGCCAAGCCTTGCCAGCAATGCCTCGCGCCCGTCGAACCCCGGCATCAGGTACAGCGTCAGGTCGTTCTTGCGCGGCGAGAACCCGACGATCGGCCAGTCGCCGCTGCGCCCACTGGCGTACTGGTAGCGATAACGCGCGAAGCCGACGATGCTGCCGCCCCACATCACCGGGGCCTCGCCGGTCGCGGCCTGCATCATCGCGGCGACCGCCTGGCAATCAGCACGGCGCGCCGCGTCGGGCACCTGGGCGAGGAAGTCCTCGACGGACGCGGAAGTGGCTTGGGTCTTGTTTTCAGCCATGGGCGACTCGGTGCGGGTCGAAAAGTGAGGGGGTCAGAACACGCGTCCGGCTACTGGTGCATCAGGATATTGACCAGCTTGCCGAAGGGATCGCGGACATAGAACCGCCGCACACCCCAAGGCTCCTCGACCGGACCATATTCGATCGGGATACCAGCGACCTCCACCCGGCGCAATGCCTCCGCCAGGTCGTCCACTTCGATCGACAGATCCGGCACCGGCGTGTCGGAGCCGCCCTGGCTGGCGACACCCACCTGCACCGTCATCCGTGCCGACGAGGCATACGTGCGTAGCCAGCCGTGGTCCATGACCAGGTCAAGGCCCAGGAGGTCGCGGTAGAACGCATCGGCCCTGGCGACATCGGTGGTGGTGATGTTGGCGACGATTCGCTGGACTTGCATGGTGCTCTCCTGACCTTTTACGGTGCCTGCTTTCCGATCAGGTCCGCCATCCGGGTTTGCCAACCTGGACCGGTAGCCTTCCATGCGGCGAGGACGGACTCCGGCAGGCGGATCGTGACCTGCCGTCGTGGATTGGTTGCCACCGGCCGGCCGGCCCGCTTGATGGTGCCCCGCTTCAACATGGCATCCGTCAACTCGGGGAGTTCCGTGTAATCGTCGGCCTTTGGCCTGTATGCATCCACCCGCTTGAGATCAGATTTCAAGGTACGGGCCGATGCGGGCTTGCTCGCGTTCATTGGCTTTTCTCATGCTGAAGATGTGGTGGACTGCGCCGCGTGGCGTGTAGCGAAAAGGACGAAGGGATGTGGCTCATGACTTTCCTTGTCATTGATGCACCCGGCCCAGTGCCGGGCGCGAAAGTGCTCCGCCGCGTCCGTGTGGCGTGTTCCGGTGCCGTGGGACGGCCGGAGCGTGGGGGATCGTGTCAGATGGCTTTGCCGCGTGCCTTGGCGACATCGAACCAGGTCGCCTGATCTGCAACTCAGCAGCGGATCCGCCCCGCGTCCAGCGCCGGTTGGTTGCCCCGGTGCATCTGCACCCTCACTGACTCTCCGTCGAGTGATTCTTTCAACAGCGCCTCGGCTTGCACGCAGATGCGACCCCGCGCCTCGCCGGTAGTGGCATCGCCCAGCCGGACGATCACCACCGGGCCGTTGCGGGTGCGGGTCGCGCCGACCACCCGAACTGCCGCAACCTGACGTCGGTTTTCCGCGGCGGCCTGTGCCTGAGTGCTCGCCACTCGCTGGCGGCGGGCCTCGCTTTCGGATTGCTTCAACTCCTGCCCGAGTTGCTCGGCCATCACCTGCAAGCCGTAGGCGGTGATGCGGGCACTGACCCAGTACGAGTACCAGGGATACGCGAGGGCGACAGTCAGGAATATCGCAATCCCGATCACGAACCGTGACTGCGCGCGGTCCTCCGCCGACTCCTCGGCCGGCCGATTGCTGCGCGAGCCGAACCGGATGTTGTCCCAGTCACGCCCGCCTGGCGGTGGTTGGCTTTCCATTACCTCTCCTTTCAACTGAACCAGGTGGCGGTAAGGAAGCGCCCTATGCCGGTGTTGGCGGCCGTGTCGGTGCCCGGTGCGGAGTCTGCGTCTGCCACGTTCGGGCCCCCTGCCCTGCGGTTGCGTGGCGCAGTCCGCAGGATACGTCAGGAGGTCGCGTGCAACACGGCCCGGCGTTTGCCGGGCCGTGCGCCGTCAACAGGTCGGGTCGCAACTACATGATGCAGCCCGGGTAGTACTTCGACCGCAGGGTGACCTCGCCCCAGCCCGGATCGCCGCAGCCCCACATCCGCACGCCCACCACGTTGCCTGCGTCGTCGTAATACACCACCGAGGCCGACGGGATCGCACTGACCCCTGCGCTGGTGCTCATCGCCATCCCGCTCAGAACCAGGAAGCATCCCAAGGCCAACCACCGCGCGCAGCGCATCGACTGCTTCATCGATTGTTCTCCATGAATGGCGTCACCCGGTCGACCTGCTGGCCGACAACGAGGCGACGCTTGTGATCCCCTGCGCGGCCGAGCGTCCGATGCAGCTGCTTACCCGCCCGTCGTCGGATCGTTACGCGTGCGTTTGATCCGGGCGGGCGTCACAGTTACTGCCGTTGAATTGCACGCCGTTCCACTGGCACAACCCTGTGTTGTGGCGGCTCGCCATTTTGTTCTCGCTGGCGCAGGAGACAATGCGAACTGTTCTCAACAACGCAGTTCCAAGGAGCTTTCATGCCGAGCGCCCAAGCCACCATCACCGCCGAGGTCCTCGGCCCCGCCAAATTGATGAGCCGCCTGGCCAAGCACTGGGCGCACAAGTTCGAGGTCGAGCTGGGTGAGGCGCAGGCCGTCATCCCCTTCCCGGCCGGACGTTGCGTGCTGCGCGTTGACCGCCCGCTGTTGCAGGCGACGGTCGAGGCCGACGACCCCGAGGTGCTGGCCAAGCTGGAAAACGTCGTCGCCGATCACCTCGTCCGGATGGCGAAGGAACCACTGGAGATCAGCTGGCAGCATTGATTGCGCGGTAAAGACGATAGTGCACCGCAAATGCGGCGTGCCCTCCGAGGCGGAGCTAAACTCCGCGATGTCCAGTTCCGGACAAGGAGAAAGCATGGCAAGGACGCGGGTGGTGTTGGGCGATGCCAGTCACACACATGGCCACTGATTTCCCAACACACCAGAAATGGCGCATCGCGTCGCTCATCCTGGGCGCGATGTCCGTCCTCATCCCGGCCAGCTTCTTCGCATATATGCGTGCTGAATTCCTGCAGCCTGACCCATCACGGGGTGCCGAGTTCTGCGGGATGCCCCTGCTTGGCGCACTGCTCCTCTCGCTGGTGGTTTGCTTTGTGTTGTCGATGATCGCGGTGGTGATCGGGGCCGTGAGTTATTCGCGATTGGCGTCGCCGCGTTCGCTATCGCGACGACTGGAACTGTTCGCCATAGGACTGCCTGCTTTGGTGATGCTCGCCATCGCACTCGCCGCCGCTATCTTCGAATAAGTGCCAGGGACGCAACTGCGCAACCCATGTCAATCCGCACTCGCGACGATAGTCCCGCGGCAAACAGGAGGACTCACGCGATGCAACAATCCCGTACTCGGCTTGGCCATGCGGCACGACTCGAACGGGTGGTGGCGCACATGGCCGGGCGGCTCGACCAGCCACCGACGTTGGAGCAACTGGCGGCGGTCGGGCATTTCTCGCCCTGGCATTTCCACCGTGTCTATCGCGGGCTGATGGGCGAGACGGTCGCGGAGACGCTGCGACGCATGCGCCTGCACCGCGCCGCGTCGGAGTTGCTGCACGGCACGGCCACGCTGGCAACGATCGCGCGGCGCTGCGGGTATTCGGCCACGGCGCCGTTCAACCGCGCATTCGTGCTGGCGCATGGCATGCCTCCGGGTGAGTACCGCCGCCGCGGCGGGCTGGGCGCGTCTGCCCCGCCTGTCCCCAACCCACGGCAGCAAGAGGACAGACACATGGACACCCACGCATACCAGGTCACCATCGAGACCCGCCCCGACATCGACGTCGCCGCCATGGCGCACCACGGCGATTACGAGCAGATCGGCACCACTTTCGACAAACTCGGCGCCTGGGCTGCCGGGCATGGCATCGCGGAAACGCGCTCGTTCGGCGTGTACCACGACGACCCGGACACCACCGACGAGGCGGACCGGCGCTCGGATGCCTGCATCCAGATCGGGCCGGACGTGGCGCTGGAAGGCGCGGTGCGGCATGCGCGCATCCCCGGCGGCCGCTACGCCGTGCTGGTCCACACCGGGCCCTATGCCGAACTGCCCAACCCGTACCGCTGGCTGTTCGGCGAGTGGCTGCCGGGCAGCGGTGAGGAGGCCGGCGACGGCCCGATGGTGGAGGAGTACCTCAATGACTGGCGCCGGCTGCCGCCGTCGGAGTGGCGCACGGCGGTGTGCCTGCCGCTGCGATAGGTGCGGTAAAAACGCGGCCGGCGTAACTGAAGCAACCGTCAGTGCTCCGGCCGCGGTCCCGGCCCGCCGGTGCCGCGCAGGGGTGGCGGCGCGTCGGGGTCCGAAGGGTTGCCTGGCGTCGGGTCAACGATGGGCTTTTCGGGTTGTCCGGGCTGGCCCGGCGTGGGGTCGATGATCGGCTTCCCGGGGCGACCGGGCACGGGGTCCACGGGGCGGTCCGGAGTGGGATCGACGGGACGGTCGGGTGGCGGATCGCGGACGGGGTTGGGAACCTGGCCGGGGATGTCGCGCGGGTCATGCACCGGGGGGACGGATGGGGTCATGGGATCCTCCGTGGCTTTGGCGCAGGCGCCAATGCAATGAGCGGAGGGTCATCTTCCCTCCGCCCCTGTAGGAGCGACGTGAGTCGCGATCGCCTCGCCACCCGGGATCGCCGTGCGATCGCGACTCACGTCGCTCCTACAGGTCGCTCCTACAGGAAGACCTCGCCACCGCGCCGCAGTAGCTGCCCCGAACGCCCGACCGGCTCGCCGGCCTCGTAAGCCGGCTGGCCGTTCACCACCACCAGGTCGAAGCCTTCGGCGTGGGCGGTCGGGTTCACGTAGTCGGCACGCGCCCGCACGCTCGCCGGGTCGAACAGCACCAGGTCGGCCTTCGCGCCGGGGCGGATCGTGCCGCGGTCGTCCAGGCCGAGGATCGAGGCCGGCAGGCTGGTCGCCTTGCGTACCGCCTCCTCCACTGAAACCCGCGGATCGTTGACCACGAACTCTTCGATCCACTTGGCGAACGTGCCGGCCGATCGCGGGTGGCTGCCGCCCGGCGACCCGTCGGAGGCGACCGCCACGCGTGGGTCGAGCAGCAGCCGATCCTGCAGCACTCGGTCCATCACGAAATGCGCGGCCTTTCCGCCGTCGGGGCCGATCTCCATCAGCAACTCGGCGAACGGCAGGTCGCGTTGCCCCGCCACCTGCGCCAGCGTCCGGCCGGCATGGGGTCCGGTACCGAACAGCAGCGCGCCGGGACCGCCGCGCTTTTCCATCCGTTGCTGCAGGTAGGCGCGCAGTTCGTCGCGGCGTGATTGCAGAACGCCGGGGTAGTCGGTCGGCGGCAACGCCCACTCGGGGAACAGGATCGACACGCCGGTGTAACTGGCTTCGTAGGGATAGGCGTCGGCGGTCAGTGGCTGGCCTGGCCCGCGCAACGTCTGCAGGAAGGCCAGCAACTTTTCCGCCGCGACTTCGCCATTGCCGTAGACCATCTTCAAGTGCGAGACGTGGGCGCGTGCCGGGCCGCTGGCCGCGACCAGTTCGCGGATGGAATCGCGCACGTCGCCAGCATCCTCCGAGCGCATATGGCTCATCGCCACGCCCTCGAAGCGCGCGATCACCGAGCCGAGGCTGGCGAGTTCGCGCGGCTCGGCATAGCGCCCCGGCACGTACTCCAGTCCGCTCGACATGCCGAATGCGCCGGCGCGCAGGTCGTGTTCGAGGATCGACTGCATCCGCGCCAGTTGTGCATCCGATGGCCGGCGCATGCCGTCGTCGATGCCGGCGCGGCGGCGCAACGCGCCGTGGCCGGACAGCGTGGCGACGTTGATGTCCGGGGTGGCGCGACCCACGGCATCCATCCATGACGACAGGCTGTCGGGCTTGCGATGCGTGTCCGGCAGCGCCGGGCTGCCGCCATCCTGGCCCAGCACCACCGTGGTCACGCCCATCGCGAGGAACGGCGTGAACGCCTCCTCGAGCGGATTGCCGTGCGTGTGCAGGTCGATGAAACCCGGCGCCAGCACGCGGCCGCCACCGTCGATGATGCGCAGTCCGCGTGCCTCGCCGTCGGACACGGCACCGGTGTGTTCAATGCGATCGCCGCGGACGAGCACATCGGTGCGCCGTCCCGGCTTGCCGCTGCCGTCGACCAGCAACACGTCGCGCAGCAGCAGGCCTGTGTTCGCTACCGACGCCGGCCGTGCATGGAGCATCTTCGGTGCCAGCGCACACGCGGTTCCCGCCGCCATCGCACCGAGCACCTCGCGCCTGGACCAGCCCGGTTCCCGCATCGTCGTTGCCTCCCTCGGAATGCCTGTCGGCCACGTTAGCCGACCGCTGCGGACGGGTCACCGTGACGCAGTGTCCAAAGTCGGTCATCGGACCGGACGTGCATCGTTCAGCAGTCCTGGTACTTCCAGTGCCGGACCTTGCCTTCCGCCAGCCACTCGACCGACTGGGCGACGCGACGGACGCGGGTCTCGTCGCGCTTGGCCCCGGTGATCCAGTCGGCGTAGTCGCGGCGTTTGCCGGGGGTAAAAGCGTCCCAGGTGGCCCGGGCGGCCTTGTTGCCGGCCATCGCCCTGGCGAGGTCGTCCGGCACTTCCGGCGGCGGTTTGGGCTTGCTGGCGGTGCGAGCGGTGGTGCCGGCGTCGATCAACGCCATCGCGGCGCGGATGTGGGCTGTGGTCTCGCGCTTGCCGGGCAGGTCCTTCAATGCGGCGATGCGGCCGTACTGGCCCATGCCGTCCTGCGCCGCGCTGTCCGCGTCGACCACCTGCTTGCCGTGCCACAGGTTGAAGGCAGCGTGCTGCTTGAAGCCGGCCATGATGCCGAGCAGCTTGCCGTTGTAGGTGAACGCCGGCGCGCCCCACTTGATCGCTTCCTCGGCCGTCGGGCAGGCGGCGTGCACGCGGCGTCGCAGTTCTTCGAGGATGGGTTTTGCGAAGTCCGCCTGGCGTGCGATGTAGGCGTCGATGCGCGGGTCGGTCGTGGGCATGGCTCCTCCGGGCAGTCAGGTCGGCGACGCGTGGCGGGATGCAGCGGCGCGTGGGTGCGAGGTTAACCCCGCGCGGGGCGTAGCATGGACCCCGCCGCTCCGCGGCGCCTGCCCCCACCAATCAGGAGCGTTGCCATGAAACACCTCAAGCTTGCCGTGCTCGGCGCCATCTGCGCCGCGGCATTCGCCAACCCCGCCTTCGCCGAACTCAAGCCGGGCGACAAGGCGCCGGCGTTCACCGCGCCGGCCTACCTGGCGGGCGAGGCGTTCACCTTCGAGCTGGCCGATGCGCTGGAGAAGGGGCCGGTGGTGGTCTATTTCTTCCCGGCGGCCAACACGCCGGGTTGCAACGTGGAGGCGGCGCTGTTTTCGCAGGCGGTCGACAAGTTCAAGGCGCACGGCGCGTCGGTGATCGGCGTCACCGCCGGCAATGTCGACCAGTTGGCCGAGTTCTCCAGCAACACCGAAACCTGCGGCGGCAAGTTCCCGGTCGCGGCCGACACCGGTGCGAAGATCGCCGCCGAGTACGACGCGGTGCTGGACAAAAAGCCCGGGTGGGCGGACCGGACCTCTTATGTGGTGGCGCCCGATGGCACGATCGCCGCGGCCTACTCGGACCTCAACCCCAACCGCCACGTGCGCGAGATGCTGGCCGCCGTCGAGGCGCTGGAGAAATAGCGGCGTCGCTCGTCCGCGGCATCGCGTCTAGCCGCGGAACGTCTGCAGGTGGACGCTGGTCTCGCTGTTGCTGATGCCGGGGATCTTGCGGATGCGTTCGAGCACTTTCGACAGCTCGGCCAGGTCGCCGACGCGCAGTTCTGCGACGAGGTCCCAGCGGCCGTTGGTGTCGTGCAACTCGGCCACGCCCGGCTCGCCGAGCAGTGCGCGGATAACCGAATGCTGGTTGCCCTTGACCGCAAGGCTGGTCCAGGCGCGGATCTCGTCCGGCGTTGCATCGGGCCGCAGCCGCACGGTGTAGCCGACGATCACGCCGTCGCGTTCGAGCCTGGCCATGCGGTTGGTGATGGTGCCGCGCGACACGCCCAGCGCCTGCGCGAGGCTCGCGACCGGGGCGCGGGCGTCGTGCCGGAGTTTGGCGATCAGGCGGTGGTCGAGGTCGTCCATTTGCGCATTCCGTCAGCCATGCCTGTCAATTTGCCACGAATCTGGTGAAAACGCCGCATTCCTGCCGTTTCGCCCTGACGCGCTGATCCGGAAAATGGAATCCATGCCGACGCCGCCCGCGTCGCCCCATTGGAAGGAGTCCACATGACCACTCTGCTGACCACCCACGATGTCGCCAAGATCGTCGCCACCCACGGCCTGCCGCAGATGTTCTCGCGCCTGGTGGATTACCTGGAGGCCGACTTCGGCCGCTGGAACGATTTCGACAAGACCGCTCGCACCGCCGCGCATTCCGACGTTGGCGTGATCGAGTTGATGCCGGTCGCCGACGACAGGGAATTCAGCTTCAAGTTCGTCAACGGCCATCCGGAAAACTACAAGCACGGGTTGTCGACGGTGATGGCGTTCGGCGCGCTGGCCGATGTCGAGACGGGCATGCCGACCGTGCTCAGCGAGCTGACCATGACCACCGCGATCCGCACCGCCGCGACCTCGATCATGGCCGCGAAGAAGCTCGCGCGGAAGGACTCGAAGGTGATGGCGCTGATCGGCAACGGCGCGCAGAGCGAGTTCCAGGCGCTGGCCTTCCACCACATGCTCGGCATCGAGGAGGTGCGCCTGTTCGACGTCGACCCGGCCGCCACTGACAAGCTCGCCGCCAACCTCGCCAGCGCCGCGCCGAAGCTGCGCGTGGTCCGCGCCGCCGACACCCGCGAGGCCGTGCGCGGCGCCGACATCGTCACCACCGTCACCGCCGACAAGAAGAACGCGACCATCCTCAGCGCCGACATGATCGAGCCGGGCATGCACATCAACGCCGTCGGCGGCGACTGCCCGGGCAAGACCGAGTTGGACCCGGCGATCCTGACCGCCGCGAACACGAAGACCTTTGTGGAGTTCGAGCCGCAGAGCCGGATCGAGGGCGAGCTGCAGCACATGGCCGCGGACTTCAAGGTCACCGAGTTCTGGCTCGTCGTTGCGGGTGAGGCCGAGGGTCGCACTTCCGACAACGAAGTCACGATCTTCGACTCGGTCGGCTTCGCGCTGGAGGACTACTCGGCGCTGCGGCTGGTGCGTGACCTGGCCAACGAACTCAAGCTGGGCAGCAAGACCGACCTGGTGCCGGTGATGGCCGACCCGAAGGACCTGTTCGGCGAGTTGATGGGGACGAAGGCGCGGCAGCAGGCGGCGTAAGCGCCCCGACCGACGTGATGCAGGAACGCCCGCCGCGGGATTTCGGCGGGCGTTCTTGTTTGGAGAGCGTGGGGTGGCGGAGATCTGATCGCGGCTGAAGCCGCTCCTACGACGCGGGAAGTCCAGTCGGACAGCAGCCCGGGCTACGGGTTCTTGCGGGCGAGCTTTTCGTGCTGTCCGGGGATCAGCATCAGCGCGGCGGAGCTGTACCAGGGGTGGTATTCGGCGACCATTTCGCCGCTGACGATCACCGGGTCGGTCGCGGTCAGGGCGCGGGCCTCCTCGACGCTGTCCACCGCGAACACGAACAGGCCGCGCCAGCCGTCCGGGTCCTTCGAGAACGGCCCGGCCACGACCAGCTTGCCGGACTCGCTCAACCGTTCCATGTTGGCGAAGTGGCCGGCGAACATCGCCTTGCGCGCCTCGGCGTCGGTCACCGGGGTCGGGCCGGTCTTCAGCACCACCAGCACGTAGCTGCGCATGCCGTAGTCGTCGGCGCCGGTGTGTTCGGCCAGCGCGGCGTCGTAGGCAGCGGGTGGCGCCTGCTCGGCTGTTTGGTCGGCCCGGGCGTGCGAAACGGGGGACAGCGCCAGGACGGCGCAGAGTGAAATCGCGGTGTGGAGCTTCATGGCAGGTCCCCGTGGGCGGATGACGGGAGCATAGACCCGATACGGCGTCCCGACCGACAAGTGGCCGACCCATGGCCGACCCGACGCGCATACTGCGTTGCGCTACAGGTTCCATCCGGCTTTTCGACCCAGAGGAGAAACCGATGATCCGCACGCTCGCAGTCGCACTGGCGCTCGGCGCCGCCCTCCCCGTCCTCGCCCAGGACGCCCCGCCGGAGATGTCGCCCGAAGAGGCGGCGATGATGCAGGCCTACCAGCAGGCCGGCACGCCCGGTCCGCAGCACGCCGAAATGGCGAAGACCGCCGGCACCTACGACTTGGCGATCAAGAGCTGGATGGACCCGAACGCGCCGCCGACCAGCGAAACCGGCACCGCCACCCGTTCGATGATCCTTGGCGACCGGGTGATGACCGAGAAGGTCGAGGCGACGATGCACGGCCAGCCGTTCACCGGCCACGGCATGACCGGCTACGACAACGTCACCGGCAAGTACTGGTCGACCTGGAACGACAGCATGTCGACCGGGCTGATGGTCAGCGAGGGCACATGCGACGACGCCGGCGCGTGCACCTTCACCGGAAGCTGGAACGACCCGGTCAGCAAGCAGGAGGTAAGTGCGCGCATGACCACGAAGTGGACCAGCCCGACGGTCGAGGTGTTCGAGATGTACGGGCCGGGACCGGACGGCAAGGAATACAAGATGATGGAGATGACCTACACCCGGCGGTAAGGCATCGAAGCGCTTGAACGACCCGGCCCGCGCGCAGTGATGCGTCGCGGGCCGGATCGTCTCCGGGGGCCGGGCTACGCGGTCGCCAGCAACGCCGCGTCCTTTTCGGCCGCGCGCTGGAACGCCGGGCGCGCCTGCGTCCTTTCGATGTACTGCCCGATGACATCACTCCTGGGCACCAGCCCGAACTGCGTGGTCCAGTTCAGCGCGGCTCCCCACAGCACGTCGGCGGCGCTGAAACGCTCGCCGAGCACCCACGGGCCCTTGGCGATCTGCGCTTCGAGCGCGGCCAGCATGCTGTCGAAATCGCGGTACGGTGAAATCATCGGCTCCGCCGCGTCGCGCTTCATCGAACGGTCGACCACGGCCGGTTCGAAACACGATGCGTAATAGACCATCCAGCGCAGGTACTCGCCACGCGCGGGGTCACCGATCGCCGGTGCCAGGCCCGCCTCGGGGAAACGGTCGGCCAGGTGCAGGTAGACCGCGACCTGCTCGGTCACCACGGTGTCGCCGTCGACCAGCGTCGGCAGCTTGCCGAGCGGGTTGAGTGCGAGGAACTCCGGGCGGCGCTGCTCGCCAGCCTGCAGGTTGACCAGCTCGATCCGGTAGTCGACGCCGAGTTCCTCCAGCATCACGCGGGCGCCGGCGGAGCGCGAGTGCGGATGGTGGTAGAGGGTGAGCGCGGGGGTGTTGGCCATGGGTGATGCTCCTTGCGTTGGACAGGTTGGAAGTCGATGGGTCCAGCCTAGCCACCTTTGCGGTCAACTGTTGTCCTCGATAGTCTCGGCGCTTCCAACCCGGAATCGCGTCGTGCTCTCAACCTCCGCCCGCCTCCTTCGCCTTGCGGCTCTGCTGCAGGCCCGTCGCCACTGGCCCGGTGGGGAACTCGCCGAGCGGCTGGAGATCGACGCCCGCACCCTGCGCCGGGATATCGACCGCCTGCGCACGCTCGGCTACCCGGTGCAGGCTTCATCGGGTCGCGGTGGTGGATATTCGCTGGGAAGCGGCGCGACGCTGCCACCGCTCGTGCTCGACGACACCGAGGCGGTCACGCTCGCGGTGGCTTTGCGTGCCGCCACCGCCACGGTCGCCGGCATCGAGGCCCCGGCACAGGAGCTGCTGGCCAAGCTCGACCAGTGGCTGCCGGCACGGCTGCGTCGTCGCGCCACCGCGCTGCACAGCGTTACCCTGTCGCTGGGAACCCCGACGGTGTTGGCCGATGCCGCGGTGCTCACCACCATTGCCGCCGCCTGCCGCGATACCCGCCGGTTGCACTTCCACTACCGCAACCACGCCGGTGACGAGAGCGTCCGCAGCGTCGAGCCCGGTCGCTTGATCAACTACGGCCGTCGCTGGTACCTGGTCGGCTGGGACACCGACCGCAGCGACTGGCGCACCTACCGTGCGGACCGCATCCAGGCGCCGGTAGGAACCGGTGATGCGTTCGCCCCGCGCGAGGCGGGTTTCGACTTCCTCGAACACGTCCGCCGCGCGATCTCCTGGTCACCCTACGAACACCGCATCACCGTGCGGCTGCAGGGTCGTGCCGACGAACTGGCCGAAGCGGTGCCCGCGTGGTGCGGCGTGATCGTCGCGGAAACCGATGGGAGTGCCCTGCTCCACGTCGGCGCCGACTCGGGGGATGCGTTGCTGGCGACACTGTGCATGCTGGGCCGACCATTCGAGATCGTCGAGGGCGAAGCCGAACTTGCAACGCTGCGGGCGGCCCATGCGCGGATGGCGGAGGCGCTCGGCGTTGGCATCGGGTCGCCATGTCAACAGCCAACCCTGGTGGAAGTACAGTCACCTCTATCATCGGGAAGCGCGTAGCGAAGCGCCAGCAACACCCGACCTGAAAATCAGCGAGTACGGAAATGCCATTCAACCCGATCCTGCCTTGTCCACGCCCCCGGGCCGCCCGAATGCGGCAAGCCTTTTCGTTGGCACTGCTGCTCCTGTTGCCCATCGCTGCAACGGCCAGCGGTGCGCCGGGCGTCGGCATCGCGGCTGTCGAGGCAACCGATCCCGTCGGCGGGACCCCGATGCCCGGCTTTGTGTTCTATCCCGCCACCGCGGCGACATCGGCGACCACGGATGTCGGCCCTTATGAGGTCGCTGCGAAATTTGGCGTTCCGGCGCAGACCGGGACACACCCGCTGGTGGTGGTGTCCCACGGGCACGGCGGCTCAAGCCTGGGACACCACGACCTGGCGACTTCCCTCGCCGCCCATGGCTTTCTCGTTGCGACGCTGGAACACCCACGCGACAACCATCGCGACGCCAGCGGCAACGGCACGCCGGAGGTGATGGCGGGCCGCCCGCTGCAGGTATCGGCATTGATCGACGCGCTGCTGGCCGACCCTCGGTGGAAGGCACTGATCGATGCCGAACGCATTGGCGCCGCGGGTTTCTCGGCCGGCGGCTATACCAGCCTGCTGCTCGCAGGCGCAATGCCGCGGTTCGGGCGTTTCACCGGTTACTGCGAACGACAGCCTGAAGATCGCGAGGTCTGCGGACTGTTGCGGCAACTCGGCGGCGAAGCGCCCGGTGTGCTGGACGAACTGCAGCAGGACTTTGGCCGCTGGGGCGACACGGGGGACGACCGGGTGCGCGCGGCGTTCGTCATGGCACCACAGTCCATCGTCTTCGATGCCGAAGGCCTGGCGCCGATCGATGTTCCAGTGTTCCTGTACTACGGCGGACACGACCGGGTGCTGCTACCGCAGGAAAACGCCGCACGCATCGCCCCATTGATCCCGACGCTGGCGGCAACCCGGACCATCCCGGAGGCCGATCACTGGGTCTTTCTTGCCCCGTGCTCGGTCGAACTGGCCGAGGCGGCCGGTGACATCTGTCGCGATCCACCGGGCGTTGACCGCGCGCAAGTGCATCGCCAGGTCAACGCTGACGCCCTGCAGTTCTTCCGCGACACCCTGGGTGGCGAGGTACCCGCCAGCCGTTGACGCATTCCGCGGGCCGTCGTTTCAGTACGCCATGCAGCGCCGGTAGCGGTCGTCGACCCGGGTCGCGAACCAGGCGGTGGTCAACTCGCGGGTGATCTTGGGACTCTCCAGGGTGATGCCGGGGATCATCGCGCGTGGCAATGGCTTGCCCGAACGCGACTCGGCGAGTGCGAACACCCGCTGGAACAATGGGCTGTCGTTGAAGTCCAGCCGATCACCCCGCTCCAGCTCGCGGCGGATGGCGGCCACGTCCATGCCCAGGTCGCCCGCGAGTTCACGCACCGCACGTTCGGTCTCGCCGGGCCGCTCCAGCGGCGCACCGGGCGCCAGCAGGTCGCCGTCCAGCGCCAGCGTGCGCCCAGTGGCCAACGCCACCGCGTTCTGGAAAGCAGCATTGCGACTGGCGTACCAGCCGGCATTGAAGTCGGCGAAGCGATGCACCTTGCGCGTGTACGGCGTGGCGTAGCCCAGCAAGTGGGCGATGCCGAAGTACAGGCCGCCGCGGCGGGTGAACACCTCGTCGCGGATGCTGCCGTCAAACCGGTAGGGGTAGTCGCCGGCCTGCGCCTCGGCGAACGGGATCGACACCTGCATCGGGCCGCCGGTCTGCACCGGGTTGTAGTTGCCGAACAACCGGTCACCCAGCGGCACGCGACCGACCAGATCCTCATACAGACCGCTCAGTTCGCGCTCGGTACGCACCATGCGTAACCGCTCCTCGTAACTGCGGCCGTCGGTCGAACGCAGCTTCAGCGCGGCGCCGACCATGAACTTCGGCACGTGCACCTCCGCCGCACGCCGCTCGATCTCGGCTCGCGCGATCGTCGGGAGGTTCGCGACCGGCGGGTCGGCCTTGTAGCCGGATTCCTGCGCGATAACCGCCAGCACCGCGCAGATATTCTCCTCGAACGGCTCGATATCCTGCGCCGCCAACGCGGCCTCGATATCCGCCGCCCAGCCGCCACGGTCCTCCACCGTGGCGGGTATCCGGCGGGCGATATCGCCACGCACCGCCCCGGGCGCCGGACCCGAGGGCCGCGGCGCGGTGGCGCAGCCGGCCAGCACCAGTAGCAGCAATACGGAAGCGGCCCAACGCAGGCCGGCTCGGGTCGACATCGCAGGCATGGCACTCAAAACACCGACAACCCTGTCAGCTGCGCAAACCGGTGCAGCGCATAACGCCCGAGCATGGAGTTGCCCTTTTCGTCCAGCCCGGGGTACCAGACGCACAGGCTCATGACGTGCGGCACCACTGCGACGATGCCGCCGCCGACGCCGCTCTTGGCCGGCAGGCCGACATAGAACGCGAAGTCGCCGGCGGCGTCGTAGGTGCCGGCGGTCATCATCAGCGAGTTGATCCGCGTCGCCAGCTCCCAGCTGACCACGCGCTTGCCCGAGACGTCGCAGAAGCCGCTGTGCGAGAGGAACTGCACGCTGCGCGCCAGGTCCACGCAGTTCATGCCCAGCGAGCACTGCAGGAAGTAGAAATCGAGCACGGCGTCGACGTCGTTGACGATGTTGCCGTAGCTGCGGATGAAGTTGGCCGTGGCAATGTTGCGGAAGCCGCTCTCGCGTTCGGACTTGGCCACCACATCGTCGCCGCCGACATCGGCGCTGCCGGAGCGGGCACGCATGAATTCCAGCAACGCCTCCTCAGGCTTGGCGTAATTGGAGAGGATCACGTCGGCGACCACCAGCGCGCCGGCATTCATGAAGGGATTGCGCGGGATGCCCTTCTCGTATTCGAGCTGGAGCAACGAGTTGAACGGGTCGCCGGAGGGTTCGCGGTCGACCCGCTCCCACAGCGCCTCGCCGACCGCGTCCAGCGCCATCGTCAGGGTGTGGACCTTGGAGATGCTCTGGATCGAGAACGGATCGCGGGAATCGCCGATCTCGTGGATGGTGCCGTCGCGCAAGACCAGCGCCATGCCGAAACGGTCCAGCGGCACCTTGGCCAGCGCGTCGATGTAGTCGGCCACCTCGCCCTCGCCGAAACGCGCGCGGACTTCCTGCTCGATGGTGGCGAGGATGGCGGGCAGGTCGAGTCCGCTGATGTCGAACTGGTTTTGAACGGGTTTGTTCTGGAGGCGTTCGCGCATGTGGCAGATCGGTGGGAGAAGGCGGTCCACGCTATCAGTTGGAACCGTGATTGACAGCGCTACGGGTCGAACCTGGGTGGCCGGCGTAGCGCGAGGCGCACGCCCGGCATCTTCTTGCAAATACTTGTTGACATCATGTTAGATATGATTAACATGATGTACGCCACAACCAACCACTGGATCTGACCATGTCACCCCTCGAAAAGCGCGCCTGGTTGAACATCTGCAGCGTATGCCCGCCCTACCTGGTCTATTTCGCAATCCAGATCGCATTCCCCCAGCTGTTGACGACATTCATGGACCGCATCATCTGCCTGGCCGTGGTCGGCACGGTACATGCGCTGGTCTACCTCGGCGGCTGGCTGGTGTTCCGCCATGCCGAGCGCGGCGAAGGGGTGTTCGCGGACGATCGCGACCGCGCCATCGAAGCCCGCGCGACCCGGGTCGCCTACTTCGTCATGCTGACGGCGATGATCCTGGTGGGCGTGTTGATGCCGTTCTATACAGTCGGGTGGGCGATCACCAACGCCGCGCTGTTCTCGATCGTGCTGACCGAGACGATGTGCAACGTGATGATCGTGCGCGCCTACCGCCGGGGGCCGCGTTTTGCCCACTGACCCAATGACCAACGACGTGCGGCTGCTGCGTTTCCTCGCCCAGGAGATGACCCAGGCCGAGCTCGGCGAGCGCGTCGGGCTGACCCGCCAGACCATCGCCGCGATCGAACAGGGCCGCTATGCCCCGTCGCTGGACCACGCCTTCCGCATCGCCCACGTGTTCGGCAAGCGGGTCGACGAGGTGTTCCACTGGAAGCCGGCCTGACGGCCGGCCGATGACGGCTCAGGCCAGCGCGAAATCGATCGCCGCGCGCACCGCTGCCACCTGCGCGTCATTGCACTGCTGCGGCGTGGCGCGCGGGCTGTCCGGATAGACCTCGGTGGTGCTGGTGTAGCGCGCATTGGTGATGCCGGCGCACAGGTGCAGCTTCTTGAGCGGGTACTCGATGACGCCCGGGGCCACCACTTTCGAGCCGATGATCTCGCCGTTGGCGTCGGCCGGGGCGATGTGGGTGACCCTGGCCACCGCCTCGATGATCGCCTGCTGGAATTCCGGCTGCGGGTTCTCGCTGTCGTCGACCAGGTAGAAGCCATCGGGGATCTCGCCCGGTTCGGATGACTTGCCGTCGCGCGCGGCCAGCGCCGGGCGGAACTCGGACTCATCGCTGTCGGTGGTCTCGTGCAGGTCGATGTGCATCAGCACGCGGTCCTTGAGCGGCGCAACCAGCGCCATCAACGCGGCCGATTCCTGCGCCGGGCTGTCGGCGTGGAACGAGCGGTTCGGGTCGATCGCCTGCGGGTTCCAGCGGTGGATGCGCTCATAGCCCCACGGGCTCACGCATGGCGCGACCAGCAGGTTGGCGCGACCGGCGTAATCGGCGGCATGCTGGTCCACGAACTGCAGCGCGCCATGGGCGCCACTGGTTTCGTAACCGTGCACGCCACCGGTGACCAGCATCACCGGCAGGTCATCGCGCCAGTCTCGGCTCCTGATGGCGTAAAGCGGATATTCCTCGCCGGCGTAATCCAGCTGGCCGTACTGCGACACGTCGAAACGCCCGCGCAGGCGGTCGATGACGTTGACCACGTCGGCCTCGTAGCTGCGCTTGCGGTTCTGGCGGGAGAGCCAAGTGGCTTTTTCCATAACGCCCCAAGGAGTGCCGGGCGTGCCAATCGGATAGGAGGAAAGGGTCATCATGGCGCTCTCTTCATTTGGTTCCAGTTGCTGATTCTAGTTGCTGTTCGACGGCGGTCCTGTACACACCCAACCTTTACACAGCGCCCTCCATGCTCCGGCTACCCCACAGGAGCACACGCGCATGGCCGGAAACGCCTCGTGGGTGATCGCCCTGGGCAACTTGGCCGAGAACCGGAACGTCGCTGGCACGCTCGCAGCCCAGCGTTCGAATGTCCGTAGTTGATGGGGGCGATTCCGGGCGAGCGGCGTCCGCGACACGGCGGGCGCCCCCGGCGTCACCGCTTCTTCCCGGCCAAAGTGATCACCGCCACGCCGCCGAGGATGATCGCCATCCCGGCAAGATCGAACGGGCCGACGGTCTCGCCCAGCATCAATACACCCAACAACACCGCCACCGGCGGGTTGACGTACGCATAGCTGGTGGCGACCGCGGGCCGGGCATGCTTGAGCACGTAAAGGTAAGCGCTGAAGGCGACGATGGAGCCGAACGCCGCGAGGTAGGCCAGTGCCAGCGTCGCGCGCGTGGTCGGTTCGGACGGCAGCGTTTCACCGGTCGCGAAGCCCACGCCCAGCAGCGCGACACTGGCGCACAGCATCTGCGCGGCGGTGTTCATCGGTCCCGATGGCATGTCCTGGCGACGACTCCACACCGAACCGAACGCCCAGCAGGCCGCCGCGGTCAGCAGCGCGATCGCGCCGATGACCTCGCCCGAAAGGCCACTGCCCAGGTTGAGCACGACCACACCGACGAAACCGACCAGCAGGCCGATTCCCTCCCGACGCGTCGGCCAATGCCCGTACAGGCCGCCGAACGTCGCGGCGAACAGCGGCATGCTCGACACCGCGACCGCCGCAATACCCGAACTCACCCGCTCCTCGGCAAAACACACCAGGCCGTTGCCGAAGCCGAGCAGCAGCACGCCGGTGATCGCTGCGTTGCGCCATTGCAACCGCGTCGGCGGCGTGTGCCCACGCCAGCGCAGGAAGGCGTACAGCGCGACACCGGCGGCGATGAACCGCACCCCGGCCAGCAGGAACGGCGGGTAGCTCTCCAGTGCGATGCGGATACCGAGGTAAGTCGACCCCCAGACCAGGTAGAGCGTGAGCAGCGACAGCGGGATCAGCACGCGTGGACCGAGGCGTTCGGCCCATGAGACCGGCAACGACGTGACGGCGGAATGGGAAATATCGGGCATGGGGGATGGCCGTGCGTGGACTCCGCATTATCCGCGAGCAGCAAAGGGGGAGCGAGTACGACACGTGGGCCAAACCATCCCGGGGACAGCCGTGCCGATAGTCAGGGTTGAGGCTCGAGGCACGGCGCATTACTGTTATAGGTATCTACTACACCTAGCGCCGTCCGGTCGTCCCTCGCCGGCACTGAACTTCGGAGCACCAATGCCTGACATGAACCCCGCCACTCGCGCCATCACCCTTGCCGCCCTCGCCGCCGCCCTCGTGACGGGCTGCGCCGGAATCGCGAGCAAGGAAATCGAAGCCGAACGCACTGTCCTCCACGCCGAGCCGCTGGAACTGGACGCAAAGGGTCGTCCCGTCGCCAGCATCGCCCCGTCGGGTGCGGTGACCATCGGCGAGGAGGCCCTGTCGCTGACCGATGCCCAGCGTGCCGACACGGCCGGTTATCGCGATGCCGTGCTCGACCTCATCGACCTGACCCTCGACGACACCAGATCGCTGACCAATCGCGCGATGGTCACCGCCCTGCTCGGCGTCATGACCGGGTTGGGCGACCAGGCCGAACGGCACATCGAAAACCAGGCCGGGGAAATCGCCCACACGCCGGAGTTCTGCGGACTGCTCGACGACGTGCGCCGGCAGCAGGACCGGATGGTGCGCTCGGTGGCGCAACTGCAGCCCTACGCCGACATCAGCGAGCAGGACGTCGACGATTGTGCCGCCGGCCGCGCCTACGACCTCAATATCTAGGAGCACCCCGAAAATGCGAAAGACACTCACCACCGTGGCGCTGTCACTTGGCCTGGCCATCACGGGAATTGCACAGGCGCAGGTCGACCTGACCACGCTGGACGACCGGATGGCCGGCCCCCGGGCGCAGGTGTTGGTGCTGGGCACCGTGCACCTGTCGGAGATTCCCGACGGATTCGACCCGGCAACGCTGGAGCCGGTAATCGACCGCCTGGCCGCCTTCAAGCCGGACATCATCACGATCGAGACGATTTCGGGCGAAGGCTGCGACCTGATGGCGCGCCATCCCACGATCTACGACCCGGAATCGCTCTCGCGCTTCTGCAGCAAGCCCGAAGCGGCCGAAGCCGCCACCGGCCTGGACGTACCGTCCGCCATTGCCGAAGTCCACCGGACCCTCGCGGAATGGCCGGCGCAGCCCACCCCGGCGCAGCGGCGACACCTCGCCGCGCTGTTCATGGCGGCCGACGACAACGCCTCCGCGTTGACCCAATGGCTGCAACTGGAGCACGTCGAGCGCCACGCCGGCGATGGGCTGGACGATGCGCTGGTGGCGCTGCTCGACCAGCTGGTGACGGACTCCAACGAGGAATACCGGATCGCGGCGCGCCTGGCCGCGCGGCTCGGGTTGCAACGCCTGTTCCCGATCGACGACCACACCGGCGACGGCATCGATGTGTCCGACGCGGAGCTACCGGCTTTTGCCAAGGCGATCCGGCAGGCCTGGGATTCCGCCGCTGCGCAGAAGCAGCCGCTGCGCGCGCGTGAAAAGGAACTCACCGGCCGCGGCGACATGCTGGAGTTGTACCGCTACATCAACCGCCCCGACATCCGCGCCATCCAGGCCGACGGCGACCACGGCGCGGCGATGCGCGACCCCTCGCCACGGCATTACGGCCAGCGCTACGTCGCCGGCTGGGAAACCCGCAACCTGCGCATGGTGGCCAACATCCGCGCCGCGTTCCGTGACCACCCGGGTGCCCGCGTGCTGTCGATCGTCGGCGCCTCGCACAAGCCGTGGTTCGACAGCCTGCTGGGGCAGATGCAGGGGGTGGATATCGTCGATGCCGGGGAAGTACTGGGAGCTTCGCCCGCCCGGCAGATCGACTGAGCGATGGCATCCGGTTTCAACCTTTCGCCACGGCCGATCATCACACCGGGTCGTGACCCTGTCGGCTGGAGGAAGCATTGCCCGTGATCCGCCAACCACGCCTGCCACCGATCGCCCTGGTCGCCTCCCTCGTGCTCGCACTCGTCGCGACCGGCACGGGCAAGGCGGCCATCCCATCCACCCGTGACCCGGCGTACGCCTCGATCCACGCCGACATCGCAACAGGCATCACCGAAGGCAAGCTGACCGGCGTGGCGATCGCGGTGGTGAAGGACGGCCGGATCGTCCACGAGGCGGGCTTCGGCTGGGCCGACCGCGCCTCCGGTCGCCGTGCGACGCCACGCACGCCCTTCTCGCTGGCGTCCGCCACCAAGCCGATCACCACGACCGCCGTGATGACGCTGGTGCGGGCCGGGAAACTGGACCTCGACCGTCCGGCAAACGATTACCTGGGCGACGACCTGATCATGGATGCGCACGGCCCCGCGCAGGCCGTCACCCTGCGCCGCCTTGCCAGCCATTCGTCGGGACTGCCGACGTTCTTCGAGATGTACCCCGAGGGCGGCCCCGGCCGGCAGCCGGACGTCGCGGAGTTGATCCGCGACTACGGTCGCCTCGTCGCGCCGGCGGGCGAGCGCTACGAGTACTCGAACCTGGCGTTCGCGATCCTCGGGGAGATCGTCGCCCGTACATCGCGACAGCCGTTCGGCGATTACCTGCAGGAGCACGTGTTCGCCCCGCTGGGCATGCATGACAGCTTCATTGGCACCGACTCCGGACGGCGCGCGGAAACGGCAACGCGCTACAACAAGGAAGGCGAGCCAATGCCGTTCTACGTCACCGCGACGCCGGGCTCCGGCGAAGTTTTCTCAAGTGCCCACGACATGGCGCGCTTCGCGATGTTGCATCTGGAAGACGACCTCGGCGCGCAGGCGTCGATCCTCGACGACGGGCAACTGGATGAACTGCACCGGCCGCATACCGAGATTGCGCCCGGACACGATTACGGACTCGGATGGGAGGTGCTGCGGCAGCACGGCGGACCCACGGTGCTGTCCCACGCCGGCGGCCAGTCGGGCGTGGTCACGGAATTCGCGCTGGTGCCGGAAGCCGATGCCGCTGTCGTGGTGTTGAGCAACCACGGCGGTAGCCACCAGTTCCTGGACACCCTGCGCGACCGCCTGCTGCGCACCGTGGTGCCTGGCTGGCAGGGCATGCCCGGGTCGCCCCAGTCGCCACTCCAGCCGCTGCAACCGGCGTCCGCCTACGCCGGGACCTGGCGCGGTGTCGTGCAGGCCCAGGGCCAGCGCATTCCCGCAACGCTGGTGATCACCCCGCGCGGCACCGGCACCTTCACCTTGCGCAACCGCAGTCCACAGCCGATCTCCGACCTCGGCCTGATCGACGGCCTGGTCAATGGCGAGGTCAGCGGCGACATCGACAGCCCCGATACCCGGCGCGAGTCCCTCGACACGCTGGCGTTGAACCTGAAATTGCGCGGCGACCGGCTCGATGGCGAGGTCATCGCCTGGCGCAAGACGTCGAACAAGATGACCATCCTGCCGTTCCGGACCGACCTGCATCGGGTCGTCGAATAGACCGCGATGTCGGCATCGCGGGGCAACGTCAATCCGGGATCTCGGCCTCGACCAGCTTGCCCAGCAGCACCAGCGATTCCTGCCAGCCGAGGTAGCACGCCTCGACCGGGATCACGTCGGGCAGGTTTTCCTGCACCACCTGCAGCTCGGTGCCGCACGACACCGCCTTGAAGGTGATGGTGGTGGTCATCTCCCCGGGCAGGTTGGGGTCGTCGAAGCGGTCGGTGTAGCGGATGCGCTCGCCGGTCACGAGTTCCTGGTAGGTACCGCCGAAGCCCTGCTCGTTGCCGGTGGAGAAGTTGGTGAACGACATGCGATAGGTACCGCCCACCCGCGCGTCGAGCTGGTGGACCTTGCAGGTGAAGCCGTTTGGCGGCAGCCACTTGGCAAGGGCATCGGCATCGATGAAGGCGCGATAGACGCGTTCCGGCGGGGCGTTCAGAACGCGGTGGAGGCGGACGGTGTTCTCGGCGCTCATGGCGGTTCCCGTTGTCGAGGAGGAGCCCTCACCTGACAGGACGAACGGGCGCGTCGGGAATCGACACATGCCGATCGCGGGCCGGTTGCATCCATCAAGTGCGCGACGCGGATGGTAGTGTGCGGCGGTCGACGATGGCCCCTCCATCGTCACCCGCCCGCGGAGCCTGCACGCCATGCCCGGACCACTCACGCTTCTCGCGTCGTTGCTGCTAGTCGCCGTTTCAATCCAGGCCGCGCCCGCGCAAGAGGGCGGACCCGTCGCGACCGTACGCGTCGCCTTCGATCGCGATGGCATCACCGACGTCCGGACCGATGGGCTGGCGGACAAGGCAACCGGGCGCGAGGTCACCGCGGGTGACCCGGTGCGGATCGCGTCGATCTCCAAGCTGGTCACCGCCATCGGGGTAATGCGGCTGGTTGAGGCCGGCAAACTGGACCTGGATGCCGATGCCGGCGAACTGCTCGGCTTCCCGCTGCGCAACCCGGCGTTCCCGGACACGCCGATCACCCTGCGCCTGCTGCTGTCGCACCGCTCCAGCCTCACCGACGCGGCCGGCTACTGGCAGACGCCCCTGGGCGAAAAACTGGGCGGCATCCTCGACGACCCGCGCGCGTGGGATGACGCGCATGCGCCCGGCCACTACTTCCGTTACGCCAACCTCAACTTCCCGCTGATCGCGCAGGCCATGGAACGCGCCACCGGTGAACGCTTCGACCGGTTGATGGACCGCCTGGTGCTGCAGCCACTCGGTATCGAAGGCTGCTTCAACTGGGCCGGTTGCAACGACGCCGCCGTCGCCCGTGCCGTGGTGATCTATGACGGCAACGGCGAGCCCAACAAGGACGACCTGCACGGCAGCAGGCCCGATTGCCCGGTGATTGCCTCCGAAGACGGTACGTGTGACCTCGCGCAATGGCGGGCAGGCGGGAACGGTGCGCTGTTCTCTCCGCAGGGTGGACTGCGGATCTCGGCGAATGGGCTGGCCCGCATCGGCCGGCTGCTGCTCGGCAATGGCCAACTCGATGGCGTGCGCCTGCTGACACCCGGGTCCGTGCGCGAGCTGGTCACTCCGCGCTGGCAGTACGCGCCGGGGCAGGGACTGACCTACGAGCAGGACACCGGCGACCTCGGGGACGGCTTCTTCTGCCGCTACGGCATGGCGGTGCAGACACTGGCCACCCCGGTGGACGGTTGCCGCGACGATCCCTTCGGCGATGGCGTGGAGCGGGTCGGCCACTCCGGGTCGGCCTATGGGCTGCAGGCCGGCCTGTGGGTCGACCGCGCGGGCGGCACCGGCGTGGTGTGGTTCGCCACCGGCATGCCTGGCGAGCGGCTCGGCGGGCGTTCGGCATTCAGCGCAGTCGAGGAAGTGTTGGCGCGCTAAGCGATAGGACATGCCCGGCGACTTCAACGTCGCTTCACATTCCCGCCTTCGCAGCCTCATGTCCCGGCCGCATGGTTCCCCGCATCCCACCGATCCGGAACGCCATGCACGACGAGACGCCCTCCCCCACCTTCGACATCGTCATCGTGGGTGCCAGCTTTGCCGGCGCAGCCTGCGCCATCGCCGCGGCGCAACGTGGTTTGCGCGTGTGCGTGCTGGAGCGCAAGCACGATCCCGGCGGGAAACTGCGCACCACCGGGATCATCGTCAAGGAAGCCGCTGAGCACACCCTGCTCAACCAGCTTCCCGCGGCCATGACGCGACGCATCGAAGAAGTGCGCCTGTACGCGCCGAGCCTCGAGCAGGTCGCCCTCGGCGCCCCGGGCTACTACTTCCTCACCACCGACACGCCCGCGGTCATGCGCTGGCTCGCCGGGCAGATGCGCGCCAACGGCGTGGACCTGCGGCTCGGCAACGCCTTCACCGCGGCCGTGCGTACCGAAGCCGGCTGGCAGGTGGACGGCGTGGGCGCCACGCGCTACCTGGTCGGTGCCGATGGTGCACGTTCGCGGGTCGCCCGGCACTGTGGCCTGGGTGAGGTACGGCAGTTCCTCTACGGCATCGAGTACGAGTTTCCCGGGGCCACCCTCGCCCACCCCGGCGCGCTGCATTGTTTCATCAGCAAGCGCTACGCGCCGGGCTATATCGGCTGGATCGCACAGAGCCCGACCGGGGTGCAGGCCGGGCTCGCGTTGCGCCACGATCCTGCCAATGCGCGCGTGCCGGACATCGACGGCTTCCTGTTGCGCGTCGGCGTGGCGGGCGGATTGCCGCGCCACCTCAAGCCGGGATCCACCCGCGCCGGGCTGATCCCGTGCAGCGGGCCGGTATTCGACATGGCCCGCGACCGTGCCATCCTCGTCGGCGACGCTGCCGGCATCGTCTCGCCGGTGACCGCCGGTGGCATCCATTCCGCATGGGAACACGGCTGGACTGTGGGCCGCGCCATCGCCGCGCACCTGCGCGACGGCGACCGCGCGCCGGAACAGGTCGCCATCGAGTCCGCCCCGCGCTTCCGTGCCAAGCGCGCCCTGCGCTGGGCCTACGACCGCCTGCAGTTCGACTGGCCGTTCGACCTGCTGCTCCACTCGCCGCCGCTGCGCTGGGCGGCCGAACAGGTGTACTTCCACAAACGCAGCTGTTGATGCGAAGCCCGGGGGACCGTGCACCTCGCACGGGCCCCATCAGCCGGTCCGGCCCACCACTGCCCGCTGCCGCGCCCCCTTGCGGAACAACCAAGCCGACAGCAAGCCCGTCGATATAGACAAAAAGATCTAGACAATTCGGTCTAGGCGGCGTAGCGTGGCCCCGTCGTCATTGCTCGCACGCATCCATGGCAAAGCCGCAGACACCCAAGCCCACCCCCGCCGAACTCGGCCTGCTGCGCACACTGTGGCAACTGGGGCCGTCATCGGTCCGGCAGGTCCACGAAGCGCAGCAGCGCGAACGCCCCGACCTGGCCCATGCCAGCGTGCTGCGGTTGATGCAGGTCATGCACGGCAAGGGCCTGCTCAGGCGCGACGAAAGCCGGCGCTCGCATGTCTACGCCGCCGCGCAGCCACAGGGTTCGTTGCAGAAGCGGCTACTCGACGAACTGATCCACAAGGCTTTCGCCGGCTCCGGCAAGGACCTGGTGCTGGCCGCGCTGCGCGGCGACCGCGTGAGCGATGCCGAGCGCGAAGAGATCCAGCGCTTCCTCGAGGAGACCCGCGATGAATGAGATCCTGGCGTTGCTGGTGCCCGCGCTCGGGTTCGCCCTGCTGCATTTCCTCTGGCAGGGCACACTGGTCGGCCTGCTGGCGTGGCTGGCGCTGGCCCTGTTGCGCAACGCGCGCCCGCAAGCCCGCTACGCCGTGGCCTGCCTCGCCCTGCTGGCCTGCGTGTCGTTGCCGGCATGGAGCCTGCTGCAGGCGTTGTCGGCGGCGGACGCGGCACCAGCCACGTCCCTCGCTCTGGCCACAGGCGGCGTCTCCGCCACGCCTGTCGATTCCGGCAACGCGTTGGGAATGTTGCCCGCGCCATCAATGGACGCCCTGCCCTGGCTCGTCGCCTTGTGGGCCGCCGGCGTCGCCACGCTGGGGCTGCGCATGGCCTGTGGTTGGCTGTGGGTGCGCCGCCTGTGCCACGAGGCGCAAGTCGACCTGGATGGACGTTGGCAGTCGTGCGTCGATCGCGCGGCACCGCGGCTCGGCATCGTCCGCAAGGTCGCGTTGCGCCTGGTCGACGAGGGCGACAGCCCGCTGGCCGCCGGTTGGTGGCGACCGGTGGTGCTGCTGCCGGTGGCGGTCGCCGCGCGCTTGCCCGCGGACCTGGTCGAAGCGCTGATTGCCCACGAACTGGCGCACATCCGCCGCCACGACTACCTGGTCAACCTGTTGCAGGGGGCGGCCGAGGCGCTGCTGTTCTACCACCCGGTGGTGTGGCTGCTGTCGCGCCGCATCCGGGTCGAACGCGAACTCGTCGCCGACGACCTTGCGGTCGCTGTCCTCGGCGAACCCCGGCGGCTCGCACTGGCCCTGTCGGAACTCGATCGCCACGCCGGTGCGCGATCGCCCACCCCGCATCCCCACTACGCGCCGGCCGCACACGGAGGTCACCTCATGTCCCGCATCCAGCAACTCATCCGTCCCCAACGCCGCGCCGTTGCCGGTATCGCGATGCTGCCGTTGATCGGGCTCGCCGTGGCCGGCGCCGCGTTCTACGCGCATGCACACCTCGCGCCATCGCCTGTCGACCCTGCGCAGGCCACGACCGCGCCACCGGCCACCATCCACGCCCTGCCCGCGCCCAAGGCAAGGCCCGGCGTGCAGGTGTTGCCCGCAGCCGATTCCGCCGCGGCCCCGCGCGCGCGCGTCGCGACCGCAACGCCGGCCGACGACAACGACCGTCCCGGCTACGCACTGGTGCTCGAAGGCCGCGATGGCTACACGATGTCCGGCGACATGGACGACCGGGACGGGATCGACGCCGCGCGTCGCGCCGTGGACGGCGACTTCCTCTGGTTCCGCCGCGATGGCAAGGCCTGGGTGGTACGCGATGCCGGGACCATCGCCCGTGCCCGCGCCGCCTGGGCCCGGACCGACGAACTGGGCGAGCGGATGCAGGCGCTGGAAGCACGGATGGAGCCGCATTCAAGACGGATGCAGGCACTGGGCGAGCGCATGGCGGCGCTCAGCGTCGACAACGCCTTCGAATCGCCCGAGGGCCGCGCTGCAATCGTACGGATGGAGGCCCTGGGCGAAAGAATGGCGCCGCTGGCCGAACGGCAGGTGGCGCTCGCCATGCGCATGCGCGAAGCCAACGACGCCGACCGCGCGCGCATGGAACAGCAAGGCGATCAACTCGAGCGCGAGCGGGACGCCCTGCAGCGCGAGATGCGGCAACACAGCACCACGCTCCAGGCGCTCAGCGCCCGCATGGAGGCCCGGACGGCGCCGATGCACGCCCTGGGCCGCGAGATGGAAGCTGCGAGCGAACCGATGAAGGGCATCGGCAAGGAAATGGAGGCACTGGGCACGCACATGGAACGCGAAGCGACGGCCGCGGACGGCGAAGTACGCCGGCTCATCGACCAGGCCTACCGCAACGGGCAGGCCCGGCCAGCCCCGCTGCAGCAGTAATCGATCCCGCGCCGGGGGCGCAGCCGGACGAGGTCGCGCAAACGTTCTTCAACCGGCTTAGCTACTGGACGGATTCGGCCTCGGCACGCTCCTGGCGTGTCAGCACCCGTGGCTCGACGATCGGTTGCGAGGTCGCCGTGTCGAAGAACGGGTTCGCGCGTTGGCGTCCGCTCAGCTTGGCCCACAGCACGCCCCACATGACCCGCACGACGCCCAGCGTCGTGCGCACCGGCGTGGCGGCAACTTCGCCCAGCGCGGAGTCGGTACCCAACGCGATGCGCCGCGGCCCGAATGCGGCGTCCAGCGTGCCGGGCTCCGCCGCCATGCAACTGGCCAGCACCCCGACATACGGCAACTTCGGGTTCCGCGGCGTGTTGGCGAACGGCGTCTGGCAGCAGGCCGAATGCCAGCGCAGCAAACCCTTGGGACTCAGCGACAGGCAGGCCACCTGATCGTGGCCCGTGGTGAAGCGCACTCCGGAGGGGCGCAGGGCGACGATGTCGGTGCCGCCTTTCGGATCGAGCACGTCCTGCCCGCGTCCCAAGGCACGGGCGAATGCCTGGCAATCGCGGCAATGGCAGACGGCGCGAAGATAGGCGGCAGCGGGCTCGACCTCGCCCTGGAGCTTGCCGCAACGACAACGGAACGGGATGGCCATGCAGAGCCTCCGCGGGAAAGTCACCCGATTCTCGACCCGGAGGCCGCGGGCCACAAGCTGCCACGCGACAGCGCCGCGACTCGGCTATCGTTGCCGGACTCACGCCTCGAGGGAATCAACCATGTGTTTTCGCCTGCTTGTCGCTGCCTTGCTGCTGACCGCTTGGGCGCCCGCAAGCGCCCAGCAGAAGATCCTGCGCGACCACGGCATCACCATCGGCGTGCTGCAGCCCGGTCAATGGAATGCGATCACCGACGTGCCGGGCGTCGAGGTCGGCCACAAGACACTGGTGCGCGGCGACGACATCCGCACCGGCGTCACTGCGGTGCTGCCGCACGGCGGCAACATCTTCCAGGACAAGGTCCCGGCGGCGGTGTATGTCGGCAACGGATTCGGCAAGCTCGCCGGGACGACGCAGGTCGAGGAGCTCGGCACCCTCGAGACGCCGATCATCCTGACCAACACACTCGGCGTGCCGGTCGCTGCGGATGCACTGATCGATTACACCTTCTCATTCGCCGACAACGACGACGTGCGCTCGGTCAACCCGGTGGTCGGGGAAACCAACGACGGCTACCTCAACGACATCCGCGGACGCCACGTCACAAAGCGCGACGTGCTGGAGGCTGTCGCGTCGGCGACCGGTGGCCCGGTCGCGCAGGGCAATGTCGGCGCCGGCACGGGGACGGTCGCATTCGGATTCAAGGGTGGCATCGGCACCTCGTCGCGAAAGCTCCCCGTAAACCTCGGCGGCCACACCGTCGGGGTGCTGGCCCAGACCAATTTCGGCGGCGTGCTGAGCGTCGACGGCGTGCCGATCGGCAAGGCGCTTGGCAAGTACTACCTGAGCGACGAACTCAACGATTCGCCCGACGGCTCCTGCATGATCGTGGTCGCCACCGACGCGCCGCTGGATGCGCGCAACCTGGAGCGGCTCGCGAAGCGCGCCATGCTGGGCCTGGCCCGGACCGGCGGCATCGCCTCCAATGGCAGCGGCGACTACGTGATCGCGTTCTCGGCCAACGAATCGGTGCGCGTGCCGTACGAGTCCGGCACCCCGATTCGCGAGGTCGCCATCCTGCGCAACGATGCTATGTCACCGTTGTTCATGGCCGCCATCGAAGCGACCGAGGAAGCCATCCTCAATTCGCTGTTCCATGCCAAGGCGATGGTGGGCCGCGACGGGCACGAGGTCGGCGCGCTGCCGGTCGACGAGGTGCTGCGGATCATGGAGCAGCGCGGGTATCCGGTTTCGCGTTGAGGCGCGTCCCGCCTCTTCGCGTTCAACCTTGGAACAGCGCGACGTACTCCTCCACCGGCCGTTGCAGGATGGTGGTGTTGACGAACAGCGGCACGACGCCCTGCTGCCATCGCCGCATCCGCACGCCGGCATTGCGGCCGCGCTCATGGGCGGCGTTCGCCAGCGCCTCCGGCATTTCCAGCAAATGGATGTTGGACGCGTCCGGCGAGGTGCGGTCGCGCACCCGGCCGCTGGCGACCAGTGCGGCGATGAGCTGCGCGGCGTGTTCGTGCGCTTTGATGATGGTGTCGCGGAAGCCGGGCAACGTGTCGCGCGCCAGCATCGCCGGCATCCAGCCCTGCCATAGGCTGCCTCCGTACAGCCGGCGCAGTTCGCGGGCCTCGGCAATATCGGTCTTCGAGCCCGCAAGCACCGCGCCAAACGGCGCGCCGAGGTACTTGTAGAGCGACACATAGACGGTATCGAACTCGGCCACGTACGCGTCGAGGTCGAACGACGGCGGCGCCAACAGCAGCCGCGCGCCATCCAGGTGCAGGCGCGTGCCGTGCGCACGGGCCAGTTCCGCGATTCCGCGCACCCGCGCCAGTGGCACCATCTCGCCGTTGGCACGCCGCACTGGCGATTCCAGCGAGATCGCGCCGATCTTCATCGGATACGGGCCGTTCTCCGAAGCCCCGATCGCCGCCCCCACTTCCTCCAGCGTCGGAACCGCGCGGTCCGGCGCCAATGGCAACAGGTTGATCCCCGACAGTCGCTGCGCCGCATCGACCTCGTCGCGGTAGAGATGGCTCTCACGCTGCACCAGCGCGCGCTTGTGCTCCCCGCACAACACCCGCACCGCAACGTTGTTGGCCAGCGTCCCGGTGGCGAGGAACGTGCAGTCCTCCTTGCCGAGCAGTTCGGCGAACGCGCGTTCCAGCGCGCCAACCTCGCCCTCCACCAGGTAGCGGTCGAGCGCGTCGTCGCCGTGTCCTTTCGTCAGCGTGGCCAGATGATTCGCCATCGCGGCGGCGTCGGTTGGCGCGGTGTCGCGGTTGAGCCAGACCTCGCGTGTGCCGGTAGACGGAACGGGCGGCGACGCGGGTGATGGCAATGCGTCGGACTGCGCGGCAGCGCGAGATGTCACCGCGGCGACAGTGGCCCCAAGCGAGCCCTGCAGGAAGGTGCGGCGATCCATGGCGATCCTCCGGAAGCGTGTCCGTATCGATTATGCAGAGATATTGGATACGTCGCGCCGGCCATTTTTGCCGCCAGCAGCCTACCCCCGCCAGTTGGCATGCGTCCGCCAGAACTCCACGCTGCGGCTGTAGGCATCGCGGTCCAATGGCACGCCGGAGCCGCCCTCTGCCACGCCGAGCGCGTTGCGCAACATCGTGATCGGCGCCATCGGGATTTCCTCGGGCTCGGCGGTGTACATGCAGCCGACCACGCCCCAGTCGGCGGTGATCTCCGTGCCTTCCTTCGCCAGTTGCTCGCGGCTGTAGAGGATGACGACCAGGTAGTCGGCGACCGGCGGCTCCAGGCCCTCGAACCAGCGCACCAGCACTGGCAGCTCGTCGCGGGTGCGCGCCTCGTAATCGGACCGCAGCAGGTGCCGGTTGTCATCGGTGACCGGCACCGCCAGGCAGCGCGTCGAGGTCCAGTTGCGATGCACGTGCAGCTTGCAGAACGGCGCATAACCATCGAGTACCTCCAGCGGTGGCACCTCGCCGAGATGCCGCTCGAACTGGTCGGGCGTGCAGTCCTGAATCGTGTTGCGGCGCTGCTCGCGGAACAGGCGGGTACGGGCGAAGTCGGTGAGGACGATGGACATGCGCGGGACTCGGGGCGGGAAGCTCCGCATTATCCCGCGTGGATGGTGCGTTGCGCCGACTCACCGGACCGCCGCTACCAGGCAAACGGCTCCCACGTACACGACGGACAGAACAGGAATACCTCGCCGCCGTCGTCGAACATGATCGATCCGGTCCGGAATTGCCGGACCGTCCAGACACCGCTGCGCCCGTCGGCAAACTCGAGCCGGCCGCGTGCATGGCAGGGCGACCAGTCCAGGTTGTGCATGTAGTCGCGCTGTCCCACCTCGCCGGCCCCATCCATGAACCGACGTACGTGTCCCTCATCGAGCATGAAGCCCGAACAGCCGCGCGGTGGATTGGCGTCATTGGGCGACCCCACACCGTTTTCGGTGATGGTGAGCCGTTGGATCGCCGGAAGGTCCCGCCGAGGTACGTCCGAGGTCGCGACCTCATCCTCGATCAACCCGGCTGGCGTGCAGCCGCCCAGCACCAACGCCACGACAATCGCCAACCTCACCACGACGCATTCACCGCTTCACTGGAGGTCTTGAACGATACCGCCGGGTGGCGGTAGACCTCTTCGGCAGCGATCTTCAACGTCGTGCGCAGCTCGGACACCAACCAGCGCAGCGCGGAATTCTGTCCCACGGTCACCGGCACATACACGAACTCGTCTGCGCCACGCACATTGCCGAAGTCCGGATTAGGCTTGTACTCGCCAACCAGTTCGATGCCGATGCTGTCGCGATTGGCCGGAAAACGATCCGGAAAGGACTTGCGCTGTTCGATGCGGTTCTCGGTGCGCGGCGCAGCTGTCCGCAGCATCTTCAGCTCCGCAGGTTCGCAGGCATGCCTTGCAAGGCAGCGCGACCGCAACAGGCCGACGTGATTGGTGCGCTTGTAGAGCGAAGCCGTCTGATGGACGGTGCCGTCCTTGTCGACAAGGAAATGCGCGCCGAAGAGGCTCTTCTGATAGCTGTTGAACGTCGACTGCGCGGTAGTGCCACCGGTCTGGTGCACGATGATCCCGTTAACCACCTCCATCGCCCCGCGCTCCAGCGTGCCAAAGCGGCGCAACCGCACGCGTGGGTCGAGCACCATGCCGTCCTGATCGATACGCAACATTCCATCCTCCTTGATGTGTTTGGCCCTGCTCCTGCAGGCCCTGCACGCTAGCCGATCAGGACAGTGGTGTCACCCATTGGCGACAACGATCGCCGGGATCGAGAGCGACGCCTGCTTCGGGGTTTGGCCCGATCAACGCGCACTCGGCTTGTAACCGCCCCCGATCATCCGCGCCGCGATGTTGATGCGGTTGAAGCCGTTGATCGCGACCACCAGCATCGTCAGGTCGACCAGTTCGACCTCCTCGAAATGCTGGCGGGCCCGCTCGTACAGCGCGTCGGACACCGCCTCGTGCGAGGCGAGTTCGGTCAGCTCCTCGGCCCAGGCCAGCGCGATCTGTTCGCGCTCGCTGTACACCTTCGTCTCGCGCCAGGCGGGCAGCATGTACAGGCGTTGCTCGGTCTCGCCGGCGGCGCGGGCATCCTTGCTGTGCATGTCGAGGCAGTAGGCGCAACCGTTGATCTGCGACACGCGCATCAGCACCAGTTCGATCAGCGCGGGCTCCAGCCGGCCGGCGGAGTGGATGCTTTCGTTGAGCGCGATCAGCGGCTGCAGGGAGGCGTAGTGGCGTTGCATGGAAAAACGGGACATGGAAACACTCCTGCAGTGGGCGGCCGGAATTGGCCGTTTCAATGCAAGGACGTAGAGGCCCCCGGTTTCGTGACAGCCAGCAGCCGGGCCAGCTTGCCCGGGTGGCGCAACGCGTGGATCGCGGTGATGCGCTCGTCACCGCACTCGATCCAGATCGCCGACAACAGGGTATCGCCCTGGCGCATGAACAACGCGGGTGCGCCGTTGAGCGTGGCCAGCTCGTAGCGCGCTCCGCCGAGGTTGCGCCCGAGCTGCAGGTAAAGCCGCGCAAGCCGGTCGGCGCCGTGCAGCGGACGCAGCGTTGCGCGCGCGACACCACCGCCGTCACTGACGTGGACGGCATCCTCGGCAAACAGCGCGCGCAGCGAATCGAGCGTGGGTTCCTCCATCGCGACGACGAAGCGCCGCAGCAACCGTCGCTGTGCGGACTCATCGACGTTGAAGCGCGGGCGCCCTTCACGCAGGCGCGTCCTGGCGCGGTGCACGCGCTGGCGGCAGGCGTCTTCGCTGATCTCCAGGATCGCCGCGGCCTCGGCGTGGCTGTAGTCGAATACATCGTTCAACAGGAATGCCGCCCGCTCGTCCGGGCTCAGCCGCTCGAGCAGCAACAGGAACGACAGCGTCAGTGATTCGCTGCGCTCCAGCGTGGTGTCCGGATGCTCGGTTTCCGGCGCCAGTGGTTCGGGCAACCATGGGCCGGTGTAGTGCGCGCGCTCGGCCTTCGCACGGCGCAGGCGGTCCAGCGCCAGCCGCGTGGTCACGGTGACCAGCCAGGCTTCGGGATCGTCCAGCGTGGCCAGGTCGTGCGCATGCAGCCGCAACCAGGCGTCGTGCAGCACGTCCTCGGCATCGGCGGGCGTGCCGAGCATGCGATAGGCCAGGCCGAAGAGGCGGGAGCGATGGTGTTCGAACAGGGAGGTGGCAGGGTCCATTGGTCGGGATTCTCGGTCAACACATGGCCAGGACGCACGGGCGGGTGGATCCGTGACAGCCAGTCTGGTCCTGTCCACCGAAATCCATCGTGTCGAACCGCACCATTCCCGTTCGTCGCACAGGCAAACCCACCCGGAGTCCCGCATGCCCGCCACCCTGCCCCGCCTGTACGCCCATCCGTTCTCCTCCTATAGCCAGAAGGCGCTGGTCGCGCTGTACGAGAACCAGACCCCATTCGACTACCGCAACCTGGAGGACCCCAGGGCCAACGAGGAGCTTGCGGCGTTGTGGCCGATGCGCCGCTTCCCGGTGCTGGTCGATGGCGACCGCACGGTGCTCGAGGCCACCTGCATCATCGAGTACCTCGCCCTGCACCATCCGGGGCCGGTGAAGCTGGTCCCCGCCGACCCCGACACCGCGTTGCAGGTGCGGATGCTCGACCGCTTCTTCGACAACTACATTTCCACCCCGCAGCAGAAGGTCGTCTTCGACCGGCTGCGGCCCGAAGCCGAACGCGACCCGCGCGGGGTGGATGACGCCCGCGCGATGCTCGACACCGCCTACGCATGGCTGGACCAGCGCATGGCGACGCGCGAATGGGCCGCCGGCGAGGCGTTCTCGTTGGCCGACTGCGGTGCCGCACCATTCCTGTTCTACGCCGACTGGACCCACCCGATCGACGCCGGTTTCACCCACGTCCGCGCCTATCGCCAACGACTGCTCGCCCGCCCGTCGTTCAAGCGCGCCGTGGACGAAGCACGGCCCTACCGCTCGTACTTCCCGCTGGGTGCGCCGGACCGGGATTGACCGGCCCCGGGCGGACTGCGATCCACCCGCAGGAACCGCGCCGCGTTGTCGTAGAAGATCGCGCGCTTGTCTTCCGGCGTGAGAAACGGCGCGCTGTCCACGCCCTCCACCGCCAGCGTGATCGCCTCGGGCCACATCATCTGGTCGGAGCCGAACATCAGCCGGTCGGCCAGGCCGGCCTGCACCAGTGCCTGCAGGTAGGCGTGGAATTCGGCGCGCGGAATGATCCAGTTGATCACCGACACGTCGGCATACACCTGCGGGTACATGTAGAGCAGCGCCTTGGTCTCCTGCAGGAACGGCCAGCCAGCATGCGCCAGCCATACACGCAGTTCGGGGTGGCGCTTGAGCATGGGCTCCAGCCGCAGCGGATTGCCCAGGTCGATGCGGAAATCCGGGCAGCAGCCGTAGGCCGTGCCCGGCGGGGCCAAGCCGGTGTGGATGCCGATGGGGACGTCGAACTCCTCGGCCAGCGCCAGGTAAGGCTCGAACCACGCGTCGCTGGGGTCCAGGCCGCGGTACTGCGCGGCGATCTCTCCCATCACCCGCAACTCGCCGCGCTCGAAGGCCTCGCGCAGCACTTCGGGCGGCGGCAACGGTGTGTGGCCGTCATCGAGGAAGGCGCCGGCCCAGATGGCGTCGCCGCCGGCGCGCCGCATGCTCGCCATGGCGGCGTCGGGCCCGCTCACCAGCCCGAGCACGATGCCGTGCCGGCGCATGCGCTCCAGGGTCATCGCCTCGCGCTCGGCGTCGGTATTGGCGGTGGTGGGTTCGCCGGTGGCGGGGTTCGGCGCGCCCGGCGCCGCCGGGCCGACGTGGAGATGCACGTCGATGATGGGGCCGTCGTAGGCAGTCCCGTTGGTCTGGGCGAAGGCCGGTGCGAAGGCCAGCAGGAGCAGGCAGGTGAACAGGCGCATGCAGTGGCTCGTCGGACTACGGGAGTTCCCGAAGGAACGCCCGGGCCGGCCACGACCGGACAGCCGAGGCGGAACCGCGGTGCCTGAAACATCGCCCTTTTGGCGACCCCATCACGCCCGGGACGTTACACCTGCAGGCCCTCGCACCCCACCTTCGTTACCCAGGAGACCGCGATGACCGATACCCGTGAACTCGAAGCCAAGCTCTGGAAAGCACTCGGCGACGACCGCACCGTGATGCTTGGCGCCACCGGCGTCGAGCCGCGGCCAATGACCGCGCTGGCCGAGGACGACCGCACTCCACTGTGGTTCTTCACCGCGAGCGACACCGAGCTCGCGCAGTCGCTGGAGGGCAGCGGCGGCCACGCCGCCACCGCCACGTTTGCCGCCAAGGACCATGATCTGTTCGCCACCATCAGCGGGCACGTGGTCATCGACAACGACCGCGCGGTGATCGAACGCCTCTGGAACCCGTTCATCGCCGCCTGGTTCGAGAACGGCAAGGACGACCCCAAGCTGCGCCTGCTGCGCATGGATGCCGCCGACGCCCACGTGTGGCTCAACGAGAACAGCCTGCTGGCGGGCGTGAAGCTTCTGCTTGGCGTGGACCCGAAGAAGAGCTACGACGACAAGGTCGGCGACGTAAACCTGGGCTGACACTGCCATGGAAAAGGCCGCCCGGAGGCGGCCTTCCAAACTGCATGGCAGCAACCCTGCCGGTCAGAACCGGACTTCGGCGCCGAGCATCAGCGTGTCGGCACGACTGGCGTCGTAGTAGACGCCGTCATTGGTCCACTCGAGATTCTCGAAGTACACGTGGGTGGTGTACACCAGGCTCATGTTGAAGTTGCGGTTGAAGTCGACGCCAAGGCCGGCGCCGACATAGCCGCCATCGAGCCGGTCGCCGATCTCGTTGTCGCCAGTCACCCAATAGCCACTGCGCACCAGGCCATAGACAGGGTTGCCGCTGCCGAAGTTGAAGCGTGCATTGGCGCCGACGCTGAAGACCTCGACCTTGCCGTAGCGCCAACCATCCTCCACGGTGTCGTCCACCCGGCCCCCCGCCACTTCGATACCGACCAGCGTCACCGGGCCGGCCTGCCAGCGGTAGCCGGCGTTGACCATCAACGCGGACTGGTCGATGTCGTCGTACACCCAGCCCTTGCCGGCCTGCGCGCCGAGGAAGAATCCACCGCGGCCCTGTTCGTGGCTCGCCGGCGCGGCCGAATCTGCGTAATACGGTTGTGATCCGGTGTGCGACTGCAAGGTCGCGTCAGCCGCCGGCTGCGACGCCTGCGGCACGCGCTTGGCCGGATCCATCTCGCCCTGCGGCGGCTGCCAGGCTTCCGTCGGCGTGGTCTGGGCGTGCGCGGTGGCGGATGCCAGGACGGCACCGCCGACGACGGCGGCCATGGCCGCCATCAGGCTGGTCTTCTTCATGTGGTTCCCCTGTGGTGGACGCGATCGGTCACGCTGCTGCGCGCCGACCTGTTGTGTGACGCAGCGCACAGGGTGGGGACGGCGGCCGCGGGTGTCAACAAAACCGCACAGTCACGGCTACAACGTCGAAGTCACCTCACCGCCCTGTCCGCGCAGATATTCCGCGGCCTCGTCGGCCTGGGCGGCGGTGAAAGCGTGCACCACCACCGTGGTCCGGCCGCTGTCCATCGCTTCGCGCGCGGCCAGCACGTAGGGGTCGTGGTCGGGGCGCAGCGACACCAGTCCGCCGAGGAACAGCCCGCCGACGGCGCCGAAGAACAGCAGCACCAGAGCCGCCGCCACCGGCGAACTGGTGATGTAGCGGATACCCATGCCGTACATCACCGCGAACACCACCAGCCCGGCCACCGCACCCAGGATGCCGAGCTTGACGTGCGCGGTGACGATGGTGCGCCAGATGCCACCGCTTTCCGGCTCCAGCTTGCGCCCGGGATTCGGCTCGGTCGGGCTGATGACCTTGACCTGCGCCGCGTCCAGCGACAGCGCCGCCGCCACGTCGCGGGCGGCATCGCGCGCCGCGTCGGCGTTGGCGAACACCGCCGCGACCTTGCTGTTGCTCAGCTCGTCGGTGATGAGGGTTTCGGACATGACGGTCTCCACGGATGGGATGGTGGAGAGCGTCGCAGTGCGGCGGTGCGGGTCGTGTGAGTGCAACCGGCCGTCCCCGTCACCCCTGGAACACAGGCTCCAGCATCCGGAACGTCCCCGCATCGGCATCCATCTCCACCTGCCCGCCGTGCGGCACGATGAACTGCTCGCGCAAATGTCCGATCATCGCGCCGCGATACGCGGGAATGCCGAGCGGCTTGATGTGGTCGTCGAAGATCTGGTCCAGCGTCAGCGAGCCGAAGCCTTCGCCGGGGTCGCAATCGGTGCAGTCGCCGAAGATGAAACCGGCGATCCGGTCCAGCGCCCCCATCAGCTTCAACGTGGTGAGCATGCGGTCGATGCGGTACGGCGCCTCCTCCACGTCCTCCAGGAACAGGATCCTGCCGTCGAAGTCCGGCAGGTAGCGCGACCCGGCCAGCCCCACCAGCACCGACAGGTTGCCGCCGACCAGCTCGCCGCGCGCCTTGCCGCCGGTGATGGTGAGCGTGCGGTGCTTGCGTGGCACCAGCTCATCGCCGGCATCGACCACGTTCTCGTAGCGCATCAGCTCGCGTTCGAAGAACAGCCGCCGGAACTGGTCGACGTTGAAGGCGTTCCAACTGCCCGCGCCGATCGGCCCGTGGAAGGTGACCAGCCCCGCCTGCGACAGGATGGCGTTGTGCAGCGCGGTGATGTCGGAATACCCGAGCAGCACCTTGGGATTGGCGCGGATCGCGTCGTAATCCAGCAGCGGCAGCAGCCGCGCCGCGCCGGACCCGCCGCGGACACAGACGATGGCCCTTACCTCGTCGTCGGCGAACATCGTGTTGAGGTCGCCGGCACGCTCGGCGTCGGTGCCCGCCAGGCTGCCGCGGCGCGCCGCGTAATGCGCGCCGGTCTTGACCTTGAAGCCGAGCGCCTGCATCGCTTCCTGCGTGAGCTGCAGGCTGAGCCGCTCGTCCGTGGCCGAGGACGGGCTGACCAGCGCGACGGTGTCCCCCGGGTTCAAGGGCACCGGCAGCAATCGCCCGCGCGGCGCCGCAATCGCGTTGCCGCTACCACCCACCAGCGGGAGAAGAGCCGCCAGTGCGGCGCTGCCGATGAAATCTCGTCTATGCATGCCTTCGCCCTTTGGGTTCGCGACAGGCCACATTAACGCGCCCGCGCGCAACAAATCGACGGGCACAAAAAAGGGAAGGCGCATTTCGCGCTTTCCCGTTTCAATATCCTATCAGCCCCGGGGCTTGCGGCAAGCCCCCTGCCGTGGGGTCCAATCGCCGACCTTGGCAGCAAGGCTGCGTTGCGGGAGCCGTCGAATGAGCACCACGTCGTCGAAGCATGGGTACGTGCTGGATCTCCAGGAGGTCGATCGGACGCAGGTCGCGATCGTCGGCGGCAAAGGCGCGCACCTTGGCGCACTGTCGCGGACCAAGGGCGTTCGCGTGCCGCCGGGTTTCTGCGTGACGACCGCAGCCTTCAAGCGTGTCCTGGCGGCGACACCCTCCATCACCGCCCTGCTCGACCAGTTGTCACAACTGGCCCCGGACGACCGTGAGGCGATCCACGCACTCGGCACCGAAATCCGCGCAGCCATCGAAGCCGTCGCGATTCCCGGCGACATCGCGACCGCGATCATCGACGCGCTCACCCCGCTCGGCGACGGGACCGCCTGCGCCGTCCGCTCCAGCGCGACGGCCGAGGACCTGCCCAACGCCTCCTTCGCCGGCCAGCAGGACAGCTACCTCAACGTCGTGGGCGCCGCGCAGATCCTCCAGCATGTCAGCCGGTGCTGGGCGTCGCTGTTCACCGAGCGGGCCATCGCCTATCGCCTGCGCAACGGCTTCGACCACCGCAAGGTCCACATGGCCGTGGTCGTGCAACGGATGGTCTGCCCCGAGGCGTCGGGCGTGCTGTTCACCGCCGATCCCGTCAACGGCAACCGCAAGGTCGCGTCGGTGGAGGCCTGCTTCGGGCTGGGCGACGCGCTGGTCTCCGGCACGGTGAACGCCGATGCATGGAAGGTGCGCGACGACCGGATCGTCGAGAAAGCGACAGCCAGCGAAGCACCCGCCCCGCCGTTGAGTGATGCCCAGGTGGTGCAACTCGTGCAACTGGGTCGGCGGATCGAGGCGCACTTCGGCAGCCCGCAGGACATCGAATGGTGCCTGGACGACGACGGCTTCCACATCGTCCAGAGCCGGCCCATCACCACCTTGTTCCCCATTCCCGCAGCCGATGACAGCGCGCCGCACGTCTACATATCCGTCGGCCACCAGCAGATGATGACCGACCCCTTGCGGCCGCTGGGGGTCTCCGTTTGGCAGCTCACCAACGCCGCCATGCGCGAGGCCGGAGGCCGCATGTTCATGGACGCCGCCCCCCGGCTGTCGACGCCGGCAGGCCGCGCCGGGCTGCTGGAGATGCTGGGCAAATCCGACCCACTGATCGGCGACGCGCTGCGGACCCTGATCGAGCGCGGCTTCATTCCCTTGCAGCCCGACACAGCGCCGGCCTCCGCGTCGGGCGCCCCCGCGCCGCCTGCAATCGAAACCGATCCGGCCGTCGTCGACGCGCTGATCGCAAAAAGCCAGGCATCCATCGCCACGCTGAAGCGCGACATCCGGACCCGGACTGGGCCCGCGCTGTTCGAGTTCCTCCTCGACGACACCAGGGAGATGCGCGAACTCCTGTTCGACCCGCAAAGCCACCGCGCGATCATGGCGGGCATGGAGGCTACCGGGTGGCTCAATGACCACCTGTACGAGTGGCTGGGCGAGAAGAACGCGGCCGACACGCTCACCCGCTCCGCTCCCGGCAACATCACGTCCGAAATGGGGCTGGCGCTGATGGACGTCGCCGATGCCATCCGTCCGCATCCACAGGTGCTGGCGTTCCTGCAGCAGGACGCCAACGACGATGTCCTCGACGCGCTGCCCGCCCTTCCGGGAGGACGCGAGGCACGCGACGCCATCCAGCGCTGGCTCGACAGCTACGGCATGCGTTGCGCCGGCGAGATCGACATCACCGCGACGCGCTGGAGTGAACGCCCGTCGATGCTCGTGCCGCTGCTGCTGGGCAACATCAGGAACTTCGAGCCTGGCGCCGCCACGAAGCGCTTCGAACAGGGCGCACAGGAGGCCCGCGAGAAAGAACAGGACCTCCTGCAGCGCCTGCGTGCCCTGCCCGACGGTGAGCAGAAGGCCGCGCAGACCAAGCAGATGATCGACCGGGTCCGCACGTTCACCGGCTACCGCGAGTATCCGAAGTACGGCCTGATATGCCGCTACTTCGTCTACAAGCAGGCGTTGCTGGACGAAGCCGCGCGGCTGGTGCAGGCCGGCGTACTGCGCGAGCGGGAGGACATCTTCTATCTCACCTTCCAGGAGCTGCACGAGGTGGCGCGCACGCAGCAGGCAGACGGACAACTCATCACCCGGCGCAAGCAGGAATTCGCGTCCTACCGCGCACTCACCCCACCCCGCATACTCACCTCGGAGGGCGAATGCGTCAGCGGAATGTATCGACGCGAAGACCTCCCGGACGGTGCGCTGGTCGGGCTTGCGGTGTCGGCCGGGACCGTCGAGGGACGCGCCCGCGTCGTGTTCGACATGACGCAAGCCGACCTGCAACCGGGCAACATCCTGGTCACGCCCTTCACCGACCCGAGCTGGACCCCGCTGTTCGTCTCGATCGCAGGCCTGGTCACCGAAGTGGGCGGCCTGATGACGCACGGCGCGGTCATCGCGCGAGAGTACGGATTGCCAGCCGTGGTGGGCGTGGAACACGCCACCCGCCTGATCCGTGACGGGCAGCGGATCCGCGTGCACGGCACGGAGGGTTACGTCGAAATCCTGGCGTAGCGTTTGACAGCACCGCGCGAGCCTCGGAGCATCGGGCGTGCCTTTCATGGAGCACCGCCATGCGTCGCCTCCTCGCACTGTCCCTGTTGTTGTTGCCACTCCTGTTGCCGAACGCGTCCCGGGCCAAAGACGCCGACACGGATCCCGGCACACCCGCCAACACCCCGATGCCGCCGCCCCCGGCCTGGCTGGAAGAACTGGATGCGCTGTACGACACCAACATCCGGGTGGCGGACCTGAAAGACCGCGCGTTCTCGCCGGAGCACTGGTGGGACGTCGCCGGACCACTGGCCACCGAGGCACGCGGCTTCCACACCGAAGAGATCGGCCGCAGCGTGGAAGGCCGCCCGCTGCGCCACGTGTCATGGGGTGATGGCGACACGCGCGTGCTGCTGTGGTCGCAGATGCACGGCGACGAGAGCACCGCATCGATGGCGATCGCCGACCTGTTCCAGTTCCTTGGCGCGCATCCCGACCACCCGATCGTGCAGCGCCTGCAACAGGGCACCACCCTGCACTTCCTGCCGGTCATGAACCCCGACGGCGCGGCACGCTTCCAGCGCCGCAACGCCCAGGGCATCGACATCAACCGCGACGCGCGCGCGCTCGTTTCTCCGGAAGCGCGCGCCCTGCACGACCTGCGCGAACGCGTGCAGCCCGCTTTCGGTTTCAACCTGCACGACCAGCAAGTGGGCTATCGCGCCGGCGACTCCGACCGCGGCACCGCCATCGCCCTGCTCGCGCCGGCGTTCAACGAGGCCCGCGACGTCGACCCCACCCGCGCCCGCGCCATCGAAGTGGCCGTGGCGATCCGCGCCGTGCTCGAGCCCATGATCGGCGGCCACATCGCCAAATGGGACGACACCTTCAACCCGCGCGCGTTCGGCGACCTCACCGCCGCGGCCGGCGTGTCGACGATCCTGATCGAGTCGGGCGGCATCGAGGGCGACCTGCAGAAGCAGCGCCTGCGCAAGCTCAACTTCCTCGCCCTGGTCGGCGCACTCGATGCCATCGCCACCGGCACGCACGCCGGCCTGCCGAGACAGCGCTACGAGGAACTGCCGGAGAACGGCGATGTCTGGTCGGACCTGCTGATCACCGGCGGCACCTTGGCGATACCCGGGCAACCGCAGGCCAGGGTGGACCTGCTGGTCGACTTCGAACGTTCGCTACTCGAGCGCGGCGGCTCGATCGCCGATATCGGCGACCTCGGCGAGGCACATGCGCGACGCACCATCGACGCGTCCGGGCTGTACATCGTGCCGTTCGCCCCGCCGGGCGCTCCCGCAGGCGGCGCACCCCTGACATTCGCGACCGACATGCCGGCCTACTTCCACCTCGGCCGTGATCCCGAGGGCCGTGATGTGGTGTGGACCCTGGCCGGCGACGTCGATCCGGAGCAACCGGGACCCACCCGCAACCGCCCGGACGCCACCACCGGGTGGTAGAACTCCCTGCATCACCATCCCCCACCCCTCAAGGAAGCCACCATGAAGATGATGAAGACCCCCGTGTTCAACGTCCTGATCGCCGCCGCACTGCTTGCCGTATCCATTTCCGCAGCGGCGCAGGAAGTCGCGATCCGTAAAGGTGTGGTCACCGGGATCGCGCCGGTCCAAGTCCAGACGCAGGCCGCCGAGCCCCAGCGCCCGTCCGCCACGGGCAACGCGCTTACCCGGTCGCTGGCACGCCTGGCGGGGCGCACGGCCGCAAACGCCACCGGGGGTTATTCCTCCGAAGCCTACGACGTCGCCAGCAGCGCCACCCGTGACGCGACCGATACCGCCCGTGTCGCGGCACCGGGGACGCAAACCAGCGCCGCCTACATGGTGATGATCCGTTTCGACGACAGCAGCGAGTCGGCCATCCAGACCGCCGATGCCAGCCGGTTGAGCGTCGGCGATCAGGTGCGCGTGCTCGGCTCGGGCGACTCGGCGCAGATCATCCCCGGCAACTGAGACGCACGCGCTGTCGATTCCGCGGCCCGTCGCTCGTCGATACAGACACGCAACCGAGGAGATATCCGATGATCCCCAAGAACACGATCTGTCTGTGGTACGACGGCGACGCGCTCGACGCCGCGACGTTCTATGCCGAAACCTTCCCCGACAGCTCGGTAGACGCCATCCACCACGCGCCCGGCGACTATCCCGACGGCCAGCAGGGCGACGTACTGACCGTGGATTTCACCGTGATGGGCATCCCGTGCATGGGTCTGAATGGCGGCCCGACGTTCAAGCACAGCGAAGCGTTCTCGTTCCAGGTCGCCACCGACGACCAACAGGAAACCGACCGCCTGTGGAATGCGATCGTCGGCAATGGTGGCCAGGAAAGCGAGTGCGGCTGGTGCAAGGACAAATGGGGCCTGTCATGGCAGATCACCCCGCGCGTGCTGATCGACGCGTGGACCGACCCCGACCGCGCCGCGGCCAAGCGCGCCTTCGACGCGATGATGACGATGCGCAAGATCGACATCGCCACCATCGAAGCCGCGTGGCGAAAGTGAAACATCAGGAAGCAGACTGACCGCGCCGGTACGCTCCCGGGGTAACGCCCATCTCGCGGGTGTAGGCGCGGGTGAAGGTGGATTCGGACTCGTAGCCCACGCCCGCCGCGATCTGGCCGATGGAGGCGCGCGACTCGCGTAGCCGTTGCGCGGCGATCAGCATCCGCCAGCGGGTCAGGTAGGTCATCGGCGGCACGCCGAGCGTGCGCGCGAAACGTTCGGCGAATGCCGAGCGCGACAACAGCGCCTCGTCGGCGAGCTGCTCGGTGGTCCATGGGTGCGCGACTCGGCCATGCAGCGCCGACAGCGCACGGGCCAACGGCGGGTCGCGAAGCGCCGACAGCCAGTCGGTGGCCCCGGGTGGCAGGTGTTCGATGTATTCGCGTACCGCCTCGACGAACAACAGTTCCGACAGCCGCGCCAGCACATCCTGCGCCCCGGGCTGGTGCGAGACATGCGTGCGTGCTGCAAAGCGGAACGAACTTTCCACCCATTCCGCACAGGGGCGTCCACGTACGTTGGCGACCAACAGGTCGGGCAGCGCATCGAGCAAGGGATGGGTTGCCACGGATGTGCCGAGATAGCCACAGACGAAGCGACTGACCACGGTATCGCCGCTGCCGGAGTCGATGTGCGGCAATTCGTCATGGCTGGTTTCTCGAATCAGCGACTCGGCGTGCATCGGCGACAAGGTGAGATCGCTGCCGAAAAGGTGCACGTCGTTGCGTACGACCACGATCAGATCGCCGGCGCTGCAGGCACGTGGCGGTGAATCGCCGATGCTGATTTCAACATGGCCGTCGAGCACGTAGTGGAACGCCACCAGGCTCGCGCTCGGCGTGTCGGGCGTGCAGTCTTCCCGGGTGACTTGCGAGTAGACGCACCACGGCGTGCGGAAGGTGGCGTCGAGGAACACCCCGCCGGTGAAGCGAAGCACTCTCAGCAGGTCAGACAGGGCATCCATGGCGGCGAGCCGACAACTGGCGGCGGCAGGGCACAGCGATCAGGCGGCACGGCCATTCCGCGGCTCCCGCGACGGCGCGAGAGTGCTGTCCATGCCGGACGGTCCGGCAGCCTTCGGGAGGATGACTCATGACCATGCGTGATTATGCTGACCTCGCCACGACCGGCGCAACCGCCGACAGCCTTGCCGCGTTCGAGCAGGCCAGCCACGAGTTGCGCTGCTACATCGACGATCCGGTGGCCAGCGTGGAGCATGCGCTCGCCGCCAGCCCGGCGATGACGATGGCGCACGTGCTCAAGGCCTGGCTGCACCTGCTCGGGACCGAGCCCGCCGGCCTGCCCATCGCACGTGATTGCCTGCGCGTCGCCGAGGCCCTGCCGGCCAACGAGCGTGAGCGCGGCCACCTTCGGGCCATCGGCCTGCTGCTCGAGGGCCGCTGGCGCGCTGCGGCACGCACGCTGGAGGACATCAACGCCGACTACCCGCGCGACGCGCTCGCGCTGCAGGCCGGCCACCTGCTCGACTTCTTCACCGGCGACGCGCGCATGCTCCGCGACCGTATTGCCCGTGCACTGCCGGCATGGGGTGCGAGCCAGCCGGGCCACCACGCGCTGCTGGGCATGTATGCCTTTGGCCTGGAGGAATGCGGCCAGTACGCGCAGGCCGAACGCCATGGGCGCCTGAGCGTGGAACGCCAGCCTCGCGACGGCTGGGGCTGGCATGCGGTCGCGCACGTAATGGAAATGCAGGGCCGCACCGAGGACGGCATCGCCTGGCTGGGTACGGATGCCGAGCTCTGGTCGCGCGACAGCGCTTTCGCCGTGCACAACTGGTGGCACCTGGCGTTGTTCCATCTGGAGCTCGACCGGATCGACGAGGCGCTGGACCTTTTCGACGGCCCGATCGACGGCAGGCGTTCGGCGTTGGCGATGGACCTGATCGACGCCACCTCGTTGCTGTGGCGGCTCCACCTGCGTGGCGCGGACGTCGGTGAGCGATGGGAAACCGTCGCCGACCGGTGGGCGCCACTGGCGGGCGCCGGGCACTACGCGTTCAACGAATTGCACGCGATGATGGCCTTCGTCGGCAGCGGACGCGGCAAGGCGCAGCGGGCGGTACTGGAATCGCTGGAAACTGCCGCCGCGACGGGCACCGGCGATACCGCTGCTTTCGCACGCGAAGTCGGCCTGGATGCCGCGCGTGCGATGCAGGCGTTCGGCGAGGCGCGCCATGCCGACGCCATTTCGCTGCTGCGTCCGCTACGTGGCCACGCACAGCGCTTTGGCGGCAGCCACGCACAGCGCGACCTTCTCGACCTCACCCTGCTGGAGGCGGCGATTCGCGGAGGGTATCGAACGCTCGCCGCGGCGCTGGCTGCCGAGCGTGCAGCGCAGCGGCCGGAAAGCCCGCTCAACCGGTTGTTCCTTGTCCGCACGGCGGACCCGACGCAAGGCCTGCCGCAGCCATGCGCGGTGCGAAGACGGCGGCCCGCCACCCTCTCCCCACTGATCAATATCCCGGGATCCCCACCATGAAAATCTCCACTCAATTCCCCTTCGATCTGCACTGGACCGCCCAGGACCTGGCCGACGCGGTGCCGCTTCGCCTTTCCGAAATGGTTGAATTCGCGACAACCGCAGGGAAACAGGGCGAGAACGACAGCCGCTTCGACAGGCCACCCCGGCGGGAACTGGGCGGCCGCTATCTGCACGGGTGGACCGGGCTGTCCCTGTTCCGGGTCCACGGCTGATCCCGACCCTGCGGATTGGTGGACAATTCCCGGACGGCCGCCCCGTGCCGCTCCGAACGGACCCACGACGACACCCATGCGAACCTTTGTACTGAGAGCGCGGGCGGCGCCCACGGACAGCCAGAAGCTGCTGGCCTCCGTGGGCACCGAAGCCCATGCGGAAATCCTGGCACACACGTTGATGAATGCCATCTTCGTCGCCCAATCGCACCGCCCCGACGTGACGGTCTACCTGGTGCTGGAAAGCACACAGGACTTCTCCCGCACGATCCGCTTCGAGGCCAGCGCCATGCATGAGATCGGCGGCTTCAACGAGCAGGCACTGCTGAGCAAGGTCGCCAAGGCGCTGGATGCCTCCCGCGGGATGGGCAAGGAGGAGACGCGACCGGTGGAATCGGGTGTCACGGTGCAGACGCTGAGTTTCGAGCGGCTGGTGCAACAACTGGCCGAGGACCATCAGCTGTTCGTGATGGACCGCAAAGGCACGCCGATCCGTGAGCAGGCGTTCGAAGGCAACCCCTGCTTCCTGCTGACCGACCACATCCCGATGCCGAAGAAGACCTTCGGCAGTCTCGATCGCCTCGGTGCCAAACGGATCACGCTGGGGCGGACGATGCTGTTCGCGTCGCAATGCGTGGTGTTGATCCATCACGAGCTGGACCAGCGGTAACTCCCCACGACGCGCGTCAGGAACGTGCCGACTACCCGGCTATGACGCTTGCGTCCTCCAGCACACCCGCGATGGCATCGCGCAACCCGGGACGCTGCGGCAACCGAATACCGAACGCCTCGCGCAGCAGCGTCATCACCGCGTCGGGACAGTACAGTTCGTGGCGCTCGCTGGATGCGCCGAGACGGTGGATCGCATAGCTACCGTTGGATAACGTCCGACGCAGGCCCGGGCCGGTGCGTGCAACGGTCAACTTGCCGAGGAACGGCGAGTCCGGATGCGTACAGACGTACCAGTTGCCGACGACGAGGTCGATCTCCTCCTGCGGGTGCAGGTCGAACCGGTACAGCGCGCGCCACTGGCCGGCCACCTGGGCGTGCAGGATGTAGCTCCCGCCGCTGCGGGCCAGCCGGTATGGCTCATGCGGCGTCGGCTGGACATCGGTGCTGTCCAGCCGCAGCGGCGCGGTGGGCACCATGCCGCCAAAGCCGACATCGGTGATGTAGTCCACGCCATCGATCGCCACCCGCACCAGCAGGTGGGTGCGCGCCGGCATCGCGTCGTTCGCCTGGCCCATCACTACCCGCCCGGTGAGCCCGCGCACCTGGAAACCCAACTGGTGCAACAATGCCAGGAACACGCGGTTGAGCTCGAAGCAATAGCCGCCGCGGCCTTCGCGCAGCAGCTTGCGCTCCACCGACGGCAGGTCGACGGGCACGGGTTCACGCAGCAGCGTAGCGATGGTCTCGAAAGGGAATGCCGCGGTGTGGCGGAGCTGGAGCTGGCCCAGGGTCTCCAGTGTCGGCGGCGGCGGTGAGTCGAACCCCAGTCGCGCCAGATAGGTACCCATGTCGGCGATCTCGTCGTGCATGCGGGTCTCCTGCTGTGGAATGCGGGAGTCTGGGACCTCAAGCATGGTTGAGGTCAACCCAGGAGTAGATCTCGCTGGACGCGGGAGCCTTCACCCGCCATGGCGTATGTATGGTCGTGCCGCGACCACGAACCGGAGGTGGCATGAACAGCAAACCGACCAATCCGCAGCCGACGCCTTTACTATCCCGCCTGGAGCGGTCGGAGGATCTGCTGGAAAAGCATGACCACGACGGCAGTGGCCATCTCGACGATGACGAACTGGTCGACATGGAGAGCGACCAGAGCTTCCCCGCCAGCGACGCCCCGGGCTGGACACTGGGCCCGACCAGGGCGCACTGACCATGCGCCACACCGGCATTTCGAACTCGATCCTCGACGCCATCGGCGACACCCCGCTGCTCGAGATCGACGGCGTGTTCGCCAAGCTGGAGTTCATGAATCCGTCCGGCTCGATCAAGGCGCGCATCGCCTGGTACATGGTCGAGAAAGCCGAGCAGCAGGGCCTGCTGAAGCCCGGCGACACGATCGTGGAAGCCACCAGTGGCAACACCGGCAACGCACTGTCCATGGTCGCAGCGGTAAAGGGCTACCGGATGCTGGTGGTGATGCCGGAGGGACTGTCCAACGAACGCGTGGCGATCTCGCGCGCCTATGGCGCCGAGGTGAAGTTCGTCGGCCACTTCCACGTCAACGGTGCGCTCGATGAAGCGAAGCGCCTGGGGGCGCAGCCGGGATATTTCGCACCGAGCCAGTTCGAGTCCGAATACAACGTCGAGGAGAACCGGGAGATCCTCGGCCCGGAAATCCTGGCGCAACTGCAGGGACGCAGGCCCGATGCGCTGGTGATGGGCGTCGGCACTGGCGGCACGCTGATCGGCGTCGGCCAGGCATTCCGTGCGGTCAATCCGAAGGTGCGGCTGTTCGCGATGGAGCCGTCGGAGTCGCAGACCATCCTCTGCGGCGAGGTCAGCACACACCACATCGAGGGCATTTCCGATGGCTTCGTACCCGGCATCTTCGCGCGCCATTCGGAACTGGTGGACTCGACGTTGTCGGTCGCCAGCGAGGACGCCATCGCCGAGATGCGGCGACTGGCGCGCGGGCACGGCCTGCTCTGCGGCCCGAGTTCAGGCGCCCACCTGGTGGCGGCACGCCGCGTGCGTGAGCAGCATCCCGAGCTCGCCACCGTGGTGACGCTGTTCTGCGACGAGGGCGAGAAGTACCTGCAGGACCACTTCACCCAGCCCGGCGGCGATGTCGTCCGGAGCGCATTCGACTAGCGGTGTTGCCGCGTCGTGCGGTCGTCAGCGATCCCGGAACTGCAGCACGCGGTTGGGCGCGGGCCGCTCGGCGGTACGGTCGGCCTCGGCACCGGGTGCCAGCGGCTGCCACGGTGCACTGCCCAGGTTATCCAGCGACTCGTAGCCGCCCAGCACGCGGAAGCGGTCCAGCACGAACGGCACGCCCTCGGCATCCAGCGGCGAGTTGGCGTCGGCCAAATGGAAATGCAGGTGTGGGCCAGTGGAATCGCCGGTGAAGCCGAGCGCACCGAGCACCTCACCGCGGTGCACGCGCTGACCGGCCGCGACCCGCACACTGCCTGGCTGCAGGTGTTCGTAGAACGCGTAGCGGTCCGGTGCGATCTGCAGGGCGACGTAGTTGCCGGTGGCATCCCCCAGCGCGTTGTCCGGATGCGCTGCCAGCGATGCGCTTTCGGGCATGTCGTCGCGCACGGCAACCACCACGCCGTCGGCCACGGCCAGCACCTCTTCGCCGTGGCCGAACCAAGCCGGGATGCGGTCGGCGTCGCCGTCGGCCTGCCGGCCCTGCGCATCGAGCTTGATGAAGTCGATGGCGAAGCGGCCGGGGATGGTCGCGCGGCCGTTGACCGCATAGACCATCCGCCGATGTCCGCGCGGCCAGTCGGGATGGTGGACCGCCGCCCACGGCCCGCCCCGCAGCGGCGGCGACAGCACTGGCGGCGGGGTCGGGTCGACCGTGACGCGGCCGCCTTCGACGGTACCGGTGACCGGGCCTTCGCTGCCCTGCAGCACATAATCGATGCCGTGGCTGAGTGCCTGCGGGCGCACCTGCGGCGGCACCGCGACTTCCAGATACAGCGTGCTGCGCATGCCCGGCGCCAGCGTACGTGGCGCATCACCAGCCGCCACCATACCGGGGCGGCCCAGCCGCGCATCGAGTTGCGCGGGGGCCAACGTGGTGAGCGCCTGCCCATCGGCACGGACTTCAACGCCAGCAAGCGTGATCGGGAAGTCGCTGACATTGCCGATCTGCAATTCGTAGACCAGTTGCGCCCTTCCATCGACGGTGACCGGCGCGGGTGCGGCCGGCACGTGCAGGTCGACGGTATTGCGCACCTCCGCGGCGCGGGCGCCGGGTACGGCCGCCATCGCCAGAAGCCCCACCGCCAATGTCATCCAGGGACGAACTGGAGCCACTCCCATCGCGCACAACCCTTGGACTTGCCCGAACGGCAACGGCGATTGTGGCCGACTGGGCAACCGGGAACCTGTGCCTGAAGGCACAGGGCGTCGGATCGCCCTGCGCAGGCGGCCAGCGGATGACTGTTCATTCGTCGGTCGCCAGCCGGATGATCACGCCGGCGCGGTCATCGGCGACCCAGATGGCGCCGTCGTCGGCAACGGCCATGCCCACCGGCGACCCTTGTGGGCGCAATCCCGCACTTCGGCCCCAAACCGGCGTCAGCACCACCGGCGTGGCAGCCGGGGCTGCTCCGTAGGCGCGGTGGCCGGCGCCGTAGACGGGGAAGCGTGGATGCGCATCGGGGACCGGCACCCCGCGCGCGTCCACCGCGAAGCTGGCGATTCGACCGCCGACCGAGCGGTAGCCGTGCCAGCTCATCAGCATCCGACCTTGCAACGCCGGGAACATCGCGCCGTCGTACCAGAGCATGTCCAGTGGCGCCGCATGCGGTGGCAACAGCAACGCCGGGGTGGCGTGCGCGTCGGACCGGCACCACTCCGCCTTGTCCGGCCATGCGGGCGTGGTGTTTGAAGTCGCCGTGCAATACGGCCAACCGAAATGCAGCCCGGGCTCAATGACGTTGAGTTCCTCGAATGGCACCCAGCGGCTTTCGAAGTCGTAGCTGTTCTCCGCCTGCAGCACCGTGCCCGAGGGATGCACCGCGAGGGCCACCGAGTTACGCAGCCCGCGCGCCATGACCGTGTAGTCCTGCGACCAGCCACCGTCACCATCCCCGTTTCGCGGATAGACCCGCAGCGACGCCGCATCCGACTCGCCCTCGCTCTCCGCGCACAGGCCGGCGTCGGTGCGCGTGCCGTCGCCGGCGCACTGGTCGCTCGGCGCGCCGACGTTGGCCAGCAAGTCGCCATTGGGCAGGAACACAAAGCTCGACAGCGGATGGCGATGCGCATGCAGGCGGTTGTCGGGTAGTCCGGTGACGACCGGCTCGATGCTTTCAGCGGGCGTCGCCGTGCCGGGGTCGAAACGAACGATCCGGCTCATCTCGCTGATGTAGACCAGCCCATCGGGCCCACGGACGATGGCGTGCGGCAGGTGCAGTCCGTCGATGATCCGCTCGAGCGTGGCGCTTTCCCCGGGCCGCGTGTGCAACTTCCACACCGCACCACGCGAGCCGTCCCAGCGCCCCAGGTCGGTCACCAGCCAGGTGTCGGCGTCCAGTTGCAGCAGCGAACGCGGCAGGCGCAGTTCGCGTGCGGGGTCCTGCACGGTCGGGCCCACCACCAGCCCCGCACACATGCCCCGCATGGTCTCGATGGCAAGGCGCGGATAACCGTCGCAGGACTCGCCCTGCACGGCATAGCGCTCACGCGCCGCGCAGGGCAGCACCGACAGCAGGCACGTCGCAGCCACGACGAGGGCACGCAGCATCGTCATCGATTCCCCTTGGAGTTCACGTCAACCGCTTCCCGTCGCCACCCGGACATCGCTCCCCAATCGGTGCGCTTCGCGGCACCTTGCGTCAAACGGAGGCGAGAGTACACGCCGCGACCTTGATCCGTACCCGGCACCCGCCCGGCCGACCCGGGCGCGCGGCTGCGTTGTAGCAGATGACGCTCACGCCGGGATCCCATCATGAAGCCGACTCCGACAGTGTTTTGCCTCATTCTGCTGGCCGCATGCGGCAGCCAGTCACCCGCCGCGGCGGACGCCGGCCAGGGTGCCGACCCCGCGCCCTCCACCGCAGCCGGCGTCGACCGCCTGCCGCTCAAGCCCGGCTATTTCGTCGCCGCGGACGTGGCCTGCGGCGACGCGTCCAACGCCACCGTGATGCTGCACGACGGCAAAGGCATCAACAGTTCGCGTGAAGCCTGCCGCTTCACCCGGATCGAAAAGACCGGCCCCAACACCTACGCCACCGCCGAGACCTGCACGGTGATCGGAGGCATGGGTGGCGGTGGCCCGGAACCGAGCGAAGTCGAGTACACCATCGAGAGCCCCGAGGCCTTCTCCGCCGACAACCGCACCTATGACTGGCAGTACGCCGCCCGCCACTGCCCACAGTCGGCACTGCCGGAACCGTGGCGCAGCAACCAGTTGGACCCCTGAGTCGTCACTGTCGATCGGCGGCGCCTGCCCACCACACTTACGTCACCCGCTCACCCGCCGCTACCCGGACACCCGTCTCGTCGGTCGGTGCCGCCTCGATAGCCAACCGCAGCCGCCCGCCATCCCGCGACACACGCAGCCCGCGATACCTGACCAGATAGCCCACCGCCACGGCGGTCGCCGCAACGCCCGACAGCGCACCGATCCCCAACGCCCAGCGCGCGCCGAACCGATCGACCACCCAACCCACCAGCGGCGCCCCCAGCGGCGTGCCGCCCATGACCACCGCGATCCGCAATGCCAGCACCCGGCCTCGCATCGCGCGTTCGGTGGTCAGCTGCATCATCGAGTTGCTCGCGGTCATGAAGGTCAGCGCCGCCAGCCCGACGAAGAACAGCACCACCCCGAACAGCACCGGCCCCGGCATCACCGCCGCCAGCGCCACGCTGACGCCGAAACCCGCCGCCGACACCGCCATCAGCACCATGCCCGGCACCGGCCGACGCGCCGACAGCAGCGCCCCGCACATCGTGCCGGCCGCCATCGCCGAGGTCAGCAGGCCGTACTGGCTGGCGTCGCCATCGAACACCGTGACCGACATGGTCGAAATGAAGATCGCGAAGTTGAAACCGAACGTCCCCAGCAGGAACAGCATCACCAGCACCGCCATCAGGTCCGGCCGCCGCCACACGTAACCGAACCCCGCCAGCAGGCTGCCGCGCGTGCGCTCCGGCCGGGCTTCGGTATGCAGCTCGTGCACCCGCAAGAACCACAGCGACACCAGCACCGCCGCATACGAGCCCGCGTTGACCACGAACAGCCAGCCCTCGCCAATCGCCGCGATCAGCACGCCCGCCACCGCCGGGCCCAGCATGCGTGCCGCGTTGAACGACGCGGAATTCAACGCCACCGCGTTGGCCAGGTCGTCATCGCTGACCAGGTCCGACACGAACGCCTGCCGTGCCGGCGCATCGAACGCGGTGACGCAGCCGAGCAACAACGCAAACCCGTACACGTGCCACAGCTGCACCATGCCGGTGAGCGTCAAAAGGCCCAGCCCCAACGCCAGCAAACCGGCGACGGCCTGCGTCGCGAGCAACAGCTTGCGACGGTCCCAGTGGTCGGCCACGTAGCCGGTCAGCGGCAACAACAGCAGCGGCGGGCCGAACTGCAACGCCATCACGATGCCCACCGCCGTCGCGTTGTGGTCGGTCAGCACCGTCAGCACCAGCCAGTCCTGCCCGATGCGCTGCATCCACGTGCCCACGTTGGACACCAGCGCGCCACCGGCCCAGAGCCGGTAGTTGTAGCTGCGGAGGGACTGGAAGATGGTGCTCAAACGGATGAGTCGGGGCTCACGCCGCGATACGCTCGATCCGGTCGACCGCATTGCCCAGCGCGCGATGCGCTTCTTCGAGGTCGTAGTCGGCCTGCAACCCCAGCCAGAACCGCTCGCTGGTGCCAAGTGCGGCTGCGAGACGGACTGCGGTATCGGCGCTCACGCCTCGCTTCCCCAGCACGATCTCGTTGATGCGGCGCGGCGGGACACCCGCGGCTCGCGCCAAGGCGTTCTGGCTGATGCCCAGCGGAATGAGGAACTCTTCCAGCAGGACTTCGCCGGGGTGGATGTTGGGCAGGGTCTTCATGGCCGACTCCGTTGCGTCAGTGGTAATCGACGATTTCCACGTCATGGGCGTCACCGTCCTTCCAGCGGAAGCACACACGCCACTGGTCGTTGATCCGGATGCTGTGTTGCCCTCTCCGGCTGCCCTTCAATGCTTCCAGGCGGTTGGCCGGCGGAATACGCAGGTCGTCCAGGATGAAGGCACTGTTGAGCATGCGTAGCTTGCGCCGGGCGACCTGCTGGATACTGGCAGGCAGCCGTCGAGACGGCGAGCCGTCCCAGATCTTTTCCGCTTCCTTGTCGGCAAAGTTCCGGATCACGCAGCAACCATAACGTAACCCGTTATATAACGCAACTCGTTATAGTCGAAAATCCGGCTCAGTTCCCCATCGGCACCAGCTTGTGGGCCGCGTCCCCGCACACCACCAGCCCACCCTCGCCCGATGCGGCGCCTACCGCCTGCACGTGCATGCCGACGGCCAAACTCTCGACGTCCACCGGCTCCGCCTTGCACAGGCTCCAGCGCGCCGGGAGTTGGACCTCCACCGGGCCTCGACCCTCCGCGTCGACCTGCACGACCGCATGGCCGTCGTAGGTCCACGGCTGCAGATCGATGGCTGTGATCGTGCCTTCGATGCGCAACGGGCCATCCGTCTGCCCGGCAACATCAGGCGCGGTGGTGGTAGTGCAGGACGCGGTGGCCAGTGCCACGGCGAGCGCAAGGGTCAACGAAAGAGCGGGAGCGATACGGGTCATCGGCAGTTCTCGATATCGGGATCAATGGATTATTACGGCCAGCGTGCCTTACCGGCGCTTCGTGGCCACGGGGTGACGCAGCAGTCGCTTCAGCCCGTGCTCGACGATGTCCGCAAATACCTTCGGCTCGCCCTGCGCGCGCGCAGTGAGCATGGCGCCGTAGACCATCGACATGAACGACTCCGCCTCCAGGCGCGCGGACGCATGCAACTCGAACAGGCCGAGTTGCGCGCCCTTGGTCAGCACCGTTTCCAGCCAGTTCGACAGATCGCGGAAATGCGCACGCACGTGATCGGCCAGGTCGGCAGGCAGGGTCGGCAGCTCGGTGGCGAGCATGCCGGCGACGCAGAACGGCGCGGACGCATCAGCGATGCATTTTTCCCAGTAACCGGTATAGAAGCGCAGCTGTTCTTCGGGGTCGAACGCGCCATCGAGTGTCCGCGTCTGCGTGACGATCGCCGTACGGGACTCCTCCACCACCGCCCGGGCGAGATCGGACTTGGCCGGGAAGTGGTGGTGGATGCTCGCCTTGCGCACCTGCACCTGCTCAGCGACATCGGCATAGCTGAAGCCGTTGTAGCCCCGCGTCTGGATGAGGTACCGGGCCGAATCTATGAGTTTCTGTTGCGTGGTCATGGGCCGGATTCTACCACTTGATAGGTAGCCTTCCAGCCGGCCCCGGAGATCAGTCGCAGGAGTAACCACAGTCAAGATTCTCCATTGACACCAAAACCTACCAACTAGTAGGGTTGCACCTCCTTCCCAAGAGTGCACCCCGTGAACTCCCTTCGAAACTTCTATTTCCTGCGCGCAGTCGTCGCCTTCGCCTGGGTCGCCGTCGTCGTCCTGTCCGCTCCCGCATCGATACTTCTCGCGGCCACGCTGCTCTTCATCTACCCGGCGTGGGATGCGATCGCCAACGTCTTCGACGCCCGGCGAAGCGGTGGCCTGCACGCAAATCCCGGCCAGAAGTTCAACGCGGTCGTCAGTGTGGTCACCGCCGTCGCCATCGTCGGCGCGTTCGCCTTGCAAGGGAACGCAGGCGGCGTACTGGTCTTCGGTGCATGGGCGCTACTGGCCGGACTCTTCCAGCTCGCAGTCGGCATCCGGCGACGGAAGCTTGGCGGCCAGTTCTTCATGATGCTCAGCGGCGGCCAGTCGGCCCTCGCCGGCGGCTTCTTCGTCGTCCAGGCGTTTGGCGTGGCGCCGGGCCTTCCCCAACTGGCGCCCTACGCGGCGTTCGGTGGCCTGTACTTCCTGCTTTCGGCCTTGTGGTTGACCTTCAGGAAGCCGATGGCGGCGCCCTGCACCTCCTGAGCGCATACACCGGCACGGCAGCACCGCCGTCAAGGCATGTTTGCGCCCGCTTCATCGCGCATCGGCTACACCAGCGACTCCCCCACAGGAGCCCCACATGACCCACCATGACGAACCCGCCACCGTCGCCGCCGTCGACCTGCAGCGTTACCTCGGCACCTGGTACGAGGTCGCGCGGCTGCCGATGCGCCACGAGCCGCCGGACTACACCGACATCACCGCCACCTACACGCTGCAGGACGTCGGCAAGGTGCGGGTCGAGAACCGCGCGCGCGACGGCGACGGTACGCCACAGGAGTCGGTCGGCGAGGCCACGCCGGTGGAAGGCAGCAACAACAGCAAGCTCGAAGTCAGCTTCCTGCCCGAGGGGCTGCGCTGGGTGCCGTTCACCAAGGGCGACTACTGGGTGCTGCGGATCGACCCCGACTATCGCATCGCGCTGGTCGGCAGCCCGGACCGCAAGTACCTGTGGCTGCTGGCGCGCACCCCGCGGATCGATCCGGCCGAACGGATGGATTACCTCGCCACCGCGCAGGCGCTGGGCTACGAGCTGGACGGGCTGATCGACACCCCGCAGCAGGGCACGCCGTAGGGCGAAGACGCCCGGTGGAAGCGGTCGCGCCGGAACTCAGTCGCGGCGGAGACGGCGCGCCGCCTCGGCCGCGGACCGCAGCGCGCCGGCATAAAGCATCCGGGCCTTCGGGGCCTGCGCGGCCGCGTTCTCCAGCCCGTCGACAAACGACGTCACCAGGTCCACCGCGTTGTACTGATCACCCAGCTCGGCCATCGTCTTGGCCACGGCATCGCGTACGTGCCAATCCACGTTGACTCCCTTCTCCGCTTCATTGGCGAGGTCCACGACGCGCAGCAGATGCGGCGTCACCAGACCGACAACGGTGGCATTCATCACTTCGGAAACTCTGCTTCGGAAGGGCGGAAGACTAACCCGGCTGGCATGGCTGCGGAGCATGGAGGTTCCGCGTGGCCGTGCGCTGTTCAGTCAAAAGAAGGTGCCGGACCCTACGGCCCGCACTGCCACTGGCCGGCGAACGTGCGCCGGGCGCCATCGGCGCGGTGGTACGTGAGCGTGGCCGGGCTGGGTGGCGACTCGCCGCCGCCCGTGGCAGGACCGGTGAGCTCGATCACTACCACCTTGCCGGCGCCCGAGAAACGCGCCCCACGCAGCATCCCGTCGAAGCCGCCCGGCGCGGCGACCGGTTCGACATAACTGCCGACCTTCACCACGCCGCGGCTGGACGCATCCGAGGCCACGTCGCCCTTCGCCAGCAACAGCGGCGCCTCCCCCGACTCGGCGGAAAAGCTGCAGGCAAGCTCACCCGCGAGCGAAGCGCCCTCGATGTCGGCCGCGGTGAGCGGCGTCAGCGTGATCGCGGAGCCGTCGCCGCCATCCGCCTGCCCGGCAACGTCAGGCGTGGTGGGAGTGGTGGTGCAGGACGCGGCGGCCAGCACCACGGCGAGCGCAAACGTGAGCGGAAGCGCGGGGGCGATACGGGTCATCGACAGTTCTCACGGCGGTTGGGGTTCAGAGACTACGCCGCGCGACGTACTCGCCCCGTCGAGGCATGCCCCAGCTCGGCGCTGTCCACCTACCCAGTGGCAGGCCCCGGTGCCGACCACCGCGCGAAGCCGGCGACGAACTCCGTGCCCTCGGCGGTACTCGACGCGAGGCGGGCGGCGCCGCCATGGGCGCGGGCCACCTCGGCGACGATGTACAGGCCCAGCCCCACGCTGCGGGTGGCTCCGCCCTCGTCGGTACCGCGCACCATCGGCTGGAACAGCGAGCCCCGCACCGCGTCGGGAATCGGCTCGCCTTCGTTGCGGATCGAGACCGCGCATTCGTCGCCGTCGGTCGAGGTGCACACCACCACCGGCGCACCGGGCCGGCCATAGGCCACCGCGTTGGACACCAGGTTGCCGACCAGCTGGCCCAGCCGCGCCGGGTCGGCGTCGCAGCGGCCGTCGCCCCGGCGGTGATGCTCGATGCGCGCCTCCGGGTAGGCCTGCGACAGTTCCGCCACCTGCGCGGCAACCGTGTCGTGCAGGTCGATCGGCTGGCGCGTGATCGCCATGCCCTGCCCCAGGCGCGAGCGGGTCAGGTCCAGCAGGTCGTTGATCAGCGCCAGGGCGCGGTCGGTGGAGCGGTCGATATTGCCCAGCAGCGGCCGGTACCGCTCCGGCAGGTCGATCATCCCCAGCACCTCGCCGGCCGTGCGGATGGTGCCCAGCGGCGTGCGCAGGTCGTGGCTGACGATGGCCATCATCTGTTCGGCGAACTCGCGGGCCGCGCGCTGCTGCGTCGCCAACTCCTCGGCCCGCTTGCGCGAGGCCAGCAGTTCGCGCTCGTAGGCGTGCCGGTCCTTGGCGATGAACAGCGCGATCTCGTGGACCATCGCACCGTCGCACTCGCGGCGGATGGCATTCATCACCATCGGCAGCGGCTTGGCGCCCTCGCGCGCCATGTCGAGCTTGACCTCGGCCACCGAGCCCTGCATGCGCAACAGCGGCATCCACTGGGCTTGGTGGAAGATTCGCCCGCCCATGGTGAGCAGGTCCTGGAACCGGCGCCGGCCGACCAGCGCGCCACTCTCCACGCCAAGCCAGCCGCAGAACGTGGCGTTGGCCCGCAACACCAGGCCGTCGTCGTCGGTGAGCAGCAGGCCGCAGGGCGCGTGCTCGTAGAGCGCGCCCACGCCGCCGTCGCTGCCGTGGTCAGTCGTGGCCACGCCCACCGCGCGAGGCCAGCGCGTCAAGGAACGCGTCCATCGCGGCCATGCTTTCGGACGGCGCGCTCAGGTGCGGGCAATGGCCGACATTGCGGATCACCCGCAGGGTCGCGTCCGGCAGCGTGCGCGCCATGTACTCGCCCACGGCCAGCGGGGCGATGAGGTCGTCGCTGGACTGCAGGACCAGCGCCGGGGCGTGCAGCTTCGGCAGGTCCGCACGGTTGTCGGACAGGAAGGTCACCCGCGCGAAGTGCGTGGCGATCTCCGGGTCGGTACGGCAGAAGCTGTTGGTGAGTTCCTCCGCCAACTCGGGCCGATCGGGCGCACCCATGATCGCCGGCGCCATGCTGCTCGACCACCCGAGGTAGTTGCCTTCCATCGTCTCCAGCAACGAGTCGATGTCCGCCCGGCTGAAGCCGCCAACGTAGTCGCCGTCGTCGATGTAACAGGGCGACGGCCCCAGCATCACGTGGGCCCGGAACAGCTCCGGCGCCTTGATGCCGGCCAGCAGCCCGATCATCGCGCTCACCGAATGCCCGACGAACACGACGGGACCCTCGGCGAACTCGCGCACCACCTCCACCAGGTCGTCCGCGTGGCCCTGCAGGGTGTCGTAGCGGTTGCGGTCGTAGGCCGACAGGTCCGAGCGTCCACTGCCGACCAGGTCGTAGCGGATGGTGCGGTAGCGGTCCTCGTACGCGGGCGCCATCAACCGCCACATGTTCTGGTCGCAGCCGAAGCCGTGGGCGAACACCATGCTCGCCGGGCCTTCGCCGGCAACGGTGACGTGGTGGCGCTCACGCAGGCTCATGGGCACGGATCCGGGGACAAGGTTCGCCTAGGATCGCATGGCGGATGGTGGTTGGCAGCCCGGCGCGCCGGGTCAAGGTGGCCGCCAGATATGAGGACGGATCAGGTCAAGCGCGCACCGGTCCGGGCCGCCCTTCCCACGCCCGCGACCACCAAGGCCGCACCGGCCGCGGAGATTCCGTCCTCGACCACGCCGGTCGGCGTCTGCCCGTACCGTTGCAGCGCGTACTTGCGCATGCGGAAGGTGACGTAGGAGGAGCCGATCGCGGCGGCGGCGCCCAGCAACGCGGCGGCGTTGCGTTGCCGCGCCGGCGCCAGCGCGACACCGGCGATCGCGCCCGTCGCGCAACGTGCCAGCAGGCCCGGCAGCGCGATGCGATCCGGCGCGCTCTTCATCTTGTCGCCGGCCATCTCCGCCAATGCCAGCGCGCCCGTAGCGGCCGAGACGGCGCGGCTGGACAACCAGCGCGGCGCGCCGTTGTCGCGTGGAAGCAGGCCGTCGCGCGCGGCGTTGGCCACGGCCGCCAGAGGCGTCACCGCGCGCATCCCGCCGATCGCGGCCATCAGAACCGAATGGACCAGTGCCATATGCAATCTCCTTGTGTCGGTGCACGCCATGTCAGGTGCGCGGCGCGTGGCGGCCTTCGGCGAACTCCTCGACGATCTTTTTGCAGAACGCCGGCAGGTCATCGGGCTTGCGGCTGGAGACGATGCCCTTGTCGGTCACCACCTCCTCGTCGACCACCTCGGCGCCGGCATTGCGCAGGTCGGTGCGCACGCTCGGCCACGCGGTCATCTTGCGACCACGTACCACGTCGGCCTCGATCATCAGCCACGGCCCGTGGCAGATCACGCCGATCGGCTTGCCGCTTTGGAAGAAGTCGCGCACGAAACCCACCGCCGCCTCATCCATCCGCAATGCATCGGGATTGGCCACGCCGCCGGGCAGGATCAACGCGTCGAAATCCTCGACCTTCGCGTCCGCTACCTGCCCATCGACCTTGAACGTGTCGCCACGCTTGTCGTGGTGCATGCCCTGGATCTCGCCGGTCTTGATCGACAGCAACCTGGTGGTCGCGCCAGCCGCCTCCACCGCCTTCTTCGGCTCGGTCAGCTCGACCTGTTCAAAGCCATCGGTGGCGAGGATGGCGACGGTCTTGTTCTTGAGTGCACTGCTCATGGGACCTCCTGCGGGTCGGGACGCGGCAAGGTGCCGCAAGTCCGCAGGATGCCTCCGGAGGCATTGGCAGCATGTGACTGTGGCGCGGAGGCAGTCAGTTGAGCTGGCATCGGGATCAGGTGTTCAAGCGGTAGCTCGGACAGGTCTGTATCTGATTGACGAAACGTGCCTCCGCCGGCAGTCTGCGCACTTCGCCGGCAGGGGGGCATGAGGCCTTCCCGACCACCGGCGATCTCAGGGAGATGAGTAATGAGTACGTTCCGCCATATGGCTATCGTGGCCCTCGCCAGCGCCTGCGCCGCCTGTGCCACCACCGGCAACACCAACAGCGCAGCGAACACCGAGCAGACCGCAGCCGACCAGGAAGTGCAGGCCGAAGCAATCGTCGGCCAGCCGGCGCCCGGCAGCAAATTCGCCCAGCTCACGATCGGCATGGACACCCAAGCCGTGCAGCAGGTCATGGACCGCGTCCCCGACCGCCAGCACAGCTACGAATCCGGCAAGCGCTGGATCCCGTTCTACTTCGGCAATGACGCGCGCCGCATGCAGGTGCTCTACAAGGGCGCAGGCTGCCTGATCTTTGCCGATGGCAATGCCTGGGGCGTGGGCGGCGGAGAACTGATCCAGATCGAGCACGACGCCAGCGGCGCCTGCTACCAGCCGTGACCCCTCGGCCGCGGCGCCAGGCCATAACACACTGAGTCCAAAGGCCACGCGATACTTCGAGTACAAAAAAAAGCCCCGCAATGCGGGGCCTTTTTTTTGAGACTTAGTGCGACGGCTGTTGTCGCGAGGCGTCCCCGGACATCGACAAGGAACAGCCCCGCCTACAAGGACGGGTCGATCAGATACTTCTCGCCGGTCGACTTGCGCTCGTACGCAGCCAGGATCTCCGGCTGCAGCGCATCCACAAGGCTGATGGTCTTCGTGTAGTGGCTGGCGAAGGTCGTCCCGAGCTCGTCCACGACACGTTGGCGCATCCGCGCCGCGACTTCCTGGCCCGCCTTCTGCAGAAAGGGGAAGAGCAGCCATCCGCCGACGTTCCAGGCAAAACCGAACGTCCGATTGATCACGGTCGGCCCCGTGTCCAGGCTGCCATAGATATAGACCTGCTTGAACGCGTCCGAGCCGTAGCGGTTGTACGTGGTGACGCCGCGGCTGGCGACCGTTTCCATCGCCTGCAGGATCTGCCCGGCCAGCTTGCCGCCACCGATGGCGTCGAAGCCGATGGTTGCACCGGTGTCGGCAATCGCTTCGGTCAGTTCGGCCTGGAAGTCCGGCGACGTGCTGTCGACGATGTGGCGTGCGCCGATATCGAGGAGGATCGCCGCCTGCGCGTTGCTGCGCACGATATTGACCAGCCCGATGCCGTCCGCAAGGCAGATTCTGTTGAGCATCTGGCCCAGGTTCGAGGCGGCGGCGGTATGCACGATGGCGCGGTGCCCCTCGGCCTTCATCGTTTCGGTGAAGCCAAGCGCGGTCAGCGGATTGACGAACATCGACGCCCCGTCCGCGACATCCACGTCATCGGGCAGCACGATGCAGTCCTGCGCCCGCAGCTTGCGCAGTTGCGCGTACATCCCGCCGCCCAGCATCCCGACCTTCTTCCCGAGGAAATGCTGCACATTGCCGCCCGCCTTGACGACGGTGCCCGCGCCTTCGTTGCCGACCGGCAGCGACTGGTCCAGCCGGGTGCGGATGGCCGCCAGGCGCTGCTGCGGAATGTCGGCGACCAGCACCGGTCGTTCCGGCGTCCCTTCGGCCCTGACGGTCGACACATCGGCAGGACCGAGCAGGAGCCCGAGGTCCGATGGATTGATGGGCGTGGCCTCGACCCGCACCACCAGCTCATCCGCGCCGGGTTCGTCCAGGGTGACCGTCTCCAGACTCAGGCGAAGCTGTCCATCGGACGTCGCCAGCGACCGCAGTTCCAATCCACTCGTCCTGTCCATCTCTGCTACCTCATCGGGGTTGTGCGCGGCTACAGCAGGAATACCCCGCCGGTCGACACCGGAGGACGCGGGGCACCCCGGGGGCGCAGCATTTCCACCACCTCCATGAGATCGATCCACGCCTTGATCGGGTCGGCCGGCGCCGGCATGCGCTCCACACCACCTTCGCTCACCAGGACGACCCGATCACGATCAGTTGCGGACTTCGTCGATGAGCTCATCAAGCAGATCCTCCCGTTCAAACAGACGGAAATACTCCCTCAGCTGCTCCCGGTCGAGGGTCTCGCGGTGCGCGCGCAGCAGGGCCCGGATATCGTCCAGGTCGCGGGTGCGCGTTGGGTCATTGACGTACCCCTGCAGCTTGAATGCAACCAGCCCCTCGGCACTGATCACCCGCAACCGCCCCATCGGCGTGTCCCGCTCATCGGCGGCCGCCAGCAGCTGTCGGGCAATGGGACGATGCGCGTACAACAGGTCGAGACCTTCCTCGCCACGCAGGTAGTTGGCCGCATCCGCACTGCGATGGATGCAGTGGTACCCCAGTTCCAGCAGGAGTTCGTGCAACCGGTCGGCATCGTCGGCGTCGACGAGAAAGTCGACATCACGGGTGGCGCGAACGACATTGTGGGCGGCAAGCGCGAGCCCGCCGATCAGCGCCGGCGGGGTCTGCAACCGGGTGAAGGCGACGAGGGATTCCCTGATCTGGGCAAGCAGGCTGGCCATCCGCGCATCGTAGCGCGACGAGTGGGACCGGCGCCCGGCAGCCGCGCCGGACTGGCGACCTCCCACACATCCACCAAGGACCATTGCGACATCGTCGGGAGACCTTCCGGAGGTCTTTCGAGGATGTCGCGGAGGTCTGCCAGCGACCTCGCGGACATCCCCGGAGACCTTCCACAGGTCTGTCGGAGACCTCGCCGAGGTCGTCGAATGACCTCGCGGAGGTCTGCGGGAGACCTTCGCGACATCGCCGACGACCTCGCGGACCCTGTCGGCGGCCTCCGCAAGGTCGCTGACGACCTCCGGGAGGTCTTTCAAGCCCCAAAACGGCCCAGAACCGCCCTCCAGACGTGCAAAAGCCACCCGGAGGCGGCTTCTGCGGTGTTGCGGGCGACCCGCGGTCAGGCCGGATCGAGCACCGGCGTGGGGGCCGGGGTGGGCGTCGGGGTCGGCGCCGGCGTGGGGGACTCCGCCCTCGCCCGGCCGCCCTGCGACCAGCGCGAACCCAGCTCCTTGCGCAGCTCCTCGAGGCCGGCGTCGCCACCGGACAGCTTGAGCTGCGCGTAGGCGTCCAGCGCGACGTGCATCGCGTCGCTGCCGAGCAGGTCGATGCTGTCGCCGATCAGCGAGAGCAGCTTCTGCAGGCGCTCCTGCAGCGGGCGCAACTGGTCGAGCGCGGCGAGGTCGGCGTTGGCACCGGCCAGGTCCGCGGCCAGGCTGGGGGGCACGATCTGCGGATTGGCGTCGAGGATGCGCAGCGCACGGCGGCAGAACACCTCCGACTTGGCGCCCATGTACAGCAGGTTGCCGCGCTCCGGCTCCGGCGTCGCCTTCAGGCCGGACAGCGAAGCGGCCATCAGGTCCAGCCCGTCGCTGGCGCCGGTGACCTGCTCGGGAGTAAGGGTCAGGGAAATGTAGTCCTGGGACACGGTGATCTCCTTGTCGATCCATGTGTGTGATCCGGCAGGGTGCCGGATGCGTCCTTGCTCCGCCGCGGTCCGTGTGGCGTGTGGTGATCGCGGGTACGGGGCGATCGGAGCGGGGGCAGTGTCGCAGCGCGCGGGCGATGGTGCAAAGTCGCGGCGCGGCGCCTGCGTCGCCGGCATGGCTGGGCTACAGAAAGCAGTTGGAGGATAGCGTCACGTCCCATCGTCCGGCGGCAGCGCGCATGCGTTCCACAAGTTCTGACACGGAACCTGCGGGTGACTGCAGCAGGTCGTCCGGCGTGGCTTCGCGGAGGCCGACGAACTCGTGATAGGCGTGGTCGAGGTCGGACGGCCCGTCTCCTGTGGCTTCGAAATGCTGCGGGCAAAGCGAAGGCACTCCGACCTGTTCGGCGACGAACTGGTCCGCCCACTCAAGCGAGCTTCGAATAGTGGCCTCCGAGTCGCCGGGCGCGCCGGTAAGAAGCAATGCGCCTGCTGTCTTCCAGTTGCCCGCATCGCGGTAGATGTACTCAAAAACCGTATGCCTCTCGTTCGCTGTCGGATCCGCCATGCCTAGCTCCATTGCAGTAGTTGCCCGCAAAGCTAGGCCGCCCCGGTCGCTCTATTTGAGATGGGCCGGCTCAGAAGGCGTCAGATGTACTAACCTGGCGCGACGGCGAAAGGGGAACGCCAATGGCTTTCTGGTGGGTTAATCACAAGCAGACGCGCGACCATGAGGTGCGGGGCGGCTACATCTGGTCGCCCTACCGAAATGCGAACGGCGCGTTCAACCAGACCTACGAGAACATGCGGCATGCGCAGGTCGGAGACCTCGTCTTCTCCTTCGCTCACGGTCGCATTGGAGCGGTCGGTCGGGTAACCGCCGCTGCGACGCCCTCACCCAAGCCTCTGGAGTTCGGGAGCGTCGGTGACTACTGGGCGGACGAGGGTTGGCTAGTCGAAGTGGACTTCGTCGAGGTGCCAAAGGCACTGAAGCCGAGTGAGCACACCGAACTTATCGCTCCTCTACTCCCTAGCCGCTATTCGCCGATCCAGAAGAACGGCCATGGCAATCAGGGCTGCTATCTGGCAGGCATCTCCGATGCACTCGGTCACCTGCTAATGGCGCTGACCCAAGCCGATGAGCTGCCGCGGTCGACAGGCCGCTTCGTCCGGGAGCCTGAGCCGGATGCTGAGATTCTAGAAGACCTGCACCGCATCGAGGACGACCCAGAGCTTCCTGTGACTCAGCGTGTCCAACTAGCCAAGGCTCGCGTCGGTCAAGGCTTGTTCCGGAAACGCGTCATTCTGTTAGATGAGGCGTGCCGCGTGACCGGCGTGACCGACAAGCGAGTACTGATCGCGAGTCATATCAAGGCGTGGAAAGACTCAAGCAATGCCGAGCGGATTAGTGGCCACAACGGGATACTCCTATCCCCGCACGTTGATGCTCTGTTCGACGACCACTTGATCACCTTCGAAGACAACGGACAAATGCATGTACACCTGTCGCTTCCAGACGATGTACTGGAGCGATGGTCAATCGATCCGAAGCGCCGAGTGGAAGCTTTTCGCCAAGAACAGTCTCCCTTCTTGTCTCATCACCGCTCTGTCTTTGCACAGAAGATCGCCTGAGAGATTCAACTCATGATCGGTAACCTAGTGATGTTCGGCGCTTTCGCGCTGTCTGTGCTGCTGATTTTCATCGCCGTAGTGATCCTCAAGCTTTGGCGCCGGCGTGATGCCCGACGATCCCCACTGCAAGGAAAAAAACTGGCGAATCTCCCCGGCCAGCAACTGATCGCCCGCGCCAACGAGCATGGCGACAACCTGCTTCTCTCGGGGCTTGTGATGTATCTGTCGTTCCCGATGATGCTCTTTGCATGGGCGATCAGCCGAATGGACTGGGACGAAGTACGAGTGGGCGCCGCTGACTGGGTATTTGTAGTCGCCGCCATTGGTGTCTTCGCATGGGGCCTGCGCGACTTCGTGCGGCACTGGCATGCGCGGAACCGCGCACGCGATGGACTGGTCGCCGAGCAAATGACCGGCCAACTACTCAACCGACTGATCGGTCCGAACTGCATCGTTGCTCACGACCTGCCCTGCGACGGCTTCAATATCGACCACGTTGTTATTGGCCCCCGCGCCGTCTACGCCGTGGAAACCAAGTCATTCCGGAAACCCCATGGTTCCGAGGATGACACGCACTACAAAGTCGCCTACGACGGTCAAGCGTTGAAGTTCCCCGGCTGGCAGAGCCAAGGGCCAGTCGACCAAGCGCGTCTGCAAGCTCAATGGCTCGCCCAGTACTTGAAACGATCGCTAGATCAGGACGTTCCGGTCATCCCTGCGGTTGCTCTGCCGGGTTGGTGGATAGACAAAACCGAAGCCGGCCGCCGCTCCGACGTTCGCGTGTTCACGCCGATGGGACGCGGGGCCGAGTTCTTGCGCAGCGGAGAAGAGATTCTGGACAGCAGAATGCGTGCGTTAGTCGCACAAGCAGTGGCGCTGCGCTACCCGCAGGTTGAGGACTCACCGGGAGGATAAATTTGGACAACCATCAGCAGCTGCAATTTGAACAAGTACTTTTGGCAGCAGTGGATCAGGCGAAAAAGTACGACTACCACCCGAATCGCTTCGTCGGGATGATTAAGTCAAAGGGTCCGTTCCAGACCGTCAAAGATATCGTCGCCAGCGGTTCGCCATCAGACGGATTTGACAAGCTCGTCCTATTTAATCGTATCGACCTAACCTGCGAAGCAATCATTGTCGAGACATCCTGGCGCCAGTTCTTCGACGAAGATCTTCTCGAAATCGCCCAGCGCCGGCTGACCAAATACGGCTACGCGTGGAAGCGCTTCGACAATTCGGAGTCGGCAGCTGAGGATGACTCGACAGTTTCTAGCGAGCTCGACGACTTTGATCCACCCAACGACGACCATCGTGAGCGCGAGCTGCGGATGGCGTACCACCGCCCTCAACAGCCGCAGTTTCGTGAAGCACTTATTCGAGCCTACGGCGCGCGTTGCTGCGTCACAGGGGCCAGTGTCGTAGAAGCGCTCGAGGCGGCCCACATAAGTGCCTACCGCGGAGAACGATCGAACCACCTCCAAAACGGCTTACTGCTGCGTGCAGATCTCCACAATCTGTTCGACCGATTCATGTTCGGCGTTCACCCGGATTCGCTGACGGTCAAACTCTCCGCATGCCTTCGGGACGAGCCGAGCTATAAGCAGTTGGAGGGACAAAAGCTCCGGATCAATGCAGCGCGCATCCGACCTTCGCGTCGTGCGCTCGAAGTACATTGGGAGGAATTTCAAAGGGCGTGAAAACAGGGGGGAAGGCGGACACACGAAGATCGGCATAGCGCCCACAGCGCATTGAAGTCGAGGGCGGCAACAGTCCCTCCGTGCCTTTCTGCCGAATCTGGACCGACGTTAGTGTCACGGCCGTATAATCAGATTCTAGCTTTTATTAAAAAAAGGGAAATGATGTCATCTATTAGAGAGGATCTCACTAAGCGAACCAAGCCGCTTTTGTACATTCATAGCGCGCCTCATATCCGGCGCGCGTTGCTTGGTAGCAAATGTACCCCCGGTCGCAAACTGATATATCTCTTTAATTAAAAAACGCACCTCTCGATCAGCCACAACATCAATTCCCAACTGAGTTATTTTAACCCGAAGCTTGTTGAAGCTACCGATAATTTTGGACTGCATCAGGACGTCAGCCCCCTCAGAAGACCAGTAAGCCGTTACATCCGCCTCAAATTCGATTGCTAGATCGCTAAGTTGATCGCGCAACATCTGCTTCCGACGTCTCGATTCATGCATTCGCTCTGACAGGTGAGAGACGACTCCGCCTGCCAAGGCTCCAAGCAACGCGCCAAGAACGGCACCGAGAATTGAAGCTTCAAGCTCGGAACTCATTCAACTTCAGCCTCATTTATAAAGTCGACAATAGAATCTGCATAAAAAACTAAAGCGGGATCCTCAAATTTAACCTCAATTCGCCTTTTTAAATCATCTCTATCGTAGCCGTGAAGCCTGACCAAACCTCCAAAAGCCTCCTCCAAAAAAGAGGATCCAAAGCCACTGACGCCGTCCAGCACAATAACCACTATATCCGACTCGGATAGCGCGGGAACAAGAAGTTCCTCTCTAAAAGTGGTCCCGTTAAACGGCCCATCCTCAGGAAATCTCCCAGCTGGTGCAGAGGAAAAATCCTCAGCTATTTTAATAGTCTTCATATGGAGATCGCCGAATAATTATCAATGACCCACTCAATAAACGTTCCACCAATCGGACGGGACAGATTAGATAGGTGCACTGCCTCCGCCCCACCTATACCTCTCTCGTAGCAATACATGCCCTTACCGCTAAATATCCGAAGCCTGCCTCCATGCTTGCTTGAAGAAATCAACCTTCGAATATCTCGCGTAAGCCCGTAACCCCGATTGCGCTTTTTCGTACTTGTCCGCCTAAGCTCTACGGCAGCCTTAATCATCTTTGCATCATCCTTCAGAATATCTCCAACGAGCTTTACATAGGAACGAAGCTCTTCACTGTTTTTCTTCGGAAGGGTATGCGGAATTCCGACGCCATGATCTAAACATAACACTGTAAGCTTTCCACTCTCCGGGTTTACTGAGGCAGAAATCCACCATCTGCGCATACGACGATCATTGGGATACGCGTGGTGTTGCACATTGGTCATACCTTCGACCAACCCATCATAAAGAGCGTATCTAGCACTAATCTTCCCAGCGAGCGCTTCGATCAAGCCACGAAGCTCCTCCGCCGCCCCACCCCCGGAACCTTCTCCAGCATAAAATCGCAAAAACTGCGGATCATCAGGCGTTGCTTCCGGAATCTTACACTGGAGAGCAGATTCACTAACGCCCAGCAGCTCAAAAAAACCCATCTGCTTAAGCAACTTGCGAACATCCGCATCCCATCTGTGAACATCTACGGCCTTTAACTTTCGTTGCTTATTCAGCTGATTCCAACGATCCAACTCTGCCGCGAGTAAAAGTGCCGCAGCCGGCGAAATATGCCGGATGGGCTTAAAGTCAATGATTGTTGGAATCCTCAAGCCTGCCCGTGACATTCCTCGCAGAGACCAGATAAGGCTCATAGTCTCGTCGTAATTACGTGAAAGATTCATGACCTCAGGACAGGTCACCGTTCGCGCATAGCGTCTTCTACGGCCATGGTGCTGATTTTTGATCTGCGGGCTAAAGTGCTTCTCATGATGCAGCCCTTTTAGAAATCTGCGTCTCCGCAGCCGTCCCGCGTTGTGCCGTCCCTTTCGTTCACTGCGCCGTCGTCGGAACTCCTTTGAGCATCGCTTCTTCTTCATCCTCCCCCCAAGAGTTCTTAGCGCTGTTCAGACATACGCCGCGGCCCGGCCGGGCTCACATATTCCGCCGATACTCCCCACCCACGTCATACAACGCATGGCTGATCTGCCCCAGGCTATGCGTCTTCACCGCCTCCATCAGCGCGGCGAAGACGTTCTGGCGGTCGCGGGCGGTTTTTTGGAGGTGACGTAGCGGCTCGCTGCCCTCACCCCGGCCCTCTCCCGCAGGCGGGAGAGGGAGAACGGCAGCGTTGCGGAGCTGCTGGTAGTTGCGGACGTTGTCGATCTGCTGGCCCTTCTCTTCCTCGGTCGAGCGGATCAGTTCGATCTCGGTGACGATGTCGCCGGCGTGCTCCTTCGGCAGGAAGGTGTTGACGCCGACCAGCGGCAGGCTGCCGTCGTGCTTCTTGTGCTCGTAATACAGGCTCTCTTCCTGGATCTTGCCGCGCTGGTACATGGTGTCCATGGCGCCGAGCACGCCGCCGCGCTCGCTGATGGCTTCGAACTCCTTGTAGACGGCTTCCTCGACGATGTCGGTGAGCTTGTCGACGATGAAGCTGCCCTGCCAGGGGTTCTCGCAGAAGTTCAGCCCCAACTCCTTGTTGATGATCATCTGGATGGCGACGGCGCGGCGCACGGACTCTTCGGTCGGGGTGGTGATGGCTTCGTCGTAGGCGTTGGTGTGCAGGCTGTTGCAGTTGTCGAACAGCGCGTACAGGGCCTGCAGCGTGGTGCGGATGTCGTTGAACTGGATCTCCTGCGCGTGCAGGGAGCGGCCGCTGGTCTGGATGTGGTACTTCATCATCTGGCTGCGGCTGCTGGCGCCGTAACGCTCGCGCATGGCGCGGGCCCAGATGCGGCGGGCGACGCGGCCGATCACGGTGTACTCGGGGTCCATGCCGTTGCTGAAGAAGAACGACAGGTTGGGCGCAAAGTCGTCGATCTTCATGCCGCGCGCGAGGTAGTACTCGACGATGGTGAAGCCGTTGCTCAGGGTGAAGGCGAGCTGGCTGATCGGGTTCGCCCCGGCCTCGGCGATGTGGTACCCGGAGATCGACACCGAGTAGAAGTTGCGCACCCCAAAGTCGACGAAGTACTGCTGGATGTCGCCCATCATGCGCAGGGCGAACTCGGTGCTGAAGATGCAGGTGTTCTGGGCCTGGTCCTCCTTGAGGATGTCGGCCTGCACGGTGCCGCGCACGGTCTTGAGGGTGTAGGCCTTGATGCGCTCGTAGGTCTCGGCGTCGACGACCTGGTCGCCGGTGACGCCGAGCAGGCCGAGGCCGAGGCCGTCGTTGGTCTCGGGCAGCATGCCGCCGTATTGCGGACGTTGCTTGCCTTCGAAGAGCTTCTCGATCTTGTCGTGGGCGGCGTCCCAGCGGGCCTGGTCCTCGCGCAGGTACTTCTCGACCTGCTGGTCGATGGCGGTGTTCATGAACATCGCCAGGATCATCGGCGCGGGGCCGTTGATGGTCATCGACACCGAGGTGGTCGGGGCGCACAGGTCGAAGCCGGAGTACAGCTTCTTCATGTCGTCCAGCGTGGGGATGTTGACGCCGGAGTTGCCGATCTTGCCGTAGATGTCCGGGCGCGGCGCCGGGTCTTCGCCGTACAGGGTGACCGAGTCGAACGCGGTCGACAGGCGCGCGGCGGGCTGGCCGACGCTGAGGTAGTGGAAGCGCCGGTTGGTGCGCTCCGGGGTGCCCTCGCCGGCGAACATGCGGATCGGGTCCTCGCCGGTGCGGCGGTACGGGTAGACGCCGCCGGTGTAGGGGTAGGCGCCGGGGAGGTTTTCCTTCTGCAGGAAGGTGAGCAGCTCGCCCCAGGATTTGTAGGTGGGGGCGGCGATCTTGGGGATCTGCTGGTGGCTGAGCGACTCGCGGTAGTTCTCGACCTTGATCGCCTTGCCGCGGACTTCGTACTCGGTGACCTCGTCGGTGATCGACTTGAGGCGCGCTGGCCAGTGGCGCAGGAGCTTGAGCGCCTCGGAGTCGAGGGACTGGATGGCGTCGTTATAGCGCTGGCGGAGGGTGAGGAGGGTGCGGTCGGGGGCGGCTTCGGGTGCGGGGCCGCGGCTTCCCTCTGTCTCGGGTGTGCGGGTTCCCTCCGTTGTAGGAGCGACGTGAGTCGCGATTTCCTCGGAGGTACTGGACGGTGTGGCGTTCGCGACTGACGTCGCTCCTACAGGGGGCGAGGTTCGGCCGTTGGAGGCCGACGGATGCTGGAGGTCGTCGACCTGGTAGAGGTCGAGTTGCTTGGGCAACTGCGGGTCTTCGAGGTCATGCAGGCTCTGCCAGTAGCTCTGCGCGCGGTCGGCGATCTCCGCCTGGCTTTCGATGCGGCTGTTGATGGCCCTGCCCTGCTCGGCGATCTCGGCGAGGTAGCGGATGCGGCTGCCGGGGATCAGCACGGTGGCGCGCGGCTCCTTCAGCGAGGTGTCGATGTCGGGCGACCATTGCTCGGCCGGCAGTTCGAGCTTCTCGCGCATCAACCGGCACAGGTTGGCGAACATCCAGCTGATGCCGGGGTCGTTGAACTGGCTGGCGATGGTCGGGTAGACCGGGACGTCCTCGTCCTTGGTCTGGAAGGCGACTCGGTTGCGCTTCCACTGTTTGCGGATGTCGCGCAACGCATCCTCGGCGCCGCGCTTGTCGTACTTGTTGAGCACCACCAGTTCGGCGAAGTCGAGCATGTCGATCTTCTCCAGCTGGCTCGGGGCGCCGAAGTCGCTGGTCATGACGTACATCGGGAAGTCGACCAGGTCGACGATCTCCGAGTCGCTCTGGCCGATGCCGGCGGTCTCGACGATCACCAGGTCGTAGCCGCGGCCCTTGAGGAAGCCAATGCTGTCCTTGAGCACGAGGTTGGTGGCGGCGTGCTGGCGGCGGGTCGCCATCGAGCGCATGTATACGCGGTCGGAGCGCAGCGAGTTCATGCGGATGCGGTCGCCCAGCAGCGCGCCACCGGTGCGGCGGCGGGTCGGGTCGACCGAGATCACCGCGATGCGCATCTCCGGGAAGTGCGCGAGGAAGCGGTTCAACAACTCGTCGGTGACGCTGGACTTGCCGGCGCCGCCGGTGCCGGTGATGCCGATGACCGGGGTCTTGCTGCCAGCCAGCTGCCATTCCTTGCGCAGGTGGGCCAGCTGCGCCTCGTCGAAGTCGCCTTCCTCGATCGCGCTGAGCATCTTGCCGATCGCGATCTCGTCGGTGATCGCGGGGGCGGTTTCGTCGGCCTCGCCCTCGACGCGGCCGTCTTGGGTACGGCGCACCACGTCCTCGATCATCGCCACCAGCCCCATGTGCATGCCGTCGTTGGGGTGGTAGATGCGCTCCACGCCATAGGCCTGCAGCTCCTTGATCTCCTCGGGCGTGATGGTGCCGCCGCCGCCGGCGAAGACCTTGATGTGGCCGGCGTCGCGCTCCTTGAGCATGTCGACCATGTACTTGAGGTACTCGACGTGGCCGCCCTGGTAGCTCGACAGCGCGATGCCGTCGGCGTCTTCCTGCAGCGCGGCGCGCACCACGTCCTCGACGCTGCGGTTGTGGCCCAGGTGCACGACTTCGACGCCCTGCCCCTGGATCAGCCGGCGCATGATGTTGATCGCGGCGTCGTGGCCGTCGAACAGGCTGGCGGCGGTGACGAACCGCAGCGGGTGGGCGCTGGCTGGTTCGGAACCGGTATCGGGGCCGGTGGCGGTGTCGGAAACGTTGCTGGCGGGGGTGCTCATGGCGCACTCGACTGCTGAAAACGGGAATCCCTCGATTGTAGCGCGGGGCGACTTTGCGCCCTTGGCCCGCTTGCCATGGGGACCACGTTTGCCTGTTGGGATGATTCCCGTTTATTCCGACCCCTACGGCCACGACCCGCGCGTCGACCGCATCGCCACCCTGCGGTCCGCGGCGGCCGACGACGCGCCCAGCCCGTTGTTCGAGCTGGCCGGCGCGCTGTTGGCCGAAGGCAAGGTGGAGGAATCGCTGTTGCTGCACGCGCGCTCGGCGCTGGCCGGTCATGACGGCGCGCAGGTCGAATACGGACGAATGCTGCTGTTCGGGATCGGCTGCGATCCGGACCCGCAACTGGCGTTGGGCTGGCTGGCCCAGGCCGAGAGCCAGCACCATCCGGTGGCGAGCTACTGGCTGGCGTGGGTGGCGATGGGCAGCGTGCTGCTGCCGCGCGACGAGCGCATGAACCAGCGGCTGCGGGTGGCGGTGAACCACGACCATCCGCCGGCGTTGCGGGCGGCGGCGTTGCACTACGGGCGGCGGCCGGGCGCGGCCGACCAGAGGGCCTGCATCCAACTGCTCGACCGCGCCGCCAGCCGGGGCGACCTGGTTGCCGCGCTGCTGCTGGCCGAACGCCTGCAACGTGGCGAGGGCTGCCCGGCCCAGCCGCAGGCGGCGGCGACCTGGCGGGCACGGCTGCGCGCCCGGCAGGTGGAACCGCTGCCGCCGACGGTCGCGCCAGCCCCGCGGTTCGAGGGGTTCCCGCCCGGGCACCGCGACCCGGCGCCGCTGGCGCTGGAGGACGCATTGCATCCGCCACCCGCGCGCCTGCTCAGCACCGAGCCGCGGGTGGCGCAGGTCGACGGCGTGCTGTCGTCGGACGAATGCCGGCTGCTGATCGCGATGGCGATATTGAACGACCCCAGCCGTGGCGCCGTGGTCCCGACCCTGCGCATCGACCCGGCGCAGGAGGACCTGGCGTTGCGGGTGTTGCAATTGCGGCTGGCGCGGGCGGCGCAGGCCGAGCTGGCGCATGCAGAGGCGATCCAGGTGGAGCGGCGGATCCCCGGCTCGCCCGACTGGCGCCACCGCGACTACCTCGCCCCGGACGACCTGGCCCGCGACCACCCCGACGCCGGTGACCGCCGCCGCACGCTCTGCGTCTGCCTGCACGAGCCGGACGCTGGCGGTGGCCATGAATTCCCGTTCGGCCTGCTGGAAACCCAGGCCATCGCGGGCAGCGCGGTGGTGGTCGACAACCTGATGGCGGACGGCCACCCGGACCCGTATTCGATGCACGCCAGCATCGCGGTCGAACGCGGCGAACAATGGCAGGCGACCCTGTGGCTGCGCGAGCGCCGGTACCGTCCGTTTTGACCGGGCCGTTTTGAGACCGGAGTCGCACGCTGACGCGGCCCTGACCATACCTAGCCGTACTGGACGATTGCATTAGACTACCGCCCCTGCAGGCAACGCGATGCCCGGCCTGCACAGGCGAATCCAACAGATTCAAGTACTTATCAACGACAGTTGGCGTAAAGCGCGATGCGCAATCCCACGCCGACGCGGAGCACCCGATGATTTTCGAGACCCTGGACACCTTCGGCCATGAACAGGTCGTGTTCTGCCACAACAAGGACGCGGGCCTGAAGGCCATTATCGCGATCCACAACACCGTGCTGGGCCCGGCCCTGGGCGGTACGCGCATGTGGCCGTACAAGACCGAGGCCGATGCGCTGAACGACGTGCTCCGCCTGAGCCGCGGCATGACCTACAAGAACGCGGTGGCCGGCCTCGACATCGGCGGCGGCAAGGCCGTGATCATCGGCGACCCGGCGACCGACAAGTCCGAGGCGCTGTTCCGCGCGTTCGGCCAGTTCGTGCAGTCGCTGGGCGGCCGCTACATCACCGCCGAGGACGTCGGCATCGACGTCAACGACATGGAATACGTGTACCGCGAGACCGAGTTCGTGACCGGCGTGCACCAGGTCCACGGCGGCTCGGGCGACCCGTCGCCGTTCACCGCCTACGGCGCGCTGCAGGGCCTGATGGCCTCGCTCAACAAGCGCTTCGGTGACGAGGAAGTCGGCAAGTACAGCTACGCCGTGCAGGGCCTGGGCCACGTCGGCATGGAGTACGTCAAGCTGCTGAAGGAGCGCGGCGCGAAGATCTTCGTGACCGACATCAACCAGGGCCTGGTCGACAAGGCCGTGTCCGAGTACGGCGCCGAGGCGGTGGGCCTGGACGAGATCTACGACGTCGACGCCGACGTGTACTCGCCGTGCGCGCTGGGCGGCACCGTCAACGAGCAGACCCTGCCGCGCCTGAAGTGCAAGGTCATCTGCGGCTCGGCCAACAACCAGCTGGCCAACAACGCGATCGGCGACGAAGTGCAGAAGACCGGCATCCTGTACGCGCCGGACTACGCGGTGAACGCCGGCGGCGTGATGAACGTCGCGCTGGAGATCACCGGCTACAACCGCGAGCGTGCGATGCGCATGATGCGGACCATCTACCACAACCTGACCCGCATCTTCGAGATCGCCGAGCGCGACGGCATCCCGACCTACAAGGCTGCCGACCGCATGGCCGAGGAGCGGATCGACGTGATGGGCAAGCTCAAGCTGCCGCTGGGTCGCACCACCCCGCGCTTCCAGGGCCGTATCCGCGGCGGCGCGTAAGCCGGTGCTGTTGTGACCATGACGACGGGGCCTATGTGCCCCGTCGTTGTTTGCAGAGCCGCCCGGATGGCGGCCATCCAGTGACGAACCAGGAGTAGTCATGCGCCCCTTCCCCCTTGGTGACGAACTCGACGCCCTGCGCGACGCCGTGCGCCGGTTCGCCGAAGCGGAGATCGCCCCGCGCGCCGCCTCGATCGACGAGGACAACGTGTTCCCGCAGGACCTGTGGCCGAAGCTCGGCGAGATCGGCCTGCTCGGCCTGACCGTGCCGGGCGAGTACGGCGGCAGCGAGATGGGCTACCTCGCCCACCTGGTCGCGATGGAGGAGATCTCGCGCGCATCGGGCTCGGTCGGGCTGAGCTATGGCGCGCACTCCAACCTGTGCGTCAACAACCTCTATGCCAACGGCAACGAGGACCAGCGCGCGAAGTACCTGCCGAAGCTGTGCAGCGGCGAGTGGAAGGGCGCGCTGGCGATGAGCGAGCCGGGGGCGGGCTCGGACGTGGTCGGCTCGATGTCCTGCCGCGCCGAGTTGAAGGGCGACGTCTGGGTCGCCAACGGCAACAAGATGTGGATCACCAACGGCCCCGAGGCCGACGTGCTGGTCGTCTACATGCGCACCGCCGGCAAGGACGCGGGCAGCAAGTGCATGACCGCCTTCATCGTCGAGAAGGGCATGAAGGGCTTCAGCACCGCGCAGAAGCTCGACAAGCTCGGCATGCGCGGCTCCAACACCTGCGAGCTGGTGTTCCAGGACTGCGAGATCCCGGCGGAGAACGTGCTGGGCGAGGTCAACGGCGGCGTCAAAGTATTGATGTCCGGCCTCAACACCGAGCGGCTGGTGCTGACCGGCGGGCCGCTGGGGCTGATGCAGGCCGCGCTCGACATCACCCTGCCCTACGTGCGTGAGCGTAAGCAGTTCGACCAGGCGATCGGCACGTTCGGGATCATGCAGGCCAAGATCGCCGACATGTACACCGCGCTGCAGTCGTCGCGTGCATTCGCCTACCAGGTGGCCCGCGACTTCGATGCCGGCCACAAGAGCCGGGTCGATGCGGCGTCGTGCCTGCTGCATGCGTCCGAGGCGGCGGTGCAGGTCGCGCTGGAGGCGATCCAGAGCCTGGGTGGTAATGGCTACATCAACGAGTTCCCGACCGGGAGGATCCTGCGCGACGCGAAGTTGTATGCGATCGGCGCGGGGACCAACGAGATCCGACGGATGTTGATCGGACGGGAGCTGTTCGACGGGCGCAGCTGACCGGATTGGTGGGTGTACCGTCCGATTGACTTTCGTGTCCCTGTAGGAGCGGCTTCAGCCGCGATCGTGGAATCGTTCGCCCGCGCCGACTTCAGATCGAGGCTGAAGCCGCTCCTACAAACGCTCAGGCCCGCGCACAACGGCTCGGGCCCGCGCAGCTACGGGCAACCACGCTTGCGTCCGCATAAAAGAACGCCGCGGGAGTCCGCGGCGCTCTTGCTGCTGCGATAGCGATCGACTCAGAACCCGATCGACCAGTTCGCGAACGCGCCGGTGTAGCTGCGGCCGTTTTCGCGGCGGCTGTCGAGTTCGAAGCCCAGCTTTCCGCCCACCGGCAGCCACGCATGCACGCCGAACCCGAACACCGCAGCCTCCTCGCCCAGCCCGGCACCGGTGATCGGCGACCACGCGTCCAGGCCGGCGAAGCGCGCGTCGATCGCATCCCCCGACTGCGACAGCGTGCGCTGCCACTCCATCCGGCCCTGCAGGCTTATGCGGGTCGCGCCGACCGACCACTGCCGCTCCAGTCGTGCACCGGCCAAAGCCTGGGTCGCGTCGAGCCGGGACTCGTGGGTGCTCAGGCCGAAGCCGGCGGCGCCCTGCTCCGAGAACCCGTCGCGATCAAGCTGCAGCGACTGCGTGCCGACATATGGCGTCAACGTGGCATCGGAGATCTTGAAACGGTGCCCGGCCTGCAGGCCGACCGTGGCGTAACGGTTGTCGTATTGCGCGTCGACCCCGAAACGCTCGCTGCCGAGCAGGATGTCGCGCTGCATCCAGCGATCCATCCGGCCCATCGCGACGCGGCCCATCAGGTAGTTGCCGCCGTTGCTCCAGGCCGCGTAGCCCTGTGCTTCCAACTGGCGGTTACGCTCGCGGTCGCCACGCAGGTCATGCGCCGCGATACCGTCGGTCTGGCCAAACGCCGCGCCGACCGTCAGCTGCGGGCCGAAACGATAGTCCTGCCCGAGCATCCAGCCGTTGGCGTCGAGCCGGGTGTTCGACCACATGGAGCGCTGGCCATCCAGCCGGTCGGCCCACGCACCCGCGAGTGAACCATTGCCGAGGTCATCCAGTCGCGACTCCAGCGCGTGCCGGCTGCCCTCGATCGCCATCATCGCGAACGCGGTGTCGGCGCCGTGCAACTCCCCCGACAGGCTGGCAAGCGAGCGTTCAACTGCTTTCATCGAACCCGCCTGCTGCAGGCTTCCGGCACCCTTGACGAAATCCGTCCCGAGTCCGCTTCCGCCCAAGGTCCCCCGGTAGATCTGGTTGTCGATGTTGTCGAACGCGCCTTCAACGCGCTGGGCCGCGCTGTAGGTGGAGGCGCTGTAGTCCATGCCGTCGATCGCGGTGACCTCGACGCGGGTAACGTCGAGCCACGCACTGTTTGCGTCATATCCCGGCGTCGCCTCCAGCATGACGTTTGCCGCCGAACCCACCGATGCGAATGTTCCGGTGAGCCCGCCCTCGGCGGTCACCACTTCGGTATGCGCGCTGGCAACGTATCCATCCTGCTTGCCGATGACGATGAGTTCGCCGCCAAGCAATGCTTCGCCCTGGACCCGCAGGACCGAGCCGAGCTCCAACTGGAGGGTCGCGCTGGATGGGAATTCATCGAACGGCGCATTGACATAGTCACCGGTAACGCTGACGTCGCCTCCTGAAACGGTAAATACCGCATCGTTCCGTAGATCGCCGCCCACGCTTCGTACGCCTGACGCGCTGGCGTTGTTCTTGATGTACAGGTGGCCCGGAAGGTCGCTGGCAATCAGTTCGCCGTCGATTACCTGGGTAGTGCCGCCGTAACCAAGCCCGCCCGTCAGTGTCAAAGTGCCGGTGCCGCGCTTGATCAAGCCACCTTCACCGGCAATGTCATTGCTCCAGGTGGAGTCGATATCCAATGTCACATCGGCATCGCCCCAGTCGAACCTGGACGGCCCCTTGACTGCCTTGCCGACATTGAGCAATCCGTAGCCGAAGATGGAGTCGACTCCTTCGGCGCCGAGGTCCGTCGCGGTGCCCAGCAGCGTCTGGCGCACCATGTCGTTGTCGAAGTACGGGAATGCCTCCCACACCAGTGCGGCCGCCCCGGACACCTGCGGCGCCGCAAAGGAGGTTCCGCCACCCACCCAGTAGGTCGGATTGCCGGGGGTGTCATCCAATCCCGTGAACACCACGTCGCCGGGCGCGACCAGGCAGTAGTTCATGGCAATGCCGCACGCGTTGGAATACTCGGCGAGCGCCGTCGGGTTGAGCGTGTCCAGTGCCGCGACCGCCAACCAGCCCTGCTCGAGCACTTCGGCGTACGCGCTCTGGCTGGGAAGCGATGCGGTGTCGCTCGGGTTTGCATTGCCTTCATTGCCGGTGGCGAACACGACCAGGCCACCCCAATCGATCACGAACGGCGTCATCGCATCGACGAACGTCTTGGTGACCGCGTCGCCCTCCCAGTACAGGCCGCCCCAGGAGTTGTTGGAGATCACGGCGCCGGAATCGCTCAGATCCTTGTGCATCTCCTTCAGGAAGGAGCCGTCGGTGACCTCGTTGCCCTGGCCACTGCCGTCGTCCTCTGGCGGGGTGTCGCCGATGATGCGGAGGGAAACGAACTCGACGCCCGGCGCGATCCCTCCGGGCCACAGTCCGAATTCGGCGCCGCCGGCAAGTTGCGCGACCGTGGTGCCATGACCGACGACATCTTCCTTGTCGAGATCGTTGGTCACGTCATCGACGTAGATGAATTGCGGCGACTTGACCCTGCCCTGGAGGGTGGGATGGTCGCTGCGGATTCCGCTGTCGAGCAGGCCAATCGTCACGCCGGCCCCGGTAAAGCCCAGGTCGTGCGCCTCGATCGTGTTGGTCAGCGTCAGGTGGTCATCGATCTCCGGCTGCGGATCGTCCGGGGCGGAGTCGACCGGCGGAGGTGGCTCGTCGGGGACGAAAATCGATCCGCCACCGCCACCGCCACCGCATGCAACCAGCATCGACAGACCGGCAACGCCCAGTCCGAGCCGCAGCGCGCGCGCCAATTCATTCATCTGCAAATCCATCTAGCTTTCCCCCAGTTCGAAGCGTCCAGTCGAAATGCGCGCATACCACCCCCGTCGCGCTGGCCCATCCGATTCTGAGCCATAGCAACGGGCACCACAATCGCAAGTCGTGCATGGCGCACAATTCGACCCTAGATGTGATTTGCCCCGGTTTGCGGCACTGCAACAAGCCGCCGCATAATCGGGGCATCCCGGCCGCGGCCGGTCCCCCCAAAGGAGTCCGCCATGAGCGACGTCGTCATCGTCGGTGCCAAGCGCACCGCCATCGGTTCATTCCTCGGCCAGTTCACCGGTGTCCCCACGCCGACGCTGGGTACTGCTGCAATCACGGGTGCACTCGAGCACGCCGGGCTCGCCGCCGACCAGGTCGAAGAGGTCATCATGGGTTGCGTGCTGCCCGCAGGCCTCGGCCAGGCTCCTGCGCGCCAGGCCGCGCTCGGCGCGGGGCTGCCGACATCGACCGGTTGCACCACCATCAACAAGGTCTGCGGTTCGGGCATGAAGGCGATCATGCTCGGCCACGACCTGATCAAGGCCGGCTCGGCCAAGGTCGTCGTCGCCGGCGGCATGGAGTCGATGACCAACGCGCCGCACCTGCTCAACGGGTCGCGCACCGGCGTGCGCTATGGCAGCGCCGAGTTCCTCGACCACATGGCGTACGACGGCCTGACCAATCCGTACGACGGCAAGGCGATGGGCGTGTTCGGCGACATGGCGTGCGAGAAGTACGCATTCGATCGCGCCGCGCTCGATGCGTTCTCCGAAGAGAGCGTCAAGCGCGCGCAGAAGGCGCAGGCCGACGGCTCGTTCAAGGACGAGATCGTTCCGGTCACGGTCAAGACCCGCAAGGGCGAAGTCGTGGTCGATACCGATGAAGAGCCGGGCAAGATCGATACCAGCAAGATCCCGAACCTTCGCCCCGCGTTCGGCAAGGAAGGCGTGCTGACCGCAGCGTCTTCGTCGAAGATCTCCGACGGGGCCGCGGCAGCCGTATTGATGTCGGCCGATGACGCGAAGGCGCGTGGACTGGCGCCGTTGGCGCGCATCGTCGCCCACGCCAGCCATGCGCAGGCGCCGGAATGGTTCACCACCGCGCCGGTGAAGGCGATTTCAAACGTGCTGGAGAAGGCGGGCTGGAAAATCGATGACGTGGATCTGTTCGAGATCAACGAGGCGTTCTCCTGCGTCGCGATGGCTCCGATCAAGGACCTGGGCATTCCTCACGAGAAGATCAACGTGCATGGCGGTGCTGTTGCGCTGGGTCATCCGATCGGTGCCAGCGGTGCGCGACTGGTGGTAACACTGCTCAACGCCCTGCGCGCACGCGGTGGAAAGCGCGGTATTGCATCACTCTGCATCGGCGGTGGCGAAGCCACTGCGATCGCCGTCGAACTGGTTTGACGGGCGCTTTTAACACAGCTTCCTGCAAAAGGATGTGCAGGCCTGAATACCCTTTTGCGGTTAACGCCTCGTTAACCAAAAAAATACGCATCGCCGCTTGACAGGCGTCACCGGCTTGTCATCATGTTATCGGCGCGCAATTGCGCGTTGTCCAACTAATCGACGAGGAATGAACCATGACTTTCAACAAGGCGCTGCTCGCCCTGGCTATGGGCTTTGCCCTGGTCGCCTGCTCGAACCAGCAGCAGGCTGAAGACGCCGCCGCCGAAGCCTCCGAGGCTGCTGGCGAGGCTTCCGAAGCTGCTGCCAACGCTGCCGCCACTGGCGACGCGATGGCCACCGACGCTGCCCAGGCTGCTGCCGACACCGCCGCTGCCGCTGCGGACGCCGCTGCGACCTCGGCTGACGCCGCTGCCGGTGCAACCGACATGACCGCCGCCGACGACGCTGCCGACGCTGCCGAGAATGCAGCCGACGCCGCCGAGCAGGCTCAGGACGCCGCTGAAGAAGCTGCCGCCGGTTCGGACGCAGAGACCAACAACGACGGCCAGTAATACTGCCAGCGTTGATTGATCTGGAAAGCCGTCGGCATTTGCCGGCGGCTTTTTTGTAGCGTCTTCACATTGCTTTACGGGCAGGACGTTAATAGTTTCGCCGCCGGCAGCACCGGCGCCTTTAACGCAGTTCCACTGCCGACATCAGGAGTAAGCCAATGAACAACAAGCTTTCGATTCTCCTCGCCGCCAGCGTCTTTGCCCTGGCCGCCTGCAACTCCCCGACCGCCGACCAGGAAGCCAGCGAAGCCGCTACCCAGGCTGAGATCGCCGGCGACCAGGCTGCCGCCGCCGCGGAATCCGCCGGTGACGCCGCCGCCGCTGGCACCGAAGCCGCTGCCGCCGCGACCGCCGCCGCTGCCGGTTCGGCCGCTGCCGCCGTCGACGCTGCTGCCGATCCGGTCCAGGAAGCGTACGAGGAAGGCAAGGCCAACGCCGCCGGCGCCATCGGCGAGGCAGCCGACGACGTGTCGGCGTCGATGGCCGACGAGCAGGCCGAGGCCGAGGCTGAAGCCGCTGCCGAGGTCCAGGACTGATCTACCGATCAATCCGGTAGTTCGACGGGGCCCGCGCAATGCGGGCCCCGTTTTTTTTTGGCCCATCTTTTGGGCCCGCTTGCCGGATGCTCTTGCCGGGCCATGGTTTTCCGCTCCGGGTATCCTGTGTCGTCCCCACAAGGCCGTGACCGCATGCCCGCACTGAGCTCAGCCCTCGACCCACGCTCGCAGGAATTCCAGGACAACGTCGCCTATCACCGCGCGTTGGTCGAAGAACTCGATGCCCGGTTGGCGCGCGCCGTCGCCGGCGGCGGCGACAAGGCCCGCGACAAGCACGTCGCGCGCGGCAAGCTGCTGGTGCGCGACCGCATCACCGCCCTGCTCGACCCGGGCTCGCCGTTCCTCGAAATCGCCCCGCTTGCCGCGGAGGGCATGTACGACGATGCCGCGCCCGCGGCCGGCATGGTCTGCGGCATCGGCCGGGTGCAGGGCCAGGAGGTGGTGGTGGTCGCCAACGACGCCACGGTCAAGGGCGGCACCTACTTCCCGATGACGGTCAAGAAACACCTGCGGGCGCAGGAAGTCGCGCGCGAGAACCACCTGCCCTGCGTCTACCTGGTCGACTCCGGCGGCGCCTTCCTGCCATTGCAGGACGAGGTGTTCCCGGACAAGGAGCATTTCGGCCGGATCTTCTACAATCAGGCGCGGATGTCGGCCGAGAACATCCCGCAGATCGCCGTCGTCATGGGTTCGTGCACCGCAGGCGGCGCCTACGTCCCGGCGATGAGCGACGAGAGCATCATCGTCAAGGAACAGGGCACGATCTTCCTCGGCGGTCCACCGCTGGTGAAGGCCGCGACCGGTGAAGTGGTCGACGCCGAGACCCTCGGTGGCGCCGACGTCCACACGTCGATCTCCGGTGTCGCCGACCACTTCGCCGAGGACGACCGCCACGCATTGCAGATCGCCCGCGGGATCGTCGGCACGCTCAATCGCAAGAAGACCCTGCCGGTCGCGGTGCAGCCCGCGCGCGAGCCGCTGTTCGCGGCCGAGGAGCTGTACGGCATCGTGCCCAGGGACACCCGCCGTCCGTTCGACATCCGCGAAGTCATCGCACGCGTGGTCGACGGCAGCGAGTTCCAGGAATTCAAGGCGCGCTACGGCAAGACCCTGGTCACCGGCTTCGCCCACCTGCACGGCTACCCGGTCGGCATCGTCGCCAACAACGGTATCCTGTTCGCCGAGTCCGCGCTGAAGGGCGCGCACTTCATCGAGCTGTGCAACCAGCGCGGCATCCCGCTGGTGTTCCTGCAGAACATCACCGGCTTCATGGTCGGCAAGAAGTACGAGCAGGCCGGCATCGCCAAGGACGGGGCCAAGATGGTGACCGCGGTGGCGTGCTCGCACGTGCCGAAGTTCACGGTGGTGATCGGCGGCAGCTTCGGCGCCGGCAACTACGCGATGTGCGGCCGCGCATACGGCGCGCGCTTCCTGTGGATGTGGCCGAATGCGCGGATCAGCGTGATGGGCGGCGAGCAGGCGGCCAGCGTACTGGCGACGGTCAAGCGCGACGGTATCGAGGCGCGTGGCGGCGTGTGGACGCCGGACGAGGAGGAGTCGTTCAAGACACCCATCCGCGAGCAGTACGAGAGCCAGGGCAACCCCTACTACGCCACCGCACGGCTGTGGGACGACGGCATCATCGACCCGACCGACACACGCCGTGTGCTCGGATTGGGATTGTCGGCCAGCCTCAACGCTCCGATCGAGGAACGCACGCGCTTCGGGGTGTTCCGGATGTAGCCGCACCCGGGCAACGCACACGGGAGACCGCGCATGAGGAAACTGCTCGACCGGGTCACTCCGGTCACCTTCTTCGGTTCGGCGATCATCGCCCTCTGCCTGATCCTGTATGCGAGCCTGTCACCCCGGTCGGCCGCCGCGACCTTCACCGCTGCCAATGCCTGGATCGTGACCGAGGCCGGCTGGTTCTACCTCCTCGCGGTTGGCATCTTCGTGGTGTTCCTGCTGGCGTTGGCGCTGAGCCCGCTGGGCCGGATCAGGCTGGGTCCCGACGAATCGACGCCCGACTACAGTTACGGCACCTGGATCGCGATGCTGTTCAGTGCCGGCATGGGCATCGGCATCGTGTTCTACGGCGTAGCCGAGCCGATCACCCATTTCTCGTTCCCGCCAGACGCCGCGCCCCTTTCGGCGCAAGCCGCGCGCGACGCGATGGAAGTGACTTTCTTCCACTGGGGCGTGCACGCCTGGGCGATCTACGGGGTGGTGGGGTTGGCGCTGGCCTACTTCGGCTATCGCCGCAACCAGCCGCTGCTGCTGCGCTCGGCGTTCCACCCGATCCTCGGCGAGCGCATCCACGGGTGGATCGGCGACCTGATCGACATCTTCGCCGTGGTCGGCACGCTCGCCGGCCTTGCAACGTCGCTCGGCCTTGGCGTGTCGCAACTCAACGCCAGCATGAACTACCTGTTCGGCCTGCCGCAGAACCTGGCGACCGAGCTGTTGTTGATTGGCATCGTCACCATCCTCGCCACCATCACCGTCGCAACCGGCGTCGACAACGGCATCCGCCGGCTCAGCGAGATGATCATCCTGGTGTCGTGCCTGCTGATGCTGCTGATCCTCGCGCTGGGGCCGACCACGTTCCTGCTGCAGGCGCTGGTGGAGAACATCGGCCTCTACCTCGACGCGTTCGTCTCGCGAACATTCCACATCTACGCCTACGAGCCGACCGACTGGGTCGGCACCTGGACGCTGTTCTACTGGGGCTGGTGGATCTCGTGGTCGCCGTTCGTGGGCATGTTCATCGCGCGCATCTCGCGCGGACGGAGCATTCGCGAGTTCCTGTTCGGCGTGCTGTTCGCGCCGGCCGGCTTCAGCTTCATCTGGTTCACGATCTTCGGCAACACCGCGATCTGGCTGGACCTCAACGTCGCCGACGGGGCGATCGCCACCACCGTGGCCGACAACATGCCGATCGCGCTGTTCACCGTGTTCGACTACCTGCCGTGGGCGACGGCGCTGTCTTGGATCACCGGCTTGCTGGTGGCGGTGTATTTCATCACCGCATCCGACGCCGGCGCACTGGTCATCGCGATGATCACCTCGCGCGGTGAAGAGGAGCCGGCGCTGTGGCTGCGGATAGGCTGGGCGCTGACCTGCGGTGCCGTCGCGGGGGGCCTGCTACTGGCCGGCGGGCTGGCCGCGGTACAGATGGCCGCAGTGATCGCGGCGCTTCCGCTGACGGTGGTCCTGCTGCTGATGTGCTACTGCATCACCAAGGCGCTGCGTGAGGAACACGGAATGAGCCTCAGCCAGCAGCTGCCGTCGGCACCGCTGGTGCAGGGTGCGGGCGGTTCATGGCGTCGCCGGCTGGCTGCGATCGTCAGCCATCCGGGCAAGCCACAGGTGCAAGGCTTCCTCCGGGGCACGGTCGCCCCTGCTTTCGCGACGGTGGTGAAGGAACTGGGTGAACGCGACATCGCCGCCGACAGCCAGCTGCTCGAAGAGAGCGTGGTGCTGACGGTCCATCACGGCGGGAACGCCGCGGATTTCGTCTATTCGGTGCAGCCGGTTGCCCATCCCATCCCGGCGTTCGCATTGACCGATGTCGCGAGGCGCGACGGCGAGCGACGCCGCTACTACCGCGCGGAAGTATTCCTCAGCCAGGGTGGACGGGGTTACGACATCTACGGCTACGAGGGCGAGCAGGTCATCGCCGACGTGATCACCCACTACAACCGGTTCCGTCACTACCTCTATGCCTCTTCACCTCCGCCCGCCTGAAGTGCGGGACCTGGGGAGGTGTGACCATCTTCACCGATGAACACGCGTTTCCTGTCGCGTGGCTGAAGCAACCAGCCCGATGTGCGACTGCGCAATGAAGGCCGCGTGAAGCGGGTGTAAGTTTGGGGTTCCCCTGAATCCCGGACCCATCATGGCCATCTGGAAAGAAACCACCCCGTCCAAGTCCTCTCCATCGCCCTCCCCGGCGCCTTCGCCCGAAGCCGCGCAGTTCGATCCGACCCCGATCCGCGACATCAGCCCAACCACGCCCGCGGCGTCACCGACACCCTCGTCGCCCCCGCAGCGCGCGAGCGAGGCGCAGTTGAAGGAGTCGCTGATCGCCGCCGACCTGACCATCGAGGGCAAGATCGAAGGCACCGGCCATGTCCGCATCGCCGGCAAGTTCAACGGCGACGTCAACGTGCAGGGCAACCTGACCATCGAGACCGGCGCCAAGCTGACCGGCGGCGTCCGCGCGCAGAAGGTCACCATCGCCGGCGAGCTGGAAGGCAACATCGAGTCGGCGCAGAAGGTCGAGGTGCTGGAGTCGGGCGCGCTGATCGGCGACGTCAAGGCAGGTTCGCTGACCGTCGCCGCCGGTTCGCGGATGCGCGGCCAGGTCGAGTTTGGGTGGGGCGACAAGCACTCCGGCAAGCACGCCGACAAAACCACGGGCGGCAACAAGACGGGCACCGACGACGCCGCATGAGCGCCGCCCCGCGCCCCGGCACGCCGGGTTCGACCCGCACCTGCCCGCACTGCAAGACGACGATCCTGGAGAGCTCCAGCGTCTGTCCGCAGTGTCGCGGTCATTTGCGTTTCGACAGCGACGCCAACGCGGTTGCGGCGGTGAAGTTCTCGCCGCTGCAGGTCGAGGGCACCATCCCGGCGCCAGCCGACGGTGCCTTCGAGTATTCGATGGTGCTGTCGATCCGCGATGGACGTGGCCGCGAGATCAATCGCCAGGTGGTCGGAGTGGGCGCATTGCACCCCGGCGAGGAGCGAACCTTCAGCCTCGCGGTGGAGGCGACCGAAGTGCCCGCGCACAAGGTCCGGCGCAAGCACTAGGCCGACTTTCCGTCCGTTGGACGGGTTGCTCCCGCTTCCTGGATGCGACCTCCCAGCCTTTGTAGGAGCGGCTTCAGCCGCGATCGGATAATCGGTCGCGCGCGCCGACTTCCGATCGCGGCTGAAGCCGCTCCTACAGGGGTGCGCAGGGCATCGAACAGGCACGCCGGTCAATTGGCATCGCGCCGGTCAATCGACCGGCCCACAGCCGTCGCAGGTTCCGCAGCTGCCATCGGCGCCCCGCACCGGCGGCGCCACCGCGCGACCCAGCCGCTGCATCCAGCGTGGTTTTCCTTCGCGCACCATCGGCACCGCGACCAGCACCCGCAGCCTGCGCACCGCGGCCGGGAACTGCCGGCGCGCGACATAGGCCGCGCTGAACACCACCGCCAGCGCGATCACCGTGTACTGCAGCAGCAGACCGGCTTCCATCATCCCGCTCCCAGCAACACCGCGACCTGGTAGGTCACCAGCGACGCCAGGTAGGCCAGTCCGAACAGGTAGCCGGTGGCGATGCCGACCTGCTTCCAGGAGTTGGTCTCGCGCTTGATCGTCGCCAGCGTCGAGATGCACATCGGCGCGTAGATGAACCACACCAGCAGCGACAGTGCGGTTGCCAGCGACCAGGTGTCGGAGATGACCGGCGTCAGCGCCGCGGTCGCCGCATCGTCATTGGCCGCCGACAGCGCATACACCGTCGCCAGCGACGACACCGCCACCTCGCGCGCGGCCAGGCCCGGGATCAGCGCGATGCAGATCTGCCAGTTGAAACCCAGCGGCGCGAAGATCGCGGTCATCGCGTGGCCGATCCGGCCGGCGAAGCTGTAGTCGATCGCCGGCTGCACCGCATCGGCCGGCGCGGCCGGGAACGACAGCAGGAACCACAGCAAGATGGTCAGCGCGAGGATGATGCCACCGACCCGGCGCAGGAAGATCCAGGCGCGCTCCCACAGGCCGATCAGCACGTCGCGCGGGTGCGGGATGCGGTACGACGGCAGCTCCAGCATCAGTGGATGCTCGCTCTTGTCGCGGCGCCACTTCTTCATCACCCACGACACCGCCAGCGCGCTGAGGATGCCGGCCACGTACAGGCCGAACAGCACCAACCCCTGCAGGTTGAAGATGCCGACCTGCTGCTGCGGGATGAACGCGCCGATCAGCAACGCGTACACCGGCAGCCGCGCCGAGCAGGTCATCAGCGGCGCCACCAGGATCGTCGCCAAACGATCACGCGGGTCCTGGATCGAGCGGGTCGCCATGATCCCCGGGATCGCACAGGCGAAACTCGACAGCAGCGGGATGAACGAACGGCCCGAAAGACCGGCCTTCGACATCATGCGATCGAGCAGGAACGCCGCGCGCGGCAGGTAACCCGACTCCTCCAGCGCGATGATGAAGGCGAACAGGATCAGGATCTGTGGCAGGAAGATGATCACCCCGCCAAGCCCGGCGATGATGCCGTCGACCAGCAGGCTGTTGAGCGGGCCTTCGGGCAGGGTCGCGCCGACGAACTCGCCGAGTGCAACCGTGCCAGCGTCGATCATGTCCATGATCGGCGTCGCCCAGGCGTAGACCGCCTGGAAGATCAGGAACATCACCACCGCCAGCGACAGCAGGCCGATGGCGGGATTGAGCAGCCAGCGGTCGAGGGTGTCGTCGATCGCGGCGGTGCGGCGCGGCATCGTCACCGCCAGCGACAGCAGGCGGCGGGTCTCGGCGTGCAATGCGTCGGGGTCGACCATGGCCGCGGCGGACAGGTGCTCGCGCGGTTCGTGGATACTCCCGGCGACACCGTCCAGCTTCGCCACCAGCGCCTCGGCGCCGTCGCGGCGGATCGCCACCGTCGGCACCACCGGCACGCCCAGTTCGCGCTCCAGCGCGGCCAGGTCGACCTCGATGCCGCGGCGCTTGGCCGCGTCCATCATGTTGACCGCCAGCACCATCGGCTTGCCGAGCTCGCGCACTTCCAGCGCGAAGCGCAGGTGCAGGCGCAGGTTGGTCGCGTCGACCACGCAGACGATCACGTCCGGCGCCGGCTCGCCCGGGTAGAAACCGCGGCACAGGTCGCGGGTCACCGCCTCGTCGAGGCTGGCGGCATCGAGGCTGTAGGCGCCCGGCAGGTCCAGCACCGCGTAGTTGCGGCCGGACGGTGCGTTGAACCGCCCTTCCTTGCGCTCGACGGTGACGCCGGCGTAGTTGGCGACCTTCTGGCGGCTGCCGGTCAGCAGGTTGAACAACGCGGTCTTGCCGCAATTCGGGCTGCCGACCAAGGCAAGGCGGAGGCTGTCGGCGCTGCTCATGCGGCCTGCTCCACTTCGCAACTCACCCGAACGCGCGCGGCCTCGGCCCGGCGCAGCGCGAACCGGGTGAAACCGATCTGCACCAGCAGCGGCTCGGCCGAGAACGGGCCGGCCGCCATCACCTCGACCCGCTCGCCGCTGACGAAGCCCAGTTCACGCAGGCGGCGTGCAATGGCGTCGTTCGGCGACAGGTCCTCGACCGTCTCGACCGTGGCCGCGGTGCGCCGCGGCAGTTCCGTCAGCTTCAAGGCAACGTCCGTACAAATGGGAATTGTTCTCATTCTATCATCGCCAATGGCGGCGGGCGTATGCCGGAAATGGCCGATGCGCCAGCGTCTATCATTGGGGCAGCCAAGGAACCGGACGCCGCCATGAGCCATCCATTGCTGAACCTGCGCGAGGGCCCGGTCGCCCGCCTGCGCATGAACCGCCCGCAGGTGCACAACGCCTTCGACGCCGAGTTGATCGCGGCCCTGACCGGCGCGCTGGAGGCGGTCGGTCGCGACCCCGAAGTCCGGGTGGTCGTGCTCGAGGGCGAAGGCGCCTCGTTCTCGGCCGGCGCCGACCTCAACTGGATGCGCAGCATGGCCGCCGCCAGCGAGGACGAGAACCGCATCGACTCGCTGGCCCTCGCCCGCCTGATGCGGGCACTGAACGAATTGCCGAAGCCGACGATTGCCAAGGTCCACGGCGCCGCCTTCGGTGGCGGCGTCGGACTGGTGGCCTGCTGCGACATCGCGATCGGCTCGCGGGAGGCCAAGTTCGGCCTGACCGAAAGCAGGCTCGGCCTGCTGCCGGCGGTGATCTCGCCATACGTGATCGAGGCGATCGGCGCCCGCCAGGCGCGCCGCTGGTTCGCCTCGGCGGAGATCTTCGACGCCGAGCAGGCCTGCGCGATGGGCCTGCTGCACGACGTGGCCCACCCGACCGCGCTCGACACCGCGGTGCAGCGCCAGGTCGACCTGTTGCTGAAGGCCGGCCCGCTGGCCTCGGCGCAGGCCAAGTCGCTGGTCCGGCAAGTTTCCTCCCACAGCGACGGTGCCCGCCACGACGCCGACAACGCCGCCCTGATCGCGCGCCTGCGGGTGTCGCCGGAAGGCCAGGAAGGCCTGTCCGCGTTCCTCGACAAGCGCAAGCCCGCCTGGTGCGGCTGAACAAAAGGAAGTGACCACGTGTTCGAAAAGATCCTGATTGCCAACCGCGGCGAGATCGCCTGCCGGGTCATCCGCACCTGCCGCGAGCTGGGCATCCGCACCGTCGCGGTGTATTCCGAGGCCGACGCCGGCGCCCAGCACGTGCGCCAGGCCGACGAGGCGCACTGCATCGGCGGCCCGCAGCCGGCCGACAGCTACCTGCGCGGAGACGCGATCATCGAGGTCGCGTGCCAGACCGGCGCGCAGGCGATCCACCCCGGCTACGGTTTCCTGTCGGAGAACGCCGACTTCGCCGACGCGGTGGAAGCCGCCGGGATCGCCTTCATCGGCCCGAAAGCCGCGTCGATGCGCAAGATGGGCTCGAAGGCCGGCGCCAAGGAACTGATGCAGGCCGCCGGCGTGCCGGTGGTGCCGGGCTACACCGGCGCGGAGCAGGACCCCGCGCACCTGCACGCCGCGGCCGACAAGGTCGGCTACCCGCTGATGATCAAGGCCGCGCACGGCGGCGGTGGCAAAGGCATGCGGATCGTGCGCGACAGCGGCGAGTTCCTGGCCAACCTGGAGTCGTGCCAACGCGAGGCGAAGAACGCCTTCGGCCGCGACCGGGTATTGCTGGAGCGCTACGTCGAGAAGCCCCGCCATATCGAGATCCAGGTGTTCGGCGATACGCACGGCAACGCGATCCACCTCAACGAGCGCGAGTGCTCGGCGCAGCGGCGCTACCAGAAGGTGCTGGAGGAATCGCCGTCGCATTTCCTCACCCCGGAAATGCGCGAGGCGATGGGCGCCGCCGCGGTGCAGGCCGCGCGCGCGATCGATTACGTCAATGCCGGCACGGTCGAGTTCATCGTCGGCCAGGACGGCCAGTTCTATTTCATGGAGATCAATACCCGGCTGCAGGTCGAACACCCCGTAACCGAATGCGTGACCGGGCTCGACCTGGTCGCGTGGCAGTTGCAGGTTGCCGCCGGTGATCCCCTGCCGCTGGCGCAGGAGCAGATCCGCAGCGACGGCCACGCGATCGAAGTGCGGTTGTACGCGGAAGATCCCGAGGCCGGCTTCCTGCCCGGCTCCGGCAAGCTCGAACGCCTGCGCCTGCCGACCCCCACCGAGCACGTGCGGATCGACTCGGGCGTGGTCGAAGGCGACACCGTGACGATCTTCTACGACCCGATGATCGCTAAGCTGATCGTCCACGACATCGACCGCCCGCGCGCCCTAGCCCGCCTGCGTTCCGCGCTGGCGCAATGCGAGGTCACCGGGCCGAAGTCGAACATCGAGTTCCTCGAACGGCTGGTCCGGCACCCGGCGGTGGTCGACGCCAGCATCGACACCGGCTACCTCGACCGCCACCTCGACCAGTTCGTGCCGGATGCAGGCAACGACATCGACACCGACCTGCTGCTGGCCGCCACCGTGACCCGGCTGCTGGCGCAGGAACACGACACCCGTGCCCGCGCCGGCAACTCGGGCGACCCGACCTCGCCGTGGGCGATCGCGGACGGCTGGCGGCTCGGTCACGGCAGCCGCCGCAGCCTCGCCTTCGGCCATCGCGACCAGCGCATCGAGGTGCATGCGCGCGGCAGCAATGGCGACTACCAGGTGGAACTGGCCGACACCGGCCACGACGGCGGTACCTACCAGATCAGCGGCGCGCGCCTGCACGAGGGCCACCTGAGCCTGCGGATTGATGCCCGCGCCCGCGGTTTCACCGTGCTCGACCGCGAACGCAACGTGCTGGTCCACGATGGCGAGCACCGCCTGCGCCTGCAACCGCTGGCGATGTACCGTCACGAGGAAGGCGCGGCCGGGGCCGGGGCCGACAATGTCGTCGCGCCGATGCCGGGCCGCGTGGTGGTGGTTCGCGCCGCGGCAGGCGACGCGGTCGAAGCCGGCCAGGAGGTGATGGTGATCGAGGCGATGAAGATGGAGCTCAGCCTCAAGGCGCCACGCGCCGGCACCATCGCCGGGGTCCGCGCGGCCGCCGGTGACTTCGTCGAAGCCGATGCGGTGCTGGTGGCGCTGGAGGGTGCGCAATGAACCGGTTCGCCCGTGCCATTGCCGTCCTGCTGTCCGGATCGATGCTGGCGGCCTGCAATCCCGCCGCCACCCCCGAAGTGGAGGCGGACATCGGCGACGCCTGCGACCGGATTCCATTCGCCGCCGCGCTGCCGTCTGCCGAGGTGATCGGCTCCAGGCCCCTGCTGTGGAAGGAATGCGGCGTCGCCGAGGTGAGTGCGCGCTATGGCCAGGAGGACCCCGAGACCGGCGACGGCGACCACTGCACCATCGATATCTCCGACACGCGTTTTGAAACACCCGACGGCGCCGCGGCCGTGGGTGCCGTCGGCGCATTCGACCATGGCAAGTCGCTGATGCTGAACTTCTCGAAGTTCAACGTCGAAGTTCTGGTGAAGTCCCGGGAGGGGATTCTCAACGAACCGGTACTGCTGGACATGCGTGGCGGTCCGTCCACCCTGCCCGTGGTCGGCCAGCTCGCCAACGGCGACACCTATGCCATCCCGGTGCCCGCCAGCCAGGAGGAACCGGGCAGCGATCCGCTGCTGGCGGTCATCAATGACCGCTACGCACTGACCATCGAATGCACCGACCCGGTCCTGAACCACGACCAGGCCGAGGCGATGTACCGCCCCTACGCCGCGGCCCTGCAACTGGACAAGCTGCCATGACATCCCACGTCCGCATCGTCGAAGTCGGCCCGCGCGACGGGCTGCAGAACGAGAAGACCCTGGTCGACACCGCCGACAAGATCGAACTGATCGACCGGCTCTCGGCCACCGGCCTGCAAAGCATCGAGGCGACCAGTTTCGTCAGTCCGAAGTGGGTGCCGCAGCTGGCCGACGCCGCCGAGGTATTTGCCGGCATCGCGCGCCACCCCGACGTGCATTACCCGGTATTGGTGCCCAACGAGAAGGGCTACGAGCGCGCGCGCGAGGTCGGGGTCGAGGAGATCGCGGTGTTTACCGCCGCCTCCGAAGCGTTCAACCGCAAGAACATCAACGCCTCGATCGACGAGTCGCTGGCCCGCTTCGCGCCGGTGCTGGCACGGGCGAAGGCCGACGGTGTGCGGGTGCGCGGCTACGTCTCAACCGTGCTCGGCTGCCCGTACCAGGGCGAGGTGCCGCTGGCCGATGTGGTCCGGGTTGCACGTGAACTGCATGCAATGGGCTGTTACGAGATTTCACTGGGCGACACCATCGGCGTCGGCACACCCGGCAAGGCGCGCGCGATGCTGAAGGCGGTCGCCGCCGAGGTGCCGATGCCCGCGCTGGCGGTGCACTTCCACGACACCTACGGGCAGGCGCTGTCGAACATCCTCGCCTGCCTGGAGCAAGGCGTGGCGGTGGTCGACTCGGCGGTCTCCGGCGTCGGCGGCTGTCCGTACGCGAAGGGCGCCAGTGGCAACGTCGCCAGCGAGGATGTTGTGTACATGCTTCACGGGCTCGGCATCGAGACCGGCATCGACCTCGATCGCCTCGCCGATACCGGTCGCTGGCTCGCGTCACTGTTGGGACGCGAGACCGGCAGCAAGGTCGGCAAGGCCCTGGCCGTGTAGATGAAAGCCGAGCCGCCCGACCAGCGCCCGCCCCTGCCCCTCGACGAGGTGGATGCGGCGGCGACGCTGGCGGCGCTCGACCGGGCCTGCAGCGACGACGCCCTGCCACCGGAACAGGCGGCCCTGCTGCAACAGGCACGCGATGCACTGCGCCTGGCCCTGCGCGACGAAGCATCCGCGCACCAGCGCTACCAGGCGCTGTTCGATGCCGTCCCCGACCCGGTCAGCATCATCGCCTGGGACGGCACCGTGCTCGACCTCAACAAGGCCGGCATCGCCGCCTACCAGCGACCGCGCGAGGACATCGTCGGCCGACCGATCGAGCTGTTGAATCCCGACCTGCCCTCCGGCCACATGGGCCCGGTGCACGATGCCTTGCTGCGCGGCGAGAGCTACGTGATCCAGGTCACCAACATGCGCGCCGACGGCAGCCGGTTCCCGGTGGAGGTGCATTCGGCCAATTTCGAGTACGACGGGCAGCGCAGCCTGGTCGCGGTCGCGCGCGACCTCAGCGCCCGGATCGATGCCGAGGCCCGGTTCCGCGTGCTGACCGAAATGGTCGACAAGGGCGTCGTGGTGCGCGACGCCAACGGCCGCACCGTCTATGCCAACGCCGCTGCGATGCGGCTGATGGACTCGCAGCACCGCCAGGGTTTCGAAGACCTGATCCGCGATGGGCACTGGCTGCTGGTGGGGGAGGACGGCCGCATCCTCACCGAGGACGCGCTGCCATCGAGCGAGGCGCTGCGCACGGGCAAGCCGGTCGGGCCGCGGGTAATCGGGTTCTTCAACCAGCGGCTGCGCCAGCTGAGCTGGTTGTCGGTGGGTTCGGTCCCGCAGTTCGCCGCGGGCGCGGACCGGCCACACCAGGTGCTGTCGATGTTCAGCGACATCACCGACCTCAAGCGCGACAGCGCGATGTTCGAGCGTGCCCAGGCCCTGGCGCACATCGGTGGATGGGAATGGGACACCGGCCAGGACCAGGTCTACCTGACCGCCGAGGCTCGCCGGATCATCGGCCGGACCCGCCCCCCGGACACCATCGACGGGCTGCTGGACTGCTTCGTCGACAACGACCGCGACCGCTTCCGTCTTGCCCTCGACCACGCGATGGCGACCGGCAAGGCGATCGAACTGGAGTTGCGCGGCGTCCGCGGCGATGGCCGGCCGTTCTGGGCGCGGGTGATCGGCGAGGCCGAGGCCGGCGGCCCGCTCCATGCGCGCCTGACCGGCACCTTGCAGGACGTCACCGAACGCATGCAGGCCGAGGAAACCCTGCGGACCCAGGCCCGGACCGACCCGCTGACCGGCCTGTTGAACCGTGACGCGATGCGTTTCGAGATCGAGCGCCGCCTGGCCGACCCCGCGCAGGCCCGGCTGGCGGTGCTGTACATCGACCTGGACCGGTTCAAGATCGTCAACGACGTGCTGGGCCACGCCGCGGGCGACCGCCTGCTGGCGTCGGCATCGCGGCGGATCCAGCACGCGGTCGGCACCGAAGGCGTGATCGGACGGTTCGGCGGCGACGAGTTCCTGGTGGTCTGCGCGACGGACGACGACCCCGCGCGCCCGCCGCGATTGGCCGACGCCATCCTCGACATCTTCGGCGACAGCTTCCGGCTCGACGGCGAGGAATTCGCGATCACCGCCAGCATCGGCATCGCCCAGGCGCCCGACGACAGCACCCGCTCGCAGCAGCTGATCCAGAGCGCCGACGTCGCGATGTACGACAGCAAGCGCCGCGGCCGCAACAGCTGGCAGGTCTTCACCGCGGAACTGGCGGCGCAGCAGAACGAACGGCTGCAGTTGGAGACCCAGCTGCGCCGCGCCGTCAGCAACGACGAGTTGCACCTGGTCTATCAGCCGCAGATCGAGCTCTCCAGCGGGCGTCTGGTCGCCGCCGAGGCGCTGGTGCGCTGGCGCAACCGCGCGCTGGGCGAGATGGCGCCGGGACAGTTCATCGGCCATGCCGAGACCACGGGCGACATCGTCGGGATCGGCGACTGGGTGCTCACCGAAGCCTGCCGCCAGTTGCGCGACTGGCGCGAGCGCGGGCTGCCGCTGGAACGGGTCGCGGTCAACGTCTCCTATCGGCAGTTCCTTGGCGAAAACCTCGCCGAGCACGTGCGTGTCGCGCTCGCCGAGTCCGGCTTGCCCGGCAGCGCACTGGAACTGGAGTTCACCGAGCGGGTGCTGATCGAGGACGAACCCGACACGCTGCGCACGTTCGCCGCGTTGCGCGAGCTCGGCGTGGTGCTGTCGATCGACGACTTCGGCGAGGGCTACAGCGCGCTCAATTACCTGCGCCGGCTGCCGATCCACGGGCTCAAGCTGAGCCAGCTGTTCGTGCAGGGCGTGCCGGGCAACGCGTCGGACGTCGCGGTCTGCCAGGCCATCACCGGGATCGCCCGCAGCCTTGGGCTGGGGTTGGTCGCGGAGGGGATCGAAACCGTCGCCCAGCGGGATTTCCTGGTCGGGCTGGGGGTCGGCATCGGCCAGGGATTCCTGTTCTCTCCCGGGCTGACGCCGGCCGAGATGCAACACCGGTACCTGCCGTCCGCGATGATCCGGGGCCGCGCCACGTAGGGAGTCGACGGCCGCGGACCCACGCCGGTCCAGCCGGTCGCTTAGAATCGCGGGTTTCCGCCCGCAGGAATTCCCCATGCAACTTTCCGATACCCGCGCCATCGTCACCGGTGGCGTTTCCGGCCTCGGCCTCGCGGTCGCCCGGCACCTGGTCAAGCACGGCGGCAAGGTCGCGCTGTTCGATGTCAACGACGACAAGGGCGCTGCCGCGGTCGCCGAGCTGGGCGATGGCAAGGCGCGTTTCTACAAGACCGACGTGTCCGACGAGGCGCTGGTCGCGGCCAACGTCGCCGCCGCACGCGAGTTCCTTGGTGGCCTGAACGTGGCGGTCAACTGTGCCGGCATCCTCGGCGCCGGTCGTGTACTGGGCCGCGAGGGCTCGATGCCGTTGTCGCAGTTCCAGTCCACGGTGATGGTCAACCTGGTCGGCAGTTTCAACGTCGCCAAGGCCGCCGCCGAGGTCATGCAGCACAACGAGGCAGGCGTCGACGGCGAGCGCGGCGTGATCGTCAGCACCGCTTCGGTCGCCGCCTACGAGGGCCAGATCGGCCAGGCTGCGTACTCGGCGTCGAAGGGCGGCGTGGTCGGCATGACCCTGCCGATGGCGCGCGAACTGGCGCGCTTCGGCATCCGCGTGATGACGATTGCCCCCGGCGTGTTCTGGACCCCGATGGTCGACGGCATGCCGGAGAGCGTGCAGCAGTCGCTGGCGGCGACGATCCCGTTCCCGTCGCGGCTTGGCCAGCCGGAGGAGTTCGCCGACCTTGTCGCGTACATCCTTGGCAACACGTATCTCAACGGCGAGACCATCCGCCTGGATGGCGCGACCCGCCTGGCCCCGAAGTAATTCATCCCACTCTGCAAATGCCGTTGTAGGAGCGGCTTCAGCCGCGATCTGAAATCGTTCGCCCGCGCCGACTCCCGATCGCGGCTGAAGCCGCTCCTACACAAGCCGCATCCCCAACCCCGGAAATCGCATGAAAGCTTTCGACGTCAAGAAAGGCAACGTGGTCGAGTACAACAACACCGTCTACCAGGTGCGCGGCATCGAGCGCAGCTCGCCGCAGGGCCGTGGCGGCAACGTCAAGTTCCGTTTCACCCTGTACTCGGTGCCGGGCGGCAACAAGTTCGACCTCAGCCTCGGTGGCGACGACGAACTGAAGGAAGTCGAGCTGAGCCGCCGCCAGGCGACCTACTCGTACAAGGACGGCGATGCGTTCGTGTTCCTCGACGACGAGGACTACACCCCGTACACGCTCGATGCCGACGTGGTCGGTGACGACGCCGGCTACATCGTCGACGAGCTGACCGGTTGCTACGTGCAGATCATCGATGACCAGCCGGTGGCGCTGCAGCTTCCCGCCAGCGTCGCGATCGAGGTGGTCGAGACCCCGCCGGAGCTCAAGGGCGGCACCGCGACCAAGCGGCCGAAGCCGGCGCGCTTGTCGACCGGGCTGGAGATCATGGTCCCGGAGTACATCGGCAATGGCGAGCGGGTGCTGGTGAGCACGCTCACCGGCGAGTTCGCCGGCCGCGCCGACTGACGATCACGGCAGGCGCAATCCGTCGCCTGCCTCGTGCAGGGCGCGCAGGCGGTCGCCCAGCAACGTGACGTTGGCCTGGGCGCCGTCCAGCCGTGCGCGCGCAGCCGGATCGAGCAATTCGCGCACCTCGGCGGTGAGCTGTTCGCCGAGACGCTGTAGACCCACGCGCCGGCGTGCGCCTTCGGCGGCCAGCCATTGCAGTTCTCCGTGCTGCGGCAGGCCATAACCGGCCTGCCCGTCCAGCAATTCGGCCGGGCGACTCAGGAAGCCGCTCTGCTCCAGGACCTGCTGCAATTGCTCATCGGCATCGGCGAAACGGGGGTCGTCCGTAGTGCGGTCGAGATAGCGCCGCTTGAGGTCCTCGCGCGCCAGCAGGACTTCGCGCCGGTAGGCGGCCTGCTCCAGCAGCAATAACGCAGCACTGGCTCGCAGGCCTGCGTCGCGCAGCCAGGGCCGGCGAGCATCGGGAGACGCATCCAACCAGCCCTCGACGGAGGCCGGTGGCAACGCCAGCTCGCCACGTGCCACGTCGTACATCGCCTGGAAACGCTCGCGTAGCGAATCGAACCGGTAGCCCAGCCGCAGCGCCTCGCGCCGGTCGTCGAGCACCGCGGTGTCGGCGATGCCCTGCTCGCGTAACTGCCTCATCAATCCTGTCGGGGTGATGCTGTCGAGCCGCTCAGCAACCAGCCGCGGCACGCCGTCGTGCAGCAACTTGAAGGTCTCCACCGCGCAATTGTTGGTCAGGAAGTAGTAGCGCCCGTCGTAACTCCAGTGCAGTTTCGCGGCGCGCTCGAGCAGGCCGGCGACCTCGTCGCGCTCCAGTCGCAACGGCACCGAACGCAGGCCGCGCAACTGGTCCTTGGTGTACTCCTCGACCACCTGCGACAGCGGCAGCACGAACAGCCGCGACGGATAGGAGCCGGTCAGCCCGCGCCAGCTGGACAGCTGCACGTCGTCGACGAACGCACGGAACGACAGCACCAGGTGGTGCTGCAGGTCGAGCCGGCAGTCCGGACCGCGCGGACGTCCGGGTGCGCACACCACCAGCCGCAGCATCCCGTGGCCCCAGCGGCTCATCAGTTGGTCATTGCCTTCGGCCAGCAGGTAGTCGACCTGGTAGACCCGCTCGGGGTCGAGGATGCCCACGACCTTTGCGTCGGGATCGTCCGAGGTATCGAGGAACGGGTAGCCGGCGGCGCAGTCATCCTGCGGCGGCGACCAGTCGAAGTACGCGCTGAACCAGCGATGCAACGCGGGCCGGCGGCAGGCGTAGGCCGGGTCGAGCAGGAAGTACTCCATGTTGACCGCGACGAACTCCTCCGGATCGGTGAGCTCGTAGGGGTCGGGGCTGCGGTCGACGAAGCGATTGTCCGCCAGCCGCGACCGGCGATGCACCTTGACCTGCCAGCCGGCGAGGTCGAGCAGTCGCGGGTCGTCGGACAGGCGCTGTTCCCGGTCGAGGAAATGGGTCAGCTCGTGCAGCACCGTCGCCAGCAATTCGCGGCGCTGGCTGCGGTGCGGGCGGTCACTGCGCAGCGTGGCGGCACTGCCATCGGTTAGCGCCGGCAGCAGGCGGCGGTTGAGCAACAGGTCGGTCCGTTCGGCGCGGCCGTAGGACGCATGCGGAAGCGCGTCGCTCCAGCGGACCGGCACCGCCCGATCCAGTTGGTTCATGAATTGAGGCGGCAACCGCGCCAGCGCGTCGTCGAGCAGCCGCTGGCTGGCGTCGACCTGCGCGGGGGCCAATCCCTGCGTGTCGAGCCGGAGCCGCAGCCCTGCCGATGGATCTCCAGGCGGTGGTCCGCTGGATTGCGGCGGCGTAGCCTGCTGCGGCGAGGCATGGACCGGCAACCCGGCCAGCAGCAGCGCACCGGACAGCACCAGTGCGGCTCCCGGCCAGCCAAGGCCCCTGTGCCAGCGGCCGGGTTTCACGACGCCACGGCGTCAGATGGCGAGGATCGCCTGCGCCAGTTCGTCATCGCTGGCCTGGCGGGCGGCGGGCAGCAGCTCGCGGATATGTAGGAAGGCGGCCTCCAGGTGCACCCCGCGGATCGCGCCGGCGCTTGCGACGTAGCTTGCGGCGTCATCGCGCGCGGCGAGGACGATCTTGTCGCTGCTGAACGAGCCGCTGGTGCCGGAGGTGCCATCGGAAATGGCTTTGACCGACCCGCTCAACGAATCGGAGATCGTGTAGAAGGTCGATGCCGGGGTGGTCATCGAGAGGCCGAGCAGCAGCGTGGCGGTGAGCAGGCGGATCGCGGGCTGGTGGGGGTGTCTCATCGGATGGGTCCTGTCACTGGTGGAAGCACAGTCGTGCGCCGGGAGGGATCAGCCGGCACAGCCTACCGTCGTCGGGCGTCAATCGCATGTCCGGGCCGCGCAAATGCGACGCACTGACGGAAACGGTTCAGTCGCGGAGGCTATCGATCCAGCAACTTGCCCGGATTCATGATGCCGTGGGGATCGAGTACACGGGCTATCCCGCGCATGATCGCGATCTCGGCCGCGCTGCGGGTGCCCTCGAGGCAGGCCTTCTTGACCAGTCCGATGCCGTGCTCGGCCGAAATGCTGCCGCCGTGGCGCGCCAGCGTGTCCGACAGCAGCCGGGTCACCGATTCGCACTGGTCGACGAAGCCGGCGGCGTCGTACCCCTCCGGCTTGAGCACGTTGATATGCAGGTTGCCGTCGCCGACGTGGCCGAACCACACCACCTCGAACTGCGGGTATTCGCGCGCAAGCAGCGCCTGCGCCTCGGCCAGGAACGCCGGCATCGCCGACACCCGCACGGAGACGTCGTTCTTGTAGGGCGTGTGGGGCGCCAGGCTCTCGGTGATGCCTTCGCGCAGGCGCCACAGTTGCGCGGCCTGCGCGTCGCTCTGGCTGATCACCCCGTCGCTGACCAGGCCGGCCCCGAGGCAATGCTCGAACGCCTCCAGCGCGGCCGCATCCCCACCCGGATCACCCGCGGCGAACTCGGCGACGACATAGTACGGATGGATTTCGGCGAACGGTGCCTGCGCCCCGTGCGCGAGGACATGCCGCAACGCACGGTCGGTGAAGAACTCGAACGCTTGCAGTTGCAGCCTCTCGCGGAAGGCGGCGAACACCTGCATCAACACCTCGAACGACGGCAACGCGAGCAGCATCACGTTGGTCGGCGGCGCGGGGTCGGCCAGCCGCAGGATCGCCTCGACCACGATCCCGAGGGTGCCCTCCGAGCCGATCATCAGGTGGCGCAGGTCGTAGCCGCTGGAATTCTTCAGCAGGCCACGATTGAGTTCCAGCAGGTCGCCCGCGCCGGTGACGACGGTCAGTCCGGCGATCCACGCGCGGGTGTTGCCATGGCGGATCACCCGGATGCCGCCGGCGTTGGTCGCGATGTTGCCGCCGATCGTGCAGGACCCGCGCGCGGCGAAGTCGACCGGGTACTGCAAGCCATGTTCGCGCGCCGCGTCCTGCACCGTCTGCAACGCGATGCCGGCCTGCACCGTGAGGCTGCGATCGACCGGATCGAAATCGAGTACGCGATTCATGCGCTCCAGGCTCACCACCAGCTCGCCGTTGGCCGCGACCGCGCCGCCGGACAAACCGGTGCGCCCACCGGACGGCACGATGGCGATGCCTTCGTCGTTGGCCCAGCGCACCAGCGCCTGCACCTCGCCGATGCTGCCCGGCAGGGCGATGGACAGCGGCGCCGGGATCCAGCGCCGCGTCCAGTCGCGACCGTAATGCTCCAGGTCGGATGGCTCGGTCTTGAGCCGCAGTCCCGGGGCGGCGGCCAGCAGGGCATCGAAGCGCGGATCGTTCATCGTCTGGCCGTCGCGGGAGGAAGTGCGAGCGTGCCAGCGCTGCAGGCCGCACGTCCAGTGGTGCGCCGCAGCAAACCGCAGGGATTTCTGCGATATTCGTGCTTCCTAGTTGCCTCGCTTACGACCGCCTGCCGTGACCAAGAAGACGTCCTACCCCAAGAGCGACATCCGCGTGCTGCTGCTGGAAGGCGTCAGCCAGAACGCGGTCGATGCGTTCCGCGAGGCCGGTTACTCGCAGATCGAGATCCACGACAAGTCGCTGCCGGAGGACGAACTGCGGCGCCAGATCGCCACCGCCCACATCATCGGTATTCGCTCGCGCACCCAGCTCACCGCGGACGTGCTGGCCGAGGCCCGGCGGCTGATAGCGATCGGTTGCTTCTGCATCGGCACCAGCCAGGTCGACCTCGATGCCGCAGAACGGCTCGGCATCCCGGTGTTCAACGCGCCCTACTCCAACACCCGCAGCGTCGCGGAGCTGGTGGTCGCCGAGGCGATCATGCTGATGCGCGGGATCCCGCAGAAGAGCGCGCAATGCCATCGGGGGGGCTGGTCGAAATCCGCCACGGGCAGCCACGAGGTCCGTGGCAAGACGATTGGAATCGTCGGCTACGGCCACATCGGCACCCAGGTCGGGCTGATCGCCGAGGCGCTGGGGATGCAGGTGCTGTTCCACGACATCGAGGCCAAGCTGTCGCTCGGCAACGCGCGCGCCGCCGCGGGGCTGGACGACCTGCTGGCACGCAGCGACGTGGTGACCCTGCATGTGCCGGAAACCCCGGCCACGCGCGACATGATCGGCGCCGCGCAGATCGCGGCGATGCGTCGCGGCGCGCATCTGATCAACGCCTCGCGCGGTAAGGTCGTCGACATCGACGCACTCGCCCAGGCATTGCAGTCGGGGCAGCTCGGCGGTTCGGCGGTGGACGTGTTCCCGGTCGAGCCCAAGGCCAATGGCGACCTGTTCGAGTCGCCGCTGGTGGGCCTCGACAACGTGATCCTGACCCCGCACATCGGCGGCAGCACGCTGGAGGCGCAGGACAACATCGGGCTGGAGGTCGCCGCCAAGCTGGTGCGCTACAGCGACAACGGCTCGACCCTGTCGGCGGTCAACTTCCCCGAGGTCACCCTGCCCGGGCACGAGGGCAGCCTGCGCCTGCTGCATATCCACCGCAACGTGCCGGGCGTGCTGTCGCGGGTCAACGAGATCTTCTCGCAGGCCGGGGTCAACATCGACGGTCAGTTCCTGCGCACCCACCCCGAGGTGGGTTACGTGGTGATCGACGTCACCGCGGACGATGCGCAGGCGGCGCAGTTGAAGGAGCAACTGGCGGCGATTCCCGGGACCCTGCGGACGCGAAGCCTGGTCTGAGCCACTACGTCCGCTGCAACCACTTGAGCGCCATCCGGCGCAGCGACGGGTCGGCATCGGGATCGGCGGCGATCGCATCGATGTCGCGCCAGGCCAAGTCGAGCGACTCGGGGCTGACCACGAAATCCTCGTTGGCGCCGGTGCGCACCACGTAGCGCGCGTCGTAGTGCCAATGCCCGGGCACGTCGCCGCGTTCGGGGATCCAGTGGCGGTCGAGATCGAACAATCCGCCCTCCAGCGTGAGTCCGTCGAGCCCGGACTCCTCTTCCGCTTCGCGCAACGCAACCCGCGCGAGATCGATATCGCCGTCGGCGTGGCCGCCCAGTTGCAACCAGCGATCAAGCTTGCGGTGGTGGGTAAGCAGCACCCGGTGCCCGGAGCGATCGACCAGCCAGCTCGACCCGGTCAGGTGCCCCGCGAGGCGTTCGCGCAGGAACGGATTGCTGTCCGGGCCGTCGTCCTGCGTCGCCAGCAATTGCTCGAACAACGCGATGACATCGGCCTCGCCGGGCCACCGGCGTCGATAGTCGATCAGTGCCCCGTTCACGAAGCTGCCAGCGGAATCCAGGCCTGCATACATACGTAAAGGTACGTTCGGTTTCGGGCGGAAGCCGGGATTATCCGCGCACCACCACGCGATTGTGACCCCCGTTATGGCGCTTGCCGCTCGTTTCTCCGCTGGGGTATTGTCGGGCGTTGCTTCACGCACCGTACACGGCCAGCTGCCGCTCGCCGCCAACTCAATTGGGGATCCGGATGCTCAAGAACCTGTTAGCCACCAAGCCGATCGCACCGGCGGGACACGTCGATGCGGGCGAGCCGTTCGAGGGCAGCCTGGAGGGCGAACCCACACTCCAGCGCACCCTCACCGGCACCCAGCTGATCATGCTCGGCATCGGTGCGGTGATCGGCGCCGGCATCTTCGTGCTGACCGGCCAGGCCGCGGCGGAATACGCCGGCCCGGCGGTGATGCTCAGCTTCATCCTCGCCGGCATCGCCTGTGCCTTCGCCGGCCTGTGCTATGCCGAGTTCGCGGCGATGCTGCCAGTCTCGGGCAGCGCGTATTCGTACTCCTACGCCACCCTGGGTGAAGGCGTGGCCTGGTTCATCGGCTGGTGCCTGGTGCTCGAGTACCTGTTCGCGTCCTCGACGGTGGCGGTGGGCTGGTCGGGCTACCTCAACGCGTTCCTCAGCAATTTCGACCTGGCGCTGCCGACGGCATTGGCCAGTGCGCCGTTCGCCTACGACAACGGCACGTTCTCCCACACCGGCGGCATCGTGAACCTGCCAGCGGTGCTGATCATCGCCGCGGTCAGTGCGGTCGGCTATGTCGGCATCACCCAATCGGCGTTCGTCAACTCGATCATCGTCGCGATCAAGGTCTCGGTGATCGTGCTGTTCATCGCCTTCGGCATCCAGTACATCGACCCGGCGAACTGGGAGCCGTTCATCCCGCCGAGCGAGGGTGGCAACACCTACGGCGTGGCCGGCGTGCTGCGCGCGGCGTCGGTGGTGTTCTTCGCCTACATCGGCTTCGACGCGGTATCCACCGCGGCCGGCGAGGCGAAAAATCCGCAGAAGGACATGCCGATCGGCATCCTCGGCTCGCTGGCGGTCTGCACCGTGCTGTACATCGTGATGTGCGCGGTGCTGACCGGAATGATGGACTTCCGCCTGCTCGGCACGCCCGAGCCGGTATCGACCGCGCTCAACAACTACCCGAGCCTGGGCTGGTTGCAGACCCTGGTCGAGCTCGCCGCGATCGCCGGCCTGTCGTCGGTGATCCTGGTGATGCTGATGGCGCAGCCGCGCATCTTCTACAGCATGTCGCGCGACGGCCTGATGCCCAAGCTGTTCGGCAAGGTCCACCGCAAGTACCACACCCCGTACATCGGCACCGTCATCGTCGGCATCATCGCCGCGGCGCTGGCCGGCCTGATGCCGCTGGGGCTGCTGGGCGACATCGTGTCGATGGGCACCCTGCTGGCGTTCGCCACGGTCTGCGCCGGCGTGCTGGTCCTGCGCTTCACCAAGCCCGACCTCCCGCGCCCGTTCCGGGTGCCGCTGGCGATCGTGATCTGCCCGCTCGGATTCGTCGCCTGCCTGTACCTGTTCTCGCTGCCGTTCGCCGAACACTGGCACCTGCTGGTGGGCTGGATCATCATCGGCGCGCTGATCTACGGGCTCTATGGCTACCGCCACAGCAAGCTGCGCAACGGGTAATCCACCCCAATGAGTTCACGCAAGATCGGCCCGGTGCTGGCCACCTTCGTGGTGGCCAACAACATGATCGGCTCGGGATTCTTCCTGTTGCCGGCCAGCCTCGCCACTTCCGGCGCGGTCACTGTCTTCAGCTGGGTGATCGGCACCGCGCTTGCGCTGATGCTGGGCGGGGCGTTTGCGCGGCTGGCCCGCCATTATCCGAACCTGCAGTCGGCCGACGATTACGTGCGGCCATCGCTGGGGCGTGATGCGAGCTTCCTGGCTTCCTCGCTGTACTGGGTGTCGTCCTGGATCGGCAACAACGCGATCGCAGTGGCGGCATTCGGCTACCTGGTCATGTTGCTGCCGCTGGATGGCGGCAATCCGATGGTGCAGGTCGGCGGCCAGATCGCGCTTATCTGGCTGATGTTCGCAGTCAACCTGCTGGGCCCGAAACCGGTCGCGAAGTTCCAGTCGTTCTGCGTGGTATTCGGGTTGTTGCCGGTGGCGGTGGTGTTGCTGTTCGGCTGGGGCCACTTCGACCCCGACATCTACGATGCGGCGTGGAACGTCTCGGGCGAATCCGACGGTTCGGTGGTGTTCGGTTCGCTGGGCGCGATTTTCTGGGCCTTCGTCGGGCTGGAAACCGGGGCGATGATCGCCGGACTGGTGCGCGACCCGGACCGCGACGTGCCGATCGCGACGCTGGGTGGCGTGCTCATCGCCGGTATCGTCTACATCGTTTCCTCGGTACTGGTGATGGGCATCGTGCCCGCGCAGGAACTGGCCGCATCCAGCGCGCCGTTCGCGTTGGTCGCCGCCGAGATCTTCGGCCCGTGGGCGGCAATCGCGATCGCCGCCGCCGCGGCGCTCAAGGCGACCGGCACCCTCGGTGGCTGGATGCTGGTGACCGGCGAAACCGGCGCGCAGGCGGCCCAGCGCGGGTTCCTGCCCGGGGTGTTCGGTCGCCTCAACCGGCGCGGCGCGGCTGGCTGGGGCCTGCTGATCGTGGCGTCGGCGATGAGCGTCATCGCGGTCCTGACCCTGTCGCCCAACGTGTCCGGACAGTTCGGGACGATCATCGGCATCGTGGTCAACCTGGTGGTGCTCGCGTACGCCGCCGCCGGCCTGAGCCTGGTGGTCGGCACCCGCGAGCGCCGCGCGAGTACCAGCGACCGCCTGCTCGGAATCGGGGCCCTGGTCGCCTGCGCCCTGCTGCTGGGCTCGACCTCCGTCGAGATGTTGCTCGGCCTGGTCGCTGCGATGCTGGTGGCCTGGGTGCTGTTCCGGCTGCTCGGTCGCAAGGACGCCGCCCAGGCAGGCTGAACGCGTGCAGCCTGCAGTTGGCAGGCCCGGACCGTTCCAGACACTCGCCGCGTTGCTAAACTCGCGGCATGAGCCCGTCCCTGCCCTACGACCCGCAACAACTGAAGCAACGCGCCGGCGAGATCATCGTCAACGTGCGCGAACTGGCCGCCGCCGGCTGGACCCCTGCGACCAGCAGCAATTTCTCGCTGCGGCTGGATGACCGCCATGTCGCGATCACCGTGTCGGGCGGCGACAAGGGTCGCCTGACCGAAGCCGACATCATGGTGGTAGACCTCGACGGCCAGCCGGTCGCAACCGACCAGCGACCATCGGCCGAGACGCTGCTGCACACCCAGCTGTACAAGCGTTTCGCCGAGATCGGCTGCGTGCTGCACACGCACTCGATGAACCAGACCGTCGCATCGCGGCTGTATTCCGGCACCGGCCACGTGCATCTCGAGGGATACGAGCTGCTCAAGGCCTTCACCGGCAACACCACCCACGAGACCACGATCGAGCTGCCGGTGCTGCCCAACAGCCAGGACATGCACACGCTCGCAGCGCAGGTCGATGCCCTGCTCGACCAGCAATGCATGTGGGGCTACCTGATCGACGGCCACGGCCTGTACACCTGGGGCCGCGACATGGCCGAAGCGCGACGCCATCTGGAAGCATTCGAGTTCCTGCTCGGTTGCGAACTGGAACTGAGGAGACTGCACCAGTGAGCCGCCTGCGGATCTTTGCCGACAGCGAGCCGGGGGCCGCGCTGTTGTCCACCCGCGACCATGCCGCGATGGCTGCCGAGCTGGCGACGATCGGCGTCGGGTTCGAGCAATGGGAGGCCAGTGCGCCCGTTGCGCCGGGCGACAGTCCCGAAACGATCCTCGCCGCGTACCGCGACGACATCGACCGGCTGGTCGCCGAACGCGGATTCAAGAGCGTCGACGTGGTCAGCATCGCGCCGGACAATCCCAATCGCGAAGAGATGCGCGCGAAGTTCCTCGACGAGCATTTCCACAAGGAGGACGAGGTCCGCTTCTTCGTCGCGGGCTCGGGCCTGTTCACCCTGCACGTGGGCGACCGGGTCTACGAGATCCTGTGCGAACAGGGCGACCTGGTCGCGGTGCCCGACGGCACCACCCACTGGTTCGACATGGGTCCGGAGCCGAGCTTCGTCGCGATCCGCTTCTTCACCGAGCCCGACGGCTGGGTCGGCCACTTCACCGGTACCGACATCGCCCAGCACTTCCCGCGCTACGAGCCCTCGCACCAATGACCCGCGCCATCCTCACCGACATCGAAGGCACCACCAGCAGCATCTCGTTCGTCAAGGACGTGCTGTTCCCGTATGCGCGACGCGCCCTGCCCGGCTTTGTCCGCGCGCATGGCAACGAACCACCGGTGCGCAAGTGGCTGGATGCGGTCGCGGCCGAGAACGGTGGTATGTGCCGCGACGAGATGATCGTCGAGGTGCTGCAGGGCTGGATCGACCAGGACCGCAAGCACACCGCGCTGAAGGCCCTGCAGGGCATGATCTGGGCGGCTGGCTACGACAGCGCCGACTTCACCGCCCACATCTACCCGGACGCGGCACCCGCTCTGCGTGAGTGGCACGATGCCGGGATGCCGCTGTACGTGTACTCCTCCGGCAGCGTGCCGGCGCAGCGGCTGTTCTTCGGCCACAGCGATGCTGGCGACCTGACCGCGCTGTTCAATGGCTGGTTCGACACCGAGGTGGGGGGCAAGCGCGAGGCCGGCAGCTATCGCCGGATCGCGGAATCGACCGATATTCCGGCGGGCGAGATCATGTTCCTGTCCGACGTGGTCGAGGAACTCGACGCCGCACGCGAGGCGGGATTCGACACCGTGCTGGTCGACCGTCTATCCGACTATCCGCAGCCGCGCACCGGCGACGCCGCCAACGGCCATCGCCGGGTCGAATCGTTCGCGGATATCTCTGTCGGCAGCTGAGCACCCGGTCGCATCGGGCCGTTGGCTACGCCTCGGCGTCGGCGAGCCGATAGACCGCCGAGGCCCGTTGCTCGCCTTGCCAGCGGTCGAACGCACGCACTTCGATCCGATGCTCGCCAACGTCCAGATCCGTGGGCAGGGCGCCGCGCCAAAGGTGCGTCGAGGGCTCCGCTTCAGGAGCACGGTCATAGCCACGCAGGGTCGTGGCGGCATCATCGCGAACGTTTTCAGCGAGCAAGCGCGGATCGGGGCGCGCGGTGCGGCGCATGGGTTTCCATTCACCGTCGTCGATGCGGTATTCGACGCGGGTGTCCTCCATGCCCATGAACACATTGGCGTACACGCCGGCCGCCGGGTACGCGCCGCGGCGCAACACCTTGGGCGCGTGCAGGGCCATCGCCTGGGTGACCGAAGGATCGTCGTCCTGTCGCGATGGCGGTGGCCAGATCGCGTCGTCGTCGGGCAGTCCCGCCGGATGCCAGGCCAACTCGTACTCGCCTTGGGCGCCCACGACCAGCGTGGCGTAGCCATTCGGGGTGCCGTCGGCCATGGTCGTGTCGGGAATGCCGTCGGCGCCCTTCACGCCCGACCAGAATGCGCCGCACGCCGCGCCGACGTTGTATTCGTGCAACGGTCGCGCGCCATGCCAGCCGGTTTCGGCGCCGTGGAATACATGCTGCTGGGTATGACTGTGGGCGCTGAGCAGCAGGACGTGCGGAAAGTCGTCGAGCAACGCGAACAGCCGCTCGCGGTCGGCATCGCGGAAGGCGTCGCGGCCGTCCGGTTCGAAAAACGGAATATGCACCGCGACCACCAGCAGCCGGTCTTTCGGCAGCGTCGGCAGGTAGGCTTCGAGGAAACCGAACTGGTCGTCACGCAGGCCGCCGGTGTAGGCCGGTTGCTGGCCAGGCCTATAGACCACGTCGTCGAGCACGACGAAGCTCGCCTGCCGCTCTTCCCATGCGAACGTGTCGGGGCCATAGGTGTTGCGGAACGTCAGCAGCGAGTCGGCATCTTTGCCGGCATCGAAGTCCAGGTCATGGTTGCCCGGTGCATGCAGCCACGACGTCTCTAGACTCGCGGTCACCTCGTTCAGCGCCGGATACAGCGAGAGGTCGTCATTCACGACGTCGCCCAATGTCAGCCCGAGGTCCGCCGGTGCGCCTTCCGAGATATGGCGCTCCACCGTTCCGTCAGCCGACATGACGCCTTCCTGCAATACCTGGTCGACCAATACCGAGCCGACGATGTCGCGCTTGTAATAGCCCACGTCGACCATCGACTTGACCTGTGGGTCTGCGAACACCGCGACCCGCAACCGGCTCTCGTCACGGAGGATATTGACCCGATCGATCCTGGCCAGCGGGAAGTCCTTGCACAACACCGGTTGCACCGGAATGCCGCCGTATTCCAAGTCCGGCCCGGGCATCGTGCGGATGTTGCGCCAGTAGTCCGGGAGTCCGTTGTTCCTGCGCCCGGCCTCGTAGCCAGGCGGCTTGATCATGAAGATGCTGCGGCCATCGACGACCGGTAACGTGTAGCGTCCTTCCGCATCGGTAGTGACGATGCGGACGCCGTCGGAGACCTTGACGTCCGCGATGCCGGGCTCGCCGGGATCGCGCGCGCCGTCGTGATCATCGTCCTCGAACACGATGCCGCCGTTGCAGGGCGACGCGGCGACTGCCGGCCCCACGGCCAGGAAAACGAGCAGCACGGCAGCGGGCAACAGGCGCGAACACCGCATGAAAACGAATCCCTTGACTGGAGCATCAAGCGTAACAGCACAGGTCACCGGCAGGGATTGCGGACCGGTGCCCACCACGATGACGGCAATTTCGCAGAAGCCGCAGGTCAGGTACGGGTCTGGCGATGACGCTGCCGAAGCACTTCCGTCGCGTCGCTCAGCGACAGCCCCCGGGCACGCAGCAAGACCAGCAGGTGGTACAGCAGATCGGCCGCCTCGCCGGCCAACGCGTCGTCGTCTTGCGCCACTGCCGCGAGTGCCGTCTCGACACCCTCCTCGCCGACCTTCTGCGCGATGGCGCGTATGCCCGAGTCGAACAGCCGGGTGGTGTAGCTGCCCGGTGGCCGACAGCGCTCCCGCGTGGCAACCAGTCCGTCCAGCCCGGCAAGCACGTCCGCTGGCGACGACGCAAAGCAACTGGTCCGGCCCAAGTGGCAGGTCGGGCCGCCGGGGCGCGCGGTGACCAGCAGGCTGTCGGCGTCGCAGTCGGGCTCGACCGCGACCAGTGCCAGCGTGTTGCCGGAGGTCTCGCCCTTGACCCAGAGCCGCTGGCGGCTGCGGCTGTGGAAGGTCACCAGGCCGGTCGCCAGCGTGGCATCCAGCGCCGCGCGGTCCATGTAGCCGAGCATCAGCACGCGCAGGGTGTTGGCATCCTGCACGATCGCCGGCAGCAGCCCAGCCTGCTTGTCCCAGGCCAGCGACTGGACCCATGCCGGCGCCTTGCAGGCTTCATGCGACATCACGCACCTCGATGTCCTGTGCACGCAGGTGCCGCTTCAGCTGCGGGATCGCGATGCGTCCCGAATGAAACACGCTCGCCGCCAATGCGCCATCGACGCCCGCCTCGCGTAACACGCGTGCGAAATGGTCGGGCGTGCCAGCGCCGCCCGAAGCGACCAGCGGCACGTCGCAGAGTTCTCGGACCGCACGGAGCTGCTCGATGTCGTAACCCTCGCGCACGCCGTCGCTGCCCATGCAGTTGAGGACCACCTCGCCCGCACCGAGCCGTTGCGCCTCGACCACCCAGTCAAGCGTTCGGCGGGGCAATGCGTGCGAACGGTCCGGATCACCGGTGAACTGGTGCACGCGCCATTCGCCGTCGGCACCGCGCAGGCTGTCGATGCCCACCACCACGCATTGGCTGCCGAATGCCTCCGCCAGCTCGGCGACCAGTGCCGGTCGCTGCAACGCCGGGGTGTTGACCGAAATCTTGTCGGCACCCGCATGCAACACCACGCGCGCCTGGTCGACCGTGCGGATGCCGCCGGCGACACAGAACGGAATGTCGATCACGCGCGCGACCTGCTCGACCCAGCCGCGGTCGACATTGCGGTCCTGCGGGCTGGCGGTGATGTCGTAGAACACCAGCTCGTCGGCGCCCTCGTCGCGATAGCGCAGCGCCAGCGCGACGATGTCGCCCATGTCGACGTGGTCGCGGAAGCGCACGCCCTTGACCACGCGGCCGTCGCGCACGTCGAGGCAGGGAATGATCCGGCGGCTCAGCATCGACGCTCCTCCGCCAGCGCCGCTACCAGCGGGAAGTGGCCATCCAGCAAGCCCTTGCCGAGTACCGCACCCGCACAGCCCATCGCGCGCGTCGCCGCGATATCCGCAACATCGCGGATGCCGCCGGAAGCCTGCAGTTGCACGCCGGGCGTGATCGCACGGACCTGCCTGTAGAGATCTAGGTTCGGTCCCGCCAGCATGCCGTCGCGTCCGATGTCGGTGCACAGCAGATGCGCCAGTCCGGCTTTGGCATAGCGCGCAAGCAGCGACGCGAGATCGACATCGTTGACCTTCGTCCACCCCGCCGTCGGCAGGCACCAGCAGCCGTCATCGGCCTGGCGCGCATCCAGCGCCACGGTGATCGACTCCACGCCGAACCGCTCCAGCCAGCCGATCACGAGGTCGGGATCGCGCACCGCCAGCGAGCCGACGACGACCCGGTCCGCGCCGCCTTCGAGCAACGCGGCCACGTCCGCCGCGCTGCGGATGCCACCGCCGGTCTGGACCTGCAGTCCGGTTTCGGCCTTGATCGCGGCTAGCAGCGGCCCGAGCGTGTAGCCACCCGACCGCGCCGCGTCCAGATCGACCAGATGCAACCAGCGCGCGCCCGCAGCGGCATACCGCCGTGCAATCGCCAACGGCGTATCCGGATAGCGCGTCTCCTGCGCGTAGTCGCCCTGCCGCAACCGCACCACCCGACCGTCGCGCACGTCGATCGCCGGATACACCCGGAACGCCGTCGGCCCGGCTGAAGGTGCGAAGACGGCATTCATTCGATCGACTCCGACAGGAAGTTTTCGAGCAAGCGTGACCCGACCGCCGCGGAGCGCTCCGGGTGGAACTGGGCGCCGAAGTAGTTGCCGCGACGCACCACGGCCGAGAACGCACCACCGTGATCGCAGCTGGCGCGCGTCGCGCCGTTCACGGGTGCCGCATAGCTGTGGACGAAATACGCCGGCGATCCCTCCGCGATGCCGCACAACAACGGCTCGGGCGGTTCCATTCCGGGCGGTTCCAACCGCAGGCGATTCCACCCCATGTGCGGCACGCGCACCGGGGGCGCTGCGGCGACAAGCCGGGATACCCGCCCCGGCAACACACCCAGGCATTCGACATCGCCTTCGTCGGAGGCCTCGTACAACAGCTGCATGCCCAGGCAGATGCCGAGTACCGGCTGGCGCAATTCACGCAGCAACTCCACCAGGCCAAGCTCGCGGAGCCGCGCCATGGCGGGACCGGCCGCGCCGACGCCGGGCAGGATGACCCGATCGGCCGCTGCGATTTCCGCGGCGTCGGCACTGACCCGCACCTGCGCACCAAGCCGTTCCAGTGCGTAGCGGACCGAGCCCAGGTTTGCGCCGCCCGCGTCGACCAGCACCACGGCGGTCATGCCGCCACCCCGCTCACAGCCGGCCCTTGGTGCTGGGTAGCTCGCGGCCTTCGCGACGCAGCGCCTGCCGCAGTGCACGCGCGACTACCTTGAAGCAGGCCTCCACTTTGTGATGGTCGTTGTCACCTTGGACCCGCAGGTTGAGATTGAGACCGGCACCGTCGCACAGCGACTGGAAGAAATGCCGCACCAGCTCGGTCGGCAGGTCGCCGACACGCTCGCGTCGAAATCCCCCTTCGAACACCAGACACGGCCGCCCGGAGAAATCCAGCGCCGCGCTTGCGAGTGCCTCGTCCATCGGCAGGGTGAAGCCGTATCGACCGATGCCGCGCTTGTCACCCAATGCCTCGCGTAAGGCCTGACCCAAGGCCAGTGCGCTGTCCTCGACCGTGTGGTGCTCGTCGACGTGCAGGTCGCCGTCGCAGCGCAGCACCAGCGCGAAACCACCGTGCTTCCCAAGCTGTTCGAGCATGTGGTCGAAGAAACCAAGCCCGGTCGACACCACCGGATCCGCGACACGGTCCAGATCGACCTCGACCACGATCCGGGTCTCGCGAGTGTCGCGTACGACCCGGGCGAAGCGCGGGGCATCGACCAGCGCGTGGGCGATCCCGCTCCAGTCCCATTCCCCACCGAACTCCGGCGTGCGCAACTGGAATGCGCGGATGCCGAGGTTGGTCGCAAAACCGGTGTCGGTCTCGCGGTCCCCGACCATCGCCGAGCGCGACCAGTCGATGTCGCGATCCTTTAGGTAGTCGAGCGCCATCCCGATGCCGGGCTTGCGCGTGGGCGCATTGTCGGCCGGCAGGCTGGTATCGATCAGCACGTCCCGGAATGCGATGCCCTGGCTTTCCAGCACCTGCATCATCAATCGGTGCGGGCCGTCGAAAGCGGCCAGCGGAAACGCGTCGCTGCCCAGGCCATCCTGGTTGGTCACCATCACGAACTGGTAGCCGGCGTCGCGCAACCGCAGCATCGCCGGTATCACCCCGGTGACGAACCGCAGCTTTTCGTAGCGATCGAGCTGGAAATCCGCGGGCTCCTCGACCAGCGTCCCGTCACGGTCGACGAACAGGATTGGCGTGTTCATGCCGCACCCGCGCCGACAGCGGCAGGCGGCGACGCGAGCGCGCGGATCACGCCCGCGTTCTGTACGGGACTGCCAACGGTGATGCGCAACGCATCCTCCAGGCCCGGCACGGCGGCCAGCCCGCGAACGACGATGCCAGCCGCGAGCAGCCGGGCAAACGCGGCGTCCAGATCGAAGAAACGCACCAGCAGGAAGTTCCCGTCCGACGGGTAAACCTGCCGTACCCAGGGCGATGCAGCCAGCGCCGCGGCCAGGCGTCCGCGCTCGGCCACCACCGTGGCAATGCGGCTCGCGGTGGCTGCGCGGGCTTGCGGGTCCAAGGCCTGTTCGGCCAATGCCACGCACGGTTCCGGCAACGGATACGGCGCCTGGCAACGTCGCAACTGCAGGACCAGCTCCGGGTCGGCAACCACGCAGCCGACCCGCGCCGCGGCCAGCGCATGCGCCTTGGACAAGGTGCGCAGCACCGCGATGTTGCGTTGGCGTGGGATCAACGTGACCGCGGACGGCTGGCGCCCGTATTCCAGATAGGCCTCGTCGACCACGACCACCGCCTGTTCCTGCAAACGCTGCGCGAGCGCCCCGATGGACGCCAACGGCAGGACGTTGCCGCAGGGATTCCCCGGCGAGCACAGGAACACCAGCCGGGCGGCCGTGTCTTCCGCGGCGCGCGCAACCGCATCCATGTCGCAGGTGAAGCCGTCCACCCCTTCGATCAGGGGTGCTTCGAGCACCGCCGTGCCATGCAGCCGCGCGCTTACCGCGTACATGCCAAAGGTCGGCGGGGTCGTCACTACCGCATCGGCGCCGGGTCGGCACAGCGCGCGCACGAGCAGGTCGATGCCTTCGTCACTGCCGCGCCCGACCAGCAGTTGCGCGGGTGTGCACCCGTACAGTTCAGCCAGCGCGTCCAGAAGTCCCGCCGGCTGCGGGTCGGGATATCGGCGCAACTGTGCAGCACTGTCAGCCCGGTTCGGCCATGGCGACTCGTTGGCGTTCAACCAGATGGTGCTCGAAACGTCCTGCCCGGAAAGGCACACGCTGCGCGCCGACGCGTAGCCGGTGAAATCGCGCAGATCGGGACGGATGAGGCCTAGCGGCGACGCACTCATGCGATCGCCTCCAGTCGCAGGGACACCGCACGCCGGTGCGCTTCCAGGCCTTCGGTCGCGGCCAGCTCGATCGCACAGGGACCGATGGCCCGCAGTCCATCCGGATTTACTTCCTGCACGGTGATCGCGGTCTGGAAGCTGGAAACCGCCAGTCCACCGCACCAGCGCGCCGCGCCTCCGGTGGGCAGGACGTGGTTGGTGCCGCTGCAGTAATCCCCCAGCGCTTCGGGCGCCCAGTCGCCCAGGAATACCGAGCCGGCGGCCTCTATGCGCGGCAACCATGCACGCGGATCACGCACCGCCAGGATGAGATGTTCGGGCGCGTAGTCGTTGCTGATCTCGAATGCCTGCGCCAGCGTGTCGACCCGCACCAATCGGGAGGCCGCGAGCGCGTGGCGGGCGATACCCGCACGTGGCAGGTCGGCGAGCTGGGCATCGAGTTCCATCCGGACCCGGGCAAGCAAGTCCGCGTCGTCGCTCAACAGCAGCACCTGCGAGTCCGGCCCGTGTTCGGCCTGCGACAGCAGGTCGGCGGAGACGAACACCGGGTTGGCGCCGCCATCGGCGATCACCAGCACTTCCGACGGGCCGGCCGGCATGTCGATCGCCGCGCCGCCATCGGCCATCGCGACCTGTCGCTTGGCCTCGGTGACGTACCCGTTGCCGGGGCCGAACAGCTTGTCGCGTTTGGGCACGCTCGTCGTGCCGAAGGCCATCGCCGCGATCGCCTGCACGCCGCCGAGCTTGAACACCCGCCGCACGCCACAACGCGCCGCGGCCGCCAGCACCGCCGGATCCGCGCTGCCGTCGGCACGCGGCGGCGTGCAGAGGACGACATCGCGGCAACCGGCGAGCCGCGCCGGAATCCCCAGCATCAATGCAGTCGAAGGCAGCGGCGCCGAGCCGGCCGGGACGTACAGCCCCACCCGCCGGATCGGGCGCAGCACGCGTTCGCAGCGAACACCCGGAGCCGTATCGATCGCAAAACCCGACGCCATGCCGGCACGGTGGAACCGCTCGATGCGGGTCGCTGCATCGTCGATCGCGGCAAGCAGTTCCGGCGACACGGCGGCCTGCGCCGCGACCAGCGCGGACTGCGGCACCTCGAAGTCGTCCAGCTCGACGCCGTCGAACCGCCGGCCCAGCGCACGTAACGCGGCATCGCCGTCCGTCCGGACCTGTTGGATCAACGCGGCAACCGCGGCGGTGGTTTCAGCTCCCACGACCTGCGCGGGCCGTCGCAGCGCCAGGCGACGCTGCGACGCGTCCAGCTCGTTCCATACCAGTATCTCCATGCCGGGGCCTGTCCCCAGCGCCGCCGTGGTCATGCCAGCATCCCCTCGACCGGCAACACCATCAGCCCGCGCGCACCGGCGCTCTTGAGGTCTTCGAGCCGCTGCCAGGTCACCGCGCCGTGGCAAAGCGCCTGCAACGCGAGCTGGTCCGCACCGTCGATCCGCATCACGGTCGGGGCTTCCGCGTCGGGCAGCAACGGCAACAGCGACGGCAACCTGTCCCGACTGGCCTGGAACATCAGCAGCTTGCTGTGGCGGATCCGCAATGCGCCATCGAGACGACGGCACAACAGCTCGGCCAACTCCGCGCGGACGCCGTCGAAACCCTCGACCGGTCCGGCCAGCACCGCCTCGCTCTCGAACAGGGTCGCCACCGGGACCAGCTGGTTGGCGGCGAGGGTCGCGCCACTGGACACCAGGTCGCAGATCGCATCGGCCTGGCCCAGGCGCGGCGCGATCTCGACCGATCCCGACAACAGCACCATCTCGGCTTCGACCCCCTGCGTGGCCAGCCACTGCGACAGCAGCGCGGGATAGCTCGTGGCGATGCGCTTGCCAGCGAGCTGCGCCGGCCCCTTCCAGTCCCAGCCATCCGGCACCGCCAATGCCAGCCGGCAACCGCCGAAACCGAGCGCACGCCACTCACTGAACACCGGCCGACGGCCAGCGGCGATACGTACGCCATCCGCTTCGGACAACACGTTCCTGCCGACCACGCCGAGGTCGCAAACGCCGTCCGCGATCAACGCGGGGATGTCGTCGTCGCGCACCAGTAGCAGGTCGACGGGCAGCGTCTCTCCGTAGCAGAACAGGCGGTCGCGGCTTTCGCGCCAGCCCAGGCCACAGGAGGCGAGCAGGCTTCGGGCCGGCTCCGCCAGGCGGCCGGATTTCTGGATCGCGATGCGCAGGCGGTCGCGGGCGGCGGGCTTGGTGCTGGTCATCAGGGTCGTACCTGTCATGTCGTCCAAGACGTCTCAGCCTGTGCGTCCGCGGCTGCGCCGCACTGCGAGGTCGTAGCCGCCGGCGCCACGGTCGAGCGTCCGGGCAACGCGACCGATGGTGGTCACGCTGACCTGGGTGCGCTCGTGGATCTCGCGGTAGGGAATGCCTTCCTGCAGCAGCGGCACGACCCGCCAGCGGTCGGTCATGGCTTCCAGTTCCGCCGGGGTGCAAAGGTCCTCGAGGAACGCCCGCACCTCGTCGCCACTGCGCAGCCCATGGATGGCCGTCGCCAATGCGTCGATCACGTCCTTTTGCGCTTCGATGTCGCCCGGTCGTCGCTTCACTGAATTACCTAATGTATTAATGCGTTAATACATTAGGCCGGACGAATTGGCATTCGTCAACACGGCCCCGTCCCGCGAAGTACACTCGCCATCGCAGGCTGAACAAAGATCTACGGGTCGCCAGGAAGGGTCGGGGAATGCGCTGCAAGCCGGGGACAACCTGCCAGGGAGCGTTGCTGGTGCTGCTACTGGCACTGGTTTGCGGCTGGACGCACGCGCGCCCTGCACTGCCCGCAGCGGGGGCGGGAAGCATGCCCCCTACGTTGGAACTCACTACCGGAACGTCGCGCCTGGCGTTGAATCCGTATGTCGCCTACTACCACGACATCTCGGGGAACGACGGCCTGGCCGAGGCGCGTCGGCACTTGCGGCACGGTGATTTCCGCGCGCTGCCGGCCGGCAACGCCGCCTTCGGGTTCCAGCCCGGCGCGTACTGGTTCCATGTGCGACTGGTCAATCGCAGCCCGGTCGAGCCGCGCTGGCTGCTGGTGCAGGACTACCCGCTGAGTGACCGGCTCGAGACCTACAGCCTGTACCCCGACGGCCGCGTGGCCCGCCATGCCGGCGGCGACGCGTTGCCGTTCGATGCCCGCAGCATCCGTTACCGGATGCCGAATTTCTGGCTGCACCTGCCGCCGGACCAGTCGGTCGATGTGCTGCTGCGCGTCGAAAGCCAGAGCTCGATGCAGGTGCCATTGTCGCTCTACACCCCGGCCGCGTTCGCCGAGGTATCGCGCGACGCGCAGTTCGGCATCGGGCTCTACTACGGCATCCTGCTGGCCCTGTTCTTCTACAACCTCGTGCTCTGGCTGCAGCTGCGCGATGCCAGCTACTTCTGGTACCTGCTGCACATCTTCGCGTTCGGGCTGGTGCTGTTCACCCTCAACGGGCTGGGCTTCGAGTACCTGTGGCCGAACTCGACCTGGCTGGCGGACAAGTCGGTGCCGCTGTCGATCTGCCTGGCGCAGGTCGGGATGCAGCAGTTCGCGCGGTCCTTCCTGGAATTGCGGCAACGCTGGCGATTCGGCGACTACGTCGGGCTGGGGATGATCGCGTTCTTCGTGCTGCTAGGAATCGCGTCGACCTGGTTGCCGTATCGGATATCCACCCCGATCGCGTCGGCTTCGGTGTTCATCAGCATCGCTTGGATCGCGATCGAGGCGATGGTGGTGATGCGCCGCGGCTACAAGCCGGCACGGTTGTTCCTGCTGGCCTGGAGCGCATTCCTGCTGGGCACCGGGATGATCGCGGCAGTCGCGTTCGGCCTGCTGCCCAAGAATTTCGTCACCGCCTACGGCGTGCAGTTCGGCTCCGCACTGGAGATGCTGCTGCTGTCGATCGCGCTGGGTTACCGGTACGCGGGGCTTCGCAACGAGAACGAGCGCATCGTTCGCGAGGCCAAGCACCAGTTGGAACACAAGGTCGAGCAACGCACCGCCGAACTGCGCAACGCGCTGGGCCAGCTCGGCGATGCCCACGCCCGCCTGCGCGAGTCCAGCCAGCGTGACGGCCTGACCGGCCTGCACACCCGGGTGCATTTCCGCGAGCGCTTCGAGCAGTTGATGGCGCAGGCACGCAGCCAGGACCGGCCGCTGTCGTTGCTGATGATCGACCTGGACCACTTCAAGCTGATCAACGACCGCCACGGCCACCTGACCGGCGACGAGTGCCTGCGCTGGGCGGCACGCACCATCGGCCAGGCGCTGCGGCCACACGGCGCACTGCTGGCACGGTTCGGCGGGGAGGAATTCGTGGTCGGGTTGCCGGGGCTCGACCTGCAGGCCGCGTTGCTGGTCGCCGAGGATCTGCGCCAGCACCTGGGCGACGAACCCTGCATCAGCGGCACTCGTGAAATCACCGTCACCGCCAGCATTGGCGTGCACGAAGTCGACAACGACGAGCCCGGCGGAATCGACGCCGCGCTGCAACGTGCGGACGAAGCGCTGTACCGGGCCAAGGCGGACGGCCGCGACTGCGTGCGGCCGGCACCGCGGATCGAACCGCTGGCGATCAACTGATCCGTCGGCGCGTTTACATCAAGCCAGTCGCGCCGCAGCCAGCACCTCGCCGTCCACCACCAGTTGCACCGCCGCCGCGACCTCGCCATCAAGCGCGCGGTCGCGTTGCAGGAACGGGATACGTGCCCGGATCGCGGCATGTGCGGCGGCAACCGCGTGCCCCGGCCGGAACTCGTCGGCGGCGGCCAATTCGACCCGCAGCGCCTCGACCTCGGCAATGAAGCCGGCATGGTCGGCACCGTCCGAACGTGGCGCGCCCTGCACTTTCGCCGCCAGCGCCGCGGCATCGGCGCGGTCGGCCAGGTCGCGCGCGGCGTTGATCATGTCGCGGCGCAGGTCGAGCGCCTGCGCCGCGGTGTACAGCTCCAGCGCCAACACCTTGCCGAGGTCGTCGGCCATCGCCAGCACGTGCCGTGCCTCGTTGGCGCCCATCGAGACGTGGTCCTCGGCGTTCGCGCTGGTCGGGATCGAATACACCGACGCCGGGTGCGCGCGACTGGCCAGGTCGTTGACGATCGCCGCCGCGGTGTACTGCACGATCATGAAGCCCGATTCGGTCGAGTCCTCGTTGCCTATCAGGAAGGCCGGCAGGCCATCGTTGGTGGCGGGATCGACCAGCTTGTTGAGGCGGCGCTCGGAGATCGACGCCAACACCGGGACCGCCGCCTTGACGTAGCTCATCACCAGCGCCAGCGGCATGCCGTGGAAGTGGCCGGCGGAGATCACCTGCTCCTCGACATGCTCGGCCTTCGCATCCGGGAACACGATCGGGTTGTCGGTCAGCGCGTTGAGCTCGACCTCGAGCACCCGCGCGGCCTGCGCGACCGCGTCGCGCACCGCGCCGTGCACCTGCGGGATGCAGCGCAACGAGTAGCTGTCCTGCGGCTGGTGCTTCTTGCCGCCGCGGAACGGCCGGAACCGTGTGTAGAACTTCTCGCGGCCGTGGCGCTGGTCGAACGACACCCAGTTCCAGCCGATGTCGAAACGCAGCGCCTGCGCTTCCGGAGTGTCCCAACTCTGCGGCGCCCACGGCCGGAACGCGGGTACAAGGTGGTACGGGATATCGGCAAGGGTCGAGCCATCGAGCAGCCGGCGCAGGTGCGCGGCGACCTCGACCTGACCCGGATGCGGCCGCAGCGCGTGGACCTCTTCCGCAAACGCACCAAGCCGGCCGGCGAACGCGTCGATCGTCATCGCCGCGGCGAGGTCGGCGGTATCCAGCAGGTCCTCCAGCTTCGACAACGCCAGCACCCCGCAGGCCAGCATCTGCGCGGTGCCGTTGTTGAGCGCGAGGCCTTCCTTGTACGACAGCGTGACCGCCTGCAGCCCGGCGCGGTCCAGCGCGTCGGCGCCGCTGATCCGCTCACCTTCGTAAAACGCCTCGCCACCGCCGAGCAGCACGATCGCCAGGTGCGACAGCGGCGCGAGGTCGCCAGACGCGCCAACGGAGCCCAGTTGCGGCACCACCGGCACGATGCCGGCGTTGAGCATCGCCACCAGCGCCTGCAGGGTCTGCACGCGGATACCGGAATGCCCGCGCATCAGCGTATTGATGCGGATGCAGAGCATCGCCCGGACCACGTCCGGCGCGAACGGCTCGCCCACGCACACGGCATGGGTGATGATGAGATTGCGCTGCAGTTCCTCGTGCAGGGTGCCGGCCGGTTGCGGCTCGCCGTGCAGTTCCCCACGCAGGCGATGCGCGCCGAGCAGGCGATCGGCATTGCTGCCGAAGCCGGTCGAGACGCCGTAGATCGGCTCCTCGCGGCGCACCTGTTCGGCCAGGAATTCGGCGGCGCGCGCGACCGCGGGCAGTTGCTCTTCGGCCAGCTCCACCTGCGCGCCGTGCGCGACCGCAACCAGTTGCGCGCGCGTGAGTGAGCGGCCATCCAGACGTACCGGCTTCATCGCTGCGCCTCCACCTGCGGCTGGGCCAGCTCGACCCGCAACGCCTTGGCCAGCTCGGCCCGCGCCACCTCGAACTGGTCGGCCCGACGCAGGTCCTTGACCGTCACCGTGCCCTTGCCGATCTCGTCCTCGCCCGTCACCACCACGAAGCGGATGCCGGCGCGGTCGGCGTACTTGAACTGCTTTGCCAGCTTCAACGATTCCATCACCACCTCGGTGTTGAGTCCGGCCTGCCGCAATTCGTGGGCGATCGCCAGCCCGTGCGGCAGGTGCGCGGCATCCATCTGGGTCACCAGCACCTGCACCGTGCTCGCGCCGCTGTCGACCAGCCCGGCCTCGCGCAGTTGCCAGAACAGCCGGGTCAGGCCGATCGAGATGCCGACGCCGGGCAGTTTCGACTTGCTGTAGTGGCCGGCCAGGTTGTCGTAGCGGCCGCCGGAGCAGATCGAACCGATCTGCGGGTAGTCGTCCAACGTGGTTTCGTAGACGGTGCCGGTGTAGTAGTCCAGGCCACGCGCGATCGAGAAGTTGAGCGCGTAGTCGGCCTCGGGCACGCCGAGTGCGCGGACCAGATCGAGCACTTCGCGCAGCTCGGCCACGCCCTCGCGCAGCGACTCGTTGCCGTCGCCAAGCTCATCCAGCCGCTGCAACGCATCGGCGTGGGAGGTGGAGCGCACTTCGACGAACGCCATGATCGCCGCGACCGCCGCGGCATCGAGCCCGAAGCCCTCGCCGGTCAGCGTGTCGCGCACGTAGTCGGCGCCGCGCTTGTCGAGCTTGTCGACCTCGCGAAGCACGCGGGCCTGCAACTCGCCATCGGCCACGCCCTGGGCCTCGAAGAAGCCGCGCAGCAGCTTGCGGTTATTGAGCTGGATGGTGAACTTGCCGATCGCCAGCTCCGAGAACACCGCGTGGATGACCGCCGGAATCTCCGCGTCGAAACGCACGCTCAGCGCGTCCTTGCCGACCACGTCGATGTCGCACTGGTAGAACTCGCGGAAGCGGCCACGCTGGGCGCGCTCGCCACGGTAGACCCGCTGCATCTGGTAGCGCCGGAACGGGAACGCGAGGTCGTGCTCGTGCTCGGCGACGTAGCGCGCCAGCGGCACGGTGAGGTCGAAGCGAAGCGCCAACTCGGGCAACCCGTCCCCACCCTTCTCCAGCGCGCCGGTGGACTGCACGAAATACACCTGCCGCTCGGTCTCGCCACCGGACTTGGTCAGCAGCACCTCCGACAGCTCCATCACCGGGGTTTCCACCGGCAGGAAGCCGAAGCGTTCATAGTTGCGGCGGATCGTGTCCAGCATGCGCTGGAAGGCGATCTGGTCGGGAGGCAGCAGCTCCATGACCCCCGGCGGGGTACGCGGCTTGATCAAGCAAGGCTCCAGTGACGGCGGTGTCGCGGACGGATCGCCACAGTTTAGCGGGGCCGCCCGATTCCCGTCGCCCGATGGCTCCGACCCCTTGCCTAACTCCACGGCACTGTCTAAAATGCGCGGCTCTGCTGTCGGGGTGTAGCTCAGCCTGGTAGAGCGCTACGTTCGGGACGTAGAAGTCGCAGGTTCGAATCCTGTCTCCCCGACCAATCAAATCAAGCAGATAGCAGAAAACCGGCCGAGGCCGGTTTTTTTGTGCCCGTTTTTCGGACCTCTCGGCCCGCGCATTATCCGGCTGCGGCGACCCTGGCCACGTCCGGATGCCGCGCCTGCCCCTCGCCGCGCAGCACGTAGCGTTCGATCGTCAGCGACTCCAGCCCCATCGGCCCGTAGGCGTGCAGGCGGGTGGTCGAGATGCCGATCTCCGCGCCCAGGCCGAGCGCACCGCCGTCGTTGAAGCGCGATGAGGCGTTGACCACCACGGCGGAACTGCGGATGTCGCGAATGAAGCGGTCGCTCGCGGCGCTGTCGACGCTGACGATCACCTCGGTATGGTCGGAAGTGTAGCGATGGATATGGGCGATCGCGTCTTCGATGCTGTCGACCACGCGCACCGCAAGGATCGGCGCCAGGAACTCGGCGTCGTAGTCGGCATCGGTGGCGGGGATTGCGTCGGGGAACAGCGTCCGCGTGCGCTCGCAACCGCGGATCTCGGCGCCGCGCGCGGCGAGTTCGGCCAATGCGTCCGGCAGCCAGCGGCCGGCGACCTCGGCATGCACCAGCATCGTTTCCAGCGCGTTGCACACACCGGGGCGTGACAGCTTGCCGTCGATCGCCAGCTTCAACGCCAGGTCGAGATCGGCGGCACGGTCGACATACAGGTGGCAGACGCCCTTGTAGTGCTTGATCACCGGCACCCGCGCATGTTCGGCGACGAAACGGATGAGCTTCTCGCCACCACGCGGGATTGCCAGGTCGATCAGGTCCGACAGCTGCAGCAGTTCCAGCACGTGCTCGCGCGCGGTGTCCTCGACCAGCGACACCGCTTCGGCCGGCAATCCCTGTTCGCGCAGCGCGCGGTGCAGGCAGACGGCGATGGCGATGTTGCTGTCGCGCGCTTCCGAACCGCCGCGCAGCAGCACCGCGTTGCCGGCGCGCAGGCACAGCGCGGCGGCATCGGCGGTCACGTTCGGCCGCGCCTCGTAGATCATCGCGATCAGGCCGAGCGGGATACGGACCTTCTCGACCTGCAGGCCGTTGGGGCGCGTCTCGCTGCGGGTGACCTCGCCGACCGGATCGGGCAGTTCGGCCACCTCGCGGATCGCGGCGACGATGCCGTCGATCCGTTCGGGGTCGAGCTTGAGCCGGTCGAGCATCGCGCCGGTGGTTCCGGCATCGGCGGCGCGCTGCATGTCGGCGGCGTTGGCCGCGAGGATGTCGTCACGACCGGCGGCCACGGCATCGGCCATGGCCTGCATGAGCGCGACGCGCTGCGTGCCGTCGAGCGCGGCAATGGCCTGCGAGGCCGCGCGGGCGCGCTCGGCGAGGCCGCGGACGTAGCCGCCGGCATTCGCGGCGCTCGCGTTCGAGTCGGTCGCATTCGCGTCGCTCGTCATCGGTGCGGTGGTGGTGGAATCACTCATCAGCAAGTCTCCATGAACAGTTCGGGGGTGGCGGCGGCCGCGGCGGCGCTGAGCAGCACCATGTCCTCGCGGCGGATCACCGAATGGCAGTTGTTGAAACCCAGTACGCCCTCGATCTCGCTGCTGTGGCATCCGGCGATGCGCTGCAGGTCGGTTGACTGGTACTGGACGAGGCCGCGTGCGAGGCGGCGATATCCCTCGGCCGGCAACACGTCGACCATCGCATCGCGGTTGAAGTCGCCTTCGACCGACACCACGCCGCCGGGCAACAGCGAGGCACCCTGTTCGGACAGGGCCTCGGCCGCACCCGCGTCGATCCGGATCGCGCCCCCGCTCGGCGGGGTATGCCGCAGCCACATCTTGCGCGCGACCAGGCGGTCGCCGTGGGCGGGGATGAAGGTGCCGTGCAAGCGGTCGTCGGCCAGGGCCGCGATGGTGTCGGTGTCATGGCCGCAGAAGAGCGCAGTGTCGATGCCGGCCGCGGCGGTCTTGGTGGCCGCTTCCAGCTTGGTGTACATGCCACCGGTGCCAAGCGAGCCTGCCCCGCCCTGCGCCATCAGCATGATGTCGGGCGTGATCTCCTCGATACGCGGCACCGGCACCGCGGCCGGGTCGTTGCCGGGATGGCCGGTGTAGAGGCCGGCAGTGTCGGTCGCGATCAGCAGCACATCGGCGTCGACCAGACTGGCGACGACGGCGGCAAGGTTGTCGTTGTCGCCCAGCCTGAGCTCGTCGACGGCGACGGTGTCGTTCTCGTTGACGATCGGCAACGCGCCGATCCGCAGCAACTCGCGCAGGGTGGCGCGCGCATTGAGGTAGCGCCGCCGGTTGCGCAGGTCATCGTGGCTCAGCAGCACCTGCGCGACGGGTTGCTGCGCCAGGCCCTGCCACAGTGCGAGCATCGGGGTCTGCCCGATCGCCGCCAGCGCCTGGCGCTGCACCAGGCCGGCGCGAGTACTCGAGAGCAGTCCGCGCCCCGCCGCCACCGCGCCGGACGACACCAGCAGGACCTCCCGGCCCTGCTCGCGAAAGCGCGCGATCATGTTGGCGAGTGCCGCGGCGTTACGCTTGCCAAGGCCACCCTGTCCGTCGCTGAGCAGGCTGCTGCCGACCTTGAGCACGGCACGCTGCCACGGGGGCATGGGTTGTTCCGGAAATACTGAAGTCATCGGCCTGGTGGGTCCTCCTGGAATGTACGGGGCGCGATCCACGGGGCGGACGCGGCGTAATCGGAGAACAGTCAACCGGCTGGTGCCCACGCGGATCAGCGCTTGGCACACGGATCGACAGGACTGGGCCAACAAGGCTGATCAGTCGGAAATCATTGCCTGCGGATGGCGACGCACTGCGGCAGTGTTCGCGAAGAAAGCGCTCAAGGTGACGGCTCGGAAAGGAGCCCGGGAGCGCACGTGCAGGACAACGGCGTTACGTCCACCAACGCCGGAAGCTGTACTCGGAAGCCCGCAATCCTAGCATTTCCGGGCTTCTCAGGCCAGCGGGCCATTCATGCGGGAGTGGGTGCGGCGGCTAATCGCGGATGGGGTTTGATGTAGGAGCGACGTAAGTCGCGATCGCACGGTTATTCCGACCATCAGTGAAATCGCGACTTACGTCGCTCCTGCAAAAGGCGCTGATTCGCCTGTTTTGGGGGCATCAATCAAGCACATCCAACCGCTCGCGCAACACGTCCAACCGCAGATCGCCGGCTGCGCCGGGAGACGTCCGCGCAACCAGGCTCGCATCCGCGTCACCCTCGTTCCAGCGTGCCGGGTCGGCGGCCTGCCGGTAGGCATCGCGGAACGGCACCCCCTCCCGCGCGAGGTCGATCGCGAGGTCGGTCGCGTACATCGACGGGTCGAGTGCGGCGCGCATCGCATCGGGCTTCCACTGCATGTTGCGCAACAGGTCCGGCAGCAATTCCAGTGCACCCAGCCCGCGGCCGAACGCGTGGAAGATGGCGCCCTTGGAGAACTGCAGGTCGCGGTGGTAGCCCGACGGCAGCGACAGCAGATGTTCGATCTCGGTGCGACCGGCGGCGACGCTCGCGTAGCTGGCACGCATCAGTTCGATGACATCGGGGTTGCGCTTGTTCGGCATGATCGAGCTGCCGGTGGTGTATTGCGCCGGCAACGCGACGAAGCCGAACTCGGCACTGGTGAACAGGCTCAGGTCCCAGGCGAGGCGGCGCAGGTCCAGCATCGCGCTCGACAACGCCTCGATCGCGGCCAGCTCGAACTTGCCACGCGACAGCTGCGCGTAAGTCGCGGAGACCTGCATCCGACCGAACCCGAGCGCCTGCGTGGTGTGGTCGCGGTCGAGCGGCAGGTTGACGCCGTAGCCCGCGGCGCTGCCGAGCGGGTTGGCGTCGACCCACGCGAGGGTGTCGCGCGCGCGCGTGGCGTCGTCGATGAACGCCTCGGCCCATGCCGACCACCACATGCCGGCCGAGGACACCACGGCGCGCTGCAGGTGGGTGTAGCCGGGCAAAGGCAGCAATGCCTCGGCCTCCGCACGGTGAAGGGCGACGGTGGCCGCCTCGCGGCACGATGCCAGCAAACGTGCAAGCCGGTCCTTCAGCCACAGCCGGGTCGCGACCAGCACCTGGTCGTTGCGGCTGCGGCCGGTGTGGATCTTGCGGCCGGTATCGCCAAGGCGATCGATCAGTCGCGCCTCGATTGCCGAGTGACCGTCCTCGTAGCGGTCATCGAGAACAAAGCGTCCCGCCTCGAAGTCGGCGGCCAGCGCCTCCAGTTCATGGACGATGCCGGCGAGCTCGTCGGCATCGAGGATGCCGATCCGCTGCAGGCCCTCGGCATGCGCGACGCTGGCCTGGATGTCGAACAGGAAGAATTCGCGATCGAGGATCACGTCGTCGCCGGCGCAGAACTGCTGGATGCGCGTGTCGAGCTTGACGCCGGGTTTCTGCCAGAGGAGGTCGGTCATTGTGGGGTTCCGTGGCGTTGAGGGTTGGCGCGGGTGCAGGGGCTCTTTGTGGGAGCGGCTTCAGCCGCGATCGGATGCATGGTCGCTTGCACCGGCCCACGATCGCGGCTGAAGCCGCTCCTACAAAAGGCAATCGGTTACCCGCAGGGTATGCCGGCAAGTTCGGGCAGGCCAAACGCCTGGTTGAGGTTCTGCAGCGCTTGCGTCGCGGCGCCCTTGAGCAGGTTGTCCTCGGTGGCGACCACGACCAGTCGTCGACCGTCCTCCGACAGGGTGAACCCGCCGAGTTCGACATGGTGCCGGCTGGCGATCTTACTGACCCAAGGCGCCTGGTCGAGCACGCGGACCAGCGGCTCGTCGGCATAGCGATCGCGGTAGCGCGCCTGCACTTCGTCGATGGAGAACGGTCGCGCGAGGTGCAGATTCGCGGTGACGGTGATGCCACGGAAATGCGGCGCGACATGCGGCATGAACTCGATCGCATGGCCCAGACGCGATGAGACCTCGCGCTCATGCACGTGTCCGGTCAGCGCGTACGGCATCAGGTTGTCGCGCAGCTTGTCCGGATCGTTCCTGTCCGATGGCGTCGTCCCGGCGCCCGAATACCCGGACACGCCGAAACACTGCACCGGGCCTTCCAGCACATCCAGCATCGGCGCGATCGCCAGTTGCATCGCGGTGGCATAACAACCCGGGTTGCTGACCCGGCGCTGGCCGGCGTAGTTGCCGCGGGTCAGTTCCGGCAGGCCGTAGTACCAGTCGTCATCGAAGCGGTAGTCGGCCGACAAGTCGATGATCACCGGACCGTCGTTCGCATCCGCCCCGGCCGCATCGTACGCATCCACGCACAGCGCGGCCTTGCCGTTCGGCAACGCCAGCACGACCGCATCGGTGTCCAGGTCCGGCAGCTGCTCGTGGCCCGGCGCGCTGAAGCGCAGGGAACCGGCATAGGCGTCGCTGTGGTCGGCGAGGCGCTGTCCATCGAGCTCACGCGATGACACGAATGCCAGCTCGAACCGCGGGTGTCCGGCAATCAACCGGATCAACTCGGCACCGGCATGACCGCGCGCACCGACGATGCCGATGCTGATGGGACGCGTGGGCTGGACGCTCATGCGGCCTCCAGCGGTTCGAGCAGGGTCGGCGCACGATCGCGGCAGTGGGTGATGCAGCGCGCGACCTCATCGAAGTCTTCCAGTCCGTACCAGAACACCTTCCATTGCTCCTGTTTGTAGTGGCCGTCGGATTCGGCGTAGTAGAACGCGTTGACCGGATTGCCATGGCGCGAACGCCAGAACAGCCGCGGGTTCTGCTCGCGCATCACCAGCCATACCGCGCGGCCAAGGCCCTCGCCCTGTGCTTCGTCGAGTACGGCGAACTTGTCCAGGTAGGCGTGGCCATCGACCTCGGTGAGGATGACTGCGGCGCGGTAGTTCTCGCTCACGTACGCGCGATGCAAAGCGGTGCGCTCGAAGTAGTCCGGGGCCAGCCGCCGCCCGAACGCGGACTCGATCAGCGCGCGCAGCCGGGGCAGGTCCAACGCGTCCCAACCATCGGCCTGCAACACCCGCTCACCCCGCCGTACCAGGGTCCCGGAGCCCTTGTGGGTGAACAGCTCCTTGGCCAGTTCGGCCGGCCGGGTGATCGATACCGACGACGACAACGGGAGCCGATCCAGCAGTTGCTTGATCTGCTCGATCTTGACCCGCATGCCGCCGTTGACCCACGGCTGTGCGAGCAGGTGCTCGTACTCGGTCGACAGGTTGATCGAGTCGATCACCCGCTCCTGCTCGTCGAGCAGGCCGCCGGTACCGGTCAGGAACACGATCTTGTAGGGCTGCAGCACTTGCACCAGTTCATTGGCGGCGAAGTCGGCATTGATGTTGACGATCTGCCCGCCGACGGTTTCGCCGAGGCTGGCGATCACCGGGATCGACCCGGCCTGCAGGCTGGCCTGGATCGGCGCCAGGTCGACCCGCTTGACCTCGCCGACCAGGCCGTAGGTGCCCTGGTCGAGGTAGTCGGCTTCGAACACACCCGACACGATCGAGGTCGCGCGCGCGTCGCCGCGCTGCAACGCCTCGACCAGTTTCAGGTTCTGGCTGTGGAACACCCGGCGCACCACCGCCAGCGCCTCAGGCGACGTCACGCGCAGGCCGTTTACGGTCTGCTTCTCGATGCCGGCGGCGGACATCGCCTCGTCCAGTTGCGGGCCGGCGCCGTGGACGACGATCGGAGTCAGGCCGACATCCTGCAGGAACGCCAGCGACGAGGTCAGCGCGTCGAGGTCGTCACGCAACACCGCGCCGCCGACCTTGACCACCGCAAAGCGGGCCGCGTCGAGTTGCGAGAAGCGCTTGAGGTACTGGCTGATCTCCTTGGCGCTGGCCATGCTGGAAAGCAGCCGCACGATGGTCTGGCGGGTCTGGATGTCGTGGACGGTGGGCGGGATGGTCATGAGTGTCAGGTCGATGTTCGTGCTGTTGTAGGAGCGGCTTCAGCCGCGATCTGGAATCGGCGCGGGCGATCAGGCACCCGATCGCGGCTGAAGCCGCTCCTACGCCCCGAAAGAAGTCCCCATGGAGGACAAGGGCCCGGAAAGGATGCGCTTCACCGACTCGCCGTATCGCTGCAACTGCTCCAGCGCCACCCACTCATCAGCGGTATGCGCCTGAGCGATGTCGCCCGGTCCATAGACGATCGCGGCCAGGCCGGCAGCGGAGAACAGCGACGCCTCGGTCCAGAAGTCGACCGCATTTCCGATCGGCAGCTCCAGCGCCTCGGCGAGGTCGCGCGCTTCCAGCCGGCGTTCCTCGGCGGTCGCGATGTCACCCGAAGGCAACGGCGGGCCACGGAAGGTCTCCTCGTAGCGCTCCACCGCACCGGCCTCGACGAGGGTGCCGAAGCGTGCATGCAGTTCGTCGATCGACATCGACGGCAGCGGCCGGAATCCGAACCGGACCTCGGCGCTCGGCGCGATCATGTTGGCCTTGATCCCGCCCTCGACCCTGCCGATGTTGAAGCGCAACCCGGTCAGGCCGCCGAAGCGCTGGTGCGACTCGGCCTCGACCAGGTCCAGCGCGCGATCGCCCCAGCGCATCGCCTGGTGCAGGGCGCTGGCCTCCATCGCGTTGGCACCGGAGGCATGGCCGGCGCTGCCGCGGAACTTCAACAGCACCGAACTGATGCCACGGTGGGCGAGCACCGCTTCGCAGCGCGTGGGCTCGGCCACGACCGCCTCGGTGAAGCCGTGCGAGGAACCGAGGAATGCGGGGATGCAGCGGGCGTCGTTGGCTTCCTCGTCGGTACTGAACAGGAATGCGGCATCACCTCCGGTCTTCGCCGCGGCAGCCAGCAGGCCGGCCGCCGCACCCTTGATGTCGCAGGCGCCAAGGCCGATCGCCCGGTCGCCCGTAACACGGAGCACATGCGGATCAGCGCTCCACGCCTTAGAGTCCGGAACGGTGTCCAGATGCACGTTGAACACCCGTCGCGGGTCGCCGCGGACGGCCAGCATCGACACCGCGCCGGCACCATGGTCGGTGACCTCGATCCGGAACCCGGGCAACTGCGCGCGCAGGTAATCGAATATCCCACCGGTACCGATCCGGCGCGGCGGGTTGCGGGTGTCGAAGGAAACGAGCGCTTCGAGGTGGCGGAGGATGTCGGGGAGCATGGTCACGTCCGGTTAACCTCCGCCCACAGCGTACTGCTCATGCCGAACAGCTTGATGAAGCCTTCCGCCTCGGCGACGCCCCAGTCCGCCGCCTGCGCGTAGGTCGCGCCCTTGGCGTTGAGAATGTGCGGCGAGTCGACCGAGACCGCGTTGACGATGCCGCCATGGGTTTCCAGCACGACCTCGCCGTTGACGGTCGACTGGCTGGACGCGAGGAAGGCCTCCAGGTCGGTCTTCAGCGGGTCATGGAAAAATCCTTCGTAGACCAGCTCCACCCACTTGCGCGCAACCTCGGGCTTGAAGCGGTTCTGCTGTTTGCTCAGCACCGCCTCTTCCAGTGCGCGATGGGCGACCAGCAGCGCGGCCAGGCCGGGTGCCTCGAAGATGATCCGTCCCTTCAGGCCGATCGTGGTGTCGCCGGTGTAGAGCCCCCGACCAACGCCATATTCCGCGAACAGGCCGTTGAGTTTCGCGAGCAACGCGTGTCCGGCGATCCTGTCGCCATCAAGCGAGACCGCTTCACCATTCTCGAAACCGAGCGTCACCCGCAGCGGCTGCGCCGGCCATTCGGCGCGCGGCTTGCACCAGCCCGTCGCCCCTTCGCCCGGCGCCTGCCAGCGATCGATCTCGCCGCCAGACATGGTCAGGCCCAACAGGTTTTCGTTGATGGTGTAGGCCTGCTGCTTGGCCCGCACCCCGAAACCGCGCTGCTCCAGATAAGCCTGCTCGTAGGCACGCACTTCGGTGTGTTCCTTCTGGATCTCGCGGATCGGCGCGACGATCTCGTAGTCGCCCAGCGCCTTGACCGCCAGGTCGAAGCGCACCTGGTCGTTGCCCATGCCGGTGCAACCATGTGCGATCGCGCGGGTGCCCAACTCGGCGGCACGCTTCAGCGCCGCCTCGACAATGAGGTAACGGTCGGACACCAGCAGCGGGTACTGACCCTGGTAACCCTCGCCCGCCCACACGAACGGCTTGACGAAGCCCGACCAGATCGCCGGTCCGCCATCGATTGTCACGTGCGAGGCGACGCCCAGCTCGGCCGCACGCTGCTCGATGAAGGCACGCTCCTCGTCGTCGACGCCGCCGGTGTCGGCGAACACGGTGTGCACGGCCCAGCCGCGTTCCTGCAGGTAGGGCACGCAGAAGCTGGTGTCGAGGCCGCCGGAAAAGGCGAGGACGATGTTCTTGTCGGTCATTATCAGTTCTCGGGAATGGTGTTGGCGGCTACCGCGCGGTCAACGCGGCCATGATCGCCTTCTGCACATGCAGGCGGTTCTCGGCTTCATCGATGGCGATGCAGCGCGGGGAATCCATCACCGCATCGGTCGCCTTGACGTTGCGGCGCAGCGGCAGGCAATGGCTGAAGACGGCGTCGTTGGTCAACGCCATTTTCCGTTCGTCGACGATGAAGTGCTTGTACTGGTCGCGGATGGGCTTTTCCGGCGCCCAGTTGCCGAAGTACGGCAATGCACCCCAGCTCTTGGCGTAGACCACGTCGGCGCCGGCATAGGCGCTGTCGATGTCGTGGCTGACCGCGAGCGAGCCGCCGCTTTCGTCGACGTTCGACTCGGCCCAACCCATGTAGCGCTCGTCCAGCACGTATTCCGGCGTCGGGCACAGCAGGGTCACGTCCATGCCCATGCGGGTCGCGATCGTCAGCGCCGAGTTGGCGACGGCGGTGTTGAGCGGCTTGGGATGGTACGTCCAGGTCAACACGAACTTCTTCCCGCGCAGGTCGCTGCTGCCGAAATGCTCCTGCAGCGCCATCGCGTGGGCCAGTTCCTGGCACGGGTGGGTGATCGTCTCCATGTTGATCACCGGCACCGGCGAGTATTTGGCGAAGGCCTTGAGCACGCGATCCTCGCGATCCACCGACCAGTCGATGAACTTCGGAAACGCTCGCACCCCGATCAGGTCGGCATAGCGACCGAGCACGCGGGCGACTTCGGCCACGTGCTCCTCGGCCTCGCCATCCATGACCGTGCCCAGATTGAACTCGATCGGCCAGGCGTCCTTCCCCGGCTGCAGCACCACCGCGTGTCCGCCGAGTTGGAACGCGCCCAGTTCGAAACTGGTGCGGGTGCGCATCGACGGGTTGAAGAACACCAGCGCGATCGACTTTCCACGCAACTGGTCACCGAGCTTCTCGCGCTTGAACGCGGTGGCCTGGGCGAGCAGTGCGTCGAGGTCGGGCCGCGACCAGTCCTGGGTATTGAGGAAGTGTTTGATGGGCATCGCATGGGTTCCGTTGGGCTGGATCGCCGGGCCATAACGCAAAAAAGCCCAGCGCGGAGGCTGGGCTTTTCGTGTGTCACGCGATCTGTCGCGCGTGTGCGAACGCTACCCGGCCAAATTGGAGGGTTGCGGTCGGCGCGCGCGCGAGGTCATCCCCGCCGCCATCCAGGCGGAGGTGAGAATGTCGGCGTCGGCGCGGAACTGGGTCATCAGGAGACGGATGCTCGCACGGGCTGCGGGTGGGGGCAAGCGCCCCGGCGGATAATTGTGAGGGAAGGCCGGATCGCCATCAGTGGCTGCGCGAACCGGTCACCACCGGGGTCACCCCTATCCGGATACGCAGGCGGTTGCCCGGGTCGTCGGGCAGGCGCGAACGGTACTTGGAACCCTTGTAGACATAGTCGACGTCGTAGGCGATCGGCCGGTGGAACTCGCGCTCCACGGGCACCGCCACGCAGTTTTCCGGCACTTCCTCGGGTTTGCGGGTCAGGGCGTCCTTGACCGCACCGACCACCCGCGACAGCCCCGACGCGTCCTCCTCCGGACGCGGCGACTGGTCGCAGCGCTGCTCGACGCTGGTTGCGGTCAGCGTCTGGTAGACCGGAGTCACGCGAAGCACCTGGGCGTAGGCGAACCGGACGTTCTCGGCCTGGATCACCGTGGTTTCCTGCGCCGTCGCCGGGAATGCCCACAGGGCAGACAGCATCAACGGCAGCGACAGGGCAAGGCGGGTCATCAAATCGGGGGCTCGGCAGGCGTATTCACAAAGTGTATGCGGGCGGGATGTAGATGGGCTGAATCCTCGCTGTCGTATCCCTGGCAAGCGCGCGCGTCCCGCCGCGGCCAACGGCGGCCCGCTAGAATGTCGCAAACCATCGCAACGCCCCCATGAGCCTGCATCTATACAACAGCCTGACCCGCCGGGTCGAAACCTTCCTCCCCGCCGATCCGGCCCGCGTGACCATGTATGTCTGCGGCCCGACCGTCTACAACTACGTGCATATCGGCAACGCCCGCGGGCCGGTGGTGTTCGGGGTGCTGGCCGACCTGCTGCGCCGGCGCTTCGGCGCCCTCGCCTACGCCCGCAACATCACCGACGTCGACGACAAGATCAACGCCGCGGCGAAGGAATTGGGCGTGCCGATCACGGCGATCACCGACCGCTTCGCCGCCGCCTACCGCGAGGACATGGCGGCACTGGGCATCGCGCCACCGGACATCGAGCCGGAGGCGACCGGGCATGTCGGCGAGATCGTCGCGATGATCGAGCGTCTCATCGACTCCGGCCACGCCTACGCGGCCGAGGGCCACGTGCTGTTCTCGGTCGCCAGCTTCGACGGTTACGGCAAGCTGTCGCGGCGCGATACCGAGGACATGCTGGCCGGCGCCCGGGTCGACGTGGCGCCGTACAAACGCGACCCCGGCGATTTCGTGCTGTGGAAGCCGTCGAGCGACGACCTGCCGGGCTGGGAGTCGCCCTGGGGCCGCGGCCGTCCGGGTTGGCATATCGAGTGCTCGGCCATGGCCGCCGCGCACCTCGGCGAGACCATCGACATCCATGCCGGTGGCGTCGACCTGCAGTTCCCGCACCACGAGAACGAGATCGCCCAGAGTGAGTGTGCCCATGGCGGCAAGCCGTTCGCGCGCTGGTGGCTGCACAACGGCATGCTCAATTTCGGCGGCGCCAAGATGTCCAAGTCGCTGGGCAACATCGAGAAGGTGCACGACCTGGTCCGCGCCCACCCGCCCGAGGCGCTGCGCTACGCGCTGCTGTCGGCGCATTACCGGCAGCCGCTGGACTGGTCCGACGGGTTGATCGAGCAGAGCGTGCGGACCCTGGACCGGCTGTACGGAACCCTGCGCGATCTTGCCGATATCGATGCCGCTGCCGTCATCCCGGACGCCATCGAAACGATTCTCGACGACGACCTCAACACTCCGCAGGCGCTGGCCGAGATCGCCCGGATCGGCGGCGAGGCGCGCAAGGCCGCGTCGGCTGCTGACAAGGCCCGGCTCAAGGCCGAACTGCTCGGCGCCGGCCTGGCGCTGGGATTGTTGCATCAGGACCCCGCCGCATGGTTCGCGCGCGGCGCCGATGGCGGCGACGATGTGCGTATCCAGGCACTGGTCGACGAGCGCAACGCCGCCAAGCAGGCCCGTGATTTCGCCCGCGCCGATGCGATCCGCGAGCAATTGGCCGGCGACGGCATCCTGCTGGAAGACACGCCGGCGGGTGTACGTTGGAAACGCGCATAAGAGCGCCCTCATCCCGGCCTTCTCCCGCACGCGGTAGAAGGAGCCACGCCCCCGTTGATTGAGCACCGCCAGTGACCGATACCCCGTTCCCGCTTGAACCCACCACCGCCGAGGCGCAGGCCGCGATCCGCGACGAGTTCGCGTTCTTCGGCGACTGGTCGGAGCGCTACCAGTACCTGATCGACCTCGGCCGCAAGCTGCCCGACCTGCCGGCGGAATGGAAGACCGAGGAGCACCGCCTGCACGGCTGCCAGTCGATGGTCTGGATCGTCGCCGAAGGTGATGCCGACAAACTCGACTTCCATGCGATCAGCGACTCGGCGATCGTCTCCGGCCTGGTCTACCTCGCGCTGCGGGTCTATTCCGGCCGCAGCGCCGCCGAGATCGCCGATACCGACGCCGACTACATCGCCGACATCGGCCTGGCCAAACACCTCTCACCGACCCGAAGCAACGGCCTGGCCGCACTGCTGGCGTTCATCCGCGACCAGGCCCGACGCCGCCTGTGAATGCGCCGATGCCCGGCGTGCGGGTGTTGCTGCGCAACCCGGGATTCATCGCGCTGCTGACCTATCGGCTGCTGTCGATGTTTTCCGCGCAGATCGTCGCGGTGACGGTCGGTTGGCACATATACCAGCTCACCTCCGATCCGTTCGCGCTCGGCCTGGTCGGCCTGGCCGAGGTGGGGCCGTACATCGCCTGCGCACTGTTCGCCGGCTACGCGGTCGACCACCTGCCCCGGCGCAAGGTCGGGATGGTCGCGTGCCTCGGCCTGGGCGTTACCACGCTGGTGCTGGCCGCGGTCGCCGCGGAGCTGCTGCCTGCAGGCGTTGGCGGCATGCAGGCATTCACCATCTACGCCGCGATCGCGTTCAACGGAGTGGTCCGGGCGTTCCTGGGCCCTGTGTACATGTCGCTGTTCGCACGCGTGCTCAAGCGCGAAGAGTATGTCCGCGGCTCCAGCATCGGCGCGGCGGTGATGCAGACCGGGATGGTGCTGGGCCCGGCACTGGGCGGCCTGCTGATCGCCACCATCGGCACCACCATGACCTACCTGGTGGCGGCGGCATTTGCCGCGGTGGCGGCGATGGTGGTTGTCGGCTTGCGGGTAACCGAGCCGCCGTTGCCGCTACAGCGCGAGCCGGTGTTCAAGAGCATTGGCGAGGGCCTGCGTTTCGTCCGCAATACCCAGGTCGTGTTCGGCGCGCTGGCGCTGGACATGTTCGCGGTACTGTTCGGCGGCGCGGTCGCACTGTTGCCGGCCTTCGTCAGCGACATATTCGAGGCCGGCCCGGAAGCACTCGGCCTGTTGCGTGCGGCGCCGGCGGCAGGCGCGGTGCTGATGAGCCTGTGGCTCGCTCGCCATCCACCGCAACGCCATGCCGGTCCGCTGCTGTTCGGCTCGGTCGCGGCGTTCGGGTTGTGCATCGTCGGCTTCGGCCTGTCGCAGTGGCTGTGGCTGTCGGCGGCGATGCTGCTGCTGTCCGGCGCATTCGACAGCATCTCGGTGGTGATCCGCTCGACCATCGTGCAACTGGCCACCCCGGACCACATGCGCGGCCGGGTCGCGTCGATCAACGGCATATTCATCGGCTCGTCCAACGAGCTGGGCGCGTTCGAGTCGGGCGTCGCCGCACGCCTGCTTGGGCTGGTCCCGTCGGTGGTGTTCGGTGGTTTCATGACGCTGGCGACCGTGGGCATCACCGCGAAGCTGACGCCCAAGTTGCGACGGCTCGACCTGCGCGACCTCGATCGAGACCCCGGGCTCCTGTAGGAGCGGCTTTAGCCGCGATCGGGTGCCTGGTCGTCCGTCCGGTTCCAGGTCGCGGCTAAAGCCGCTCCTACAGATGCCGAAGGTTCCATATGGAAAAGCCCCGCGGTGCGGGGCTTTTCCTGGAAGGTTGGACCGGCGGTCAGTCGCCCATCTGGCGCTGCAGGTGTTCCCAGCGCTCCTGTGCATCGATCGTGCGCTCGGCGGTGAGGCGCGCTTCCAGCCGCTCCAGGCCGATGTCCTCGCCGGTATCGACGCAGAAACCGTAATCGCCGCTGTCGACCCGCTTCAGCGTGCTGTCGATCTTGCTGATCAGCTTGCGGTAGCGGTCGCGGGTACGCAGTTCGAGCGAGTTCTCGGTCTCACGGGTAGCGCGCTCGGCTTCGTCGCCGACGTCGCGCACCTCTTCCTTCAGGTTCTCGATCGTCTGCTTGGATTCCTCGACCAGGTCCTCGCGCCACTTCAGCAGGCGCTGGCGGAAATATTCCAGTTGCAACGGGCTCATGTACTCCTCGTCCGGACCCGGCTTGTAGCCGTTGGGGACGATGGGACGACCACCTTTTTCTGTCTTGTACGGCACGACTTTCACTTTTCCTCGCGGTGCGGGTGCTTGCGGCTTGGCCGCGACCGCCACGGCAACCTTGCCGATGGGCCGCCTGGCCGGGGCCGAAGCAGGCTTGCCGGCCGCGGGTTTCTGCGAAACCGGCGTCCTGGCAGCCTTGGTGGGGGATGGAGTTGCGGGGGAAGAAGCCGGCGCCTTGTGGGCGGCCGTCTTCTTGATCGGGGCTTTCTTCGAACCGGTCTTGGCCACGGGTGGCTTGGCGACGGTCCTGGCTGGCGCACTCGTCTTGCGGACCGGTGCAGCCTTCTTCGCGACCGCCTTCTGCGCCGTCTTGGTTGCCGGTTTCCTGGTCGCGACCTTCTTTGCGGGCGCCTTCTTCGCCGCAACCTTCTTCGCGGGCGTCTTCTTTACCGGAGCCTTCTTCGCGGGTGCCTTGCTCGCGGCAGCCTTCTTCGCCGCCGGCTTCTTTGCAACCGACTTGCCGGCCACGGCCGACTTCTTCGCGGCCGGCTTTTTGGCAACCGCCTTGCGCGCCGCCGGCTTGCCGGCAACGGGCTTCTTCGCAGCGGCCCCCTTGGCGGCCGGCTTGACGGTCTTCTTGGTGGCCTTGCTGGCCTTCTTGGCGGTTTTCTTGGCTGCCACGGTCGGCGTATCCTTTTTTCATTCCCTTGTGACGGGAAAGCGCGCTGTTATACCCTGCCCGGACACTTGCAGCAACCGCGGCGACAAACCTCCGCGAGGTTTCGCGCGGCGTCGGCCGGATTGGCTGCCCGGCCTCATTCCGAAATGTGCACGAGCGCGCCACGTCCAACGTCCCATCATGGCGCATATTTCCTTCAAGGTCCCGTGATCGACCGTCTGCTCATCGCCCTGTTGCGCGGCTACAAGCGCTGGATCAGCCCGCTGCTTGGCCCGCGCTGCCGTTTCCACCCGACCTGTTCCGAATACGCCATGCAGGCCGTGGCGCGTTTTGGCGCGATCAAGGGCAGCTGGCTGGCGATCCGGCGGATCCTGCGCTGCCACCCCCTCCACCCCGGCGGTCACGACCCGGTGCCGCCGGTGTCGTGATACTTGCCAACCTGACGCCCGAACTTCCGAAAAAGGACCTCTGATGACCTCTGCACCGACCCTTATCGTCAACGCCCGGCTGGTCAACGAGGGCCGCGAGTTCGACGGCGACCTGCGCTTCGAGGACGGCCGCATCACCGCCATCGGCAGCGGGCTGTCGGCACGCGCGAACGAAACCGTGGTCGACGCCGCCGGCCGCCGGCTGCTGCCGGGCATGATCGACGACCAGGTCCACTTCCGCGAGCCGGGGTTGGAATACAAGGCCGACATGGCGGTCGAGTCCGGCGCCGCGGTCGCCGGCGGCCTGACCAGCTTCATGGACATGCCCAACACCAGCCCGCCGACACTGGATGCCGAGGCGCTGGAGAACAAATACCAGCGTGCCGCCGGCCGCGTCCGTGGCAACTACGGCTTCTACATGGGGACCAGCACCTCCAACCTGGAGCACATCCAGCGGCTGGATCCGCTGACCGCACCGGGCGTCAAGGTGTTCATGGGCGCCTCCACCGGCAACATGCTGGTCGACGACCCGGTGGTGCTCGACGCGGTGTTCCGCGACGTACCGACGCCGATCATCACCCACTGCGAAGACACCCCGATGATCGAGGCCAATACCGCGCGCTACAAGGCGCAGTACGGCGACGACATCCCGGCCGAATGCCATCCCGACATCCGCTCGCGCGAGGCGTGCATGAAGTCGACGCAGCTGGCGATCTCGCTGGCGCGGCGGCACGGCACCCGCCTGCATGTGCTGCATATTTCGACCGCCGACGAGCTGGCGCTGTTCGAGGCCGGCCCGCTGATCCGCGCCGACGGCAGCCGCAAGCAGATCACCGCCGAGACCTGCATCCACTTCCTGCGCTTCGACCGCAGCGATTACGCCGAGCTCGGTCACCTGATCAAGTGCAATCCGGCGATCAAGGACCCGGCCGACCGCGAGGCGCTGGTGCGCGCACTGGCCGGCGACGTGATCGACGTGCTGGCGACCGACCATGCGCCGCACCTGCTGGAGGAAAAGCAGAACCCCTACACGAAAGCCCCGAGCGGGTTGCCACTGGTGCAATACGCGCTCAACGCCGCGCTGGAACTGGTCCATGAAGGCCACCTGACCACCGCGCAGGTGGTGCAGAAATTCGCCCACGCGCCGGCCCAGCTGTTCGACGTCAAGAATCGTGGCTTCCTGCGCGAGGGCTACGCCGCCGACCTGGTGCTGATCGACGATACCCCATTGACCGTGCGTCGCGAGGACGTGCTGTCGAAGTGTGGCTGGTCGCCGTTCGAGGGACGGACGTTCCACTCGCGGATCGGCTCGACCTGGGTCAACGGCCACTTGGCGTGGGACGGTACGCAACTGGTCGGTGCACCCAACGGCCAACGGCTGGAGTTCGATCGTTGAGGACATGGCTGGCCGCCGCCGGCGTGGGGCTGCTGACCGCCTGCGCCGGTGTGGCGCCCCACCCCGCCAGCGCCGGCCCTGTTCCGCAGGTCGCAAGCCCGGCTCCAGCAACCCCTGCAGTCGACCGCCGGATCGTCTTCCCCGGGTCCGTGCAGCAGGGCGCGCTGGTGATCGGAAAAGTGCCTTCAGGAAGCCGCGTTTCCTACGCTGGACGCGAACTCAAGGTCACGTCTTACGGCACGGTCGCCTTCGGCGTGGCCCGCACCGAGTCCGGTCCGGTCAGTGTCGAGGTCACCCGGCCGGATGGCAGCCGGGAAACCGCCAGCATCGCAGTCACCGCACGTGACTGGCCGATCGAACGGGTGAACGGCGTGCCGGGCAAGACCGTCAACCCGCCACCCGCGATCGCCGCGCGCATCGCCCGCGAGCAGGCCGCGGTGACCGCCGCACGGACCCGCGACGACGCCCGCACCGGCTTCGCCCAGGATTTCACCTGGCCGGTCCGGGGCCGGATCAGCGGCCGCTTCGGCAACCAGCGCATCTACAACGGCACGCCTGGCTCGGCACACTCGGGGATGGATATCGCAGCCGCCAATGGCACGCCGGTGAAGGCGCCGGCCGATGGCCTGGTCACCTTCGCCGACGACCTCTACCTGACCGGGGGCACGATCCTGCTCGACCACGGGCATGGGGTCAGTTCCAACTTCCTGCATCTGTCACGGATGGACGTGGCGGTCGGCGACAGCGTCAAACAGGGCGAGGTCATCGGCCGGGTGGGCGCGACCGGACGCGCGACCGGCCCGCACCTGCACTGGGGCATGAACTGGCTGACGGTCCGGATCGATCCGCTGTTGATGATCGAGGCGTCCGACGCGGCGCAGCCCTGAGGCTTATCCGCGGAAACCCTTGCTCCGCGGCGGCGTCAGGCCATCGCCAAACCACCGCGGCTGTGCGCGGTGACGCGATCCCGGCCCGCCGACTTGCTCGAATACAGCGCGGCGTCGGCTCGTTCGAGCAGTTGCTCGGCGGTCTCGCCCTCACCCAACTGCGCGACCCCGAGGCTCAGGCTGGCATCGAACAGGTGGCCATCGATCGACAGCGGCCGGCAATTGACCGCCGAGCGCAGGTTCTCCGCTACTCCCAGGGCCTCGCCCAGGCGAGTATCGGGGAGCAGCACGAGAACCTCGTCGCCACCCCAGCGGCCAAACAGGTCATAGGTCCGCAGGCGGTTGCGGGTGCGCAGCGCGATGATCTTCAGGCAACTGTCGCCGACCCGATGGCCGAAATCGTCGTTGATCCGCTTGAACCGGTCGATATCGAAGAACACCACCGACAACGGCATGCCGGTGCGATGCGAATCGGCGACGCTGGCCTTCAGCCGTTCCTCGATCGCGGGCCGTGACATCGCACCGGTCAGTGCGTCGAACGTCGCCAGCCGGCTGGCGCGGTCGCGGTCGCGGCGCAGTTGCTGCAGGGTATCGCTGAGGCCGATCATGATCACCAGCCCGGACAGAACGAACGCCGCAGGGAACGCGTAGCCGACCCAGGTCGACGCCGGCCACAGGCCGGACAGCTCTCCCACCCGCAGGAACAGCAGGCCTATCATCGGCAACCACGACAGCAACACGAAGTACGCGGCGCGCTGTCGCTGCAGGCAACCGATGATGCTCGCCACCAGCACCACCACGGCCGCGACCAGCAGGATCGAGTTGGCGACCACAGCCACCCAGCCCATGGTCCCGACCAGCGACAGCAGAACAAGCAGCAACAGCGCCGCGCCGCAGCCGACCAGCACCCGCAGGGTGCGCGGCTGCCGGGCGCGCAGGTCGAGGTAGTGGATCAGGAACACCAGGCTGGACAGCGCGCCCAGCAACCCCAGCAGCAGCGGGATGCGCGGGTCGTTCTGGATCAGCGCCGCGACGCCCGGCAACATCCGCACCTCGCCGCCCGTGGTCGCGAAGAATGCCGCCTGCGCCAGCAGCGTCAGCAACAGGTAGGCGTAGCTGCGTTCGCCGATGCCGAGCCAGAACCCCAGTGCCAGCAATGCGAGCAACAGCAGGCTGACCAGGATCATGGTCCGCCACGCGACGTGGACCAGGTCGGCACGATGCACCTGCGCCATCGACTCGATCGACACCGGCATCGGCGCCGTCGAAGGCGTGTGCACGCGCAGCCACACCGACTCGCCGGCATCGAGTCCGTCGTCCAGCGGGATCACCAGCGCGCGGGTGGAATACCCCCGGTCGGCATCCGGCCCCATGAGCGATCGCCGTATCGGCATCGGATGGCCAGGCGTCCAGGCTTCCACCTGGGCCAGGTGGGGTGACTGCAGGACCAGTTGCGGCCGCGATTCCGCCGGTACCGCGCGGTCGACGGTTACCCGCCACCAGTGCGGCGCCTCGTCGCGCTCGTGGATGACCGCGCCCGGCTGGGCAACGAAATCGCTGGCGAAATCACCCGCGACGACCCGCGCCGGCACCGGGTCGGAGACCAGCCGCGACAGGGTCAGCTCCGCGATTGTCGCGGATGGCAATGGATCGGCATGCGACGTCGACGGCAGCGCCACAATCGAGGCGAGCGCAAGCAGCGCGACTTGCGCGCATCCCGTAATCCATCGACGCAGGGGTGTCCCCATACCCATCCCGGTCTTGTTGCCGCTGCAGCATAGCGCGAAGCCGGGGTGCCGGCGCAATGCCCGCGGACAACGGGGTTGCGGGTCGCCGGGAAACCGTCAGGCGGTGGCGCCGTGGCCGGTCACGCGGGCCACCGCATCGTGCGCATGCAGGCTTTCGAAATGCGCGACCTCGGCGTCGAAGCGCTCGATCCGCGGATCGGCCGAGAGCGCTGCGGCGACCCGGCGCGCGGCGTCCTCGCAGAACATCAGGTTGGCGGCGTTGAGGCGGGCGAACGCCTGCTCGTCCTCGCGCTTGACCGCGGTCTGCACCGGCGTCGCGAGCACCGTCTCCAAGGCGTCGATCAGCGCGGTGAGCGGCAACTCGTCGAATGCCGGGCGCAGTTCGACCCTGACGTCGGCGCGGCTGCGCTGGGCGTGCGGGGTCGCGGCGAGGCCGCGTTCGGATGCCAGCCATTCATGGATCGCGCTGGACAACGGGCGGGCATCGGCGAAATCCTCGGCGAAGCGCTCCGCGTTCAGTTGCCGCGAAAGCGCGGCCGAGGCCGGGCAGGTACTGGAGTACTCGACCGCGAAGCGCAGCGCCACCTGCAGGTGGCCGTCCACCAGACTGGCGTCGATCTCGACCGGGTAGCGCTTCCAGCCGGCGTTGGCACTGGCCAGGGCCGGGCGCAACAGCATCTGCTCGTAGCGCAGCACCAGCCGCGCGGCGGTCGACAACCCGGCCTGGGTCTCGACCAGGGTCTGCAGCACGCGGCGCAGGCCGGCCGGAGTGACCGTCTCGCCGGCGAACGCGGTCTGCAGTTCGAGGTACAGCCGTGACATGTGGATGCCGCGGGCGTCGGCGTCGGCCAGGTTGACCGAGACATCGACCGAGGCGGCGACCTGGATGGGCTCACCACCGGCCGTCGCGACCCGCAACGGCAATGCGATGTTGGCCATGCCGACCCAATCCAGTGGACGCGCCATCGCGGCGGCATCGGAGGCTACATCGGGCAAGCGGCGGGGGGCGTTTGGATTCGTGGTCACGTCGGGGGAAATGGGGGCGTCGCGGGAAGTTGCAACGCCGTCATTCTAGCGGGCGCGCTGCAGGCGGATGGCGGCCCTGCTGGAACGCTGCGTCGCGGGAACCCTTGCCGCCATTGCGCGTCAGCCGCGGGCCGCACGCCAGGCAACCAGCAGCGCCTTCCACGAAGCCCGGGGCTGCGTCGGATCGGCCTGGCCCAGCCGGTCGTGCGCCAATGCCGCCCAGATCCGGCGTGGACGGCTCGCGGGACGGCTGGACGGCCATTGACGGCGTAGTTGCCCGGCCCAGATCGGTAGCGGGTCGGCGTCGCCGGCGCGCGCGAGCACGGCCAACGGCACGCCGGCGGCAGCGGCGTGAATATCCGCCAGGGCATCGGTCTGGCCCAGGCGTGATTGCAGCAGCCCCGCCGCAACCAGCCGCACTTCGACGGAATCGACCGCTTCGGCCTTTCCGCCCGTGGAATCCGCGAAGAGCCCGGCGTCGATCCGCGCCACCGCCTCGGCGAACGGCGCAACGGCGGCGAACGCCTCTTCGACGCTGCCGGGTCGTTCGCGGCTTGCAAGCAGGGACGGCAGCGATGCGGCCAATGTCGCCCACGCTGCCGGGCGACGCTGCAGCACGGCGCCCAGCGGATGGCGACGCGCTCCCCTGCCCCAGCCCGCCAGTTCCTCCTGCCACCACGCGAGCTTGGCCTCGCCCGGGCGCGGGTCGCTGCCGCCCCACGCGGCGTCGGTCAGTTCCTGTTGCAGCGCCGCCCAGGCGAGTGCCGTTTCGCGCTGCGCGGCAGGAATGAATACCTCGGCCACCCGCCATTCCGGCCAGCGTGCGCGCCACTTTTCGATGAAGCTGGCCAGCGCGTCGCCACCGGCGTCGGGCCGCGCCGTCGCCGGCGCAGCGGCGTCGTCGGCGCCCACCGGCTCAGGCATTGCAGGCAGGCCATGCGGCCGCTTCGCACAGTTGCGCGGGCTGCTCGATCATCACGTCACCCTGCCAGGCCACCGGATCGTCGCTGGACAGCCGATAGCCCCACAGCGCCACCACCGACGGCATGCCAGCCGCGCGCGCGGCGACGATGTCGCGCTCGTCGTCGCCGACATAGATGCAGTCGCCCGGCTCGATGCCGATGCGTTCGGCAGCCACCAGCAACGGCAACGGGTCGGGCTTGCGCGCAGCCAGCGTGTCGCCGCCGATCAGCACCGCGCAACGGTCCTGCCAGCCCAGCATCGGCAGCAACGGTGCCGCCAGGTACTCGGGCTTGTTGGTGACGATGCCCCAGGCGCATCCCGCTGTCTCGAGCGCGGCCAGCATCGGCTCGACGCCCTCGAACGCCGCGCAGTGGCGCCCCAGTTCGGCCTGGTAGTGGTCGAGGAAGGACGGGATCCACGAGTCGCGCTCGGCCTCGCCCACGTCCGGGAACGCAGCGGCGACCATCGCACGCGCGCCTTTCGAGACGTGGGGCCGCAGTTCGGACAGCAGCATCGGCGGCATCGCACGGGCGGCGCGCGCATTGTTGATCGCGGCGAGCATGTCGGGAGCGCTGTCGAGCAAAGTGCCATCGAGGTCGAACAACACCGCCTTCGGAAACAGGCGGTTCATGCGGCCGGACCGGGCTTGCGCGCGCAGGCGAGGTAGTTGACGTCGGTCCGGCCGATGATCCGGGCCGTGTTGCGCCACGGCTCGTACATCAGCCCGCTGACGTCATCCAGTTGCAAGCCGGCGTCGCGCAACCAGGCCGCGAGCTCCGACGGCTTGATGAAGTCGCGGTACTGGTGGGTGCCCCTGGGTAGCAGGCGGGCGACGTATTCGGCGCCGACCACCGCCAGCGCGAACGCGGCCGGGGTGCGGTTGAGGGTCGACACGAACAGCTGGCCACCGGGCTTCAGCAGCGCCGCGCAGGCGTCGATGATCGACCCCGGGTCGGGCACGTGCTCCAGCATTTCCATGCAGGTGACGACGTCGAAACTTTCCGGGCGCTCCAGCGCCAGCGACTCGACCGACTGCAGCCGGTAGTCGACATCGACGCCGCTTTCCAGCCGATGCAGCCTGGCGACCTTGACCAGCTCCGGCGCCAGGTCGAGCGCGGTAACCCGGGCGCCGTGACCGGCCAGCGCCTCGCTCAGCAGCCCGCCGCCGCAGCCGACATCGAGCACCTCGGCACCCGCCAGCGACGCCCGGCTGGCGACGTAGCCCAGCCGAGCGGGGTTCAGCGCATGCAGCGCCTTCTGCGGGCCCGCCGGGTCCCACCAGCGTTGTGCGAGTGCGCCGAACTTGTCCAGTTCGGACTGGCTGAAATTGTCGTCAGGCGCGTTGGCGGCTTGGTTCATTGCGTAACTCCTCAGGCCCGGACCGCGGCGATCCGCTGTCGCCATTGCCGGGCGTTGGCGACCACTGCCGCCGCGTCGATGCCGACCAGCACGCGCTCGCGCAGCCTGGCCACGCCGCCGATCCAGACATCGCTGACCTGGTGCCGGCCGGTGGCATAGACCAGTTGCGACACCACGTTGTGCAGTGGCTGGGTTTCGAGCTGGGACAGATCGACGCAGGCCAGGTCGGCCTGCTTGCCGATTTCAATCGAGCCGATCGCGTGCTCCAGGCCCATGGCCTTCGCCCCGCCCAGGGTTGCCGCACGCAGCGCGGTGGCAGCACTGAAGGCCGCGGCATCACCGGCGACGGCCTTGGCAAGCTGGGCGGCGGTGCGGGTCTCGCCGAACATGTCGAGGTCGTTGTTGCTGGCCGCGCCGTCGGTGCCGATCGCGATGTTGACGCCGGCCTGCTCGAACTTGCCGACCGGGCAGAAACCCGATGCCAGCTTGAGGTTGGATTCGGGGCAATGCACCACGCTGACGCCACGCTGCGCGCACAGCTCGATCTCGGCATCGGTCACGTCGGTCATGTGCACCGCGATCAGGCGGTCATTGACCAGTCCAAGCCGGTCGAGCCGCGCCAGCGGACGCTGGCCGTATTTCTGCAGCGACTCCTCGACTTCATGCCGGGTCTCGTGCGTGTGCAGGTGGACCGGCACATCGAGCTGGTCGGCCAGCATCCGGATCCGTTCGAAGCTCGCGTCCGACACCGTGTACGGCGCATGCGGGACGAACGCCGTGGATACCAGCGCGTCATCGCGCCACTGGTCGAAGACTTCGGCCGCGCGATCGAAGTATTCGTCGTCGCTGGCCGCCCACGCGGTCGGGAAGTCGATCACCGGCAGGCCCACCCGCGCGCGGAAGCCGTGGCGCTTGTAGGTCGCGGCCTGCACGTCGGGGAAGAAGTAGTTCTCGTTGGCGCAGGTGGTACCGCCACGCAGCATCTCGGCGATCGCCAGGGTCACGCCGTCGGCGACGAACTCCGGCCCGATCACCGCCGCCTCGATCGGCCAGATGTGGCCGTTCAGCCACTCCATCAGCGGCAGGTCGTCGGCAACCCCGCGCAGCAGCGTCATCGGGTTGTGCGTATGCGCGTTGACCAGGCCGGGCATCAGCGCCGCATCGGGACGCGACACGGTTTCCTTCGCGTCGAAACGCGCGCGCGCCTCGGCGATCGGCAACAACGCGACGATGACACCGCCGGTAACCGCCACGGCATGGTCCTGCAGGACCACGCCGCGCGGCTCGACCGGCACCACCCAGCCGGCCTCGATCAGCAGGTCGCAGGGCTGGGGGGTGCGATCAGTCATTTACTTGACCCGGCTGACGTACTCGCCGGAGCGGGTATCGACCTTGATGACCTCTTCCTGGCCGACGAACAGCGGCACGCGCACCACCGCGCCGGTCTCCAGCGTGGCCGGCTTGCCGCCACCACCGGAGGTGTCGCCACGGACGCCCGGGTCGGTCTCGGTGATCTTGAGTTCGACGAAGTTCGGCGGGGTCACGAAGATCGGCACGCCGGCCCACAGCGTCACCACGCACTCTTCCTCGCCCTTGAGCCACTTGTGGGCATCGCCCACGCCGTTCTTGTCGGCCTGGACCTGCTCGAAGCTGGTCGGGTCCATGAAATGCCAGTGCTCGCCGTCGGCGTAGAGGAACTGCATGTCGGTCTCGACCACGTCGGCGGCTTCGACGTTGTCGGTCGCCTTCATGGTGATTTCCTGCACCCGGCCGCTCTTGATGCTGCGGTACTTCATGCGGGTGAATGCCTGGCCCTTGCCCGGCTTGACGTACTCGGTGTCGGTGATGATGCACGGGTCGTTGTTGACCAGGATCTTCATCCCGTTCTTTACGTCGTTCATGCCGTAACTGGCCATGCTGGAACTCCTGCGGTGTAGATGAATGGAGTGACCCGGCCCGGCAGGTGCCGGGCGGCTAGAATGTCGGGCTGCGCCCGGCCCAAAGGTCGGATGCAGGCAAAACCGGACCCGAATGATAACCGCAGTGACGCCCGCCGCCCCAGCCTTGCAGACGCCGTCAACCCCGCAGCCGCCGCGCTGGCAGCAGTTGTGGCGCGAGGCGGTGCGCGACCCTCGCGAGCTGCTCGGGATGCTTGGGCTCGATCCGGACGCCATGGGCGTTTCCGCCGACGCCGCCGCGCAGTTCCCGCTGCGGGTGCCGCGCGGCTTCGTCACCCGCATGCGCCATGGCGACCCTGACGACCCGTTGCTGCGCCAGGTGCTGCCGCTGGGCGCGGAAATGCAGCCGATGCCCGGCTTCAGCCTCGACGCGGTTGGCGACGGCGCCGCCCGCTCCGGCCACGGGGTGATCCAGAAGTACCGGGGCCGCGCCTTGCTGGTGGCCACCGGCAGCTGCGCGATCAACTGCCGTTACTGCTTCCGCCGCCATTTTCCGTATGCCGACGAAACCGCGGCTGCGGCTGGCTGGCGCGAGGCAGTGGCGCTGATTGGTGCCGACAGCAGCATCGACGAGGTGATCCTGTCCGGCGGCGATCCTCTGTCGCTCGCCACGCCCAAGCTGGCCGAGCTGACCCGTGCGCTTGCCGGAATCGCGCACCTCAAGCGCCTGCGTATCCACACCCGGCTGCCCGTGGTCCTGCCTGAACGGATCGACGAGGCCCTGCTCGACTGGCTCGGGGGCCTGCCGTGGCCGGTGACCGTGGTGCTGCATGCCAACCACGCCAACGAGTTCGACGCCAACGTCGATGCCGCCATGGGCCGCCTGCGCCGAGCGGGTGCGACCCTGCTCAACCAGGCCGTGTTGCTGCGCGGGGTCAATGATTCGGTCGAGGCGCTGGCGGCATTGAGTGAGCGCGGGTTCCAGGCCGGCGTATTGCCCTATTACCTGCACCAGCTCGACCGGGTGCAGGGTGCGGCCCACTTCGAGGTCGGGGACGACCGCGCCCGGGCGCTCCACGCCAGCCTCGCCGCCCGCCTGTCGGGATACCTGGTGCCCCGGCTGGTGCGCGAAATCCCCGGCGACAGCGGCAAGCGGCCGCTCTGAGCACCAACTTGCGTCTCAACTCCAGAGAGGCGCAATGGACGGTGGCTCCGGCATCTGTCATAACACGGCGGAATGCGTCGAAACGGGTCGCGCAACGTCGCTGAGCGACGGGCCTACGGGCCAGGCCCGGCAATCCGGACGGCAACGTCCGCGGAAACGCAGGGGGACAACATGCTTATATATGCGAGCGGCGAAGCCGCGATGGCGGGCGGGTCACATCCGGCCGCCTTGCCGGCCGAGTGCGGCGTGAGCATGCTGCCCTCCCTGCAACAGATGCCAACGGACCCGGACGGAGGGCCTATGCAAGTGGGTAAGGACATGGTGCTGCGGCTGTTGATCGTCGACGACAGTGTCGAGGCCGCCGAAGCCATTGCCAGCGGGCTTCGCAACAGCGGCATCGCCGTTCGGCCCAACCGCCCCGAAACCGAGTCCGACTTCCTCGCGCTGCTGGCCAACCAGCCGCCGGATTTCGTGCTGATCGCGCGGGACGCCACCAGCGTGCCCTTCGCCACCGTCATGCAGCACGTCGCCGCCAGCGGCAAGGATTTGCCGGTGCTGCTGCTGCTGGACAGCATCGACGACGCCAGCCTGTTGCAGGCCAGTTCGCTTGGCGTCCGCAGCGTGGTGCTGCGCGACCGCATCGCGCAGATCGAGGGCACCGTCCGCAACGAGTGGGCCGACCTCGAGGCGCGCCGTTCGCTGCGCCGGCTCGAGTCGCAGGTCCGCGAGACCGAGCGCCGGTGCGATGCATTGATCGACTCCTCGCGCGATCCGATCGCCTATGTCCACGAGGGCATGCACATCCGCGCCAACAGCGCCTACCTGGAGATGTTCGGCTTCGAATCGTTCGAGGACATCGAGGGCATGTCGCTGCTGGACCTGGTCGCACCGCAGCATGTCGACGAATTCAAGCAGCTGCTCAAGCGGCTCGGCAAGGGCGAGGCGCCACCACCACGGCATGAGATCGAGGCGCGGACGCTCGAAGGCAACAGCTTCCCGGCGGTGATGGAGTTCACCGCGGCCAGCTATGAAGGTGAAACCTGCCAGCAGGTGATCCTGCGCCGCCAGGAGCTCGATCCGGAGCTGGCCCGCGAGGTCGAGGAACTGCGCCAGCGCGACCAGGCCACCGGCCTGCTCAACCGCGCGACCTTCCTGCGCGCGCTCGAGGACGCGGTTGCCGATGCCGGCCAGAACGCCAGCCACCACGCGCTGCTGCTGGTCGAACCGGACCACTATTCACGCCTGCTGCAGGAACTCGGGCTGGACGCCGCCGACGAGCTGATCGCCGCCTGTGCCGCACGCCTGCGCAACGCGCTCGGCCCCGACGACGTCGTCGCCCGCTTCGGCGAACACCAGTTCGCGGTACTTCGTCGCGGCAGCGATTACGCCGCGACGTCGGCCTTGGCCGAGACGGTGCGCGCGGCGTTCGCCGACAGCGTGCTCGACATCGACGACCGCTCGCTCAACGCCACCGCGAGCATCGGCGGCGTGCAGATCGGACAGAAGATCGCCAGCGTCGCGGCGGTGCTCGGCAAGGCCAGCCAGGGCGTGCAATCGGCCATCGGCGTCGGCGGCAACCGGGTCGACATCTTCGACCCCGGCGCGGTCGACCGTGCCGAGGAAGAGCGCGTCGAAGCCTGGGTCAACCGGATCCGCGACGCGATCGACAGCGACCGGTTCGTCCCCTACTACCAGCCGCTGATGAGCCTGCACGGCGAGCCCATCGAGATCTACGACGTCTACCTGCGCATGCAGGGCGAACACGGCGAACTGGTGCAGCCGCTGACCTTCCTGCAGATCGCCGAGGAACACGGCCTGCTGTGGGAGATCGACCGCTGGATGGTGGGCCGCGCGATCGCCGACATCGGCGAACGGCTCAAGGCCGGCCACCGCACCACCCTGATGGTCCGGATCACCGAAGCGTCGCTGCAGGACGACAGCCTGCTGCAGCACATCGAGGAAAAGCTGGCCACGCACGGTGCCGACGGCAGCCTGCTGGTGCTGCAGCTCACCGAGTCGAAGGTATCCACCCACCTCAAGGCGGCGCAGGCGTTCCAGCAACGCGCGTCCAAGGCGGGAGTGCGGGTCGGCCTGGAGCAGTTCGGCAGCGGGCTCAACTCGTTCCAGTTGCTGAGCCATTTCGATGCCGACTTGGTCAAGCTCGACCGCGCCTTCATGGAAGACCTGGGGGCCAACCCCGAGTACCAGCAGAAGATCCGCGAGATCGCGACCCGGGCCCACGAACTCGGCAAGCAGGCCATCGCCGAATTCGTGCAGGACGCGGCCAGCATGACGATCCTGTTCAGTGCCGGGATCGACTACGCCCAGGGCCACTTCCTCGCCCAGGCAGGGCCCTCGATGGACTACGACTTCTCCTGACCGGATGAACCCGCCGCGGTCATGCGGCGGTCCGGATCGTGTCCGGCATCTGCCGCAACGCGGCGATGCGTTCTTCCAGCGGCGGGTGGCTCATCAACAGACGCTTGAGGCCGTGGCCGATCGCGCCGCTGATGCCGAAGGCCGCGACCTGCTTGGGCAGGGTGTTGACCCCGTGGTTCAACGACAGCCGCTGCAACGCGGCGACCATCTTGTCGCGACCGGCAAGGCTGGCACCGCCGGCATCGGCGCGGAACTCGCGATGCCGCGAGAACCACATCGCGATCATGCTCGCGAACAGCCCGAACACCATGTCCAGCACGAACACGATGATGTAATAGCCGAACCCCGGACCGCCCTCGCGGTTGCCGCTGAGATAGCTGTCGATCACGCGGCCGACCAGCCGCGCCAGCACGATCACGAAGGTGTTGAGCACGCCCTGGATCAGCGCCATCGTCACCATGTCGCCGTTGGCCACGTGGCTGACCTCGTGCCCCAGGACGGCCTCGGCCTCGTTGCGGTCCATCTGTTGCAGCAGGCCGGTCGACACCGCGACCAGCGAGTTGTTGCGGCTCGGCCCGGTGGCGAAGGCGTTGATCTCCGGCGCGTCGTAGATCGCCACCTCGGGCATCTTGATCCCGGCCGCGGCGGCCTGCCGACCGACGGTGGCCAGCAGCCATTGCTCGGCCTCGTTGCGTGGCTGCTTGATGACCTGCGCGCCGGTGCCGCGCTTGGCCATCCACTTCGACATCAGCAGCGACACCAGCGAGCCGCCGAAGCCGAACAGCGCGGCCATCACCAGCAGCACGCCGTTGTTGCCGAGGGTGACCCCGAACACGCCCTGCAGCACGCTCAGCACGATGCCGAGCAGCACCATCACGGCGAGGTTGGTGGCGAGGAACAATCCGATCCGCTTGAACATGTCGTTGACCCGGTCGCGCCCGATGCGCGGCTACCGACGAAAAATGTGGCAGGCTCACGGCGAATTCAAGGTGACGGGTTTGCCGAGTGGGTCCAGCCGTACTCCCGACTTCATCAGCACCCGCGGCGTCGTCCGCCGGCTACCGCGGCCGCTTCGCACCCTCGCCCACCGGCGACCTGCACGCCGGCTCGCTGCTGGCCGCGTTCGGCAGCTGGTTGCTGGCGCATGCGGCCGGCGGAGAATGGTGGGTGCGGATCGAGGACGTGGACGGCCCGCGGGAAGTTGCCGGCGCCGCTGATCGTCAGCTCGCCGCGCTGGCCGCATTCGGCCTGGCCTCCGATGCCCCGGTGGTGCGCCAGAGCGGGCGCGACGTGATCTACCAGCGCGCGCTGGACCAGTTGCTGGCGGACGGTCGCGCGTTCACCTGCCACTGCAGCCGCACCGACCTGGTTGCGACCGGCGGGATCCACCGTCACTGCGTCGCTTCGGCGACGCGACCGGACCCGGCGATCCGCCTGCGGGTCGATGAAGGTACCCGCATCGACTTCATCGACGGCATCCAGGGCCCGCAATCGCAGGACGTCGCCATCGAAGTCGGCGACTTCGTGCTCAAGCGCGCCGATGGCTGCTGGGCCTACCAGCTGGCGGTGGTGGTGGACGACGCGGACCAGGGCATCACGGATGTCGTGCGCGGCGCCGACCTGCTCGATTCCACGCCGCGCCAGATCCTGCTGCAACGCGCGCTGCGGTTGCCGACACCGCGGTATGCCCACCTGCCGCTGGTCCTCGACCCGGAAGGCCGGAAGCTCTCCAAGTCGGATGCGGCGCAACCAGTCAACCCCGGCGACCCGCTACCTGCGCTGCGCCGCGCCTGGGCGGCCCTCGGCCAGGCGGCACACGCGCTGGCCGGGGCCACCCGCGTCGCGGACCTGCTCGTCGCCGCGCGCACCTCGTTCCAACCCGACCGGATCCCGCGCGGCGTGGCTCCGCCTCCCGCGTTGCACAACAGGGATTTCACAATCCCGGACTAGTATTTCGTGGGGAGTTTCCCAGGCAGATGGAGAGCAGCATGCAGGCACGCGTCGCGTTGGTCACCGGCGGTACCGGTGGCATCGGCACCTCGATCGTCAAGCGACTGGCCGACATGGGCCACAAGGTCGCGACCAACTTCCGCGACGAGGCCCGCGGGCGTGCCTGGCAGGAGAAGATGAAGTCCGCCGGCGTCGACGTGGCACTGGCGCAGGGCGACGTGTCCTCGCCCGGGCAGGCCGAGGCGCTGGTACGCGAGGTCGAGAGCCAGCTCGGCCCCATCGATATCCTGGTCAACAACGCCGGCATCACCCGCGACTCGACGTTCCACAAGATGAGCGCGCAGCAGTGGAACGACGTTATCTGCACCAACCTCAACTCCTGCTTCAACGTCACCCGCCCGGTGATCGAGGGCATGCGCGCGCGCAAGTGGGGGCGGATCGTGCAGATCAGCTCGATCAATGGCCAGAAGGGCCAGTACGGCCAGGCCAACTACGCCGCGGCCAAGGCCGGCATGCACGGCTTCACCATCTCGCTGGCGCAGGAAAACGCGAAGTTCGGCATCACCGTCAACACCGTCTCGCCAGGCTACATCGGCACCGACATGGTGATGGCGGTGCCCGAGGAGGTGCGCAACAAGATCGTCGCGCAGATCCCGACCGGCCGCCTCGGCACGCCGGAGGAGATCGCCTACGCGGTCAGCTTCTTCATGCCCGACGAGGCCGGCTGGATCACCGGCGCCAACCTGTCGGCGAACGGCGGCCAGTACATGGGCTGGTGAGGCGCTCCCGCCACAAGTTGCAAAGCGGCCGCGGCCTGCGCCATGCTGCAAAGCATCATGACTCTGAGCGTTTGCTCCATGGCCTCGACCCGCGTCATCAAGAAGTACCCCAACCGCCGCCTGTACGACACCGAGATCTCCAGCTACATCACGATCGAGGATGTCCGCCAGTTGATCGTCGACAACGAGGATTTCGAGGTCCGCGACGCGCGTTCGGGCGAGGACCTGACGCGGCAGGTGTTGCTGCAGATCATCACCGAGCACGAACAGGACGGAGAGCCGATGCTCTCGACCCAGTTGCTCAGCCAGATCATCCGGTTCTATGGCGACTCGCTGCAGGGCTTCATGGGCAGCTACCTGGAACGCTCGATGCAGGGTTTCCTGGAGCAGCAGCAACAGTTCCGCAAGCAGATGGGCGGGATGATCGGCCAGACGCCGTGGGCGATGATGAACCAGCTGACCGAACGCAACCTGGCGATGTGGAAGGAACTGCAGAACCTGTCGGGCAGCGTCGGCCAGAGTCCGGCGTCGGGCAAGAAACCCGAAGGCAAGCGCTGAGACCGGTCCTGGCGACACGCCCTCGGTAGGAGCGGCTTCAGCCGCGATCGGAAACCGTTCGCCCGCGCCAACTCCCGATCGCGGCTGAAGCCGCTCCTACGAAAGACGGGTTCGGTTCGCCGCGGTCATTGCAGGGATTGCCCACCACAGTATTTCTCGTGGAACCCGACCGCCTGCGGCATCAACGATTGCAGGGTCTGGATGCGGTTGGCCGGATCGGGGTGGGTCGAGGCGAACTCCGGGGGACGCTCGCCGCCGCCCAGTTGCGACATCCGCTCCCATAGCGGGATCGCGGTGCGCGGGTCGTAGCAGGCCGCCGCCGCCAGCATCAGGCCCACCTGGTCGGCCTGGGTCTCGTGGTCGCGCCCATACGGCAGGATGAACCCGTACTGCGCGCCGGCGCCGAGCGCGGCCATCACCGCCTGCTGCTGTCCCGGATCCATCCCGCCCAACGCCATGCCGGCGGCCATCTGCCCCATCTGCACCAGCTTCTGCTGGGCCATGCGCTGGGAGCCGTGGCGGAGCAGCGCATGGGCGATCTCGTGGCCCATCACCACCGCCATCGCATCCTCGCTCTGGGCGATCGGCAGCAGGCCGGTGTAGACCGCCATCTTCCCGCCCGGCAGGCAGAACGCGTTGGCCTGGTCGGACTGGATCACGCTGACATCCCACTGGAACTGCTGGTAGGCGGTGGGCGTCTGCTGCTGGTGCATGGCGGCCAGGTCGCTGGTGACCTGCGGCACCCGCGCGACCAGTCGCTGCGCGATCGTGCTGATCTGGCGGCTGACTTCGGAATCGGCCGGCATCAGCGCACCCTGCGCCTGGGCATCACCCAGCACCTGCTGGTAGGCCTGCGCGCCCAATTGGACCTCTTCCTCTGCACTGGCCCCGTAATGCGCGGTCTCGCCGGTGTACGGATCGGTCTCGGCGCTGCCGAACCACTGCCACGCCGCGTACCCGGCGAACAGCAACAGGATCCACCAACGGATGCCGCCGCCGCGACGCCGGCCACCCGCAGAGCTGCCGCGCGCGCGTCCCAGGGAGATGTTCATTCAGCGCTCCTTGCCCGGCGACACCGGGACGTTGATTGTTGTCAGATTTCCCGCACCACGCGGAAACCGACCCGCGCGTTGGTGGTACCGATCTCGCTGCCCAGGCGCCAGGCCGAGCGGGTCTGGGTCGGGGAGCTGGCCCACGACCCGCCCCGCACCACCTGCTCCCTGCAACCCGGGTTGATCCAAGCCTGGCCATCCGGTGGCGCGCGACGGTAACCGTCGTGCCAGCAATCGGCGACCCACTCGCTGACATTGCCGGCGAGGTCGTGAAGGCCGAATGCATTGGCCGCGTAGGACCCCACCCGCGCCGGACCCCACGCGTCGTCGCCGTAACCCTCGAAGGCGTTGCGCCAGTGGCGCCCGCCGGGCGACTCGTCCTTGCTGCCGGTGAAGTTGCCGGCCCCGGCAGGCGGGGTGCCCTGACCCCAGGGGAACCGCGAGTCGCTGCCCGCGCGGAGCATGTGTTCGAACTCGGCCTCGCTGGGCAGGCGGTAGGCGTGGCCGGTCTGGGCCGACAGCCATTCGGCGAACGCCTTCGCATCCTGGGCACTGACATGCACCACCGGCAGGCTGTCGCCGGCCGGGTTGCCGGCGTAGTCGGAGCGCCAGTCGATGCCGCTGCGCCGCACCAGGTTGCCGCTGCGCTCGTCGTAGACCGTGGAATACCCGCGGCGGGTCGCCCGTGCCTCGTACCCCGTTGCGGTGACGAACCGGCGGAACTCACCGACGGTGATCTCGTTGCGCGACACCGCCAGGCCACGGTCGAAACGCACGTTGCGGGCAGGGCGCTCGACATCGCTGGCGCCCTCCTCGTCCGGTCCCGCGCCCATCCGGAACGCGCCGTGCGGGACGACCACCATCTCCGGGCCCCGGCCGCCACGCTCCAGTGCCTCGGTGAACGCCTGGCCGGGGCGGAACAACCCGTAATGGCTGGTGAGTTCGATCTGCTCGCGCAATTCAACCGCCGCCGGATCACCCTCCGGGGCGATGCGCAACAGGTCCGCGAGATGGCGGCGCGCTTCGTCGATGCCGCCCTCGCGGGTCAGTGCGGCCAGCCCGAGGTCGCGCAGGTTGCCGACCCGCGATGCGCGGTGGCGCGCAATGCGCTGCCGGGCTTCGGGCACCGTCTGCATCTCCGGTCGGACCGTGGCCGCCTTGTCGAGCCACTGCGCGGCCGCGGCGTAGTCGTCCTGGTTGGCCGCCAGTTCGGCCTGGCGGATCAGTGCGCTTTCGGCGGCGGCGAGTCCCTGCAGCGCCCGCGCGTCGCCGGGTCGCAGTTGCAGCGCCTCGCGGAAACGGTCGATTGCCGCGTTGCCGTCGTCGCCGATGATCCGTCGCGCGTTGAGCGCCTGCTCGCCCCGCCGGTTGGCCTGCGCCGCCTGGTCGGCGCGATCGAGCCGGCCCAGGTATTCGACCACCGGATCCGCATCCGGCGCCGCTTCGCGGGCCACCGCGGCAACCTGGTGGGCACGCCGCAGCGCGGCCGGGTCGTCGTCGATCGCCGCAAGCGCGTCATCGCCCCGTTCGATCACCGCACCCAGTGCCTGCTGGAAGCCGGCAGCCACATCGGCGTCCCCGGGGGCGTGCTCGCGCAGCGCCAGGTACAGCGGGATCGCATCGTCGTCCTCACCAAAAAGCTCGCCCGCTTCCAGCGCCGCGGAGGCATCCACTTTGAGCTGTGCGACGTTGTCCGCATCGATCTCGACCTCGGGCGCGCTCCATGGCGGGACCGGCGAGACCTCCTGCCCCGCACCGATGGTCACGATTGGCGAACCGGGGCGGCCGGGGGCTTCCGGGGTCGCGGGCGATGTCGAATCGTCGTCGCCGGAGCAACCGGCCAGCGTGGTGGCCAACGCGGCCGCGACCAGCACGCCGACCACCCACATGCGGCTCCGGCGGACAGGCGTCCGCGACACCGGCACTGGCGGCGTTGATGCTGGCAATCCCGCTGACAACCTTGCTCGCAATCGTCCTCCCTGCCTGACGGCCCACCGGCGCCCCCGCGAGGGCGCCCTGAAAGTAGGCTATTGTCGCCCACCCCGGCAACTCGAATCGCGATCCACGCAAAGTGCCCATCGAACCGACAAATCCCGCCCCGACCGCCGCCGATTCAACCACGCCGGCCTGGATCACCGATCCGGCCGAGCTGACCGCCCGCTTCACCAGCCGCCCGGCGCGCATCGGCCTGGATACCGAGTTCATCCGCGAACGCACCTACTGGCCGCAACTGGCGCTGGTGCAGGTCGCGATCGAGCGCGGGGCCGCCATCGAGATCCTGCTGGTCGACCCGCTGGCGCCGGGGATCACCGATGCGCTCGCGCCAATCCTCGCCGATGAGTCGATCCTCAAGGTCATGCACAGTCCCAGCGAGGACCTGGTCGCCTTCAGGCATGCCTGCAAGGTGGTGCCGCGACCATTGTTCGACACCCAGCTCGCGGCCGCGCTGGCCGGGATCGCCGGCGGCATGGGCTACCAGAAGCTGGTCGAGCGGATCACCGGTGTGATGCTGAGCAAGGGCGAGACCCGCTCCGACTGGCTGCGCCGGCCGTTGTCGCCGTCGCAGTTGGAATACGCGGCGGACGATGTCCGCCATCTGTTCGAGATGCACGACGCGCTGGACGACATGCTCGGCGAACTCGGGCGTCGGCAGTGGCTGGCCGACGACGCCCGCCGTACCGTCGCCAGCGCCGATTCCGACGCGCTTGAACGCTGGCCCCACCTGTCGATGCGCAGCGCGCATTTCCTCGACCTGGATGCCCAGCGCCGGCTGGTGCGGTTGTTACGCTGGCGCGAGGCCCAGGCGCGCGACAGCGACCGGCCGCGCAGTTGGATCCTCGACAACGAACTCGCGGTTGGCCTTGCCCGCACCCCTCCATCCGATCGCGGCGCACTGCAAGGGCAACTGGACGCCCACCCGAAAGCCCCACGCAAACTCGGCGACGCGATCTGGCGGGCACTGTCCACGCCGCTGGACGACGAGGCCGAAACGCCCGATGCCAGCGTCGCCGAGAAGCGCGACAAGAACCGCGTGCGCCAATTGCAGGACGCAGTCGCCGCCCGCAGCGCCGAGTTGGGGTTGCCCGATGGCCTGCTGGCATCGCGCCGCTACCTGGAAACGCTGCTCGACCACGGCGAGTGGCCCGCGGCCCTCGCCGGCTGGCGCCGCGAACTGCTGGAACCGAGCCTGGCCCCGCTGCTGTCCGAGTAGGCAGGCTGTTTTTCGTAGGAGCGGCTTCAGCCGCGATCTGGAATCGGACGCGCGACCAATCTTCCGATCGCGGCTGAAGCCGCTCCTACATGGGCCCGGGTAACGACGGGTTAGTCGAGACCAGCGAATCGGGGACTGGCGCCGTCCATTCCGGCCCGCTAGAATCACCACCTTCATGGGGCGGTAGCTCAGCTGGGAGAGCGCCACGTTCGCATCGTGGAGGTCAGGGGTTCGATCCCCCTCCGCTCCACCATGAATCCAAAAGGCCGCGAGCAATCGCGGCCTTTTCTGGTTCCGGGGCCGCGGGAAATCGCGGCCCTCCGGGTTCTGGCATCGCGGGAAATCCCGACCTTTTCCTTCATTCCTCCAGCCACGGCGCCGCGATTTCCAACGCGGTCCGGTACGGCTCGGGGTCGTTGCGGTTGCTCAGCAGGATCACCGTCAACCGCTGCTGCGGCCAGCGCACGATGACGTTGCGGAACCCCATGGTCTCGCCGGAATGCCACAGGCTATCGCCGGTGATGCGCCAACCGTAGCCGTATTCCACCGCGGGATCGTCGGTCGGGGTCACGGCGCTGAACGCCAGCCGGCGCGATTCGTCGCTCAGCAGGCGGTCGTCGTACAGCGCCGCGTCCCACTGGGCAAGGTCATCGATCGATGAGTAGATGCCGCCGTCGCCGAGCACCGCGCTGGTCTGGCTCTGGTCGGTACGGGTCCAGTCGCCGTCGATCCGGCTGTATCCGAAAGCCCGGTTGGGCACTTCGGGCCCGCCCTGCACGTAGGCCAGGGTGTCGTGCATGCCCAGCGGCCGGAAGATCCGCTCGCGCAGGAATGCCGGGAAGTCCTGCCCGGAAGCGCGCTCGACGATCACTGCCAGCAGCGCGTAACCGCTGTTGCTGTAGCGATAGCTGCTACCGGGCTCGAAATAGGTGCGGTCCTGGCCCTCCAGGATGCGCAGCACGTCCGCATCGTGCAATTGCGCGGTCATGTTCTCCGGGATGACGTCCTCGTAGTCGATCAGCCCCGAGGTATGGCTGAGCACCTGGTGCAGGGTGATTCCATCGGTAGCCGGTGGCAGCGACGGCAGCCACTGGCGCAGCGGGTCGTCGAGGTCGAGCGTGCCGTCCTGCGCCAGCAGCAGGATCGCCGCGGCGGTGAACTGCTTGGTGACGGACGCCAGCCGGTAGTTGGTTGCCGGACCGGCTTCGATGCCGCGCTCGAGATCCGAGCGGCCGTAGCCGCGCCGCACCACCGGCTCGCCATCCTTGAGCACCAGCAACGATGCGCCGGGCACGTCGCCGTCGTAACGGGCCATCAACTGGTCGGTGCTGGGTCGGGACACGGGTATGTCGTACATCAGCGTCGGACTCGGTTCGGGTTGTAGCGTGTAGTGCCACCATTCCATCGGATAGTTGACGAAGCCGTGCAGGGCCATCGCCCCGCGCAGGCGCGCGCGATTGGCGCGCTGGGCCGGGGTGGCCAGCGGCGAGTCGGTGTTGGCACGCGGGCCGAAGAAATCGAAACCGGTGCCCATGTCGAGCGGTTCGCACGTTCCGTCGTCGCATTGCAGCAGGGTCAGGTCGACCGTGGCACCGCGGCTGTGGCCGGATACCTCGGCGATGTAGCCGTCCAGCAGGTCGGGCTTGTCCATGTCGGGGTAGTAGTCAGCCCGGTTGCGCTGGTCGTCGGGGTCGTGGGCCCAGCGGACGAAGTGCGCGACCGCGCGCGTTGGCCGGTAGCAGTCGAAGATCTTCAGACGCAGGTCCTGTTCGCGCAGGCCCTGTTCGACCTTCTGCAATGCCTCGGCAACCGGTTCGAGCAGGTAGCAGCGCGGCGCGTCGTAGCCGTCGATCGGCATGCCGACGAAGTTGTCGCTGCCGGCGTAGCGGATATCCTGGGCGATGTCGGGGACGAGGCTGCGGATGTCGACCAGGCCGGCCTCGTCGTGCGTCTGTGCCGACGACAACTGTGGCGCCGGCGTGGTCGATGCGCAGGCGCAAAGCAACGTGGCGAGAGCGCCCGCCGCCAGCCGGGTTATCGCCCTAGTCACAGTTTCCGGTGCGTTCAAAGGCCAGGTCCTCGTAGTCGGAACTGAAGTCGGCATTGGGATCCACCTTGGCCATCGCCAGCGCGGGCGACACGCCCGGGGCCGCGAAATCGAGCCAGGCTTCATCAAGCCCCGGACCGTCCCAATCAACCAGCAGTCGCTCGCCGACAACCATCACCTGCCCGCGCAGCCGCGGCGACTTCGCCGAGGTGAAGCGCACGCCGCCGTCGCCCCTGCATATCGAGATTTCGCCGAACCAGGGGTCGGTGTAGCGGCCGAGATGGCTTGAAAGGGCCGTGGCCGTGGCGGGCTTGCGCGCGGAGGTGTCGGGCGCGGATGAACCCTCGCCCGATGCCGGTTGGCTGGCGATGCGCGCGGCATACCCGGCCACGGTGGCGTTGTCCTGCGGGGCCGTGAAGTGCTTGAGCAGCACTTGGTTGATCACGGTCCGGGCCTCGTCGGCCTGGCCGTTCATCAGCACCACGAAACCGGAATCGGAGTCCGGCAACAGCGTCATCACCGAATACATGCCCGACAGCGTACCGGTGTGCGAGACGGTCCAGGCGCCGTCGACATCGGCCAGGCGGAAGCCGAACGCGTAGGCGTAGTAGTGGGTGTTGTCCCAGTCGCGACGGCGCTGCGAGATCGGCATCGGCGTGCGCGCGGTCCACATCGCTTCGCGCTGATCCGCCGACAGCCATTGCAGCTGTCGTTCGGTCGGGTCGAGCCAGTTTTTCGCCCAAACGAGCATGTCGTCGAGGCTGCAGCGGATGCCGCCGGCCGCGGCCGAGGTGATCGCAGGGATGGTGTCGCCCTCGACCGATGCCGGCATGTTGCGGCCATCCTCGCGCCGGTGCGGCCGGGCGATGTTGCCGACCGCCTTGCGGTCGATCTCGCCGACGCGGCATCGATCGAGTCCGAGGGGCTGGAACACCTGGCGCCGCACCATCTCCTCGTACGACGCGCCGCCGACCGCGGCCGCCACCTCGCCCGCGACGACGTAAAGCAGGTTGTCGTAGGCGTAGCCTGAGCGGAAGCCGTAGGCAGGCTTGATGTGGGCCAGGCCGTTGATGATGTCGTCGCGGTCGAAATGGTTCGGTTCCGGCCACAGCATCAGGTCGCCGCCGCCTTCGGGCAGGCCGCTGTTGTGCACCAGCAGGTCGGCCACCGTCATGTGCTGCGTGACCCAGGGGTCATGCATGCGGAACTGCGGCAGGTGCTTGACCACCGGGTCGTCCCAGCGCAGCTTGCCGGCATCGACCAGCCGCGCCAGCACGCTCGCGGTCATCGCCTTGGTGTTGGAGGCGATCTTGAACAGGGTGTCGGGATCAACCGCGTCGCCGCTGCCGGCGACGGTCTCGCCATAGCCGCGGGCAAACACCACTTCACCGCCCTCGATGACACCGATGGCGAGGCCCGGAAGCTGGTAGCGGGCGACGGTGGCCCGGGCGATTTCGTCGATCCGGGCCGGGCTTGTTCCCGCGGCTTCCGCGGCTCCTGCCTCGGAGGCGCAGGACAGACCCATCAACAGTGCAATGGCAGCCTGCGGCAGCTTCCTCACGGGGCACCGGCCCCACTGCCCGCGGCGTCGCCGGCGGCCTGCCAGACGCGCATCAGGTTGCCACCCCACAGCTTGGCGATGTCGGCATCGCTGTAACCGCGCCTGCGCAGTTCCGCGGTGACGTTGGGAGACTCGCTGGCATCCATCCAGCCGGTCACCTCGCCGCCGCCATCGAAGTCGGAAGCGATGCCCACGTGGTCGATGCCAATCAGGTCGACCATGTAGTCGATATGGTCGACGTACTCCTGCAGGGTGGCCAACGGGTGCTCGCGCTGGATCCGCGCCATTCCGGCGGTCAACGCCGGCAACTCACCGTGGACATCCCAGTCGAATTCCTCGGCACCCGACTGGCGGGCGATCTCCTGCTTCAACGCCTCCTCGGCAGCCTGCCGCGCAGGATCGTGCTTGACGAACTCGTAATAGGCGACCGCCTGTACCACCCCGTCGTCGTCGGCGATCGCGCGCAACAGGTCGTCGGGCAGGTTGCGCGGCACGTCGACCAGCCCCCGTGCCGAGGAGTGCGAGGCGAACACCGGTGCCCGCGAAGCGGCGATCGCATCGAGCACGCACTTGTCGGAGGCATGCGAGACATCGACCATCATCCCCAGCGCATTGGCGCGCGCGACCAGCGCACGGCCGAACTCGCTCATCCCCGGGTCCTGTGCGGAGTTGTGCGCGGGCTCGCCGGCTTCGGCATCCGGATTGGCGCTGCTGCACACCGAGTTGTTGCCCACGTGGGTGAGCCCGACGTAGCGGGCACCGCGGGCATGGGCGGTGTCGAGACGCGACAGATCGTGGCCGAGTGAATACGGATTCTCGATGCCGATCATTGCCGACAGCAGGCCGCTCGCCTGGTTGTCGCGGATTTGCGCCGGCGTGGTCGCCAGCCGGATGCGGTCGGGATATTTGTCGAGCATCAGTGCGATGGCCGAGTACTTGCGTTCGGCCTGTGCGACCGCATCGGCATAGCCCGCTTCGGTCAACGGCCCCTGCCCCACGTAGACGATGAAGAACGCACCATCGAGACCACCGCGCTCCATCTTGCCCAGGTCCACCTTGAGCACGCTGTCGCCGCCCACGTCGTAGCGCGGCTCGCGCATGTAGTCCAGCGGGATGTCGACGTGGGTGTCGAGGGTCAGCAGGTCGGGAGCGGCTGTCTGGACCGGCTGTTGCGCGCAACCGGCAAGTGCGCCGGCCAGCGCCGCACAAGCGACGCCGATGCGGATGTTCATGTACTCCTCCACTTCCCTGCCGGCTGTTCGCCGGCGCCTGAAAAAAATGGCGGCCCGCAGAGCAGGCCGCCAATCGGATGGATCAGTAGGACAAGGAGAGGATCAACTGCGCGTAACGCGGGGACTGCAGGAAGCGCTCCTGGCCGAAGAACGGATCGCGCTCGCCCACGCTGGACTCCAGTTCCTGGTAGACCCAGACCGGCTCCTGGTCGTTGAGCAGGTTGTAGACAGCCAGCTTGGCGCGGAACGTGGCCAGCCCGAACTCGCGTTCATAGGCGACGCTGGCGCCAAGGTCGACCGTCCACGGCATCCGGCCCTCGCCACCACGCGGGGAGTGCTCGTAAATGCGGTCGCTGGTGCTCCAGGTATCGCCTTCCGCCGCGCCATCGGGCGGCGTGCAGTTCTCAACGCACAGGTAGTAGCTGTGGTAGAGCTTCCAGTTGTACGGGTTGCCGACGCCGAACCCGGTGATCGGGCCACCCGACTTCGCATCCACCGTGGCGCCCACGCGCCAGTTGTCGTTGAGCGCGTAGGTGCCGCGCAGCTTGATCTGGTGGCGGTGGTCGTTGGCCAGCGGACCGTAGCCATCGAGGTTCACGAACGGGTCGTCGAAGTTCTCGGTGCGGCCGGTATCGCCGAAGTTGGTGTCGGTGTTGACCGGACCCTCGGCGTTGCCCTCGTTCCACGACAGCGTGTACGAGCCGTTGAACATCCACTTGTCATCCCACGCGCGGTCGACCTGGAACTCCAGCGCCTTGTAGGTGCGCTCCGGCTTGACCCAGCCGCGCTGGCCGGTCGGGGTGGAACCGGCGTACTCCCACTCGCCGTCGACGAACTCGTAGTTGTCGGCCTCGGTCCAATAGCCGCCTTGCGAGGTATCGATGCTGACGTAGCCGTCATCGACGCCGTCGCAATCGGTGTCACCCCAGATGGTGACTTCCTCGCCCGGGTTGGCCATCACCCAGTTGCTGCTGACCCGGCCGCAATGGGTCGCGGTGATGTTGATGTCGTCGATCGCATTGTTGAGCTTGCGGTAGATGCCGCGCACGCCCCACGACCAGGCCTGGCTGAGCTGCTGCTGGAAGCCGAGGATCAACTCGTCCTGGTAGACCGGGTCCATGTCGGAGTCGACCTCCGAACGCAGGTCGCCGACGGTGCCGTCGCCCTGGTCGTCGTCGAAGCCCATGAACTCGCCGAGGATCGGCATCGCGTACTCGACGCCGTTGGTCTCGCGGATCTCCCATCCGTCGAATCCGTAGTAACTGCGCGCATCAAGCAGCGCGCCGCCCTGCTTGATGTTGATGACGTTGGCCACCGGCAGGAAGTAACGGCCCACGTTACCGAACAGCTTGGTGGTGCCGTCGCTCTTCATGTCCCACGAGAAGCCGAGCCGCGGCGCCCACATGTCGTCCATCTCGATGTAGGTGGTGCCTTCCGCGTCCTTGTTGTCGAACGCCTCGTTGCGGATGCCCAGGCTCAGGATGAAGTCGTCGGTGATCGACCAGTTGTCCTCGATGTACCACGCCTGGTTGTTGGATTCGAAGGCGCCGGAGATTTCGTACTGCCGGGCACGGATGCAGGCGGTGTAACCGTCGGGCACGAAGAACCCGCCGCAGTTGTCGTTCTGGGTTCCGGCTACGGCGCTGTAGACGTTGTACTGGAGGCGATCCGGCCCGGAGTAGACCTGGCTGAGGTCGGAGGTGTTGACCTCGCGGTCGATGCCGAACCGCACCAGGTGGTCGCCGGCTGCCCACTCGAAGTCCGCGCGCGTCTGTTCGCGCTCGTCGTTGCGGTCGTAGATGCTGGAGTTGTTGTTGCAACCCAGCGGCACGCCGGGATCGACCACGCCGGTGCCGGCGGTGACGTAATTGCAATCCCCATCGACCGGCGAGCCGGTGATGCTGTTGCGCTCGTTGGTGCCATGCATCAGCTTCATCGACAGGTTGTCGGTGAGGTAGGACGTCCACGTCAGCGCCCAGTTCTTGCCACCACTCTCCGAATACCCGGTGCTCAGCTCGTCGCCGATGGTGTCGGTGTCGTAATCGTAGTCGTAGGTGGTGCTGTTGACCCGGTTCTCGTTGGAGAACGCCATCAGGCTGAGCAGGTTGTTGTTGGTCACCTGCCAGTCGAGCGTCGTGCCCCAGAAACCGTCGTCGCTGTTGCCTTCGGTGAGGTTGTTGCCCTGGTTGTCGGTGTTCTGCGGATCGACCTGGCGTCCCTCGTACATGGCGAAGAAGAACAGCTTGTCCTTCACCAGCGGACCGGAGGCCCAGATGTTCATGCGGGTGGAGTCGGAGGTGTCTCGGCTGCGGGTGAGGTAGCGCTCACCATCCAGGTAGCTGTCGTGCGCTTCCTCGCGCCAGTTCTCCGGCGTCAGGACCACCTTTGCGCCGGAATGGAACTCGTTGGTGCCGGACTTCGCGACGGCGTTGACCACGCCACCGGTGGTGCGTCCGAACTCCACCGAGTAGCCGCCGGTCTTGACCTGGAACTCCTGGTAGAAATCGAACGGCGCTTCCGAGAAGCCGACGCGGTTGTAGAAGTCGGTGACGTTCAGGCCGTTGATGTAAAAGGCGTTTTCCGCCACCGACGAGCCGCCGAACGAAATGCCGCCGAAACCGGCGCTGCCGCCCGCCACGCCGGGTGCGAGCAGCGCCACCGAGCTGACGCTGCGCTCCACCGGCATGCGCGCGATCTCTTCCGCGGTCACGTTGGTGGCGGACTCGGTGGAACTGACGTCGACCGCGTTGATGACGCGCGAACCGGTCACCTGCACGGCACCCAGGGTAGTGGTCCCGGCGTCGTCGACGGAGCCGACGTAGGTGGCGTTGCCGAGCCCGACGCGCACCTGCACCGCCTCGCCGACCGGCTGGCCATCGACACTGGTCTGCAACTGGTAGGTGCCCACCGGCAAGAAGGCGAAGCGGTAGTTGCCACTGGCATCGGCGGTGACGCTGCGGCTGAAGCCGGTCTGCGGATTGGTCACCGTGACCTGCGCCCCGGCCTGGGACTGGCCGATGACCGAGCCGTCCTGGGCCAGTGCCACCGGTGCAAGGGACGCCATGCAAAGCCCCATGGCTATGGAAAGCGCGTTTCTACGGAATGCCCTGCTGTTCATGTCCCCTCCGGCGGTGTGATCGTCGATCTGGTTGATGGATTGGTTGTGCTGGGCCGGATCTCGCGTGCCTCGAATCCGTAATCCCACTGGTCGAAATACAGGTTGCCTCCGCTCCACTCGACTTCGCCGCGCTGCGAGTCGACGGTCTCGGAGCGGAAGTGGACCTTGGCGGGCTGGAACTGGCTGCCCCAGCCGTCGTTGAACACGATGCGGTAGGCGTCGAGGCCGCCGAGGTAGAACCACTCGAGCTCGGCGTTGCCCTCGAAGCGACCGGTGGTCACGTCCATCGGCACCCAGCCGTAGGGCGCGAGGTAGACCCAGCCCCAGTCATGCAGGTTCCAGTAGTCGTGGTCGGGACCCTCGCCCCCTTCGAACACCATTCCCGACTGCCAGCGCGCGGGAATGCCGTTGAGTCGCAGCAGGGTGATCAGCAGCAGCGTCTGCTGGCCGCAATCGGCATGGCCGGCGTGCAACGCGTAGTCGCTGATGTTGGAGATGGTGGAGTACTCGCGCGCCCCGGCCCACGGAATCTCGTCGACCGCGGCGAACAGCTTGCGGGCGATCAGGTACGGGTTGGTCTCATCGCCGACGACCTTGCTCGAGAACTCGCGCAGTTCGGGAGTAAACACGATGTGCGGCGCGCGCTCGCCGAGATAGGCGGCGAGTTCGGCGGTGGCCGGCGCCGGCGTCACCCGCTCGGCATCGATGTCGAAATAGCGCGCCAGGATGTCCAGCTCGTAGGTGATCGCGAATTCGGTCGGCTCGCCGGCACGCGCTGGCTGCTCCAGGTAAGCGGTGCGCTGCAGCACCGACTCAGGTGCGACCTCGGCACCCTCCGGGCTGCTGCGGACCAGGCGGATGTCTTCCTGCTGCCCGGGGATCGCACGCGGATACGGAATCCATGCGCGCACGGTCTCGCCGGCAGGCACCGCGTCGGCGTCGACGGTAAGGGTCTGGGTGACGCGGATGCGGTGGCCACCGACGCTGGTATTGCCGCTGGCCAGTGCCGCTTCGCGCACGCTGGCCTGGTGCGCGTTCGGTGACTCCATCGGTCCCTCACTGAAGGAAGGATCGGCGCGCCGGGCGTTGGCCTCCGGACTCAGGCGGAACAGATTGGAGATCGCGCGGTCGAAGTACCACGTGCGACCGTCGATGACCCGATGCTCCAGCAGGTTGGCCTGCTTCCAGCGTGCGAACTCCTCGTCGCGAAGGTCGGGGATGCGTTCGCCCAGGCGCTTGCGCACCTCGGCTTCGTCGCGATGGAAGTCGATCAGGATGCGGCGCATGCGCTCGCGCTCGAACTCCAGCGCCTCGCGGGTGTCCGCAGGCAACGTCGCGTCGTCGAGACCCTTGGCGATCATGGCTTCGGCATCGGCGAAGTGGCCTTCATCCACCAGTTCGATGACTTCCGGCAGCGGCACCGGTTGCTGCGCGGCCACGACACCGGAGCAGCACATCAGCCCCAATGCCAACCACATCGACCAGATCGACACCGTCCCCTTCCGGCTTCGTCGCCTGGCCTGCCGCATCGTTGCGGTAGCTGTTTGTCGCACCGTGTCCATCCGCGAGTCTTCCCCACCCGGGTTTTCCAGTGAAGGTGGGTGTGTAGCACGGGCGTCATGACCGGTCAATAATTTATTCTTTTATGGTGTGATATAAGAATCATGTATTCCGCAGCGCACAACGAACGCAATGCAGCTCTCACGGGGACAACCATGACGAGGCGATCGCCGCTCCTTACCGCGCTGGCACTTGGACTGGCAATCGCGTTCGGCGCCGCCGCGCCATCGTCTGCGCGTGACACGCCAGCCACGCCGACCTACGAAGTGCCGGAAAGCGGTGTCATCGGCATCCGGGATGAGTACCTCGCCCCCGGCTTCTGGGTCGCACGGATGACGCAACCGGACGGGGTGCTGATGGATCGTGCGGCGATCACCGCGCAGAACGCCCGGTTGCAGCAACTCGACCCGTCGATGCACGACGTGCGCGCGATCCCGTCGACGCTCGACCGCGCCACCGTGCGTGGCTGGATCGAGGATCTGTCGGAGCGTCCGACCAGCGAGCGTTTCGATGTCGATGGCGCGCCGGTGCCGGAGGCAGCGCTGGACGCGATGGTCGACAACCTTGCGCTCGATGCGATTCCGGCCTCGCAACCGACCCGCCATGGGCTGGTCGTCCATCGTGCGGCACTGCGTACCTTCCCGACCGCACAACGCATGTTCAGCCGCGCCGGCGAGACCGACATCGACCGCCTGCAGGAAAGCGCCTTGTTCCCCGGCACGCCGGTGGTGGTTGCCCATGAGAGCCGCGACGGCGACTGGCTTTTCGTGGTCAGCCCGCGCTACGCGGCGTGGATCGAAAAGCGCTACGTGGCGATCGGCAGCGCCGCCGAAGTCTTCGGCTACGTCGACCAGGCGCCCTACCGCGTCATCACCGGCGGCACCGAGGACACCGTGATCACCCGCGAGGAACCGCGCGTCTCGCAACTGCAGCTCGACATGGGCCTGCGCGTACCGCTCGCCGACGCGCCGCCGGACCAGGCGGTCAATGGCCAGCATCCGTATACCGCGCACATCCTCCGGCTGCCGGTGCGCAATGACGATGGCAGCTTGGGCTTTTCGTCGGCGTTGTTGCCCAGGCGTCTCGACAGCGCATCCGACTACCTGCCGCTGACCCCCGCCAACCTGGTCCGGCAGGGTTTCAAGTTCCTCGGCGAGCGTTATGGCTGGGGCCATTCCTATGACGCCCGCGACTGCAGCGGCTTCGTGTCGGAAATCTACCGCAGCATGGGCGTGCAGTTGCCGCGCAACACCAGCGCGCAGGCGGTCAGCCCGGCGCTGCACCACGTCACTTTCGACAAGGACGACGACCGCGCCACGCGGATGGCCGCGGTGGCGGAGCTGCAGGTCGGCGACCTGGTCTACATCCCCGGCCACGTGATGATGGTGATCGGCCACGTCGACGGCGCGCCGTATGTCATCCACGACACCAACGGCGGCAGCTACCTCGGTGCCGACGGCGAGTTGCAGGGCATGTCGCTCAACGGCGTGTCGGTCACCCCGCTGCTGCCGATGATGTTCAACGACCACGAAACCTACGTAGACCGGATGACCAGTATCGTGCGGCCCCACGGCGGGCTGGGCGGACTCGCGACCACCCCGACCGGTGTCGAAACCACGACCATGAAGGCCAGGCCATGAAGATCACGGAGATCAAGTTCGGCATGTTGCGGGTGCCGTTGAAGACGCCGTTCAAGACCGCGCTGCGCACGGTCGAGCGGGTCGAGGACATCGTGGTGATGGTGCATACCGACACCGGCCACGTCGGCTACGGCGAGGCGCCGGCGACCGCGGTGATCACCGGCGACACCCACGGCTCGATCATCGACGCGATCCACCACTACATCTCGCCGCGCCTGATCGGCGAGGAGATCGCCAACCTCAACCGCATCACGCGACTGATCCAGACCTCGATGGAGAAGAACTCCAGCGCCAAGGCGGCGGTCGAGATCGCGATCTACGACCTGTGGGCCCAACTGTACGACGCGCCGCTGTACAAGATGCTCGGCGGCGGAGATCCGGTCGTCACCACCGACATCACCATCAGCGTCGACACCATCGACAAGATGGTGGCCGACTCGATCAGCGCGGTCGAGCGCGGCTTCGACTCGCTGAAGATCAAGGTCGGCAAGGACATCGGCGTCGACATCGAACGCACCAAGGCGATCTACGCAGCGGTCGAGAACCGCGCCCTGCTCCGCCTCGACGCCAACCAGGGTTGGACCGCCAAGCAGGCGGTGTTCGCGATCACCGCGCTGGAGGACGCCGGGGTGCGGCTGGAACTGGTCGAGCAGCCGGTCAAGGCGCGCGACCTGGAAGGCATGCGCTACGTCACCGAGCGCGTGCACACCCCGATCATGGCCGACGAAAGCGTGTTCGGGCCGATGGAGGTGATCAAGCTGATCAACATGCGCGCGGCCGACATCATCAACATCAAGCTGATGAAGACCGGTGGTATCTCCAACGCCATCCGCATCGCCGACATCGCCGGCATGCACCAGGTCGACTGCATGATCGGCTGCATGCTCGAATCCAGCATCAGCGTCGCCGCCGCGGTGCACCTCGCGGTCGCCAAGTCCGACGTGATCACCAAGGTCGACCTCGACGGCCCATCGCTGTGCGAAGGCAACCCGGTCGAAGGCGGGGTGATCTTCAACGAGTCGGAGATCTCGATCACCGACGCCCCGGGACTCGGCATCCGCAGCATCCAGGGACTGGAACCGATCCTGATGGGCAGCGCGGCGGCCTGACCGTGGCGGCGCTGCTGAAGATCCGCGCCGGTCGCGACCAGATGTCGGCGATCGAGCGCCGCATCGCCGACTTCATCCTCGACAACGCCCAGCTGCTGCGCGACTACTCCTCGCAGCAACTGGCCAACGCACTGGGCATCAGCCAGTCCAGCGTGGTCAAGTTCTGCCAGAAGCTCGGCTTCAAAGGCTATCCGGACCTCAAATACTCGGTTGGCGAGGCGATTGCCCGCGCCGACAACGGCGACGACGCGACGCACCCGGATGCGGACGACGTCGAACCGCAACGCGATGCCGCACTCGAGTTGTGGCGCAGCAAGTCCGAGGCGCAGGAGGAAACCCGCTCGATAAACCCGCCCGAGGCGATCGAGGCGGTGGCGACGGTGATCGCCGATGCCGGCCACCACGGCAAGGTGTTCATCATCGGCCTCGGCGAGGACGACATCCATGCCCGCGCGTTCGCGCTGCGGCTGTCGCTGCTGGGCATCCTCACCGTGCACAACTTCGATACCGCGCACATGACCGCCAGCGTCTCGGCCGCCCGCGCCGGCGACGTGTTGCTGGTGTTCTCCGAGCACGGCAAGCAACCCGCGCTGTGCCAGATCGGCCGGCTGTTCCGGCAACGCGGCGGCAGCGTCGTCACCGTGACCCGGCACACCTCCAACCCGCTGCGGGCGCACGCCGACCTCACCCTGCTGGTGTCGGCACACGACGACCGGACACATATCGAACCCCTGCTGTACCACTCCGCGCTGCAGCACCTGCTCGACCGCGTGTTCGTGCTGCTTTGCGAGGGCGGACGCGACGAGCAACTGCAGGAGAACCTGGACCGGATCCGGCCGATGCTGGAGGGCTGAGGCCGGCGATCCCGTCGCGAGTGGTCGTCCGGACCGATCGCGGCCGGCTGCTCGCTCCGGGGGAGGTCATCGCGACCCGTTCCTGCGATAATCGACCGGATGGCCCCGTAGCTCAGCTGGATAGAGCGGTCCCCTCCTAAGGGACAGGTCACACGTTCGAATCGTGTCGGGGTCACCAGCAGTACTTTTTGCGCGTCCGTGCGCAAGAGCCCGGCCGTCCATGGCCAGACTATTCAATGCTTTGGCTTTCCGCTCCACCCTTTTCTGTTTGTTTCCAAGGAGTTACCCATGACCCACCCCGTCCTCACCGCGCTCGGCCTGAACGGCACCGAATCCGGCACCTACCTCGGCAATGGCGAATGGGCCAAGACGAGCGACGCCGGCATCCTGGAGCCGGTCAACCCGACCGACGGCGAGGTGCTGGCGCGGGTCCAGGCGTCCTCCCAGGACGACTACGACACCATCGTCGAGCGCGCCCAGGCGGCCTTCAAGGTCTGGCGCACCACCCCGGCCCCGCGCCGCGGTGAAGCCGTGCGCCTGTGCGCCGACGCGCTGCGCGAGAACAAGGACCTGCTCGGTTCGCTGGTCGCGCTGGAAATGGGCAAGTCCAAGCCCGAGGGCGACGGCGAAGTGCAGGAGATGATCGACATCGGCGAATTCGCCGTCGGCCTGTCGCGCCAGCTGTACGGCCTGACCATGCATTCCGAGCGTCCGGGCCACCGCATGTACGAGCAGTGGCACCCGCTGGGCGTGGTCGGGGTGATCTCGGCGTTCAACTTCCCGGTCGCGGTGTGGGCCTGGAACGCGCTGGTCGCGGCGGTCTGCGGCGACATCACGATCTGGAAGCCGTCGCCGAAGACCCCGCTGTCGGCAATCGCCTCGATCCGCATCTGCAACGAGGCGCTGAAGAAGGGCGGCTTCCCCGACATCTTCTTCCTGTTCAACGACGCCGGCACCGAACTGGCCCAGACCTTCGTCGACGACAAGCGCATCGGCCTGATCAGCTTCACCGGCTCGACCAAGGTCGGCCGCCACGTCGGCGAGCGCGTCGCCCGCCGCATGGGCCGTTCGCTGCTGGAGCTGGGCGGCAACAACGCGATGATCGTCGACCAGACCGCCGACCTGAAGCTGGCGATCCCGGCCATCGTCTTCGGCGCGGTCGGCACCGCCGGCCAGCGCTGCACCACCACCCGCCGCGTGTTCATCCACGAGTCCATCCATGACGACGTGCTGGCCAAGCTGGTCACCGCCTACCAGCAGGTCGAGAGCAAGACCGGTGACCCGATGGACACCGCCAACCTGATGGGCCCGCTCAATAGCAAGGACGGCGTGCAGGCGTACCTGGACGCGATCGAAAAGGCCAAGGCGCTTGGCGGAAAGGTCGAGACCGGCGGTGCCGCGCTGGATCGCAAGGGCAACTTCGTCAAGCCGACGATCGTCACTGGCCTGTCCAACGACTCGGAGGTCGTGCAGACCGAGACCTTCGCGCCGATCCTGTACGTGATGAAGTTCAAGGACCTCGAAGAAGCGATCGCGATGCAGAACGACGTGCCGCAGGGCCTGTCCTCGGCGTTGTTCACCGAGAGCCTGAAGGCGGCCGAGCTGTTCCTGTCGGCGCGCGGCTCCGACTGCGGCATCTGCAACGTCAACATCGGCACCTCGGGTGCGGAGATCGGCGGCGCGTTCGGCGGCGAGAAGGAGACCGGTGGCGGTCGCGAGTCGGGTTCGGATGCGTGGCGTGCCTACATGCGCCGGCAGACCAACACGATCAACTACTCCGACGAACTGCCGCTCGCCCAGGGCATCAAGTTCGACCTGTAACCGCGACCCGTACAGCGAGAACCGGACATGTACGCGCTCGCCCGTCCCTGGCTGTTCCGGCTCGATGCCGAGCGCGCGCATGACCTGAGCCTGCGTGCGCTCGGGGCCGGCCATCGCAGCGGGTTGGCTGGACTGCTCGGGCGGGCGCCCGAGCCGTTGCCGACCCGCGTGTTCGGCCTCGACTTCCCGAACCCCGTTGGCCTGGCGGCGGGGCTCGACAAGGACGGCGCGCACATCGATGCATTGATGGCGCTGGGTTTCGGCTTCGTCGAAATCGGCACGGTTACTCCGCGGCCGCAAGCCGGCAATCCGAAACCACGCATGTTCCGCCTGCCCGAGCAGCAGGCGGTGATCAACCGGCTGGGCTTCAACAACGGCGGCGTCGACGCACTGGTACGCAATGTCGAGCGCGCCGAGCGCAAGGGTGCCCTGCTCGGCATCAATATCGGCAAGAACAAGGACACGCCCAACGAGATCGCCGAGGGCGACTACATGTATTGCCTGTCGCGGGTCTACCCGTTGGCGGACTACGTGACGATCAACATCTCCTCGCCCAACACCGCCGGGCTGCGCGAGTTGCAGGAAGAGCAACTGCTGCGCCGCCTGATCGGCACGCTACGCGAGGAGCAGGAGCGCCTCGGAGCGAAGCACGGCCGGCGCATCCCTATGCTGGTCAAGATCGCGCCGGACCTGTCGGATGCCGACATCGAGGCCTGCGCCCGCGTGCTGACCGAGCTGGAGGTCGACGGCGTGATTGCGACCAACACCACGGTGTCGCGGATCCCGGTCGAGGGCGCGCGCCATGCCGAAGAGCAAGGTGGCCTGTCCGGCCGGCCGCTGATGGGCCAGTCGACCACGGTGTTGCGGATGATGCGCACCCGCCTGCCGGAAGCGATCCCGCTGGTCGGTGTCGGCGGCATCCTGTCGGGCGCCGACGCGGTGACCAAGATGGCGGCCGGCGCGAGCCTGGTGCAGTGCTACTCGGGGCTGGTCTACCGCGGTCCGGAACTCGTCGGCGAATGTGTCGAGGCGATCCGCCGACGCAAGTTCGCACCCAGCCGCGGGCCGGTGCCGCCGGTCGCATGAACGTGCAGGACCCGGCTCTCGAGCCCGACCGCGCCATCCGCATCCTTCGCGACGCCCCATTGCAATCGCGCAACACTTTCGGCGTACCCGCCCGCGCGACCGTGCTGGCCGAGGTCGACGATGCCCGCGCATTGCCCGCCCTGCTGGAGTCCCCGGAGTTTGCCGGTCAGGCGCCGCTGGTGCTTGGCGGGGGCAGCAACATGCTGTTCGTCGATGATCCCGGGCGGCCGCTGGTGGCGCTGACCGGCCGCGATGTACGGGTGCTGGCCGACGATGGCGATCGCGCGATCGTGCGTGCCGACGCTGGCGTGCAGTGGCACGGCTTCGTCATGGACACCCTTGCCGGGGGGTTCGCCGGGCTCGAAAACCTTGCGCTGATTCCCGGCACCGTTGGTGCCGCGCCGATCCAGAACATCGGTGCCTACGGGGTCGAGGTCCGCGAGTTCATCCACGCCGTGGAGGCGTTCGAACCGACCACTGGTCAGGCCATGCGGCTCACCCGAGAGGCATGCGGATTCGCGTATCGCGACAGCGTGTTCAAGCGCCAGCCAGACCGTTTCATCGTCACGGCGGTCGAGTTCGACCTGCCCCACCGGCATGCGCCGATCCTTGACTACGCCGGCCTCGGCGACGAACTCGCGGCCAAGGGCATCGAGCGTCCCACCCCGCGCGATGTCGCCGACGCCGTGATCGCAATCCGCCGCCGCAAGCTGCCCGACCCTGCGGTGCTCGGCAACGCCGGCAGCTTCTTCAAGAACCCGATCGTGCCCGCCAGCCAGGCCGATGCATTGGTGGCCGACCATCCCACCCTGCCCGCCTTCGGCGCGGGTGATCCTGACCGCCGCAAGCTGTCGGCCGGCTGGCTGATCGACGCCTGCGGCTGGAAGGGCCATCGCGACGGCGACGCGGGCGTCGCGGCCTCGCATGCGCTGGTGCTGGTCAACCACGGCAACGCCACCGGACGCCAGTTGTTCGACCTCGCGCGCCGCATCGCCGATTCGGTACAGGTCCGTTTCGGGGTCGCGCTGGAACCGGAACCCCGAATGATAGGCACGCACTGGTAATGGCGCTCCCGACCCACACCCGCGCCGCGCTGCTGATGCTGGGCAGCACTGGTTTCTTCGCAGTCATGGTGATCGCGATCCGGCTGGCGTCGGAATCGCTGCACACCTTCGAAGTCGCGTTCTTCCGGAGTTTCTTCGGCCTGATCGCGGCCTTGCCGCTGCTGCTCAAGCACGGCCCGGGACTGTTGCGCACGCAACAACTGCCGCGCTACGGCGTGCGCTGCGTGCTCGGCACCCTCTCGATGTTCTGCGGCTTCTGGGCGATCGGCCACCTGCCGTTGGCGCAAGCGGTGTCGCTGTCATATTCGAGCCCGCTGTTCGCCACCATCGCCGCGGTGCTGATGCTGGGCGAAGTAGTCCGCGCGCGCCGCTGGAGCGCGGTGGTGCTGGGCTTCATCGGCGTGCTGGTGATCGTGCGCCCCGGCACCGAGGGCTTCAGCGCCGGGACGCTGGTGGCGGTATCCGCGGCGGTGATCAGCGCCATCGTCGCGATCCAGATCAAGCAGCTTTCCCACACCGAGCCGGCCGACCGCATCGTCATCCTGACCACGCTGTTCTGGGTGCCGTTGTCGCTGCTGCCGGCGTTGGCGGTCTGGGAGTGGCCGCAGGGCATCACCTGGCTGTGGGTCATCGCCGCCGGCGGGCTCGGCACCGCCGGCCACATGCTGTGGACGCGTGCGCTGAAAATCGGCGACGTGTCGGCGTTGCAGCCGATCAGCTTCATGCAGCTTCCGATCGTCGCGGTGCTGGCGTTCTTCCTGTTCAACGAGGGCGTCGACCGCTGGACCCTCATTGGCGCCGCGATCATCCTCGGCGCCAATGGCTACATCGCCCACCGCGAGGCGCAACTCGCGCGCCGCGCCGCGACCACGGCGCCGACCAGCGCGGTCAAGCCGGGCGAGTAAAAAAGAACCCCGGCGCGAGGCCGGGGTCCGGTTTCACATCACTCGACCATCAAGCCTCAGAACTGCAGGCTCCACAGGTCGATCTTGCCGGTGTCGTAGGTATAGGCATCGTTGACCCGCAGCTTCCAGGTGCCGTCGGCGGACTCCGACGAGGCATTGACGGTGTAGGTCGCGTCGATGTCGTTGGCACTGCCGCCACTGCGGTTGCGCAGGTTGTAGACGCTGCCATCGGGCGCCACCAGGTCCACGCGCAGGTCGCCGACGTAGGTGTGGTCGATGCTCACCGTCACTTCCAGGTCCGACGGGGCGTTACCGCCGACGCCGCTGACAGTGATCGGGCTTTCCACGGTCGCACGATCGCGGATCGCCACGTCGGAGCCATTCTCGAAGTAGGTGTTGCCACCACCACCGCCATCACCATCGAAGCTGCCGGTCAGGCTGACGCCCGAGAACGAGCTGTAGCCACGCAGCATCACGTGGTACGTGCCTGCCTGCACGTTGCTGATGCTGCAGGTCTCGTTGTTGCCGCTGCGGTACGGACGGCAGTCGTAGCTGGACGTGGTCGGCGCGGAACCGAACTTGACGTACAGGTCCGCATCGCCACTGCCACCGGACGTGGTGAACTCCAGGTTGGACGCACCGGCCGGCACTTCCAGGGTCCAGAACTGCTGGCTGCCCTGGTTGCCGGAAATTCCGGTTTCCGGGACGCCGTTCTCGAGTTCGCCGCCACCCGGGTCCGGCGTGGTGCCACCGTCGCAGCTGACACCGACCACGGCGAACGCCGCGGTGACGTCGGCCACCGGGAACCCGAGCTCGGTCGCACCGGCCTCGACCCCGCACGCGCCTTCATCGAAAGTCGAGTTGGGCTGCCACTCGAACTGGTTGGCGTAGGCGAACACCTGGAACGCTTCCTTCGCATCCCACCCGCTGGTCTGCGCCAGTTCGCAGTAGGCTTTGTTGTAGACGCCGCTGGAGTAGTGCACGTCGAGGCCGTCGTAGTAGTCATCGGCGTGGTCGATCGAGGCGCCATCCTGGCTGGGGTTGCACATGTAGCGCAGCGAACCGCTGCCCTTGAAGATGTCGGCACCGACCAGGAAGTCGCTGCTGCCGCGGTCGAAGAACTCCGCCGCCTCGCCGGCCATGTCCGAGAACGCTTCGTTCATGCCGCCGGACTGGTACTGGTACTCCAGTCCCGAGTTCTGCTCGGTGAAGCCGTGGCTGACCTCATGCGCGCTGACGTCCAGCGATACCAGCGGATAGAAGGTGCTGGCACCGTCACCGAAGGTCATCGACGAGCCGTCCCAGAACGCGTTCTCGTAATTGTTGCCGTAATGCACGTTCATCTTCAGCCGGAACGTCAGCGGCGGCACGCCCAGGTAGGCGTCGTACATGTCGTAGATCACGCCGCCGAAATGGTGCGCGTCGTTGAGCGGCGAGTAGGCGCCGTTGATCTGCTTCACCGTGTTGGTCGGGCAGTTGAAGCTGTGGATCGGGCCGCTGGAACCGCTGTTGAAGTTGTGCGTCTCGACGTTGGCGTTGACCATCGAACACGTGCTGCCCGACTGCTGCACGTCCAGCGCCGGGAAATCGGTGCCGTACTGGTACTGGCCGATCTTCTGGTTGCCGCCCGGGCCGAAGCCATCGGCGGTGGTCAGGCCGTCCCACTGCGAGATGACCTCGCCGGTGTTGGCGTCGATGATCGCGGTCGGGCGCGCGGGGGCGTCGCCGTTGACGAAATACGAGGTCAGGTACACCAGCCGCGCCTGGCCCTGCGGCGCATAGACGAACAACTGCGCCTTCTGGTTGCTGACCTCACCGGCAGCCCGCACCGACTGGCTGTTGCGCGCGAGCACGGCCTGGGCACGGGCCTGGCTCAGCTTCGGTGTCACCGACGGCAGGTCGACCTGCACGCCCTGCAATACCTGGCCATTCATGCGCAGGGCATTGCCGCGGGCATCCTGCACCACCGCCACGCTGTGGCCGTAGACCGGCACGCCGCGATAGGTCTGCTGCATGCGCACGGTGCGGGTATTGCCGGGGGTCGCGGCGGAACTGCGCGCCTTCAGTGCCATGCCGGCGCCGAGGCCCAGTTCGCCGGCAAGCTGGCTGGCCGGGGTGGCCACCAGGCTCTGGCGCTGCACCTGCTGGGTGTTGGCGGCCATCGCCGTCGACGCCGCGGCCATGCCGATCGCGGCGACCAGGACTTTCACGTGGTTGTTGCGGAAGTGATTGATACGGGAGTTGCGTGCCATCCGAAATCTCCTTTCCATGAAGAAACTGCAACCGCCATGGCGGTGCCGTGGATTGAACAAATTCCCCCTGTTCCCCGCGACTGCCTTCACCGATTGCTCGGCGGCACCTGTCCAGGTGCCGGGGCTCATCCGCGCGGACCGTCGGCACCGGGTCGGTGCGCGACCGGGCGAAACTAGGAGCGGCCGGGTTCGCCGTCAATTTTCGTTCTGCGCTGGCGCGACCGTGCCGAATCTGGCGGTTTGCCCAAGGAAGTGGATAAACGGGGCATAAACCCGTCATATGGGACTTGCAAGCGCTGTCAGGATAGGCGCGGCACGCACTGGCAGGCATCGCTAGTTGAAACACTGTTCCAGGAAATATCGTGCAGTGCAGCAAATATTTCCGCGTGACGGCGGTCCATTACCGGACCAGCGGCTCCCTCCACGGCCGCCCATGCAGCCGGAACACCGCCAAGTAACTCACCACCGCCCACGCGCTGGCTGCGGCCCATCCGGCCAGGATGTCGGAGGGGTAATGCACACCCAGGTAGACGCGCGAGAAACCGACCAGCAACACGAACGGAACCGCGACAACAACCACGGGCCAGCGCCACCGGGTCCTCCACGCCAAGAGAACAAGCACCCAGGCCAGCGTCGCCGACCCCATCGCGTGTCCGCTGGGGAAGCTGTAGGTAAGTTCGGGCGTGATCGACTCCCACAGCGACGGACGGTCACGCGCGAACACCAGCTTGGTGCCGACGTTGAGCAGTCCGGAGCCGGCCAGCGCGACCGCCGCGAACGTCGCCGCACGCCAGCGGCGCAGCGCCAGCAGAACCACCACCAGCGCAATGTCGAACGGAACCACGCCGTGCAGGTAGCCGATGTCGGTCAGGACGACGAAGAAGCGGTCGAGTCCGGGTGCCGCCAGCCCGTGGGCGAAATGCAGCAGTGGCTCGTCGAACGCGATGGCCTCCTGCTCGTGGATCTCGTCCGCCAGCTCGGCAAAGCCCCACAGCGGCAGCAGCAGCCCGATGAACACCAGCAGCAGTCGCCAGCCATGCCGATGCAGCAGGTCGGTGGTGACGCGGCGCTCTTCGCGCAGTACCTCACCGGGCTTCGGCAGCCCGGTGCCGTTGCCGGCGTCAGGCGACCCGGACGCCGCCATAATGGCGTTCCACGTAGCTGTCGATCAGGCCGACGAACTCGTCGGCGATGTTCTCGCCACGCAGGGTGACCGTCTTCTGGCCATCTTCGAACACCGGCGCCGACGGCGCCTCGCCGGTGCCCGGCAGCGAGATGCCGATGTTCGCGTGGCGCGACTCGCCCGGCCCATTGACCACGCAGCCCATCACCGCGAGCGTCAGGTTCTCCGCGCCCGGATGGGTGACCTTCCACTGCGGCATCTTCGCGCGCACGTGTTCCTGCACGGTCTTGGCCAGCTCCTGGAAGAACTCGCTGGTGGTGCGGCCGCAGCCCGGGCACGCGGTCACCATCGGGGTGAACGCACGCAGGCCCATCGTCTGCAGCAGTTCCTGCGCGACGATGACCTCGTTGGTACGCGACTGGCCGGGCTCGGGGGTCAGCGAAATGCGGATGGTGTCGCCGATGCCTTCCTGCATCAGCACCGCCAGCGCCGCGCTGGAGGCGACGATGCCCTTGCTGCCGATGCCGGCTTCGGTCAGGCCCAGATGCAGCGCGTAATTGCCGCGGCTGGCCAGTTCGCGGTACACGGCGATCAATTCCTGCACGCCGCTGACCTTGGCGCTGAGCACGATGCGGTCGGCCGGCAGGCCGATCTCGACTGCACGCTCGGCCGAATCCAGCGCCGAGCGGATCAACGCCTCGCGCAGCACCCGGCCGGCGTCCCAGGGTTCGGCGCGGGCACTGTTCTCGTCCATCAGCCGGGTCGCCAGCGACTGGTCGAGCGAGCCCCAGTTGGCGCCGATCCGGACCGGCTTGCCGTGCTTGATCGCCAGCTCGATCAGGGTCGCGAACTGGCTGTCGCGCTTCTTGCCGAAACCGACGTTGCCCGGGTTGATGCGGTACTTGGCCAGCGCCTCGGCCGCGGCCGGCTCGGCGGTGAGCAACTGGTGGCCGTTGTAGTGGAAATCGCCGATCAGCGGCACCTGTGCGCCGATCATCGCCAGCTTGTCGCGGATACGTGGCACCGCGGCGGCGGCCTCCGGCGTGTTGACGGTGATCCGGACCAGTTCGGAGCCGGCGCGCCACAGGTCGGCGACCTGCTTGACGGTGCCGTCGACGTCGGCGGTGTCGGTGTTGGTCATCGACTGCACCACCACCGGCGCGCCGCCGCCGACCTGCACGCCGCCGATGGTCACGGCGCGGGTCGGGCGTCGCGATTGCGGGCCGAATACGGGGTGGGCAGAGGGATTGGCGACTTCGGAATTCATGCCCGGCATTGTACCGCCGCCATTGCGACCGCTCCTGTAGGAGCGACTTCAGCCGCGATCGGATGTGTGGTCGCTCGCACCGACTCCGGATCGCGGCTGAAGCCGCTCCTACAGTGGTTGCCACCAGCGCGCGGGTGACCGCCGCGGGGCGCTGCGCTACCGTATCCAGCCGCCCCGCCCCACTCCCGATGAGCCTCGACGACCGCAACCACGTCCTCACCCCGAGCCAGCTCAACACGCTGGCGCGCGACCTGCTGGAAGGCGCCTTCCCGCTGATCTGGGTCGAGGCGGAACTGGGCAACGTCTCGCGGCCGGCATCGGGCCATCTGTACTTCACCCTCAAGGACGCGCGCGCACAGGTGCGATGCGCGATGTTCAAGCCCAAGAGCACCTGGCTGAAGTTCCAGCCGCGCGAAGGCCTGCGGGTACTCGCGCGCGGCCGGGTCACCCTCTATGAAGCGCGCGGCGAGTACCAGATGGTGCTCGACCACATGGAGGAAGCCGGCGAAGGGGCGCTGCGTCGCGCGTTCGAGGAACTCAAGGCCAAGCTGCAGGCGGAGGGCCTGTTCGACGACGCGCGCAAGCGGCCGCTGCCGGCGTTCGCGTCGCGCATCGGCGTGATCACCTCGCCCAGTGGCGCCGCGGTGCGTGACGTGCTCAGCGTGCTGGGCCGGCGTTTCCCGCTGGTCGAGGCCGACGTGCTGCCGGTGCAGGTGCAGGGCGCGACTGCTGCGGCACAGATCACCACGATGCTGCAGCGCGCGGCAGCGTCCGGACGCTATGACGTGCTGGTGCTGGCGCGCGGCGGTGGCTCGCTGGAAGACCTGTGGGCGTTCAATGACGAGCAGCTCGCCCGCGCGATCGCGGCCTGCGACGTGCCGGTGGTATCGGCGGTCGGCCACGAGACCGATTTCAGCCTCGCCGACTTCGCCGCCGACCTGCGCGCGCCGACGCCGTCGGTCGCGGCCGAACTGCTGGTGCCGGGCCGCGACGACCTGGAGCGCCGCCTGCGCGCCCTCGACGCCCGCCTGCGCAACCTGCAGTCCCAGCACCTGCGGCAGCGGATGCAGCGCGCCGACCGCGCCGCGCTGCGCCTCAACGCCCTGCGCCCGCGCGCGCGGCTCGACCTGCTGCACCGGCGCCACGCCGAGGCGATGCGACGGCTGGCGGCCGCGTGGCAGCAACGCCTCGATCGCGAACGCGCCCACCTGCGCCATGCCGACGCGGTGCTGCGCGCCGCCCACCCGCAACGTTGCATCGACCGCCTGCGTGAGCGACTCGCCTCGTTGGCGAACCGGCCACAGGCCTGCATCGCCCGCCGGCTCGGCAACGACGCCCAGCGCCTGCGCGCCCTCGCCCGCTCGCTGGAAGCGGTCAGCCCGCTGGCGACGGTCGCGCGCGGCTACGCGATCCTGCAACACGACGACGGCCGCATCGTCCGCAGCGTGCTGGACGCCGCGCCTGGTGATCGGCTCGACGCACGGGTGAGCGATGGCACGCTGCGTCTCAAGGTCGAACCGCGGTAGTCCGCTGTCGTAGGAGCGGCTTCAGCCGCGATCCGACACCGGTCGCTCGCGCCGACTCCCGATCGCGGCTGAAGCCGCTCCTACAGAACAAGCGTTCCGTCGTCGCCCTGCGCTAACGTGATCCCGTTCAGACTGCGCAATCCAGTCGCACCAAGGAGGCACGCATGGCGAAGGCGTCCGACCTGTTCGTCGCCGCGCTCGAAGCCGAAGGCGTCGAGTACATCTTCGGCATCCCCGGCGAGGAGAACCTCGACCTCCTCGAATCCCTGCGCACTTCGTCGATCAAACTGTTGCTGACCCGCCACGAACAGGCCGCCGGTTTCATGGCCGCGACCTGCGGCCGCCTGACCGGCCGCGCCGGGGTCTGCCTGTCGACGCTCGGCCCCGGCGCGACCAACCTGGTGACCGCTGCGGCCTACGCCCAGCTCGGCGCGATGCCGATGCTGATGATCACCGGCCAGAAGCCGATCAAGACCAGCAAGCAGGGCCACTTCCAGATCATCGACGTGGTCGACACCATGCGGCCGCTGACCAAGTACACGCGTCAGATCGTCTCCGCCGGCAGCATCCCGGCGCGCGTGCGCGAGGCGTTCCGGCGCGCGCAGATGGAACGACCGGGCGCGGTCCACCTGGAACTGCCGCAGGACATCGCCGGCGACCCGACCGACGCCCGCCTGCTGCCGGCGTCGTATTCGCGCCGCCCGGTCGCCGAGTCCAAGGCGATCGCCCATGCCGCCCGCACGATCGCCGACGCGCGCCACCCGTTGCTGATGATCGGCGCCGGCGCCAACCGCCAGACCACCGCCAACTGCCTGCGCGCGTTCATCGACAAGCTCGGCATTCCGTTCTTCACCACCCAGATGGGCAAGGGCGTGCTCGACGAGGACCACCCGCTGTGGCTCGGCTGCGCCGCGCTGTCGGACCACGACTTCGTGCACCGCGCGATCGACGCCGCCGACTGCATCGTCAACATCGGCCACGACGTCATCGAGAAGCCGCCGTTCTTCATGCGCGAGGGCAAGCGCAAGGTCATCCACGTCAACTACGAGGGTGCCGAGGTCGACGCGGTGTACTTCCCGCAGATCGAGGTGGTCGGCGACATCGCCAACGCGGTGTGGCAGCTGGGCGAGGCGCTGACGCCGCAGCCGCACTGGGACTTCGGGTTCTTCGATCGCGTGCGCGAGGCGCTGGCCGCGAACATCGACGCGCGCGCCGCGGACGACCGTTTTCCGTTGACCGGCCCGCGCCTGGTCGCCGACGTGCGCCGCGCGATGGGCGACGACGACATCGTCTGCCTCGACAACGGCCTGTACAAACTGTGGTTCGCGCGCAACTACCGCTGCCGCCTGCCCAACACCCTGCTGCTCGACAACGCGCTGGCGACGATGGGCGCCGGCCTGCCCTCGACGATCGCGGCGCGCATCGTACATCCGGACCGCAACGTGCTGGCGGTCTGCGGCGACGGCGGCTTCATGATGAATTCGCAGGAGCTGGAAACCGCGGTGCGGCTGGGCATCGACCTCACCGTGCTGCTGCTCAACGACAACGCGTTCGGCATGATCAAGTGGAAGCAGCAGCACGAGGACTACCCCGATTACGGCATGGACGTGTCCAACCCCGACTTCGTCAGCTACGCGGAGAGTTACGGCGCGCGCGGGCATCGTCCCGCGTCGACGGCGGAGTTCCTGCCGCTGCTGCGCAAGGCGATCGCGCGCCCCGGCATCGACCTGATCGAGGTGCCGATCGACTACAGCGACGACGACCGCATCCTCAACGAGGAGATCCCGCGGCTGAGCGCGGCACTCCAGAGCAGCCCCTAGCCACGGGCTTTTGTAGGAGCGGCTTCAGCCGCGATCGGGAACCGGCGCGAGCGATCAACCATCCGATCGCGGCTGAAGCCGCTCCTACAAGAGCCCAATCGAACGCAAACCGGGAGAGAGAACAGTGGCCACCCTGAAGAAAACCTATCCCTACTACCTCGCCAACAAGGCGGTCGCGGCCAACACCGACTTGGAAGTGTTCGACAAGTACAACGGCAAGCGCGTCACCCGGGTCGCGATGGCCGACGCCCGGGCAGTCGGCAAGGCGATCACCGCGGCGTACAAGGCGCGCGAGACGATGGCCGCGTTTCCGCCCAGCGCCCGTCGCAAGGTTCTGGAGCATTGCGTGCGCCGCTTCGAAGAGCGCCACGAGGAACTCGCACTGGCCCTGTGCATCGAGGCCGGAAAGCCGATCGCCGACGCCCGCGGCGAAGTCACCCGGCTGATCGACACGTTCCGCATCGCCGCCGGCGAGGCGACCCGCATCGGCGGCGAAGTGCTGGAGTTGCAGATATCCGAACGCACGGTCGGCTACCGCGGCATGGTCAAGCGCGTGCCGGTCGGCGTGTGCAGCCTGATCACGCCGTTCAACTTCCCGCTCAACCTGGTCGCACACAAGGTCGCGCCGGCGATCGCGGCCGGTTGCCCGTTCGTGCTCAAGCCGGCATTGAAGACTCCGATCGGGGCCTTGATCATCGCCGAGATCCTGGCCGAGACCGACCTGCCGAAGGGCGCGTTCTCGGTGGTCACCTGCTCCAACGACGACGCCTCGCAGCTGGTCGAGGACGAGCGCATTGCGCTGCTGAGTTTCACCGGCGGCCTGATCGGCTGGGACCTCAAGGCCCGGGCCGGGCGCAAGAAGGTCGTGCTGGAGCTGGGCGGCAACGCCGCCTGCATCGTCGATGCCGACCCGGGTGTGGGGCTCGACGAGGTGGTCAAGCGACTGGTCTCGGGCTCCTATTACCAGAGCGGCCAGAGCTGCATCGGCGTGCAGCGCATCTATGCCCACGTCGACATCCACGACGCCCTGCGGCGCAAGCTCAAGGCCGCCGTCGGCAAGCTGCGCATGGGCGACCCGCGCGACGAGAAGACCTTCATAGGCCCGATGATCGACGAGGATGCCGCCAAGCGCGTCGAGGGCTGGATTGCCAAGGCGCGCAAGGCGGGCGCGAAGAAGCTCGCCGGTGGCGAGCGCGAGGGCAACATGCTGCCGGCGTGGCTGCTGGAGAAGGTGCCGCATGACACCGATCTCTATCGCCAGGAGGCGTTCGGCCCGGTTGCCTTCATCGAACCGTTCGAGGATTTCGACGACGCCCTCGCCGCGGTCAACGACAGCGAGTTCGGCCTGCAGGCCGGTGTGTTCACCGCGCGCCTGGACCACGCGATGCGGGCCTGGGACCGGCTCGACGTCGGCGGAGTGGTGGTTGGCGACATCCCGAGTTTCCGGGTCGACAACATGCCCTATGGCGGGGTGAAGGCGTCCGGACTCGGCCGTGAAGGCCTGCGCTACGCGATCGAGGACATGACCGAGCAACGGCTGCTGGTGATCCGCGACCGCTGATCGCGCCTGCCATCGATTGGCGGCAACCCCGTTCCGGACCGACATGCGTTTGCCATCGGTACCGACCCACGAGGCTTCCGCCATGCATCGATACCACTCGCTTTCCACCGCGCGCGTCGCCACCCTCGCGGCCGCGCTGGTCGCCGGCCTTGCCGTGACCGCCTGCAACTCGACCCGCGAAGCAGCCGTCGCCCGGGAAGACCTGGCGACGACCGCGCGCCAGGCCAAGCTCGTTGCCCCACCCGCCCCGCCGGCACCGGTGATGTACGCGCCGCAAGCCATGGCCCGTTCGATCGTCGCGGACGCGAGCCACTGGTACCGGCCGCCGGTCGCCGCGCCGACCAACACCGAGAACTACGCCGACTTCGACGACAACCCCGTCCACCGCGCCTCGGACCAACCGGTGTCCACCTTCTCCATCGACGTCGACACCGGCAGCTACGCCAACGTGCGCCGCATGCTGGTCGATGGTGTGCGCCCGCCGGCCGATGCGGTGCGCGCCGAGGAATTCATCAACTACTTCGACCACGGCCACCCTGCACCGACGTCGCGCGAGGTTCCGTTCCGGGTCAGCACCGAGCTGGCACCGGCGCCGTGGAACGCAGGCCGGCAACTGCTGATGATCGGCATCAAAGGCTACGACGTTCCGCGCCAGGCACTGCCCCCGGCCAACCTGGTGCTGCTGGTCGACACCTCGGGTTCGATGCACTCGGCCGACAAGCTGCCGCTGCTCAAGCGCGCGATGGGCATGCTGGTGCGGCAATTGCGGCCGCAGGACACGATCTCGATCGTGGTCTACGCCGGTTCCGCAGGGCTGGTGCTGCCGCCGACGCCGGGCGATCGCCAGGGTGAGATCCTCGCGGCACTCGGCCAGTTGCAGGCCGGAGGCAGCACCAATGGCGGCGCCGGCATCCAGCTGGCCTACGACATGGCACGGCAGGGCTATGTCGACGGCGGCGTCAACCGCATCCTGCTGGCGACCGATGGCGACTTCAACGTCGGCACGGTCGACCAGGGCGCGCTGGAAACGCTGGTCGCCGATCAGCGCAGGAGCGGCATCGCGCTGACCACGCTGGGCTTCGGCAGCGGCAACTACAACGACGCGCTGGCCGAGCGCCTGGCCGACCTGGGCAACGGCAACCACGCCTATATCGACAGCGCGCTGGAGGCGCGGCGGGTGCTGGTAGAAGCAATGGGTTCGACGTTGCTGACGATCGCCAGCGACGTCAAGATCCAGGTCGAATTCAATCCGGCGCTGGTCGCCGAGTACCGGCTGATCGGGTACGAGAACCGCGTCCTGCGCAACGAGGACTTCGCCAACGACAAGGTCGACGCCGGCGAGATCGGCGCGGGCCACGAGGTGACCGCGCTGTACGAGATCACCCCGGTGGATTCGGGTGAAACGCGGCTACCGCCCCTGCGTTATGGCGCCGACCAGCCGCGTGCCACCAAAAGCGATGAGGTCGCCCACCTGCGCTTGCGCTACAAGCAGCCCGGCAGCGACCATAGCCGCTTGGTCGAGACCCCGATCCTGCATTCCGACCTGCGCCCGCGCGCCAGCGACTCGTTGCGGTTCACGGCCGCGGTCGCCGGTTTCGCCGATGCGCTCCGGGGGGGTGCGCGCACCGACGGCTGGGGCTGGGACGGCATCCTCGCCGCCGGGCGACCGACCGGAAGCGACCGCGTGGATCCGCGCCGCGCGGAATTCGTCGACCTGGTCGAACAGGCACGCCTGCTGGTTGACGGGAAGGACGACAGCAATGGCGAACGCAGCGACGACCGGGACGCCGGTGCGCTCGTCAGCGATTGACGGCCTGGGGAATCGCCGGCGACATCTGCTCGGCCGGCCGGCCGAGCAGGTAACCCTGGCCATAGTCGCAGCCGAGCTCACGCAGCAACGCGCGCTGCTCGTCGCTCTCGATCCCTTCGCCGATGGTGTAGATCCCGAGCGCACCGGCCAATGCCTGGATCGCCCGCACCACCGCGATGCTTTCGTTCTTGCTGTCCCCGGTCAGGCCGGCGACGAAGCTGCGGTCGATCTTCAGGCACTCGATCGGGAACCGGTGCAGGTACGACAACGCCGAGTAGCCGGTGCCGAAGTCGTCCAGCTGCGCCAGCACTCCATGGCTGCGCAGCATCTCCAGCGTACGCAGTGCACGCGGCACGTCGTCGAGCAGGGCGACCTCGGTGATCTCGATGCGCAACCGTCGCGGGTCGGCGCCGGCGGCGTTGATCAGGCGCAGCAGGCGGTCGGCGAAATCATCGGTGCGGAAGTGCCGGGGCGAGACGTTGATCGATATGTAACCGGTGCCCTCGACCGACAGCCGCGAGATCACCTGCGCGTACATCAGCCAGTCGACTTCCTCGATCAGCCCGTTGTCCTCGCCGACCCCGATGAACTCGCCCGGGCTCAGCAGGCCGCGCGTCTGGTGGCGCCAGCGCAGCAATGCTTCGTGGCCGATCACCACGTTGTCGCCGAGCCGTACGATCGGCTGGTAATGGGCAATGAAACTGTCGCCGTTGATCGCGCGACGCAGGTCGGCCTCCAGGTCGAGGATCTGCAAGGCCTGCTCACGCATCGCCTCGTCGAATACCGCGCAACGGTCGCGGCCGGATGCCTTGGCCCGGTACATCGCCGCATCGGCATCGCGCAGCAGTTCGGCACCGGTGTGGTAGCGCGGGTGCCACAGGGCGATGCCGAGGCTGGCCGACGGGAACACCTCGCGCCCCGCGACCCAGCACGGCTGCCCGAGTGCGTTGAGGATCCGCTGGGCCAGTTCCTCGGCCACGTACAGGCCGTCGATGTCCTCGACCAGGATGGCGAATTCGTCACCGCCGAGGCGCGCCACGGTATCGCCGTCGCGCACGGTGGCGACGATCCGCCGGCCGGCCTCGACCAGCAGGTCGTCGCCGGCGGAATGGCCGACGCTGTCGTTGACCAGTTTGAACCGGTCGAGGTCGAGGAACAGCACCGCGAATACCCGCGACGCCTCGCCCATCGAGCTGTGCCGCGCGTTGGTCCGCGCATTGCTGATCGCGGCGCTGAGCCGGTCGAGCAACTGCGAACGGTTGGGCAGGCCGGTCAGCGCGTCATGCCGCGCCTGGTGGGTCAGTTTCTGCTCGGCCCGCAGTCGCTCGCCGATCTGCTCGAGCAATTCGGCATTGGCCATCGCCAGTTCCCGGGTGCGCGACTCGACCCGGTGTTCGAGCTCGACGTGGGCGGCGATGAGCCGGTCCTGGCCCTGCTTGCGCGCCAGCCCGATGCTGATGTGATGGGCGACGAAGGTGAGCAGGTCCTGGTCGCGCGCGCTGAAGTTGATCGCGTTGGAATAGCTCTGCACCGCGATGACCCCGACCACCGCTTCGTTGCGGAACAACGGCACGCCAAGCCAGCAATGCGACAGGCTGCCGTGGCTGCGCCAGTGGCCCTGTGCCTCCAGCTCGGCGATGCGCCGGCGATCGGCCAGCACCGGGCGGCCGCTGGAGATCACGTACTCGGTCATGCCCGCGCCGAGCCGGCGGGTGACACGGGCGGCGTCGCGCTCGTCGATCGAGTACGGGAACTCCAGCCGCTCGCCATCGTCCGACAACAGCGCGATGTAGAAATTGCGGGCGTAGAGCAGCTCGCCGACCACGTCGTGGACCTGGGCGTAGAAGCGCTCCAGGGTCTCGGAGGTGATCGACAGCTCGGCGATGCGGAACAGTGCCCGTTGCAGGCGTTCCGCGCGCTGGCGCTCGACGATCTCGCTCTGCAGGTCGCGGTTGCTCTGCTGCAGGGCCTGGGTCCGCTCCTCGACCCGCAGCTCCAGTTCCTCGCGGGCCTGGTGGCGGTCCAGCGCGGTCAGGATGTGCTGGGCGACGAACGCCAACAGCGCGCGCTCCTCGTCGCCGAAACTGTCGGGACGGTCGTAGCTCTGCACCACGATCGCGCCGCACACCCGGTCGTCGCGGCGCATCGGCACGCCGAGCCAGTCCTCGCTGTCGGGGCCGTGCCGGTCATCACGCCCGACCGACAGTTGCCTGCGCACTTCGTCCGACGATCCGCGTACCGGCTCGCCATGGTGCAGCAGGGCGAGGGTCAGGCTGGTGGGCGACTCCTCGGCGAGGATCTCGCGCTCCGGCTCGGCCACGTACGGGTCGAGGCGATCGGCGAAGTAGAGGAAGCGGTAGCTGTCGCGTACATCGTCGAACAACACGATGTAGAAGTTCTCCGCGTACATCAGCCCGGCCACGACCGCGTGCAGGCGCTGCAGCATCTCGTCCATCTCGAGGTCGGAACCGGCGAGGTCGGCGATTTCGTACAGGGCCTGCTGCAATCGCTCGGACTTTTCCAGCGATTCGACGCGCGCGCGCGCATCGCGCAACTCCGCGACCAGCGCAGCGGGCACGTCGGGATTGCCGGCCATGCCAGCCACGTTGTGCGCGCTGCCCATCTTTGCGCTTGCCTTCTGCACCCGCTGCCGTCCCCCGTGTCCCCGCGCAGGATAGCGCGCCTGCCCCGGCCGTGGTCCGATGGCTTTTCGCCGCCCGCGCCAGCCCGTACCCTGCTGCCAATGAATGGCGCCGTCGACTCGAGCGATGAAATGCTGATGCTGGCCTGGGCGGGGGGCGACGCGACCGCGTTCGAGCTGCTCTACGCACGCCACAGGAGCCCGTTGTACCGGTTCCTGCTGCGCCAACTGCGCGATCCGTCGATGGCCGACGAATTCTTCCAGGACGTGTGGCAACGGGTCATCGGCGCCCGCGACGGGTGGAAACCCGAAGCCGCCTTCCGGACCTGGCTGTTCCGGATCGCCCACAATCGCCTGAACGACCACTGGCGCGCACTCAAGCATCGGCCGCCCGCACCGGTCGACGGCGAGGATAGCGCCAACCGCCAGCCCGATCCGTCCAATCCCGAGCACGAGTTGTCGGAATTCGAGCAGCGCCGCCAGTTGCAGCGCGCAATCGACGAGCTGCCCGACGAGCAACGCGTGGTGGTGCTGTTGCGGCTGGAGCAGGAGCTGAGCCTCGAGGAAATCGGCGCGATCACCGGCAGCGGCCGGGAAACCGTCAAGTCGCGCCTGCGCTACGCGATGGACAAACTGCGCGCGGGGTTGAATCCATGACCAACCAACGACCGGATCCGTTGACGCCCGAAGAGCGCGAGTTGGCCGAGCGGGTGGGCCGCATCGCCCCGCGCGCGACGCCGTCGGCCGAGCTGGACGCGCGGATCCTCGGTGCCGCGCATACGGCCGCGGGCCGCAAGGCCGGTCCACCACGCTCACGTCCGCGCTGGCCCGCGCTGGTCGGTATCGCGGCGACGCTGGCGCTGGCAGTCGGCGTGGTGTGGCAGCTGCGGCCGGTGCACGAGGCGCCGGTCGAGCGCGACGAGATGCCGTCCAGTGCAATGGTCCGTCCGACGGCGGCAGTGGCGGAGGCGCCCGTGTCGGAACGCGGCCTCCCCCGCCCCGCCGAGCCCCGGGCAACGGACATTGCGGCACCTGCGCAATCGTCCGAGCCGCGGCTGCGCATGCTTCCACCGCCTGCGCCGCGGCCGTCGCCACCCGTGGTGTTCGATGATCCGTCGCCGGTCAGCGCGCCCGAGGTTGCCGCTCTCCCGGCCCCTCCGGCTGCTCCCCCTGAGCCTGCACCTGCACCTGCACCACCTCCCCCTCCCGTGCCGCCGGCTCCTCCCGTACCGGTGATGGACACGACGGCAGCGGCGGTGAACAGGCCCGCTGCCGCGGCGCGGGCACGTCCGCAGGCGGATTCCAAGGCTGCGGCGATGCAGCGCGAAGCCACCGACACCGCCGCCGCCAAGTGGGCCGCCGACGATGCACAGGCCGGTTTCAGCATCGATATCGATGCCCACCAGCGCACGATCACCATCGCCGATGTCCCGGTCGACAGTGACCGCCTGCTCGATCCGGTCGACTGGATCGAACGCATCCGCCAGCGGCGCGACAGCGGCGACCTGGGCAGCGCGCGCGCCAGCCTCGACGCGTTGCGCGAGGCGCATCCGGCATTGGCGTTGCCCGACGACGTGCTGGCGATCGCGATCACCGCCGAAACCCCTCCGGAACGATGAGCGGCACCACCCTCGCCCAGCGCGCCAGCCACGAGATCGAGATCAAGCACAGCCGCTTCCTCGCGCTGGCCGGGCCGGTCGAGTCGCCCGAGGCGGCATTGGCGTTCGTCGCCGAGGTCGGCACCGTCGACGCCACCCACAACTGCTGGGCCTACCGCATCGGCGGGCTCTATCGCTCCAGCGACGACGGCGAACCCGCCGGGACCGCGGGCCGGCCGATCCTCGCCGCGATCGACGGCCAGGGATTCGACCAGGTCGTGGTCGTGGTCACCCGCTGGTACGGAGGCATCAAGCTGGGAGCCGGCGGCCTGGTCCGTGCCTACGGCGGCTGCGCGGCGGAGTGCCTGCGCACCGCGCCACGGCGGGAACTGGTCGAACTGGTCGAATGCACCGTAGCCTACGGTTTCGCCGATACCGGCGCGGTGCATGCGACCGTCGCCGCACATGGTGCCTACAAGCTCGACGAGCGATTCGACGCCGCCGGCGCACACCTGCGACTGTGCTTGCCTGCCGAACAACTGGACGCCCTGCGGATCCAGTTGCGCGACGCGACCCGCGACCGGGCGATCGTGACGTCTCCGCGGGGCTGATCCGCGGGTATCGACACCCCGCGGACGCGACGCACCGGGACGGATGACGGACAATGGCGCGATGACCGCACCGTCCGAATCCGAGAACCCCACGCCCTCGCCCGCCAAGGCCCCGATCGGCAGCCTGCGCACCCTGTGGCCGTTCGTGCGCCGGCACAACGGCTTGTTCGTGGCCTGGCTGCTGGCGCTGGCCTGCTCCTCGACCGCCACCCTGAGCCTGCCGTTCGCGTTCCGGATCATGATCGACCAGGGCTTCAGCCAGGGCGGTGGCAGCGCGATCGATCGCGCATTCGTGTTGCTGTTCATCGTCGCCGTGGCGCTCGCGCTGGCGACCGCGGCACGGTTCTATTTCGTTTCCCTGCTCGGCGAACGGGTGGTGGCCGACTTGCGCGGGCAGTTGTACTCCCACCTGATCGACCTCGATGCCGGCTTCCACGACCGCAACCGCAGTGGCGAGCTGGTGTCGCGGCTGACCGCCGATGCCGAACTGTTGCGCGGCGTGATCGCCACCAGCATGTCGGTGGCGCTGCGCAGCACGGTGACCTTCGTCGGCAGCATCGTGATGCTGTTCGTGACCAGCCCGCACCTGGCCGCCTATGCGTTGATCGGCATCCCGCTGGCGGTGTTGCCGATCGTGCTGGGCGGGCGCCGCCTGCAGAAAATTTCGCGTGACAGCCAGGACCGGGTCGCCGACGCCAATGCGCTGGCCAACGAGACCCTCGGCGCGGTGCGCACGGTGCAGGCGCATGCGCGCGAACCCTACGAACTGGGCCGATTCGTCGAGGCACTCAAGGTCGCCGTGGCCACCGCCCGCAAGCGCATCCGCGCCCAAGCCTGGGTCACCGCGGTCGCCATCGTGCTGGTATTCGGTGCCATCACGCTGGTGCTGTGGTCCGGGGCGCACGACGTGGTCGACGGCCGGATGAGCGCCGGCGCACTCGGCCAGTTCGTGCTGTACGCGCTGATCGGTGGCGGCTCGGTAGGCGCGCTGGCCGAGGTCTGGAACGAACTCCAGCGTGCCGCCGGCGGCATGGGCCGGATCACCGAGCTGCTGGTCGAGGCGCCCACCGTGGAAGCGCCGGACCGGCCGCAACCACTGGCCGCGCCGGTGCGCGGCGACCTGCATTTCGATGGCGTCACCTTCCACTACCCGCTGCGCCCCGAGCTGCCCGCGCTGGACACTTTCGACCTGCGGGTCGCCCCGGGCGAGACCGTCGCGCTGGTCGGCCCTTCGGGCGCCGGCAAGAGCACCGTGTTCTCACTGCTGCTGCGTTTCCACGATCCGCAGACGGGCACGCTCCGGGTTGACGGCAACGACATCCGTTCGCTCGCCCTCGCCGACCTGCGCGACGCCATCGCACTCGTCCCGCAACAGGCGACGATCTTCGCCACCAGTGCCCGCGACAACATCCGCTACGGCCGGCTCGAAGCCACCGACGCCGAAGTGGGTGCGGCAGTCCGGGCCGCCCACGCGACGGACTTCATCGACGCGTTGCCGCAAGGTCTCGACACCGAACTGGGCGAACGCGGCGCACGCCTGTCCGGCGGGCAGCAGCAGCGCATCGCGATCGCCCGTGCATTGCTGAAGGACGCACCGATCCTGCTGCTCGACGAGGCCACCAGCGCGCTCGATGCGCAAAGTGAGCGCGCGGTGCAGCAGGCGCTTGAAACCCTGATGGAAGGCCGAACCACGCTGGTCATTGCGCACCGGCTCGCAACCGTGCTGAAGGCCGACCGGATCGTGGTGATGGATCGCGGCCGGATCGTCGCCGAGGGCACGCACGCGCAGTTGCTGGCCGAGGGCGGCCTGTACGCGGAGCTGGCGAAGCTGCAGTTCCTGGACTGAGCGTCAGCCCGCGGGCGGCAACGCCCGTTCGATCATGTCGTCGGACGGCAGGTCGGACGACAAGGTTCCCATCGCGAGCCCATGTACGCCACCCAACCGCGAGCGGCAGAACATGTCGGCCGTCGGACTGCCCGCGGCCAGCAGCACGCTGCCTTGCAATGCCAGCGCCAGGGATTCGACGAAACGGCGCGCACCGGCTTCATCGATACGCGACTCGCCATGCAACGGCCCGCGCAGGCGCTCGATCGCGGCCGCATGGTCGGGGTGGCCGTTGCCGGCATCCTGCAGCACCGCCCACAGCGCCTCGCCGGTCCCTGGCTCCTTCGCCAGCGCGCGCAACACGTCCAGGCACTGGATGTTGCCACTGCCCTCCCAGATCGAGTTGAGCGGTGCCTGGCGATACAGGCGCGGCAGGATCGACTCCTCGATGTAGCCGTTTCCGCCGAGGCATTCCTGCGCCTCGTTGACGAAGGCAGGTGCGCGCCGGCACAGCCAGTACTTGCCGACGGCGGTCGCGACCCGCGCCAGCGACGCCTCGACCGGATCACGCGGAGCCGCATCGACCGCGCGCGCCACGCGCATCGACAACGCCAGCGCCGCCTCCGCTTCGACCGCGAGGTCGGCCAGCAGGTTGCGCATCAGCGGGTGCTCCGCCAGCGGCTTGCCGAATGCGCGACGGTGGCGGCAATGGTGGATCGCATGGGCCAGCGCCATCCGCACCTGCGCGGCGGCACCGAGCATGCAGTCCAGCCGGGTCAGCATCACCATCTCAAGGATGGTCGCGATGCCGCGTCCCTCTTCGCCGATGCGCCGGGCCCAGGCGCCGCAGAACTCGACCTCGGACGAGGCGTTGGACCAGTCACCGAGCTTGTCCTTCAGCCGGACCAGCCGGAACGGGTTCTTCCGGCCATCGGGCAGGTGGCGGGGCATCAGCAGGCAGGTCAGCCCTCCGGGTGCCTGCGCCAGGACCAGGAAGCCATCGCTCATCGGTGCGGAGAAGAACCACTTGTGGCCGACCAGGCTGTACTCGCCGTCATCCGCGAGCGGTGTCGCGGTGGTGGTGTTTGCACGGACATCGCTGCCGCCCTGCTTCTCGGTCATGCCCATGCCGAGGGTGACGCCGCGCTTGTCGGCGATCGGCACTTCGCGCGGATCGTAATGCGGCACCGCGGCCTTGTCCGCCCAATCCGCCAGCCCTGGCTCACGCCGCAATACCGGTACCGCGGCGTGGGTCATGGTCAGCGGGCAACTGGTGCCGGGCTCGACCTGGTGATGCAGATAGCTCAGGGCTGCGCGGGCCACGTGAGCGCCGGGTGCAGGCTCGTGCCAGCTCAGGCCGGCGACGCCATGTTCGATCGCCGCCTGCATCAGTGCGTGGTAACTCGGGTGGAATTCGACCCGGTCGATGCGATGGCCATGCGCGTCGTGGCTGCGCAGTCTCGGGCGATCACGGTGGGCGTCGAAGGACAGCTCGTACAGGACGCTGCCAGCCAGCGCGCCGTAGGTCGCTACTCGCCCTGCGAATTCCCCGGCGCCCTCACGTTGCATCGCCTCGCGCAGGACGATGTCGTCTTCCCACAGGTCGCGCGGCGCAAAGTCGGGCGGCTGGTTTTCGACACTGTGGGTTTCGAAACGCGGTGTCTCGAAGCCCGGGTTCTCGTTCTGCGGCGGGTTCATGGCCGGCTCCGCATGGATTCCCGACACGAATCTAGCACCGGCGCACGATGCAGGGCGCTGCCCGGTCGAGACATAAAAAAAGCCCCGCCGGAGCGGGGCTCTTCAACCCTGCCGGCGGATCACTCGACCGGCGTGATGTCGGACGCCTGCGCGCCCTTCGGGCCCTGGGTCAGCTCGTAGCTGACACGCTGGCCTTCCTGCAGGCTGCGGAAGCCCTTGGAGTTGATCGCGGAAAAATGTGCGAACACATCCGCGCTGCCATCTTCGGGCGAAATGAAGCCGAAGCCTTTCGCGTCGTTGAACCATTTCACGGTGCCGTACGTCATTTTCTGGAAAACCTCATGCTGGATTCATTGTCGCGTCGCGGTGCGGGGGAAAGGCCGGACGCGGCCCGAGTATGCAAACTGAACGGTCGCTTGACAATCGCGTTGGTGTGTTTAGTCCGCAATTTCGAGCCTCAACAGCGCACGGAGCAGCGACGGCAGGCCGGACGAGGCCGCCGCGACGTTGTCGAGCACGTCCTGCAGGGTGATCACCTCGTCGGGCTCCGGGCCGGCACCAGCGGCCCAGTTGGCGACGATCGCGAGGCATGCGTAATCAAGTCCCATCTCGCGCGCGAGGCCGGCTTCGGGCATGCCGGTCATGCCCACCAGGTCGCAGCCGTCGCGCCGCATCCGCGCGATTTCGGCGCGGGTTTCCAGCCGCGGGCCCTGGGTCGCGCCGTAGCAACCGCCATCGACCAGGGCGACACCGGCATCGGCCGCGGCGCCGATGACCGCGGCGCGTAGCGAGCGGGTGTAGGGCTCGCCGAAGTCGACGTGGAGGACTTCGCTGCCGGGCTCCTCGCAGATCGTCGAGATGCGGCCCCAGGTGTAGTCGATGAGCTGGTCGGGACAACCGAGAACGCGCGGACCGAAGCGTTCGGTGATGCCGCCGACGGTATTGAGCGCGAGCACGCGTTGCGCGCCGGTCGCCTGCAACGCGGCGAGGTTGGCGCGGTAGTTGATCTGGTGCGGCGGCAGGGAATGGCCCTCGCCGTGGCGGGCCAGGAATGCGATGCGCTGCCCATCGAGCGTGCCCACGCGGATCGGCCCGGACGGCGCGCCGAAGTGGGTCACCGGCTGGTGGGTTTCGACGTCCTCCAGTTCGGCCAACTGGTAGAGACCGGTCCCCCCGATGACGGCCAGCGCGATGGAGCTGGTTTCAGTACTCATGTCATGCCTCCTGCTCTTGTAGGAGCGGCTTCAGCCGCGTTCGGATGGCTTTCGCCCGCGCCGACTTCAGATCGCGGCTGAAGCCGCTCCTACAGTCAGGCCGTCACTTCAGCGCGTAGATCGCCGGCAGGTTGCGGCCTTGCTCGTGGTAGTCCATGCCGTAGCCGAACACATAGCGGTCCGGCACCTCGACGCCGGCGTAGTCGGCGCGCATGCCCTCGACGCAGCGGTCGTGGACCTTCACCGCCAGCGCGGCGATGCGCACGTCGGCGGCGCCCTGCCCGCGGCACCAGGCGACGATGCCGGCCATGGTGTGGCCCTCGTCGAGGATGTCGTCGACCAGCAACACCCGCCGGCCTGGCAGCGGGGTCGCCGGGCGGTGTTTCCAGGTCAGCTCGCCGCCGGAGGTGGCACCGCGGTAGCGGGTCGCGTGCAGGTAGTCGAACTCCAGGTCGAGCCCGCGCTCGCCCAGCGCGAACGCCAGTTGCGCGGCAAACGGCATGCCGCCATGCATCACGGTCAGGTAGACCGGCACGCTGCCGGCGTAGTCGTCGGCGATGTTGGCGGCCATGCCCGCGATGGCGGTCTCCAGGCTGCCGCGGTCGTGGATGACTTCCGAATTGGCCAGTGCGGCCTGCAGGTCGCCCATCAGGCCATGCCCTCCAGCCGACCGCGACTGTCGCCGTAGCGATTGTCGGCCAGCAGTCCGTCCCAGCCCATCGGGCCGCGACCGATCAGGCCGGCCAGCGCCATCGTGTTGAGCGCGCGGCCCTCCACGGCTTTCAGCGACTCCTCGACCAGCTCCGGGTGGCATACCAGCACCACGTCGCAGCCGGCGTCGAGGTGCAAATCGACACGCTGCTTGATGCCGCCGGCGGAGAACGCCGCGGCCATGCCGATGTCGTCGCTGAAGACCACGCCGCGGAAGCCCATCTCCGTGCGCAGGATGTCCTCGATCCAGCGCTTCGAATAGCCCGCCGGCTCCGGCGCGACCGCCGGGTAGACCACGTGCGCCATCATCACCGCGTCGGCCTTGGCCTCGATGCCGGCGACGAACGGCACCAGGTCGAGCGCGCGGATCTCGTCGAGCGGTCGCGGGTCGACCGCGTCATCGAAATGGGTGTCTTCCAGCACCGAGCCATGGCCCGGGAAATGCTTGAGCGTGGCCGCCATCCCCGCCGCATGCATGCCGCGCACGTAGGCGCGGGTGAACTCGGCGACCACCTGTGGGTCTTCGGAAAAGGCGCGATTTCCGATCGCGCGGTTGCCGCGACCCAGGTCGACCACCGGGGCGAAGCTGAGATCGACGCCGCTGGCCTTGACCTCGCTGGCCATCAACCAGGCGTGCTCTTCCGCCAGCTTGAGCGCGGTGGCGGGATCCCGGGCGTATTGCCTGCCGAACCCTTCCAGCGGAGGCAACGCGCTGTAGCCCTCGCGGAAGCGCTGGACCCGGCCGCCCTCCTGGTCGACGCAGACCAGTTGCGGACGCGGCGCGGCCTCGCGGATCGCCTGCGACAGGTCGGCGACCTGCGCCTTCGACGCGAAATTGCGGGTGAACAGGATCACGCCGGCGCAGCCATCGTGCTGCAGCCAGTCGCGCTCCTGCGCGGTGAGTTCGGTGCCGGCGACGCCGATCACGAGCATGGGTGGACTCCCGGTGGAGGCACGGAAACGGACCCGCATTGTCGCGCAGATGGCGGGTGATGGCGCGAGGACGGTTTCTTGTAGGAGCGGCTTCAGCCGCGATCGGACAATCGTGCGCCCGCGCCCACTCCAGATCGCGGCTGAAGCCGCTCCTACGAAAGGCCCAAGCCAAGGCCTACCGCTCCGCCGCGCTCCACTGCGCATACGGCCGCGTCGCCAGGGCGATGTTGTAATACCGTGATTCGTCGGTGACTTCGGCGCCGAGCCATCCAGGCCGGGCGAACGCCTCGTCGGCGCTGCCCAACTCGATCTCCGCCACCACCAGCCCGGCGTTGTCGCCGAGGAACTCGTCGACCTCCCACAGGTGCCCTTCGAACTCGACGTAATGGCGGCGCTTGTCGACCAACCCACCGACGCTCAACGCCAGCAACGCGCGGGCATCTTCGACCGGGATCGGGTAATCGAACTCCTGCCGGGTATGGCCAAGCTCGCGTGACTTGAGGTTGAGGAAGGCGGCGTCACCGGCGATGCGCACGCGCACCGAGGCCTTCATGGCGCCTGTGTCCATGGCCGCGAGGTCATTGAGGTAACCCTGCGCCATCGGCACGACCCGGTGCGCGGCGGTGCGCCAGGCGTCGGAGCTGACGAGGAACTTGCGTTCGATCTCGATGGCCATGGTTTCGCCTCAGCCCCGTTCGAACATCGCGATCGATTCCACGTGCGCAGTGTGCGGGAACATGTCCATTACCCCGGCCGCACGCAACTTCCAGCCCCTTTCATTGACCAGATAGCCGGCATCGCGCGCCAGCGAGGCCGGGTGGCAACTGACGTAGACGATCCGCTTGAACTGCTTGAGCGGCAGGTGCGCCAGCACGAAATCGGCGCCCGAGCGCGGCGGGTCGAGCAGCAGTTTGTCGAAGCCTTCGCGCATCCACGATTGGCCACCAAGATCCTTGGCCAGGTCGGCGGCGTGGAACTGCACGTTGGCGATGCCGTTGTGCACCGCGTTCTCGCGCGCCCGCTGGACCAGCCCCGCCTCGCCTTCGACGCCGACCACCTCGCGCACCGAGCGCGCCAGCGGCAGGGTGAAGTTGCCGAGACCGCAGAACAGGTCGAGCACGCGGTCGTCGGGATCGGCATCGAGCAGCTCGATCGCGTCGGCGATCATCTTGCCGTTGAGTCCGGCGTTGACCTGGATGAAGTCGAGCGGGCGGAAAACAAACTCGAGGTTCCATTGCGGCAGCGCGAACGCCAGCTTCGCGTCCTCCGGCCACAGCGGATGCACGCTGTCGAGGCCGCCGGGCTGCAGGAAGATCGCGAAACCGTGTTGCTGGCCGAACGCGACCAGTGCGCCGCGGTCGACCTCCGACAGCGGGGCGAGGTGGCGGATGGTCAGTGCAATCCCGCTGAATTCGCCGGTCGGATCGCCCGCGATGAACTCGATCTGCGGAATGTCGCGGCGCGCCTCCAGCCCATCGACCAGCGCACCCAGCGCCTCGACCTTCTCGCCGATCTGCGGGATCACCGTGTGGCAGCGCGCGATGTCTGCAACGAAACGCGGATCGGTCTCGCGGAAACCGACCAGGGTCTTGTCCTTCTTCTCGACCCGGCGCACGGAAAACCGCCCCTTGCGCCGGTATCCCCAGGCCGCGTCGACCAGCGGTTCCAGCACGCGCTCGGGGGTGACGTGGCCGATGCGCTCGAGGTTTTCCAGCAACACCTTCTGCTTGGCGAGGATCTGCTTGTCCTCGGCGTAATGTTGCAGCGCGCAGCCAGCGCACACTCCGAAATGCGCACAGCGCGGTTCAACCCGCTCCGGCGCTGCATGCAACACTTCGACCGTCCGCGCTTCGTCGAAGCTCCGATGGCGACCGGTCTGCACCGCCATCACCCGCTCGCCCGGCAGCGCACCGGCGACGAACACCGCCTTGCCGGCCTCGCCGGGCTCCTTCGACGCCCGGCGGGCCACGCCGCGGCCGTCGTGGGTCATGCCGGTGATTTCGGCTTCAAACGGGGTCTTGTCGATTCGGGCCACGGGCAACACACGGTTATTCAGGGCCGCGTATTGTCGCAGAGGCGGGCCGTGTGCCCCATGGGAGTGGCTCGCAGGATGTCTGGTGGGTTCCTCGCGCAGGAGGCGGCCACCGGGGGATTACTCCAGCCCTTCATCAGGGCATCCTGCCCTGAGGCGGGCCGCGGGTAGGAGCGACGTAAGTCGCGATTTCCTCGATGCCTCACGGGTTCAGAGCGTCGCGACTTACGTCGCTCCTACAACAGAGGACGTCGCATCGACACGAGCGTTCTGCGGTTGGTTCCAGAACTCCAATACACGGAATCCGCCACTCTGGCCGCGAAGCGGCGTCCTGTCCGGGTGCTGCGGAGAGTGCGCCATGGATGGCGCACGGCGGTGAGTGCGGCCATGGAAGGCCGCCCGAACCGAGTGGCAGCACCCGGACAGGGCGGCGCTCCCGCCCGAAGTCGAGAAACCCGCCCGACCCGCTCTGCCGTTGCCTTTGCCGTTTGCGGCTACTTCTGTTGCTGCCGTTGAAGCAACGAGCGGCCTACTACTTCTGCTTCCACCCACCACCACTCTGGTACCACCAACCACTACGCGCGCTCGCAATCCACTGCTTGGCGAACACCTCGCGGATCTGCGACTCCCACTCCGGGTGCCCATTGGCCACCGCCACCTCGCGGTACACCGCATTGCGGTCACGATTGTCTTCGGCCACCGCCTGCTGGATCTTCACCCGATCCCTCAACTCCAGCTTCGACGCATCGCGCACCACGATCGTGCCGTCACTGGCGAACCCCAACGCACCCGCATCGAAGCCCGCCCGCAGGGTCGAATTGAACCGCGACGCCATCCGCGCCTGGATCGCCTGGATGGCCGGCGTCTTGATCGAGATATCCGGCGACTGCGCATGCGCACTGCCGATGCCCACCAGCGAATACAGATCGACCCGCGACGCCAGCTGACGCAACGTCACCGGCTCCAGCATCGCGCTAGGACCGCCTTGGCCATCCTCGACCGGCGTCGACGGCTGCGGCTCCTCGCCGATCACCTTGTCGACGAACTGACGGGCCGCCTCCCTCGCCTCCGCGGCCGGGAAATACACGTTGATCGTGACGCAGGCCGTGACCATCACGGCGGCGACCGGAACTCCCATCCAACGACGCATCCGACTTCTCCCTTGTTCAAGACTGAAATTTGCAGGACGGGAAGCTGCGCGGCCGGTCATTCGACCACCGGCTTCACGTCACCCTTGCCGACCGCCGCGAGCCGCTCGACCAGCGTCGGCCAATCGACCCGGCGGTTGTACCCGACCACCGTCAACCGCGGCAGTCCGGACCCTTCGACGATAATAAAGCCCTCGCCCGCTGAACCAAGCCCGTCCATCGTGCAGACCTCGTCCGACAGACGGCAGGCGATGCCGATCCGCGAGTAGCCGAAGTCGTCGAAAAACCCGATCAACTGCGACTGCAGGCTGCCGACGATCGACGCGTTGCCGACGCTGGTGAGGTCCTGCACGGCGCGCTGGCTGATCCGCTGGCGCACGCCGGAATGTCGATCGGTGTCGAGCCGAGCGTCGAACGCGACCGGCTGCCAGTTGACCAGGCGCAGGTCGGCGATACGGCCATCGAGCTTGCCGCTGATGCTGCCGAAGTCGAATGCGCCAGTCAGTGCGGCCAGGTCGATGTCGTCGAACGTGACGTCGGCCGACAGCGTCGGCAACACCCCGAACGGGCGCTCCATCGACAACTGGGTAACCTCGACCTCGCCGCCGAACAGTTGCATTGCCAACCCGCCATCGAACTGGACGCGATCGTCGGCATAGCGCGCTTCGGGAATCGTGCCGCTGAGTTCACCGGTGAAGGCGGGCCAATCCAGCGCCTCCGACAGTTGGGCCACATCAAGTCGCTCCAGGGTCAGGCCGAAGCGCACGTCCATGGATTCATCGCCACCCGGCGGGCGGATTTGCAGGTGGTCGAAACGTGCGGCCCCGCCGAGCAATGACAACTCGACCGCATCCGCCAGCTGCAGCACGCCCGCGGCGCTGCGGAACGGCAGGCGGCTCGGTCCGAACGCCAGCCCGTAAAGGTCGCCACCCTGCCAACGCAGTTCGCTGGACACCGGCGCCGCCCCCGAAAACGCCAGGTCGCCATCGATGCCGTTGAAGGCGAAGCGCCCGCGCGGATCGTCCAGCCGGACCTGGTGCAGGCGCAGGAGTCCATCGTCGAGCTCCCCGTCACTGATCCGCACGGTCGCGTCGGCGGCGCCACCGATCGCCAGATCGCCCAGTCCCGCCAATCCGAGCCAACCGCTCAGATAGGCCGCCGACATTGGCGCGAGGTCGGACGCGTGCAGTTGCAGGTCGAGCGCGCGAAGTTCGGCCTGCGGGCCGATCGCGGCGCTGCCTTCGACCGCGAGGATGCCCCGGTCATTCCAGCCGATGCGCGGGAGCGTCCAGCCCTGCCCGTCCTGGAGGCCCGACAGGTGCAATTCGACCGGACGCTCCTGCAACGACACATAGGTTGTCCCGAACAGCACTTCGCCACCAAGCAGTTGGCCATCGATGGTGAACCGGTCGCGCTCGCCCAACCGCGCATCGACGTCGAGTCGTGCACCGAGGTTGGCGCCCGCAATGGTGCCGTCGGGGGTGTCGAACGATGCCGCAGCGATGCGCAGCGGACCGGCAACACGGATCGGCTCGTCCGTGGCCGCGGTGATCGTCAAGGCAGCATCGAACGTGCCGCCGGTGATTCGGCTTGCCTCCCATGCCTTCGACAGCAGCGCCTGGGTCCACGCCAGTGGCACCCGCGTCAGGTCGATATGGGTTGCATCGGGAGTGGTGGCATTGCGATGCAGTTCGATCCGGCTCGCGCCGTGCACGAGGCTTGCCTCGGTGGTCGCGACACCCAGCTCGACCGACAACCGCATGCGCTCGCCGCCACTGCGCAGCTCGCCCGCGCACTGCCACGCGCCGCTGGCGTCCCGCAGCAATGGGCAGCGCCAGTCGAGATCGCGGAACCGGTACCCGAGATCCGGCGCATCGACCAAGCGTGCCTGCAGGCGAAGTTCGCCCTGCGGCATGCCCGAAGGCCATGCAAGGTCGACCCGGACATCGTGCAGCGTGGCGACCGCGGTGGTCACCCGCTCGATGCGCGCCGTCGCCGAACGCGGCGCCGCGAACGCCTGCCCGACCCCGGCCAGCATCAGGCATGCGAACAACGCGGACGACGGCAGCAAGCGTAAAATCAGGCGCGACATCGATGCAGCATAACGAGCCCGGACGCATCTTCCGATGAAAACACTGCCCGACCCGCCGGCCTCGCCCCAAAGCCCGCCACGCATCCTGCTGGTCGAGGATGACCCGACCAGTCGCGCGTTCCTGACCGCCGCGCTGCAGGCGATCCCGGCCGAGGTCGACGCCGCCGACAGCCTCGCCGGCGCGCTCGCCCTGCTCGGCGGCAGGCACTACGACCTGTGGATGTTCGATGCCAACCTGCCCGACGGCGACGGCCGCGACCTGTTGGCACGGGCGCGCCTGGAGCAACCGGACGCCATGGCGCTGGCGCATACCGCATCGAACGACGCCGAGGTGCGCGGTACGCTGTTGGCCGCCGGCTTTCGCGACGTCCTGATCAAGCCGATGCCCGCATCCGCGGTCCAGTGGGCGGTACGGCACGCGCTGGGCCTCGGGGCGCCGACGGAGTCGATGGGCACCGTCGCCGACACGCAACCGACATGGGATGACGTCGCGGCCACCGCGGCGCTCAACGGCAACCAGGCGCATGTCGCGATCCTGCGCCAGTTGTTCATCGCCGAGTTGCCACAGACCCGCGAGCGAATCCTCGCGGCTGCCCGCAGTGGCGACCGCGACTCGGTGCAGGCCGAACTGCACAAGTTGCGCGCAAGTTGCGGTTTCGTAGGTGCCGCACGACTGGCCGACACCGTACGGGCGCTGCAATCACAACCCGATGCCACCGATGTGCTGGAATGCTTCGATCGGGCCGCGCTCGACATCGTCGAACGGTCAGGCAACAACGACGGCAAGCCCGACTACTCCTGATCCCTGACGAGGCCGGACCCCGGCGTCTTCAACCCGGCAAGCATCTCCCACGACTTCAGCCCGCGCGCACCCAGGTGATGCGCGAGCACGCTGCGCAACACCCGGCGCAGGCCCGGCAGGTCGACATCGGCCGGTTGCCGGTCGGCACCGAGGTCGATCAAGCCACGTCCGGTCGCCGCGCCGCTGCGATCCGCCTGGCCGCGGTCGCTGAGCACGCGCCGCGGGCCGTGTTCGGGATCGAGTCGATAACGCGCGGCCGGGTCGATCGGTTCGCCATCGCCATCGACGTTCCACTCGAACCCCAGCCCCAGCGCGTCCAGCAGGTCGCGCTCGAACCTGCGCAGCGTCCACGCCAGCGGCTCCCCGGCACGCAGGCGCTCGCGGGTGCGCGCATAGGCTGTGAAGAGGTCGGGTTGCGGGTCGTCGCGTTGGGTCAGGCGCAGGGCCAGCTCGTTGAGGTAGAAGCCGGCCATCATCGCGTCGCCGGCCAGTCGCGGGGCGGCGTCGAGCGCTTCAGCCGCGCGCAGCTGAGCCAGTTCGCCACGTTGCACCGCATCGAAGCGGATCGATTGCAATGGCTGCAGCGCGGCGCGTAGCGGGTGGCTCCGCGGTCCACGAAGACCGCGCGCCAGCAATCCGACACGGCCGTGGTTCGCGCTCAACACCTCGACCAGCAGGCTGGTCTCGCGCCAGGCACGGGCATGGAGGACGAACGCTGGCTCGCTGTCCAGGCGCATCGGCGCCTAATCGTGGTACCCGAACGTGCGCAGCGCGGCTTCGTCGTCCGACCAGCCTTCGCGCACGCGCACCCAGGTTTCCAGGAACACCTTGGAGTCGAACAGTCGCTCCATCTGCTGTCGCGCCTTGGTGCCGATCTCGCGCAGGCGCTCGCCGCCCTTGCCGATCACGATCGATTTCTGGCCGTCGCGTTCGACCCATATCACCGCGCCTATCCGCAGCAACGCACCGTCGACAATGAAGCGCTCGATCTCGACCGTGGTCGCGTACGGGAGCTCCTCGCCAAGCTGGCGCATCAGCTGCTCGCGCACCAGTTCACCGGCGAGAAAGCGCTGGCTCTTGTCGGTGATCTCGTCCTCGGCGTACAGCGCGGGCTGCTCGGGCAGCAGTGCCAGGACCTCCTTGGTCAACGCTTCGAGCCCCTTGCGCTTGAGTGCGGAGATCGGGTGCACGCCGGCGAACTCGCGGCCCTCGCTGACCTGGGCCAGGTACGGCAGCAGCACGGTCTTGTCCTTGAGCCGGTCGACCTGGTTGACCACCAGCACCACCGGCACGCCGACGTGGCGCAGTGCCTGGTAGGCGAAATCATCCGCTTCGTCCCACTGGCCGGCGCGCACCACCAGCATGGCCGCGTCGATGCCCTCCAGCGCGCCGCGGGCGGCACGGTTCATCCAGCGGTGCATCGCGGTCGCGGTCGACTTGCCCTGGTCGCGGTGCAGGCCCGGGGTATCGACCAGCAGCAACTGGCCGCCGTCGACCGTGGCGATGCCGAGCAGACGGTGGCGGGTGGTCTGCGGGCGCGGCGAGACGATGCTGATCTTGGCCCCGACCAGCGCGTTGGTCAGGGTCGACTTTCCGACGTTGGGCCGACCGATGACGGCGACGTGGCCACTGCGGTGTGATGGGTTCATGGGGGGGGATTGTAGGTTTTGCAGGGCTGGTCGGGGGTACTTATGCGGTGTGCGCCTGTACCGGGGTTCTTGTACCCGGTACCCGCCGCTCAGAGCGCTTCGATGGCCGCCAGCATCGCCTCGGCGGCGGCCTGCTCGGCGCTGCGGCGCGAGTTGCCTTCACCCTCGGTGACCAGCGCTGGCATGGCCAGCGTGCAGCTGACCCGGAAGGTCTTGGCGTGGTCCTCGCCGCTCTCGGCGACCAGGTCGTACACCGGCAACGGTTTCTGCCGACCCTGCAGCCATTCCTGCAAGCGGGTCTTGGCGTCCTTGCCGACCTTGTGCGGTGGTGGAAGCGCGTCCATCGCGGCGGTGAACCATGGCAGGACCACGGCGCGGCAGGCCTCGAAACCGGCGTCAAGGTAGATCGCGGCCACCACGGCCTCGACCGCGTCGGCCAGGATCGAGTCGCGACGGTGGCCACCGGATTTCATTTCCCCGGGGCCGAGGGTCAGGCGTCCGCCCAGTTCCAGCGCCCGGCCGATCGGTGCCAGCGCCGACTCGCGGACGAGCTCGGCGCGTGCACGGGTCAACGCGCCTTCGTCGGCCCGCGGCCAGCGCGCGTAAAGGGCCTCTGCCGCGAACAGGTTGACCAGCGCGTCGCCGAGGAACTCCAACCGCTCGTTGTGCGGAGCGCCGGCGCTGCGATGGGTCAGCGCCTGCGCCAGCAACTCCGGCCGGACGAACGGATGGCCGATACGGTCAACCATCGGTCAGTCGATCGCCCCGCCGCGGCGCAGTTCCTTTTCCGCCTCGAACTTGCCGACCACGTCCAGGTTGGCGATCAAAGGTTTGCGGACTTCGTACTTCACCGTCATCAGGTAGCCGGCGTCCTTGCGCACGATCTTCACGTGCTCGGACTTCACCGTGTCTGCATAGCTGATGTACAGGCGGCGGAAGAACAGGTCCTTGATCTTGGCCGGACTCTGGTCGGCGATCCCGGGCTCTCCGGCCAGCCCCTGCAGGGCCTGCTTGACCGCGTAGTACTCCGAATACATCGGGATGACTTTCATGCCCGTGTAGATGAACACGCCGGCCACGGCCAGCACGATGATGAACCCGATAAGGGTCATGCCCCCTTGCGCACGTTTCATGCCTTTACTCCCCTGGATGACTGGTCGACGGATCCCGCTGCACGGATCCTACTGGATGCTCTTGCCGATCCGGGAGAAATCGATACCCCCATCGATATTCATCCAGATCAGGAACGCCTTGCCGCGGAGGTTCTCCTCCGGCAGGAAGCCCCAGTATCGGCTGTCTTCACTGTTGTCGCGATTGTCGCCCATCACGAAATAGTGGCCCGGCGGGACCACCCACTCGCCTTCGCCCGGATCGCGGTACGGCAGGCCAGTGCGCTCGAGCACGAGGTGCGGGCGACCGGCGAGTTGCTCGCGCAGTTCCTCGGCACCGGTCATGCCGACGCCGCTGTCATGGCCCTGGTAGGTACCCAGCGACTCGTAGCCGATCGGCTCGCCATTGATGTGGACCTGGTTGTCGTAATAGCCGATGCGGTCGCCCGGCAGGCCCATGACCCGCTTGATCCAGTCCTGCTCGGGGTGGTGCGGCGGATGGAACACCACCACGTCGCCGCGCTCGGGCTCGCCGATGTCGATGAACTTCTTGTTGATGATCGGCCAGCGCAGGCCGTAGGCGAACTTGTTGACCAGGATGAAGTCGCCGGTCAGCAGGGTCGGCATCATCGAGTTGGACGGGATGCGGAAGGGTTCTGCAATGAAGCTGCGCAGGATCAGCACCACCAGCAGCACCGGGAAAAAGGCCTTGGCATAGTCGACGTACCAGGGCTCGGCATCGTCATCCAACAGTCCCTGGTGGGTAGCGCGGTGCTTGGCCAGTACCAGCCTGTCGAGCAGCCAGACCAGCCCGGTGACGAGGGTGAGCACCACCAGGGCGATTTCAAACCAACGCATGCCTGCTCCTTTGATCGACTGGCGACACTGTTATTTGTTGTCCATCTGCAACACCGCCAGGAAGGCTTCCTGCGGGATCTCGACACTGCCGACCTGCTTCATCCGCTTCTTGCCGGCTTTCTGCTTTTCCAGCAGCTTCTTCTTGCGCGAAATGTCGCCACCGTAGCACTTGGCCAACACGTTCTTGCGCATCGCCTTGACCGTGCTGCGGGCGATGATCTGCGAGCCGACCGCGGCCTGGATGGCGACGTCGAACATCTGCCGCGGAATCAGCTCGCGCATCTTCTCGGCGATCTCGCGGCCGCGCCGGTCGGCATGGGCGCGGTGGGTGATGATGCTCAGCGCGTCGACCTTGTCGCCGTTGATCAGGGTGTCGACCCGCACGAACGGACCGGCCTGGAAACGGATGAAGTGGTAGTCCAGCGAGGCGTAGCCGCGCGACACCGACTTCAGGCGATCGAAGAAGTCCAGCACCACCTCGGCCATCGGCAGCTCGTAGCTGATCTGCACCTGCTGGCCCATGTAGGTGATGCCGATCTGGTTGCCGCGCTTCTCCTCGCACAGGGTGATCACGTTGCCGACGTAATCGGGCGGGGTGAGGATGTTGGCGCGGATGATCGGCTCGCGGATTTCCTCGACCAGGTTGACCTGCGGCAGCTTGGACGGGTTGTCCAGCGGCAGGATCGTGCCGTCGGTCTTCAGCACCTCGTAGATCACCGTCGGCGCGGTGCTGATGAGGTTGAGGTCGTACTCGCGCTCCAGCCGCTCCTGCACGATCTCCATGTGCAGCATGCCGAGGAAGCCGCAGCGGAAGCCGAAGCCCATCGCCTCCGACGATTCGGGTTCGAAACGCAGCGCGGCGTCGTTGAGGCGCAGCTTGTCGAGCGCCTCGCGCAGGTCCGGGAAGTCCTCCGCGTCGACCGGGAACAGGCCGGCGAACACGCGCGGTTGCATCTCCTGGAAGCCGGGCAGCGGCTTGGTCGCGGGATCGGCGGCGAGGGTCAGGGTGTCGCCGACCGGGGCGCCGTGGACGTCCTTGATCGAGGCGTTGATCCAGCCCACTTCGCCGGCTCCGAGCTTGCCCAGCTCCTTGCGCTTGGGGGTGAACACGCCGACCTTGTCGACCAGGTGGGTGCGGCCGGTCGACATCACCAGGATCTTGCTGCCGGGGGTGATCTCGCCCTGCATGACGCGCACCAGGCTGACCACGCCGAGGTAGTTGTCGAACCACGAGTCGATGATCAGCGCCTGCAGCTTGTCGGTGTCGCGCGGCTGCGGCGGCGGGATGCGCTTGACGATCGCCTCCAGCACTTCATCGATGTTGAGCCCGGTCTTGGCGCTGATCGCGACCGCATCGCTGGCGTCGATGCCGATCACCGCCTCGATCTCGGCCTTGGCGCGATCGACGTCGGCGGTCGGCAGGTCGATCTTGTTGAGCACCGGCACCACTTCCAGGCCCTGCTCGACCGCGGTGTAGCAGTTGGCGACCGACTGCGCCTCCACGCCCTGCGCCGCATCGACCACCAGCAGCGCGCCCTCGCACGCCGCCAGCGAGCGGCTGACCTCGTAGCTGAAGTCGACGTGGCCCGGGGTGTCGATGAAATTGAGGTGGTAGGTCTTGCCATCGCGCGCGGTGTACGGCAGTGACACCGACTGCGACTTGATGGTGATGCCCCGCTCGCGCTCGATCGGATTGTTGTCGAGCACCTGCGCTTCCATTTCGCGCTCGGTCAGGCCGCCGCACAGGTGGATGATGCGGTCGGCCAGGGTCGACTTGCCGTGGTCGACGTGGGCGATGATGGAGAAGTTGCGGATCTGCTGCATGGGGTCGGCAATGGCTCGGGGGCCGGGAAAGTTAACGGGCGATTATCGCATACCGCATCCCGGCAACCCCGTATTCACGGGGCGCGCGGCGGCGACTGGAGAGTGTCTGGGTCGCCGCCCCATCACCGGCAGCCGGTCAGTCCGGTGCCGTCACCGCCACGAACTGGCTGGCGCCGCCTCGCTGGACCAGCAGCATCACCGTATCGCCGGGCTCCACGTCGGCCAGTGCGCGATTGAATCCGGCCACGCTGGCGACGCTCTGGCGCCCAACCTGCAACACCACGTCACCTGCTCGCAATCCGGTTTCACGGGTAATCTCGGCCGGTACCCGGGCCAGCAGCATGCCTTCGTCGCCACTGACGCCGAGCCGCCGGCGGGTCGCGTCATTCAGTTCACGACCCTCCAGGCCCAGCGGATTGGAGCCTGCGGGCACCGTGCTGTCGCCGTCATTGCCGCGGGCCCCGCCGGTGGCGGTTGCACCCAGCGCGCTCTCGGCGCCGAGTACCAGGTCCAGCTTGACGGTGTCGCCCTCGCGGAGCACCTCGACGGTGGCCTTGCTGCCAGGCGCGATCGCACCGACAAGTGGTGGTAGGTCGCTGGCGTCGGCGATGCGGACGCCGTTGAAAGCGCGGATCACGTCCATACGGCGGAGGCCTGCCTTGTCCGCGGCACTGCCGGGCTGCACGTTGTTGATCATCGCGCCCCGCGTGTCCGGCAATTCCATCGCCCGCGCAGCCTCGGTGGTTACCGGCTGGATGCCGACGCCAATCATGCCGCGGCGGACCTCGCCGGTCTCCTTGATCTGCTCGACCGCGTTCATCGCCAGGTCGATCGGGATCGCGAAGCTGACGCCCATGTAGCCGCCGGAATTGCTGAAGATCTGCGAGTTGATCCCGACCACCTCGCCGGAGGTGTTGAGCAGCGGGCCGCCAGAGTTGCCGCGGTTGATCGCGACGTCGGTCTGGATGAACGGCACGTACTGCTGGCTGCGGTTGGCGCGGCCGACCGCGCTGACGATGCCGGCGGTAACCGAGTGGTCGAGCCCGAACGGCGAGCCGATCGCGACCACCCACTGTCCTGGCTGCAGGCTATGCGAGTTGCCGGTACGCAGCCATGACAGGCCGTCAGCCTTGATCTTGAGCAGGGCGATGTCATATGTCTCGTCACTGCCAACCACTTCAGCCTTGAATTCACGACGGTCGGAAAGGGTCACCGTGACGTCGTCGGCGCCGTCGATGACATGGTTGTTGGTCAGCACGTAGCCGTCATCGGAGATCACGAAACCGCTGCCCAGCGAGGTGCCGCCGCCGCGCGGGTCGTCAGGCATGCCCGGCATCGGCATGCCGAACTGGCGCAGGAAATCCTCGAAGCCCGGCGGCATCCCGCTGTTGGCGCCACGCTCGGGCGGGGCGATCTCGGCGCTGATGTTGACCACCGCGGGACCGACCCGTTTGACCAGCTGGGTGAAGTCCGGCAAGCCGGTGACGATCGGCGCCGCGATGGGCGGCGTGACCGCCTGTGCGGCAGCGGCGGTGGTGGGGGTCTGTTGCGCCGTGCAGGCTACCGGCAATGAAGCGGCGAGGATGCCAAGCACGGCAACGGCGCGAAGCGGTCGGTTCATGGATCGGCCTCGGGTTGCGAATGGATTCTTGTCGTTCGGAAGACGCAGTGGCAGTGCGCCTGTCAGCGCCGTGGCCAGTCGGACCCGTCCGGTTGTCCGGCGCCAGGCGTCGTCGCGGATTCGGGTTGCGGCTCAAGCAGTGGTTCAAACGGATAGAACGGCGATGTCGCGTCCGGCGACTGCGCCACGGCGGAGCGACCGGAAAAACCCGCGGTGAAGGTGTTGCCCGTCGGATAGTCCGGCAGCGCCGCGCGCGGCCAAGGTCGCGAAACGATCTCGCCCTGCGGCAGGAACGGATGGGTCGACGAGGGCTGGATCAATGCAGGCGCTGGGTCGACCGTGGTGGCTACCGCCGTCGATGGGCTCGAAACGGCTGCCATCGCCGGGGGTGCGGCCTGGTTTCGCGAATTGCGTACGGCCGCGCGCTGCGACTGGCCGCGCGAACGGCGCTCACCGGCGCGGCGCGGCACCTCGGCGACTGCCACCGCCGCGGCGGCAAGCCCGATCCCGGTACCCGGTGCCTCCGGGATGGTGTCTGGCGCAGCCGGTGCGGCCGGCTCCTGCATCGCGAGCTGCCCGGGCGTACCCGCGTCGCCATCAACCGGCGCCACGATCGAACCAGCGGTCGCCGCGACCTGCGGGGCCGACAACGGCAAGTCACCCGATTGCGAGAACGGCCGGACTACGAACAGCGCCGCAACCGCCACCGATGCGGCCAGCGCGGCACCACCGATCCAGCGTCGGCGCACCGGCGTCGCACGCGCCACGGCAGTCGCCGGTTGGGCCACGGCTTCCTGCGCCAAAGCCGCGCCGACACGCTCCGCGAATCCCGCCGGCGCCACCACGCCCGCCTGGCCGCGCAGCACATCGCCACACAACTGCCAGCGGCCGCACGCCTCGCCCCACTGCACGTCGTGGTCGAGTCGCCTCAACGCGAAGCGCGCCGAATCGCCCTGCAGCTCGCCATCGAACAGCGCGCTGAGGGTTTCCCGATCTGCATCATGGTGTTGGGTGGTCGACATCAAATGCTCCGTTCCCGGCGGTCGTCTTGGTCAAGCAAGGGTTTCAACTCGGCGTCGATCGCATCGCGGGCGCGGAAAATCCGCGAACGCACCGTGCCGATCGGACAGTCCATCCTCTGCGCGATCTCCTCGTAACTCAGGCCATCGACCTCACGCAGGCTGATTGCCGTGCGCAGGTCTTCGGGCAAGCCTTCGACCACGCGCATGACGGTTTGTTCCACCTGTTGCCGCATCAATTCACGCTCCGGCGTGTCGTTGTCACGCAGGCGGATACCGACGTCGAACTGCTCGGCATCACCAACGTCGATGTCGGCGGGCGGCGGGCGGCGGTTCTGCGCGACTAGGTGGTTCTTGGCGGTATTCACTGCGATCCGGTGCAACCATGTGTAGAACTGCGCGTCGCCACGGAAGTTCGGCAGCGCGCGATAGGCGCGGATGAAGGTGTCCTGGGCAACATCCTGGCACTCGCTCCAGTCCGAGACGTAGCGCCCGATCAGCCCGACGATCCGGTGCTGGTACTTGCGCACCAACGCATCGAAGGCCGTGCTGTCACCGCGCTGGACACGCCTGACGAGCTCCTGGTCCAGCTCCTGGTTTGACTCCACGTCATTCTCGGCCATACCGCGCGCCGGCACTCCTGTCAGCTCGGCCGTGGCCGAACAATGGGACAACCCTGTCGGGGAAAAGTTCACTCCACAACGATTGGGGCACGGCGACCCTTCCGCAACTGCCACCCGGCACCCCCGATGGCCGGGCGAGCGCTGCATGGTCCGATGCCGACTTCATTTGACGGCGATCGAGCATCCTCGGGATGATAGCGGCCTATTCCATACCTGAACGGATGGTGCAGCATGGCCTCGCACGACACCGGACTTCCGAGCTTCGACGGGCTTCGTGTCCAGCATTGGCACGTGGAAAAGCGCCCCGACGAAGTCCTCGTGCTGTCGCTGGATCGCGCCGGCGAGTCGGTCAATGCGCTGTCGCAGGACGTGCTGATCGAGCTCGACGGCCTGCTGGAGCGCATCGCGATCGACCCGCCCAAGGCCGTGGTATTCCGCTCGGCCAAGGACAGCGGCTTCATCGCCGGTGCCGATATCAAGGAGTTCCAGGGCTTCGACGAAAAGGGCAACGTCGCCGGCGCACTCCAGCGCGGCCAGCAGGTGTTCCAGCGACTGGCGCAACTGCCCTGCCCGACCGTCGCCGCGATCCATGGCTTCTGCATGGGCGGCGGCACCGAGCTGGCGCTGGCCTGCGACTACCGCGTCGCCAGCACGGACGACTCGACACGGATTGGCCTGCCTGAGGTCAAGCTCGGCATCTACCCGGGCTGGGGCGGCAGCGTGCGGTTGCCGAAGCTGGTCGGTGCGCCGGCGGCGTTCGACATGATGCTGACCGGTCGCACCTTGTCGGCATCGGCCGCGCGCACCACGGGCCTGGTCGACAAGACCGCGGACAAGGCGGTGCTGGTCGACAGCGCCGCGTCGCTGGCACTGAAGGGTCGCAAGCGGCCATTCAAGCAGCGCTTCATGGGATGGCTGACGAATACCTGGCCGGCGCGGCAGGTCATCGCTCCGATGCTGCTCAAGCAGGTCGCGCGCAAGGCCCGCAAGGAGCATTACCCGGCGCCGTACGCGCTGGCCAACACCTGGAAGAACACCGGTGGCGGCATCGAGCGCAAGCTCGCAGCCGAACGCAAGTCGGTCGCCAAACTCGCCTCGACCCCGACCGCGCGCAACCTGATCCGGGTGTTCTTCCTGCAGGAACGGCTGAAGTCGGCCGGCGGCAAGGATCACGGGATCAGCCGCGTGCATGTGATCGGCGCGGGAGTGATGGGCGGCGACATCGCGGCGTGGTCGGCCTACAAGGGTTTCGAGGTCACCCTCAACGACCGCGAGCAGCGCTTCATCGACAATGCGATGAATCGCGCCGGCGAGTTGTTCACGAAGAAGGTCAAGGACGAAAGCAAACGTCCGGCGGTGGCGGCCCGGCTCAAGAGCGACCTCGCTGGTGATGGCGCCGCGACGGCTGACCTGGTGATCGAGGCGATCATCGAGCAGGCCGAGGCCAAGCGCGGGCTGTATGCCGATGTCGAGCCGCGGATGAAAGCCGACGCGCTGCTGACCAGCAACACCTCGTCGATCCCGCTGGTCGAGTTGCGCGACGACATCGCGCGCCCGGCGCAGTTCGCCGGCCTGCACTATTTCAACCCGGTGGCGCTGATGCCGCTGGTCGAGATCGTCCAGCACGATGCGATGGCGGCCGAGACCCGGCAACGGCTCGCGTCGTTCTGCAAGGCGATCGGCAAGTTGCCGGTACCGGTCGCGGGGACGCCGGGGTTCCTGGTCAACCGGGTGCTGTTCCCGTACATGCTGGAAGCGGTGACCGCGTATTCGGAAGGCATCCCGGGCAAGGCGATCGACAAGGCCGCGGTCAAGTTCGGCATGCCGATGGGGCCGATCGAACTGGTCGACACGGTGGGGCTGGACGTGGCGGCAGGCGTCGGTGCGGAGCTGTCGCCGTTCCTTGGGTTGCAGGTTCCGGCGGCGCTTGCCGGCGGCGCCGAGCAGGGCAAGCGCGGCAAGAAGGATGGCCAGGGCCTGTACAAGTGGGAGGAAGGCAAGGCGGTCAAGCCGGAGCTGCCGGAGAACTACAAGACACCCGACGACCTGGAGGATCGCCTGATCCTGCCGCTGCTCAACGAGGCAGTGGCCTGCCTGCACGATGGCGTGGTGGCCGATGCCGACCTGCTCGACGCCGGAGTGATCTTCGGAACCGGCTTCGCACCGTTCCGTGGCGGCCCGATCCAGTACATCCGCGAGACCGGTGTGGATGGACTGCTGGAGCGGCTGAAGCAGTTGCAGGCGCGCCATGGCGATCGTTTCGCGCCGCGCCCGGGCTGGGATTCCTCCGCGCTGCGGTGAGCCTGCGGTGCTCCCTGTAGGAGCGGCTTCAGCCGCGATCTGGAATCGTTCGCCCGCACCGACTTCCGATCGCGGCTGAAGCCGCTCCTACAAAGGAACGAGCCGGCTACATCGGCTGGCTACATCGTATGGGTCGCGCGCTCGGAGCCGAGCGTGCCGGCCAGCAGCGCCTCGATCTTGCCCTTGACGTTCTCGCCTTCGGCGCCGTCTCCGAACTGGACGCCGACCCCGGCGGGACGATTACCCTGCGCACCGGCGGGCGTGACCCAGACCACCTTGCCGGCAACCGGCAGGCGCTCGCTGGATTCGGGCAGGGTCAACAGCAGGAACACCTCGTCGCCAAGGAAGTAACGTTTGGGCGTCGGCACGAAGATGCCACCGTGCCTCAGGTACGGCATGTAGGCGTTGTACAGCGACGCCTTGTCCTTCACCGCCAGCGACAGGATGCCCTGACGCGCACTGCCGCCTGTCGAACTCATGCTTTCATCCCCTGTCCCATCTGGTTAGTCCCGGCCCGGCCAACCCCGGCCCGCCAGGCCATCAACAACTCGACCACCACCAGCTCCGCGCGCACCGTGGTGCGCAACAATTCGCGGGCGCGGTTGGCGCGGTCGAACCACTCCGCCAGACTGCGCGCCCGCAGCGGGTCGGTCAAGCCGCCGGTCGCTTCGGCCACGGCGAGATCGGCGGCAAAACGGAGCCGCTGGTCGGCCTGTCCGTCGGCGGTCCAGCGTTGCGCGGTCTCGACCACCGCCAGTTCATTGCGCAGCAGTTTGTCGAGGTCGGAAGCGACTTCGCGGCGCAACGCCAGGCCCTCGCCTCCCAGCCATTCGTGGGCGAGCCCCGGGTGACCGCGCGCGGCGTCGAGGGCTTCCCCGGCCTCGGTGGCGGCGTGACCCTGCCGCTGCAGCCAGTCCAGCGCCTCAGTGCGTGGCGGCAGGCGGAACTCGAGTTTCTGGCAGCGGCTGCGGATGGTGGCCGACAACCGGCTCGGCTGGGCACTGACCAGCCACAGATAACGTCCCGGCACCGGCTCTTCGAGGGTTTTCAGCAACGCGTTGGCAGCGGCGTGGTTGATCGCGTCGGCCGGATCGATGATCACGACCTGGGCGCCGCCGTACTGCGGGGTCAGCGCCATCTGCTCGGACAGCTTGCGGATCTGCTCGATCACGATCTCGGTCCGCAGCTTGCTGCCGTCCTTGGTCGGGATGAACGACACCAGTTGATAGTCCGGGTGGCTGCCGGCGGCCCAGAGGCGACAGCCGCGGCACTCGCCGCAGGGCTCGCCATCGGTGCGGCGGTCGGTGCACAGCAGGCGACGGGCGAGATGTTCGGCGACCTGGCGCTTGCCCAGCCTGCCCGGTCCGCAAAACAGCAGGCCATGACCCAGGCGACCGGCATCAAGCGCGGCGGCGGCCTGGTCGTGGATCCGTTGCTGCCAGGGTGCGAAGGTCGTCATCCGGATACCTGCAATGCGTCACGATGCACCTGCAGTTGAGCCACCGCCTGTGCGGCAACCGCTTCAACCGGCCGGCTGGCATCGATGATCCGGAACCGCTGCGGTTCGGCCTCGGCGCGCGTGCGGTAACCGCTGCGCACGCGTTCGAAGAACTCGTCGGCCTCCGACTCGATCCGGTCCGCATCGCCGCGTCCGCGGGCACGCTGCAGGCCGATCTCGACCGGCAGGTCGAGCAGCAGGGTCAGCCCCGGGCTGATCCCGACCACGCGCCGTTCGAGCTCGGTGATGAAGTCGACATCCCCACCACGGGCAGCGCCCTGGTAAGCATAGCTGGCATCGGTGAAGCGATCGCTCAGCACCCAGGCGCCACGACGCAGCGCCGGCACGATGGTCTCGCTGACGTGCTGGGCCCGCGCTGCGAACATCAAGAGCAGTTCGGTTTCCGGTGACGGCGGCTCGTGGCGGGTGTCGAGCAGCAAGCCGCGAATCTGCTCCGCCAGCGGCGTGCCGCCGGGTTCGCGGGTGCATACGACCTCGCAGCCGCTGGCCAGCAACGCGTCGCGCAATGCGGCCAGCACGGTCGACTTGCCGGCACCCTCGCCACCTTCCAGGGTCACCAGCCGCGGCTGTCGCTGCAGGCTCATTCGGCGCTACCGGTGTTCTGGCGGTAGTTGCGCAGGTACGTGCGGACGTTGGACTGGTGCTCGGCCAGACTGTCGGCGAACAGGTGCCGGCCACTGCCGTCACCGATGGCGACGAAGTACAGCGCGGTGCCTTCGGCCGGGTTGGCGACCGCATTGAGCGCATCGACGCCGGGCATCGCGATCGGGGTCGGCGGCAGGCCGGCGCGGGTGTAGGTGTTGTAGGGCGTGTCGGTGACCAGGTCGCGGCGCCGGATGTTGCCGTCGTAGTCCTTGCCGAGACCGTAGATCACGGTCGGGTCGGTCTGCAGCTTCATGCCGATGCGCAGGCGGCGCTCGAACAACCCGGCGATCTGCGGCCGTTCCGAGGCGATGCCGGTTTCCTTCTCGACGATCGAGGCGAGGATCAGCATCTCGTAGGGCGTATCGAGCCGGGTGTCGGGATCGCGCTTCTCCCACGCGGCGGCCAGCGCCTTCTCGCTGGCGGCGTATGCGCGGCGCAGCAGGTCGAGGTCGCTGTCGCCACGGGTGTAGAGGTAGGTCTCGGGAAGGAAGCGCCCCTCGGGGTGTTCGTCGGCGTGATCGAGCGCCACCATCAGCTCCGCGGCATCCATTTCAGCGGACTCGTGCTCCAGCGGCTCGGCGGTCGCCAGCGCGGCGCGCAGCTCGCGGATGTTCCAGCCTTCGACAATGGTGAAGCGGTGCTGGATGGTGTCGCCTTCGCGCATCGCGACCAGCAACTCGCGCGGCGTGGTGCCGGGATCAAGCGCGTATTCGCCGACATGCAGGTTCGCGGCCGCGCCCAGTTGCCGCGCCAGCAGGCGCCATTCGAGCTGCTCGCCTTCGCGCACACCTGCCGTACGCAGCCTGGCAATGACCGTCGGGAACGAATCGCCGCGCTCGATCACCACGCTGTCGCCCTGCTGCAAGCCGGCGAGCGGCGCATCGGCGAACGCGGTGTAGCGCTGCCATGCCCAGGCCCCGACCACGGCGGCCGCGATCGCCAAGACGATCAAAAGCAACAGGAACATCGCGCCAAAACGACGCTTGCGGGTGCGGCTCACGGCATCTCCGGTGGGCTGGATGGGTGGGGGCCGGACGGACCGGGATCCGCCGCGGCAAACCCGGGATGGGCCCGGGCCAGGCGTCGCTGCCATTCAAGCACCGCGGGGTGCTGCCGCCAACGTCGCGTGCCCAGTCGCGCGACCGGCAGGATACCGCGCACCGCATTGGTCAGGACGATGGCGTCGGCAGTTTCGACATCGATGACCTTCAACCGCGCCTGCTCGATCCCGACGTCGTCGAGCAGCCATTGCCGGCACACGCCCGCGACACCGCAGTGGTCCAGCCACGGCGTGCGCCAGAGGCCATCGTGCAGCACGAACAGGTTCGCGGCGATCGCACAGACCACGTCACCCTCCATGCTGCACATCAGGCCGTCATCGGCGTCGCTGTCATCGGTATCGGCCGCCAGCCATTCGGCGCGGGCCAGCACCTGTTCGAGGCGGTTGCAATGCTTGATCCCGGCCAGCGCCGGCTGGATGGCCAGACGGGTGGCGCACCAACGCAAAGCGATGCCCCGCGGCGGCATCGCAGCGGGTAGTGGATGGCGGGCGAGTATCCAGACCGGGTCGACACCCGGCGATGGCGCGTAGCCGCGACCGCCGCTGCCCCGGTTGAGTTGCAACCTGAGCACGGCATCAGCGCCATCGAGCAGGCGCCCGGCCTCCTCGCGCACCTGCGCCCGCCGTGGCAACGCCAGCCCCAGTCGCGACGCGCCGCGTTCGAGCCGTGCCCAGTGCAGATCCCACCACGGCAGTTCGCCACGATGCGCGCGCATGGTTTCGAATACGCCATCTCCATAGGCCAATCCCCGATCGTCCAGCGGGATTCCCGACACGCGGTCGTCGCCGACGAATACCCGGACCTCAGGGCTCGCCACACGCCCCCCGTGCATCATCGATCCCGAGCGCACGCAACATGCCGCGCGCCTTGGCCCGGGTTTCGTCGAGTTCCCGCTGCGGGTCGGAGTCGGCGACGATACCGGCGCCGGTGCGGAACCGGAGCAGGCTGCCACCGCAATCGTCCTCGACCTCGGCGCTGCGGATCAGGATGTTGAGGTCGAGGTCGCCGTCGCGGTTGAGCCAGCCCATCGCGCCGGTGTACGCGCCGCGGCCCTCGCCCTCCAGCTCGGCGATGATCTGCATGCAACGCACCTTGGGGCAGCCGGTGATGGTGCCGCCGGGAAAGGTCGCACGGATCACCTCGCCGGGGGTGACGCCTTCACGCAGGCGGCCGCGCACGTTGCTGACGATGTGGTGCACGTGGGCGTAGCTCTCGACCGTCATCAGTTCGTCGACCTCGACGCTGCCCGGCGTGCAGACACGGCCGAGGTCGTTGCGCTCCAGGTCGATCAACATCACGTGCTCGGCGCGTTCCTTGGGGTGGCCGACCAGCTCGCTGATGCGCGCGTGGTCGTCGTCGCCGGGGATGCGGGGACGGGTGCCGGCGATCGGACGGGTCTCGACCAGGTCGCCCCGTACCGATACCAGGCGCTCGGGAGAGGCACTGACGACCGCCCAGTCCTTGCCGGCGAACAATCCCGCAAACGGCGCCGGGTTGTTCTCGCGAAGGCGCTGGAACAGCCCCGCCGGCTGCAGCGGGCGATCGAACCGCGCAAGCCAGCCACGCGAGAGATTGGCTTGGAAGACATCGCCGGCAACGAGGTAGTCGAGTACCCGGGCGACACCATCGGTGTAGCGGTGCGGCGGGTCCTCGTCGATCCGGTCCGGCGGCTGCCATTCGGGCAACGGCGCGAGCGCCGCGACCGGCGCGAGGTCGGCCATGATCTTTTCAAGCAGGGCCTCGTGGCCGGGCTCGACAACCGCCACGCAGTCGCCACTGGCGTGGTCACGCAAGATCGCACCGGGACACCGCAGCGCGAGCGCCACCGGCAGGCCACCCGGTGCCGGCGGCAGGTGCAGCACGGGCTCGACCTGCGCGGCCAGCTCATACCCCAACAGCAATGCCCAGCCACCACGGAATGGCCAGCGCGGCTCGTCACGGGCGGTCCGGGCGGCGCTCCATGCAGCATCCAGCGCCTGCAGGAAATCGCCGGTGACCGCGCGTCCATCGGTGTCGCGGGTGACGCCATCGCAGTCGAGCCGCAACGAAGCACCATCGGCAACCAGCAACAGGTCCCAGCGGCCCTGCGCCGTACCGGCTGCACTGGATTCAAGCAGCAACGGGTAACGCCCCCGATCGTGCCGATGCAGGTCCAGCAGGTCGATCGAGGGCGGCAGCGCGCGGGTCAGCAGCATGTCGAGTCGTCGTCACCGCGGTCGCGGAACCGCGCCGGTCAGACCCGCTTGAACACCAGCGTGCCGTTGGTGCCACCGAAGCCGAAGCCGTTCGACATCGCGACGTCGATCTTCGCCTCGCGCGCGGTGTTGGGCACGTAGTCGAGGTCGCAGCCCTCGCCCGGCTCGTCCAGGTTGGTGGTCGGCGGAATGACGCCCTCGTGCAGCGCCATCACCGAGAAGATCGCCTCGGCGCCGCCGGCCGCGCCGAGCAGGTGCCCGGTCATCGACTTGGTCGAGCTGACCATGGTCTTGTAGGCGTGGTCGCCGAACGCGCGCTTGATCGCGAGGGTCTCGGCCAGGTCGCCGAGCGGCGTCGAGGTGCCGTGGGCGTTGAGGTAGCCGATCTCTTCCGGGTTGACCCCCGCGTCCTTGATCGCCATCGCCATGCAGCGCGCCGGGCCTTCGCCGTTCTCGCTGGGCGCGGTCATGTGGAACGCGTCGGAGCTGGCGCCGAAGCCGGCCAGTTCGCAATAGATGCGCGCGCCGCGGGCCTTGGCGCGCTCGTACTCCTCGAGCACGAGGATGCCGGCGCCGTCGCCGAGCACGAAGCCATCGCGGTCCTTGTCCCACGGGCGCGAGGCGACCGTCGGGTCGTCGTTGCGTGTCGACATCGCCTTCATCGCGCAGAAGCCGCCAACCGATGTGGGCGAGGAACCGCGCTCGGCGCCGCCGGCGATCATCACGTCGGCGTCGCCGTACTGGATCATGCGCATCGCCATGCCGATCGAGTGGTTGGACGTGGCGCAGGCCGATACCGCGGAGAAGTTGGGCCCCTTGATGCCGGTGAGCAGCGACACCTGACCGGGCAGCATGTTGATGATGGTGCTGGGCACGTAGAACGGCGAGATCTTGCGCGCGCCGCCCTCATGGAACTTGATGGTCTGCTCCTCGATGCCGAGGATGCCGCCGATGCCCGAACCGATCAGCGCGCCGATGCGCTCGGCATTGGACTCGTCGACGACCAGGCCCGCATCCTCCATCGCCATCATCGACGCGGCGACGCCGTAGTGGATGAACGGATCCATCTTGCGCGCGTCCTTCGGCGACACCCATTTGGTGACGTCGAAATCGCGCACTTCACCAGCGATGCGGGTGGTGAAACCCGTGGTGTCGAAATGCGTGATCGGACCGATGCCGGAGCGGCCGTTGATGACGCCGTCCCAGCTGCTGGCCAGGTCGTTGCCCAGCGGCGAGACAAGGCCGAGGCCGGTGACGACGACGCGCCGGTTGAAGGAGGCCGGACGATTGGACATGGATGACTCCGCTTGCGAACGCGACCGGCGATGGGCCGGATCCGCGCCTGGAAATATGCGACGGGTGATGGCTGTCGAGAAAGACGCAGGGCCGCACGATGCGGCCCCGGTCTGTGTTGCTGGAAGCAGGTGCTTACGCCTTGACGTGGGCCTTGACGTAATCGATCGCCTGCTGGACCGAGGTGATCTTCTCGGCCTCTTCGTCCGGGATCTCGCACTCGAACTCTTCTTCCAGCGCCATCACCAGCTCGACGGTGTCGAGCGAGTCGGCACCCAGGTCGTCGACGAACGAGGCATTGTTGGTGACGTCCTCTTCCTTCACGCCCAACTGTTCAATCACGATCTTCTTGACGCGCTCTTCGATGCTGCTCATTGCTGTTCACTCCTCCCGGACGGGATATTCGATGGAATAGTGTAGTGGAATCGAGGCCCCTGCGAATAGCTGCAAAAGGCCTTGTGTCTCAATGCTTTATGGCCTAGGCCATGTACATGCCGCCGTTGACGTGCAGGGTCTCGCCGGTGATGTAGGCGGCCGACGGCCCGGCCAGGAAAGCCACCGCGCGTGCGATGTCGGCCGGCTCGCCGAATCGGCCAAGCGCGATCTGCCCGAGCATCGCGTCCTTCGCATCTTCCGGCAATGCGCGGGTCATGTCGGTGTCGATAAAACCCGGAGCGACCACGTTGACGGTGACCCCGCGCGACCCGATCTCCTTGGCCAGCGACTTGCTGAAGGCGATGATTCCGGCCTTGGCCGCGGCGTAATTGGCCTGGCCGGCGTTGCCGGTCACGCCGATCACCGAGGCGATGTTGACGATGCGGCCCTTGCGCGCCTTCATCATCGAGCGCATCACCGCCTTGGAGGTGCGGTAGACGCTGGTGAGGTTGGTGTCGATGATCGCCTGCCAGTCCTCATCCTTCATCCGCATCAGCAGGTTGTCGCGGGTGATGCCGGCGTTGTTGACCAGGATCGAGATCGCACCGATGTCCTTGCCGATGGCATCGACCAGCGCGCTGATCGAATCCGGGTTGGCGACGTCCAGCACGCGGCCGTGGCCGCCGTTCGCGGACAGGCGCTCGCCAATGGCGGCGGCGCCGGCGTCGGACGTCGCGGTGCCGATGACCGTCGCGCCCTGCGCGGCCAGTTCGTCGGCGATCGCCGCACCGATGCCACGGCTGGCGCCGGTGACGAGTGCGATCTCTCCAGTGAGGGGCAAGTTGCTCATGTGTTCCTTCCTGCTTTCTTTGGTAGGAGCGGCTTCAGCCGCGATCGGGAATCAGTTCGCACCACAAACATGCGATCGCGGCCGAAGCCGCTCCTACAGGGTTCGGGTTATTTCCAATCGTCCAGCGCGGCCTCGAAGTCAGCCGGTGCACCTAGTGCGCGCGCGTCGATCGACTTGTCGATGCGCTTGACCAGCCCGGCCAGCACCTTGCCGGGACCGCATTCGGCGACGCGGGTCGCGCCCGCCGATGCCAGCGCCTGCACGCAACCGGTCCACTGCACCGGCAGGTACAGCTGGCGCACCAACGCGTCGCGGATCGCGTCGGTGCCTTCATGCACCGTAGCGTCGACGTTCTGCACCACCGGCAGACGCGGTGCCTGCCATTCGATGTCGGCCATCGACTCGGCCAGCTTGTCGGCGGCCTCGCGCATCAGCGGCGTGTGCGACGGCACGCTGACGGCAAGCTTCACCACCTTGCGCACTCCGCGCTCGGCCAACTGGGTCAATGCCTTGTCGACGGCAGCCGCATGGCCGCCGATCACGATCTGGCCGGGTGAGTTGTAGTTGGCCGGGACCACCACTTCCTTGCCCGACGCCGCTTCGCAGACTTCCTGCACCAGCGCATCCTCGGCACCCAGCACGGCCGCCATCGCGCCGGTGCCCGCAGGCGCGGCATCCTGCATCAACTGTCCACGCAGGCGCACCAGCCGGGCTGCGTCAACCAGTGTCAGCACGCCAGCCGCGACCAGCGCGCTGTACTCGCCGAGACTGTGGCCGGCGAGTCGCGCCGGCATCGCACCACCGCGTGCCTGCCACAGGCGCCATACCGCGACGCCCGCGGCCAGCAATGCCGGCTGGGTGAACTCGGTCTGGTTGAGACGATCCTCGGGACCGGACTGGCTCAGCGTCCAGAGGTCGGTGCCGGCGCCGTTGCTGGCTTCGGCGAAGGTTTCACCGATGATCGCGTGGTCCTGCGCCAGCCCGGCGAGCATGCCGAGCGACTGCGAGCCCTGCCCCGGGAAAACGAAGGCCAGTTGCGGATCAGCTTGTTGGTCGGTGTGTTGTGGATCGCTCACACGACGGCCCCTGCGGAAAGAACGCGCCATGATACGAGCGATCGCACCGACCCGTCTGTACCACGGCGTACAGTTTGCGCGGGATCAGTAGCGCAGCAGCGCCGAACCCCAGGTGAAACCGCCGCCGAACGCCTCCAGCAACACCAGTTGCCCGCGCTGCATGCGCCCGGAGCGTACGGCCTCGTCCAGCGCCAGCGGCACCGACCCGGAGGACGTGTTGCCGTGCTTGTCGACGGTGACGATGACCCGCTCCATCGGCATGTCCAGCCGCTTGGCGGTGGCCTCGATTATGCGCAGGTTGGCCTGGTGCGGGATCAGCCAGTCGATGTCGTGGCGGTCCAGCCCGTTGGCTTCGAGCGTCTCCTCGACCAGTGCATCCAGCGCCTTCACCGCATGCTTGAACACGTCGTTGCCGGTCATCAGCACCTTGACGCCGGCGTTGTGCTCCTCGGGCTTGAAACCGACCGAGACGCCCACCGGGTTCCACAGCAGTTCCTTCTTGCCGCCATCGGCGTGCAGGTGGGTGCTGAGGATGCCGGCTTCGCTGTCGGCTTTCAGCACGACCGCACCGGCGCCATCGCCGAACAGCACGCAGGTGGAACGGTCGTTCCAGTCGAGCATCCGGGTCAGGGTCTCGGCCCCGACCACCAGCACCGTCTTCGCCGCGCCGCTGCGGATGAACTTGTCGGCCACGGTCAACGCGTAGATGAAACCAGAACAGGCGGCGTTGACGTCGAATGCCGGGCAGCCGTTGGCACCGAGGCGGTGCTGCAACAGACAGGCCGTCGACGGGAAGATGAGGTCGGGGGTGGTGGTGCCCAGCACGATCAGGTCGAGCTCGGACGCCTCGACACCGGCCGCTTCCATCGCGCGCACCGCGGCGTGGTAGGCCAGGTCGCAAGTGGTCTCGCCTTCAGCGGCGACGTGGCGTTCGCGGATGCCGGTGCGCGAGGCGATCCACTCGTCGGTGGTATCGACGATCTTCGACAGGTGGTCGTTGGTCAGCACTTTCTCCGGCAAGTAGCTGCCGGTACCCGCGATGCGGGAAAAAATGGGATCGGTCATTGCGGCTCCGCGGCGAAAGGGCTGGTTCACGAGGGCTGTTCACGAACGCCAGCGTGCTGGCGATGAGGCTCCCCGCAGTTGGACGCACCGAAACAACGCCATGCGGCCGCCACGAGCCGGTCAGGCCGACCCGGAGAACGCCCGGGCTGGCCGGGCCAACGATTCAGCCCGGCGCGGCCACCGCGGGTGCGGGAGCGCCCGCGAACCTGCGGGCGCGTCGAGCTTACTCTTCGTCGGCGACCTTCGACTGGGTGTCGATCACCTTCTTGCCACGGTAGTAGCCGTCGGCGGTGACGTGGTGGCGGATGTGGGTCTCGCCGGTGGTCGGATCGGTCGCCAGCTGCTTGCTGGACAGCGAATCGTGGGCGCGACGCATGCCACGCTTGGACGGGGAAACGCGGGACTTCTGGACAGCCATGGTCTTACTCCAGGGAAAACCTTGAAAACTTCAGTCGATGGACCGGCGAAAAACTACTTCGACGAATCCGGTTTGTTCTTCAATGCCGACAGCGCCGCGAACGGATTGGAGCGTTCCAGCTCGACCTCCTCGGCGGGCCAGTCGCGCTCCATCGCCTCGGTGCCGGGCTTTACCGGTATCACCGGGATGGCGAGGATCAGCTCGTCCTCCACCAGCTCGACCGGCTTAAGCGTGCCGTCCTCTGGCATCAGCAACGCCTCGTAGCCCGGGGGCAACGCGGCCTCGTCGGCTTCGTCGCGGATCAGGCCGAGCCGTTGCTCGATCGCCACCGGGAACAGGAAGCGCTCGAGGCTGCGCTGGCACAGCAGCGGCAACTCCGTTTCGATCCGCAACTCGACGAATGGAACCTTCAACTCGTCGGTGCCGAACTCGAGCGAATACGCCACCTCGCCTTCGGTATCGAACAGGCTGTCGCGCAACCTCGTCAATGCCGACAGAGACACCCGCCCCGCCACGCCACGTCGCGCCGCGACCATGCGTGAGGCATCCAGGACTTCGGGTACCGGCACTTTGGGCGCGTCAGCGGACATAAGCCGGGGAATGTTAAGGATGGGGCGGACACCTGTCAAACCGGTGACAGCCCGCCAGAGGCCACCCGGAGCGGCCCGCAGGCGGATTGTACGCCGCCATCCGCACCGATTTGCCCCCGCCCCTGCGGGCGCGGCAGACTGGATACTCGATTCCCGCTTGTTGGCACCGTGAACGCATCCCTACTGACAGTGTTCGGCCTCGCCGTGGTTGCGGCGACACTCCTGTTCACCATCGCGGTTGCGCGGCGTCGGAACAGCCGTCGCCATCGTGAAATCCGGCAACTGCTGGATGCCGCGGACGCATTGGAAGCGCGCCTGCGCACCGCCCGTTCGGAGATCGAGGCGGTCGCCGGCGACCATATCGACGACCCGGTCCACGATGCCTTGCGCGAGATGCTGCGCCAGCGCCTGTGGCTGAGGGAACATGGCGACACCGCCAGCGTCGACGAGCTGCAGCAGGTGCGCGGCTCCATCGTCGATGCGCGCAGCCGGATCGAGCAGCAACTGGACCGCATCGAGCGCGCCCGCGTACCCGTGACCTGAGCGATGGCGGTACGACCACGACTGATCCTCGCGTCCACCTCGCCCTATCGACGCGAACTGCTGGCGCGACTGGGCCTGCCGTTCGAGACCCTTCGCCCCGGAACCGACGAGGCCGTCCTGCCCGGCGAAACACCGACCGAGCTGGTCCGGCGCCTCGCCATTGCCAAGGCCACGGACATTGCCGCCCGTCATCCCGACGCGTGGGTGATCGGGTCCGACCAGGTGGCCGAACTGGACGGACACCCCTTGGGCAAGCCCGGTGGCCGCGATGGCGCGATCGCGCAGCTGGGCGCGATGTCGGGCCGCGCGATCGCATTCCGCACCGGCCTGGCGCTGTGCCGTGGCCAGCAATGCCTGAGCACGATCGACACCACCACGGTGCGCTTCCGCCCCCTAACTGCGGACGAGATCGCGCGTTACGTCGATGCCGAGCAGCCGTTCGACTGCGCCGGCAGTTTCAAATGCGAAGGCCTTGGCATCAGCCTGTTCGAGGCGATCGACAGCCGTGACCCGACCGCGCTGGTCGGCCTGCCGTTGATCGAAACCGCCCGCCTGTTGCGCGAGGCGGGTTTCGCAGTGCCCTGACCCGCCCGACTACAGTCAGCGGATATCGACCGGCTGCTCCGGCCAGACTTCCACGCTGCCGTCGCTGCCATGCAGCCGCAGCCCGAGCCAGTGCCGGCCCGGCGAGACGGAAGCGGCGTCGACGCTCGCACTGAAACCCACGCGCGGCTGGTTGGGATCGTTCGCCAGTTGCCAGTAGCGCGCGACCCCGGGGTTCTCCAGCCCGTATTGCGCCTGCGCGACCAGGGCACCATCGAGCGTCACTTCGACACGATCCAGTCCGACGCCGTTCTTGAACGCCCAACCCGCGACCTCGAAGTTCGTGCCGACCTTGGCGCCGCTCACGGGCGTATCGATCCATGCCATCGACGGCGTGGTGCAGGTCGCGCCAGCCGGGGCGTCCACCCCGCGTCCCAGCTTGAACAGCAGGAACCGCTGGTGCCCATGGTCGACGTTGATCACTCGCGGCGGCGGCAACGGCCCGACCATGCCACACAGGTCGTGGTAGCGCTGCAGCAGCGATTTGTAGGGCACGTCGGTCGCGCCGACCACCAGCAGCACCGGCGCATCGCCCCAGTCGGCGCGACCCGACGATTGCAAGCCCCACAACCGCAGTTGCGGCGCACGGCCATGCTTGTGGTTGAGCGAGTGGTCGAGCACGGCGATGCGCGACTCGCCCAAGGCGAAGCCCAACTCGGCACCGAGCTTGAAGTTTCCAGCGACGATCCGGGTGTCGTCGGGCATCTGCGCGCGCGCGAGTCGCACCGCCTCCTCCAGCTCGTTCCAGCCGGCGAAGTTGGACGGATACCACTTCTCCGCCGCGGTCCGCGCCCGCAGGTCGGGAACCGACACCGCGACGTAATAGCCGAGCATCGCGACCAGCCCGAGTCCGGCCAGCCCCCAGGTCGCCCCTCGCAGCCAGCGCGGCCATGCCGCGAGCACGGCCGGCAGCAACGGCAACAAGGCGAGGTAGCCAGGAAGTGGCCAGTGGAAACTGACGCGCTCGGTATCGGCAAAGAACCCGAGCGCGAAGAAGCCGAGCACCACCAGCCCGCCAAGCAATGCGAAATAGCGCGAGGTCGAGGAGGCACTCCGGTTGCCGCGCCAGCTCGCCGAAGCCAGCGCCACGAACAGCAGCGGCGTGACCAGCAACGCCTGGATCGCGATGAACCACAGGCCATCGACATGGAACGCCCAGGGATGGCGGTCGACCAGCTGGAAACGCAGGCCGGCATCGGCGTTGTCGAAGTTCCATGCCACCAGCGGGGTCCACGCCGCTGCACCGATCGCGATCGCGGTCCAGACGCGGGCATCGCGCAGCAGTTTCCGGCCATCCGCCAACAACAACAGGACCACCAGTCCAACCCCGATCACCGCGATGAACCGGTAATGGCTCAACGCGCCGATGGTCAACCCGAGCGCAAGTTCCAGCGCGCCGCCGGCAGTCACGTGGCGCAACAGCCGCGCGCCGGCGTCGACACACAACAACGTCGCCAGCGCCATCGCCGCGTCCGGCAGGGCCAGCAGCCCAAGCGTGCCCGACAGCGGCAGCAGCAGCGCGAAACAACCGGCCTGCCAGCCGTAGACCTCGCCGTGTTCGCGGGCGGTGATCCGCATCGCCAGCAACGGCACCAGCGCAGCAATCAGCAGGAACGGCAGCCGCAGGCCGAGCGCGGTGTCGCCACCGAGGGTGACGCCCAGCCGTGCGAGCCATGCGGTCAGGCCCGGCAGGTCGGAATACGCCGGCGCCAGGTGCTGCCCTTCGAGCCAGTAGAACGCCTCGTCGACGAACAGCGGCAACCGCGCGGCGACCAGCAGCTTGATCGCGAACACCACCGCGAACAGCCCCCAGAACAGCCGACGTGCATTCGCCGCCTCCGGCTGTGACCACGATGAAGCCGGGCCGGAGAAGGGTGATCGCGGTGGCACGACAGGCGACGGGCGTTCCCGCATGGACATGTGACCTCGGTAGACTCGGATGATCGTGGCCGCAGCAAACACCACGGCATCGCTGGCTTGACCCGCGATGCCGGCAAGGGTTCCGCAATGCGGCCGGGCAGCTTCCTGGAGAGTACGAATGGCGGTATCCGCAACCCCGGCTTCGGCGAGCATGCTACCCGACCACCTGCGCGCTGCCCTTGACGGCGCACAGACGCAGGTCAACTCGCTGGTGCTGGGCAAACCGCACGAGGTACGGCTGGCATTCGTGGCCCTGCTGTCGGAGGGGCACCTGCTGATCGAGGACCTGCCCGGCCTCGGCAAGACCACCTTGGCGCATGCGCTTGCCGCGACCCTCGGGTTGCAGTTCCAGCGCGTGCAGTTCACCTCCGACCTGCTGCCGGCCGACATCGTCGGAGTCTCGGTGTTCGACCCGCAGGCGCGACGTTTCGAGTTCCATCCCGGCCCGATATTCACCCAGGTGCTGCTGGCCGACGAGATCAACCGCGCGCCACCGCGCACGCAAAGCGCGTTGCTGGAAGCGATGGCCGAACACCAGGTCACCGTCGACGGCACCAGCCACGCGTTGCCGTCGCCTTTCTTCGTGATCGCCACGCAGAATCCGGTCGACCTGTCGGGCACCTATCCGTTGCCGGACTCGCAACTCGACCGCTTCCTGTTGCGGCTCGCACTGGGCTATCCGGGCGAAGACGCGGAGCGTGGCCTGCTGGCCGGTGCCGACCGCCGCAGCCTGATCGCGCAGGCGCGGCCGCTGCTGACCGCCGACGACGTGATCGCGGCACGCGCGGCGGTCACGTCCGTGCATGCCGGCGATGCCCTGATCGGCTACGTGCAGGCGTTGTTGACGCGCAGCCGCAAGCATCCGGGCGTGCGGGTAGGGCTGTCGCCACGCGCGGGGCTGGCGTTGTTGCGGGCAGCGCGGGCTTATGCGTTGCTGCTCGGTCGCTCCCATGTACGTCCCGACGACGTGCAGGCGCTGTTCACCGCGGTCGCGGCGCATCGACTGGTTCCCGAAGCCGATGCCGGCAACGATGCGGCGCTGGCCAAGTCGATCCTGCACGCGGTGCCGGTGGACTAGATGTTGTCGACGGCCTTGCGGCGTCTGCATGACCTGGCGCTGGTGTGGACGCGCCCGCGCGAACCCGAAGCGCTGCCGGCGCGTTTCCACCGCCGCCGGGTCTATGTGCTGCCGACCCGGTTCGGGCTGTTCTACGCCGTGTTATTGCTGGTGATGCTGCTGGGCGCGCTGAACTACAACAACAACCCCGCGTTGCTGCTCGGGTTGCTGCTCGGTGGGGCGGGACTGGCCAGCCTGGTTGCCGCGCAGTTGCAGTTGACCGGGCTGGCGGTGGTCGCGATCGAGGCCGAACCGGTCGCCGCCGGTACCGACCTGCTGCTGCGGGTGCATGCGCACGCCGATGACGGCCGGCGCCGCCGTGGCCTCGCGGTCGGCCTGGAACCGTCGCCGTCGCGCGAGGCGGTACTCAACCTCGAACAGGGCCGTGGCGAAGCCGGGTTGCCGCTGCCGACCGTCGAGCGCGGCTGGCTGGACCTGCCGCGGCTCAAAGTCTCGACCACCCGGCCGCTGGGGCTCGCGCGGGCATGGTCCTACGCATGGTCGCAGGCGCCACTGCTGGTGTACCCGCGCCCCGAAGCCGACGGCCCGCCATTGCCAAGCGGTTCCGGCGACCGCGTACAGAGCCGGTTGCATCCCAGCGGCGACGACGTCCACCACCTGCGCAGCTACCGTCGCGGCGACTCGCGCCGGGCGATCGCGTGGAAGCCTTCGGCGCGACGCGACACCCTGCTGGTACGCGAGTACGAGCAGCCGTTGGGCGCCGACATCGTGCTCGACTGGCATGGCCTCGGGCCGCTGCCGTACGAGGCGAGGATCTCGCGGTTGGCACGCTGGGTCGACGAGGCCGAACGCGATGGCCGCCGCTACCGGATGGCCCTGCCCGGCCAACCCCCGATCGGCCCCGACCAGGGGCCAGTCCACCGCCATGCCTGCCTGCGCGCACTGGCGCTGATGCCACATGGCTGAGCACGTGCCGACCCCAACCCCGCAACTCGACCCCGGCAGCCGGCGCTGGGCGCTGGTCGCCGCCGCGGCCTGCCTGTTGCCGCTGCTGCTGCAGTTGCCGGCGGCGCTATCGATCACGGTCGCGGCAGCGGCGGTACTGGTGGCGACGCTGTCATGGCGGCGACCGATGCACGGCCTGCTGCGGGCGGTGCTCGCAGTCGGACTGCTCGGCACGGTGCTGGTCCTGACCAACTTCGGGATCGGCCGCGACACCGGCTGCGCGGTACTCGCGGCGATGCTGGCGATCAAGCCGGCCGAGACCTCCACCCTGCGCGACGCCCGCAGCCTGATTGGCTTTGCCCTGTTCGCCCCGTTTGGCACGTTCCTGCTCGACCAGGGGCCGCTGGCGCTCGCGCTCGGACTGGTCGGCGCGCTGCTGGCCCTGTGCGCGCTGCAACGATTGGCCGACCTGGAATCGGGCGATGCGCTGGCGACGGGCGCCGGCCGCCGGTTGGCGGGCATCGGCCGCCTGCTGGCGATCGGGTTGCCGTTGGCACTGGCCGCGTTCTGGCTGTTCCCGCGCCTGGGCTCGCCGATGTGGGGCGTGCCGGAGCGTGCACTCGGTCGGCCGGGCCTGTCCGGCGAGATGACGCCGGGGCAGTGGATCGACCTGATCGCCGACGACACCCCGGCGTTGCGGGTGCGCTTCTTCGGCGCGACCCCGCCAACCTCGCAGATGTACTGGCGCGGCCCGGTGATGTGGCACTACGACGGCCGCAGCTGGACGCGCTCGGACTGGCTGCGCTCGCTGCCGCCGGCCGAGGTACAGCACGGGCCGACGCGCTGGGATTACGAAGTCGAGATCGAGCCGACCGACCGCCGCCAACTGGTCGCGCTCGAACTGCCGCTGGCCGCGCCGGACGGCACGCGGCTCAACCACGACCACGAATTGCTCGCGCCGCGACCGTTGACCTCGCTGACGCGCTGGCGCATGCAGTCGGCACGGCCACTGGCCTACGAGCCGCAACTGCGGCCGGTCCTGCGTCGTGCCGCGTTGCAGTTGCCGGCCGGTTACAACCCGCGCACCCATGCACTCGCCCGGCAATGGCGCGCAGAGGCGGGCGACGATGACGCTGCGATCGTGCAGCGCTCGCTGGACTGGGTCCGCAGCGAGTTCGCCTACACCCTCGACACCCCACTGCCCGGCCGCAACGCGGTCGACGAATTCCTGTTCGACCAGCAGGCCGGCTTCTGCGAGCACTACAGCTCGGCGTTCGTGGTGCTGATGCGCGCCGCCGGGATCCCGTCCCGGGTCGTCACCGGCTACGTCGGCGGTTACCGCAACCCACTCGGCGACTACTGGCTCGTGCGCCGTTCCGACGCGCACGCCTGGGCCGAGGTATGGCTGGACGGCCGCGGCTGGGTCCGGGTCGACCCCACCGCCGCGGTCGCGCCCGAGCGCATCTACGACACCATCCACGATCGCCTGCCCGGCGCGGACGGCCTGCTGGGCGGCGTATTCGGCGCCGGCAGCGACTGGTTCAACGCCGGCGACTGGTTGCGTCGCGGCTGGAACAACCTCGTCCTCGGTTTCGACGCCGACCGCCAGGCACGCATGCTGCGACCACTCGGGATCGAACGGCTCGACGGCGTGCGGCTGGGGCTGCTGTTCGCGCTGTCGGTGCTGCTGGCCCTGCTCTGGATGGCCTGGTTGAGCCGTCGCGGCGAGCGCCAGCCCGATCCGGTGTTGCGCGCCTGGCACGCGCTGGACAAACGTTACCGTCGTCTGCACCTGGGCAGGGAGCCGTCCGAGAGCGCGCTGGCATGGGCCAAACGGGTCAGCCAGGCCAAGCCCGAGCTGGGCACGGAACTGCAGCGACTCAGCCAACGTTTCAGCGATTGGCGCTACGCTGGGGATCACCCGGGCGCGGCACGGGCCCTGGAAACACGCCAGCTGGTCCGCGCCCTGCGCGCCCACCGGCCACGCAACGGAGAACCTCGATGAAACCTCTCCCAATGAAAGGTGTCCCGATGAAGACCACCCGAATGATTCGATGGGCCGCGCTTGCGTTGGCTCCCACGCTGCTGGCCGCGTGCGCCACCCAGCCAAAACCGCTGCAGGGCGAGTTCGCCCAGATCAGTCCGCGCGATGCCGCCAGCACCGACCGCGCCGGTGCGATGGTTCGCTGGGGCGGCCGCATCGTGCAGGTCGAGCCGAAGCCCAACCGCACCTGCTTCGAGATGATCTCGACCCGCCTGACCGCCTCCGGCCGTCCGTACTGGGCGACCGACGACGTCGGCGGCCGCTTCATCGCCTGCCGGGACGGCTTCTACGATCCGGCGCTGTTCGAGAAGAACCGCGAAGTCACCTTCACCGGTCGCATCGACGGCTACGAAAGCCGCCGGATCGGCGAGTACGACTACCGCTTCCCGCGGGTCGCCGCCGACGTCGTCTACCTGTGGCCGGTGCGCGAGCGCGTCGACGTCGTGACCCGTCCGGCACCGTGGCCGTGGTGGGGCTGGTGGTGAGTCGGGACCGCAACGAGAAACGCCCGGGCTGACCGGGCGTTTCCTTTTACGGCGAAGCCTGCGTCACTTTGGCGTGCCGAACCGTCCCAGCGGTGCACCGGCCAGCAGGTGCAGGTGGATCTGGAACACGGTCTGCCCGCCATGCTCGTTGCAGTTCATCACCACCCGGTAGCCGTCCTCGGCGAAGCCTTCGCTCCTGGCGTATTGCGCGGCCGCGTAGGCCAGCCGGCCGATGACCGCGGCCTGGTCCGGGGCGAGGTCGTCGAGGGTCGCAATCGGCGTCTTCGGCACGAACAACACATGCACCGGCGCCTGCGGAGCGATGTCGCGAAACGCGATCAGGTGCTCGTCTTCGTACACGATGTCGGCGGGGATCTCGCGCCGGATGATCTTGTCGAAAATGGTGTCGGTCATGATGGTTCCTTGATCGATGGCGCTATTGTCCGCCAAGGGGACTTCCTTCGGGGCGTAGGGGCGGTTTCAGCCACGATCGGAAATCGTTCGCTCGTACCGGTTCCAGATCGCGGCTGAAGCCGCTCCTACAAAACCCTATGGCATTTCGCTGCGGCTGCCGAACGCGTGCGACAGGGTGCCGCGGTCGACGTACTCGAGTTCGCCGCCCAGCGGCACGCCGTGGGTCAGGCGGCTCGGCCGCACCCGGTGCTTGCGGGCCAGCTGGCCGAGGTAATGCGCGGTCGCCTCGCCTTCGACGGTCGGGTTGGTCGCGATGATCATCTCCGACACCTCGCCCTCGGCCAGCCGCTCGCCGAGCCGGTCAAGCCCGAGTTCGTTCGGACCGATACCGTCGAGCGGGCTCAACCGGCCCTGCAGCACGTAATAGAGGCCGCGATAGCCGGTGGCCTGCTCGATCGCCAGCCGGTCGGCCGGACTCTCCACCACGCACAGCTGCTGCACGTCGCGCGAGGCGCTGGCACAGGTCGCGCAGACCTCGTCCTCGCTGAAGTCGCGGCAGCGGCTGCAATGGCCGACCTTCTCGACCGCCGCGGCCAATGCATCGGCCAGCCGCCGGCCGCCGTCGCGCTCGCGTTCGAGCACGTGGTAGGCCATGCGCTGGGCGGATTTCTGGCCGACGCCGGGCAACACCCGGAAGGCTTCGATCAGCTGTTCGAGCAGCGGCGAGGTCATCGAGCGACGACGCCGGTCAGAACGGCATCTTCATCCCGGGCGGCAACTGCATGCCCGCGGTGGCTGCGCCCATCTTCTCCTGCGAGGCGACGTTGATCTTGTTGACCGCGTCGTTGATCGCCGCGGCGATCAGGTCCTCGGCCATTTCCGGGTCGGCCAGCACGCTGGGGTCGATCCGCACCTTGCGGCACTCCATGCGGCCGGTCATGGTCACGTTGACCATGCCGCCACCCGAGTTGCCGGTGGTCTCGATGTTGGCCAGTTCTTCCTGCGCGCGCTGCACGTTTTCCTGCATCTTCTGCGCTTGCTGCATGAGTTGGGCGATGTTTCCGCGCATGTCGTTTACTCGTTGGCTGGGCAAATGGAAGCCGTCACGAACGACGGCCGTACTGTCAGTGGAATGATGGCGACGGGGCCGTGGTTCAAGGGCCCCCCTCCGTCATGCGTCATGGAACGGACGGATCGAATCCGGCACGACCCGGGCGCCGTGCTGGTCGATCAGGCGCTGCACCTCGGGGTCGTTCATGAACGCCTGCTCGGCGGCGACCTGGCGTTCGTCGCGCACGCGTTCGGTGCGCCGGCGCAGCGATTCGGCGGGGCGATCCGAAAGTTCGAACTGGATCCTCGGCGGCGCGCCGAACAGCGGCGCGAGGGCCTGGGCGATCTCGTTGACCAGCGCCGGCTTGTTCAGCAGTTCGTCGCCTTCGGCCAGGACCAGTGCGAGGGTGCCGTCACCGCTGCGGATGAAGCCGGCATGCTCGGCCAGGACCCGCGCCGGCCCCCGGAGCTCGCAGCGGGTAAGCCAATCGAGCCAGCCCTCGGCGTCGACGATGGCACCGTCCGGGAATCCGGGCGCCGACGCGGGTTGCGTGCCGTGATCCTGCGGAGTGTCCCCGCGCTGTTCCGGGGGTGCCGCCGCAGGGACGATCGGTTCGGCCACGCGATGGCTCGATGCGGCAGTTGTCGCAACTACATCCGCCGGCACCACGACGGCGGGCTCGGCTGGGGAAGTATAGATCGCACCCGACGAGGCCTCAGCAACGGGCATCGAATCGTCATTTTCCGCGCGCGCCACCGGAAGCGGGCCGGCTGGCGTCGACGCCCCGGACCGGCGCGTGGCGGGCACTGCCCGGGGCTCACCGCCCTCACCCGCCGGACGGAACGCCAGCATCCGCAGCACGCTCATCTCGAACCCGGCACGCGGGCTTGGCGCCAGCGGCAGGTCGCGGCGGCCGTGCAGCGCCATCTGGTACCACAGCTGCACCAGTTCCGGCCGCAACCGTCCCGCAAGACCATCGACATCGACCCCGTCGGTCTCGACCGCCGCGGACGGGACCAACTGCCGCACCTGGATCCGATGCAGCGCCTCGGTCAACGCCTCCAGCACGCTGCCCCAGTCGGGCGAGAACTCGGCCAGCGCCGCCACCTCGGCCAGCAACGCTTCACCATCGCCGTCGGCCAGCGCATCCAGCAGGGCGCCGACACGGGTGTGGTCGACGCTGCCGAGCATGGTCGCGACCGCGGCGTCGGTCAGCTCGCCGCCGGTATACGCGATCGCCTGGTCGAGCAGCGACAGGCCATCGCGCAGGCTGCCGTCGGCAGCCTTGCTGAGCTGGCGCACCGCGCCGGACTCCACCGCGATGCCCTCGGCGTCGAGGATCTTGTTGATCTGCCCGCTGATCTGGGCCTCGTCGAGCCGCTTGAGGTTGAACTGCAGGCAGCGCGACAGCACCGTCACCGGCAGCTTCTGCGGGTCGGTGGTGGCCAGCAGGAACTTCACGTGCCCCGGCGGCTCTTCCAGCGTCTTCAGCAACGCGTTGAACGCCGCCTTCGACAGCATGTGCACTTCGTCGATCAGGTAGACCTTCATGCGCCCGCGCGACGGCATGTACTGGGCGTTCTCGATCACCTCGCGGACATCGTCGACGCCGGTGTTGGAGGCCGCGTCGATCTCCAGCAGGTCGAGGAAGCGGCCGGCGTCGATGTCCATGCACGAGTTGCACTCGCCACACGGCTCCGCCGAGGTGCCGCGTTCGCAGTTGAGCGACTTGGCGAAGATCCGCGCGATCGTGGTCTTGCCCACGCCGCGGGTGCCGGTGAACAGGAAGGCGTGGTGGACGCGGCCACTGTCGAGGGCGTTGGTCAGCGCGCGCACCACGTGCTCCTGCCCGACCAGTTCGGCGAAGCGCCTGGGGCGCCATTTACGGGCGAGGACGAGGTAGGACATCGGTACCTTTTGGGAGTCCGGCAAGGTCGGTGGTCGCGACGGTTCGCGCCACCCGACGGGTTCCCGGGCATTGTGCCATGGCCCCGGATGCGGGCCGCCGGCCCATCACCGCGCTTGCTGGCAGGCCCCGCCACCGCTAGACTTTGCGGCCCGCTGGCGGCGCGATGCCGTCCGCGGGGGCCTGCGTATTCAGGCGCTGTGTTCAGTGCGGAGAGGTGTCCGAGTGGTTGAAGGAGCACGCCTGGAAAGTGTGTAAGCGTCTAAACCGCGCTTCGGGGGTTCGAATCCCCCTCTCTCCGCCAGTTTTACCGGCAAGAAGTACCAGCAGGTCAGCAAGTCTCTGTGGTGGCCCCGTCGGCCCCTCGCGACGCTAGGTCGAAAACTCCGCCAGGGCCGGAAGGCAGCAACGGTATTGACTGACGCGGGTGCCGAGGTCAGCCGGCGGGGTCATCGCCTTTCCGGGCTTCGTCCGGGCGCACTTGCGCCGCACTGGTATCGGCGAGGTCGACGACTTCGCCCCGATACCCCACCCGGTAACCGCGCGCGGCCAGCATTTCGCCCTCGGCGATGCTGGCGTAGTGATAGAGCAGGCAGCGGTCGAGCAGCTCGCGCGGGTACTCGCGCTCCAGGTCATCGATCCCGCTGTGCGACGGGTTGCCGTGCAGCGCGCAGTCGTGGGCGACCAACTCGCCGGCGTCGGCGAACCGCGCCAGCACTTCCGGAATCGGCCGGGTGTCGCCGGTCCAGACCAGGCTGCCGCGCAGGCGCAGGCCGAATGCGGTGTCGGGCCAGTGGTGCCGCGCCGGGAACACCTCCAGCCGCACACCGTCATGCCAGAACGCCTCGCCGACCGGAATCACCTGGAACGCATCCCAGAAATTCGCGCCGCCCTCGGCCAGCGCATTGGGGTAGTCGCCGACGCGCTGGTGCAGCAAGGGCACCAGCTTGGCCGGCACGTACAGTCGCACCTTGCCGCGCCGCTCTTCATTGAAATAGCTGCCGACGAACAGCCGCTCGAATCCCCCGACATGGTCGAGGTGGGTGTGGGTTACGAACAGTGCCCTTGGCATCCCGCCGTATTGCGTGAGATAGGCGGTCAGGCCTTCTCCACCGCAGTCGATGGTCAACCATGGCTTGCCATCGCGCTCGATGGTGGCCATCGCCGAGCCCAGCTCGACCGCCGAGGAGTTGCCGACACCGTTCAGTCGCAATGCCCAACCCATGTCAGTAGCCCCGGGCCCAGATGCGATCGTAGGTATCGCGAAGCCGTGCGAAATCACGCTCGACCGCTTCGACCGGCCGATCGCCGCGCAACTTCAACAATGACCGCTTGAGCCGTTTGAGGTTTCGCTCGCGCCAGCCGGTCGCGGGGATATGCATCCGTCCGCGGTCGAGGTCGATCACCCAGCCCTGCCCGGTCGTGTCGAACAACAGGTTGTGCGCGTTGAGGTCGGCATGGTCGAGTCCGGCGCGATGCGCGCGCGCAACCAGCCGGCCGGCCTCCTCCCACGGCGCACCGTCTCCGGCCACCATGGCGCGGTCGGCCAGCGTGCGTACGTCGGGCAGGCGTTCGATCAGGATCGCCGCACGGTAGTACAGGCCTTCGCGCCGGTAGCATGCCGCGATCGGCCGCGGCACCGGCACGCCCTTCTCGGCAACGGCGCGGGTCAGGCGGAACTCGGCGAAACTGCGGGTGTCGTCCGCACCCCGCCACAGGTAGCGATCGCGGTTGAATCGGGCCACCAGCCCGCCGCGCAGGTAGCGCCGCAGCACCGACTGGCCGAACGGCGCGTCCACGAACCACGCTCCACCGCGTCCCCCGCTCTCGACCGGGCGGGCCTTGCCGTCCCAGTATGCTGGCGAGAACCATTCGGGATCCGCTTGCCGCACCCGCGTCAGGTCGAACAGAATCGCACCGTATCCGCTGGCGTCGCGGAACGGCGTCAATCCCTCAGTGGCGTCATACCCCGTCATCGCCCGGAGTCTAGCAATTACCGCCACGCACGCATCCGCCCCCGCGCCCGCCTCGATCTGCCTGCTGCGACTGTCGGCGCTCGGCGACGTCACCCATGTCGTGCCACTCGTGCACACGCTGCAGTCGGCCTGGCCCGGCACGCGCCTGTGCTGGGTGATCGGCAAGGGCGAGCGGCGGTTGCTCGAAGGCCTGCGAGGGGTCGGACTGATCGAGTACGACAAGAAGTCCGGCCTGAGCGGCATGTTGGAATTGCGGCGCCGGGTGCGGCAGGACCACGATCTGCCGTTCGAGGCGTTGTTGCAGATGCAGGTCGCCGCGCGCGCGAACGTGCTGTCCGCCTTCATCCCTGCGCGGACCCGTGTCGGCTACGACCGCGCGCGCTCGAAGGACGGCCACGGGTTGTTCGTCAACCGCCGCATCCCCGACCGCCCCGGCATCCACGTGCTCGACGCGATCGGCAGCTTCTGCGAGCCGCTGGGCCTGCGCCAGACCGAAGTGCGCTGGGACCTGCCGGTCCCGGACGCCGCGCGCGAGTGGGCCGCCGCGCAATGGCCGGCCGACGGCAAGCCGACGCTGATGATCTCGCCCTGCTCCAGCCACGTCCGGCGCAACTGGCATGCCGACCGTTACGCCGAAGTGGCCGACCACGCGATCGACCGCGGCTGGCGGGTGGTGCTGTGCGGCGGTCGCAGCGAACTGGAGCGGCAGGCCGGCGACGCGATCATCGCGGCGATGCGCGACACGCCGCTGGACCTGATCGGCAAGGACACCCTCAAGCAACTGCCGGCGCTGCTGGAGCGCGCGCAACTGGTGATGACCCCGGACTCGGGCCCGATGCACATCGCCAACGCGATGGGGACCAAGGTGCTGGGGCTGCATGCGGCAAGCAACCCGGTCCGCAGCGGCCCCTATTCGGATCGGCGCTACTGCGTCGACCGCTATGACGATGCCGCGCGCAAATACCTCGGCAAACCCGCCGCCGACATCGCGTGGGGAACCAAGATCGAGCATGACGGCGTGATGGACCTGGTCACCGTCGACGATGCTGTCGCGGCGTTCGAGCGTTACCGCACCGACCATCCACATATGGGAGCGTAGGCTGCACGGCCACGTTCCGTGATCGACCACTTTTCAGGAGTTCCCGATGGCAGCCTGGTTCACCGCGGTCGCACCGTTCCTGCCCGACATCATCCAGATGGCAAAGCCGATCTTCACCCGCAGCAAGGGCGAGGAAAAGGCGCCGGACCTGGTCCCGCGACAGATCGCCGAACTGCAGGACGCGGCGGCACAGAACGCCGAATCGGTGCGGGTACTCGCCGCGGAAATGCAGCAGACGCTGACGGCGCTGCAGCAGGCATCCGGCGAGCTCGAACGCAAGCTGGAGCGCGCCAACCGGCTTTCACTGGTGGCCGCCACCGCCGCCGTGCTGGCGTTCGCGGTCGCCGCCTACGCTCTGGCGACGTAGGCGCTACGCGGATCCGGTTCAGGGCGCGCCCGCGGACCCGTAATCCTCGTACGACTTTTCCTCGACGTAGGCCGAACCCAGCGCGGCATTGATCTCGCGCTTCAGCCGGGCGCGCTCGTCGTTCTGGAAGTAAACGCTGCGGGCCAGCTTGATGAAGCCCTCGTCGAAGGCCTGGGCCTTTTCCTTGATCCGGATGTCGTCCTCGATGTCCCACAGGCGTTCGTTGACCGCCTTGAGGTCCGCGCGCAGGCGCACGATGTCGGTATTGGCGGCCGGATGCCCCAGCCAGGTCTTCTCCAGCGCCGACAGTTCGTTGCGGACATTGGCGAGCTTGGCCGGATCGCTCATGCGCTCGGACTTGATCTGCAGGATCGCGATCTTGTCGAGCAATTCGCCGAAGGACACGGGGACCAGGATTTCCGACATGACGCCGCCATCGAGAATAGAGGGGCGGACAGTGTAGCGCCGGCACGAAAGATCTTGTCGCGGCGGCGATCGCCCCGTATCATTTCCGGCTCGACTGCACCCGGAGAGGTGGCAGAGCGGTTGAATGTACCTGATTCGAAATCAGGCGTACGTTAATAGCGTACCGGGGGTTCGAATCCCCCCCTCTCCGCCAATGTTCCAGGAAATGGGCTGCTTGCAGCCCTTTTTCTTGAGCGGCAGTAACTGCCTGCCGCTTTCGCCTGATGGGCATGACGCCCTGCCCACCTCCCCTGCCTGCTTCCTTGGTGTTTCCATCGACGCCATCCGGACGGGGGTCGCCTTGCCTCGCGGCCGCCACGCCACGATGATTCCGTTATTCCGTCAGAAGAGCCCGACAACGCGACCGGCATGACCGACCCATGATCGAATTCGGACACCTGACCCACGTCGGCCTGCGTCGCGAGCTCAACGAAGACAGCTATTACGGCGACAGCGAACTGGGATTGTGGCTGGTGGCCGACGGCATGGGCGGGCACGAGTACGGCGAGGTCGCCAGCGCGCTTGCACGGGAGACCATCGTCCGCGAGGTCCGCGACGGCACCCCGCTCGCGCAGTCGATCCGGATCGCCGACGAGGAGATCATCCGCACCTCGCGCCGTCGCCACGACGCGCTGCCGATGGGCACCACCGTGGTCGCCGCGCGCGTCGACGGCAACCGGTTCGAGGTGGCCTGGGTCGGCGACAGCCGCGTCTACCTGTGGCGCGACGGGCAACTGGCCCAGCTTTCTCAGGACCACAGCTACGTGCAGGAGCTGATCGCCAACGGCGCGATCACCCATGAGCAGGCGCGCAGCCATCCGCACCGCAATGTCGTCACCCAGGCCCTGGGCGTGACCGACCCGCGCAACCTCAACGTCGAGACCATGACCGGCGAGTTGCAACCCGGCATGCAGCTGCTGCTATGCAGTGACGGCCTGACCGAAGAGGTCGACGACCGCAGCATCGCCCGCGTGCTGGGACACCAGGATTGCAGCGCGCAGGAATGCGTCGACAGCCTGGTCGCCGCGGCGCTGGACGGGGGCGGTTCGGACAACGTCACCGTGGTGCTGGTGCGCAGCCACTAGCGGTCAGGCCGGGACCGCCTGTTCGGCTTCGGTCGCCACGTCCCACAGCGCACGCCCGGCCTTCTTGCGCAGGCCGGCCAGCCGCGCCTCGTGGGCGGCCCGCTCGTCGTCGGAAACCAGCACGCGCGGGCGCGGGCGGCTCAGGTCGACCTTGAATTCCACCGCGGCAGCCGCGCCCGGCTCCGGCGTGGGGGCGCCAAAACCGATTTCCTCCTGCCCCGAAGTCAGGCCGATGTAGACCTCGGCGAGCAGTTGGGCGTCGAGCAATGCGCCGTGCAACTGGCGGTGGGCATTGTCCACGCCCAGCCGCTTGCACAGCGCGTCCAGCGAATTACGCTGGCCGGGATAGCGTTCGCGGGCAAGCCGCAGGGAGTCCTCGATCGCACAGCGGTCGGCCAGGCAACCGTGCCGGGCGCCGGCCATGCGCAGTTCGTTGTCGAGGAAGCCGACGTCGAACGCGGCGTTGTGGATCACCAGCTCGGCGCCGTCGATGAACTCGAGGAACTCCTCGACCACCTCGGCGAAGCGCGGCTTGTCGGCGAGGAACTCCAGGGTCAGGCCGGTAACCTCCTGCGCGCCCTGCTCGAACTCGCGATCCGGGTTGAGGTAGCGATGGAAGGTGCGGCCGGTCGGGCGTCGCTCGACGAACTCGACGCAGCCGATCTCGACCACGCGGTTGCCGCGCTCCCAGCTCAGGCCGGTGGTTTCGGTATCGAGGATGACTTGGCGCATGGGAGCCAGTGTAAGCGGCGTGCGGCTACCCGCGCAGCTTGATCGCCTCGTCGCGCGCGAGCACGTCGACGCGTTCGTTGTCGGGGTTGCCGGAGTGGCCCTTGACCCAGCGCCAGTCGATCACGTGGCGCTGCGCTGCGGCATGCAGGCGCTCCCACAGGTCGCGGTTCTTGACCGGGGCGCCAGCGGCGGTCTTCCAGCCGCGCCGCACCCAGTTCGCCATCCACTGGGTGATGCCCTGGCGCACGTACTGGGAGTCGGTGTGGAGGACGACCTCGCAGGCCTCGCTGAGGGTTTCCAGCGCCGCGATCGCGGCCATCAGCTCCATCCGGTTGTTGGTGGTGTCGGCTTCGCCGCCGACGACTTCGCGTTCGCGGCCCTTGCAGCGCAACAGCGCGGCCCAGCCGCCGGGGCCGGGGTTGCCGAGGCAGGCGCCATCGGTGTGGATTTCAACGGTCTTTCTGGAATCGGAGGTCATCCGCCCATTATTGCCGAGCGCAACCGCAAGCGGGTGGGCGGAATGGGCGCGCGCACCCGCTTGCCAACAGTCAATGCCAACCCGGCGCGCAGGCGGTCGGTCGCACCGATGCCGGCTTCGCCATGGCCGACCCGCCAGTGCGGCCCCAACCATTGCAGGCTGACCGAGTTGCCGGAGAATCCGGCGCGACGCAACGCGGCCTGCCAATGCCCGGGGTCGCGTGCGCGCAGGCCGGTGCCAGCCCAGCGGAAGCGGTAGGGCGTCCACGGGTTGAGCGCCGCGAGCCAGAGGGTGCCGCCGGGGGCAAGCACGCGCGCGCATTCGCCCAGCAGCGCATCGGGGTCGGACGCGTCGTCGAGCACATGCTGCAGCAGCACCGCACCGAGGGTTTCGCTGGCCAGCGGGAGCGGCAGTCCGCTGTGCACGGCGCCGACCCAGTGCCGATGTCCGCGCTGCAGCAGCAGGCCGCGTCCCGCCGCGGATGGCGGCTCGGCGGCGGTCACGCCGAGCCAGGTCCACGGCAGGCCGGGAGGCGAGCGCCGCAGTATCCGCTCGACCGCGCCGGCTTCGGTCGCCAGCAGGCCTTGTCCGGCCTCGCTCCCGAACCAGTCGAAGGGCGTGCCGGGCGGTGGCTGGATTTGACGCTGGGGTGCGGTCGCGAGCATGGTCCCGGTGCGTGAAAAGGTCGATGGCGGCCTGATTCTGCGCCAGTCCGCCACCTGGCCCAAGGAATTCCGATGCAACTGCAGGCCCTGCCCGCGCTGTCCGACAACTACATCTGGGTGCTACGCGATGACGCTGGCGGCGCGGTGGTGGTCGATCCGGGCCAGGCCGGGCCAGTCGTGGACGCGGCCACCTCCGGCGGCTTCCGCCCCACCGCGGTGCTGTTGACCCACCACCATCCCGACCACATCGGTGGCGCCGCGGAGCTGCAGGCGCGCTGGCCCGGGTTGCCCGTGTTCGCTCCATGCGACGACCGGATCGCCTGCGACCCCACCCGGGTCGGAGATGGTGAGCGGATCACCGCCGGCGGATACGCGTTCGACGTGATCGCCGTCCCAGGTCACACCACCAGCCATGTCGCGTTTCACCTCGATGCCGGCCGCGAAAGCCTGCTGTTCTGTGGCGACACCCTGTTCAGCCTGGGCTGCGGGCGGCTGTTCGAGGGTAGCGCGGCGCAAATGCACGGGTCACTATCCCGGCTGGCCGCGTTGCCGGACGCCACCCGCGTCTGCTGTGGCCACGAGTACACCTTGTCCAACGCGGCGTTCGCGCGCGTGGTCGAACCCGACAACCCGGCGCTGCGGCGCCGCACCGAGGAAGCCCAGGCAATGCGACAGGCCCAACGCCCCACCCTGCCCAGCACGATCGCGCAGGAGCGCGCCTGCAACCCGTTCCTGCGTTGCGACCAGCCGGCGGTCATCGCCGCGGTCGAGCAACGGCTGGGACGCGGGCCGGACGGGCCGGTGGAGGTATTCGCCGAACTGCGGCGCTGGAAAGACGGGTTCAGTGCATGACACGGGCGTCAAGACGCCTTGTCGCGGCCGTGTCCGGCGTCCTGCTGGCAGTCGCACTGGCGACCCAAGCCGCGGTGGCGTCGGGTGTCACGGGCCCGGCGCAGCCTCCCGTGCCTGCAGCCGATGACACCACCCGCAACGGCCAGGAGATCTACCGGCAGTTCCGCGAAGGCCTGGCAACCCCGACCTGCGGGCCGGAAGTCAGCGCGCGCTGGAGCAAACACTTCGCCGCCGCGCCCAAGCGCCTGGCGACCGCCGATGCGAACACCCTGGCGTTGTTCGGTTACGTGGTCGACAACCTGCGGCAATCCAGCCTGCCCACCGAATACGCACTGATCCCGTTCGTCGAAAGCGGTTACAAGCCCGCCGCGCGCAGCTCGCTGGGCCCGGCCGGGCTGTGGCAGATGATCAAGCGGACCGCCCGCGACCACGACGTGACAATCCGCAACGGCTACGACGGGCGTTTGTCGCCGGTCGACTCCACCCGCGCCGCGGTGCGTTACCTCAAAACCCTGCACGGCATGTTCGCGGGCGACTGGCGGCTTGCGGCAATGGCCTACAACGCCGGTGAGTACCGCATCCTCGGGGCGCTGAAGCGCAGCGGCCAGGTCGCCCGTGAAGCCCGCCCGGCCGAACTGCCCGGGCTGTCGGGCATCACCCACGCCTACGTGCGCAAGCTGCACGCGCTGGCGTGCGTGCTGACCGCGGCCGGGGACCGCGAACCGTGGCTGCAGGCGCTCGATCGCCCGGTGCCGCGGCTGGAGGTGGTGACCGTGCCGGGCGGGATCGACCGGATCGAGGCATGGGCCGCGGCCAACGACCAGGATGCGGAGCGCCTGCGCCGGCTCAACCCGGTGTTCGTCGATGGTCGCATCCGCCACGGTGCCACCCCTGTGCAACTGCTGGCACTGGCCGATGACCCGGTCGACGGCGTGGCGGCACCCGCAGCGACGACCGAGGCGGGCGTTGCCGCCGGTGGCAACTAGGGCGCAGGTACACTAGCGCCTTACCGACCAGGTCCGGGTCGGCACCCACCACCGAGGAGCACCCATGGGTTTCCTGCAAGGCAAGCGCGCACTGATCACCGGCATCGCCAGCGAGCGTTCCATCGCCAGCGGCATTGCCGAGGCGATGCACGCACAAGGCGCCGAACTGGCGTTCACCTACCAGACCGAAAAGCTGAAGTCGCGCGTGGAGAAGGCTGCCGCCGCATATGGCAGCGACATCGTGTTGCCGCTGGACGTCGCCGAGGACGGCAGCATCGCCAACTGCTTCGAGCAACTCGGCCAGCGCTGGGACGGCTTCGACATCCTCGTCCACGCGATCGCCTATGCCCCGCGCGAGGCGATCGCCGGCCAGTTCCTCGACGGCCTCACCCGCGAGAACTTCGCGATGGCCCACGACATCTCGGCCTACTCGCTGGCGGCGCTGGCCAAGGCCGCGCGGCCGGCGATGGCCGGACGCAACGGCTCGATCCTGACCCTGTCCTACCTCGGCGCCGAGCGCGCGCTGGAGGGCTACAACGTCATGGGCGTGGCCAAGGCCAGCCTCGAAGCGACCGTGCGCTACCTCGCCTACAACCTCGGCCCGGAGGGCATCCGGGTCAACGCCGTGTCCGCCGGCCCGATCAAGACCCTGGCCGCGGCCGGCATAGCCGGCTTCCGCAAGATCCTCGGCCACGTCGAAGAGAACGCCCCGTTGCGCCGCACCGTGACGATCGAGGACGTCGGCGGCGTCGCCGCGTTCCTGTGCTCGGATCTCGCGGCTGGCGTCACCGGCGAGGTCACCTACGTCGATGCGGGCTACAACATCCTCGGGATGACCGGACTCGGCAAGGAAGAGTGATGCGCCGGTTGCTCCGGCAACGGTAACGGCAACGAAAAAGCCCGGCTCGAAGCCGGGCTTTTTCGTTGCTCAGAGGTTCTGCTCGACGACCTTGACCTTCATGTCCTTGCGCATCGCCGCCACCAGTGCGGCCGCTTCGTCCGCGCCGGCGACCTGTGCCAGTTGCTGCCGCAGCTGTTCCAGCTGTTGCGGTGGAAGCTCGGCGGCATTGCCGGGAACCACCTTGTCGACGGTGAACAACACGGTCGTCCCATCAGCCAGCACCTGCCGTCCCGGGGTCACCTTGCCCTCGGCAGGCGCCGCGGCGACGAAGATCGCCTCCGATACCGATTGATCCACCAGCGGGGCGCCACGCGGCACGCCCGGCACGGACTGCGGCGCCGGCAACGAAGCGGTGGTGGCGACCTCGGCAAGGGTCTTGCCACCAGCCACTTGCGCCAGCAATGCATCGGCACGCTCGATGGCGGCCTTGCGGGCACGGTCGGCACGGACCGCCGCCACCACTTCACCACGGACCGTGGCCAGCGGCTGCGCCTGCTCGGGCATGTGGTCGGTCACGCGAATCCAGACGTTGTGGCCCGGCGCAACCTCGATCGGGTCGCTGACGGTGCCGTCCTGGACCAGCGCTTCCGAGAACGCCGCGCGCTTGATCGCGGGGCTTGCCGCGAGGCCTTCGCTCGCCTCACGTGAAAACGGCCCGAGCTTCTGCACCGTCGTACCCGCGGCGGCGGCGGCCGGGGCCAGCGCACCCGGATTCTGCAGCACGGCGTCGACCACGGCGCTCGATGCGTCGCTGAAGGCGCGCTCGCGATCGGCCTGGACCTGCTCGGCGGCCAGGGCATCGCGAACCTGTTCGAACGGCTCCTGCTCCCCGGCGCGGACTTCGCGCAGCTGGATAACGTGCCAGCCGAAATCGCTCCGGACCGGATCGCTGACCTGGCCAGGCGCCATCGCGAACAGCGCATCCGAAAATGCGCCCGGCATCATGTCCTTGCTGATCCAGCCGAGGTCGCCACCGCTCGCGCTGGAGCCGGCGTCATCGCTGCTGGCCGTGGCGAGCGCGGCGAAATCGGCACCCTCGGCCTGGGCCTGGGTGGCCAATTCACGCGCCTTGGTTTCGGCGGCCTGCCAGGCCGCGGCATCCGCGCCCTCGTCGACGTTGACCAGGATGTGCGAGGCCAGCCGCTGCGACTCTTCCGTGTAGCGCGCCTTCTCCTGCTCGTAGCGGGCGCGCAGCGTCGCCTCGTCGGCCACCGCTGGCGCCGGCATGGTGTTGGCGTCGAGCTCGATGTATTCGATGGCGACGCTCTCGGGTGCGCGGTAATCCGACTCGTGGGCCTTGTACCAGGCCTGCACTTCGGCATCGCTGACCGCCGCCGTATCGGCCTCCGCGGCCGGGATGACCAGCAGGCTGACATCGCGACGCTCGCCCATCAGCCGGATCAGGCGATCCATCTCGCCCGTGGTGATGAAGTTGCTGCCGGCCACCGTGCTCGCCATCAGCGATTGCTGCAGGCCCTCGCGCACGAGCTGGTCGAACTGCGCCGGGCTCTGTGCCGGCACCTGCGAAGCGAGGGCCAGCTGGTAGCGCTGCAGGTCGAACTTGCCGTCGACCTGGAACGCCGGGATGGCCTGGATCGCATCACGCACCATCGCATCGCTGACCTTCACCCCGGCCTTGTCGGCGGCCATCGCCTGGACCTCCTGGTCGATCAGGGTGTCGAGCACGGCGCGCTTGTTCTCGAAGCTCTCGAAGGCGCGCGCGTCGAACGCGTCGCCCTGGGTGGCGCGCTGCTGCTGGCGCACCTGCTCGAACTGCTGGCGGAACTCGTCGACCGTGATTTCCTCGTGGCGCCAGAACACCGACACCGGCCAGAACGAAGGCGCCGAGTTCCACCAGATCGGCGGTGCCTCGAGCGACGCGACGGTGGTGTTGCTGCGCTGGCCCATGTACTGCTCGAGCCCGAAGAACGCAAAGGGAATGATCAGCAGGCCGAGGATCACCGTGGCGATCCAGCCGGAGGTCTTTTCGCGGAGTTTCTGCAGCATGGTCCAGTCGCGTCGAAAGGCGGAAGCCGCACAGTCTAGCGCGGTTGGCCGTGACCAGTCCCGTCGGCACGGCGACGAAACCCACGCGGCGCGCAGCAAAAAAACGCCGGGAGATCTGCTCTCCCGGCGTTCGACATCAAGACTGGCGGAGTGGACGGGACTCGAACCCGCGACCTCCGGCGTGACAGGCCAGCATTCTAACCAACTGAACTACCACTCCGCACTTTGAAACTGTCCCGCAACTGTTCCGCCCGGTGCCTGGTGGGTGCTGAGGGTTTCGAACCCCCGACCCTCTCCGTGTAAAGGAGACGCTCTACCACTGAGCTAAGCACCCTGGGTACAGTACCGATGCGTTGTTCAGCATCGGCGGGCAAGCTGCTTAGTTTACAGCGTCCTTCAGGGCTTTGCCAGCCTTGAATGCCGGGTTCTTCGACGCCTTGATCTTGATCGCCTCACCGGTCTTCGGGTTGCGACCCTGGCGAGCGGCGCGCTTGCGGACCTGGAAGGTACCGAAGCCGACCAGCGTCACCGTGTCACCCTTCTTGAGGGCCTTGGTGATGACACTGACCATCGCGTCTACTGCGTTGGCGGCGTCGGTCTTGGACAGCTCTGCAGCGTCGGCGACGCTGGCAACAAAATCACCCTTGTTCATTCGTTTGGACTCCCTGTGCGGATTGGCCCGCATTGTTCTGAGAATCGAAGCACCCCCCGCGCACGGCGAGCCTTCGACCGACCTTGCCGCACCGCAGGACATGGGCGTCGCTGTGGTGCGGTTGCCAGTTGTTATACCAGCGGCATTTTGGGGGTGCAAGCCGGAAACGTAGCAATGACGCGGGTTTCAGCCGATTCATGCATTTTGCGTCGGATCATGCCGATTAGTGCTTGACGCCAGCCCGGGAAGCGGGTTCGTTTTTGTCGTGCACCGGCAGGACCCCACCGCCCGAGGCAGGCATCGGGGTAAGCGGACGCTCAAGCGCCACGTCGAGCACTTCGTCGATCCACTTGGCGGTGATGATCTTGAGTCCCTGGGTCACGCTCCTGGGCAGGTCTGCCAGGTCCTTCTTGTTCTCTTCCGGGATGACTACCGTGGTGATGCCACCACGCAGCGCCGCCAGCAGCTTCTCCTTCAGTCCGCCAATCGGCAGCACGCGGCCACGCAAGGTGATTTCGCCGGTCATCGCGACTTCGGCCCTCACCGGGTTGCGCGTCAACGTCGACACCAGGGCGGTGGCCATCGCGATGCCGGCGCTGGGACCGTCCTTGGGTGTCGCCCCCTCGGGCACGTGCACGTGCACGTCCTGCTTCTGCAGGAAGTCCAGGTCGATCCCGAGCCGCTCGGTGCGCGCACGCACAACCGACAACGCGGCCGAGGCCGACTCCTTCATGACGTCGCCCAACTGGCCGGTCAGCATCAACTGGCCCTTGCCCGGCACCAGGGTGGTCTCGACCTGCAGCAACTCGCCACCGACCTCGGTCCAGGCCAGCCCGGTTACCAGGCCGATCTCGTTCTGTTCCTCGGCGCGGCCGAAGTCGAAGCGCCGCACGCCCAGGTACTTGTCGAGGTTTTTGGAGTTGACGCTGGTAGTTTTCGCCTTCTTCTGCGGACCGGCCAACGCGACTTCCTTGACCACCTTGCGGCAGATCTTCGAGATCTCGCGCTCGAGGTTGCGCACGCCGGACTCGCGTGTGTAGTAACGCACGATGTCGCGCACCGCCGACTCCGCCAGTTTCAACTCGTCGGGCTTCAACCCGTTGGCCTTGATCTGCTTGGGCAGCAGGTAGCGCATCGCGATGTTGACCTTCTCCTCCTCGGTGTAGCCCGGGAGCCGGATCACTTCCATCCGGTCCAGTAGCGGGCCGGGGATGTTGAGCGAGTTGGAGGTGGCGACGAACATCACCTCGCTGAGGTCCAGGTCGACTTCCAGGTAGTGGTCGTTGAAGGCGTGGTTCTGCTCGGGGTCGAGGACCTCCAGCAACGCCGATGACGGGTCGCCACGGAAGTCCATCGACATCTTGTCGATCTCGTCGAGCATGAACAGCGGGTTGCGCGTGCCGGTCTTGTTGAGGTTCTGCACGATCCGCCCCGGCATCGAGCCGACGTAGGTGCGGCGGTGGCCGCGGATCTCGGCCTCGTCGCGCACGCCGCCGAGGCTCATCCGCACGAACTTGCGGTTGGTCGCCTTGGCGATCGACTGGCCGAGCGAGGTCTTGCCCACGCCCGGCGGCCCGACCAGGCACAGGATCGCGCCCTTCATCTGCTTCACCCGGGTCTGCACGGCGAGGTATTCGAGGATGCGTTCCTTGACCTTCTCCAGTCCGAAGTGGTCGGCGTCGAGCACGTCCTGCGCTGCCTTGAGGTCCTTGCGCACTTTGCTGCGCTTCTTCCACGGCACGCCCAGCAGCCAGTCCAGGTAGTTGCGCACCACCGCGGCCTCGGCCGACATCGGCGACATCTGCTTGAGCTTGTTGAGCTCGGATTTGGCCTTGGCCTCGACCGGCTTGGGCATGCCGGCGGCGGCGATCTTGCGGGTCAGCTCCTCGATGTCGTTGGGCGCGTCGTCGATCTCGCCCAGTTCCTTCTGTATCGCCTTCATCTGCTCGTTGAGGTAGTACTCGCGCTGGCTCTTCTCCATCTGGCCCTTGACCCGGCCGCGGATGCGCTTCTCCAGTTGCTGGACGTCGATCTCGCCGTCGACCAGTCCGACCAGTTGCTCCAGCCGCGCGCCGATCCCGTCGGTCTCGAGCAGCTTCTGCTTGTCACCGATGCGCACGCCGAGGTGCGCGGCGATGGTGTCGGCGAGGCGGCCCGGCTCCTCGATGCCCGAGAGAGTCTGCATCAATTCCGGCGGCAGCTTGCGGTTGGTCTTGACGTATTGCTCGAACAGGCCCATCAGCGAACGGGTGATCGCCTCCAGTTCGCGTTCCTCGCGGTCGACCACCGGCTCGATCGGATCGGCATGGCCGGCCAGGGCACCATCGCGTTCGACGATCGCACCGACCCGGACCCGCGACACGCCCTCGACCAGCACCTTGATGGTGCCATCGGGCAGCTTCAGGAGTTGCAGCACGTGCGCGAGCGTGCCGATCTCGTATAGGTCGTCGCCGGCCGGGTCATCGGTCTCGGCCGTCTTCTGCGCGACCAGCAGGATCCGCTTGTCGGCCTCCATCGCCTGGTCGAGCGCGCGGATCGACTTGTCGCGGCCGACGAACAGCGGGATAACCATGTGCGGGAACACCACGACATCGCGCAGTGGGAGCACGGGAAGGTCGAGCACTTCGCGCTCGACGGGGTCGCGATCGAGGGATTCGGTCATGGATGGCTCCGGGACATCAGGTGGCCGGGCACGCGTGGCGCCGGGCCGGAAATGGGCAAGCGCCGGCTTTGCCGGGGCCTTGGCCACGGTTATGGGGGCCGGCGCGCGAGGATGCAAGCAACGCGTGCGTTCAGCTGGCTTGGGGTCGCGTATTCCCCAAATAAAACAGCCGCTTGCGGGTGCAAGCGGCTGTCGGGGTCGAACCTGCGGATCGGGCGGTTCAGTCGCCCGAAGCGGCCTTCTGCGGCGCGGCGGCCGGAGGGGTCTGGTAGATCAGGTACGGCTCGGTCTTGTGGTCGATCACCGACTCGTCGACGACGACCTTGCTGACGTTCTCAAGCGACGGCAGCTCGTACATGGTGTCGAGCAGCACCGACTCGACGATGGTGCGCAGGCCGCGCGCACCGGTCTTGCGCTTGAGCGCCTTGCGCGCGATCGCGACCAGCGCGTCGGGGCGGAACTCCAGTTCCACGCCTTCCATGTCGAACAGCTTCTTGAACTGCTTGGTGATCGCGTTCTTCGGCTCGGTCAGGATGGTGACCAGGGCTTCCTCGTCCAGTTCCTCCAGGGTCGCGACCACCGGCAGGCGGCCGACGAACTCGGGGATCAGGCCGAACTTGATCAGGTCTTCCGGCTCGACCTCGGCCAGCACCTTGCCGATCTCGGTCTTGCGCTCGGAACTCTTGACCTTGGCGCCAAAGCCGATGCCGCCGGCCTCGGTGCTGCGCTGCTGGATGATCTTGTCCAGGCCGGCGAACGCACCTCCGACCACGAACAGGATGTTGCGGGTGTCGACCTGCAGGAATTCCTGCTGCGGATGCTTGCGCCCGCCCTGCGGCGGCACGCTGGCGACGGTGCCCTCGATCAGTTTAAGCAACGCCTGCTGCACGCCCTCGCCCGACACGTCGCGGGTGATCGACGGGTTGTCCGACTTGCGCGAGATCTTGTCGATCTCGTCGATGTAGACGATGCCCTGCTGCGCCTTGTCGACGTCGTAGTCGCACTTCTGCAGCAGCTTCTGGATGATGTTCTCGACATCCTCGCCAACATAACCGGCCTCGGTCAGCGTCGTGGCATCGGCCATGGTGAACGGCACGTTGAGCATGCGCGCCAGCGTCTCGGCCAGCAGCGTCTTGCCCGAGCCGGTCGGGCCGACCAGCAGGATGTTGGACTTGGCCAGCTCGACGTCGTCGTTCTTCTGCCGGCTCTCGATCCGCTTGTAGTGGTTGTACACGGCGACCGCGAGCGTGCGCTTGGCACGCGCTTGGCCGATCACATACTGGTCGAGGACTTCCAGGATCTCCCTGGGCTTGGGCAGGTGGCTGCGGGCCGACTGCGCCTTCTCCTCGAGTTCCTCGCGGATGATGTCGTTGCACAGCTCGACGCACTCATCGCAGATGAACACGCTGGGGCCGGCAATCAGCTTGCGGACCTCGTGCTGGCTCTTGCCGCAGAACGAGCAGTACAAGATCTTGGTGCTGTCGCCGGTGCTGCGGCCCTGTCGGTCGTCGGTCATGCGTATGCCTGAAGGTTCATTTGCCGGACCCGCCTTGCGGAGGCGGGTCCGTGTCGCGATCCGAGAATAGCACAGCGTTCCGGGCGGCCATTGGGCCGTGCCGGAGGCTGCAAATCATTCTGGATCAATAACTTGGAGTCCAGCCGGGCGCCGGTTGCCGCCGTGCGATCCTGCCGCCCGGTAATCGTCACCCGGCCTGGATCGACTCGTCCGGACGGCGCTCCAGCACCTGGTCGACCAGACCGTAGTCGCGGGCGGCCTCGGCGCTCTTGAAGTTGTCGCGCTCGGTGTCGCGGGCGATCGTCTCCAGCGCCTGGCCGGTGTGCTTGGCCAGTACCTCGTTGAGCTTCTGCTTCAACGCCAGGATCTCGCGGGCGTGGATCTCGATGTCGCTGGCCTGGCCCTGGAAGCCGCCCAGCGGCTGGTGGATCATCACCCGCGAGTTCGGCAACGCGTAGCGCTTGCCCTTGGCACCGGCGGCCAGCAGCAGCGCGCCCATCGAGGCGGCCTGGCCGACGCAGATCGTGCTCACGTCGGGCTTGATGTACTGCATGGTGTCGTAGATCGCCATGCCGGCGGTGACCACGCCACCGGGCGAGTTGATGTACAGGCTGATGTCCTTCTCGGGGTTCTCGGCCTCGAGGAACAGCATCTGCGCAACGATGACGTTGGCGACGTGGTCGTCGATGCCGCCGACCAGGAAGATCACCCGCTCCTTCAGCAGGCGCGAGTAGATGTCGTACGCGCGCTCGCCGCGGCTGGTCTGTTCGACCACCATCGGCACGAGGTTCAGCGCTTGGGTTCGGTTATCCATCTGGACGGCACCTGTTGAATGACGTGGTGGGGCTTTGGCCCGGAGCAGTCGATATGCGGCCGGTCCGCGCCAACGCAAGAGGCGCCCGGCCCGCCAGCAAGCGGGCCGGTTGCAGCTTACTGCCGGATCGCGTCGCTGAACGACATCGCCTGTTCGGTGTGCTGGGCACGCTCGGCGATCCAGTCGATTACCTGCTCCTCCATCACCCGCCCCTGCAGGCCCGACATCAGCTGCTGGTCCTGGCGGTACAGGTCGATCACCTGCTGCGGCTCCTCGTAGGTCGAGGCGATCAGCTGCAGGGTCTCGTTGACGCGCTTGGGATCGAGCTTGAGTTCGTTGCGGCGCGCGACCTCGCCGACCAGCAGGCCGACCAGCACGCGCTTGCGGGCCACGTCGAGGAACTGCTCGTGGGCGTTGGCCGGCACATCGACCTTGCGACCCTGGCGGCGGGCCTGCTCGGCGGCATTGTTGGCCATGTCGCGGGCCTCGTTCTCGACCAGCTTGGCCGGCATCTCGACGCCGGCATAGGTCGCGATCAACTGCTCGCCGACCTCGCGGCGCAGGCGCGCCATCAGCGCGCCCTTGAGCTCGCGCTGCAGGTTGCTGCGGATGTCGGCGCGGAACTGCTCGGCGTCGCCGCTCTTGATGCCGAAACTCTTGATGAAACCGGCGTCGACTTCCGGCATGACCGGCTCGGATACCTTGGTCGCCTTGACGTTGACCGTGACCTTCTTGCCGGCGAACTGCGGCACGCGCCATTCGGCCGGGAATTCGACCTCGGCGTCCTTGTCCTCGCCCGCCTTGAGGCCGACCAGCGCCGCCTCGATCGCCGGGAACATCGCGGCCGAACCGATCACGGTGGCGCCGCGTTCGGCACCCTCCGCCGGCAGGCGCTCGCCATCGACGGTCGAGAAGGTTTCCAGCTCGACCGCATCGCCGGTCTGCGCGCCGCGCTCGACCGGGTTCCAGGTCCGGCGCTGCAGGCGCAGGTTCTCGACCATCGCGTCGATGTCCTCGTCCTTCACCTCGGCGGTGTGACGGATCACCTTCAGCGCGGAAACATCGATCTCGCCGAAGTCCGGCACCACCTCGAAGGTGGCGACATAGGCGAGGTTCTCGCCTTCGGTGACCGGCTCGATCTTCGGGTTGCCGGCGATCTGCAGCTCGTTCTCGCGCACGGCGGTGCCGAAGCTTTCGCGCAGCAGGCCGTCAAGCACTTCGGCGCGGACCTGCTGGCCGAAACGCTGCTCGATCACCTTGGTCGGCACCTTGCCGGGGCGGAAGCCCTTGATCTTGGCGCCCTTCGCGATCTCGCGCAGGCGGCCACCGACCTGGCTCTCCAGGCGCTCGGCCGGAAGGCTGAAGGTCATGCGGCGTTCGAGGTTGCCGATCGACTCGACCGACGCGGGCTGTTCCAAGGCTGGCATATCCACTCCTGCAACCGCGGCGGACAACCGCGGCACGATGATTTGATTTGATGAACGAACTTTCGATGGGACCCGGCGGGCCACGCGGCCACCCCGCGCCCGCGGCGGAACGCAATAGTTTCGCTGATTCCGGGCGCGGCCGCCAGTTGTGCGAGGTGGCCGTGCGAAAGGGGCCGACACGAGCAAAACCACCCAGCGGACAGCGCGCGGCTCGCGAACGCTCGTTTGGACTGCCCGGCTGCCGATTGCCTGCCCGGGTTGGTGCGAAAGGCGGGACTCGAACCCGCACGCCTTGCGGCACTGGCACCTAAAGCCAGGGCGTCTACCAATTCCGCCACTTTCGCGATGCCGGGCCGGACGCGGCCGGCGCGAGGCGATTCTAGGCCTCCGCCGTCGCCGCCGTCACGCCCGGAGGGTTCCGGACAAAGAAAAAAGCACCTGGCGCGAACCAGGTGCTTTTCCGATTTGGTGGGCCGTCAAGGATTCGAACCTTGGACCTATTGATTAAGAGTCAACTGCTCTACCAACTGAGCTAACGGCCCGCTAAGCGGTGAATTGTAGCAGGAAGTCCCTGCCTGGAATCAACACTTGCGCTGAACTGCAAGTGGGGTGGAAGACGGGATTCGAACCCGCGACCCCCGGAATCACAATCCGGTGCTCTAACCAACTGAGCTACATCCACCACGGAAAACAACCACTACAACATGAAGCATTGTCGCATCGACTGGCGCGCCCGGCAGGACTCGAACCTGCAACCACCGGCTTAGAAGGCCGGTGCTCTATCCGGTTGAGCTACGGGCGCCTGCAAGCATCTTACCGGCGCCGCTAGATGGTCGGGGCAGAGGGATTCGAACCCCCGACCCTCTGGTCCCAAACCAGATGCGCTACCAGACTGCGCTATGCCCCGATCCGGGCCCTCGTTGCACGCCAGTGCCGCGAAAGGCCGGTCATTTTGGGCGCGCGCCACGCCGGTGTCAACGAGTTCAGGCGCTGTCGGCGGGCCACGGCCGGGCCCGTGTATGCTCGCCACCAGACACTCATCAAAGCATCCACGGGGCAATTCCCATGATTCGCAGCGGCAACCCGGCTCTCAAGGAGTCGACCTTCCTCGACCTCGGCAGTGGCGCCATCGTGCGCGACGACGGCAACGTCATGACCCTCAACGGCACGGTCAACAAGACCGGCATGCTGTTGCTGCTGTGCGTGTTCAGCGCGGCGTTCGCCTGGAGCCAGGTGTCGACCCCGGCCGGGATCGTCGGCGCCGCACCCTACATGTGGGGCGGGCTGATCGGCGGGCTGGTGCTGGCACTGGTGACGATCTTCAAGAAGGAATGGTCGCCGGTCAGCGCGCCGCTGTACGCGGTGGTCGAGGGCCTGTTCCTCGGCGCGATCTCGGCGATGTACAACCACATGTATGAAGGCATCGTCATGCAGGCGGTGCTGCTGACCTTCGGCACCCTGTTCGCGATGCTGTTCTGCTACCGCTCGGGCCTGATCAAGGCCACCGAGAACTTCAAGATGGGCGTGGCGGCGGCGACCGGCGGCATCTTCCTGGTCTACCTGGCGAGCATGGTACTGGGCTTCTTCGGCATCAACATCCCGATGATCCACGAGTCGGGGCTGGTCGGTATCGGCTTCAGCCTGGTGGTGGTGGTGGTCGCGGCGCTGAACCTGGTGCTGGACTTCGATTTCATCGAGACCGGCGTCGAGAAGGGCGCGCCGAAGTACATGGAGTGGTACGGCGCGTTCGGCCTGATCGTCACCCTGGTGTGGCTGTACATCGAGTTCCTGCGGCTGCTGTCGAAGCTGCAGTCGCGCTGAGTCGCCAGCTTCATCGGCACCAGCCGGTCGATGTGGAAAGGGGCGCTTCGGCGCCCTTTTTCATGCGCCGCCGGCACCTTTTGGCGCGGCTCCGCCCGGTGCACCGCCGGCCAGCCGTGATGCGCGCGTCGGCCACAGCATGAAGCCGATCGCGACCAGCGCCAGCAGCCAGCAGTACCAGACCTTGCCGGCGATCAGCAGCGGCGACAGGCCGGCCAGCGAGCCGGCCAGCAGGATCTGCGCGCCGTAGGGCAGCACGCCCTGGACCACGCAGGAGAAGATGTCGAGCACACTGGCGGCGCGACGCGGGGTCACGCCATGGCGCCGGGCGATGTCGCGGGCGAGATCGCCGCCGACCAGGATCGCGACGGTGTTGTTGGCGGTCAGCGCGTCACCGCCGGCAGCGAGCGCGGCGATGCTGATCTCGCCGGCACGGCGACCGGTATGGCCACGGGCGAACTTCGCGATCGTCGCGGCCAGCCATTCGAGGCCGCCATTGGCCTTGATCAACGCGGCCAGTCCGCCGATCAGGATCGACAGCAGGGTGATCTCGACCATGCTCTCGAAACCGGCGTAGATATCGCTGGCGAAGCTGATCACGTCGTAACCATCGGCCAGCACATAACCGAAGACGCCGGCCACCAGCAGGCCGAGGCCGAGCACCAGCACCACGTCCAGGCCGAGCAGTGCCAGCACCAGCACCACCAGGTACGGCAACACCAGCCAGGCCGACGCCGCTTCGGGCGCGCTGACCGGCGCGGCGTCGCCGAGCACCGCCAACAGGGCGACGGTCGCCAGCGCCGCCGGCAGCGCGATCCTGAAGTTCTCGCGGAACTTCTCGTTCATCCGGCACCCTTGGCTGCGGGTCGCGGCGACGGTGGTGTCGGAGATGATCGACAGGTTGTCGCCGAACATCGCCCCGCCGACCACCGCGCCCAGCACCAGCGCCTGATCGATCCCGGCCGCGTCGGCCAGGCCGATCGAGATCGGCACCACCGCGGCGATCGTGCCCATCGAGGTGCCGATCGACAGCGACACAAACGCAGCGACGACGAACAGCCCCGGCAGGATCAGCGCCGGCGGCAACGCACCGAGGCCGAGCGCAACCACCGCGTCGACCGCGCCGATCGCCTTGGTCACGCTCGCGAAGGCGCCGGCCAGCAGGAACACCAGCACCATCAGCATGACGTTGCTGTGGCCCATGCCCTCGAGCAGGGTATCGACCGGCTTGATCCCGCGGCGCCACGCCAGCCACGCGCCGAGCGCCAGCGCCGGCAGGATCGCGACGGGCGCACGCAACTGGTAGAACCCCATCGCCTCGCCCTGCGCGGTGAAATACAGCCCCGCACCGAAGAACAGCAGCAGGAACAGCAGCAACGGGGTCAGCGCGATGGGGCTGGGCCGCGGGGCGGGAACCGGTGGGCGCGAATCATTCATCGCTTTATTCGGATGGAAAGAAACAAGAGCGCGATTGTGCCGCGACCCGCCACCCCTGTCGAGCATGCTGGTGGAACACTGTAGGAGCGGCTTTAGCCGCGATCCGGAGTTGGTACGGGCGAACGATTATCCGATCGCGGCTAAAACCGCTCCTACAAGAGCCCGATATCGCCGGGCCGTGCACCGGCAGTCCCCCAAAAAAAGGGGGCGCTCATGGCGCCCCGTCCGGTATCACGTGGATATCGCCTCAGACCCGGCTGGCGATCGCCTTGGCAAAACCCATGGTGTCGCCCTGCCCGCCCAGGTCGGGGGTCAGGTTGTCCTTGGCCTCCAGCGTGGCGACGATCGCGTCGCGCAGGCGGGTTGCCTTGTCGGCCATGCCGAGGTGGTCGAGCATCTGCGCGGCCGCCGACAGCAGCGCGCACGGGTTGGCCTTGCCCTGCCCGGCGATGTCCGGCGCGGTGCCGTGCACGGCTTCGAACATCGCCGCATCGGTGCCGATGTTGGCCCCCGGGGTCAGCCCCAGGCCGCCGATCAGGCCGGCGCACAGGTCGGAGATGATGTCGCCGAACAGGTTGGTGGTGACGATCACGTCGAACTGCTCCGGCCGCATCACCAGTTGCATGCAGGTGTTGTCGACGATCATCTCGTCGCACTCGATGTCCGGGTACTCGGCGGCGACGGCGCGCGCGGTTTTCAGGAACAGGCCGGAGGTCGACTTCAGGATGTTGGCCTTGTGCACCACGGTGACCTTCTTGCGGCCGGTCCTGCGGGCCAGCTCGAAGGCGTAGCGGACGATCCGCTCGGAGCCGCGGCGGGTGGTCCTGGTGATCGAGGTGGCGGTCTCGCCGTCCTCCGACACCGCCTGGCCTTCGGCGCTGTAGGCGCCTTCGGTGTTCTCGCGCACGGTGATCAGGTCCACCCCCGTCGGGAAGCGCGACTTGGTGTTCGGGAACGACTTGGCCGGGCGCACGTTTGCGTACAGGTCGAAGCGCTTGCGCAGCTCGACGTTGATCGAGGAGAAGCCGCCACCGACCGGGGTGGTCAGCGGGCTCTTCAGCGCCACCCGGTTCTTGCGGATCGAGTCCATGGTCGCCGCCGGCAGCAGCTCGCCGGTCTTCTCCAGCGCGACCAGGCCGGCGTCGGCGAATTCGTACTGCAGGCCGACGTCCATCGCGTCGAGCACGTGCAAGGTGGCGTCCATGATTTCCGGGCCGATACCGTCGCCACGGATGACCGTTATGGTCTGCGTCATTGGGGGATTCTTCCTGCTGGGGGGCGCGGCACTTGGCCGGCAAAAGCCCGTACGGCGCCGTGTGTGAACCGCGGAATTATGCCGCACCTTCCAACAGCGGTTCCAGCTTGCCCTCGCGGTGCAGCGCGATCATGTCGTCATAGCCGCCCACATGGGTATCGCCGATGAATATCTGCGGCACGCTGGTACGCCGGGTCAACGCCATCATCTTCTCGCGCTCGGCCGGGTCCTGGTCGATCCGGACCTCGGTCCACGCCTGGCCCTTGCTCTTGAGGAAGTTCTTGGCGGCAACGCAGTACGGGCAGACCGCGGACGTGTAGATGACGATCCCGGGGGTGGCGGGCGTTGTGTCGCTCAAGACGATTCTCCTGCGTGGGGTTGTGTTAATGAACTCGGACGACCGGATGTGGTCGAATGGTCGCGTTTGGACGTGTCATCGGATATGGGTCCTCGATCCCGGCATTTCCAGCCCGCCGCCACGGCCGCCGCAACTGTCCAGCGCCTCCAGGGAGTCAAGCTTGCGCCGCATCGTCCTGCTCACCGCCACCGCCACCCTCGCCCTGGCCAGCGTCTGCGCACCGGCCCAGGACTCGTTGCCAGATATCGGCTCGTCGGCGGGCCAGTTGCTGACGCCGCACCAGCAGGAACAATACGGCGCCATGATGCTGGCGCAGTTGCGCCACTATGACTACGTGCTGGAGGACCCGCTGGTGGACAGCTGGCTCGACAGCCTCGGCTCGCGCCTGGCTGCCAACAGCGATTCGCCACGCCAACCGTTCACCTTCTTCATGCTGCGCCAGCGCGAGATCAATGCGTTCGCCACGCTGGGCGGTTACGTCGCGGTCAACGCCGGCCTGGTGCTGGCGGCGGAGCGGGAGGACGAAGTCGCCGCGGTGATGTCGCACGAAATCGCCCACGTCAGCCAGGAACACGTGCTGCGCGGTGTCGAACGCGCCCAGCGCGACCAGTTGCCGATCCTGCTGGCGATGCTCGGCGCGGTGGTGCTGGCCCAGTCGGCCGGCGGCAACTCCAGCGACGACGCGGCGCAGGCGGCGATCGTGTCCGGCCTCGGCCTGATGCAGCAGCGCCAGATCAACTACACCCGGTCCAACGAGCACGAGGCTGACCGGCTCGGCATCCAGACGTTGTCGCGCAGCCACTACGACACCGACGCGATGGCCGAGTTCTTCGTCACCATGCAGACGCGTTCGCGGGCCAACGGGGCCGGGGCCTACGACACGCCCGACTACCTGCGGACCCACCCGGTCACCACCACCCGCATCAGCGAGGCGAAGTCGCGTTCGGAGCAGTTGCAACGCTCCGGCGGCGGCTTCACGGCCGCCCCCATCGCCACCGACAATCCGCTGCTTCCCGGCGGCCTGACGATTTCCAGCGACGTGCTGGCACGCGGCGGTACCGGCGAGTTCGAGCTGGCCCGCGAGCGACTGCGGGTGCTGAGCGCGGACAGCCCGCGCGCGGCCCTGCGCGAATACGAACAGCTGGCCCGCAGCGGCAAGCTGGACGAGGCGCAACGTTACGGGCGGGCGGTTGCCCGCCTGCGCGCGAATGAAATCGCGGCGGCGATCGACGACCTGGCGGCACTGCTCGAGGATCGTCCCGGCGACCTCTGGATCGAGCTGGGGCTGGCCGAGGCGCAGGCCCGCGGCAGCCAGCGCGACGCCGCGGACGAACGGTTCGCCAGCCTGCTCGCCCGCGCGCCCAACAACCGTGCCGTCGCCCTGACCTATGCCCAGGTGCTGTCCGAACGCAACACCACCGAAGCAGGCAAGCATGCCCAGGCGGTATTGCGGCCATTGCTGGCGCGGTCCTCGGACGACCCCGCGTTCCAGCGGATCTATGCGCGCGCCAGCGAGGTCGCCGGGGAACCGGTCCGCGCCGGCGAGGCCTATGCGGAGGCGGCCTTCCTGGGCGGTCGCGCGGAACAGGCACTGATCCAGCTGAATACGTTGAAGAAGCGGCCCGAGGTCGACTATTACGCACGCGCCCGGATCGAGGCCCGGATCGCGCAGATCACGCCGGTGGTACTCGAACTGCACCGCCAGGGCATCTATGACGAGGTGCTCGACCGGCGCTGAGCATCGTGACAGTCCCGCGACGCTGTCATGGTCGTGTCACAAAACGGTAGTGTACTGGGGCGGCCTCGGGGCATGGCCGGAACACCGCCTCCCGGGAAGGCCTCCGCCCCTGCCCCTCGGTGACCCGTGCAGAAACGCATCCTGATCGTCGAAGACGAACCCGCCATCCGCGACATGGTGGCCTTCGCCCTGCGCAAGGGCGAATACGACCCGGTCCACGCCGGCGACGCCCGCGAGGCCCAGGCCGCGATCGCCGACCGCGTGCCCGACCTGATCCTGCTCGACTGGATGCTGCCCGGCACCAGTGGCCTGGAGCTGGCCCGGCGCTGGCGCAAGGAGTCGCTGACCCGCGAGATCCCGATCATCATGCTGACCGCGCGCGGGGAGGAGAACGACCGTGTCGGCGGCCTCGAGGCCGGGGTCGACGACTACGTGGTGAAACCCTTCTCGGCACGCGAACTGCTGGCCCGGATCCGCGCGGTGCTGCGACGCTCGCGCGAGGACGACGAGGACGGCAGCATCGACGTCGGCGCGCTGCGGATCGACGGTTTGGCGCACCGGGTGTTCGCCCGTGGCGAGGCAGTCAGTGGCGAGGCCCGCGGCCCGGACCAGCCGGTCCAGATCGGACCCACCGAATACCGGCTGCTGCACTTCTTCATGACCCATCCCGAGCGCGTCTACTCCCGGACCCAACTGCTCGACCACGTATGGGGCGGCAGCGTCTACGTCGAGGAACGCACGGTCGACGTGCACATCCGTCGGCTGCGCAAGACGCTGGAGCCGTATGAACTGGACGGCATGATTCAGACCGTGCGCGGCTCGGGCTACCGGTTCTCCGCCGCGATGACCGACTGACCGCGGCGGTCACGTCATTTGACGGATACTCGATCCATGCCTCCGCACGCCCGCACCGCCTGGTTCCGGACCCTCGGCCTGCTCTTCGTGGTCCTGGTGGGCGCGGCCGTGCTCGGTATCGTGATCGGCTATCCATGGCAGGTGCTGGCGATCGTCGCGCTGGGCGTGGTGGGTTGGCACTACTGGCGGCTGCACCGCGTGCTCGGCCGCCTGACCGCCCGCCAACGCTACGCACCGCCGGACGGCATCGGGGTCTGGAATGAACTCGACCGCCTGCTGCATCGCGGCCAGGTCGAGATGCGGGGACGCAAGCGCCGCCTGGTCGAGATGCTGCGCGCCTATCGCGCCGCGGCCGCCGCGTTGCCGGACGCGATCGTGGTGGTGGACCGCAACAGCCAGCGCATCCAGTGGTTCAACGAGACCAGCACGCCGCTGCTGGGCCTGCACTATCCCGACGACATCGATGCACCGCTGGTGCAGCGCCTGCAGCCACTGCCACTTGCGCACTGGCTGGCCGGTGGCCGCAATGCCGAAGCGCTGGAAACACCGTCGCCGCTCAACAGCTCGACCACGCTGAGCCTGCGCCTGATCCCCTACTCGGAAAACCTGTGGCTGCTGGTCGCACGCGACGTCACCCGGCTGCTGCAACTGGAGCAGATGCGTCGCGACTTCGTCGCCAATGTCTCGCACGAACTGCGCACGCCACTGACCGTGATCCATGGCTACCTGGACATGATCGAGCAGGAAGACCTGCCGGAATGGCAGCCTATGTTCAACGAAATGCAGCGCCAGTCGCAGCGCATGACCCAACTGGTGGAAGACCTGTTGACGCTGTCGCGACTGGAATCGCAGGGCACCCTGTCGGCCGAGGAGACCGTCGCGATGGCGCCGGTGCTCAACACGCTGCGGCGCGAGGCCATCGCGCTGAGCCAGGGCAGGCACCGGATCAACGTCGAGGACAGCGCGACGGTCGACCTGTTCGGTTCCAACAAGGAATTGCACAGCGCGTTCTCCAACCTCGTCAGCAATGCCGTCCGCTATACCCCTGCCGGCGGCGAGATCGGCATCCGGTTCCTGCGTGCGGGCCGGGGCGTGGCGCTGGAAGTGAGCGACAGCGGCTACGGCATCCCGGCCGCGCACCTGCCGCGGATCACCGAGCGCTTCTACCGGGTATCGACCAGCCGCTCGCGCGAAAGTGGCGGCACCGGGCTGGGCCTGGCGATCGTCAAGCACATCCTCAACCTGCACCAGGCCCGGCTGGAGATCACCAGCGAAGTCGGCCGTGGCAGCACCTTCGCCTGCCACTTCGGCAGTGAGCGCATCCGTCCGCGCGATGCAGGTGACGCCGATACCGGACGCGCGGAGGCGCATGCATGACCCGTCCCGATGACACGACCGCAAACCCGGCCGGAACCCGGGACAACGTCAGCCAGGCGACGGAGACGCCAGCCCCGTCCGAGCCGGCGCACGGCAACGACGACGATCCGTGGCGCGACCCGACGCTGTACTTCAATCGCGAACTGTCGCAACTGGACTTCAACTTCCGTGTCCTCGCCCAGGCCCAGGATCCGCAGGTGCCGCTGCTGGAACGGTTGAAGTTCCTGTGCATCAGTTGCACCAACCTCGACGAGTTCTTCGAGATCCGCGCCGGCACCCTGCGCCACGCGCACGACCTCGGGCTGGTGGCCGGCCCCGACGGGCTTGCGCCGGCCACCGTGCTGGGGCGCATCCACGACCGCGCGGCGGAACTGGTCGGCGCGCAGTACGACTGCTGGAACGACATGCTGCGACCCGCCCTGAACAAGGCCGGCGTGCGCGTGCTCTCGCGCGACCACTGGAACCCCGCGCAGTCCCGCTGGCTGCGCGACTACTTCCGCGACGAGGTCATGCCGGTGCTGTCACCGCTGGGCCTGGACCCGGCACATCCGTTCCCGAAGATCCTCAACAAGTCGCTCAACATCGTGGTGGTGCTGCACGGCCGCGACGCGTTCGGCCGCGAGGGCAACCTGGCGATCGTGCGCGCGCCGCGCTCGCTGCCGCGCATCATCCAGATCCCCGAATCGGTGAGCGGCGGCCCGCACGACTTCGTGTTCCTCTCCAGCGTGCTGTCGACCTTCGTCGACGAGCTGTTCCCGGGCATGGAGGTCGAAGGTGCATACCAGTTCCGGGTGACCCGCAACTCGGAGCTTCTGGTCGACGAGGAGGAAGTCGGCAACATCGCGCTGGCCCTGCGCGACGAACTGGTCGGCCGCGGCTACCTGCGCGCGGTGCGGCTGGAGATCGCCGAGCAGTGCCCCGAGCCGATCGTGCGCACGCTGCTGGACAACTTCGACCTGCCCGCCAACGCGGTCTACCGGATCGATGGGGCGGTCAACCTCAACCGGGTGATCCAGGTGTACGACCTGGTCCAGCGGCCCGACCTGAAGTTCCCGCCGTTCCAGCCGCGGCCGTTGCCCGGCAGCGACAGCATGTTCGATACCGTGTCGCGCGGCGACGTGCTGCTGCACCATCCGTTCGACGCGTTCACGCCGGTGCTGGAACTGCTGCGACAGGCGGCCGAAGACCCCAGCGTGCTGGCGATCAAGCAGACGCTGTACCGCTCGGGCAAGGATTCGCAGATCGTCGAGCAGTTGGTCCAGGCCGCGCGCAAGGGCAAGGACGTGACCGTGGTGGTCGAGCTGCGCGCGCGCTTCGACGAGGAGGCGAACCTCGGTTTCGCCGACCGCCTGCAGGAGGCCGGGGTGCAGGTGGTGTACGGCGTGGTCGGCTACAAGACCCACGCCAAGATGCTGCTGGTGGTGCGCCGCGAGGGCGCGCGCCTGCGACGCTACGTGCACCTGGGCACCGGCAACTACCATGCCGGCACCGCGCGGCAGTACACCGACATCGGCCTGGTCACCGCCAACCCCGACATCGGCAACGACGTCCACCTGATCTTCCAGCAACTGTCCGGGCTCGCGCCGCGGCTCAAGCTCAAGTGCCTGCTGCAATCACCATTCACCCTGCATGCCGGGGTGCTGCAGCGCATCGAGCGCGAAACCGCCCACGCGCAGGCCGGTCGGCCTGCGCGCATCATCGCCAAGATGAATGCCCTCAACGAGGTTCGCGTGGTGAGTGCGCTCTACCGCGCCTCGCAGGCCGGCGTGCAGATCGACCTGATCGTACGCGGCGCCTGCACCCTGCGACCCGGCGTGCCGGGGGTGAGCGACAACATCCGGGTGCGTTCGATCGTCGGGCGCTTCCTCGAGCACAGCCGCGTGTACTGGTTCGGCAATGACGGCGCGCCCGAACTGTTCGGTGCGAGCGCCGACTGGCTGGAACGCAACCTGCTGCGCCGGGTCGAGACCTGCTTCCCGATCCTCGACCCCGGGCTCGCCGTCCGCGTGCACGAGGAAGTGTTGTCGAACTACCTCGCCGACAACCTCAATGCCTGGGCGCTGCAACCCGACGGCAGCTACACCCGGATCGAGCCGCACGATGACGCCGCGCCGCATTCCGGGCAGGCCTGCCTGTTGGCCAAGCTTTGCGGATGAAGGATCATTCCGCGATGACGGACATCTTCCCGAGCGCCGCCCTGCCATTGCAGGACGGCGACCTGCTCGCCGCGGTCGACCTCGGATCAAACAGCTTCCACATGGTGGTCTCGCAGTACCTGCTGGGCCAGTTGCGCGTGGTCGACCGGTTGCGCGAACAGGTGCGGTTGGCCGAGGGCCTGGACGGTCGCGGCCACCTGTCGGCCGAGGTGCGGCAGCGTGCGTTCGAATGCCTGTCGCGGTTCGGCCAGCGCATCCGCGACATCCCGCCGCAGCAGGTCCGCGCGATCGCGACCAACACCGTGCGCCGGCTGGCCTCGCCGCAATCGTTCCTGATGCCGGCCGAGAGCGCACTCGGCCACGCCATCGAAGTGGTCGCCGGCCGTGAGGAGGCGCGCCTGATCTACCTTGGCGTGGCACACGCGCAGCCGTCCAAGCCGGACGAGTTGCGGCTGGTGATCGATATCGGCGGCGGTTCCACCGAATGCATCATCGGCAGCGGCTTCGAGGCGATCGAACGCGAGAGCCTGCAACTGGGCTGCGTGGCCAGCACGATGCGCTTCTTCGGCGACGGCAAGCTTACCCGGCGTCGCTGGCGCGAGGCACTGGTCGAGGTCACCGCTGAATTCCAGCAGTTCGCCGCGGCCTACCGTGCGCTCGGGTGGACCGACGCGATCGGCGCTTCCGGCACCAACAAGGCCATCGGCGACATCTGCGCGGCGATGAAGTTGACCAAGGGCGCAGTCACCGCCGAGGCACTGCCGCAGGTGCGCGACCGCCTGCTCCAGGCCGGCCGGATCGACGCGATCGACCTGCCCGGATTGTCCGCCGACCGTCGCCCGATCATTGCCGGCGGGCTGCTGATCCTCGAGGCCGCGTTCGATGCTCTCGACCTGCAGCGCCTGATGATCAGCAAGGCGGCGATGCGCGAGGGCGTGCTCTACGACATGCTCGGCCGCGGCGGCGTCGACGATCCGCGCGATGCGTCGGTCGCGGCGCTGATGCTTCGCTACGGCATCGACAAGGTCCAGTCCGGACGCGTCGAGGCGACGATGCTCCGGCTGTTCGACCAGGTCGCCGACGGCTGGCAACTGGGCATCGACGACCGGCTGATGCTCAGCCGCGCCGCGCGCCTGCACGAGCTGGGCCTGACCATCGCCCACAGCCAGTACCAGGTGCACGGCGCCTACGTGGTCGAACACACCGATATTTCCGGCTTCTCGCGCCAGCAGCAACAGTTCCTCGCCGCACTGGTGCGCACCCACCGGCGCAAGGTGCCCAGGTCCGCGTTCGATGCCCTGCCCGATCGTCTCTTGCCCGCGGTCCGCCGCAGCGCCGCATTGCTGAGGCTGGCGGTACTGGTGCACCGTGCCCACGAAGCCGATCCGATCCCGCGCCTTGATGCCCACGTGGACGGCGAAAACCTCACATTGAGCCTCGACCAGCGCTGGCTGGAAGCCAGGCCGCTGCTGAAGGCCGACCTGGAGGGCGAGCCGCACGATATCGCGGCACTGGGAATCAAGCTGCGGATCGAGACCACCCCGTAACGCGTCATCCGACCGTCATCGCCCTGCAATCCGCGTGACATGCCGCGCGCGCATGCTTTCCCAAACCGGGGAGCCGCGCATGCATTACGCGATCGTGAGCGAAACCTATCCGCCCGAGGTCAACGGCGTCGCCCTGACCGTGCAGGCACTGGAGCAGGGGCTGCGCGCACGTGGACACGACGTCGACGTGGTCCGGCCGCGGCGACACGAAGCCGTCGCGCCAGTCCCCGGCGAACTGCTGGTGCACGGCGTCCGCCTGCCACGCTACCCCGGCCTGCAGTTCGGCGTCCCGGCCACCCGCAGGCTGCTGCGCCACTGGAAGGCGGACCCGCCGGACGCGATCTACATCGCCACCGAAGGCCCGTTGGGCTGGTCGGCGTTGCGGGCGGCACGGCGCCTGGGCATCCCGGCCGCGACCGGCTTCCACACCCGCTTCGACCAGTACATGCGCGATTACGGCGCCGCGTGGCTGGCACCGGTTGCGCTGGGCTGGATGCGGCGATTCCACAATCGTGCCGATGCCACGCTGGTGCCGACCCGGGAGCTCGCCGGCTTCCTGCAGTTGCAGGGCTTCAGGCAGGTACAGCGGCTACCGCGGGCGGTCGATACGGAGCGCTTCAACCCGCGTTGGCGCGACAACGCGCTGCGCGGTGAATGGAGCGTTGGGCCGCACGACCTGGTGGTGCTCCACGTAGGCCGGCTTGCCGCGGAGAAGAACCTCGACCTCGCCGTGCGCGCGTTCCGTCGCGTGCAGCAGGTGCGGCCGGACGCGCGTTTCGTATGGGTCGGCGACGGACCCGCACGGGCCAGGCTGGAGGCCGACAACCCGGACTTCATCTTCACCGGCGTACGGCGCGGCGAATCACTGGCCCGGCACTATGCGGGCGGCGACCTGTTCCTGTTCCCGAGCCGCAGCGAGACCTTCGGCAACGTGACCCTGGAAGCGATGGCCAGCGGCGTTCCGCCGGTCGCCTTCGACTACGGCGCCACTCGCGAACATCTGCGCGATGGCGAGCACGGCGCGGCGATCGCCGATGGCGATGACGATGGATTCATCGCCGCCGCGGTGCGACTCGCCGCCGACGACGACACACGCACGGCGATGTCGCGGGCGGGCGTCGACGCGGTCAGCCAGCTCCGGCCACAACAGGTCGCGGCCGACTTCGATGCACTGTTGCAACAACTCGTCCACGGTGGACGCCATGAACCAATCGCCTTGGCACAAACGCCTCGCGGCCGGTGAGGCGAACTGGTGCCTGCGGGCCAACCGGGCCTGCAGCGGACCGCGCCCGCGCCAGTACTTCGCCGCGGTCAGCCGGTTGGGTGACGGGGTGTTCTGGTACGGATTGATGGCGATGATGGTCGTCGCCGACGGTTTCCAGGGCCTGGTTGCATCCGCCCACCTGGCGGCCACCGGTGTCATCGCATTGACTCTGTACAAGCTGCTCAAGCGCTGGACGCGGCGGCCGCGGCCGTTCGCCTCGGACCGGCGCATCCAGGCCTGGGTCGCGCCGATCGACGAGTTCAGTTTTCCTTCGGGCCATACCCTGCACGCGGTGGCCTTCAGCCTGGTGGCGATCGCGCACTACCCGTCGCTGGCATGGCTGCTGGTGCCTTTCACCGCCAGCGTCGCCGCCTCGCGGGTCGCGCTGGGGCTGCATTACCCCAGCGACGTGCTGGCTGCCAGCATGATCGGCTCGGCATTGGCCGGGGTGTCGCTGTGGCTGGCACCCGGGATGTTGCCGGGCGGTTGAGCGCTCATCGCCGGGGCTGTCAGCGCATGCGTTCAAGTGGCCGGAACCACGGGGTCAGGGTGTGCGCGACGCGTCCCTCGCCGGCCTCGTTCCAGTCCATCGCGACCTTCAGGTCCGTGCGTGGCCGGTAGCCGCGACGCTGCCAGAACGCCTCGTTGCCACGCCCGAACGGTGGACGCCGTGGGTGGTCGGCGGCGCGGTCGACCGCGCAGAATGCGATCTGGTCGAAGTCGCCCAGCATCCGCGCATGCGACTCGCGCTCGTCGAAAAAACGATGGCCAAGCCCGCGTCCCCGGTAAGCCGGCAGCAACGCCGAGCCACCGCAATGGAACACCTGCTGGATATCCACGCCCGCGGCGGCGAAGGGCTGCCGGATCGGCTCGGCCGCATCCGCCAGCGGCAGGCCGGTCGATGCCCCCACCAACGTGCCCGCGTCGAACACCAGCACCGCCAGGCTGCGCCAGGAGCCAGTGCAGGCCTGCAGGTGGCGGTCTTCCCCACCGGCACCGTCCTCAAGCAGGCACGGCCACTCGCGGAACACCGCCAACCGCAGGCGGGCGATATCGGCGGCGTGCGCGCCAATCGCCTCACCGACCACCGTACGCACGGTCAGCAACTGGTTTGCGGGATGGCCGGCGTTCGCCGGGTCGAACGCCGTCAGTGGAGTCATGGAGGTGTGCAAGGTCAACGTCCCCGTCAGGCGGCGGATGATCTGGGCGGTGCGCCGTGGCACGAGGCCGTGCCGCATGGTCCGGTAAACGACAATCCCCCGGACCAGCGGCCACGCCATCCGGGTCAGTCCCCTGGCATCCCGCCCGGCAGGCCGGGTCCACGACGGCCCGGCGACGGCGCGCGCCCACCCAACTGGTACCAGTCGACCTTGCGGGTCACCGTCATCAGCGTCGCCAGCACCACGAACAGCAGCCCGGCGCCGAGCACCAGCGCGTTGTCCTCCGACACCAGCAGGCCGTACAGCGCCGCATACAGCGTCGACAACATCGCCGCGAAGCCGAGCGCGCGCACGACACTGCGCAGCACCGCGCTGAGGTAGAAGGTGATCAGCCCGATGCAGGCGACACCGGCGGCAAGGTACGCCCAGCCGAACTCGACGTGTTCGCTGAGGCTGAGCAGCAGCAGGAAGAACATCGCCAGCGCCAGCCCGACCAGGCCGTACTGGATCGGGTGGATCGGCAAGGCCTTGGTCAACTCGAAGATGAAGAACCCGATGAAGGTCAGCAGCACGAACAGCAGGCCGTACTTGGTCGCGCGGTCGGTCTTGGAGTACACGTCGACCGGATCGACCAGCGACACGCTGACGGTGTCGACGCCGGCCAGCGTGTTCGCCGCGCGCGCGCCGTCATCGGACCGGGGAGCCGCGAGGTAACCCTGCTGCGCGTTGGTGGCGACGCCGGGGATGTCCCAGCCGGCGCGGAAGCCGTCGGCATCGATCATCCGGGTCTGCGGTGAGCGGCCCTCGAAGCGCGGGTGGGGCCAGGTCGACGACAACGAGAAATTGTTCTGCTCGCCCAGCGGCACGAGTGCGAGGCTCTCTGTGCCCGCCAGCACCAGTTGGAGTTCGGTCTGCACGGTGCTCACCTGCCCGGACCGCACCGCGTCGAGTACCGCGTGCAGGCCCTCGCGACCATGGTGACCGGGCGCACCGCCCTTTTCGACCGCACGCGTCCGCCGGTCCACCCGCAACACCGGCACGGTCACGCCACGCACGTCGGAGATCGCGTAGCTCAGGTAGGGCTGCCCGAGCCGGCGCTGCCTTCCGGTACCGGCGTCGGCGGGAATAGCGACCTCGAACCCGGCCTTGACCGTGCCGTGCCACTGGTACACCCGGACCTCATGCAGATCGAGTCGACGGATATCGGGCTTGAGCAGGCCCTCGACCGCAAGGGTCTTCGGGAAGAACGTCCACCGCCGCTGCACCGTCTTGTTCACTGTGCGGACGATACCGGACCGGTCGGCCTCCTCGACCTCGATCTCCTCCTGGTATGGCACCACCAGCACCGGTCCGGCGAACGTCTGCGCACCCGCATAGCTGCGGGCGATGTCGGCCACTGCCTGGCGCCGATACTCCTGTCGCTCGTGCACCACCCCGCGGACCATTGTCAGCGGCACCAGGATCGCCAGGGTCAGCCCCAGCACCATCGCTATCCTCATCCAAAGTCGCATCTCGCACTCCTGTCATGGCAACGGCCGGCAGGATCGGCTGCGACAGTGCGTGCACGATGGCGCGACGATGAAGCGTGGGTGAAGTGCGCGGGCGGGCGGACCGGCTTCAGCGCAGCGGGACGATCAACTGCGCGACCGCACCGCAACCTTCGCGATTGGCGAGTTCGGCACGGCCGCCATGCAGGGCCGCCACCTCGGCGACGAAGCACAGGCCCAGGCCGCTGCTGCGGCTGCCGCCATCGGGGCGCGACAACGAATAGAAACGCTCGAACACCCGTGGCAATGCGTAGTCGGGGATACCGGGGCCTTGGTCGGTGACCTCGAACACCGCATCGCCCTCCTCGCGTCGCAGTCGCAGCACGACCACGCTTCCGGCCGGTGCGAACTCGACCGCATTGCCTACCAGGTTCGCCAGCGCCTGCCGCAACAGGAACGCATCGCCTTCGATACGGCCAAGGTCCTCAAGCTGGAGTTCCAGTTCGACGTCCGAACGTGCGATTGCGGGTGCACACAGTTCCGCGACCTCGGCTGCAAGTTCCGCGGGGTCGACCGGAAGGGGTTGTTCGATCCGTTGCCGATGCTCCACTGCAGCGAGTGCCAGCAGCTTGTCGATCATCTGTGCCAGCCGCTCGCTCTGGGCATGGATGCTGTCGGCAAAGCGCACGCGATCGGCGTCCGGCAGCGGTGCTTCCAGCAATTCCGCGCTGCCGCGGATGGCCGCCAATGGCCCCTTCATCTCATGGGTCAGGCTGTGCACGTACTGCTCGACGTACTGCTTGCCTTCCAGTCGCACGCGCATGGTTTCCAGCGCCTCGCCAAGCTCACCGAACTCGCCGGCCGATGCAGGCAAGGTGGCCCGTTCGCCTGCGGTCACCGCATGCGCGTAGCGGCGCAGTCCGCCGAGCTGGCGCGACAACCACCACGCCGCCACCAGCCCGACCAGCAGCGCCACGCCCATCAGCACCGCGCCCCAACGCAGCACGACGGCCTGGCTGCGCTCGATGAAGGGCTGCAGCGCGCGGTTCGGCTTGGCCACCGTCAGCACCCCGATGATCGCTCCGCTGGCGTCGTGGATCGGGGCGGCGACATGCATAACGGTGGAATCTGGATCGTCGGGATCGGCACGGGTGGAGCGCGCGCCATATTCGCCACGCAGGGTGAGATACACATCGTTCCAGCGCGAGTAGTCGGCGCCCAACTCCGCCTCGCTGCTGTCGAACACCACGGTGCCGCGCGCGTCGGTCACGTACACCCGGTAGCTGGCCGCGCGCTTGTCGAACCCCCAGATCTCGGCGCCGAAGTCGCGACCGGCCACCTCGCGCACGCGCCGGGCGAACGGGCCGGTCGCGATCCGGCCGGCGACCAGGTCGTCGGTCGCGAGTTCGGCCAGCACGTTGGCGGTGTCGACCAGGGTGTCCTCCATCGCCTGCCGCACGCCGGGCTTGACCTGTTCGACGAACACCTGCGCCAGCAGCAACGCCGCCAGCGCGACGATCAGGAAGTAGCCGAGGAAGATCCGCAGGCCGATGTTCACTTGGCCCCCTCCCCTGCGCGCGCCTCAGCGTGCATCGAGCGAATACCCCAGGCCGCGATGCGTGCGCAGCGGATCGGCAGTGGCGTCGACCTCGCGCAGTTTGGCGCGCAGGGTCTTGATGTGGGTGTCGACCGTGCGGTCGCCGCTGTCGAGCGCATCGCCCCAGACCCGGTCCATCAGCTGCGCCCGCGACAGCACCGCGCCGGGCCGTTGCAGCAACGCGGCAAGCAGGCCGTACTCGTAGCGGGTCAGGTCCAGTGGCTGGCCGCGGAAACGGATGCGCTTGCCGTCCGCGTCGTGTACGAAACCGGCAGTGGTGGCCGGCCGCTCGGCCGCGGCGGCGCTGGCCCGGCGCAGCACCACCCGCACCCGCGCGACCAGCTCGCGTGGCGAGAATGGTTTGGTCACGTAGTCGTCGGCACCGATTTCCAGCCCGAGGATGCGATCGGCCTCGGCGCCCTGCGCGGTCAGGAAGATCACCGGCAGCTCGCGCCCGCGGCGCAGCTCCCGGCACAGGGCAAAGCCGCCGATGTCCGGCAAGCCGACGTCGAGCACCGCCAGTGCGAAGTCTTCCGTCGCCACCCGCCGCAGCGCTTCCCCACCGGTCAGGCAATGCACCGGCTCGAAGCCCTCCGCTCGCAGGGCGTACTGCACAGTGTCGGCGATCGCCGGCTCATCTTCGACCAGGAGGATTCGGGGCATGGCAGGAACCGGATTCGGCCGCGATGGCGGGGCGTCGACAGGATAAGCCAGCCACCGGCGCCATCGGCGGGATACCCTGTCGCGATGAACTACCGCCATGCCTTCCACGCCGGCAACCACGCCGATGTCCTCAAGCACGTCGTGCTGCTGGCCGTCTGCGACGCGCTGCTGGCCAAGCCGACGCCCGTGTTCGCGCTCGATACCCATGCAGGGCGCGGGCTGTACGCGCTCGACAGCAACTCGGCGCAACGCACCGGCGAGGCCGAGGGCGGCATCGGCCGGCTGCTGGCGGAGGCGCCCAAGCACCCGGCGATCGCGCGATATCTCGGCGCGACCCGGGCCTGCCGTGCCGAACACGGCCACGCAAGCTACCCCGGCTCGCCGTGGCTGCTGGCGCACGCCCTGCGCGAGGACGACCGCATCGCAGTCTGCGAGCTGTTGCCGGAGGAGGCCGCCCAGCTCAAAAGCAACTTTGCGCGCGACTCGCGCGTCGCGGTGCACGCACGCGACGGCTATGCGGCGATGAAGGCGCTGCTGCCGCCGAAACTCGGCACGGTCAAATTCAACCGCGGACTGGTGCTGATCGATCCGCCGTACGAGGCGCAGCTGGAAGAGTTCGACCACATCATCGGCGCCGTGCGCGAGGCGCTGACGCGTTGGCCGCAGGCGACCTACGCGATCTGGTATCCGATCAAGCGGCGGCGCTCGCTGCAACCGTTCCTGCGCCGCGCGGCCACGGTGCCGGCCAAATCGTCGCTGCTGGCGGAACTGATGATCCACCCCGACGATTCGCCACTGCGCATGAACGGCAGCGGCATGTTGCTGTTCAATCCGCCCTGGCAACTCGACCGGACGCTGGCCTCGGTGCTGCCGCTGCTGCAGGGTGCGCTGGGCGAGGCCGGAGCCTCGTCCCGGGTGGAATGGCTCAAGCCTGCCGCCTGAGTAACCGCTTGGCCGGCGTCGCCCGGTTCAGCGCCGCGATTCCAGCCGTGCGGCAAATGCACCGCCTTTCTGCCGCAACCATTCCGACGACACCATTGCTGCCGTGCGTGTCCATTGCGGGACCTCCGGCAGCGGCAGTTGCCCGAACCGACGCGGCCGTATCCACGGGTTGCCGCGCAACGTCTGGGCGCGCGCAAGCACCGGCGGCGGCGCGGTTTCCTCCGGCGTGCGGAACACGCCGACCTCGCGCAACCAGCGCCCCGGCGCAGGCGCCGAGGTCACTGCCACCAGCGGGATCGACAGGATCATGCCGGCCAGCACCGGGCTCATCCACAGCATGAGCGGCGGCGAGACCAGCCAGGCCGCCACCGCCAGCACCACGCCACACGCGGTGACGCCGCCATAGCGCTGGACCAGGCCCGACCACGGCAGGGTGCCATCGTCGCGGCGCTGGCTTTCCCAGCCCGAATCACGACCGGCCAGCACCTCCAGCACGCCACGCGACTGCACGTACATCGTCACCGGCGCCATCAGCGTGGTCAGCAGGGTTTCCAGCAGCAGGCCTGCGAGCATGCGCCAAGCACCACCGCAGCCGCGCCGCGCCCACGGATCGACGAAGTTCAACACGAAGCCCAACAGTTTCGGGCCGAGCAGCAACGTCATCGTCAAACCGAACACCCACAGGAACCGTCCCGCCGCTTCGCGCGCCAGCCATGCCTGGCCGCTCCCGGACGCATCCACCGCCTCGACCGGGACCCCGCCGCTGGACATCGTCATCAGCACGCCGATCACGATCAGCATCGCCCAGATCGGCGCGGTGATGTAGTGGCCGATGCCGGTCATCAGGTGCCAGCGGCTGAGCCAGTGAAGGCCCTTGGCCGGCAGCACGCCGGCATGCTGCAGGTTGCCCTGGCACCAGCGGCGATCGCGCACCAGCATGTCGGTCAGCGACGGCGGGCCCTCCTCGTAGCTGCCACCGAGGCCGGGCACCAGGTGCACGGCCCAGCCGCCGCGGCGCAGCAGCGCCGCCTCGACGAAATCATGGCTCAGGATCGCACCGCCGAACGGCTTGCGTCCCGGCAGCGGCGGCAGGCCGGCCTGCTCCGCGAACGCACGCGTGCGGATGATCGCGTTGTGGCCCCAGTAGTTGCCGTCGGTGCCGTGCCACCACGCATTGCCCACCGCCAGCACCTGCCCGTACACGCGGCCTGCGAACTGCTGCATCCGCGCGAACGCGGTGCTGCCGTTGACCACCACCGGCAAGGTCTGGATCAGTCCCACGCCCGGGTTGCGTTCCATCGCCATCGCAAGCCGGACGATCGACTTGCCCGTCATCAGGCTGTCGGCATCGAGGATCAGCATCTGCGGATAGGCGGCACCGAAGCGGCGCACCCACTCGGCGATGTTGCCGGCCTTGCGTTCCACGTTGTCGGGGCGCAGCCGGTAGAACAGCCGGGCGTCCTCGCCGACCTCCCGGCGCAGCGCGTTGAACGCCACCAGTTCACGCTCGCGGATCTCCGGTTTCGTGGTGTCGCTGAGAATGAAGAAATCGAAATCGGCCAGGCGGCGGGTACGCATCAGCGACTCATGGATCGCCTGCATGCCGGCCATCAGCCGCTCCGGATCCTCGTTGTAGGTCGGCATCAGCAACGCCGTGCGGGTCTGCAGCGGCGGCAACGGACCACCGTCCACCAGCCCGAGCCGCTCGCGGCGACGGTAGCCGTGCACGATCCGGCCGAACCCCGCCAGCGCGCTCATGAAGCTCTGCGCCACGAACACGAACAGCACCGCGAACAGCGCCAGGCCGAGGTACTCGAGCGGCGCAAGACCGTTGCCGGCCAACGCCCAGCCCAACTGCCCGGTCGCGGTCCCGGTGAGCGCGGCGGTGCCGCCGAATACCCACAGGCGCCGCCAGGCGATGGTGTCGGGCGTACCCGGCAGGCGTCGCGCTGCGTCGGCGCTTTCCCGCAGCGATTGCAACGGCATCGCCAACGGGGCTTCCGGAGGCAGCATGGGCGCATCCACGCGCGGGGTGGGTGTCGTGTTCATCGGATCCATCGATACAACCAGGTTTCGGAAAGGGGGGTGCCATGGGCGTTGACGATGCGCAGGCGCAGCTCGGCGAGCGCGGCATCATCCGGGTCGAGCAGGAATGCCGCGCGCCAGCCGCCGCCGGCGCGCGCATCGACCACGGGGTTTTCGATCTGGCCGGCATCGCTGGCCACTTCGATTCGCGCGTCGATGGTGTTGGAAGGGCCACCGTCGAAATCGATGACGAAATGGCGGCGGCCATCGGCACCGGCGCCGGCCCGGGTCTGGGCGACGCGCGCAAGGCCGGGCTGCCACGGATGGGACCGGCCCCAGTGCAAGCGGTAGGCGAAGCGGTGTTCGGTGCCGGCCTTCAACGGTTTGCGCGGGCGCCAGAACGCGACGATGTTGTCCTGGTATTCGTCGGCGGTCGGCAGCTCGAACAGGTGCACCCGCCCGTCGCCCCAGCCACGGCCCGGCTCGACCCACAGGCTCGGCCGGTCGTGGTAGCGCGCCTCGCTGTCGCCGAAATCCTCGAACCGGCGCTTGCGCTGCATCAACCCGAACCCGCGGGCGCCGTCGAAGGTGCTCTCCTGCAGGGTCGGTGGATTCTGCAGCGGGCGCCAGGACAGTGAACCGTCCTTGCCATGCAGGGCCAGCCCGTCGGAGTCGTGGACCGCGTCGCGGAAGTCGTCGATCCCGGCGCGATCGGCCGAGTCGAAGTAGTACATGCTGGTCAGCGGCGCGATCCCGACCGCATCCAGCTCGACCCGCGGGTACAGACGCATGTCGACATCGAAAACGGTTTCCACGCCCGGGGTGATCACGAAACGGAATGCCCCGCTGGCCGAGGGCCCGTCGAGCAGCGCGTGGACCACCAGTTGGCCGGCGTCGGGTGCCGGACGCTCGATCCAGAACCGGGTGAAGCGCGGAAACTCCTCGCCGCGGGTGTCGCCGGTCCGCAGCGCCAGCCCCCGGGCCGACAGCCCGTACACCTGCCCGCGTGCAACCGCGCGGAAATAGCTGGCGCCAAGGAACGCGCAGACCTCGTCGAGGTACTCCCGGGTATTCAGCGCGGCATGCGCACGGAACCCTGCGAAACCAAGCGACGGGTCCACCGCGACGCCGGGCGGGTCTTTCCCGAAGTCGAACTGGTCGGGCTGGTAGCGGACCTCGACCACCTTCCCGTCGACCACTTCATCAATGCGGACCCGCTCGCGGTGGAGGTAGCCGCGATGGAAGAACTGCAGTTCGAAGCCCCGGTCCTGCCCGCGCCACAACGCCTCGTCCGGGCGAAAGCGGATGTCACGCCAGCGGTCGTAATCGGCCCCTGACAGCCAGGCCGGAAGATCGTCGGGTGCCCTCGCGAATGGCGCAGATGCCAACCCGCGTGCCAACCGACCGACCATATCCGCGCTGAACGCTCCGGCATCACCCGTTGGTTGCGCACCAGCCGCCCACGGCATGGCTGCCCCGGCCCATACGACGGGGGAGCAGATGGCCGCCTTGAGGAGCTGGCGTCGGTGCACGGCAATCCTGTGGGGTCAACGGGAAAGCCGGCCATTCTGAACAGGCGCCCGTTAACGTCACGCGAACCGCCGGTTTGCCCGTCGGCACTGCCGAAGCGCCGCCGGGACCGAAGTCAGGGAGGCCCGCCCGTTCCCGCCTCCGGCTCGAAGAAACTCCAGCGCACTTCCGGGAACGCCTGCTTCATCGCGACCTCCACGGCATTGATCTCGTTGATCATCACCCGCGCGTTGTCACGCTCGCGCATGCATGCCTGCACCGACACCATCACGTCGTTGCCGAGCTGCAGGGTCAGCACGCTGATGGTCTCGGCGACTTCCGGACGCCCGTCGAGAAACTGGTGGATCTGCTGCTGGCGATCGGGATCGACGCTCTGGCCGATCAACAATGCCTTGACCTCGATCGCGACGAACACCGCCACGATGATCAGCAGCGCGCCGATCGCGATCGTGCCCAGCGCATCCCACAGTGGATTGCCGGTAATCATGGTCAGGGCGACCGCGACCAGCGCGAACACCAGGCCGAGCAACGCCGCCAGGTCCTCGCCGAAGATCACCACCAGTTCCGCCTGGCGGCTCTCGCGGAACCAGCGCCACAGGCTACGGTGGCCGCGGGACTTGTTGACCTCCTGCAGGCACGCTCGCATCGAGATGCCCTCGACCACGATGCCGAATACCAGCACGCCGACCGCCCACCACAGCTTGCTGATGTCGACCGCCTCGTGCACCTGCAATTTGTGGATGCCCTCGTACAGCGAAAACATGCCGCCGACGGTGAACAGCATCAGCGCGACCAGGAACGACCAGAAATAGATCGCCTTGCCGTAACCGAGCGGATACTCCGGCGTGGCCGGGCGCTTCGACTGTTTCATCCCGAGCAGCAGCAAGCCTTGGTTCCCGCAATCAGCCAGCGAGTGCACGGTCTCGGCCAGCATCGCGCTGGACCCGGTAAAGAATGCGGCCACGCCCTTGGCGACCGCGATCGCGAAGTTCGCGCCAAGCGCGAAGAAGATCGCACGGGTCGAATCACCACCACCGGCCATGCTGGAATTCCCGAGTCTGTAAGCGGCGCGAGTCTAGCACCGGTCCGCGAATGTCCCATCGTCGTGCAGCCCAAAACCGGCGACGGCGTGAGCGCGGAATGAAGGCGCTGTTTACATTTGGTATGCCACTATCCGGCCATGACCGCGCGCGAACGTCTCCCTCCCTGGCACGAGCGCCAGACGCTGCCCAACGGGCGCGAAGTATTGATCCGTCCCATCCGGCCCGAAGATGCCGAGCCCTTGCGCGCCGGCTTCGGCCTGCTGCAGCCCGACGAGGTGCGGCAGCGGTTCCTGCACTCGCTGCAGGAGTTGAGCCCGGAGATGGCCGAGCGCTTCACCCGGGTCAGTCCCAAGAGCGAATTCGCGTTGGTGGCGGCCGAGCCGCTGCCGCCCGGCGAGGCACTGGTGGGCGCCGTGGCGCGGATCGTGGTCGATCCGGACGGGCGTGCCGGCGAGTTCGCCATCCTGGTCAGCCGCTACATCAAGGGCATGGGCCTGGGCCGCTATCTGATGACCCGGCTGGTCAAGTGGGCGCGCAGCAAGAAGCTGGAGCGGATCTACGGCGACGTGTTCGAGCACAACCTGCCGATGCTGGCACTGGCGAAGTCGCTGGGTTTCGAACGCGAGTCGCAGAACGACAGCCTGATCCGGGTGGTCCTGCACCTCGACAAGCCGTTATGACGCTCTTCGGGGCGTAGGAGCGGCTTCAGCCGCGATTTGAAACCGTTCGCTCGGGCCGGCTCCCGATCGCGGCTGAAGCCGCTCCTACCAAGGCGGCGCGCAGCGGAACACGGCCGCATCGGCTAAAATTGCCGGCTGATGACACCCCCCACTTTCCCTACCCCGCCGCTGCCCCAAGCGGGCCAGCAGCGCGCCTGGTGGCGTGCGCCGGCCTCGCCTTCGGCGCTAGCCTTCCACGTCGCCCGCGCGGCCGCTGCCCACGACGGCCCGCTGCTGGTGATCGCGCGCGACAACCACGCCGCGCACCAGCTCGAAGCCGACCTGCGGACCCTGCTCTGCGAGGCCGCCGCGTCCACGGGCGCCACGCCGGTGCTGCCCTTCCCGGACTGGGAAACCCTGCCCTACGACCACTTCAGCCCGCACCCGGAAATCGTCAGCCAGCGGTTGTCGACGCTGCATCGGCTGCCGACGCTCAAGCGCGGCATCGTGGTGGTGCCGGTGCAGACTTTGCTGCAACGCCTGGCGCCGTTGCGCCACGTGGTCGGTGGCAGCTTCGACGTACAGGTCGGCCAGCGCTTGGATCTCGATGCCGAGAAGCGCCGTCTGGAATCTGCCGGCTATCGCCACGTGCCGCAGGTGCTCGATCCGGGCGACTTCGCGGTGCGCGGCGGGCTGCTCGACGTCTACCCGATGGGCGCCGACCAGCCGTTCCGGGTCGAGCTGCTCGACGACGAGATCGATACCATCCGCGGCTTCGATCCGGAGACCCAGCGCTCGTTCGACAAGATCGACGCGGTGCACCTGCTGCCGGGCCGCGAGCTGCCGCTCGACGAGGCGTCGCTGAAGCGCGCACTCGACGCGCTGCGCGAACGTTTCGACCTCGACACCCGTCGCAGCGCGCTGTACCAGGACCTCAAGACCGGCACCGCGCCGTCGGGCATCGAGTACTACCTGCCGCTGTTCTTCGAGCAGACCGCGACCCTGTTCGACTACCTCGGCGACAACGCCCTGCCGCTGCTCGGCGAGGGCGCGCTGGAGGCGGCCGAGCAGTTCTGGACCCACACGGGCGACCGCTACGAGCAGCGCCGCCACGACCTCGAACGCCCGCTGCTGCCGCCCGACGCGCTGTACCTGTCGCCGGCCGCGCTGCGCGAGCGGCTCAACCAGGGCGAGCGCGTCGAGGTCTGCGGCGAAGCCCATCCGCAGCGCGAACGCGCCCACGTGCTGGCCAGCCAGCCGGCACCGGACCTGCCGATCACCGCGCGCGACCACGTCCCGGCCGAGGCGTTGAAGTCCTTCCTCGACAACTATCCGGGCCGGGTGCTGGTGGCGGCCGATTCGCCGGGGCGGCGCGAGGCGCTGCTGGAAATCCTGCAGGGCGCGTCGCTGCAACCGCAGGTGTTGCCGGACTGGCCGGCGTTCGCCGCGGCAGACACGCGCTTCGCGATCGCGGTCGCGCCGCTCGACAACGGCTTCGTGCTCGACCAGCCGCAACTCACCACGCTGACCGAACGCCAGCTGTTCCCCGAGCGTGCCAGCCAGCCGCGCCGGCGCAAGCGCGTCGGCCGCGAACCCGAGGCGATCATCCGCGACCTCGGCGAGTTGTCCGAAGGCGCACCTATCGTCCACGAGGACCACGGCGTCGGCCGCTACCGCGGGCTGATCACGCTGGAGGCCGGCGGCGAGAAAAACGAATACGTCGAGATCGAGTACGCCAAGGGCGACCGCCTGTACGTGCCGGTCGCGCAGTTGCACCTGATCAACCGCTACTCCGGCGCCTCGGTCGAGACTGCGCCGCTGCATTCGCTCGGCGGCGAGCAGTGGACCAAGGCCAAGCGCAAGGCGCAGGAAAAGGTCCGCGACGTCGCCGCCGAACTGCTGGAGATCCAGGCCAAGCGGCAGGCCCGCGCGGGCCTCGCGATCGAGCTGGACCGGGCGATGTACGAGCCGTTCGCGGCCGGCTTCCCGTTCGAGGAAACCCCCGACCAGCTCGCCGCGATCGAGGCGGTGGTGCGCGACCTGCAATCGAGCCAGCCGATGGACCGGGTGGTCTGCGGCGACGTCGGCTTCGGCAAGACCGAGGTCGCGGTGCGCGCCGCGTTCGCCGCGGCCGCGGCCGGCAAGCAGGTCGCGGTGCTGGTGCCGACCACGCTGCTGGCCGAGCAGCACTACCGCAACTTCCGCGATCGCTTCGCCGACTGGCCACTCAAGGTCGAGGTGCTGTCGCGCTTCAAGACGGCGAAGGAGATCAAGGCCGAGCTGGAGAAGGCCGCGCGCGGCGAGATCGACGTCATCGTCGGCACCCACCGGCTGCTGCAGAAAGACGTGAAGTTCAAGGACCTCGGGCTGGTCATCGTCGACGAAGAGCAGCGCTTCGGCGTGCGCCAGAAGGAGGCGCTCAAGGCCCTGCGCGCCAACGTCCATTTGCTGACGCTCACCGCGACCCCGATCCCGCGCACCCTCAACATGGCGATGGCGGGCCTGCGCGACCTGTCGATCATTGCCACTCCGCCGGCGCACCGGATGGCGGTGCAGACCTTCGTCGTGCCGTGGGACGACAGCCAGTTGCGCGAGGCGTTCCAGCGCGAGATCTCGCGCGGCGGCCAGGTCTACTTCCTGCACAACGACGTCGAGAGCATCGGCCGGATGCAGCGCGAGCTGCAGGAGCTGGTGCCGGAGGCGCGCATCGGCATCGCCCATGGCCAGATGCCCGAGCGCGAGCTGGAACGGGTGATGCTCGACTTCCACAAGCAGCGTTTCAACGTGCTGCTGTGCACGACCATCATCGAGTCGGGCATCGACATCCCCAACGCCAACACCATCATCATGAACCGCGCCGACAAGTTCGGCCTCGCCCAGCTGCACCAGTTGCGCGGTCGCGTCGGCCGCAGCCACCACCGCGCCTATGCCTACCTGGTGGTGCCCGACCACCGCTCGATCACCGCCGATGCGAAGAAGCGGCTGGACGCGATCGCATCGATGGACGAACTCGGTGCCGGCTTCACCCTGGCCACCCACGACCTCGAGATCCGCGGCGCCGGCGAATTGCTCGGCGAAGACCAGAGCGGCCAGATGGCTGAGGTCGGCTTCAGCCTCTACACCGAGTTGCTGGAACGCGCGGTGCGCTCGATCAAGCGCGGCGAGCTGCCCGACGTCGACGGCCAGAGCATCCGCGGCGCCGAGGTCGAGCTGCACGTACCGGCGTTGATCCCCGAAGACTACCTGCCCGACGTCCACACCCGCCTGACCCTGTACAAGCGCATCTCCGGCGCCCGCGACAACGACGACCTGCGCGAATTGCAGGTCGAGATGATCGACCGCTTCGGCCTGCTGCCGGACCCGGCCAAGCACCTGTTCGCGGTCGCCGAACTGAAGCTGCAGGCCACCGCGCTGGGCATCAGCAAGCTCGACATCGGCGAAAAGGGTGGCCGCGTGCAATTTGTCGAGAAACCCAACGTCGACCCGATGGCAATCATCAAGCTGATCCAGGGCCAGCCCAACCTCTACCGGATGGACGGGCCGAACAAACTGCGGCTGACGCTGGAACTGGCCGATGCCAGCGCACGGCTGGCGGCGGCGCGCGGCCTGATGATCGCGCTGGCGCCGGACTGACCGCGCGCATTGTTGCGGCGCGTCTGGCATGCCACTCGTACCCGGCGCACTATCACGCGGGTTGCCTACGGAGTTTCAGGATGCTTTCCAGCCGTTTCACCGCGCGCATCGCGATTGCACTGTCGCTGGCTTCACTGGCCGGCTGCGCCAGTTGGCCCGGCGCCGATAATTCACGCGATTTCGTCATTGTGCGCCATGCTGAAAAGGTGCCCGACGGCTCCAACGACCCGGAGCTGACAGCCGCCGGGCGCGCACGCGCACAGGCCATCGCGAACGCGCTGGCAGGCGCCGACATGGTTGCGGTGTATTCCACCGACACCCGCCGCACCCGCCAGACCGCCACGCCCACCGCACAGGCACACGGTTTGCCGATCATCACCTACCCCGACAAGGAACCCGCCCAGACACTGGCCGCGCGATTGCTGAGTGCCCATCCCTCGGGCACGGTACTGGTGGTCGGCCACAGCAACACCGCGCCCGACATCGCCGCCGCGTTGTGTGGCTGCAAGGTCGAGCCGATGGACGAGTCCGAGTACGACCGCCGCATGACCGTCCATATCGACGGTGATGGCGACATCACCCTGCTCACCGCACCGATATCGATGCCCTGAGCGGCGCACCCACCGCAGGCACCGGATGTTCACGCCCATCGCGATACGTTCCGGCCGCAGCGTCCCCCACCTGATGGAGCCGTCATGACCCGATCCCTGACCCTCGCCTGCCTGGTGTCATGTGCCGCCGGCGCACTGCCCGGCTGCGCCAGCGGCGACGTACGCACCGCTACGCTCGGCCAGCCCGTCACCCTGCAGGTCAGCGAACAGGTCGCCCTGCCCGGCGATGCCGCGCTGCGCTACGTCGGGGTCACCGCCGACTCACGCTGCCCGCCCGGCGTGCAATGCATCCGTGCCGGCGACGCCGACGTCGCGTTCGAGTTCACCCCGGCCGGGGGCAGCGCGGTCCCGGTCACCGTCAACATTCCGGAGTCGCCAACCGCATCGGTCGGCAAGTGGCAACTGACGCTGCTGTCGCTGGAGTTCGGCGACACACCGCAGGCAACGGTGCAGGTCGACCCGACCGACTGACGGGTCCGGCACACCGCGCCCTGTTCATGCGCACCTGAAATCCCCACGTTTGTCAACGCCCTGATTCTCGATTATGGTCCATCCGTGGCCGCACGGGATCGGCCACGAACAGGGGGATTACATGAAAAAGACGGCTTTCTGCCTGCCCATTCTGCTGTTGGCCGCGTCCGCGGCACAGGCGCAGGACGTACCGGGCTGTCCGCAACTGCCCACGGGCACCGACCTGATCTGGGAACACCGCAATACCAACGGTTCCGATTTCTGCCGCGCGCTGCGCGTGGACGGCACCGAAGCCTTCGGCGTCTACATCGCCAATGATTCGCCGTTCGAACCCAAGCGGGGCAACCGCGAGGAAGAGGGCCGGGTCGACGGCCGCGAAGTGCAGTGGTACCGCGCCGAGCTGGTCACCAAGCCCGACATCGAAGCGCGCGAGACGCTGCTCGAACTCGACGATGGCCGGGTTGCGCACATCTGGTTGCAGGCCCGGTCCGGCGACCAGTTGCGCAAGGCGCTCAACCTGACCGGGCAACTGCATTTCGGGCGTGACCGACAGGTCGCCGCCGGCCAGTAAAACCCCGCCACACCACGGAGAGAAGCGGATGACGCGTCGACTTGCAGCCGAGTTGCTCGGCACCTTCTGGCTGGTCCTTGGTGGTTGTGGCAGTGCGGTGCTGGCGGCCCACGTGGTCGGTGCCGATGGCTACCAGTTCGGCATCGGGTACCTCGGGGTCGCCCTGGCGTTCGGCCTCACCGTGCTCACCGGCATCTATGCGTTCGGCCACGTATCGGGGGGCCATTTCAACCCTGCCGTGACCCTGGGGCTATGGGCGGGCGACCGATTCCCGGTCCGGGACGTGGTGCCCTACATCGTGGCTCAGGTGGTCGGCGCGATCGCTGCCGGCGGGATTCTGCTGCAGATCGCCAGCGGCGCCAGCGGGTTCACGATCGACCCGGCGGCGGCCGGGGCTTTCGCCAGCAACGGTTATGGCGCGCTGTCCCCGGGCGGATACTCGGTCGCGGCGGCATTCCTGTGCGAAGTGGTGCTGACCGCGTTCTTCCTGATCGTGATCATGGGGGCGACCCACGGCCGCGCGCCGGTCGGTTTCGCCGGCATCGCGATTGGCCTGGCGCTGACCCTGATCCACCTGATCAGCATCCCGGTCACCAATACCTCGGTGAATCCGGCCCGTTCGACCGGCGTGGCGCTGTTCGCCGGCTCCGGCGCGATCGGCCAGCTGTGGCTGTTCTGGCTCGCGCCGCTGCTGGGCGGCCTGCTCGGCGGCATCGTCTACCGCTGGCTCGGCCACGACCGACCGGATGTCGTCGGCGATCCGGCGGACTAGAAGCGCCCTTCCTGGTAGTCGACGAACGCCTGCATCACTTCCTGCCGGGTGTTCATCACGAACGGGCCATGGCGTACCACCGGCTCGCGCAGCGGCCTGCCGGCGACCAGCAGCAGGCGGGCACCATCTCCACCGGCACGCACGCGTACCAGTGATCCGCCGCCAAGCACCGCCAGTTGCTGCGCCACCAATGGGCGCGCGTCTTCACCAGCGCCCAGCGCGAGGTCGCCCTCGAACACGTAGGTGAACACGTTGTGGCCCTCCGGAAGTGCGTACTGCCAGTCGGCATCCGGCGCGAGCGTGATGTCCAGGTAGACCGGTTCGGTGGCCGGTTGCGCGATCGGCCCCTGCGCGTTGTCGACCTGCCCCGCGACGACCTTCACCGACACCCCGTCGGCAGGCTCTACCTGCGGGATACGGTCCGGCGCGAACTCCTGGTACTTCGGCGCCACCATCTTGTCGCTCGCCGGCAGGTTGACCCAAAGCTGGAAGCCGCGCATGCGGCCCGACTCCTGCTCCGGCATTTCCGAGTGCACCAGTCCGCGGCCGGCCGTCATCCACTGCACACTGCCGGGCACCAGCACACCCTCGTTGCCGTGGTTGTCCTTGTGCCGCATGCGTCCGTCGAGCATGTAGGTGACGGTCTCGAAACCACGGTGCGGATGATCCGGGAACCCCGCGAGGTAGTCCTCTGGACGGTCGGTGCCGAACTCGTCGAGCAGCAGGAACGGATCGAGGTCCGGCAACTGCGCGCCGCCGATGACCCGGGTCAGGCGCACGCCGGCGCCGTCGGATGCCGGCTGGCCGCGGACGATGCGGTCGATGCGGGCGTACTGGCTGGAATCGGTGGACATGGCGTTCTCCGCATTGCGATTGGATTCCCGCGACATGATGCCGCCGGGACGGATCGCCAGCACAGCGAATGCAAACCTCTGTTCCACGCTCGGCTTCAATGTCGATGCCGATGCACCGTCGGAATTTTTTGAACAAACGTTCATTTGGGTTAGGTTAATACTCTGCACCACCTTCAGCGTGATGCTGGTCACGGAACCGGTGCGGCCGCACGGCTCCGTAGTGCAAACCAGGCCCGGCTACTCCGGCCGGGCCCGCAATGGAGATGCATCATGAAAATGATCCCGATGTTTGCCTTGCTGTTGGCGCCGACCCTCGCCGTTGCCGGCGAGCCGCCGACCCCGGCCTCCCCCGCGCTGCAGCCCACTTCGGCGTGCCTGGTGCCGGACGAAGTGAAGAACTGGGGCGTGGTGGACCAGCGCCGCCTGGTGGTCGAAACCCTTGGACAGCGTTACTACGACATCAAGCTGACCTCCGACTGCAGCGACTTGCAGACGCGTCCGCAGATCTCGTTCCGCAACGGCTCTTCCCTCGGGTTCAGCGGTACCAGCCCGACATTGGCCGGCACGATGGGCGCCGACGATGGCCGCATCTGTGGGGACATCAACGACGCCGTGGTCCCACATGGCAGCGAGCCTGCGACCGGCAAGGCCTGCGACATCGCCCGGATCCGTCGCATCGATGCGAAGACGTTCGAGGGCGTGTTTGGCAAGTCAGCGGAAGAAGGCAATGCCTTGCTCGACGCCGCGAACGTGCCGGTCCAACCCGCGATGGCCTCCGCGGACTAGCCGCGAACCTGCCGCTCAGCCACGCCGCAACCGCCAGCAACGGTGGATGCGCGCGTGGCGGGCGAAGTCGGGCGGGATCGTTTCGGCACTGATCTCCTCGCAGCGGGCGAACTGCGCCACCGAGTCCTGATCGAGGCGGAAGCGGCGGAAGTTGTTGGAGAAGTACAGCACGCCATCACGCGACAGCCTCGCCACGGCGGCGCGCAGCAGCGCCACGTGGCCGCCCTGCATGTCGAAATCGTCGGCGCGCTTGGAATTGGAGAACGTCGGTGGGTCGCAGAAGATCAGGTCGTACTCGCCGCGGTCGGCGGCCAGCCAGGACACCGCGTCGGCCTGCACCAGCTTGTGACGGGCACCGGCGATGCCGTTCTCGGCGAGGTTGTCGGCGCACCACTGCAGGTAGGTCGCCGACAGGTCGACGGTGGTGGTCGACCGCGCGCGGCCGACTGCAGCCTGCACGGTGGCGGCGCCGGTGTAGCCGAACAAATTGAGGAAGCGGGTGTCCTCGGCCTCGGCGGCGATGCGCAGGCGCATCGGCCGGTGGTCGAGGAACAGGCCGGTGTCGAGGTAGTCGAACAGGTTGACCCGCAACCGCGCGTCGCCCTCGCGCACGGTGAGGAACTCGCCGCGCTTGTCGAAGCGGCCGTACTTGGAGCCGCCCTTGCCACGTGCGCGGGTCTTCAGCGCGACCTGTTCGTGGGTGACCTCGAACACCTCGCGCGCCGCGGCCAGCAGCTCGTTGAGCCGCCGACGCTGGGTCGCTTCCGGGATCTCGTCCGGCGCGGCGTATTCCTGCACGTGCAGGAACCGGCGCGGGGTCGCCTCGTCGGTTTCGTAGACGTCGATCGCCGCCGAATACTCGGGCAGGTCGGCGTCGTAGGCGCGGAAGCAGGTGATGTCTTCCGCGCGCCGCCAGGCCTTGAGCTTGCGCAGGTTCTTGCGCAGGCGGTTGGCGACCATCTGCGCGCCTTCGCTCAGCGCCTGCGGTTGCTCGCTGCGCTCACGCTGCGGCGGCGCGACCGGGTCGGCGACGATCAGGGTGCACTCGATCGCGCCGTTGAACAGCTGGTACTTCTTCTGCGCGCGCAGGCCAGTGGCGTGGGCCAGTTCGGCGTCGCCGCACAGCAGGCTGGCGCGCCATTGCGGCACCGCGCGCTTGAGCGTGTCGCCGAGGCCGCGATACAGCGCCGGGTCGGCTGCGAGGCGGATGTCGTAGGGAGGATTGCTGACGACCAAACCGCGTTCGGGCAGGCCGTCGGGCTGCAGGGCCTCGACGCCGGCGGCCTTGAGGTCGATCACCCCGGCCAGCCCGGCCATGACCTCGTTATCGCGGGTCGAACCGATCGCATGCGGATCGAGGTCGCGGCCGAAGAACACCGGTCGCAGCGCGGCGCGGCCGGCGCTCTCGCGGGCACCCGCTTCATCCAGCAACGAGCGCCAACCGGCCTCGTCGAAGCCCTTCCATCGCGTCGGCATGAAGCCGCCGTGGCGCAGCAGGCCGGGTGCGACATCCGCCGCCATCAACGCGCCCTCGATCAGCAACGTGCCGCTGCCGCACATCGGGTCGAGCAGGCCGCCGCCATCGGCGTAGACCTGCGGCCAGCGCCCACGCAGCAGCACCGCGGCGGCGAGGTTCTCCTTCAGCGGCGCCTCGCCCTGCTGCTGGCGCCAGCCGCGGCGATGCATCGGGCCGCCACCAAGGTCGATCGAGACGATCGCGCGATCCTTGCGCACGACCAGGTTGATGCGCAGGTCCGGGGTGTCGACATCGACGTCCGGCCGCGTGCCGGTGGCATCGCGCATGACATCGACCATGGCGTCCTTGACCCGCTGCGCGGCAAAGCGGGCGTGGGTCAGCGCGGTGCCGGATACGTGGGCGTCGACCGCGATGGTGTCACCGTCGGCCAGGTGCTCCGGCCACGGCAGCGCGGCGACGCCGGCGTATAGCGCCTGCTCGTCGGCGCAATCGAAATCGGCGATCGGCCACAGCACCCGGCTGGCCAGGCGCGACCACAGCACCGCACGCTGGGCGTCGAGCAGGCTGCCCTCGACATTGACCCCGGCCATGGTCGCGGTGGCGCGGGTGCAGCCGAGCGCGAGCAGTTCGTCGGCCAGCAGGTATTCCAGGCCCTTGCCGCAGCTTGCGAAGAATTTCATCTCAGAGCTCCGCCAGCAGTTGTTCGAACGCGCCGGCACTGGTCGCCACGTGGTCCGACAACCGGTGTCCGTCGCCCACCAGCAGCAACCGGGCGCGACGGGTCCGGGCCCAGTCGATGACCTCGGCGGTCGGGCACAGCTCGTCATCCCAACCGTGGATGATGCTGGTCGGCACGGCGGCAGCGTCGAACGGGTGCGCCTCGCCCATGCGGATTGGCAGCGCCATCAGGAACAGGCCGGCCACCGGCACCTTCAGCGAGACCAGGCCGGAAACGTAAGCCCCAAGACTCGAACCGGCCAGCACCAGCGGCCCGCGCGCGGCGGCATCCGTCGCCAGTGCCGCCAGCCGCCGCAGCCGGGCCGGGACGTCGCCCAGCTCGCTGACCTCGCGCTTGCCGTCCAAGTCGGTGTAATCGGGACGCTCGCAGCTCCAGCCCAAGCGTTCGGCGATCTCGGCCAGGGCGGTAACCTTGGTCGCGTCGGGGCCGCTTTCAAAGCCGTGGGAGAGGATGCAGTGTCCGCGCATGGAAGAGTCCGGTCGAAGCAACGCGCGCCGTGCCGACGCACCGCGGCGGCGCATCACGCGCGTCGCGCAGTGGGGAATGCGCGCGATGCTAGCATCCGCGCCATGCCGACCGAGTCGCCGCCTCCGCCCGCCTCGCCCGAGATTCGGGTCGAACCGCTGCCCTACGAGGCCCGGCTGCAGTCGCGTCCGCTGGCGCAGGTCGACCTGGTGGTGGTCCATTGCACCGAGCTGCCCGACCTGGCCACCGCGCGCGACTACGGCGAGCGCGTGCTGTACGAACCCCGCGCCGACGGCAGCGGCGGCACCGGCAACAGCGGCCACTTCTACATCGACCGCGATGGCGGCGTGTACCGCTGGGTTGCGCCCGATCGCGTCGCCCACCACGTCCGCGGCTACAACGAGCGCTCGGTCGGGATCGAGCTGGTCAATCGCGGCCGTTACCCGGACTGGCTGGATTCGCGGCGGCAGACGCTGGAAGAGCCGTATACCGATGCGCAGGTCGCCGCCCTGGTCGCGCTGCTGCAACGGTTGCAGGCGGAACTGCCGGCGCTGCGGTTCATCGCCGGCCACGAGGATCTGGACACGGTCGAAGTTGCTGCCAGTGACGATGCGTCGCTGCAGGTCCGGCGCAAGCGCGACCCCGGGCCGCGGTTTCCGTGGCCGCAGGTCCTGGCGGCGATCAAGCTGGCACGCATTCCGTTGTAGGAGCGGCTTCAGCCGCGATCGGGAGCCGGCGCGGGCGACCAGGCATCCATCGCGGCTGAAGCCGCTCCTACAGGCTATCGCCGGGGCGGCGGCTATAATCGCCGGCCTGTCCGAACCGGCTCCCACCCGCATGACCACCCCCGTCTCCGAGCTGATCGAACTGCTGTCGCTCGAACGCCTTGAGGACAACCTGTTCCGCGGCCAGAGCCGCGACATCGGCACCAAGTACGTGTTTGGCGGACAGGTGGTCGGGCAGGCGCTTTCGGCGGCGCAGGCGACGCTGAAAGAGGCGCGCACTGCTCATTCGCTGCACGCCTATTTCCTCAAGGCCGGCGACATCGCCGCGCCGATCGTCTACCAGGTCGACCGCACCCGCGATGGCGGCAGTTTCTCGGTGCGGCGGGTGACCGCGATCCAGCACGGCCAGCCGATCTTCTTCCTCGCCGCCTCGTTCCAGCGCGACGAAGACGGTGCCGAGCACCAACTCTCGATGCCCGAGGTGCCGCAACCCGAGGACATCGAGCCCGGCCACGCCGTGCCCGAACGGGTGATGGCGGAACTGCCGGAGAAGATCCAGCGCTGGCTGTCGAAGGAAGGCCCGTTCGAGTTCCGCCACGTCTATCCGCGCGACGAGCTCAAGCCGCCCAAGCGGCCGCCGTTCCAGCAGGTCTGGTTCCGCCTGGCCGAGCGGGTCGGCGACGCACCGGAGCTGCACCGCGCCCTGCTCGCCTATGCCTCAGACTTCCACCTGCTCGGCACCGCGACCTTCCCCCACGGCATCAGCTATTACCAGCCCAACGTGCAGATGGCCTCGCTCGACCACGCGCTGTGGTTCCATCGCCCGTTCCGCGCCGACGACTGGCTGCTCTACTCGATCGACAGCCCCAGCGCGCAGGGCTCGCGCGGCCTGGCCCGCGGCATGGTCTACGACCGCCACGGCAAGCTGGTCGCCAGCACCGCGCAGGAAGGCCTGATCCGCGTGGTCGGTGACGCCCAGGCCGCCGCGCTCGTGCCGGCCCGGGACTGACCGGTGCGCAAGGTCTTCAGCAGCCAGCGTCTGGAGAACGTCGAAGGCGTGGCGAAATTGCTGCGCGACGCCGGGATCGAGGTGCGGGTCAGCAATGGCCGTTCCTACAAGGGCAACCGTCGCGGCACCTTCAGCTACAGCGACCGTGGCGACGCACCGACACCGGCCGTGTGGGTGGTGCAATCGGACCAGCAGGTGGCCGCACGCGAGCTGTTGCGCGAAGCCGGACTGCTCGACTCGACCCGCACCGAAGAGGGCTACGTCAGCCCGAACTTCCGTTTCCAGGCCGAACAGCACACCACCGCCATGTCGCCCACCCGCAAGCGCGCGATGAGGTTCAAGATCGGCCTGATCGCGCTGATCGTCGTGGTTGCCGGCATCGCCACCTGGCGTGGAATCAACCAGCCCGCGTCGGTCCGGCAGCTCGCCGCGCCACCGTTCGACGGCAGTACCGCCGCGACCCTGCTGCCGGTGGCGCGAGCGGTCTTCGCCAGCGAGCTGGGTGAGGTGGGCACGCCGGTCGCATGCGTCGGCATGGATGGCAGGGATGCCCCGATCGAGTTCATCCAGTCACTGCAGTCCACCACGCCCGACAGCAAGCTGGTGCAGGCATCGGCCTGCGTTGAACAGGCCGACGAGGAGCGCGGCAGCCACCACCGCGTGTCCGGACAGGCGGCCACGATCATCGAGGTCCATGGCTTCAAACCGTCCGCGCCGGACCGAGGGCTGATCGAATACAGTGCCTACCACCATCGCATGTGGGCCAGCTACAAGACCCTCGAAGTCGCGCGGGTGGACGGCCGGTGGCAGGTGGTGGATGTGGTCAAGCACGTGCGCAACCGCGGGCTCATCGGCTTCTAGGCACATCCGGCCGGTCACATTCGCCCCGCAATGGCGTCTTGGTCCATGCATCCACCATGGATGAGCGCAAGGGAGCCCGACCGTCATGAACACCGTCGCCCAATCCGCCCCGCTCGACCGGCCGCCGCTGGAGCGATTGATCGACACCCAGTTGGCGGCCGCCGCCGACGGCGATCGCGCGGCCTATGGCCGGATCGTCGCCGCCTGCCAGAACTCGGTCACTGCGATCGCGTTGGCGATCGTGCGCGACGTGCCGGCCAGCGAGGACATCGCGCAGGAGGCGTTCCTCAGCGCGTGGCAGAACCTCAGGCGGCTGCAGAACCCGGCCAGCTTCCTGCCGTGGCTGCGCCAGATCACCCGCAACCTCGCCCGCGACCACCTGCGCGAACGCCAGCGGCTGCCGCGCGAGGCGCGTGACGCCGACGCGCTGATCGCGGCCGCGGCCGATCCGCAGCCGCAGCCGTTCGAGCGGTTGATCGAGCAGGAACGCACTGACGTCGTCGTCGAACTGATCTCCGCGCTGCCGTCCGACAGCCGCGAAGTGTTGTTGCTGTATTACCGCGAAGGCCAGCGCTCGCAGCAGGTCGCCGATTTGCTGGGCCTGTCCGACGCCGCGGTGCGCAAGCGCCTGTCCCGCGCGCGCGCCACCGTTCGCGACGAGTTGCTGGCGCGCTTCGGCGAGTTCGCCCGCGCCTCGGCGCCATCGGTGGGCTTCACCGCCGCGGTCGGCACTGCGCTTGCGGTGGCCAGCCCGCCGGCGGCCGCGGCGGGGGTGTTCGGAAGCGCGCTGGCCGCGGGTGGTGGGAGCACGCTGGGCAAGGTGCTGGTCGGCGCCGCCGGCAGCATCGGCATCGGCTTCGTCGCAGCGTTGGCCGGCGTGTGGCTGGGCTTGCGCACCCAGTTGAAGGGTGCGATCGACGCCGCCGAACGATTTGCGCTGATTCGCAGCGCAGTCATCTCGTCGCTGGCGTCCGCCGGATTCATCGCGGGGATCGTGCTGATTGCCCGCTATGACGACGGCTGGATCGCGGCAACGCTGTTGACGCTGGTGTTCATGGCGACGATTTTCTACCAGACGATGGTGGCGCAGCCGCGCATCCTGGCGCGTCGCCATGCGCTGGAAGCACAGCGCGACCCGGCCAGGGCGGCCGCACGCCGCCGGCGCGAGCGCTGGCTGTGCTGGCTGGGTGGAAGCATCGGCTTCGTCAGCGGTTTCGGCGGCTTGTTGTATGGCCTGATCATCAGCGGGAGATTGTGAGGATGACCCTGTCCGCATTCTGGATCCGCCGCTTCGCGCTGGTGTTCACCGTGGCGATCGTGGTCCTGTTGGGGGTCCAGGCGTTGCGCGGTGAAATCGATCTGGCGGGCAGCGCGATGTGGAGTGCGATCACCGCGCTGCTGGTCGCCTCGCTCAACACCTGGTGGGCGTGGCGTCATGGCTGCCGGCTCAAGTAGCCGGCCGTAAGCCCGGGCAAAAAAGACCCGTGCCGCGGAGATCATCGGCACGGGTCAGGGATTCCACGTGGTGCTGCGCGCGACCGGCGTCGTGGCAATCCGCCGGTTCAGCGCTGGCTGCGCGGCATCAGGTCGGCGCGGCTGAGTTGGCCATCGCGGTCCTCGTCGAGGAACGCGAATGCACGGGCGTGGCGCGGCCATCCGGCCTCGACCTCGGAACGGCTCAGGCGACCATCACGGTTGGCATCGGCCTCGGTGAATTTCGCCTCGAACCGCTGTATGCGCTTGGCCGCGAATTCGCTGCGGCGCTTTTCCGCGGCGGCGTCCAGCTCACTGCGCACGAGATAACCATCGCGATTGCGGTCGATCTCGCCGAACGTCGTCGCGAAGCGGGAGGCAGCGGCCTCGATCGTGCTGATGCGGCCATCGCCATCGGTGTCGAGCCGGATCGCGGCCATGGCACCGTGGTGCCCGCGATGCATGCGCTTGCCACCGCGGTGCATGTGACGGGGCCGCTCGCCCCGCTCGATTTTTCCGTCACCGTCCCGATCCATGCGGTCGAAATGTTCAGCCAGGCGCGGGTGGGCCGCCGCTTCCGAACGATCGATCGCACCGTCGTGGTTGAGATCCAGCATCGAGCGGGGCTGTGGTTGGGCTTTATGATCCTGCGGGGTCGCCATTGCGACGCCGGCAAGGGCGATACCGATGACGAGCGCCGGTGCGCGGATGATGCGAAGGTTCATGGGGGACTCCTGCACAGGCGCCGGCATGGCGCCATCGGGAATGAAAACGCGCCGCCCTGCCGCCGGTTGACAGCCGGCGCTATGCTGGCGCCATGGGCAAAGACCCCGGCCAGGACCTCGACGAGCTGCGCCTGTTCCACACCGGCGAGCATCCGTGCGGCTACTGGCCGGAGCGGCTCGCCCGCGACCTGGTGCTGGACCCTCGCGACCCGCGCCTGCCGCAGTGGTATCCACTGGCGCTGGGCTGGGGCTTCCGCCGCTCCGGAGACATCGTCTACCGGCCGCACTGCCACGGTTGCCGCGCCTGCGTGGCGGTTCGCATCCCGGTCGACCGCTTCGTCCCGGACCGCAGCCAGCGCCGCTGCCTCGCGCGCAATACCGATGTCGAAGTCCGCGTGTTGCCGGCGGAGCGCACCGACGAGCAACTGGCGCTCTACCGGCGCTACCTCGCCGCACGCCACCGTGGCGGCGGCATGGACGACCACGGCGCCAACGAGTTCGAGCAGTTCCTGATCGGGCGCTGGAGCGAGGGCCGTTTCCTCGAGTTCCGCCAACGGGTCGACCACGGGCGTGGCCCGCTGCTGGCGGTCGCGGTCACCGATGTCATCGAAACCGCGCTGTCGGCGGTCTACACTTTTTACGATCCCGACCAGCCCGCACGCGGACTCGGCACCTTCGCCGTGCTCAGGCAACTGGAATGGGCGCGTCGCGAAGGTCGCCAGCACCTGTACCTGGGCTACTGGATCGACGGACACCGCAAGATGGATTACAAACGCCGGTTCCGTCCGCTCGAGGCTTTCGACGGCCGCAACTGGCGAGACCTCGACCCTGGAGACCCTGCATGACCCGATCGCAACGCATCGCCACCCTCGCCGGACTGCTGGCGACCGTGGCGCTCTCGGGCTGCCTGCGCGTCACCGTCCACGGCGATCCGGAGGCTTGGGCCGAACGCATGGCTGACTCGATCAATCCGACCCCATTACGGGTCGCGACCTACAACACCTCGCTCTACGACGACACCAACGGCGGCCTGGTCCGCCACCTGCAGGCCGGTGACGACGACGCCCGCAGGATCGCCTCGGTGCTGCAACGGGTGCGGCCCGACGTGGTGCTGCTCAACGAGTTCGACTACGACCCTGCGGGCCGCGCGGCGGACCTGTTCCAGCGCGATTACCTCGAGGTCGCCCAACCTGGCGGCGGCGACCCGCTGCACTACCCGTACCGCTACCTGGCGCCGGTCAACACCGGCGTGCCGAGCGGGCTCGACCTCGACCGCAACGGCGAGGCTGGCGGCGATGGCCGCAGCCGCGGCAACGACGCCTGGGGCTACGGGATGCATCCGGGGCAATACGGGATGCTGGTGCTGTCGCGCTATCCGATCGAGAACACCGGAGTGCGGACGTTCCAACAGCTGAAGTGGAGCGCGCTGCCCGGCGCCCGCCAGCCACGCGACCCGGCGACCGGCGCAGCGTGGTATCCGACTGAAATCTGGTCGCAGTTGCGGCTGTCGTCCAAGTCGCACTGGGACGTGCCGATCGCGACGCCGCTCGGCACCGTCCACCTGCTCGCCGCGCATCCGACCCCGCCTGTGTTCGACGGCGCCGAGAACCGCAACGGCCTGCGCAACTTCGACGAGATACGGTTGTGGGCGGAGTACATCGGTCGCGGCGCCAACGACTGGCTGTGCGACGACCGCGGCCGGTGCGGCGGATTGCCGGCCGATGCGCGGTTCGTGCTGGTCGGTGACTACAACGCCGACCCCGTCGACGGTGATGGCGAGCCCGGCGCGATCGCGCAGTTGCTCGACCATCCCCGGGTCAACGCCGACATCGTCCCGCGCAGCGCCGGCGCGGTCGAGCGCGCGGCCCAGCGTGGCCTGCCGCGCGATGGCGACGTCGCCACCCATACCGGTGACTTCGGCCCGAAGGGCGGCACCCTGCGGCTCGATTACGTGCTGCCTTCCGACAACCTGCGGGTGCGCGACGGCGGCGTGTTCTGGCCGGCCGAAGGTGAAGCCGACGCCGCCATCGCCGGCGCCAGCGACCACCACCTGGTCTGGCTCGACCTCGTGGCGCCGGCGCGCTGACGCGAGCTATTTCTTCTTCGAGCGCTTGCGCGGCGCGGCGGCGGGCTTCGACTTCGCCGCCTTTGCTTTCTTCGCAGTCTTCGCAGGCGCTTTCCCCGCCGGCTTCTTCGCCGCCGTGCCCGACTTTGCAGCGGTCTTCACCTCGACTTGCGCGCCGGAGCCATCGCCGGCCGGACGGGCGGCGTCCACCGCAATCCGCGGCCCGAACCCGAACGCCTCGTCGGTCCGCGCCGACACGATCATCAGCACCATGCTGGTCGGCACCAGCAACTCAAGCGAAATGGTGTCGCCGGCGGTGGTCCGCGCGTCGAGCGTCATCCGGATCAGTGCGCCACCGGTATCGACCTCGCGGCAGACGATGTGGATACCCGCCGGGCCCTCCTGTAGGTAGGGCTGGATGCCCGCACCCAGCGCCTCGAGTGCCTTGGGATAGAAAAATACGGCGTAACCGTTGTTGTCGCTCATCGTGGTTCCTTCGATTTGCAAAGCGGAGCGCTTCTCAGCGCAGTTCGATCTTCAGTTCGGCGGCGGCGCGACGGGCCTTGTCGCGCGCCTGTTCCACATCCTCGCCCAATGCCAGCGTCACCGCGACCCGGCGCTGGCCCTCGACCCGCGGCTTGCCGAACAGGCGCAACTGGGTGTCGGGCTGCGCCAGCGCGGTGTCGACGCCGGAGAACACCGGCACGCCGTGGCCTTCCGCCAGCACCGCGCAGGACGCCGAGCCGCCGCCGTGGGTTCGGATGACAGGAATCGACACGCCCAGGATCGCGCGCGCATGCAGCGCGAACTCGCTCAGGTCCTGGCCGATCAGCGTCACCAGTCCAGTGTCGTGCGGACGCGGCGAAACCTCGCTGAACCAGACCTCGTCGCCCTTGATGAAGAACTCCATGCCGAACACACCCCAGCCGCCGAGGTCGTCGCTGACCGCGCGCGCCACCTGTTGCGCGCGCTCCAGTGCCAGCGCCGACATCGGCTGCGGCTGCCAGCTCTCGCGGTAGTCGCCGTGGGCCTGGGTGTGGCCGATCGGCGCGCAGAAACTGGTGCCGCCGGCGTGGCGCACGGTCAGCAGGGTGATCTCGTAGTCGAAGTCGACGAAGCCCTCGACGATCACCCGGCCGGCGCCCGCGCGGCCACCGGTCTGGGCGTACTCCCAGGCCGTGTCGATGTCGGCCTCGGTGCGCACCAGCGACTGACCCTTGCCCGACGACGACATCACCGGCTTGATCACGCACGGCACGCCGATCTCGGCCACTGCCGCGCGATAGTCGTCGAGGGTGTCGACGAAGCGGTATGGCGAAGTCGGCAAGCCGAGGGTTTCGGCGGCGAGCCGGCGGATGCCCTCGCGATCCATCGTCAGGCGCGCGGCGCGGGCGGTCGGGATCACCCGGGTGCCACAGCCGCGCCCGGCGAACTCGCGCTCCAGCTCGACCAGTGTCCCGGTGTGGATCGCCTCGATCTCCGGCACGATCAGCTGCGGCTGCTCCCTGGCGATCAGCGCGCGGATCGCGGCGCCGTCGAGCATGTCGATGACGTGGCTGCGATGGGCCACCTGCATCCCGGGCGCATCGGCATAACGGTCGGCCGCGATGACCTCGACGCCGAAGCGCTGCAACTCGATCGCGACCTCCTTGCCGAGTTCGCCGGAGCCGAGCAGCAGGACGCGAAACGCGTGCGGGGACAGCGGCGTGCCGAGGGTGACCATGCGGGTTCCAATCAATCGTCGAAGGCGCCGGCTAGTCTAACTTCCGTGCCCGCGTCGCCGTAATCGAGGTTTCGGGGCGTCGCACCTCATGCGATGCTTCGCCGATGCCGCCGCGCCCGCCCGCTCCGTCTCCCCGATCCCGCTTCGCCACCGCCCTGCGCGCCGTGGCGCTGGCATCGCTGTTCGCCCTCGCCGGTGGATGCGTGCAGCAAGAGGACGATGCAACCGGCAACGAACCGGGCAGTGAGCTGTCCGGCGTGTTGCTCGACCTGCAGCTCAGCGAGATCAGCGGCCTGGCCGTTTCGCACAGGCACGACGGCGTGTTGTGGCTGCACGACGACGGCGACAACCCGCCGCGGCTGTTCGCGGTCAACGAGCGTGGCGGCCGGCTGGCGACGTTCCGCATCGAGGGCGTGACCAAGACCGACTGGGAAGACATCGCCGCGTTCGAACTCGACGGGAAGCGCTACCTGCTGATCGCCGACACCGGCGACAACGGCGGGCTGCGCCGGACCCTGCAACTGCACGTGGTCGAGGAACCCGCCACGCTGCGCAATGCGCGGTTGAAGCCGGCCTGGTCGATCGCGTTCCGCTGGCCGGACGGCGCCCGCGATTGCGAGGCGGTGGCGGTCGACGCACGGCGCGGCGAGATCCTGCTGGTGTCCAAGAAGCGCCAACCGCCGGAGCTGTTTTCGCTGCCGTTGCGCCCGCCCGCGGGCGAATTGTTGACCGCCCAACCGCTAGCGACCCTCAATGGCATGCCGGCGCTGGACCCGGAGCGCCTGAAGCACGCACCGGAGCGGGCCAAACTCGACGGCCAGGTCACCGCCGCCTCGCTGTCCCCCGATGGGTCCACGCTCGCGGTGATGACCTATCGCTACCTGCTGCTGTACCCACGGGCCGGGGACGGCAACTGGGCCGACGCCGTGACGCGCCAGCCACGCACCAGCGTGCTGCCGTGGCTGCCACAGGCGGAAGCGCTGGGCTGGGCAGCCGATGGCCGCAGCCTGTATGCGACCGGCGAGTTCATTCCGGCCCCGCTGTACCGGATCACGCCCTGACCAGCGGTCGCGACGGATTGCATTTTTGATATCAATTTGATATCAATTAATCAAACCACCGCGAGGCACCCGCCATGAAAGAGAACCCGATCCGCTCGCTGCCCGGCATCCCGACCCTGCTGGCGCTGATCGTCGCAATGCTGGTCGCCGCCTGGCTGTTCTTCAGCGGCATCAACGACCAGAGCCTCGGCACCATTGCCGGCGCGGTGTTGATCGCCGCCCTCGCCCTGTTCTGCCTGGTCGGCCTGTACATGGTCGAACCCAACCAGTCCGCGGTGCTGAGCCTGTTCGGCAAGTACGTCGGCACCGTCACCGACCCCGGGCTGCGCTGGAACAACCCGTTCTACGTCAAGCGCAAGGTCTCGCTGCGCGTGCGCAACTTCGAGAGCGGCAAGCTCAAGGTCAACGAGCTGGAAGGCAGCCCGATCGAGATCGCCGCGGTGATCGTCTGGAAGGTGGTCGACTCGGCCGAGGCGGTGTTCAACGTCGACGACTACGAGAGCTTCGTCACCATCCAGTCGGAGGCCGCGCTGCGGGCGATGGCGACCAGCTATCCGTACGACAGCCACGAGGACGAAGTGTCGCTGCGCAGCCATCCGGTCGAGATCTCCGAGCACCTCAAGGCCCAGCTCGACGAGCGCCTGACCACCGCCGGCGTCGACGTCATCGACGCCCGCATCAGTCACCTCGCCTACGCCCCGGAAATCGCCGGCGCGATGCTGCAGCGCCAGCAGGCCAACGCGGTGATCGCCGCGCGCACCCGGATCGTCGCCGGCGCGGTCGGCATGGTCGAGATGGCGCTGGAGGAACTGCAGAAGAACGACATCGTGCAGCTCGACGAGGAGCGCAAGGCGGCGATGGTCAGCAACCTGCTGGTGGTGCTGTGCAGCGACCGCTCGACCCAGCCGATCGTCAACACCGGCAGCTTGTACTAGTGACTGAAAAGAAAGGCTACGCGCTGCGCATCAACGCCGAGATCCTCGCGGCGGCGCAGCATTGGGCCGACGACGAGTTGCGCAGCCTCAACGCGCAGATCGAGTATGTGTTGCGCGACGCACTGCGCAAGGCCGGCCGGCTGCCCGGCACCCCCCGCAAGCCCCCGATGAAGGACGAGACACCATGAGCACCAGCGCCCGTTGGACCTATGAAGTGGTGGAATTGAGCCCGAACATGCTCGGCCCGTCGATGACCGAGCGCCTGCGCGAGGAACTCGACCGCCTTGGCCGGCAGGGCTGGGAACTGGTATCGGCCAACCAGGTCAACCCGTTCGACCAAGTGCGGCTGATCCTCAAGAAGGTGGCGTGACGTGCGCGCGCCGATGATCGCGCTGGCCACCGCCGCCCTGCTCGCCCTCGTGCCGGCCAGCGATGCTGGTGCGTCGGAGGAGCCAGGCACGGCTGCGGCACAGGTCGACCCGCAGGCAGTTGCCAGCCACCTGCTCGACCAGCTCGATGCGGGCAACTACGCCGCGGCCAACGCGCGGTTCACCGCGCAGATGGCCAGCGCAGTGCCGGCCGACAAGCTCCAGGCGGTGTGGGAATCGCTGCCGAAGCAACTCGGCGCCGCGCGCGGCCGCGGTGACCTCGAGGTCACCGATCACGATGGCACCCAGGTCGTGATCGTGCCGCTGCATTACGCCAACGGCGACGTGATCGCATCGATCGCGGTCACGGCCGATGGCCGCATCGCCGGCTTCATGGTCCGCCCGGCCGCGCCGCCAGCCCCTCCGCCGCCGGCCCGGGACGCCGCCTTCATCGAGCGCGACTTCAGCGTCGGCCAGGGCGGGCGCGCCCTGCCCGGCACCCTTGCCCTGCCCAAGGGCGACGGCCCGTTCCGGGCCGTCGTGCTGGTCCACGGCTCGGGGCCGCAGGATCGCAACGAGACCGTCGGTGGCAACCGGCCCTTCCTCGACATCGCGCGCGGACTCGCCGCCAGGGGCATCGCGGTGCTGCGCTACGACAAGCGCACCCAGGCGCGACCGCAGGACTTCGCTGATGGCGATTACGACGTCGACGACGAAACCACCGACGACGCCGTCGCCGCGGTCGCGGCGTTGCGGGCGACCGACGAAATCGACCCGGGACGCGTTTTCGTGCTCGGCCACAGCCAGGGCGGCATGCTCGCGCCCCGCATCGCCGCGCGCTCCGGACAGGTCGCCGGGCTGGTCATGCTGGCCGCGCCGGCGCGGTCGTTGCTCGACATACTTCCGGAACAGAACCGCTACCTGCTCAACGCCGACGGGTCGATCAACCAGGCCGAACAGGATTTCCTCGACCAGCTCGACGCCAGCATCGCGCAGGTCCGCGGTTCGGAGCCAATGGAGGCCGCCGACACTCCCCTGGGGCTGCCCGTCAGGTACTGGCGCGAGTTCGACCAGATCGATCCGGTCGCCGACGCACTCGCCATCGACGTGCCCATGTTGCTGTTGCAGGGCGGTCGCGATTTCCAGGTGGTCGATACCGACTGGGAGCTCTGGAAAAAGGCGCTGGCCGACCAGCCCAACGCCACCCTCAGGCACTACCCCGCGCTCAACCATCTGGGCATCGTGGGTGAAGGCCCGGGTTCGGTGGAGGAATACAAGGTCCCGGGCCACGTCGATCCGCCCCTGGTCGACGACATCGCCGAGTGGATCAAGCGTTGATGCGTGGCCAACCCGACATCCTGATCAACACGCCGGAGATCGAACTCTGGCCGCACGGACTGCTGCGGGCGCGCAGCAACCACGATGCGCGCGCGATGTCGCGTGCGCGGCATGTGCTGCGACGCAAGCGCGACGGCCGCTACCTCGCCGCCGACCTGCCAGAGGGCGTGTTGCCGCTGGTCCACCGATTGATGCACGAACCCGGCATCGACGCGGCGCTGGATGCGCTGGAATTGCACCCCGCCCGTCGCCGTCCCGGCATCGAGCGGGTGGGCGAACTGCCACTGGACCGGTTGCAGGAACGACTCGACCTGCTCGGCATCGACGGCGAATACGCCGAGCGCACCGGCCTGCCACTGGTCGCCGAACCCGACTGGCTCGCGCTCGCCGGTTTCGACCGCTACCGCCGCCCGCTGTGGCTGCACGTCAATGCCGCACGCGCATGGAGCCACCTGCAGGCGGCCGCACGGCGCGACGGCGTGGTGCTGGAGGCGATCTCCGGCTATCGCAGCCACGACTACCAGCTCGGCATCTTCGAGCGGAAGATCGCACGCGGTCTGGGCGTCGACGAAATCCTCGCGGTCAATGCCGCGCCCGGCTACAGCGAGCACCACTCCGGCCTCGCCCTCGACATCGGAACACCCGGCGAACCACCGGCCGAGGAAACCTTCGAACAGACGCCCGCGTTCGACTGGCTGGCCGCCAACGCAGGAGGCCATGGCTTCGCCATGAGCTATCCGCGCAACAACCCGCACGGCATCGTCTACGAGCCGTGGCACTGGCGCTGGAGCGCGGACGACGCCTCGCCCTAATCCTGCGAACGCTTGGTCGGTGTCTTCGCCTCCACCGCGAAGTCGGCGATCCGCCACAGGTAGAAGCTGGCGTAACTGCGATACGGCCCCCAGCGCTCACCGAGCTGCGCAAGCGCCTTCGGCGTCGGCATCGCGTCGAGTCCGTCGACGATCTGGGCGCCCTTGCGGATACCCAGGTCGTCGATCGGCAATACGTCGGGGCGGCCGAGCCGGAACATCAACATCATCTCGACCGTCCAGCGGCCGATCCCGCGCACCGGCACCAGCGCGGCGACGATCGCGTCGTCGTCCATGGTCGCCATCCGCCGCAGGGTCGGGATCTCGCCGGCCGACTCACGCAGGGCCAGGTCGCGCAATGCCAGCAACTTGTTGCCCGACACCCCGCAGGCGCGCAGGGTCGCATCGTCGCAACGGCCGAGGGTGTCGCAGTGGAAACGGTCGCTCTCGATCGCCGCCTCGACCCGGCCAACGATCGTCGCCGCCGCCTTGCCACTGAGCTGTTGGTAGAGGATCGCGCGGGCCAGCGCATCGACCGGGTCGAACGACTTGCGCCAGCGCGGATCCGGATCGATCACGCCGATCCGGCGCATCCAGGTGCCGAGCTTGCGGTCGCGCCGGGCCAGGTGGGCGCGCGCCGCCCCGGTGTCGAATCCGCGCGAATGGCGTGGCATCTCAGCCCCTCAACGTATCGGCCGCCCAAAGCAGCCAGGCGAGGATCATCAGGCTGCCACCCATCGGTGCAAGCGAGGTCGGCGTGCCGAAGGCGTGCGCACAGGCCAGGCTGCCGGAAAACAGCAACGTCCCCAGCGCCAGCACGCACAGTGCGGCCGCGCCAAATCGCCGCCGCACATGCGGTGCCAGTGCCGCCAGCGCGATGCCGTGCCCGAACGCGAACAGCGCCGCCGAGTGCAGGCTCGCCTGGACCTGGGGCTCGGCGGAATGCGCTGCGTAGGCAAACAGCGCGACCGACGCCGCGGCAAGCACCGCGCCCAGTGCGGCAAGCGCCCGACAGGGCCAGCCCCACAAAAAAACGCGCCGCGAAATTCGCGGCGCGTTTTTGGGAATCGTATCCACGTGTACGGACGACTTACTTGATCGCCCAGTACACGACGAACTCGCCTTCCTCGCTGAAGCCCTTGTCCAGGCCGTTGATCCACGACTCGTACGGACGGTCGACCGTCTGGTAACCGCGGGTCAGCGCCCAGCCGCGCAGTGCATCGCGGACCTTCGACAGGTTGGCCATGTGGCCCTTGAAGGGCACGGCGGCAACGGTGCCGGCTTCCACGTACGCCTGCGTCACCGGACCCTGCAGCTCGATGTCGAGCTGGCCGGCCGGCGCCGCGGCTTCTTCGCCGGCAGCGGCGACTTCGGTGTCGGCCTCGGTTGCAGCCGCTTCGTCCGCAGCCTCGTCCTCGCTGGCGGCCGCGCCATCATCGGACGCGCCACCGGCCTTGCGGACCGGCTGGGCGACCTCGAACGAGTAGCTCTCGCCACCCAGTTCATTGGTGATGATGCGGACCGGGCCATCAGCGACGAGGTTGTTGGCCTTCATCACCTTGTCGATCCACTGCATGTTGTTCTTCATCGTGCGCTGCACGACGTCGTTGTTGCGCTCGACCTGCGCGCCCACCACCAGCAGGTTCTGGGCCTGGCGCTGCTCGACGCGCGGAGCCATCGACGGATCGTCCTTGCTCAACTCGTCGTAGTCGTAGTTGGGCACCGCCGCCAGCATGTTGCTCAGGCGGGTCAGGCTCATCTTCATTTCCTGGCCCATGTTGCTGCTGACGTACATGCCTGCATAGCGACCGAACAGGTTCATGCCGTAGTCGACGTCATAGGTCTGGGTGATCTTGACGTTGCGGTCGTTGCGACCGGTCGGCTCGAGCAGGAAGCTGGTGCGCTTGTTCTTGCCGCGCTGGTTGTTGGTGATCGCATAGGAGACGCTCTGGCCTTCCTTGGTGTCGACGATCTCCCAGCTGCCATCGCCCACGCCCTTCTCGTCGGAGCTGTACTCGAAGCGGGCACCGACGCCCTCGGCCGGGCCGGCGAGCTTCCGTTCCATGCGCGGGTCATGCGCCACCAGCACATTCCACTCGTCGAAACGGCGCACGCTGTTCAGGGTGTCGTACACAATCGTCATCTTGCGGTTGGTCTCCACCGAGGTCTCGAAGTGGCGACTCGACGGCAGCATGAAGCCGACGACCAGGAACAGCGCAAGGACGATCGCAAGCGAAATCAGGATCTCGATCAGACGGGTCATTCAGGTTCTCCAGGGCCGGGCCCGGGGCGGGACTGGGCGCAGACCGGTAATCCTAGCAAGGAAGCCGCGGCTGGCGCAGCCTCCTTCGATCAAAAATCGTGACGGATACCGGGGCCGGGCGGGCCATGGCCCCCGGTTGCGCAAACTGCGCAAAGTCAGACCAGTTGCAATTCGAACGCCTTGAGCACCGCCCGGGTGCGGTCGCGGACGCCCAGCTTGGACAGGATGTTGGACACGTGGTTCTTGATGGTGCCCTCGGCCACGCCCAGCGAATTGGCGATCTCCTTGTTGGAGAAGCCGCCCGCCATCAGCCGCAGGATCTCGGTTTCGCGTTCGGTCAGTGGATCGGGCCGGTCGAGGCTGACGAAATCGTTGCGCATGTGCTCCAGCCCCGACAGCAGGCGCTGGGTCATCGCCGGCTGCATCAGCGACCCCCCGGCGGCGACGGTCTGGATCGCATCCACCAGTTGCTCCAGCGACACGTCCTTGAGCAGGTAGCCCTTGGCCCCGGCCTTGATTCCGGCCAGCACCAGCTGGTCGTCGTCGAAGGTGGTCAGGATGATCGTCGGCGGCAGCGTGCCGAGCCGGGCCAGCGCCTGCAATGCCTCGAGGCCCGACATCACCGGCATCCGCATGTCCATCAGGACCACGTCCGGATTGACCTGCGGGATGACCTCGATCGCCTGCCGGCCGTCGCTGGCCTCGGCCACCACTTCCACGCCATCGGCCAGGGCCAGCAGCGAACGTACGCCCTGCCGGACCAGCGTCTGGTCGTCGACAAGCATGACTCGGATCGGAACGGAACTCATGGTGTGACTCCCTCACTGGCGACGACCGCAACCGCGGCCGCCGTGGCCGGCAGCGTCAATGACAGGCGGAAGCCTGCCTGCGGCCGGGTTTCGATGGTCAGGTCCCCACCGTGCTGGACAAGCCGCTCGCGCATGCCACGCAGCCCGTTGCCCGCGATCAGTTGGGCGGCGCCGCGACCATCGTCGTGCGCCGTCATGACGATATGGCCGTGGTCGCGCCGGGCCCGGATCCACAGGTTGCCCGCACCCGAGTGGCGAACGACATTGGTGATGATCTCCTGGGCGCAACGCAACAGCACGTGGGCGCGCTCGGGGTCGTCGAGCGTCAACGGGCCATCGATCTCCATGTGGATATCGAGCGCCGGGACGTTCTCGGCCAGCGGCTGCAAGGCCGCTGCGAGGTCGATCGCGCCGTCCTCGCGCAGTCGGCTCACCGCCTCGCGGACGTCGGTCAACAACAGCCGGGCCAGGGTGTGGGCCTGGCTGACATGCTCCTTGGCGCGGCCCTCGACCAGGTGGCCGGCAACCTCCAGGTTGAGGCTCAACGCGGTCAGGTGGTGGCCCAGCAGGTCGTGCAACTCGCGTGAGATCCGGGTGCGCTCGTTGATCCGCGCACTCTCGGCCAGCAGCAACCGGGTCGCGCGCAACTCGGCGTTGAGCCGGCGTTGCTCCTCGCGCGCCTGGGCCTGCTGCATCGCCACCAGCGCGGTCACGAACACGAAGATCGAAAAGCCCGCGTACAGCAGCGACTGCACCACCGCCAGTACCACGGGGAAGCCCAGCAATGTCACGAATGCCGGGATCATCGCCAGGTTTGCGGTCACCAGCCACGCCACCCCGAAACGGACCGGCAACAGCCACGGCATCACCCCGGCCATGACCATGAACAACACGCTGCCCAAGCCGGTGGCGGAGAAGAAACTGACCCCGATCGCGCAGACGGTCAGCACCAACAGCAGGGCATGGTCGACGTAACCGGGCCGACGCTGGCCCAGGTCGCGGGTGATCCACCAATAAACCGCGCCGAAGCTCAGATGCAGTGCCACCCAGCGCGCGATCAACAGCTCGACCGGGTGCTGGGCGCCGCCGGGCAGTTGCCCGATCTGGCTCGGATCGAGGCGCAGGGTGACGAGTACGTTGATCAGCCAGCAGCCGACCATGGCCCAGGTGAAGAGACCGGCGTAGCGCAACAGTCGGCTGTGGTTAAGGCGAGCTAGCATCCCCGCATGCTACTGGCATCGGCCACCCGCCGGTGCACCCGAAAGTCATGCCTGAATGCGGGCTGCGATGCGTTCGCCGGCCAGCCGCCCAGTCGCCGGTCGACCGACCACGTGCGATAATCGGCCCCGCTGCGCGACCACCGCGCACTGCATCAGAAAATATCCTGGAGCCCGGAATGTCGATCGTTGTCCGCGACGTGCTTGAGCACGAGCTGGATTCCGTCCTTGCCCTCAACAACGCCGCCGGTCCCACCATCCTGCCGCTGGATGCGGCACGACTGCGCCATTTCTTCGAAACCGCCGAATATTTCCGCATCGCCGAACGCGACGGCAACCTGGCCGGGTTCCTGATCGGCATCGGCAGCCACGCAGGCCACGAAAGCAGCAACTTCGGCTGGTTCCGCGAGCGCTACCCGGAATTCTTCTATATCGACCGGATCGTGGTCGCCAGCCGCCGCCGCGGCGGCGGTGTCGGGCGTGCGTTCTACGCCGATGCCCAGAGCTACGCCGAGCTGCGCTACCCGCAGATGGCCTGCGAGGTGTTCCTCGATGACAGCGACAACGATCCGGTGCTGCTGTTCCACGGCAGCTTCGGCTTCCGCGAAGTCGGCCAGCACGTCATGCCGGCCACCGGCATCCGCGCCGCGATGCTGATGAAGCCGCTGTGCAGCCATGCCTGGATCGACCAGACCTACGGCAAGTCGCTGCCCAACGTGCCCTGGATCGCGCCGGCACGGGTTCCACCGGATGGCTCGCTGGCCTCGCGTTCGACCGGAACCGGTCCGTGAGCGCGGCGACGATGGATTACGAACCGGCCGGCGAGCTCAAGATCGGCCAGGTCGGGATCGCCAACCTGCGCATCCGCACCCTCGACGTCGCCGGGCTGGTCGAGGAGATGCGCGGCCGGGTGCAGCGCGCGCCCAAGCTGTTCCGCCGTGCCGCGGTGGTGATCGACTTCGGCGGCCTGGCGCAGGCGCCGGATGTCGCCACGGCGCAGGCCCTGCTCGACGGATTGCGTGGTGCCGGCGTGTTGCCGGTCGCGCTGGCCTATGGCTCCAGCGATACAGAACGCCTGTCGGAGGCGCTCGGCCTGCCGTTGCTGGCCAAGTTCCGCGCCCAGTACGAGCGTGCCGACGGTGCGCCCGAACCGCCCCCGGCCGCGCCGCGCCGTGAAGCCCCCGCAACGGAACCGGCACCGGCCCGCGCGCCCCCCCCCGCCGCACCCGGCGGCCAGCCCGGCATGATCCACGCCGCACTGGTGCGCTCGGGCCAGCAGATCTATGCCGACAACCGCGACCTGACCGTGCTGACCGCGGTCGGCGCCGGCGCCGAGGTCATCGCCGACGGCTCGATCCATATCTATGGCCCGCTGCGTGGCCGCGCCCTCGCCGGCGCCCAGGGCAACCCGCAGGCGCGGATCTTCTGCCGCGAGTTCCATGCCGAGCTGGTCGCGATCGCCGGCCACTACAAGGTGCTCGAGGACATCCCCAAGGACCTGCGCGGCAAGGCGGTGCAGGTCTGGTTGCAAGACGAACAACTGCATATCGCCGCGCTGGACACACCGTGAGCGAGAAACCGGGCATGCTGTCACCTGCTCCGCCGCGACGCCCCCGCGTCCGCGGCTCCATCCCAAATATCCGGAGGATTTGAACTTGGCCGAAATCATCGTAGTCACTTCGGGCAAGGGCGGCGTCGGCAAGACCACGACCAGCGCCTCCCTTGCCTGCGGCCTTGCCCGGCGTGGCCACAAGGTGGCCGTCATCGACTTCGACGTCGGCCTGCGCAACCTCGACCTGATCATGGGTTGCGAGCGCCGCGTGGTGTACGACTTCGTCAACGTGGTCAATGGCGAGGCCAACCTCAAGCAGTCGCTGATCAAGGACAAGCGCTTCGAGAACCTCTACGTGCTGGCCGCCTCGCAGACCCGCGACAAGGACGCGCTGACCCAGGAAGGCGTGCAGAAGGTGCTCGACGACCTCGCCGCCGACGGCTTCGACTACATCGTCTGCGACTCCCCGGCCGGCATCGAGAAGGGCGCGTTCCTGTCGATGTACTTCGCCGACCAGGCCGTGGTCGTGGTCAACCCGGAAGTCTCCTCGGTGCGCGACTCCGACCGCATCCTCGGCCTGCTGGCGTCCAAGACCCGCCGCGCCGAGAACGGCGAGCGGGTCAAGGAGCACCTGCTGCTGACCCGCTACAGCCCCTCGCGGGTGGAGTCCGGCGAGATGCTCAGCGTCGGCGACGTCGAGGAGATCCTCGGCCTCAAGACGATCGGCGTGATCCCGGAATCCACCGATGTCCTGCACGCCTCCAACAAGGGCGAGCCGGTGATCCTCGAGACCGAGTCCGATGCCGCCCAGGCCTACGACGACGCCGTCGCCCGCCTGCTCGGCGACACCCGCCCGATGCGCTTCGTGACGCCCGGAAAGAAAGGCTTCTTCAGCAAGATGTTCGGAGGTTAAGACATGGGTTTGTTCGACTTCCTGCTGGTCAAGAAGCAGACCGCCTCGGTCGCCAAGGACCGACTGCGGATCATCGTCGCCCACGAGCGCGCCACCCGTGGCGGCCCGGATTACCTGCCGATGCTGCAGCGCGAGTTGCTGGAGGTGATCCGCAAGTACGTCAATGTCGACGTCGACGCGGTCAAGGTCGACCTGATGGGCGACGGCGACAACAAGGTGCTGGACATTTCCGTCTCGCTGCCCGAAAAGGACGAGGCCCGCGCGGTCGCCAACGGCTGAGGGCATCGCCGCGGCAGCCACTTGCCTGCGGCTTTTTTTGTAGGAGCGGCTTCAGCCGCGATCTGGAATCGGCACGGGCGACCCACCATCCGATCGCGGCTGAAGCCGCTCCTGCGAAAAGCCCACCCATCCCATGCTTACCCTCGCCGACACCGGTTTCGACGCGCCCGCCGCCCTGCTCGCCCGCTACGGCCTGCAACTGCTGCGCGTCCCCGACGGCGACGCCATCCCCGGCAGCTACTGGGGCGAATGCGAGGCCGGCATCATCGGCACCGACGTGTACGCCCGCGCCGACACCCCGGTGCATTCACTGCTGCACGAGGCCTCGCACCTGATCGTGCTGCCGTCCGAGCGTCGCGCCGCCGTGCACACCGATGCCACCGACTCGATCGAGGAGGAGGATGCGGTCTGCGTGCTGCAGGCCCTGCTCGGCGGGGAACTGCCCGGCGTTGGCCGCGACCGGGTGCTCGCCGACATGGATGCCTGGGGCTACACCTTCCGTCTCGGCTCGGCCCGCGCCTACTTCGAACGCGACTCCGACAGCGCCTGGCGGTGGCTGGCCGCACGCGGGCTGGTGGACCTGCAGCACCGGCGCCTGGCGGAACGCGCTCCGTCGAGCGCTTTGCCTGAACGGGCGCCGGCGCCCGGCTTGCTTGCGCCGGACCCGGCCCGCCTCTAGCCTTCGGAATTCGGCGCGACCCACGCGCTTCATGCAAAAAAGGGAGCCTCCCAGGATGAAACTCGTACGCGCAGTGCTTGCGCTTGGCATTTCCGCGGCCGTGGTCGGCCTCGCCGGTTGCGACCGGTCGCCGAGCCCGGGCCAGCAGGCCCCGTCGGCCACCACCGCACCGGCCGACGAGACCGCCGACCAGTTCATCGCCCGCGTCAACAGCGAACTCAAGGCGATGTACCCGCAGATGACGGCGGCCCAGTGGCTCTCATCGACCTACATCAACGACGACAGCCAGTTGCTGGCGGCCAAGGCCAACGAACGCTACCTGTCCCAGCTCAATGACTGGATCGAACAGGCCAAGCGTTTCGAAGGCCAGCAGATGTCGCCCGAGACCGCACGCTCGATCCAGTTGCTAAAGCTGGCCACCTCGATGCCCGCGCCGAGCGATCCGGCCAAGCTGGCCGAGTTGACCAGGATCGCCGCCGAGATGGAAGGCATGTACGGCGAGGGCACCTACTGCACCAACCCGGCCGACAAGTCGACCTGCCGCCAGCTTGGCGCGCTCGAGGACGTGCTGCGCAACAGCCGTGACTACGATGCGCAACTCGAGGCCTGGCGCGGCTGGCACACCATTTCCAAGCCGATGCGCGACGACTACACCCGCTTCGTCGAGCTGGTGAACCTCGGCGCCGACGAGATGGGCTTCGCCGATGCCGGCGAGATGTGGCGCTCGGGTTACGACATGAGCCCGGTCGAGATCGCCGCCGAGACCGATCGCCTGTGGAGCCAGGTCAAGCCCCTGTACGAGCAACTGCATTGCTACACCCGTACCCGCCTGGGCACGGAGTACGGCGAGGACAAGGCGCAGGTCGCCGGCGGCATGTTGCCCGCGCACCTGCTCGGCAACATGTGGCAGCAGGACTGGGGCAACCTGTGGGACATCGTCGTCCCGTACGAGAACGCCGGCAGCCTCGACATCACCACCGCGCTGGAGTCGCGCTACCAGCAGATCCACGCCCAGAAGCTGGCCCAGCACACCGGTGACCGCAGCCCGTCGAGCCTGGCCGACATCGAGCACGAGGCGCAGGAAGCCGCTGCCCGCCAGATGACCAAGCGCGCCGAGGATTTCTACACCTCGCTCGGCCTGCAGAAGCTGCCCGACAGCTACTGGGAGAACACCCAGTTCATCAAGCCGCGCGACCGCGACGTGGTCTGCCACGCCAGCGCGTGGGACATGAACATGGAAGGCGACGTGCGCACCAAGATGTGCATCAAGCCGAACGAGGAAGACTTCACCACCATCTACCACGAGCTCGGCCACCTCTATTACGACCTGGCCTACAACAAGCAGCCGCCGCTGTTCCAGGCCGGCGCGCATGACGGCTTCCACGAGGCGATCGGCGACACCATCGTGCTGGCGATGACGCCGAAGTACCTGGAGTCGATCGGCCTGGTCGACGCGCAGCAGCAGTCCGAGGAGGCGCTGATCAACGCGCAGATGCGGATGGCGCTGGCCAAGGTCTCGTTCCTGCCGTTCGGCCTGATGATCGACCGCTGGCGCTGGGGCGTGTTCGACGGCTCGATCACCCCGGACCAGTACAACACCGCGTGGTGGGACCTGAAGGCCAAGTACCAGGGCGTGGCCCCGGTGCAGGCGCGCGGCGAGGAGTTCTTCGACCCGGGCGCCAAGTACCACGTGCCGGGCAACACCCCGTACACGCGCTACTTCCTGGCCCACGTGCTGCAGTTCCAGTTCTACAAGTCGCTGTGCGACGCCGCCGGCTACACCGGCCCGCTGCACGAGTGCAGCTTCTACGGCAACAAGGCCGCGGGCGCGAAGCTGCAGGCGATGCTCGACAAGGGCGCCAGCCAGCCGTGGCAGGCCACGCTGAAGGAACTGACCGGCGGCGGGAAGATGGACGCCGGCCCGGTGCTGGAGTACTTCGCCCCCCTGCAGGATTGGCTGAAGCAGCAGAACGAAGGCCAGGCCTGCGGTTGGCAGCCGAGCGCGGCCGCGACCACCACCACCACCGCCGCCCAGCCGGCCGAGAAGCAGCCGGCCGCCACGCCGTCCGACGATCCCGCAGCGGAAAAGCCAGCTGCCGACAAGCCGGCGCCGGATGCCAAACCGGCCGACGCGGACGCGGCGCCCGCCAAGCAGGGCTGATCCGCATCCACTGCAACACCACGAAGGCCGGCGCAATGCCGGCCTTCGTGTTTCCGGCCCTGTCCCCGGCGGCATACTGCGGCCATGGATACCGCCACCGATCTCGCACCGCAGCCACTCAACCACGCCACCGCCCTGCCCGCGCGGTTCTATACCGACCCGCGCATGGTCGCGCGCGATCGCGCCGCGATCTTCGACCGCAGCTGGCAACTGCTCGCCCACGTGTGCCAGTTGCAGGCCGCCGGCGACCACGTCATCGCCGACTTCGCCGGCCTCCCCGTAATCGCGGTGCGCGGCGCCGACGAAGACAAGGGGCCCGGCACCATCCGCGTGTTCCACAACGTCTGCCGCCACCGCGCCGGACCGATCGCCAGCTGCGACGGCCTCGCCGCGAAGTCACTGCGCTGCCGTTACCACGGCTGGACCTACGGCCTCGACGGCGTCCTGAAATCGGCGCCGGAAATGGGCGCCGCGCCGGACTTCGACGTCGCCGACGTCCACCTTCCGCAACTCGCGGTGCGGGTCTGGCAAGGGCTGGTGTTCGCCTGCGTCGACGAAGCCAACGCACCGCCTTTCGAGGCATTCGTCGAAGGCATCGACGCCCGCCTCGGCGCCACCCGCGGCCTGGAGCGCTACGCCCACCACCACCGCGTCGGCTACGACGTCGCCTGCAACTGGAAGGTCTACGTCGACAACTACCTGGAGGGCTACCACGTCCCGCACATCCACCCCGGGCTCAACAAGCTGCTCGACTACCGCAGCTACGTCACCGAGACCGCGACCTGGCACTCCCACCAGTTCAGCCCGCTCGAAAGCGGAGACACCCTCTACGGCGACGGCGACGCGCTGTACTACTGGATGTGGCCGAACACGATGCTCAACATCCTGCCCGGCCGCCTGCAGACCAACCGCGTGGTGCCGCTGGGCGTCGACCGCTGCCGGGTCGAGTTCGACTTCTATTACACGCCCGACGAAAGCGGCGAAGCCCGCGCCCGCCGCGAGGCCGACCTCGCCTTCAGCGACGAAGTGCAACTCGAAGACCTGACCATCTGCGAAGACGTGCAACGCGGCTTGGCGTCAGGGTCCTACCAGCCCGGCCGCCTGAACCCCCTGCGAGAGAACGCCGTCCACCACTTCCACGAACTCCTGCGCAGCATCTACCGCCAGACCATCCCGTAGGCGCTATTCGTAGGAGCGGCTTCAGCCGCGATCTGAAATCGGTCGTCCGCGCCGACTCCCGATCGCGGCTGAAGCCGCTCCTACAACGCCTCCCCCGGCACCTTCGGCCCCGCACTCCCACCGCGCCGCCCTTCAGCCGAAGACACCACCGACTCCCAGCGCCAGAACGCCCAGCCCACGGCGGTGAACAATCCCGCCGCCACCGCCAGCCACAACCCGCTACCGCTCAGCCACGGCGAGACCACACCCGCGACCAGCGCATTGCTCACCAGCGCGGTGAACGCCTGCAACGACGACGCCGAGCCACGCTGGCGCGGGTACATGTCGAGCACCGCCAAGGTCAGGATCGGGAACACCAACGCGATGCCGAACGCATTGAGGCTCATCGGCAGCACCGCCCACGGCAGTTGCAACACGTCGGTCGACAGGTTGTAGGTCACGTTGAACAGCGCCGCAACCGCCGACACCACGAAGCCGATCGTCACCAATCGTCCGCCACTGATCCGACCGGCCGCGCGGCCCGACAACCATGCGCCGATGATCATGCCGCCGATGGTGGGCACGAAGAACCAGCCGAACTGGCGCTCGTCCAGCCGCAGCAGGTCCAGCACGTAGGCCGGCGCCGAGGCGATGTACAGGAACAACGCACCGAAGTTGAACGCAGCCGCCGCGGCCAGCCGCTGGAACCGCGGGTTGAGCAGGATCGCCACATAGTCGCGCGCCAACCGCTTCGGCCGCAGCTCCAGCCGTGCGTCCTGCGGATGGGTCTCCGGCAGCCACCACCAGGTCGCCAGCAGCAGCACCAGCGAGAACAGCACCAGGAACCAGAAGATCATCGGCCAGCGGCTCCAGCCCAGTATCCAGCCGCCGATCATCGGCGCGATCGCCGGCGCGATGCCGAAGATCATCGATACTTGGCTCATCAACCGCTGCGCATCGTCACCATGCAGCACGTCGCGGATCACCGCGCGGCCGACGATCAGTCCCACGCCCGCCGACAGGCCTTGCACCATGCGAAACACCAGCAACGTCGTCAGGTCCGTCGCCAGCGCGCAGCCCACCGACGCCAGCGTGAACACCGCCAGCCCGCCGAGGATCACCTTGCGCCGCCCGATCGCATCCGACAGCGGCCCATGCACCACGCTCATCAGCGCATAGCCGATCAGGTACATGCTGATCGTCTGCTGCATCGCCAGCTTGTCGGCGCCCAGTTGTGCACCCATCGCCGGGAACGCCGGGAAGATAGTGTCGATCGAGAACGGCCCGAACATCGCCAGCCCGCCCAGCAGCAGGGCCAGGCGGCGGAGGGAGATCGGCGGGGTTGGCGCGGGGGCGTCGGTCATCGGGTGTTCCGTGGAGCGGGCAGGATAGCAACGCATCGCCGATTGCCGCTGTCCCGATGCGGCGATTGGCGCGACGTGCCTGCTTCGTGGAAAAGGTTGGCGTGTGCGTAACGTCCACGTCGCTAGGATGCAAGGCACCGCCTATCAGATCCATAAGATAAATCGAATAGCGATAATCGATAGATAAAGGCAATCTTTGCGCATCCCGGCAGCCGCCGCCACCGAAGGAGCCCCCATGAGCACGAACGATCCGAAGCAGCCGCACGGTTCGACCACCGGCACCGGCGCCCCCGCGCCCAGTGACCGCAACTCGCTGACCATCGGACCCAACGGCCCGATCCTGCTGCACGACGTGCACTTCCTGGAGCAGATGGCGCACTTCAACCGCGAGAAGGTGCCGGAGCGCCAGCCGCATGCGAAGGGCGCGGGTGCGTTCGGTGTATTCGAGACCACCGAGGATGTGTCGAAGTACACCAAGGCGGCCCTGTTCCAGCCGGGCGCGAAGACCGAGATGCTCGCCCGCTTCTCCACCGTCGCCGGCGAACAGGGCAGCCCCGACACCTGGCGCGACGTGCGCGGCTTCTCGCTGAAGTTCTATACCGACGAGGGCAACTACGACCTGGTCGGCAACAACACCCCGGTGTTCTTCGTGCGCGACCCGATGAAGTTCCCGCACTTCATCCGCAGCCAGAAGCGCCTGCCCGACTCCGGCCTGCGCGACAACCACATGCAGTGGGACTTCTGGACCAACAACCCCGAGTCCGCGCACCAGGTCACCTACGTCATGGGCATCCGCGGCCTGCCGCGCACCTGGCGCCACATGAACGGCTACGGCTCGCACACCTACATGTGGGTGAATGCCGCCGGCGAGAAGTTCTGGGTCAAGTACCACTTCCACACCGAACAGGGCATGGAGTTCTTCAGCAATGCCGAGGCCGCGCAGATGGCGGGGCAGGATTCGGACTTCCACCGCGGCGACCTGTTCAACGCGATCAAGCGCGGCGAGCACCCGCGCTGGAAGCTGTCGGTGCAGGTGATGCCGTACACCGACGCGGCCAACTACCGCTTCAACCCATTCGACCTGACCAAGGTCTGGCCGCACGCCGACTACCCGCTGATCCCGGTCGGCACGATGACGCTCAACCGCAACCCGGAGAACTTCTTCGCCCAGATCGAGCAGGCCGCGTTCTCGCCGGGCAACACCGTGCCGGGTATTGGTCTTTCGCCGGACAAGATGCTGCTGGGCCGCGCGTTCGCCTACGCCGACGCGCAGCGCAACCGCATCGGCACCAACTTCCACCAGTTGCCGGTCAACCAGCCCAAGTGCCCGGTCAACACCTACATGTTCGACGGCCAGATGGCCTACCACCACAGCGGCAACGCGCCGGTGCACGCCACCAACAGTGGCGGGCGGCCGTGGGCGGACGAAACCGGCCCGGTCGCGGATGGCTGGGAGGCGGATGGCGAGATGGTCCGCAGCGCCTACACATTGCATGCCGAGGACGATGACTTCGGCCAGCCGGGCACGCTGGTGCGCGAGGTACTGGGCGACGCCGAGCGCGACGCGCTGGTCGACCAAGTCGCCGGCAGCCTGCTCGGGGGCGTGCGCAGCCCGGTGCTGGAGCGGGCGTTCGAGTACTGGAAGAACATCGATCCCGATGTCGGCCAGCGGATCGAACGCAAGGTTCGCGAAGGCAGCGCGCCGGAACCGGCCGAGGGCATGGGCGAAGGCTAGTCCCTGACCGAACCAACGGAGGAATGCCGATGCTGGACATGGTGATCGACCAACGCCGCAAGGACCTGGGCGGCGGTTTCGAGGTGGGCCGGATCCTGCCCGTGCGCGGGCGCCGCATGGTCGGGCCCTTCATCTTCTTCGACCACATCGGCCCGACCGATTTCCCGCCGGGCATCCCGCGCGAGATCGACGTACGCCCGCACCCGCACATCGGGCTGTCGACCATCACCTACCTGTTCGCCGGCGAGATGATGCATCGCGACAGCGTCGGCTCCGAGCAGCCGATCCGTGCCGGCGAGGTCAACTGGATGACCGCCGGCCGCGGCATCACCCACTCCGAGCGCTTCGAGCAGGCCCGTGCGCACGGCGGGCCGATGCACGGCATACAGAGCTGGGTGGCGTTGCCGGAGGCCGACGAGGAAGGCGACCCGGCGTTCGACCACTACGACGACAGTGCGCTGCCGCGGCTCGACGACGGCGGCCTGCGCGCACGGCTGGTCGCCGGCAAGGCCTGGGGCCTGGCCTCACCGGTGAAGACCCACTCGCCACTGTTCTACCTGCACTGCGAACTGGACGCCGGCGCCACCCTCGCACTGCCCGACGAATACCCCGAGCGCGCAGCCTACGTGGTGCAGGGTGCAATCGAGGCCGGTGGCGAGCGCCACGGGCCCGGCCGGATGCTGGTGTTCAAGCCCGGTGCGGCGACGATCCGCGCATTGCAGCCCAGCCTGCTGATGCTGCTGGGCGGCGAGCCGCTGGGCCAGCGCTTCATCGAGTGGAACTTCGTGTCCAGCTCGAAGGAGCGGATCGAGCAGGCCAAGGCGGACTGGCGCGCTGGCCGGATGAAGCTGCCGGATCTCGACAACCACGAGTTCATTCCGCTGCCCGGCGACGCCGAGCACACGCCAGCCAACCCGATGTCGTGATGCGGGTGGCCTGCGGGTGTGCAGCGGGATCGTCTGGCGTCAGCCCCCGTGCTGCTCCAGCCACTGGCTGATCGCCGGCAGGCGCTCGTCGCGTACCTGGATGCGGTACTTGATGTTGGCGATGGCGGTCTCGGTGGCGCGGCGCGAGCTGTCGGCGATGTGCTCGTCGGCGTAGGCGCTGATCTTGTCGATCATCGCCGGATCGCTTGAGGGGCTGCCCAGCCCCGGGTAGTAACGGCTGCGCGAGGTGGTGTCGACCTTGGCATCCACCTGCGCGCGATGGGACACGGCGAAATCGAAGGCCAGGTCGGGATGCTGGTAGGCCACGGTGCGGATCATGCCGGCACTGTTGGTCTGCCCCGGCTCCTCGGTCAGCGCCAGGTCGAGCGCACGCTGGGCCAGCGCCGGGTCCTGCGCGCTCGACAACAGCCCATACAACTGGTCGCGCACCAGCGGGGTCTTCTCGCTCTTTGCAGACGCATGCAACTGGTCCCAGGTCGCGGCATCGGCATGCGTGGCCACCACCGACAGGATGGTCTTGCGCAGTGCCGCGGGCATCGCCTGGGGGTCATTGCCATTGTCGCTGTCGCGCGCGGCGTAGCGGCGGCGTGCCTCGGCGATCACCGACGCGTCGCCCAGCTCGGCCAGCGTGCCGATCAGCTGCGTGCGCAGGATCGCCATCGGTGCGGCCTCGTCGGCCGGCGCCTTCCAGCCCACGCGCTCGAACACCGGCGCCAGCGTGGCGACGCCGAACGCATCCAGCCGCGCCTGTCCGGCATCGTCGCCGCGGTAGTAGCGGTGCAGGCTTTCCAGGCTCCCGGCGATGTCGCCCCAGATCTGCGGGTCGGCGTCGACCGGCGTTGCCGCGGCCAGCTCCAGGTAATCCGAGGCCGGCTGCAACCCGGCCATGCCGAGCGCCCAGGTATCGCCCATCAGGCCCAGTTGGTCGATCGGCGCGAGGTTGGCGAAGTCGTCGCGGATCGTGCCGAACTGCTCGGGCGAATACAGCGTGCGGTAGTAGCCGCTTTGCCCCGCGTTGACCACCACCGTGCCGCATCCGGGCACCTGCAGGCTGCCGGCGCCGCCATCCACCACCGTGCGCGCCGGTTCGCCACCGACGGCCTGGGCGATGACCGGCACGCGCCACGACAGCGGCTGCTTGTCGGGGCGGTCCTTGGTGAACTCGCCTTGGGTCAGCTGCAGCGTGGTGGTGTCGTCTTTGCAGGTGGCCGAGGCGACCCGGATCAGCGGCACGCCCGGCTGCAGGGTGAAGTCATGCGCGATGTCGAGGATCGGCTTGCCGGCCGCCGCCTGCACCGCGCGCCAGAGGTCGTCCGACACGGTGTTGCCATAGGCGTGCGTCTTCATGTAGCTGCGCACGCCTTCGCGCCAGGCATCGGCACCGACGTAGCCTTCCAACATCCGGATCACCGCCCCGCCCTTCTGGTAGGTGATCGAGTCGAACGCCTGGCTGGCCTGCTCCACCGTCTCGACGTGCTGCACCACCGGATGGGTGGTGACCGCGGCGTCCAGCGACATCGCCGACTCGCGCCCGCCGACCGAATACAGGTGGGTGTTCCATTCCGGATGCAGCTTCTGGGTGGTGCGCGCCGCCATCCACGTGGCGAAACCCTCGTTGAGCCACAGGTCGTCCCACCAGCTCATCGTCACCAGGTCACCGAACCACTGGTGCGCGATCTCGTGCGCGTCGGTCGAGAACACGCGCTGCTTGTCGCGCTGGGTGGAGATGGTCGGGTCGAGCAGCAACGCGTACTCGAAGGTGTAGATCGCGCCCCAGTTCTCCATCGCGCTGAAGAACTGGCTGCGGCCGGGCGAGGCGATGTTGTCGAGTTTGGGCAGCGGGTACGGCACGCCGAAGTAGTCGTTGTACTCGCGCAGCACGTCAGCCGAGGACTGCAATGCGAACCGCGCCTGGTCGACCTTGCCGGCCTGGGTGATCACGCCGATCTCGGTGCCGTCCATCTGCATCGTCGCGCGCTCGAAATCGCCGAGGCCGAAGAACAGCAGGTAGGTCGACATCTTCGGCGAGGTCTGGAAATGCACCTGCCTGGTGCCATCGCCCAGGTCGGTCGACTCGGCGATCGGCATGTTGCTGACCGCCATCTGCTCCGCCGGAACGATGGCGGTCAGCCCGAAGGTGGCCTTGTGGTTCGGCTCGTCCCATGACGGCACGAACTTGCGCGCGTCGGAGTTCTCGAACTGCGTGTACAGCGCGCGCTTCCTGCCTTCCTCGGTGACGTAGTCGATCGCGAACAGGCCATTGGCCTGGGTGCCGATCTTGCCGGTGTAGTCCATCGACAGCGTGTAGCTGCCCACCGGCAGCGGCTTGTCGAAACTGAAGGTCGCAGTCTGTGCGGCGGCATCGACGGCCACTTCCGGCGTCATCGGCTCCGCTCCGCCCGTGGCCCGTGCCAATGCGACGTTGGCGAAGGCCATGTCCACCGCGTTCAGGGTGATGCTGTCGGTCGGCTCGAGCACCTCCAGCGTGATCGCCACCGTGCCGTTGAAGGTCAGCTTGTCGGCGTGCGGTATTACCGCGACCTCGTAATGGGTCGGCCTCACGTCGCGCGGCAGCTGGGTGGTGGCGTCGACCACTCGCGGCGCCTCGGCCTGTGCGCCCGGCGCCTGGGCGATGGCGGGAACGGAAACGCTGGACAGGGCCAGGGCGATGGCGGTCACCAGGGTGCGGCGCATGCGGAATCCTCGCTGGGGGCGGTCGGTCCGGAACGGCCGACGAGAGCCTCGGAACCCCCGATGGTGACCGCAGGCGCCGGGTCACCCCACCGCCGGAAGTCATGGCGGCAGGCCGCCCATCCGCTCAGATGTTGCTCTCGTCCGCCGGCACGTCCTCCGACAGCGGCGCGGAGCCGGCGAGGCTGTCGTCGGCCTCCGGGCACGCGGTTCCGACGCCGTAGCTGGTCATCGACAGCGAGCCGAAGGCGTAGCCGTCGACCAGCGCCTCGGCCGGGGTACCGGAGGCCGCGGCGGCGCCGGCGATGTAGAGCAGCGGCAGGAAGTGTTCGGGGGTCGGGGCGGCCATCGCGAAGTCGCGGTGGGCGACCAGCGAAGCGGCGTCCCCGGGGCGCTCGGTCATCACCTGGCGGGCGTGCTCGTCAAAGCGGCACGCCCAGTCGAAGCCGGCGTCGGGCTGCTTCCAGTCGATCGCGCGCAGGTTGTGGACGACGTTGCCGCTGCCCATCAGCAGCACGCCGTTCTCGCGCAGCCGGGCCAGCCGCGCGCCGAGTTCGACGTGCCACTCCGGCGGCTTCAGCGCGTTGATCGACAGTTGCACCACCGGGATGTCGGCCTCGGGGAAGGCGTGCACCAGCACCGACCAGGTACCGTGGTCGAGACCCCAGCCGTCATGGTCGGGACCGACGTGGTCGGGTTGGGCGAAATCCGCCACCTCCTCCGCCAGTTCCGGCAGTCCCGGCGCCGGGTACTCCACGTCGAACAGCGCCTGCGGGAAGCCGAAGAAGTCGTGGATGGTCCTGGGCCGGGCCATCGCGGTAACGGCAGTGGCGTTGACGTACCAGTGCGCCGACACCATCAGGATCGCGCGCGGCCGCGGCACCGAGGCGCCGAACGCGCGCCAGGTGTCGGTGAAGCGGTTGCGCTCCAGCGCGTTCATCGGGCTGCCGTGGCCAAGGAAGGCGGCGGGCATCTTCAGGGGTACGTCCATGGGAGCCTCCGTTTGCAGTGCCGTTCGCGCGGAGCCTAGCGCGCGCGGGGTGAATGGCGCTTCAGGCCCTCTGCCGGCCCCCGCCGGTTTCAGATCGCGGCTGAAGCCGCTCCTACGAAGGGCGGGGGGCGCGGCCGGCGCGCCACAGCACGGCGGTGCCGATGACGGCGGCGAGGATCGAGGCGGCGAAGATCGCGATCTTGGCCGCGGCGAAGTCGGACGGCTCGGCGAAGGCCTGCTGGGCGATCAGCAGCGACATGGTGAAGCCGATACCGGCCAGCGAGCCGGCGCCCAGTACCTGCACCCACGAGTACGCATCGGGCTTGGTGGCGATGCGCAGGCGCACGGCCAGCGCGCAAAACGCGACCATGCCGGCCGGCTTGCCGAACGCGAGGCCGGCGATGATCGCCAGCATCAGCAGTTCGTGGCCGCCGACCACGCTGGCGTCGATCACCACGCCGGCGTTGGCGAACGCGAACAGCGGCAGCACGATGTAGCTGGAACGCGCGCCGGCGTAGCGCAGCATGCGTTCGGTGGGCGACTCCAGGCGGTCGTGGATCTCGTCCATCGCGTGCATCGCCGGTTCGGAGGGGCCGCCGCGCAAGGCTTCTTTTCCGCGCTTGGCCTCGGCCGCGAGGATCGCGTCGGCCTGCACCATCAGCGCCTTGTAGTCCGGTGGCGGGCGGCTGGGGATGAACATCGCCAGCAGCACGCCGGCCAGGGTGGCGTGCAGGCCACCCTGGTAGATGCACACCCACAACACCACGCCCAGCAACAGGTAGGGCGCGGCGCGGTACACATGCATACGGTTGAGCAGCGCCAGCAGGCCGAGGATCACCAGCCCGGCCAGCAGCCAGTCCCAGTTCTGGCCGGCCGAATAGAACACCGCCACCAGCAGGATCGCGACGATGTCGTCGACGATCGCGGCGGCGGTCAGGAAGATCCGTAACTCGACCGGCACGCGACGGCCGAGCATCGCGATCAGCGCGATCGCGAACGCGGTGTCGGTCGCGATCGGTATGCCCCACCCGTGCGCCCACGGACCGGAGGGGATGACCAGGCTGTAGACCACGGCCGGCACGATCATGCCGCCGCACGCGGCGGCGATCGGGAATGCGGCCGAGCGCCGGTTGGTCAGGTGGCCGACGGTGAACTCGCGCTTGATCTCCAGCCCGACCACCAGGAAGAAGATAGTCAGCAGGCCGTCGTTGACCCAGTGCAGCAGCGACATCGAGAACACGTCGGCGCCGAAGTTGAGCCCCACCCGGGTCTCCCACAGCGCCATGAAGGCCGGCCCCAGCGGCGAGTTGGTGATCGCCACCGCCAGCACCGAGGCCAGCACCAGCAGCAGGCCGGCCGACGGGCCCCAGCTGGCGAATTCCAGCGCCTTGGAGCGCATGCGGTGGCCGAGCGAGCCGACCAGCGCGTCGGCCAGTTCGGCCTCGTCCCAGGAGCCGAAATAGCGCCGGCCGTTGATGAAGAACGTCGGGGTGAAGTGGACGCCACTGGCATGGGCGCTGCGCTCGTCGGCATCCACCCGCGCGCTGGCGCGGGCCTGCGCCTTTGCCGTGGAGTCGGCCTCGTCCCCCCACGGTTCGACCCCGAACTCGGCGGCCACCGCGGCCAGGTCGGCCTCGGTCAACTGCTCCGAGCGCGACATCAGCTCGATGTGCGCGTCCCAGAACCGCTCCGGGTCGACCCGCTCCACCATTTCGGCCGCGCGCCGGGCCAGGTCGCTGCCGGTCAGCGGCCGGTGCCGGAACACGTAGCGCAGCTGGTCGCCGAAGCGGTCGCGCAGGTCGGCAATGACGCGGTTGGCCGCGCGGCAGTGCGGGCAGTCGTAGCTGCCGTACTCGACCAGGGTCATCCCGGCCTGGTCCGTGCCCAGGACATGGTCGCGGGACGGGTCCACGCGGCGGTCGAGGCGGTGGGTGTCTGCCGGGGTCATCACGGGGAGCTTGTCTCGCGGAGGGGCCGGGGCAACGGGCAGGGTAGCGCGCCGCCCGTTATAATCGCCGGGTGATTCCCAGCCGGTGGGAGAAGCGGTCCAGCCTCCGGGCGCGGCCGCTGCCGAAGGCGCAACGCCCGTAATCGCTCAGGCCCCAGTACCACCGACTGTGACAACTCTGGAGAGACCGGTTCAATCCGGCGCCGAAGGTGCACGAAGCGACCCTCCCCCGCTGCCGTCATGGAGCACGCTTCCGAACTCTCAGGCAAAAGGACAGAGGGGCGCCCCGCGTGCGGCACCGCACGTTCGCCATCGGACGCCCAGCCATGAGTCAGGACACCCACGTTTCACTGCGCTCGCTCGAGCACCATTTCGCGTTCCTCGAGCGCCACATCGGCCCCAACGACACCGAGGTCGCGCAGATGCTGCGCACGGTCGGGCACGACTCGCTGGAGTCGTTCACCGACGCCATCGTGCCGGGCTCGATCCGCTCGCCGCAGCCGCTCGCTCTGCCGAGGGCCATCAGCGAGGTCGAGGCGATCGCCAAGATCCGCCAGGTCGCCGACCGCAACGAGGTGTTCCGCAGCTTCATCGGCCAGGGCTATTCGGGCACGCATACGCCGAACGTCATCCTGCGCAACGTCCTCGAGAACCCGGGCTGGTACACCGCCTACACGCCGTACCAGGCGGAGATTTCGCAGGGCCGGATGGAAGCGCTGATCAACTTCCAGACCATGTGCGCCGACCTGACCGGCATGGAGATCGCCAACTCGTCGCTGCTCGACGAGGCGACCGCCGCAGCCGAGGCGATGACCCTGGCCAAGCGCTCGGCCAAGTCGAAGTCGGACGTGTTCTTCGTCTCCAACGGCGTACACCCGCAGACCATCGAAGTGGTGCGCACCCGCGCCGAACCGATCGGCATCGAGGTGGTGGTCGGTGACGAGGCCGACGCCGCCGGCGTCGAGTCGTTCGGCGTGCTGCTGCAGTACCCCGACACCTTCGGCCGCGCGGGCGCCGACTACCAGGCCATCAGCGATGCGGTGCACGCGCGCCAGGGCCTGGTCTGCGTCGCGGTCGACCTGCTGGCGCTGACCCTGCTCAAGGCACCGGGCGAATGGGGCGCCGACATCGTGGTCGGCAACACCCAGCGCTTCGGCGTGCCGTTCGGTTTCGGCGGCCCGCACGCGGCGTTCATGGCCTGCCGCGACGCCTACAAGCGCTCGATGCCGGGCCGCCTGATCGGCGTCTCGCTCGACGTCGAAGGCAACAACGCCTACCGCCTGACCCTGCAGACCCGCGAGCAGCACATCCGCCGCGAGAAGGCGACCTCCAACATCTGCACCGCGCAGGTGCTGCTGGCGGTGATGGCGTCGATGTACGCGGTCTACCACGGTCCGGAAGGCCTGGTCCGCATCGCGCGTCGCACCCACCGCTTCGCCGCGATCCTGGCCGGCGCACTGCGCGGGGTCGGCGCGCACGTCGGTGACGACTTCTTCGACACCCTGCACGTCAGCAACGTCGACGCCGCCACGGTGCACGCCAACGCCAAGGCCGCGCGGATCAACCTGCGCACGATCGACGATGCCAACCTGTGCATCAGCTGTGATGAGACCACCACCCGCGAGGACGTGATCGCGATCGCCGGGTTGTTCGGCGCGCAGATCGACGACATCGACGCGCTCGACGTCGACACCGCCGACGCGCTGCCGGCCGCGCTGCTGCGCGAGTCGAAGTTCCTGACCCACCCGGTGTTCAACACCCACCACTCCGAGCACGAGTTGCTGCGCTACATGCGCGCGTTGTCCGACAAGGACCTGGCGATGGATCGCACGATGATCCCGCTGGGCAGCTGCACCATGAAGCTCAACGCCACCGCCGAGATGATCCCGATCACCTGGCCGGAGTTCGCCAACATCCACCCGCTGGCGCCGGCCGAGCAGGTGCAGGGCTACAAGGAGCTGATCGACGGGCTGGAGGCGATGCTGGTCGAGATCACCGGCTACGACAACGTCAGCCTGCAGCCCAACTCCGGCGCGCAGGGCGAGTACGCCGGCCTGCTGGCGATCCGCGCCTACCACCGCGCCCGCGGCGACGAACAGCGCGACATCTGCCTGATCCCGGAGTCCGCGCACGGCACCAATCCCGCGTCGTCGCAGCTGTGCGGGATGAAGGTGGTGGTGACCAAGTGCGACGCCAACGGCAACGTCGACGTCGAGGACATCCGCGCCAAGGCCGAAAAGTACAGCGACCGCCTCGCCGCGATCATGATGACCTACCCGTCGACCCACGGCGTGTTCGAGGAAGACGTGGTCGAGATCTGCGAGATCGTCCACCAGCACGGCGGCCAGGTGTACACCGACGGCGCCAACATGAACGCGCTGGTCGGTCTGGCGAAGCCCGGCAAGTGGGGCTCGGACGTCAGCCACCTCAACCTGCACAAGACCTTCTGCATCCCGCACGGCGGTGGCGGCCCGGGCGTCGGCCCGTGCGCGGTCAAGTCGCACCTCGCGCCGTACCTGCCCAAGGCATTCGGCGGCATGCGCACGGAAGGCGTGGGTGACGGCGCGATGGTGTCGGCCGCGACCTTCGGCAGCGCCTCGATCCTGCCGATCAGCTGGATGTACATCACCATGATGGGCACCCAGGGCCTGCGCAAGGCGACCCAGGTGGCAATGCTCAATGCCAACTACATCGCCAGGCGCCTCGCCCCGCACTACCCGACCCTCTACACCGGCCGCAATGGCCTGGTCGCGCACGAGTGCATCCTCGACCTGCGCCCGCTGGAAAAGGCCACCGGGGTCTCGGCCGAGGATGTCGCCAAGCGCCTGATCGACTTCGGCTTCCATGCCCCGACCCTGAGCTTCCCGGTCGCCGGCACGCTGATGGTGGAGCCGACCGAAAGCGAGTCGATGCACGAGCTGGACCGCTTCATCAACGCGATGATCGAGATCCGCGAGGAGATCCGCGCGATCGAGGACGGCAAGCTAGACCGCGACGACAATCCGCTCAAGCACGCCCCGCACACCGCCGCGCAGGTCTCGGCCTCCGAGTGGACCCACGCCTACCCGCGCGAGCTGGCGGCGTTCCCGCTGGCGGTGCTGCGCCAGCAGAAGTACTGGCCACCGGTGGCGCGCGTCGACAACGTCTACGGCGACAAGAACGTGTTCTGCAGCTGCGTGCCGATCAACGAGTTCGAGGGCGAGATCGAAGCCTTCAGCGAACCGAACGTAGCGTAGCCGCCGCACCGCGTCGCAATGGACGCATCGCAATGAAAGCGGGCCGCTGATGCGGCCCGTTTTTTTGCATCGCCGAAAGTGGCGACGATCGGTTCAGGCGGCTTCCGGCGGCGGCTTCAGTTCCTCCGCCAGTTCGTCCAGCTCGGCGATCGCCGCCTCCAGCGCGTCATGGAATTCGCCCTGGCGCGTCATCAGCTCTTCGATGGTGTTCGACTCGCCGAGCTTCTTCAGTTTGCCCTCGTCGAACTTGAGCCATTGCGCCGTCAGCAGCTCGACGTTGTTCTTCGTGTAATGGCGCATCTCCTTGAGCTGGGTGGCCAGGTCGATGACGTGGTCGAGCGGGGTCTTGGGGGTTTCGTCGGACATGGTGGCTCCCGGGAGAGGATTGCCCCGAAGGTACGGGGGCGGCGCGGGAACCGGTGTGAATCCATTGCGCGTTTCGCAGCAGTGGCCAGCGCACTTGCCACCTGCTCTTGTGCCGTATATAACTTAAGTTATAACGTTATTCTGTACCGGGAGTACCCCATGAAGCTCAAGATCACCACCATCGGCAATTCCGCCGGCGTCATCCTGCCCAAGGACCTGCTGGCCCGGCTGCGGCTGGAAAAGGGCGACGAGTTGTTCGCGCTGGAGACGCCCGACGGCGTTCGCCTGACCACCTACGACCCGAGCCTCGCGGCGCAGATGGAAGTCGCCGAACAGGTCATGCGCAAGCGCCGCACCCTGCTGCACAAGCTCGCGCAGTGAGGTGGCCGGGATGATCGTCTGGATCGAAAAGCCACTTATCCTCGCCATCCACGACCGCCAACTGGCCGAGCACGGCGGCATCGGCGGTGTGCGCGACGAATCGCTGCTGGACTCGGCACTGGCCCGGCCGCAGCAGTTGCATGTCTACGGCGATCCGCCGCCGGACCTTGTGGACCTGGCAGCCAGCCTGACCTTCGGCCTCGCCCGCAACCATCCGTTCGCCGACGGCAACAAGCGTACTGCGGCGGTAGCCTGCGAAACCTTCCTGATGCTCAATGCCACCATCCTGGAAGCCGACGACCTGGCGCTATACCCGGTCTACATCGCCCTCGCCGAGGGCTCGATGTCCGAAGCCGAATTCGCCGCCTGGCTGCGTCGCCATATCCGGCTCGACTCCGGCAGTGACGTCCACGAGCCGCCGACGCGTTACGCGGTCAAGTCCGGCGGCTGAGTCGTCGCGCCAGTCCCGACGGCGATCGGCCACAATCGCCGCATGTCGACCGCGCCACCGTTGTCCTCCACCCGCCGCATGCTTCGCGGCATGCTGCATTTCCAGCCGCCCACGCCGCGACGCTGGCTGTTCGCGTTGCGCGCCAGCGCCTGCATGGGTGCGCCGATCGTCGCCGGCGCACTGGCCGGGGACGTGCCGGCCGGGCTGATGGCGGGCATTGGCGGCTTCACCGCGTTGTATGGCGCGGGCCGCCCCTACCTGAGCCGCGCCCGGCACCTGGCGGTGATCGCAGTGGCCTTCGCGCTAGCGGTCGGCCTGGGATTGTGGGCGGGCACGACGGCGTGGGCGACGGTGGTGATGGTCGCGCTCATTGCGATGCTCGCCACCTGGCTGGGCAATGCCCTGCAGATCGGGCCGCCGGGCGCCTACATGTTCGCGCTGGCCTGCGCGGCCGGCACCGCGATGCCGGCTGCGCACCTGAGCCCGTTGCATGCGGCGACACTGGTGTTGGCCGGTGGCGGATTTGCCTGGCTGGTGCACATGGGCGGCGCGCTGTTCCTTCCGCACGGGCCGGAGCGCAGTGCGGTCTCGGTCGCTGGCGCGGCGGTGATCGACTACGTCGCTGCGATCGGCAGCGCCCGCGAAGGCCAGGCCCGCCACCGCGCGGCATTCACCCTGCACCGGGCGTGGTCGGTGCTGGTCAGCCAGCAGCCCGCGCATGCACGCGCCAACGGCACGCTCGGTCGCCTGCGCACGCTCAACCGCGAGTTGCACCTGCGCTTCGCCGAGGCGATGGGCGCGGCCAGCCGGCAGTCGCCTCTGCCGACCGGCCTGCGCGACGACCTGCACCGGCTGCTCGCGCAGATCCGCGACCCGCGCGAACTCCCCGGCTCCACCACCGATGCGATACCACTGGGCCACCCCGGCGTCCGTGCCGTGCTGCTGGAAGCATTGCAACCCGGCTCCAACGCGCGCCGGGTGATCCTGCGCGTCGGCGTGGCGGCGGTGGTCGCCGGTGCGCTCGGTGCGGCGATCCACCTCGACCGCGCGTACTGGGCAGTCGCAGCGGCGGTGCTGATGCTGCACCAGGGCTTCGACTGGTTGCGCATGCTCCAGCGCAGCATTGAGCGCCTGCTCGGCACCTGGGTCGGGTTGCTGGTGGCCGGGGCGATCATCGTCGCGCACCCGCAGGGCCTGTGGATCGCACTGGTAGTGATGGCGCTGCAGTTCACCATCGAGATGGTGGTGGTGCGCAACTACACGCTGGCGGTGGTGTTCATCACCGGCGCGGCACTGACCATCGCCAGTGGCGGGCAGCCGGTGGCGTCGCCCGCGGCTTACCTGTTGGCGCGCGGGGTCGACACCTTGGCCGGTTGCGTGGTGGCGTTGCTGGTGTTCCGGCTGATCCCACCGCGCGCGTCGACCGCGGCGATCCCGGCACAACTGGTGCACGCGCTCCGGGCGGTCGATGCGGTGATCGTCCACCTCGCTGCAGGCAGCGTCACCACGCCCGCGGCCAGGCACACGCGGCGCCAGCTGCAACACGCCAGCTTCGCCCTCGCCCAGGCGCACGAGGAGAGCCTCGTCGCCTCACCCCGGCAACGCCGCACCGCGGAGCACAACTGGCCCGCTATCGCCGCCACCGAGCGCCTCGCCTACCGCACCCTGTCGGCCTGCTGGTCGCTGGAACGGCACGGCGACGATGCCACCCGCCAAAGCACGGCCGGGCCGTCGATGTTCGGCGACGACGGCGAAGCACGCGTGCACCAGGCGCTGGACGTCCTCGCCGACGCCGTCCGCGACGGCGGCACGCCCCCGCCACTGCCCGAACTGCCGCACGTACTCGAGGCCGAACTGGTCAACCTGCGCGAATGCCTCGTGCGCAAGCCGCAGGCCCACCCGCCGGGCTGACTCACGGCTCCGCCTGCACCCAGGATGGATGCTCGAACGCCTCCACAAGGAAGTCCACCATCCGCCGCACCCGCAAGGGCAACTGCTTGCGGGTCGGGTAGACGACATGGATGCCGAGCTCGATCGAGCGGTACCCCGGCATCAGTTCCACCAGCGCGCCACTGCGCAGGTCGTCGCCGACGATGAAGTCCGGCTGCAGGATCACGCCCTGGTGGTCGAGCGCGGCCGCGCGGCAGGTGTCGCCGTTGTTGGCATGCAGGACCGGGCGGATGCGCACCGTGACCGGGCCGTCGGGGCCCTCGAATTGCCATGCATCGCGCGTGGCCCAGTAGCTGTAACTGATGGTCCGGTGCGCGGCCAGCTCGTGCGGATGCACCGGCGTGCCGTGCTGCGCGAGGTAGCCGGGCGAGGCGCACGCCACGATGCGCGTGGTCGCCAGCTGGCGGCTGACCAGATTGGAACTGGGCAGCGTGCTGATGCGCACCGCCAGGTCGTAACCCTCGTCGACCAGGTCGACCAGACGGTCGCTCAGGGTGATGTCCAGCGCCACCCGCGGATGCGCCTGCGCGAACCGGCCCCATAGCGGCGCCAGGTGCAGCACGCCAAAGGTCAGCGGCGCGTTGATCCGCAACTGGCCGCGCGTTTCGCCGCTGCGCGAGCTCAATTCCGATTCGGCCTCGTCGATCGCCGCCAGCAGGTCGCGGCAGCGCAGTTGGAACTGCTGGCCCTCGGGGGTCAGCGACAGACGCCGGGTCGTGCGTTGCAACAGGCGCACGCCCAGTCGCTTCTCGAGTTCGCCGACATGGCGCGAAACCGCCGCCTTCGACAGCCCCAGCGCCTCGGCGGCGCCGACAAAGCTGCCCGCATCGACCACCGCCACGAAGCTCGTCATTTCCTGGACCTTGTCCATCGCCGTTCCGTTTGTCTTGAATATCGAGACAGTAAATCACTAAAAACGCTGTTTATCACAGATGACGTTGCCAATAAAGTTGTCCCGTGCCCGGCAATACGGGCGCCCACCCGCCCTCCCAGACAACAGGCAACCACCATGAATGCGACCACCCTTCCCTTTGCCGCGACGGCTACCCAGGCCACCACCACCGACACCGCCGCCCTGCTGGCCCGCGCCAGCCTCGGCGTGATGTTCCTCGCCCACGGCCTGATGAAGTTCTTCACCTTCACCCTGCCCGGCACCTACGCCTACTTCGAGTCCATCGGCTTCCCCGGCTGGGCCGCCTACGTGGTCTCCCCGGCCGAAGTGCTGGCCGGCATCGCCCTGATCGTCGGCTTCCGCACCCGCCTGGTCGCGCTGCTGACGCTGCCGATCCTGGCCGGCTCGATCATCCCGCACGCCAGCGCCGGCTGGAGCTTCTCCAACGCCGGTGGCGGCTGGGAATACCCCGTGTACCTGCTCATGACCGCGATCGTGGTCGCGCTGCTCGGCGGCGGCCGCTACGCCATCAGCCAGCCAAAAGCCTGACCACAGGCAGTACCCGGCGCGCGGCTGCCCCCAGCCGCGCGCTTCCCCACGTCCCGCCAGAGACCCGCAGAGATCGCCATGACCCGTACCCCCGCCCTCTTCATTTCCCACGGCTCGCCGATGTTCGCGCTGGAGCCCGGCCTGCTCGGGCCGAAGCTGCGGCAGTTCGGCGCCGGCCTGCGGGACGTGCGCGCGGTGCTGGTCGTGTCGCCGCACTGGCAGACGCTGCACAAGGTGCGCGTGCTGGCCACGACCGAACCGGAAACCATCCACGACTTCGGCGGCTTCCCGCCGCCGCTGTACGAGTTCCAGTACCCCGCGCCGGGTGCCCCCGACGACGCCGCCGCGGCCGCGCGCCTGTTGCGCGAAGCCGGCTTCGAGGTCGAACCCGATTCGCGCCGCGGACGTGACCACGGCGCCTGGGTCCCGATGCGGCACATGCTGCCGGACGCGAGCCTCCCGGTGTTCCAGGTATCCATGCCCAACGACCTGTCCACCGACACCGCATTCGAACTCGGCCGCGCCCTCGCGCCGCTGCGCGATGCCGGCGTGCTGGTGGTCGGCTCCGGCAGCCTGACCCACAACCTGTACGAGTTCCGCCAACACATCGACGACCCGGAGTACGCGCAGCAGTTCGCCGACTGGATCGCCGACGCCGTCGCCCGCAACGACATCGATGCGCTGGTCGACTACCGCCGCCGTGCACCGCACGGGGCCCGCGCGCATCCGACCGAGGAGCACTACCTGCCGCTGCTGGTCGCACTCGGCGCCAGCGACGAACGCGACCGCGCGCGCCGGATCGAGGGCGGGCTGACCTACGGCACGCTGTCGATGGATTCGTATGCATGGGAACCGCCCGCGCCGTGACACCGTCCTGACCGTGCCACGGCTGTCCCGGCGTCCGGTTTCATTCCGTGTCCGGGCGCTCCCGTCGCACCCACCGGGGTTTCGTCGCAACCACCGCCAAGCGCCCGCATTGCGCCACTATGCTTCGGCGCAATCCCGGAACCGTGGCGGAATCCATCGTGACCAAGAGCTTCTTCTTCATCCTTCGCGTCGCGCTGGCGTGGCTGCTGGCGCTGTTCCTGCTCGCCATCGTGCTGGACTCGATCCCGATCATCGGCGACATCACGCCGGTGTTCCTGATTGGCTGCATCGTGCTGGCGCTGGTCATCACCGGCGCGTTCTCTCACCTGCGGCGCGTACGGTTGATCGCGGGTGACATCGACCGGGCGACGCTCTCCAACCGCCAGCGCCGGCAGATCGAGATTCCGCTGGAGGCCGGCGAGGCGTTCGACCTGCTCGACGCCGCGATCCGCGACCTCCCGCGCACCGAGGAAGTCGAAAGCGCGCGCGACAGCCTGCAGGTGCGCGCCAAGGTGCAGCGCCCCGAACCCTACGGCCGCAGCGTGTTCGGCCAGCTCAACCCGGCCAACTGGTTCGGCAGCCTGCGCAACCAGATCCTCGCCACCGTCACTCCCGGCAACGGCACCGGCAGCGTCACCCTGATCTGCGAACCCGAGAGCGGTGCGTGGAGCGACTGGTTCCGGGTCGACGACGGCACCAACCTGGAGAACGCCGAGGCGATCACCCGCGCGATCACCCGCCGCATCGGCGAGCACCGTCGCAACGAGCAACGCGCCAGCGCCCAGACCGCGACCGAGAAGGAGCTCACCGTCGCCCGCCTGAGCCTGCTGCAGGCCCAGGTGGAACCGCACTTCCTCTACAACACGCTGGCCAGCGCGCAGGTGCTGACCCGCGGCAACCCGGCGCAGGCCGACGAGATGCTCGGCCACCTGATCGCCTACCTGCGCCATTCGCTGCCGAGCGCCGAGGACAGCCTGTCGACCTTGGGCGATGAACTCGAACGCGCCCGCGCCTACCTGGAGATCCTCAAGATCCGCATGGGTGCGCGCCTCGGCCTGCAGATCGACGTGCCCGAACCGCTGCGCCCCACCCCGCTGCCGCCGATGATGCTGCAGACCCTGGTCGAGAACGCGATCAAGCACGGCCTTGAACCCAAGCCCGGCGGCGGCACCGTGTGGATCCTCGCGCGCCGCGACGGCGACGCGATCGCCGTCACCGTCGCCGACGACGGCCAGGGCTTCGGCAGCGAGACCGCCGGCACCGGCATCGGCCTGAAGAACGTACGCGAGCGGCTGAACCTGCTCTACGGTAGTGACGCCTCGCTGGCGGTGGTGGCCAACGTCCCCGCCGGCGTCGCCGCGACGATTACCGTTCCCGCAGTTGTGCCCGCCGTCACCACCGACCGTAGCGGGCATGCCGAGGACGCCACCGCATGACCCGCGCCGTCATCGCCGAGGACGAAGCCCTGCTGCGCCAGTCGCTGGTCGAGCTGCTGCACGACGCCTGGCCAGACCTGGAGATCGCCGCCGAGTGCGAAGACGGCGCCAGCGCACTGGACGCGATCGCCGAGCACCAGCCCGACGTCGCCTTCCTCGACATCCGCATGCCCGGCCTCAACGGGCTGGAGGTCGCCAGCGCCGCGGCCAGTGCCAGCCCCGCCACCCGCATCGTGTTCACCACCGCCTACGACCAGTACGCCATCGACGCCTTCGACCGCGGCGCGATCGACTACCTGCTCAAACCCATCGAGCGCGAACGCCTGGCCGCCACCGTGCAGCGCCTGCAGGACCGCGCGGCCAATGAATCATCCGACACCGCCACGATCGACACCGAGGCACTGGCGACCCTGTTCCGCCAACTCGGCGAACTGCCGCGGACCGACGCCCCCCAGCCCCTGACCTGGATCACCGCCAGCAACGGCCGCGACACCCGCCTGATCATGGTCGACGACGTCGCCTACTTCCGCGCTGACAACAAGTACACGGTGGCGATGACCGCCGACGGTGAAGCGCTGCTGCGCAAACCGATCCGCGAGCTGTTGGGCGTGCTCGACCCGACCCGGTTCAAGCAGGTCCACCGCTCGACCATCGTCAACCTCAAGGCGATCGCTTCGGTGACCCGCGACGACACCGGCAAGGGCGTGCTGCGGCTCAAGGGTCGCCCGGAAACCCTGACCGTCAGCCAGCCGTTCATGGCGCTGTTCCGCGGCATGTAGCGAGGGATTGGCAATGAACAGAATGAACAAATGGATCATCGCAGCTGCGCTGTCCGCCATCATCCTGACCGCCGGTATCCTGCAAACAGGCCCCTCGATAAGCGTCAGCCTGTCGCTCAGTCTTGGCAGTGACGATGCCGAATCGACGACCCCGGCTGCCTCGCGATGGGCATTTGATCTGCAATGGGCTCCCGCCACGGGTGCGCCGACATTGGCATCGGAGCCATGACCGGTTGAGGCAACCAGCCACAGGCAATGCGGCTGGATGTTGACATCTACTAATCGAGTAGTACTATCCGATTCGTAGAGAGGAGCCGACATGTCCCAACCCCGTCCCACCGAAGGCGAACTGGCGATCCTGCGCGTACTGTGGGATCGCCCCGGCCCCTGCACCGTGCGCGAGGTCCACGACGCGCTGACGCGCACCCGGGACACCGCCTACACCACCGTGCTGAAGATGATGACGATCATGGCCGACAAGGGCCTGGTGGTCCGCGACGAGTCCGAACGCAGCCATCGCTATGCGGCCGTGCATCCGGAACCGCAGGTGCAATCGGCGCTGCTTACCGACCTCATGCACCGCGCGTTTTCCGGCTCGGCGCTGCAACTCGTGCAGCGCGCACTGGACGTCGACAGGACCAGCGCCGAAGACCTCGATGAAATCGCGCGGATGATCGCGCAGGCCAGGAAGCAACGCGGGAGCGGCAACGGGAGTTCGTCATGAACATGCTCCACACGGTGCAATCCGCACTCGCGACCAGCCTGTTGCACTCGCTCTGGCAGGTGGCGCTGCTGACGCTGCTCGCGGCTTCGGTACTGGCCCTGTTGCAACGGCACAGTGCCGCGACCCGGCACGCCGTCGCCATGGCATTCCTGCTGTTGATGGCGGCCGCGCCGGTGGCGACCTTCGCGTGGCTGCTCGGACAACCCGCAGTGGCCGAGGGCATGCCTGCAGCGAACCCGGCGTGGTCGGCGTTGGTGGTGTCGCCTGCACTCGACATCGCCGCAAGCCGTGCAATCACCGCCCCGGACTGGCTGCCCTGGCTGTGGTGCGCCGGCGTGCTGGCAATGGCGGCACGATTGCTGGGTGGCTGGTGGGTCGTGCGTACGCTCGACCGGCAGGACTTCTCGTCACTGCCCGCGCACTGGCTGCAACGCACCGACCGGTTGCGGCGCCGGCTCGGCATCCGTCGGCCAGTCGTCGTCCGGTTGCTGCAGCGGCTGGACCTGCCGTGCACCGCCCGCGCATGGCGACCGGTGGTGTGGTTGCCACTGTCGATCCTGACCCGGCTCGACCCCGACCAGATCGAAGCACTGATCGCACACGAGCTGGCCCACATCCGGCGCCTCGACTGGATCTGGAACGGACTGCAGTGCGCCGTCGAAGCGCTGCTGTTCTACCACCCCGGCATGTGGTGGCTCAGCCGCCGCATCCGCCAGGAACGCGAGAACGCCTGCGACGACCTGGCGGTGTCGGTGTGTGGCGACGCCATCGTGCTGGCCGAGGCGCTGGCGACGCTGGAACACCACCGCTTGCCCACCCCTGCGCTTGCCCTGTCCGCCACTGGAGGTCCGCTCATGAAACGCGTTGCCCGCCTGCTGTCATACGACCCTGCCGCCCCCAGTCCACCGCGCCTGCGCTGGGCGATCCCGATGGGCGTCATTGCCGCGGTGTGCTCCGGCGCGCTGCTGGCCGCCCAGTTGCAGTCGCCGCAATCCACCACCGCTGCCCAGCCACCCGCGACCGTTACCTCGGTCGAACACCACACGCCGGCTCCACCGCCACCGCCGCCGGCCCCACCCGCACCGCCTGCGCCGTGGTCGGGCGCGGTGCCACCGGTGCCATCCGCCCCGCCCGCGCCACCGGCCCCGCCAGCACCACCCGCGCCGACCACCAGCGCCGCGTACCAGTCCGCACTGCGTAGCGTGCAAGCCGACGCTGGCGTGATCGGCGTGGTCGGCTCGCCGGTACGCGCCGTGGACAGCGGCCATGACATCTGGATAGGCGACGACCGCGCCGACCTCAGGTTCGCGGTTGCGGGCCCGAAAGCCACCGCGTTGGTCCATGTCCAGAGCGAACTGCAAGGCGACACCTGGACAGTCTTGACGCTGGAAATATCGGGTTACTGATCGATCCCCCGCATTGCCGGCGCGGCGCCGGCAATGCGGCTGGCCGAGTGCATGTCCGCAGCCGTCGCCCTAGACTCGCCGGGACACCACTCGCCGGCCAGTCCAATGACCCACCGCCTGTTCCGAACCGCCGTTGGCTCGCTCATCTTGCTGCTCGCGTCCATCGGCATGGCCGTCGCCTCGCCGGACGCGACGCCGCAGACAATGCGGCTGGATTACCTGCACACCGGTGATGTCGGCGAGCAGCACTACGCGCTCGACCGCATCGTGATCGAACCGCTGCCGTGGGCAGGCAACCCGGCGCGGCCTATCGATGACAGCAACCGCGGCAACAACAAGTTCGAAGTGGTCGATGCCGCGAGCGGCGAGCTGCTGTACTCGCGCGGCTTCAGCACCGTGTTCGCCGAATGGCGCACCACCGAAGAAGCCGACGGCATGTCGCGCGGGTTCCAGGAATCATTGCGTTTCCCCGCGCCGGCCACCCCCGTCACCGTGCGCATTTACGAACGCGATGCCACCAACGCCTTCGTGCCGGTCTGGAGCATCGACGTCGATCCCGACGCGCTCGACATCCAACGCAAGGCGCTGCCCTCCACGCTCGAGCCCGTCGCCATCCGCGACAACGGCCCCTCGGCGCAGAAGGTCGACCTGTTGATCCTCGGCGACGGCTACACCGAAGCCGAGCGCGACAAATTCATCGCCGACGCCCGCCGCCTGAGCGACCATCTGTTCACCGTCTCGCCGTTCAAGCAGCGCGCCGCCGACTTCAACGTCTGGGCGCTGATGGCACCGACGCCGCAGTCCGGCATCTCGCGCCCGTCGACCGGCGACCACCACCCCTCCGCGCTCGGCGCGCGCTACGACATCTTCGGCAGCGAGCGCTACGTGCTCGCGCTCGACAACCGCGCCCTGCGCGAGATCGCCCAGCACGCGCCCAACGAGTTCATCGAGATCCTGGTCAACAACCAGACCTACGGCGGCGGCGGCATCTTCGGCCAGTTCAGCACCGCCGCGGCCGACAACGCATTCGCGGACTACCTGTTCGTGCACGAGTTCAGCCACCACTTCGCCGGCCTTGCCGACGAGTACTACACCTCGCCGGTGGCCTACGCGCCCAGCGACGCCAAGGTCGAACCGTGGGAGCCCAACGTCACCGCCCTGCACGACCCGACGCAGCTGAAGTGGGGCCACCGCGTGCGCGCCGAAACCCCGGTGCCGACGCCGTGGCCGAAGAACGAGTACGAAGCGCGCCAGCGCGAGTTCCAGCAGACTCGAGCCCAGTTGCGCGCAGACAAGCGGCCCGAGGCCGAGATGGAAGCGCTGTTCCGCGAAGAGCTGGCCTACACCGACCGGCTGTTCTCGGACGCGGCGTACAAGAACGTCGTCGGCGCCTTCGAGGGCGCCAACTACGCCGCAACCGGTTACTACCGCCCGCAGATGCAATGCCTGATGTTCGACCGCAGCGACGCCTACTGCGATGTCTGCAGTGACGCCGTGGAGGAGATCATCGACCTGTATTCGCGGGCGGCCCCTTGAGCCTCGCCAGCCCAGTGCTTGCAACAAGTGCCCTGCCGCTCACCTACGGCGAAAAGCCGGCCTCCCGCTGCCCGCGTACGGCCAAGACGAACACCGTATCGAGCGCGGGCACGTAGCGGTACAGCGCCACGTAACCGTGCGAACCGCGGCCGATCACCAGCTCACGCTTGTCGTTGAGGGCCGGGCGGCCGATCAGCGGGTTGGTTTCAAGCACCCCGACGGCATCGATGATCTCGCGCAAGCGGGCGGCAACATGCTCCGCCTCATGCTGGGTCAGGTGTTCAAGAATCCGACCCAGGTCATCGCCGACTTCGGGGGCCAGCTCGATGCGCGCCAACGTTACTTCGCCAGGCTACGAGCAACCGGCGCCCGGGCTGCCTTGCCGGCGACGCGGGCTTCAAGGTAGCCGCGCATCTCGCCCCAGGGGATGGTCTTCCCGGATTCGACGATGCGGGCGTAACGCTGTTCCGCCACCGCATCGAAGTCGGCGTAGCGCTCGGCCAGCTCGGCTTTCTCGGCGATCGCTTCCAGGATGAAATTGTGCGAGGTCGTGCCGGCACGTTTCGCCGCCTCGGCAATGCGGACCTTGAGCTCGTCGGGCAGGCGAATGGTGGTAGTGCTCATGGCGCGCTCCAGCGCGAATTTGTCACGGCGAATGTAGCACATTTGTGACACTTGCACTGTAACTCCTTGCCGGGCTTCAGCCGGCCGGCGGCCCCTTGAGCTCCACCACGTTGCCCTCCGGGTCGGACAGGTACTGCGACGGCCCCTCGCCCATCGCGCCGTAGCGCGAACCGAACTCGCCCACCTGCACGCCATGCGCCTGCAGGTGGGCGGCGATGGCCTCGCGGTCGAACGGCAGCACCTGCAGGCACAGGTGGTCCATGTTGTGGCCTTGCGCCCCCGGTGCGGTGCCTCCCATGCGCCCGAGCTTGCCGTCGACATCGACCAGGTCGATCAACGAGTCCCCCGCACGCAGTTGCAGCAGGCCAATCGCCTCCTGCCGCTTCTCGACCGTGCAGCCGAGGACATCGCAATAGAACGCCTGCATCGCCGCCACGTCGCGGACGCGCAGGACGACGTGGTCGAGGCGTTGGAGGGAGAAGGGAATCGTCATGGGTTTAGGATAGCCCGGACACCGCCCGGACACCGCGCATGAGCCAGGACATCGAAGCGCTGCAAGCCGCCCTGCGCGAATTCGCCCGCGAGCGCGAATGGGGGCAGTTCCACTCCCCGAAGAACCTGGCCGCCGCGCTGTCGGTGGAATCGGCCGAGTTGCTGGAACACTTCCAGTGGCTGACCGAAGCCCAGAGCCGCGACCTGCCCGGCGACAAGCGCGAACAGGTCGCCGAGGAACTGGCCGACGTGCTGATCTACGTGCTGCAGCTGGCCGACAAGCTGGGCATCGACCCGGTGGATGCCGCGTGGCGGAAGATGGAGGCTAACGGGAGGAAGTATCCGGTAGAGCGGGCGAAGGGGCGGATTACGAAGTACACGGAGTTGTAATCGCCCCTTAGCCAGAAGGCCGCATTTCCCCGCTCTTGGACCGGAGCGCCTCATACAGCTGCGCAGGGCCAAGCAAAATGTCTTTCAAGCCGTCTCGAATGCGTTCCGACCCAAGTGCTTGACTGCTCATCTTGGTGTGCGCTTCGAACGCATCCATGATCGCGTGCATCAATGCATCTTTCAGATCCGGTGAATTGGCGAATTGCTCCTTGCTGTTGTCCGCCGCTTGCTGCACTAGCGTTTCGTTCTCCAATAGCTTCCCCTTGAGCACGCCGTTGACGTAAACCAATTGGTCATCATCAGTGAGCTGTCCCTCGAACAGTCCATTGACCTTCTCGATGATCTCGGCGAGGTACGCCTGCTGCTTGTCCTGCACCCGACCGCTGCCCACCGCATCCAGCGGAGGCAGCTTGTAGGTGCCGTCCGCGTTGAGGTTGAGCGGTTGCTTGCCACCGCTGCGCAGGGTGTGATGGGTCAGCACCACCTTTGATAAATCGACGGTGTCGCGTTCGCGACCGAACTCCAGCAGGGGCAACAGGTGTGTGTAGAACAGGAACCGCTTCTCGATGTCGGTGTTGCCGTAGTCGAACATCTGCGAAAGAAAGGCATACAGCCTGTTGAACGACGCCATGTCGCCCTTGAACAGGATCAGGGCATCCAGTTCGTCCTTGGCGTTCTTTTCCGCGTCGCCATCGTCGGCTTCAATCGCCGCCGCGCGGGCCTGTTGAAGCGCTTTGTAGCGCTTCAACAGGCGGTCGGCGACGGGATGGATGGCGGCGACCAGTTGCGCCTGCGTGGCACGCGGGTCCATCTCCACGATGGCCAGGCGCTCCACCTCGAAATTGTCGTAATGCCCGGCGGCATCCAGCTTGGCCCGCAGGTCAAAGATCAGGTTCGGGTCGGTCGTCGCCTCCAGCTCGGCGGTTTCGTAGTACGTCTTGAACGCCTTCAGCACGTCGCCGGCTTCGTTGACGAAGTCCAGCACGTAAGTTGTCTTCTTGCCGGGGTATGCGCGGTTGAGGCGGGACAGCGTCTGCACCGCCTGGATGCCGCCAAGCTTCTTGTCCACGTACATGCCGCACAGCAGCGGCTGGTCGAATCCGGTCTGGAACTTGTTGGCGACCAGCAGCAGGTGGAACTCCGGCTGGGCGAAGGCCTCGCGGATGTCGCGGTTCTTCAGGCCCGGGTTGAGCAACTTGCTGGTCTCGGTGACCGGTTCGGGGTAGGTCTCCGGGTCATTCACCTCGCCGGAGAACGCCACCAGCACGCCCAGCGGGTAATCGCGGCGCTGGATGTACTCGCGGATGGCCTTCTGCCAGCGCACCGCCTCCTGTCGGGACGACACCACCACCATCGCCTTGGCCTTGCCGCTCAGCAGCGGCTGCACGTTCTCGCGGTAGTGCTCCACCACGATCTGCACCTTGGCGGCGATGTTGTACGGATGCAGACGGACCCACTGCATGATTCCCTTCATCGCGGTGCTGCGCTCGACCTGGGTGTGGTCGATCTCCTTGCCGTCGTGCGCAAGGCGGAACGCGAGGTCGTACGGCGTGTAGTTGCGCAGCACGTCGAGGATGAACTCCTCCTCGATCGCCTGCCGCATCGAATACACATGGAACGGCTGCGGCAGCCCGTCCGGGCCGGGCCGGCCGAACAACTCCAGCGTCTTGCCCTTGGGCGTGGCGGTAAAGGCGATATAGGTCAGCCCGGACTCGGCGCTGCGCGCGCCCATCTGCGCCGCCAGCAAAGCCTCGGTGTCGATCTCGCCGCCGTCCTGCAGCTCGGCCCATTCCTGCGGGCTCAACAACTGCTTGAGCTTGGCCGCCGCCTGCCCGGTCTGCGAACTGTGCGCCTCGTCGGCGATCACCGCGAAGCGCTTGCCCTCGGTCGCGGCCAGCTCCTGCACCGCCTGCAGCGCGAATGGGAAGGTCTGGATGGTGCAGACGATGATCTTCTTGCCGTCCTTCAGCGCCTGCCCAAGTTGCGCGCTCTTGCTGCCGCTGTCGCTGGTGATGGTGGCCACCACCCCGGTGGTGCGCTCGAAGTCGAAGATCGCCTCCTGCAGCTGGCTGTCCAGCACGTTGCGGTCGGACACCACCAGCACGCTGTCGAACACCTTCTTGTTGTCGCGGTGCAGGTCGGCGAGAAAGTGCGCAGTCCATGCAATCGAATTGGTCTTGCCTGACCCGGCCGAGTGCTGGATCAGGTAGCGCTGCCCAGCGCCCTGCTCGTGCACGTCGGCGACCAGCTTCCGGGTAGCGTCCAGCTGGTGGTAGCGCGGGAAGATCACTGTCTGCAGCTGCTTCTTCTCGTCGCGCTTACCAATCAGGTAGCGACCGAGGATCTCCAGCCAACTGTCGCGTGCCCAGACGTCTTCCCACAGGTAGCGGGTAGCGAAGCCCGCCGGGTCCGACGCATTGCCGGCTCCCCCCGCATTGCCCCGGTTGAAGGGCAGGAAGCGCGTGGCCTCCCCCGCCAGCCGCGTGGTCATCATCACCTCGGCCTGGCTGACCGCGAAGTGCACCAGCGCGCCGCCGGGGAACGCCAGCAGCGGCTCATGCAACCCGCCCTTGGGGTGCGGGTGCCGGTCCAAGCGGTACTGGTCCACCGCGTCGCCCACGCTCTGGGTGAATTCCGACTTCAACTCCGCCGTCGCCACCGCGATGCCGTTTACGAACAGCACCAGGTCCAGGCAGTCGTTGGGCCGATTGGGCGAGTGCTTGACCTGCCGCACCACCCGCAGCCGATTGGCCGCGTAGTGCTGCTGGGTCATCGGGTTCATCGCCAGCGCTGGCTTGAACTGCACTAGCGACAGCGGCTGCTTGAGCCCCAGCATCTCCACGCCACGGCGCAGCACGTCCAGCGTGCCGCGCTCGTCGAGGTTCTTGCGGACGCGCTCGGCCAGCCGCTCACCCAGCTGCGGGCCGTGGGTCTTCAGCAGCCGCTGCCAGCTGTCGGGCTGGGTCGCTTCGATCCATGCGAGCAGGTCGGGCAGGAACAACCCGTGCTGGCGGTCGTAATGGGCGGCATCACCTTCGGCGTGGAGCCAACCGTTGGCCGCAAGGTGCGCGCAGATTTCGCGCTCGAAGTGGTGCTCCAGGTGCAGGTTCATCCTTCCCCCGACTGCCGCTTTTCCGCAGCAGCAAATTGAATGCTAGGCGTAATGCTCGCGGCGGTGACAATTCGGGCACAGCGCGATGGCATTGGCGACGGTGTCTTCGCCCCCATCCGCGAGCCGTACCTTGTGGTGGACCTCAAGATATGGACTTTGGTCCTTCCTGCGGAAAAACGGTGCAGGCGACCGACAGCTCTCGCATTTTCCGGCGGCGCGGAACAGCACTTCCGCGATCACATCTGCGTTTCTGACGAAAGCAGCCGTTGTGACGGTCACGATGCGAGGGAGCTTCGGTGCAAGCGCAAGGCGCTCTCTGCGCCGCGTGGGCGTATCGGACAAGGCCGCCTGCAGTCGCTGGTTGAGCTGCTGCTGAAGAGTGCTTGCATCCTCTGGATCAACCCGCGGCGCCACCGCAATCTCCAGGAAGAAAGACCCATCGGATCTTTGGACGGCGGTCCTGCTCCGGCCCTCCCATCCGTGCACCGGCAGATCGGCGTAGGCGGTGTGCATCGGCTGCATCGAGAAGCGCTTCGCGGGTCGCGGAGGCTTACCTCGCGCCATGTCAAACCGCTGATGCGCCTCAGACGTAAGGGAATACGTCGTGCCTTCGCGTTCGACGCCCAGAACCCGGAACACGCCGTAGACCTGATCCCGCACGATCACCACCAACAGCTCGACGGGCGTCTTGTGGGGATGGAGGTAGTCATACGCCGATTCCGTCGGCTGTGTGTACGTGTAGTCCTCCACGGTGCCGCCAGCAGCCAGCAGCTTCTTGACGCTCTCAGCGGAGTGTCGAAGCAGCATGATGCTCTCCAGCGGGACGCCGAACTCTTCCGCCACCAGCTGCGCCAATGCCATGCGGCCCGTGTGCTTCATGTTTCTGACACGCTGGCGCTGCTCCCACCGAGCTGGCACTGGGACAAACCGTGCTCGCGGTCGCAGTGCGCGGCATCGCCTCCGGCGGAAAGCCAGCCGTTGGCCGAAAGTTCCTGATTCAGGTCCATTCTTCCCCCCTTCCTGTCCGCCGGCTCAGCTTTCCTGATAGCTGCGGTCGATCAATGGCTTGGCCTTGTCGAGGTCTGCCAACGTACGCAGCGTCAGTTCAAGGTCGCCGGTACCCCAAGTACCTATGTTCCGGGTATCACGACTGAAGCCCTCATCCAGTGCCACCGTATCGGGATCGAGCTTCAACATCACCAGCAGCTTGTCGCGGTACGGGATCACGCAGGCGAAGTTCTTCAGCCGGCGGAAGGCGGTATAGAGCTTGAGGTGCTTTTCCTGCACATCGTCGCCCAGCGCGTTGAGGTAGCCGGCCAGCGAGTCGTACAACTCGCGGATAGCCGGTTGCGCCTGCGCCAGTTGCTCTTCCGCGGTCTTGTCCTTGCCGCCGGCCCGGGGCTTGCCGGTGGCAGACGTCGAGGCATCGGCCTTGCCCGCGGTCGCATCGACCACGCTGACCGAGTTGACCAGCTCCAACAGCAGCAGATCGTCACCGAACAGCTTGTAGCGGATCAGCTCGACGTTGCGCGGGATCTGCTGCACCGCGTGCTGGTCGTAGCGGGTGAAGTCGGCGGCGATGCACAGCAGGCGCGTGCCGGCCCAGTCGATGGCGTCGGCCACATCCTTGCCCAGACGCTCCATCACCAGCCAGCGGAACTCGGCTTGGTGGTCGAGCAGCCAGTCCAGATAAAACAGGCCCTGGTTGATTACGTTCTCGTTGCTGTGGCGCTTGTACTCAACGATGACCGGGCAGCCGTTCTCGTCCAGTCCCAGCGAGTCGATGCGGCCCTTGTGGGTCTTGCCGGTGGCGTACTCGCTGGCGAGAAAGCGCACGCCTAGGAAGGCAGGCATCTGCGCCTCGATCAGGGTTTGCAGTTGCTTTTCCACGGCGGCGGCGCGGCCCGGAAGTTCGACGGCGTGGCCGCCTGCGAGACGGAACAATTGGATGTCACTCACGGCATTACCCCTTTGAACACGGCCACCATTGCACCGCCCCCGAATCGCAATGCGGTTCTCGCCAGCTTCATCAATGCGCTCGGTGGCTCCGGCAACTCCGGCAGGTACACGTGGCATCCAGTCTTGAAGTGGAAGTGCTGGGCCATGAACCACAACTCAGCGGCGATGGCTTCCTCGGTCGCACCGACGCCGTGCAGACGAACGTAGCGCTCAAGGGCCAGCGTGGTGAGCTGGTCGCCGTCGGTCAGCATTACGCGCTCGGGATCGCCCTGCCACCACACCCTGACGATGCCGCGCTCCTCGTCCCACTCCGATTCGTCCACCGGCAGGATCAGTGTGCCGTCCTGCAGCGAACGCGCGCACCACACGCCATCGCGGTCTTCATGGGTGTACAGCGGCATCAGGTTGGCCACGAACCCGACAACAGCTCCGCTTTTACCGTCTCCGCGCCGGGTCATGCGGCTTGTGCCTCGGCGAGTCCACGCACGTCGATCTGGCCGGTGACGGCCGCGGCGATCAGGGCGCTCCGCCGCTCCTTGAGCGTCGACACAGCATGCAACACCTCATTTTCCAACCTGTCACTCCGCTCAAGGCATCCGGCAAGAAAACCGGAAATGCGGCGCTGCTCACTGAGAGGGGGGAAAACTCCGACGACTTTGAGGAGGTTCTGGATCGACAGCCTCGGAAGACCTGCACCTTTTACAAAGCCTTCGACCTGATTTTTCACAAGCCGCGACTGACACAGATAGTCAAGAAAATTGGGGTCCAAACGCCCTCCCATCGGACGGATGATGATGAGAGAAGAGGCAACAACGAATTCCTTCTTATCCCGCACAACAGTGGTGCGCCCTACAGTTCCGTCCTTGCTGAAGAGAACATCACCGACCAGCGGCTGACAACCCGTTCTGACGAGATATTCGTAGCTTGCCGCCGAAGTCAACAGACAGCCTTCGAAATCAATTCCATCTCGCCTAACGTCCTTTGTGGAAACGAAGCAAAAGGCGCCATCCTCGGTTTCCGGAGATATGTGAGCGCCGTCCGTGATCAATTCACATAGACGTTTGATGTTTGCGATCTGCCAATGCGCCGGAATCGCACCCAGCCACGCGATGCCGGAGTCCTTCATCGGCGCGTTGGAATCGAGGCCGCGGGTGACGGCGTGGGAGATGGTGGCCTGGCGCTTTTTGGCCAGCAGCACCAGCAGCTTTTCTTGCTCTGCGATCAGCGCGTCGATCTTGGCGGTTTCACGGTCGAGGAAGCTCGCAATCTGCGGCTGCTCGTCAACTAGCGGGAACGGCGTGGGAACCGCTTCCACCTTCTCTGCTGTGAAGTGCGCGATGGTCGACTTATTGCATAGAACATCTACGTATCCCTTCGCCTTGATCGTAGCGATCCAGTAGTAGAGGTATGCCGTCGAATTCCTTCCGCGTGAACGAACACGGTTGACGGAGTTCTGAATAAAGCAACGTTCCAACTCACGGCGCCACAGTGCCGACCGCCCCACGTCGCCCCCTTCGCTTACTAGGAGGTCCCCCTCTTCTAGGGTGAGTTCTACAGACTCCCGAGGCGAGAACCACATCTTCTTTACGTCGGTGAGGTCTACGCCTTCCCACTGGATGTTGGCTGCGCGAAGGTAAGGCGCCAAGAGGTCGTCGCCCCCTGAACGAGCGGGCTGAAGCATTTTCCCCAGCCGCACGTCAAAGCCTCGCTTTAGTGGTGCGACATCCCAATGGGCCGGAACGTTTCCTAGCCAATCCACCCCGCTGTCTTTGTACTCCGGATACCTCGGCAGACTCATTCCGCCAGTTCCCCCAGCATCCGCATGATGTTCCCCGCCACCTGCTTCAGCTCGGCGTCGATTTCCTCCAGTGGACGTGGCGGTTCAAACACGTAGAAGTGGCGGTTGAACGGAATCTCGTAGCCGACTTTGGTTTTGCTCTCGTCGATCCACGCATCCGGCGCGTGCGGCAGCACCTCGCGCTCGAAGTACGCCTTGATGTCCTCGCCCAGCGGCACGTTCTCGGTATCGCGCAGGCTGCTGTCGGGCTGCGACCGGCCCTTCTGCTTGCCCTTCTCGAACTTGACGACGTTGCCGGCCTCGTCGCGCAGCGGGCGTTCGACGGTGATGGTGGTGTAGCCGAAGGCGTCGTTGTCGAAGATGCGGGAGATCGGCACGCGCTTGAGCTTTCCGCCCTCGGGCGCCACCGGCGGGGTGTCGGTGCCGGTGACGATGCGCTGCTCCAGCTCGCGGCCCTCGGCATCCAGCACAGTGACGCGCTCGGCCTCGGTGAAGTTGCCGAATAGCCGGGTGACGGTGGCGATATCGTCCTCGCCCATCTCCTTGCGCTTGCTGCCCAGGCTCTTGCGCATCTTCCGCCAGAAGCCGCTGGCGTCGATTAGTTGCACGTGCCCGCGGCGGTCATCGGGCTTCTTATTGCTGACAATCCAGACGTAGGTGGCGATGCCGGTGTTGTAGAACATGTCGGTCGGCAGGCCGATGAGGGCCTCGACCAGGTCGTTCTCCAGCAAGTAGCGACGGATCTCGCTCTCGCCGCTGCCGGCGCCGCCGGTGAACAGCGGCGAGCCGTTGAGCACGATACCGAAGCGACTGCCGCCCTCGCCGTTGACCATCGGCGCCATCTTCGACACCAAGTGAAGCAGGAATAGCATAGAGCCGTCGGACACGCGCGGCAGGCCGGGGCCGAAGCGGCCGTCGAAGCCCTTCTGCTCGTGCTCGTCGCGCACGGCCTTCTGCACCTTCTTCCACTCCACGCCGAAAGGTGGGTTGGACAGCATGTAGTCGAACTTGCGGTGGGTGAAGCCGTCTTCGCTCAGGGTGTTGCCTGGCACGATGTTGTCCACGTCTTGCCCGCGGATCAGCATGTCGGCCTTACAGATGGCGTAGGACTCGTCGTTGAGCTCCTGCCCGTACAGGGTCAGGCGTGCGGCGGGGTTGTGATCCATGAGGTGCTCGGCCACGACCGACAGCATGCCGCCGGTGCCGGCGGTGGGGTCGTAGATGGTGCGCACCACGGCATTGCCGGGGGTCAGCACGTCGTCGTCCTCGATGAAGATCAGGTTGACCATCAGCCGAATGACTTCGCGCGGGGTGAAGTGCTCACCGGCGGTTTCGTTGGACAGCTCCGCGAACTTGCGGATCAGCTCCTCGAACACGTGGCCCATCTGCGCGTTGTCCACGCGGTCCGGGTGCAGGTCGATGTTGGCGAACTTCTCGGTGATCAGGTACAGCAGCTTGTCCTTGGCCAGCCGCTCGACCTGCGTGTAGAAGTCGAAGCGCTCGAAGATGTCGCGCGCCTCCGGGGAGAAGCCCTGCACGTAGGCGTAGAGGTTCTGGCGGATGTGGTCCTGGTCGCCGAGGAGCTTGGGCAGGTCCATTGGCGAGGTGTTGTAGAAGCGCGCCTCGCCGACGAGGCGGCGGAGGAACGGGTCGGGGTTGATCCCGGCCTCGGTCTTTTTCTTGAACTCGGCGAGCACCTTGTCCTTGGTAGGCGCGAGCACGCAGTCGAGCCGGCGCAGGACGGTGAAAGGCAGGATGAAGCGGCCGTATTCGTGCGGCTTGTAGTTGCCGCGCAAAAGGTCCGCAACGGACCAAATGAATGAGGAAAGGGCAGATTGATTCATGCGCTCTTCTTGATGCCCGGCTGGGTCCGGCCGGCTGAACTGTGTGTGGGCATGCTTCCCCCCGAAGCGATTCTTCTGAATACATCATGCCTGCTACGCCTTGTAGCCGCGACGGGCAGAACCCCGACCCACCAAGTAGGCATTTTCCTACATCCTCCACCCCGCCCCCTCCCGCAAACTCCACCCCGCTCCCGTCGCCGCCATGCTCGGCCACGCAGCACACGCCCCATGGATCGCGGCGGAGCCCCCGGGGCTGGCTTCCAGACAGGCATTCCGTCCTGCCGGCCGTCCCGCACATGCAAAGGAGTTGCCCATGGCACAGAACCTCGCCACCTTGAACCTGCCCGAGTCCGAATGGCTGGCCATCGACCAGTCGCTGGTGGACATCGAGGCCCGCCTGTCGGGGCTCACCGCCCTCAACGCGGACCAGCGCCGCAGCGTGCTGCGCATGGGCGACAAGTCGGAGGCGTTCTGCCGGCAGACGCTGGAGGTGCTGGCGCAGAACCCGCAGGTGGTGCCGCCCAGCCTGACGCTGGCCGAGGCGCATGCCGACCTCGCCGCGCTGGACCAGCTGCGCCCGCGCCTGATGCGCCTGCAGCGGCTGACCGAGCGGGCGAATGACACGGATACGGCGCTGGGCAGCGACATCATGCGCTGTGCGCTGGACGGGTATGCGTTGTTGAAGGTGGCGGGTCGCAACCAGGGTTTGGAGGGGTTGCGCAGGGATCTGGGGAGTCGCTTCAGCAAGGCGCCCCGGGTGGTGGAAGTGGATGGTATTCCGGAGGGGGAGGCCGCCTGACGGCGGGGATTCCCCGGGTCGCGACTTGCGTCGCTCCTGCATCGGGTGAAACAAAAAGCCGCAGCGATGCGGCTTTTTGTTTGGGCGGTGATGTCTGGCGCGTCGGCGGTGGCGAAAAAAGCGTCGTGCGCAGGGCACGGAGTCGCGAGGTAGCCCTAAAAAGTCCCGCTGGTGACGATGATGAGGTCCGGCGTCGGCGAAAAAAGCGTCGTGCCTGCGGCATTGAACCACTGCGGTGCGGGAAAACGTATCGCCGTTGCAGCGCGTCGCGCCATCGCCGGAACTGCGAGCGCCGAGGATGAAGCGTTAAGCCTCGCAATCGCGCGTAAGTGGGTTGTTTCACCTTGCTTTTATCGGTGCGGGTCCACCCTCGGAGTTCCCCCGTCGGAGTTCCCCGCATGAAAAAAACCGGATACGACCGTGCCCAGCTCGAGGAGCTGTTGTACCAGTCGCTGGAAACCGAGCTGGGCGGCGTCAAGATCTACGAGACCGCGCTGAAGTGCACCGTCAACGGGGACCTGTACAAGGAGTTTTCGGAATACCTGGACCAGACCCGTACCCACGTGCAGGTGATGACCAACCTGGTCGAGTCCCTTGGCTTGTCACCCGACACGATGACGCCGGGACGCAAGGTGGCCGGTCACATCGGTGCGTCGCTGGTCAAGGCGATGGAGATGGCGCTGACCGAGGGCGAGCCGGCCGCGGCCGAGCTGGTGGCGTGCGAATGCGTGCTGCTGGCGGAGACCAAGGACCACAGCAACTGGGAACTGATCGGTCACCTGGCCGAGCACGGCAAGGGCAAGGAAACCGATGCGCTGCAGCAGGCCTACGACGCGGTCGAGCAGGACGAGGACCATCATCTGTACCACACCAAGGGCTGGTGCCGGGAGCTGTGGATCCAGTCGCTGGGGATGCCGGCGGTGCTGCCGCCGCCGGAGGAAATCAAGCAGGTGGAAACCGCGATTGGCGCGTCACGCGCGGAGCAGGCGCGCGCGCAGCAGCTTTCGTGATTTCCGGATTCCGGGAGGGCTACAACCATGCTGTTCGCAAGTGACATCGACTCGGTGCAGGACGCGGTTCAACAGAACTTCGTCGATCTCGACAAGGAGTTGGCGTATTGGCGCTACGCCTATCGGGAGCATCCCGCCTTCAGTCCCAACCGCGGCTACGAGGAGTACGAGGCGGCGTTGAAAGTCGGCATCCATGCGTACCTCGACGACCACGGGCGGTCGTTCGAGGAAATGCGCGACGGACTCGGCGAGACCTACCGGCGCACCCGTGGCGGCAGCCGGCTCGACTGGGACGAGGCCAGCTCGGCCGCGGCGGCGGCGTGGCACCGGATGCGCAACATGCATCGCGACACCGCCTCCGCCGACGGGGTGGCCACCCTGCCCGGCGCGTCCACGAGCGCGGTAATGCTCGGTTAGCCGCACACGGCCGCCCGGTCCCGACATGCCGAACCCCGAGCAAGAAGCGACCGGGCATTACGCCATCCTGTTCGATGCCGACGGCGACGACCGGCGACTGGAACTGGACGACCTCGCCGGGCTGCAGCTGGCCGACTCCCAATTGCTGTGGGTGGACCTGCGGGCACCCGGTGCCGACATGCTGGACAAGATCTGGCAGGCGTTCGAATTGCCGGAGCGATCGCGCAAGGCGATCGAGAAGGATGCGACCCGGCCGGCGCTGGGCAAGAACGGCGAGGTGTTCTGGGTCCGGGTCGCGGCGCTTGCCGGCAACCCGCCGGACGATGATGCCGTGACCCGCAAGGACATGCGGGTACGCCCGAAGGGGCTGGTCCTGGCGATCATTGCGGGCAAGCGCTTCGTCCTCACCATCCACGACGAGCCGGTGGAGTACCTGGACGAACAGCGCAACCGCGAGGACGTGGACTCTCACGTCGGTGCGATGTCGGCCGAAAGCTTCACCGCGGCGCTGCTGGACTGGCAGCTGTCGACCTACTTCGATGCGGTGGCGGATTTCGAGCTGGACATCGAGCGCCTGGAAGTCGGGATCCTGTCGGACCGGCGGCTCGACTGCCTCCCGCAGCTGCGCCAGCTGCGCAAGGGCGCGTCGCGGTTGCGGCGCATGCTGGCGCCGCATCGGGTGGTGTTCGACGGCATGTCGCGCCCGGATTTCCGGCCCACCGAGGGCGAGGACGCCGACCGCCATTTCGAGAAGCTGGACATCCACTTCGAACGCGCGATGGACGTGGTCGAGAACGCACGCGAACTGGTGGTGGGCAGCTTCGAGCTGTTCAGCAGCCAGACCGCGCTGCAGACCAACAAGTCGATGGCGGTCCTGACATTCGCGACCGTGGTGCTGGGCCTGCTCGCGGTGCTGGCCGGCGTGCTGGGGATGAACTTCGATGCGGCGTTCTTCGACACCCGGACCACCGGCTTCATGGTCGCCGCGGGGGCGATGTCGTTGCTGGGGATCATCGCCCTGGTCATCGGGCGACTGAAGCATTGGTTCTGAGCTAGGCGTCGCGCTCCAGCAGCGGGAGCTGCACAACGAACTCGACGCCCTTGCCGGGTTCGCCGGTGCTGAAGGCACTGACTTCGCCGTCGTGGCGCTTGACCATCTGGTGGACCATGCTCAGGCCGATGCCGAGGCCGCCGTGGTGTCCACCGGAGCTGTTCTCGCTCTGGGCGAACAGCTTGAAGACGTAGTTCAGCTCCCCGGGCGCGATGCCGGGGCCATTGTCGGCGACGCTCAGTTCGGCGTGGTCGCCGCGGCGCGCCAGCGTCACGCACACCCGGCCGCCGTCGGGGGTGAACTTGGCGGCGTTGTGCAGCAGGTTGTTGAGCACCTGCACCAGGCGCACGCGGTCGCCCATGACCTCCAGCGGCTCCGGTGGCACGTCCACCACGAGCTCATGGTGGCGCGCCTGCAGGGTCGGGGACAGCGCTTCCACGCTTTCGGCCACCACGTGTTGCAGGTCGACAGGCTGGCGTTCGAGGTAGACCTTGCCGCTGACGATGCGGCCGACATCGAGCAGGTCGTCGACCAGCCGTGTCAGATGTGCGACCTGGCGCTCGAGGACGTCCCGGGTCTGGCGCAGCGGCTCGGAAAGGGACGCCTCCAGCCGCAGGATCGACACCGCATTGGCGATCGGCGCGAGCGGGTTGCGCAGCTCGTGGCCAAGCAACGCGAGGAACTGGTAGAGGTAGCGCTCCTGGCTCTCCAGGGTGTCGACGCGGCGGCGCTCGGTGAGGTCGCGGGTGACCTTGGCGAAGCCATAGTGGCGGCCGTGCTCGTCATACAAGGCGGTGATGACCACGCTCGCCCAGAACCGGCTGCCGTCCTTGCGGATGCGCCAGCCCTCATCCTCGAAGCGGCCGTCGCGCAGGGCGTATTCCAGTTCCTGTTCGGGCCAACCTTCGCTGATTTTTTCCTGCGGGTAGAACACGGAAAAATGTTCGCCGATGATCTCCTCGGCGGTGTAACCCTTGTTGATTTCGGCGCCGAGGTTCCAGCTGGCGATGCGGCCATCGGGGTCGAGCATGAAGATGGCGTAGTCGCGCACGCCATCCACCAGCAGGCGGAAGCGCTCTTCGCTACGGCGCAGTCTTTCTTCGTGTCCCCGCCGGTCGGTGAGGTCGCGGGTGACCTTGGCGAAGCCGTGGTGCCGGCCGTCCCCGTCGAACAGCGCGGTGATCACCACGCTGGCCCAGAACCGGCTGCCGTCCTTGCGGATGCGCCAGCCCTCGTCCTCCAATCGTCCCAGCCGCACCGCTTCGCTCAGTTCGCGTGCGGGGAAGCCGATGTCGATCATCTCCTGCGGATAGAAGGTCTCGAAGCTGCGGCCGATGATTTCTTCGGGACGGTAGCCCTTGAGTTTCTGTGCGCCGGCGTTCCACGAGCGGATCCGACCGTGGGGATCGAGCAGGAAGATCGCGTAGTCGGACACCGATTCCACCAGCAGGCGGAAGTCGGCGTCGTCGACCGGCGGTGGCGTGTCATGACTGCACGACTGGAGAGTGGATGGACTCAAGGCATCGATCCCGGATGGACCGCCACCTTACCCCGCCCTTGCGCCTCGAAGTAAGGGGCGCAGGGCGTCCAGCCCAAACGGGCGCGCTACGACTTAACAGTTCAGTCGCGGAGCCGGGAGGCACAAAAAAACCCCGCCTGGGCGGGGTTTTCTTGATGGCGTGGATTCCCGGTCAGGTCAGGCCCAGGGGTCCTGCAGCACGATGTTGGCGTCGCGGTCGGGACCGGTCGAAACCATCGCCAACGGGCAGCCCGAGAGTTCTTCCAGCGCGCGCAGGTAGGCACGCGCGGCGGGCGGCAGCCTGTCCCATTCGGTGATCCCGTGGGTGCTCTCCTCCCAGCCCGGGAACTCCAGGTACACCGGCTCGCACTCGTCCCAGCCCTGGGCGTCGAGTGGGGCGTACTCGGTCTGCTTGCCGCGGTACTGGTAGCCGATGCACAGCTTCAGGGTCGGCATGCCGTCGAGGATGTCGAGCTTGGTGATGCACAGGCCGCTAATGCCGTTGATCGCGACCGCGCGCTTGAGCGCGACGATGTCGATCCAGCCGCAACGGCGCGGGCGGCCGGTGGTGGCGCCGTATTCCTGGCCGCGGTCGCGGATGCCCTGGCCGACGTCGTCATGCAGCTCGGTCGGGAACGGGCCGCCGCCGACGCGGGTGGCGTAGGCCTTGGCGATGCCAAGCACGTAGTCGATCGAGTCCGCGCCGACGCCGGTGCCGGCCAGCGCGCCGCCGACGGTGGTGTTGGAGCTGGTGACGTACGGGTAGGTGCCGTGGTCGATGTCGAGCAGCGAGCCCTGAGCGCCTTCGTACAGCACGCGCGCGCCCTGCTTGCGCAGGTCGTGCAGGATGCCGGCGACGTCGGACTTCATCGGCTCGACGTACTCGCCGAACGCCAGCGCCTCGTCGAGGGTCTGCTGGAAGTCGACCGGCTCGACCTTGAGGTACTGGGTGAGCACGAAGTTGTGGTAATCGAGCGCGGCACGCAGCTTCTCGGCCAGTTGCTCGGGGTAATGCAGGTCGGCGACGCGGATGCCGCGGCGGGCGACCTTGTCCTCGTAGGCCGGGCCGATACCGCGGCCGGTGGTGCCGATCGCCTTGCCGCCGGCGGCCTTCTCGCGGGCCTGATCGAGGGCGATGTGGTACGGCATGATCAGCGGCGTGGCCGGGCTGATCTTCAGGCGGCTGCGCACCTCGACGCCCTCGGCCTCCAGCTCGGCGATCTCCTTCTGCAGCGCGCCGGGGTGCAGCACCACGCCGTTGCCGATCAGGCACAGCGCACCGTCGCGCAAGATGCCCGAAGGGATCAGGTGCAATACGGTCTTCTTGCCGTTGATCACCAGCGTGTGGCCGGCGTTGTGGCCACCCTGGAAGCGCACGACCGCGCCGATGTCCTGCGTCAGCAGGTCGACGATCTTGCCCTTGCCTTCATCGCCCCACTGGGCACCGAGAACGACGACTGACTGACCCATTACGCATGCTCCTGAAGCATTGAGGGGACCGGCGGGGGCCGGGCCGGGCGGAAGGTTCCGCGCACAGAAAAAGCCGGGCGGGGAATGCCCCCAGCCGGCTTTTGTGCATTATCCGGGTTTCCGGCCGCCGGGGCCAGCCCGCCGTGAAGGCGGGCTGCCACGGGGTGGCGAGACGCTACTGGTCGTCGCCCAGGTACTGCAGGAAGGCGTCGTCGCGGTCCAGCACGATCACGCCGTTGCCGTCCTCGAACGACTTGCGATAGGCCTCCAGGCTGCGCTGGAAGGCATAGAACCCGGCGTCCTTCTGCGCCGCGGCGGCATACAGCGCCGTCGCCCGGGCGTCGCCCTCGCCGCGCAGGCGCTGGGCGTCGCGCTCGGCCTCGGCCAGGATCACCGCGCGCTGCTTGTCGGCCTGGGCGCGGACGGTCTGGGCCTGTTCGGCACCTTCCGCGCGCAGGCGGCTGGCGACCTCGTGGCGCTGGGCGCGCATGCGGCGGAACACGTCGGTGATCACCTGGCTGTCGGTCGGCAGGTCGATCTGCTTGATCCGCAGGTCGACGATCGCCACGCCGACGGTACCGGCACCCTTGTTGATGGCTTCCAGCTGCGGGCCGATGATCTCCGAGCGGTCGCCGGAGACGATCTCGGTCAACGTCCGGGCGTTGATCTCATTGCGCAGCGAGTCCTTGATGATCGGCGCGAGGCGATCGACGGCGATGCTCTCGTCACCGCCGGTGGCGCGGTAGAACGCGCGCACGTCCTCGATCATGCCGACGGCGAAGAAGTCGACGCTGACGTCCTTGCGCTCGGAGGTCAGGTAGCGCTCCGGCTCGGCGTCGAGCACCTGCAGGCGGCGGTCGAACACCATCGCCCGCTCGACCAGCGGCCACTTGAGGTGGAGGCCCGGGCCGATCCCGGTGCGGTCGACCCGGCCCAGGTTGAGCACCATCGCGATCTGGCCTTCGCGGACGACATAGGTCGAGCCCATGAGCGCCAGCACCACGGCGAGCGCGAGTACAAGCCATGCGGAGTATTTCATCGGATCACCTCCTCACGGCCGGTCCGCGGCGTGCGGCCGCTCCGGGTATTTGCGGAATCGCTGGTGGTCGACGGGTTGGCAGTGACCTCCGGCGCGAGCACCTCGGGGGTCAGCAGCGGGGCCTGTCCGGACGACGAGCCACCCTGCCCTTCCATCGGCACGTAGATGAGCTGGCGCGAGTCGCCGCCGACGATCTTGCGGTTGCCGGCCAGGACCTCCTCGACGGTCTCGAGCCACAGGCGCTTGCGGGTCACCGCCGGCGCGTCCTTGTATTCCTCGACCAGCATCGAGAAGCGGTCGGCGTCACCTTGCGCCTTCGCCACCACGGCGGCCTGGTAACCCTCGGCGGTGGTCCGCACGCGGGCCGCCTGGCCTCGCGCCTCGGGCACCACCTGGGCGGCGTAGGCCTGGGCCTCGCTGATCAACCGGTCCTGATCCTGCTGGGCGCTGTTGACGTCGTCGAACGCCGGCTTGACCTCCTCCGGCGGGCGCGCGTTGGGCAGGTTCATCTCGGTCACCACCAGGCCGGTGCGATAGGCCTCCAGCGACGCCTGCAACTGGTCGCGCGCCGACACCGCCAGCGCGCCACGGGCTCCCAGCACGGTATCGAGGGTGGAGCGGCCGACCTGCTCGCGGACGGTGCTCAACGCGGCCTGCTGCAGCATGGCGTCGGCATCGCGGGTACCGAACAGGTATTGCTGCGGGTCGCTGACGCGGTACTGCACGTTGATGTCGACCTGCACGATGTTCTCGTCGCGGGTCAGCACCGGCACGCTGGTGCTGAAGGTCTTGATCGCGGTGGCGTTGACCTTGAGCACCGACTCAACAGGCCATGGCAGCTTGAGGTGCGGACCGGGTTGCAGGACGCGTGCGGTCTCGCCGAAACGCAGCACCACGCCACGCTGCTGCTCGGTCACCAGCACGAAGCAGTTGAACACCAGCCACAGGCCGACCGCCAGCAGCACCCAGCGGCCGATGTGGCTGGGACCATCGCCGCCAGCGCCCTGGCCGAACAGGCCGCGCAGCTGGTCCAGGATCGCATCCACCGGGTTGCCGGTACCGCGCTTGCGGGGCGGACGGCCACCGGAATTGCCGGGGTTGTCGCTGCCAGGGGTGTTCCAGGCCATGCCTGCTCCTCAGAAGGTGGGTGCCGAGGCCCGGTCGAGCCGGGCTGCGGCGCCGCCCCCGCAATTGCGCGGGCGACCGATGATTCTAGGTGGGGGTGCGGTTCGCCTCAACCAAGGTCGACGCCGTAGTCGGGCCGGTCGTCCATGGCGCGGTCCAGCGACGCACCGTCCAGCAGCGGCCGCAACGCCTCGCCATCGGGTTGCGCGTACAGGCGCAGGGCATCGACCTCGGCCATGTCGAGGCTCAGTTGCCAGCCGTGTTCGCCGTGCCGTTCGTCGCGCACCGCGCCCAGCTCGTGGAGTCGCGCGCGCAGGCGGCCGGCGCGGGCCGGCAGCTCGATGTCGCCGGTCACCTGGCGCAGTTGCAGGGCTTCGCCGATCGCGCCGCGCAGCAGGTCGAGGCCGAGGCCTTCGCGGGCCGACAGCCAGACCCGGGGATGGCCTTCGGCGGGACGGTCGATGCGCGGCGCCGGGATTGGGGGATGCGCGTCGGCATCCTCTCCATCGCCCTCGTCGGTGAGCCGGTCGATCTTGTTGAATACCAGCACCTGCGGCAGGTCGCCAGCGCCGATGTCCGCCAGCACTTCGTCGACCTGGCGGATGCGCTCGTCGCGCAGCGGGTCGGCGGCATCGACCACGTGCAGTAGCAGGTCGGCTTCGCGCGCTTCGCTCAGGGTCGAGCGGAAGGCGGCGACCAGTTCGTGCGGCAGGTCGCGGACGAAACCGACGGTATCGGCCAATACCACCCCTCCACCGGGCAACTCGATGCGGCGCACGGTCGGGTCGAGGGTCGCGAACAACTGGTCGGCGACGTAGGCGCCGGCACCGGTCAGGGCATTGAACAGGGTCGACTTGCCGGCGTTGGTGTAGCCGACCAGCGCGACCCGCGGCAGCTCACTGCGGACGCGCGCGCGCCGTTGCTGGGTGCGCTGCACCTGGACCTTGTCGAGCCGCACCTGCAATTGCTCCAGCCGTTTCTGCAGCAGCCGGCGGTCGGTCTCAAGCTGGGTTTCACCCGGACCGCGCAGGCCGATCGAACCGCCGCGCTGGCGCTCCAGGTGGGTCCAGCCGCGGATCAGGCGGGTCGCCATGTGGCGCAGCTGGGCGAGCTCGACCTGCAGCTTGCCTTCGTGGCTGTGGGCGCGCATCGCGAAGATGTCGAGGATCAGGCCGGTGCGGTCGACCACGCGACGTTGCAGCGCGCGCTCGAGGTTGCGCTCCTGGCTGGGGCTCAGCGGATGGTTGACCAGGATCAGGTCGGCGCCGCTGGCATCGGCCGCGGCCTTGACCTCCTCCAGCTTGCCGCTGCCGATCAGGGTCGCGGCGTTGGGCCGGTCGATCCGCGCCGGCACCACGGCGGCGACGCTCGCGCCGGCGGTGCGGGCGAGGTCGGCGAATTCCTCCAGCAGGCCTTCGTCCGGCGGACCGCCGGCATGGGGCTGGATCAGCAGTGCGTGTTCACCCTTGCGGGAACGTTCAAACAAGGAGGATGGTCTCTGGGCGCCGGTTCGGCATCTTCACCAGATGGTTGCGGGGCAGCCACAAATCAATGGCGCGGCTCAATCGTCGTCGCCGGACCCGCTGGCCTGGTGGTCGTCGCCATTGCCGTTTCCGCCGCCGTCGCCCGGCTGGACGTAGCCGCCGCCCGGGCCGACGCGGACGTTGCGCGCGGGCACCACGGTGGAGATCGCGTGCTTGTAGACCATCTGGCTGACGGTGTTGCGCAGCAGCACGACGAACTGGTCGAACGACTCGATCGTGCCCTGCAGCTTGATGCCATTGACGAGGTACACCGAGACCGGGACGCGTTCACGGCGCAGTGCGTTCAGGAAAGGGTCCTGCAAAGATTGTCCCTTGGACATCGAAATTTCCCCCAACAGTGGTTTCTAGTTATGGGCGACACCCGTTGCCGCTGGGTGGCGCATCGCCGGGAGCTGTCCCCACAGCGGCGATGGCCGATGGTAGCGCAACTCGGAACAGGCGGTGATACGCGCGTGGGCGGCTGCAACTCCACCGGTGGAGTTGTGACCGTATGGACAAATCCTGATGCGCCACGCTTTTTCAGGTGCCGCCCCCCGGTTTACGGCAGGAACATCGCCAGCGCGTGCTCCAGGCCATCGCGTTCGGTCGGGGGGTCGAACCAGCGTGCGTCCAGCTCGCCGCGCAACCAGGTGAACTGGCGCTTCGCCAGCTGGCGGGTGGCGAAGATGGCGCGCTCACGGAAATCACCGGCCGAGAGAGCGCCATCGAGATGCTCCCATGCCTGACGATAGCCGACGGCGCGCAGTGCCGGCAGTTCCAGCGGCGCCGGATGGTCCTTCAGCTCGGGCAATGCGCGCAGCCGGCGGACCTCGTCGAGGAAGCCCGCCTCCAGCATCAGATCGAAACGCCGGGCAATGCGCTCATGCAGCAACGCGCGGTCGGGGGGCGCAAGCACCAGCTTGAGCACCTTGAACGGCAGCCGCGGCGGCACCGGATCGCGGCGCCATGCACTGATGGTACGGCCCGAGAGGCGATACACCTCCAACGCCCGCTGGATCCGCTGGGCATCGGTGGCATGGATTCGGGCTCCCGACTCCGGGTCCATCGCGACCAGTTCGGCGTGCAGCGCACCCCAGCCACGCGCATCGGCCTCGGCGGCGATCTGCGCGCGGGTAGCGGCGTCGGCACTGGGCATCGCCGAGAGCCCCCGCAACAACGCGTGGAAATACAGGCCGGTGCCGCCGGCGAGGATCGGCAGTCGGCCGCGCGCGGCGATGTCCTCCATCGCACGTCGCGCATCGATCGCGAACTCCGCCGCCGAATACGGCTGCCACGGATCACGGATGTCGACGAGATGGTGCGGCACCCGGGCCAGTTCCGCTGCATCGGGCTTGGCCGCGCCGATGTCGAGTCCGCGATAGACCAGCGCCGAATCGACGCTGACGATCTCGCCGCCCAGGCGTTCCGCCCATTCCAGCGCAAGCGCCGTCTTGCCCGAGGCCGTCGGCCCCATCAGTGCAACCGCCCGCGGACGCGTGTCGTTCATTGGCAGGGTCCGCGGGCGCTTCGTGGCGCCGGTTGGGGGCGTTGTTGCCGCCGATCAGTAACCGGTTTCGCGCAGGCTCTGGCGCACCTGCTGGTGCAGCGCCTGGATCTCCTGCGGCGGCTCGCGGTCCAGACGGCTGACGATGATGATGCCGAGGGTCGCGACGATGAAGCCCGGCACCATCTCGTACAGCGCCGAGCCGAACTGGTCGACCGCGACCAGCTTCCAAGCGATCACGGTCGCCGCGCCAAGCACGATGCCGGCCAGCGCACCATTTCGGGTCATGCGCTGCCAGAACAGCGACAGGATCACCACCGGACCGAACGCGGCGCCGAAGCCGGCCCACGCGTAACTGACCAGCCCCAACACGCGGCTGTCAGGATCGCGCGCGAGCCAAAGCGCCAGCAACGCGATCAGCGCCACCGAGATCCGGCCAGCCCAGACCAGTTCGCGCTGGCTTGCCGCGGGACGCAGGAAGCCGCGGTAGAAGTCCTCGGTCATGACGCTGGAGCAGACCAGCAACTGGCATGACAGCGTGCTCATCACCGCGGCGAGGATCGCCGACAGCAGTACGCCGGCCACCCACGGGTTGAACAGCAACGTGGCGAGCTCGATGAATACGCGCTCGGCGTTGTCGTTCACGGGGCCGGCCGCAGCCGGGTTGTTGGCGAAATAGGCGATGCCGAAGAAGCCGACGCCGAGCGAACCGGCCAGGCACAGGATCATCCAAGTCATGCCGATCCGGCGTGCCGGCGGAATGGTCTTGATGCTGTCGGCGGCCATGAAGCGCGCAAGGATGTGCGGCTGGCCGAAGTAGCCCAGGCCCCAGGCCAGCGCCGAGAGCACGCCGACGAAGCCGAGCGTGCCGCCACCGAGCCAGTCGAGCCGGGTGGCGTCGAACTCGCGGACCACGTCGACCGTCGCTTCGAAGCCGCCGTTGTTCATCAGGATGATGCTCGGCGCCAGCAGCAGCGCGAAGAACATCAAACCGGCCTGCAGGGTGTCGGTCCAGCTGACCGCAAGGAAGCCGCCAACCAGGGTGTAGAGGATCGTCGCGCCCGCGCCCCACCACAACGCTTCGGTGTACGACAGCCCGAACACGCTCTCGAACAGGCGCGCACCGGCCACCACGCCGGAGGCGCAATACACGGCGAAGAACACCAGGATCACCACCGCCGACAGCACCCGCAGCAATCGGTCGTGGTCGGCGAAGCGGTTGGTGAAGTAGTCGGGGATGGTCAGCGCGTCGCCGGCACGCTCGGTGTAGACGCGTAGCGGCCCGGCGACCCACTTCCAGTTGGCGAACGCGCCGAGGATCAAGCCGATGCCAATCCAGCTTTCCGAAAGACCACCCACGTACATCGCGCCCGGCAGGCCCATCAGCAGCCAGCCGCTCATGTCCGAGGCGCCGGCGGCGAGCGCCACCACCCAGGGACCGAGCGAGCGGCCGCCGAGGATGTAGTCGTCGAACGTCTTGGTAGAACGCCAGGCGACGAATCCGATCAGTACAACCACGGCCAGGTAGATCCCGAACGTGATGAGTAGTGGCGTGTTGGCGGTCATAGGCAGGCAGCTCCCCCGTCATTGCGTATCAGGTCGCCGGAGCGACCGCGAATACTCCAGCCTAGCGCACCTGCCCGGATGGTTCAGCCCGGGTTGTTCACAGTCGCTGTGGACAACGGGTCGGAACAGCCTGTGGACAACTGCCGCAGAGCCCGTGGCGGCGGGAGGTCCGTTTGTCGTGGTGAAATATTCGCCATCGTACGGAACACGCCCGATTCAATCTTCATCGGGCCAGCGGATCGTCGGCGCCGATGCGTTCGCGTTCGCCTTCGGCATCGGCTGCGCTGCCACCGCATCCCAGACCTTCAGCGCGTCCACCATCGCTGCGACATCGTGCACCCGCAACAGCCTGGCTCCGCGCTGGGCCGCGATCAGGTGCGCGGCGACCGAACCGTGGATGCGCTGGCGCGGGTCGTCGTGCGCGGTCAGTTCGCCGATCATCCTCTTGCGCGACATGCCCGCCAGAAGCGGCACGCCGAGTTCGTCGAATCGCTGCAGTTGTGCCAGCAGCGCCAGGTTGTGTTGCAGGTTCTTTCCGAAGCCGAAGCCGGGGTCGACCACGATGCGTTTCTTCGCGATACCCGCCATCTCGGCGGCGAAGATGCGCTCGGCGAGGAACCGGAACACTTCGGACACGACATCGTCGTACTGCGGGTTGGCCTGCATGCTGCGCGGTTCGCCCTGCATGTGCATCAGCACCACCGGCACGCCGAGTTCCGCAGCCGCGGCGAGCGCGCCGTCGTTGCGCAGCGCACAGACGTCGTTGACCATGCCGGCACCGGCCGCCACTGCGGCACGCATGACCCCGGGCTTGGACGTGTCGATGCTGATCGGCAGCGTGGTCTCCAGTGCCAGCCGCTTGATGACGGGAATTACCCGGCGCAGTTCCTCCTCGCCGCTGACGTCATTAGCCCCGGGGCGGGTCGACTCGCCGCCGATATCGAGGATGTCGGCGCCCTCCTCCACCAGCCGCAGGCCATGCGCGACCGCTGCGTCGACGCTGTCATGCGCGCCGCCGTCGGAGAACGAATCCGGGGTGACGTTGACGATGCCCATCACGCGCGGGCGGTCGAGCACGAGGGCACGGCCGTTGCAGCCGAGGGTCGGGGCAATGTCGAACATCGCGATGCTCAATAAAAAAGGCCAGAGCGGACTCTGGCCTTTCGATACACCGCTGACAAGCGCGTCAGCAGGTCAGGTCTGCGCCGCCGGCCCGCCGATCGCGCCGGCGCTGCCACCGCGGTCATCCTTCGAGGTCCGGCCGGACTTGATCCAGTCCTTCGGCGGTCCCGGTTCGCGACCTTCCATGATCGCGTCGATCTGGTTGGCGTCGATGGTCTCGTACTGCAGCAGGGCGTTGGCCATCACGTGCAGCTTGTCGAGGTTGTCGTTGAGGATCTGGGTGGTGCGGTTGTAGGCCTTGTCGAGGATGCCGCGCACCACTTCGTCGATCTTGCGCGCGGTGTCGTCGGACACGCTCTTGTGCTGGGTAACCGAGCGGCCGAGGAACACCTCGTCGTCCTCCTCGCTGTAGGCGATCGGCCCCATCTCGTCGGACAGGCCCCACTTGGTGACCATGTTGCGGGCCATCTTGGTCGCGCGCTCGATGTCGTTGGACGCGCCGGTGGTGACCTTGTCGTTGCCGAAGATCAGTTCCTCGGCGACGCGGCCGCCGTACAGCGAACACAGCTGCGACTGGATCGCGGTGCGGTTGTAGCTGTATTTGTCGCCTTCGGGCAGGTACATGGTCACGCCCAGCGCGCGGCCGCGCGGAATGATGGTGACCTTGTAGACCGGGTCGTGCTCGGGCACGACGCGGCCGACGATCGCGTGGCCGGCCTCGTGGTAGGCGGTGAGCTTCTTCTCGTCCTCGCTCATTGCCATCGAGCGGTTTTCGGTGCCCATCATGATCTTGTCGCGGGCCTTGTCGAAGTGCTCCATGCGCACGTCCTTGGCGTTGCCGCGGGCGGCGAACAGCGCGGCCTCGTTGACCAGGTTGGCCAGGTCGGCGCCACTGAAACCCGGGGTGCCACGGGCGATCGTCATCGGCTCCACGTCGTCCGACAGCGGCACCTTGCGCATGTGCACGCGCAGGATCTGCTCGCGGCCGCGCACGTCCGGCAGGCCGACCACGACCTGGCGATCGAAGCGACCCGGGCGGAGCAACGCGGGATCGAGCACGTCGGGACGGTTGGTCGCGGCGATCACGATCACGCCCTCGCCGCCCTCGAAGCCGTCCATCTCGACCAGCAACTGGTTGAGGGTCTGCTCACGCTCGTCATGCCCGCCGCCGAGGCCGGCGCCGCGATGGCGGCCGACCGCGTCGATCTCGTCGATGAAGATGATGCACGGGGCGTGCTTCTTGGCCTGCTCGAACATGTCGCGCACGCGGCTGGCACCGACACCGACGAACATCTCGACGAAGTCGGAACCGGATATGCTGAAGAACGGCACCTTGGCCTCGCCGGCGATCGCGCGCGCCAACAGCGTCTTGCCGGTGCCCGGAGGACCGACCATCAGCACGCCGCGCGGGATCTTGCCGCCAAGCTTCTGGAAGCGACCCGGGTCACGCAGGAACTCGACCAGCTCGCCGACTTCCTCCTTGGCCTCGTCGCAACCGGCAACGTCGGCCAGGGTGACCTTGACCTGGTCCTCGCCCTGCATCTTGGCGCGCGACTTGCCGAAACTCATCGCACCCTTGCTGCCGCCCTGCTGCATCTGCCGCATGACGAAGATCCAGAACGCGATGATCAGGATGATCGGCAGGAAGTTGAGCAGCAGCGACCAGAACGACGGCCCGCCCGGCGGCGTCTGCGTGATCGCGACGTCGTGCTGCAGCAGGTCGGTGATGAGGTCCTTGTCCTCGGGCTTGTAGGTCGTGAACTTGGTGCCATCCTTGCGCTCGCCGGTGATCGTGGTGCGATCCTCGCCGATCTTGACGCTTTCGATGGTGTCGGCCTGGACCTGCTCGACGAACTGGCTGTAGGCCAGCGGCTCCGCGCTTGCGCCACCCGCGGTCCGCGGGCCGAACGCCTGGAACACCACCATCAGCACGACGGCGACGATCACCCAGAGCAGCATGTTTTTGGCCAGATCGTTCATTGAATTCTCAATTATTTGATTTCCGCGCGCTTGCCCTGTGCCAGCGCGTATACCTCCGGCGACCGCTTGCGCGATGCCGCCGGCTTGCGGATCGAGACCTTGGCGTACCGCCGCCGCAGCTCGCGCACGTAGTCGTCGAAACCCACGCCCTGGAACAGCTTGATCAGGAACGTACCATCGACGCGCAGGTGGCGGTCGGCGAAATCCATCGCCAGTTCGGACAGGTACATCGCCCGCGGCATGTCGACCGCATCCACTCCGCTCTTATTGGGGGCCATATCCGACAGCACAAGGTCCACCGGCTTGCCGCCGAGGCTCGATTCCAGCTGCGATAGGACCGCATCCTCCCTGAAATCCCCATGAAGGAACTCGACCCCGGCCAGCGGCGGCATCTCCAGGATGTCCAGCGCGATGACCCGGCCGGCGTTGGGACGGTCGTGGTCGCCCAGCTCCTGCCGGACCCACTGCGACCATCCGCCCGGGGCGGCTCCGAGGTCGACCACCACCATTCCGGGCTTGAGCAGGCGGTCGCGTTCGACCAGCTCTTCCAGTTTGTAGGCGGCGCGCGAACGCAGGCCCTCGGCGCGCGCCTTCTTCACGAAGGGGTCGGAATGGTGCTCTTTCAGCCAGCGCTGGCTGCTTTTGCTGCGGGTTGCCATGCCCCGCATGATACCCTGCGACCCCTGCCCCTCCTCATTCGCGTGCCCTGATGCCGACCGTCCTGACCTCCGCCCAGACCCGCTTCCTGCGCGGCCAGGCGCACGACCTCAAGGCGATGCTGCAGGTGGGCGGAAAGGGCATCACCGACGCCCTGATCGCCGAAATCGACCTGGCGCTGGAGAACCACGAGCTGGTCAAGGTCAAGATCGCCGCCACCGACCGCGAGGCGCGCGACGCGATGATCGAACAGATCACCAGCCGCACCGACGCCGCGCTGGTTCAGCGTATAGGCCATACCGCCGCGATCTATCGTCCCAGCAAGGACAAGCGCCAGATCGTCCTGCCGCGAAGCTGAACAGTTCGCAGTCGATCCGGCCCGCATCCCATGCAGATCACGCTCGAAAACCCGGATCACGAATTCGTCCTGCGTGGCGCCGATGGCGTGGCCGCGCGGGTCAACGATTCCATGCTGGGCCGCAGTTTCGTGATCGCCCCGGACCGGTTGATCGAGGACTGGGCGGTACGTGAGGCCTGCTCCATGCAGGCATCCGACCTGGAGCCGCTGCTGGCGCTGCAGCCGGAGGTGCTGTTGCTGGGCAGTGGTGGCGGCCAGGCGTTCCCGCCAGCGGTGGTGATGGCGGAGTGCCTGCGCCGCGGCATCGGCATCGAGGTGATGGGCAACGACGCGGCCGCACGCACGTTCAACGTGCTGGCGAGCGAGGGTCGCAAGGTCGTTGCGGGTTTCATCCTGCCCGGCTGAACCCGGTCCCGGCTTTCCCTGTAGGAGCGGCTTCAGCCGCGACCGGGGGAGTCGGCAACCTACCGACTTCCAATCGCGGCTGAAGCCGCTCCTACGAGAGCCTCATTTGCGCGGCAGGTACTTCAGCGGATCGACCGGCTTGCCGTTGTAGCGGATCTCGAAGTGCAACATGTCGCGCGAGGCGCCGGTACGGCCCAGTTCGGCGATCTGCTGGCCGGCCTTGACCACCGCACCCTCGTTGACCAGCCGGTTGCGGTTGTGGCCGTACGCCGACAGCCACTGCTCGTCGTGCTTGATGATGATCAACTCGCCATAGCCGACAAGGCCGGAACCCGAGTACACCACCGTGCCGTCGCCTGCCGCACGGACCGGGGCGCCGCCGCTGCCGGCGATGTCGATGCCCTGCTTCGTCGGCTGGCCGGCCTCGAACCGGCTCAGCAACTGGCCGTCGACGGGCCAGCGCCATGCCACGCTGCTGCTGGCGGGCGCGGGGGTCGCGGCCGGCGGGGTCCGGGCCGGCGTCGTCGTACGGGGGGCCGGCGTGGATGTCCCGGCGGCCTGCCTGGGCGGGGTGCTGCGGCCGCCACCCGGATACAGTGACAGCCGCTGGCCCGGGTAGATGGTGTAAGGCGCGGAGATGCCGTTCCATGCCGCCAGGTCGCGCATGGCGATGCCGTTGTCGGTGGCGATCCGGTACAGCGTGTCCCCGCGCTGGACCACGGTGGTGGCGCCGTACTTGGGAGTCGAGCCCGAGCCGCTGCGGGTGACCGTGCTGGAGCATGCAGCCAGGGCAAGCGCCACGCCGATCGACAGCAGGATGCGGGCAGTGGTCGTGCGGCCAATCGTCGCGCGGGTAGGAGTCGTCGTCTGGGTCATGCGCCTTGTTGTTTCCTCCAGGGCCGCGCGGCCAAACACCGGGCGGCAGTATCGATGGCGCCGGACATCGGCGATGGACCGATCAGCTCGAAAGTCGCTGGAACAACTCGCGCACGGCCACGCTGCCACCGCCGATCAGGATACCGAAGTAGATGATCGTGCCGATGTTTGCCAGGTGGCCGAGCAACATCGCCCCGCCGTCGCGCTGGATCATGCCGACAGCGTAGAACAGCAAGGCCAGCGCGGGCAGCGTGTTGCTGAACGGAACGAATCCGAACGGCGCCATCAACAGCACCGCGGCCATGATGAAGGCGAGGTTGTTGGCAAGGTTCTGCGCGCGGCCGTCGACGAAGAAGCGCAACCGGTGCGGGCGACTGATCTTCTCCAGCCGCTGCACCCACACCATCCCGCCGGTGAGCCCGGGTCGCAGCTTGTCGGCCGGCAGCGCCTTGTCCTTGAGTTTGGCCGGCAGCCACAACGGCCGGCCCACCAGTCGGCTGATGCCGACCAGCAGGATCGCCGCGCCGAACACCGTGCTGACGCCGGGGATCGATACCGGGATCAGGAACACCAGCGTCAACAGCATGGTCAGCAGCAGCAGGCCTTCGTTGCCGAATACGTCCAGCAACTCGCCCAGGGTCACCTTGTCCTCGGGCAGGTCGCGGATGATCGCGGCAAGCTGCTCGCCCAGCGTCGTGGCCTGCGGGCCTTGCGCCCCATGTGGGGGCTGGTCCGGCATCGCGCTCAATCGATCATGCCCGACAGCAGCGGCACGAACACCACCGGGCCAAGGGCCTGCTGGGTGACCTTGCCGTCGGCGTCCCTGGACAACCGCAACAGCGACTGCGAGGAGGCCGGGCCAACGGGCGCAACGAGGCTGCCGCCAGGCGCGAGCTGCGCAGTCAGCGCATCGACCAGCGCCGGTGCCGCCGCGGTGACCAGGATCGCGTCGAACGGGCCGTTCTCCGGCCAGCCGATGCGGCCGTCATCGTGTTTGCTGCGGATGTTGAGGCCGAGCTGTCGGAAGCGCTTGCGCGCGGTGCGCAGCAACTCGCCGATGCGCTCGACCGTGTGCACTTCAAGCCCCAGCGCCGCGAGTACCGCGGCCTGGTAGCCCGACCCCGTGCCGATCTCGAGCACCCGGGTCGGCTGCGTCTGCAACAGGACCTCGGTCATCCGGGCAACGACCCATGGCTGCGAGATGGTTTGGCCGTGGCCGATCGGCAACGCGGTGTCCTCGTAGGCGCGGGTGGCCAGCGCCTCGTCGACGAACATGTGCCGCGGCACCGTGCGGATCGCGTTGAGCACGCGTTCGTCCCTGATGCCGCCACCTTCGTGGGTGCCGGCGCGCAGGCGCTCGACCAGGCGGTCGCGCACCCGCTGCGAGGTCATGCCCGAACCCAGCGCCTCGGGTTGCAAACGCATCCGCAGGCTCATCGGACCGACTCCGGTGCGGGCTCGGGATGCGCCCTTTCCAGCGCGCCGGCCAGCCCACCGACCCAGCTGGCAACCTGCTCCAGCGCCTGGTAGCGGGTCAGGTCGACCTGGATCGGGGTAATCGAGATATGGCCGCTGCGCACGGCGTGGAAATCGGTCCCGGCGCCTGCGTCCTGCTCCGGCCCGGCGGCGCCGATCCACCACCACTGGCGCCCGCGCGGGTCGGTCTGTGGCACGCACGCCTCGGCACGATGGCGGTTGCCCAGCCGGGTCACTTCGAAGCCGGCGATCCGGTCCCACGGCAGGTCGGGCACGTTGACGTTGAGCATGGTGTCGGCGGGCAATGGGTCGGTCCGGAGCCGGGCAATGATCTCGGCCGCGGCGCGCGCCGCGGTCTCGTAATGGCGACCGACGTGGTCGGCGGTCACCAGCGACACCGCCACCGACGGCAGGCCCAGGAAGCGGCCTTCCATCGCCGCGGCGACGGTGCCCGAATAGATCACGTCGTCGCCGAGGTTGGCGGTGTTGTTGATGCCGGAGACCACGATGTCGGGCTCGTCCTCGAGCATCCCGGTGATCGCGACGTGGACGCAGTCGGTCGGCGTGCCGAACACGCGCCAGCTGCGCTCGTCCTGCTGCACCACCCGGACCGGCATGTCGAGGGTCAGCGAATTGCTGGCGCCGGAGCGGTCGCGGTCGGGGGCGACGACCAGCACGTCATGGCCGGCGGCGCGCAGCCCTTCGGCGAGGATCCGGATGCCGGGGGCGTCGACGCCGTCGTCGTTGCTGACCAGAACTCGCATGGACTCCCTTGGCGAAAAATGCGGCCGTACGGGCCGGAACAACAGACAGGGCGAACAACCCGCCCCAATGATGCGGCCATGATAGCCGAAGGCGGCGGCCCCCTCAGCCGGCGCGTTCTCGAATTTCCGTGTTCACCGCACGGTTGCGCTGTCGTCGCGTCGCGCTAGGCTCTGACCATGGACGGCGGAAACCGGTGATGAGCAAGCGACGCGACGACGACGACGATGCGGCACTGTTCCGTGCGGCGATCGGTGCGGTGCGCAAGCTGCCGGAACAACACGCGCCGCCCGCCACGCCGCGGCCGAAACCGCGTGCGCGCATGGCCGAGCTGGACGAAGCCAATGCCCGCGACGAATTCCGCCATGCGTTGGACGCCAGCCTGCTGGAGGCGGGCGACGTACTGGCCCATCGCGGCGAGCGACTGCCGGTCGCGACCTACCAACGCCTGCGCCGCGGCGAGATCGCCGCCGAAGAGGAACTCGACCTGCATGGCGCCGATGCCAGGACCGCCGAGGCGTTGTTGCGCGCGTTCCTGGGCGACGCGGTCCGCCATGGCGTCGGCTGCGTCCGGATCATCCACGGCAAGGGCCGGCATGGCAGCGATGATGTCGGCAGCAGCGGCGCGCCGGTGTTGAAGAACCTGGTCGACCGCATGTTGCATCAGCGGGCCAGCGTGCTGGCCTACCACTCCGCGCCGCCGGCCCAGGGCGGTACCGGCGCGGTACTGGTGCTGCTGGCTCCGCCGAAACGGGGCTGATGGCTATTCGTCGGCGACGAGTTGCTCGTCGGAGTTGGGCGGATTGATCCACACGACCTCGATGCCACGTCGACGAGCGATCTGTTCGACCCTGGCGACATAGGCGGCATCCCTGTCGATGGTGGCCGAGTGCGGCGAGACCCGCGCCGATTGCTCGTCCATGCTGGCGCATGCAGCCAGGCCGGCGACCGACAGCGACACGGCGAGAGCCCTGGACAACCTGTTCATGATCGACCTCCATTTCGCGGAGACGGTGGTCTTCTGCGAGGCCGCAAGCACGGCCCGACCCGGCAGGACCCGGGCATGGTCCGGTATACGCCGCTGCCCGGGCGTGGCCAATGCCAGCCGGAAGTTTCCGACGAACGGCGGTGGCAGGCGGAGGCCCGCAGCAACGATCAGGCGATCGTCCCCAGTTCTGCCAGAACCACGGTGGCATAGGTCCCCGGGGGCAGTACAAAGCCCAGTTCGAGCACGTCGTCCTCCAGCCAGCCCCACCCCAGGTCGATCGGGCGCAATCGCAGGGAGCGGCGCTCCTGTTTCAGTCCGGCAGCCTCCAGGCCGGCACCCAAGCGGGCGGCTTCGTCGTTGTCCAGCGCCGCCAGTTCGAGTGCCTGCACGGCATCCGAACTGCGCAGTCCACCGCGACCCCACAGCGGACCGGTCGGGTGGATGTCGAACGCTGCCAGGCGTTGCGCGAGGGTCTTGTTGAACGGCTCGGGCCCGAACACACTGCGACTGCCATCGAGCATCCAGACCTCGCCGTCGAGCGCGCCATCCGCGCCGCTGGCGTCCCAGTTGCCGGCCGCCACGCGGCTCGCCAGCACCCGGTTGAACAGCGCCGAGCGGGCCGCCGACAGCAACATGCCGCGCTGGTCCCGGCCCACCCTGCGACCCGCGAACATGGACAACGCCGCGCCGAGGTTGTCGCCACCGCGGCCGAAACGCTGCTCGCCGAAATAATTGGGGACGCCACGTTCGGCGATCGTCCGCAGCCGCGATTCGACCGCGGTGCGATCACCCTGCACGTCACGCAGGACAAGCACGAAACGGTTCCCGGCCAGCGCGCCGCGCGGCAGTTTGCGCGAATGCCAGGCGTGTTCGAGCACCCGCAGGCGCTCGTCACCTTCATCGATATCGAGCAGCGACAGATCCGGTGCGATCTTCCTTGGCAGGTGCACGCTGAAGCGCTGGCGGGTGACGGCATGGCGATCCTTGAGGCCGGCGTAGCCGATCGCCATTTCGCCGACACCGGCCCATTCGGCGATGCGCTTGGCGGCGAACGCGGTGTTGATGCCGCGCTTCTCGATGGTCAGCAAAAGGTGCTCGCCGCTGCCGCTGGGCTCGAACCCCGGAAGTTCCTCGACCCGGAAATCCTCTGGCGTGCTGCGGATCCGCGCCTGCAGCGCCGGGGCGCCGTGCGCGCGCGTAAGCTCCATGGCGTGCGGGTTCACGTGCCGACCAGCAGGCACGCCGCCATCGCCGCGATGCCTTCGCCGCGGCCGGTGAAGCCCAGCGTCTCGCTGGTGGTGGCCTTGACGCTGACGACGTCGATCGCCACGCCGAGATCGGCCGCCAGCAGCTCGCGCATGGCCTGCGCATGCGGTCCGATCCTGGGTCGCTCGCAGACCACGGTGATGTCGGCGTTGCCCAGGCGCCAGCCGCGCTCGTTGATGAGCGCGTTGCAATGGCGCAGGAACGCGCGGCTGTCGGCATCCTTCCACTGCGGATCGGACGGCGGGAAATGGCGGCCGATGTCACCCAGCGCCAACGCCCCGAGCATCGCGTCACACAGCGCGTGGATCACCACGTCGCCGTCGGAGTGGGCGAGCACGCCGCGGTCGTGCGGCACCCGCACCCCGCCGAGGACGACGTGGCCGCCGTCGCCAAAAGCATGGACGTCATAACCCTGGCCAATGCGGATGTTCATGGCTGCGAGGCCCTTCTGGAAAGCAGGTATCCCGCCAGCGCGAGGTCCGCCGGGGTGGTGACCTTGAGGTTGTCCTCGCGGCCTTCGACCAGCCGCGGGCGGGCGCCGCTGCGCTCCATCGCCATCGCTTCGTCGGTGACCACGAGGCCGGCGGACTGCGCCTGCCGCAGGGCGTCGACCAACGCGCCACGACGGAACGCCTGCGGGGTCAGCGCACGCCACAGGGCTTCGCGCGATTCGGTGGCAACGATGCGGGCTTCGGCGCCGGCCCGTTTGAGGGTGTCGCGTACTGGTGCGGCGAGGATCGCGCCGTCGGCATCGACGCTGGCCGCGCCGATCAGGCGGTCAAGGTCGCAACGTTGCAGGTTCGGCCGCGCGGCATCATGGACCAGCACAAGAGCGTCGGCACCCACTCCGGGCGGTAGCGCCTGCAACGCCGCGAGCACCGAGTCGGCGCGCTCGCCACCGCCGGTGCAGCGCAGCACCGGCTTTCCATGGAATTCGGTCCAGCCGGGCCAGTGCGGATCGTCCGCGGCCAGCGCGACCATCGCCCCGGCGACCCCCGGATGCGCCAACAGCGCATCGAGCGCATGCGCGATCAACGGTTGGCCGGCGGCTTCGAGGTACTGCTTGGGGACATCGCCGCCAAACCGCGTGCCGCGGCCGGCCGCCGGTATCACTGCCCAGATGGCCGGCGCGGTCACGGCAACTCGCTGTCGTCGTCGACCGCCGGGTCGACCGGCGTCGGCGTGCTGCCTTCCGGTTCCACCACCCGGTAGAACGTCTCGCCTGGCTTGATCATGCCCAGCTCGCTGCGCGCGCGTTCCTCGACCGCGGCTTCGCCGGACTTGAGGTCCTCGACCTCGGCGGCGAGCGCATCGTTGCGCTGCTGCAGGCCCTCGTTCTCATGGGCCTGCTGGTCGACGCGCTCGGCCAGCACCGCCACCGAGCGCCGGCCGCCCTCGCCCAGCCACAGCCGGTACTGCAGGAACGCCAGCATGGCGACCAGCAGCACCAACAGGACGCCGAGCCAGCGACGTGGCATGGCGCGGTCAGCGCTTCAGCGAGACGAACGCATCGCGGCCGGCGTACTTCGCCGCGGCACCGAGCTGTTCCTCGATCCGCAGCAACTGGTTGTACTTGGCCACGCGGTCGCTGCGGCTCAGCGAACCGGTCTTGATCTGGGTCGCGGTGGTCGCCACCGAAATATCGGCGATGGTGGTGTCCTCGGTCTCCCCCGACCGGTGCGAGACCACCGCCGCGTAGCCGGCCCGATCGGCCATCGCGATCGCCTCCAGGGTCTCGGTCAGGGTGCCGATCTGGTTGACCTTGATCAGGATCGCGTTGGCGACCTGCTGGTCGATGCCCTGCTGGAAGATCCGCGGGTTGGTCACGAACAGGTCGTCGCCGACCAGCTGCACCTTGTTGCCGAGGCGCTGGGTCAGCAGTTTCCAGCCGTCCCAGTCGCCTTCGTCCATGCCGTCCTCGATGGTGACGATCGGGTACTGGTCGCACCAGTTGGCGAGGAAGTCGACGAACTGCTCGCTGGTCAGGCGCTTGCCCTCACCGGTGAGGTTGTACTTGCCGTTCTCGTAGAACTCGCTGCTGGCCACGTCCAGGCCAAGCAGGATGTCCTCGCCGGCGTGGTACCCGGCCTTGCCGATCGCCTCCAGGATGGTCTCCAGCGCTTCCTCGTTGCTGCGCAGGTCGGGGGCGAAGCCGCCTTCGTCGCCGACCGCGGTGCTGAGGCCGCGGCCCCGGAGCACCGACTTGAGCGCATGGAACACCTCGGTGCCGGCGCGCAGGCTCTCGGAGAAGGTGTCGAACCCGGTCGGCAGGATCATGAACTCCTGCAGGTCGACGTTGTTGTCCGCATGCGCACCGCCGTTGATGATGTTCATCATCGGCACCGGCAGCACGGGGGTGCAGTCACCAGCCAGGTGTTTCCACAACGGCAGCTTGAGCGAGGCCGCCATCGCGTGGGCATTGGCCATCGACACCCCGAGCAGCGCGTTGGCGCCGAGGCGGCCCTTGTTCTCGGTGCCGTCCAGATCGATCAGGCGCTTGTCGATGCCGGCCTGGTCGGCCGCGTCCATGCCGGTGATCGCCTGCGCGATGGCGCCATTGACGCTGGCGACCGCGTTGCGCACGCCCTTGCCGAGGTAGCGGGTCTTGTCGCCATCACGCAGTTCGACGGCCTCCTTGGAACCAGTGGACGCACCGGACGGCACCATCGCCCGACCGAAGCTGCCATCGGCCAGGGTGACTTCGGCCTCGAGGGTCGGGTTGCCGCGGCTGTCGAGGATCTCGCGGGCGTGGACTTTGGCGATCTGGGTCATGTCGGTCTTTGCGGGTCTCAGGATTGTGATTCGAGGAAGCCGTTGCGCTTGGTGATTTCGTCTATCGCCATCAGCGTTTCGAGCAGCGCGCGCATCTTGCCCAGCGGCCAGGCATTGGGGCCGTCGGACAGCGCCTCCGCCGGGTTCGGGTGGGTTTCCATGAAGATGCCGGAAATGCCAACGGCCATCGCCGCGCGCGACAGCACCGGCACGAACTCGCGCTGGCCGCCGCTCTTGCCACCGGCGCCGCCGGGCAACTGCACCGAATGGGTCGCGTCGAACACCACCGGGCAGCCGGTGTCGCGCATCACCGCGAGGCTGCGCATGTCGCTGACCAGGTTGTTGTAGCCGAAGCTGGCGCCGCGCTCGCAGACCATGATGTCCTTGTTGCCGGTCGCCAGCGCCTTGTCGGCGACGTGCTTCATTTCCCACGGCGACAGGAACTGGCCCTTCTTGACGTTGACCGGCTTGCCGGCGCTCGCGACCTTCTGGATGAAGTCGGTCTGCCGGCACAGGAAGGCTGGGGTCTGCAACACGTCGACGACGGAGGCGACCTCGTCCATCGGGGTGTACTCGTGGACGTCGGTCAGCACCGGCACGCCGAGCTGCTTCTTGACCTCGGCCAGCACCTTCAACCCCTCTTCCAGTCCCGGGCCGCGGAAGCCCGACACCGAGGTGCGGTTGGCCTTGTCGAAACTGGACTTGAAGATGAAGGGGATGCCGAGTTCGTCGGTGATCTCCTTCAGGGTGCCGGCGGTGTCGAGCTGCAACTGCATCGACTCGATCACGCAGGGGCCGGCGATCAGGAAGAACGGCTTGTCGAGACCGATCTCGAAACCACAAAGCTTCATCGCATTGCTCCTCGGGCCGTTGTAGGAGCGGCTTCAGCCGCGATCGGATACCTGGTCGCCCGCGCCGGTTCCTGATCGCGGCTGAAGCCGCTCCTACAGGGGGCTGGCGCGACCGCGAGGGACATCGGGATGCACCGCTGGGGTGAAGTGCTCACGCCTTGGCCTCTTTCAGCAGGCCGCCGGCCTGGCCTTCGTTGGCCTTGTACTCGCGCGCGGCGCGGATGAAGCCGACGAACAGCGGGTGGCCGTCGCGCGGGGTGGAAAGGAACTCGGGATGGGCCTGGCAGGCCAGGAACCACGGGTGCTTGTCGCGCGGCAACTCGACCATCTCCACCAGCAGGTCGTCCATCGACTTGGCGCTGATCACCAGGCCGGCGTCCTCGAGCTGGGTGCGGTAGCGGTTGTTGAACTCGTAGCGGTGTCGGTGGCGTTCGCCAACGACATCCTTGCCGTACATCGCGTGGGCCAGGGTGCCGGGCTTGATGCGCTGGTCCTGCAAACCCAGGCGCATGGTGCCGCCGAGGTCGCTTTCCTCGCTGCGGCGTTCCACATCGCCGGTCGCGGTGCGCCATTCGGTGATCAGGCCGATGACCGGGTGCGGGCTGGCCTTGTCGTTCTCGGTACTGTTGGCGCCGTCCAGCCCGGCCAGGTGGCGGGCGACATCGACCACCGCCGCCTGCATGCCGTAGCAGATGCCGAAGTACGGGATGCCGTTCTCGCGCGCATGGCGCGAAGCCCCGACCTTGCCCTCGAAGCCGCGGTCGCCGAAGCCGCCGGGCACCAGAATGCCGTCGACGCCTTCCAGCGCCTGGGCGCCGAGGGTCTCGACATCAGTCGATTCCAGCCACTTCAGCCTAACCCGGGTGCGCTGGCGCAGGCCGCCGTGCTTGAGCGCCTCGCCGACCGACTTGTAGGCGTCCTGGTGGTCGACGTACTTGCCGACGATGCCGATGGTGACCTCGTCGACCGGGTTCTCCGTCGCGTCCAGTACGGCGTTCCACTCGGCCAGGTCGGCCGGGCCGGTTTCCAGTCGCAGCCGCTCGATGATCAGGTCGTCGAGGCCCTGCTCATGGAAGCGCGCCGGCATCTTGTAGATGTTGTCGAGGTCGACCGCGTTGATCACGGCGCGCTCGGAAACGTTGGTGAACAGCGCGATCTTGCGGCGCTCGGAATCGGGCAGCGGCTGCTCGGAGCGGCACAGCAGGACGTCGGGCTGGATGCCGATCGAGCGCAGTTCCTTGACCGAGTGCTGGGTCGGCTTGGTCTTGAGTTCGCCGGCGGCCGCGATCCACGGCACCAGCGTGAGGTGCATGAACAGCGCCTTGTCGGGCCCGCGCTCGGTGCGCAGCTGGCGGATCGCCTCCAGGAACGGCAGCGACTCGATGTCGCCAACGGTACCGCCGATCTCGACCAGTCCGATGTCGAAGCCCTGGGTCGCCTCGACGATGCAGCGCTTGATCTCGTCGGTGATGTGCGGGATCACCTGCACGGTGCCGCCGAGGTAGTCGCCGCGGCGCTCCTTGCGGATCACGTTCTCGTAGATGCGGCCGGTGGTGACCGAGTTCTTGCGGCTCAGCCGGGTGCGGACGTAGCGCTCGTAATGCCCCAGGTCGAGGTCGGTCTCCGCGCCGTCGTCGGTGACGTAGACCTCGCCATGCTGGAACGGGCTCATCGTGCCCGGATCGACGTTGATGTAGGGGTCCAGCTTCATCATCGTCACGCGCAGGCCGCGCGCTTCGAGGATGGCCGCCAGCGAAGCCGCGGCGATGCCCTTGCCGAGCGAGGACACCACGCCGCCGGTGACGAAGACGAGCGGGGTCATGGAACGGTGGGGTGTCATGCGATTCGCTGCCGCTGGAAAGCCGTAGTTTACCGGCTGGGCGCCCGGGCCGCGAGCGGTTGACAGCGACGTCCGGGCGCGGATGGCCGGTGACTGCGGCGGGACATGGGCGCCAGGCAGCAAAAAAGCGCCCCGGCGAACCGGGGCGCCCTGGTTGACGCGTTGGATCGGTTGGGCGGACGGCTTAGTTTTCGTCTTCTTCTTCCGGCTCGATCTCGCCCTCGACCGCAGCGTCGGCTTCGGCATCGACGTCGGCTGCCGTGGCGGTATCGGCAACCGCGCCGGTGGCTGCGTTGGTGGTATCGGACGCCGTGTCGGTGGCAGCAGCTGCGTCAGCGGCGGCCTGGTCGACCTGGGCCTGGGCTTCGACCTCGGCGTTGGCGTCGACCTGGGCGGTCTGGGCGAACGCGGCCGGAGCGGCGATCAGGGCAGCAACCAGGGTCGGCAGCATCAGCTTGCGGATATTCATGGTGGTGTGTCTCCTGAAATTCGTATTGGGGGATGATTCGCCCGGGATGTGGCCATCCTGGAAATGGAACAACTGACGAAGCACGCCGTCCGGACACAGGGAGCAAACCGGACGACGCAGCCGACCCTAGCCACCGGACCCATGCCGGCGCCTGAACAACGGGAGCTTAACGACGCGGTCACGTCCCGGCGGAGCCTGCCGCGATGCGTTCCGCGCTTGACCGGTTCCCACCCCGTCGCCATCCTCGCCGCACCGCCCCGCCCGGACCAGAAGCACTCGATGAACAATCGTTACAACGCCGCCGATATCGAAGTCCTGTCCGGGCTGGACCCGGTCAAGCGCCGCCCGGGCATGTACACCGACACCACCAGGCCCAACCACCTGGCGCAGGAGGTCATCGACAACTCGGTCGACGAGGCGCTCGGCGGCCACGCCCGCAGCATCGACGTCACCCTGCATGCCGACGGCAGTTGCGAGGTGTCCGACGACGGCCGCGGCATGCCGGTCGACATCCACCCGGAGGAAGGCATCCCGGGTGTCGAGTTGATCCTGACCCGGCTGCATGCCGGCGGTAAGTTCAGCGGCAAGAACTACACCTTCTCCGGCGGCCTGCACGGCGTCGGCGTCAGCGTGGTCAACGCGCTGTCGACCCGGGTCGAGCTGTTCATCAAGCGCGACGGCAACGAGTACCGGATGGAGTTCCGCGACGGCGACCGCAGCTCCGAGCTGGAAGTCGTCGGCAGCGTCGGGAAAAAGAACACCGGCACCCGGCTGCGCTTCTGGCCGGACCCGAAGTATTTCGACACCGCGAAGTTCAACCTGCGCTCGTTGAAGCACCTGCTGCGGGCGAAGGCGGTGCTGTGCCCCGGCCTGACCGTGCGGCTGCATGACGTGGCCAGTGGCGAAAAGATCGAATGGCATTACGAGGACGGCTTGCGCGACTACCTGCGCGGCGAGCTGGTCGACCGCGAACTGCTGCCGCCGGAACTGTTCGTCGGCCAGCTGAAGAAAGACACCGAAGTGGTCGACTGGGCCGTGGCCTGGGTGCCCGACGGCGAGCTGGTGCAGGAGAGTTACGTCAACCTGATCCCCACCGCCCAGCACGGCACCCACGTCAACGGCTTGCGCACGGGCTTCACCGACGCCCTGCGCGAGTTCTGCGACTTCCGCAGCCTGCTGCCGCGCGGGGTCAAGCTGGCGCCGGAGGACGTCTGGGACCGGGTGTCGTTCGTGCTGTCGCTGAAGATGACCGACCCGCAGTTCAGCGGCCAGACCAAGGAGCGGCTGTCGTCGCGACAGGCCGCCGGCATGGTCGAGGGCGCCGCGCACGATGCGTTCTCGCTGTGGCTCAACCAGCACGTCGAACTCGGCGAGCGGATCGCGCAGTTGGCGATCGAACGCGCCAGCGCGCGGCTGAAGACCGAGAAGCAGGTCACCCGCAAGAAGGTCACCCAGGGCCCCGCCCTGCCCGGCAAGCTCGCCGACTGCAGCAGCCAGGACCTGTCGCGCACCGAGCTGTTCCTGGTCGAGGGCGACTCCGCCGGTGGCAGCGCCAAGCAGGCCCGCGACAAGGAGTTCCAGGCGATCCTTCCGCTCCGGGGCAAGATCCTCAACACCTGGGAGGTCGCCTCCGGCAGCGTGTTGGCCTCGCAGGAAGTGCATGACCTCGCGGTCGCGATCGGCTGCGACCCCGGCAAGGACGACCTTGCCGGCCTGCGCTACGGCAAGGTCATCATCCTCGCCGACGCCGACTCCGACGGCCTGCACATCGCGACGTTGCTGACTGCGCTGTTCCTGCAGCACTTCCCGTCGCTGGTCGCCGCCGGCCACGTGTTCGTGGCGATGCCGCCGCTGTTCCGCATCGACCTCGGCAAGCAGGTGTTCTACGCGCTCGACGAGGAGGAGAAGCGGATCCTGCTGGAGAAGATCGAGCGCGAGAAGGCCGAGAAGAAGAAGGGCTCGGCCGGGAGCGTCCACGTCACCCGCTTCAAGGGCCTGGGCGAGATGAACCCGCCGCAGCTGCGCGAGTCGACCATCCACCCCGACACCCGCCGGCTGGTGCAGCTGACCGTCGACGACGGCGAGGCGACGCGCAAGCTGATGGACATGCTGCTGGCCAAGAAGCGCGCTTCCGACCGCAAGGCGTGGCTGGAGACCAAGGGCGATTTGGCCACGCTGGAGGTGTAAGCCGCCGCCCGATGCCACCCAACGTGGCATTATTCCCCGACAACGGATGTTCCGGGGAGGGAACATGAAATCGAACCAATCCGCCAGCTGCATGCTGGCCTTGCTGCTGGCCAGCCCATGGGCAGGCGCCCAGGCGCTGTCGGCCGATCTTTTCGCCCGGCATTCCGAGATCACCGACATCGCGCTGTCGCCGGACGGCACCCGCGTCGCGCTGGCGGTCCCGGCCGCGGAAGGCTCCGAGACCCACCTGCAGGTCGTGCCGCTGGACGGTTCCGGTGAAGTCCAGGCCATGCGTTTCGGCAAGCAGAAGCATGTCACCGACATTTACTGGACCACCGACAACCGGCTGGTGGTGTCCAAGGCCAAGATGGAGCCGCTGGAAGCGCGTCCCTACAGTCTTGGGGAAATCATCGCGACCAATGCCGATGGCAGTGACCAGGAATTGCTGTTCGGTTTCGTTCCGGATGCCGGAATGATCACCGGGCGCCGCAAGGACCGGGGGTTCTCGCAGATCGTCGGCTTGCTGCGCGACCAGCCCGGCATGGCGCTGGTGTCTTTCCGGTGCTGGAACTGCGGCGAGGAACCCGACACCGTGCTGTTCCGCGCAGACACCCGTACCGGCGACCGCAAGGAGATCGAGCGCTTTCCCGGCAGGGTCGGTTTCGCCGCGGACAATACCGGCACCGCCCGGGTGGTGGTCGGCCTCGACGAGAACGACATCCCCACCGCCCAGTACCGCCCAACTCCTGCGGCGGCGTGGCAGCCGCTGCCGAAATCGCTGGCCGGCTACTCGTTGAGCCCGCGCCGCTTCGCCGCCGACAACAATCTGCTGTACGCGCTGGTCTCCGATCACCGCGAACCTGCGCGGCTGTACCGGATCGACCTGGCGGCCGGCACCCGCGAACTGCTTGCCGGTCGCGACGACGTCGAGATCAGCCGGGTGCTGTACGAAGGCAGCCGCGGCGCACCGTTCGCGGTGGCTTACGGTGGCAGCAAGCCGATGGTCGAATACATCGACAAGACATCGCCGTGGGCAGCGATGCACGCCGGGCTCAGCAAGGCCTTCCCGGGGCAACTGGTGATGCCGTACGACGTCAGCGACGACGACCGCAAGCTGCTGTTCAGGACATACTCGGGCCGCAATCCCAGCGCGTACTACCTGTTCGATCGCGACAGCAACAAGGTCCGCCTGATCGCCGAAGCCATGCCCTGGATCGAGGCCGGGCAGATGGCCCCGGTGCGACCGGTCGAGTTCACCAGCGGCGACGGCAAGACCCTGCACGCGATCTACACCAGCCGTGGCGCCGGGCCCAGGCCGATGGTGGTGATGCCGCACGGCGGCCCCTATGGCATCGAGGACACCTGGGGTTACAACGGCGATGCGCAGTTCCTGGCCAGCCGCGGCTATGCGGTGCTGCAGGTCAACTTCCGCGGTTCCGGCGGGCGCGGGCAGGAGTTCGTCGAAGCCGGCTACCGCGAATGGGGCGGCAAGATCCAGGACGACATCGCCGACGGCGTGCGCTGGGCGATCGACCAGAAGCTGGCCGACCCGGATCGCATCTGCATCTACGGCGCCAGCTTCGGCGGCTATGCGGCGCTGATGAACCCGATCCGCTATCCCGACCTGTACCAGTGTGCGATCGGCGAGGTCGGCGTGTATGACCTGCAGGTCATGTTCGAGGAGGGCGACATCCAGGACCGTCGCGCCGGGCGGCGGTACCTGGAACGCGTGCTGGGCACGGACCCGGCAGTGCTCGTGGCCAATTCGCCGGCGCGGAACGTCGACAAGATCAAGGTCCCGGTCATGCTCGCGCAGGGCAAGCTCGACCGGCGGGTACCGATGGAGCAGTTCGAGGCCCTGGCCGACGCTTTCGAGGACAGCGGTCGTCCGGCGAAGACGCTGGTGATCAGCGGTGAGGGCCATGGCTTCTACAAACCGGAAAACCAGGCCAGGATGTATCGGATGATGGAGGAGTTCCTGGACGAGCACATCGGCGAGGACGCCTCCGACGTGGGCGCCAATGCGAGTGCGAGCACCGACTGAGGCGCCGCTGCCGCAGTCGACGAAAGGCCGGACCGGATTGCCGGGCCGGCCTTTTCTTTTAAGGGCGTAACGGATCAGTCGTCGAGGCAGGCCCGCAGCAGCGGCTGCAACAGTTGTTGCAAGCGCGACGCATTTTCCGGGAGGTAGTCGAACGACGCCTCGTCCATGTAGTTGCGCTGGCTGATTTCCAGCTGCACGGCATTGATGCCGCGCGCCGGCGCGCCGTAGTGGCGGGTGATGTGGCCGCCCTTGAAGCGGCCGTTGGCGACCCAGTCGTAGTCGTCCTGCGAACCCAGCACCGATTCCAGCCGTGACTGCAGTGCCGGCGAGCAACTGGTCCCGGTGGCGGTGCCGAGGTTGAGGTCCGGCAGGCGGCCCTCGAACAGGAACGGCAGGTCGCTGCCGCGGATCGAATGGCCTTCCCACAGCACCACGCGGCCGTGTCCGGCATGGATGCGGTCAAGTTCGGCCCGCAGCGCATCGTGGTATGGGCGCCAGTAACGCTCGACCCGGGCCGCGACCTCGGCCGCATCGGGGGCTTCGCCCTCGCGGTACACCGGCGCGCCGCTGAACTGCACCGCCGGGCACAGGCCGGTGGTGTTCTGGCCGGGATACAGCGAGGTGTCGTCGGGCGGGCGGTTGAGGTCGACCACGTAGCGCGAGTAGTGCGGCACCAGCACCGACGCGCCGAGCCCGCGGGCGAAGTCGTACAGCTTCGATACGTGCCAGTCGGTGTCCGGCGCGCGACGGGCATCGTCGGTCATGCGCGCGGCGAGGTCATCGGGGATCGCGCTGCCGTCGTGCGGCAGGCTGACCAGCAGCGGCGCCGTGCCGCGGTGGAGGGCGTAGGTGTCCATGCCCCTATTGTAGGAGCGGCTTCAGCCGCGATCGAACGTTTGGTCGCGCGTCCGGCTCCAGATCGCGGCTGAAGCCGCTCCTACACAAGATATCGTTATCGTCGTCCGCACCGATTCCGGATGTCCAGGCATTACCGCATCAACACCAGTTCCTCGGCGCTGGTCGGGTGGATCGCGACGGTGTCGTGCAGGTCGGCCAGGGTGACGCCGCGTTTCAACGCGACCGCAAAGCCCTGCAGGATCTCGTCGGCCGCTTCGCCGAGCAGGTGGATGCCGACCACGCGGCGCTCCTCGCCCACGCACACCAGCTTGAACAGGCTGCGCTGCGGCGAGTCGGCCAGTGCATGCAGCATCGGGCGGAAGCTGGAGCGCGCGACGTGGACGGCGTCGCCATGCAGTTCCCGGGCCTTCGCCTCGGTCAACCCGACCTTGCCGATCGGCGGATGGCTGAACACCACGGTGGCGATGTCATCCGGATCCAGCGGCTGGTCGCGGTCGCCGAACAGCCGGTCCATCAGCCGGCGCGCGGCGGCGATTGCGACCGGCGTCAGCGGCAGGTCGGTGCTGACGTCGCCCACCGCGAACACGCTGTCGACATTGGTCGAATGGCGTTCGTCAACGATGACGTGGCCGTGCTTGTCGGTCGCGACGCCCGCCGCCTCCAACCCCAGGTCCCGGGTGTTCGGACGGCGGCCGGTGGCGAATAGCAATGCATCGAAGGGATCGTCGGAGATACCCTCGCCGGCCAGCCGGACGCCCTTGCCGGCCTGTTCTACCGCGGTCACGTTGCAGCCAAAGTGCAAATGCACGCCCGCCTGGCGGTAATCCTCCGCCAGTTGGTCGGCCAGCTCGGCGTCGAAGCTCTCGATCAAGCGCGGCCCACGCACGAACACTTCGACCCGACTTCCCAGTGCCTGCAGCACGCCGGCCAGCTCGGTGGCGATGTATCCGCCGCCGACCAGCGCGACCCGTTCCGGCGGCGCGGTCCACTGGAAGAAATCGTCAGAGGTCCCGCCCAGTTTCGCGCCAGTGATATCCGGCCTGACCGCATGGCCTCCGGTCGCGAGCAGCAATCGCGGCGCGCACAGGCGCACGCCGTCCTCGCATTCGATCGTGTTGGCGTCGCGCAGGGTCGCGCGCATCGGCAGCACCGCGATCCCGGCCATGTCGAGCCGTTGCTGGTAGCTGGCGTGGATGTTGGCGATGTAGCGCTGGCGGTGGGCGATGAAGGCCGGCCAGTCCAGTGCGCAATCCTGCGCGGCGAATCCCAGCGTCTGCGCGAACGACAACTTGCGCCCGACCTCGGCCGCCAGCCACATCGCCTTCTTCGGTACGCAGCCGGCGTTGACGCAGGTCCCGCCCAGCGCGCCGGGCTCGAGCAAGGCAACACGGGCGCCATGTTCGGCGGCGCGAAAGGCCGCGGCAAGTCCGCCGGAGCCGCCACCGATCACGATCAGGTCGAAGTCGTAATGCATGGATTCCTCCAGGTCGACAGGCGGCCATCGTGCCGCAGCCGATGTTGTGCGTGCGTCAGCGCCCGCTCAGGCAAACCGCTCGGGCCGGAACGGCGCGGGGTCGATCGTCGGCGCCCGCCCGGTCACCAGGTCCGCGACCAGTTGCCCGGTGCCGCTACTCATGCCGACGCCCATCATGCCGTGGCCGGTCGCCAGCCACAGGTGTTCCTGGCCGGGCGCACGGCCGATGATCGGGACGTCGTCGCAACTCATCGGCCGCCAGCCATACCAGCGTTCCTGCACCTGCGGGCCGACCGGCTGGTGCAGGTATTCGGCCGCGCCACGCTCCAGTGCGGCAAGGCGTCGCGAGTTGAGGCTGTCGTCGAAGCCGGAGAATTCCATCGTGCTGCCGAGCCGGAATCCGGTGCAGTTGTCCGCGTCGCCCCAGGCAGTCACGCAGACCGAGCGTTCGCGCAGTATCAGCGGCCGGCGCGGGACCAGTGGCGGCGCCGAATAGGTGATCGAGTAGCCCTTGCCCGGCTGCATCGCGCGGCGCAGCCACGGCAGGCCGATCGCCGGTCCCAGCCGTGGCGACCAGGCGCCCGACGCCAGCACGACGTCGCGCGCGCGCATCGGGCCGTTGGCGGTCGTCAACGCGATCCCGTCGGCTTCGTGCGACATCGACTGCAGCGGATTGTTGTCGACGATCACCCCGCCACGTTCGCGCACCACCCGCGCCAGTTCGGCGACGTAGCGGTCCGGGCGCAACGCGGCGTCGCCCGAGAAGCGGATCGCCCCGGCCACGCCGGGCTTCAATGCGGGCTCCTGCGCCTCGCAGGTCGCCCCGTCGATCACCTCGACGTCAATGCCGAGTTCGCGCAGCAGGCCGATCTCGCGCTGGCCATGGGCGAACGCGCGCGGGTCGCGGTAGATGTAGTCCTCGCCGGTCTCACGGAAATCGCAGTCGAGCCCGTACCGGTCCACCCAGTCCTGCAGGCGCGCGCGCGAGTCGTTCAGCAGCATCGACTTGGCCAGCGCGCTGGCCTTCCAGTCGCGCACGTTGCAGCGCGCGGCGAACGTCCACAGCCAGCGCCACAGGACCGGGTCCATGCGCGGACGGACGTACAGCGGCGCATCGGGCGTGAGCATCATCCGAAGCGCGGTCGCGACCATGCCCGGTGCCGCCAGCGGTGGCGCATGGCTGGGGGTGATGGTGCCGCAATTGCCGTGGGAACTGCCGCCGCCGACACGGCCCGCGTCGAGCACGCATACGCCGCGGCCGGCCTCGATCAGGGCCAGCGCCGATGCAAGGCCGACCACGCCGGCGCCGACGACGACCACATCTTCGCGTTGATTCATGCCGCCAGTTTACGAGGTGGTGGCATCCAGCGGCACTGCATCCGCGCGCCGCATGGGTGGCAACTGCCAGTAGGTGAAGGCCCGCCACGCCCATTCCAGCGGACCGTAGCGGAACCGCGCCAACCACCAGCGGCTGAGCACCACCTGCAGCGCGAAGAACACCACGACGCCAAGCACCTGCCACGCGCGCGACACCTCGCCCCAAAGGCCCAGGCCGTAGCCGTAGAACACCAGCGTGCCGACCACCGATTGCGCCAGGTAATTGGTCAGCGCCATCCGGCCGGCCGGCGCCAACGTGCGCAGCCATGCAGCGCCGCGCTCCAACGCCAGGACCACCATCGCGATGTAGCCCAGTGACAGCAGCGGGGAGCCGGCCATGTGCAACGTCATCGCCAGCATCGTCGACGGCGACGGCTGGTCGGTGCCGCCGGGGTTCGAGTCGATCGCGACACTGGCCACGGTCAATCCCAGCCCGACGACACCGCCGATCCAGGCCAGCCGCACGAACAGGCGCCGGTGCCCGGCCGGTTGCGCCATCGCCCCGCTGCGGACCAGCCACGCACCGACCAGGAACATCCCCAGCACCATCGGCACCAGGAACACGTTGAAGCCCAGCATGTGCAGGAAGGTCCGGACCCGCACGGCGGTCGCCGCGGCATAGCTGCCGGCCGAATAGGCGGCGATCTCGGCCGCACGCAGGTCGGCGGCATCCGCGGCCGCCTTCGCGGCGTTGGGGTCCTGGGCACCGTCGCCCACCGTCATCATCGCGGTGAAAAACAGCATCAGGCCGATCATCACCGCCCAGATCCCGCCACCCCACTTCCACAACCGCCCCGTCGGAGTGTTGCGGAACAACAGCAACAGCACCAGCGCGGTCAACGCGTACGACACCAGGATGTCACCCGACCAGATCAGCAACGCGTGGACCAGGCCGAACAGCAGCAGGCCCAACGTGCGCCGCAGGTAGACCGGCACGAAACTGCGCCCGGCCGCCTGCGCGCGCCCGAGCATGACCGCGAAGCCCATCCCGAACAGCAGCGAGAACAGCGTCCAGAACTTGCCGCGCACGAACACGTACACGAACGCGTCGGCCAGCCGGTCCAGCCCGCGGTCGCCCGGCGAAATGCCTTCGGAGATATCCATCAGCGGGGCGGTGAAGAACTCGACGTTCATCAACACGATGCCCAGCAGCGCGAGGCCGCGCAGCACGTCGAGGTTGTCGATCCGTTGTGCGGACGCCAGTGGCGCCAGCGGGATGCCGGTCATCGTGCTGCCCATCGCGAACCTCCCCAGACTCGATTCGCGGATCATGACAGCGTCCCGGCGGTCCGCAAGCCGCCATTGGTCATGCCTCGATGCCGGCTGCCCGAACGCAAGACGGCCCGCGTTGGCGGGCCGTCGGGTGTTGCGTCGGGGTGGCGCGGCTCAGTGCTCGTGGCCGCCTTCGCCGTGCACGTGGCCGTGCTGGACCTCCTCCTCGCTGGCCTCGCGGACCTCGACGATCTCGATCTCGAAGCTCAGGTCCTTGCCGGCCATCGGGTGGTTGAGGTCGACATCGACCACGCTCATGCCGACCTTCTGCACGGTCACCGCGCGCGGGCCGAAGTTGGTCGGCAACACCGCCTGCATGCCCGGGACCAGCTTGACGTCCTTGAAGTACTTCTTCGGCACCCGCTGGGTCAGGTTCGGCTGGATCTCGCCATAGGCTTCGGCGGCCTTCACGTCGGCACTGAACTTGTCGCCGGCCTCGTGGCCTTCCATCGCCTTTTCCAGGCCCGGGATGATGTTGCCGTGGCCGACCAGGATCGCCAGCGGGCCGCGGCCCTCGGAGGACTCCAGCGACTCGCCACCCTGCTCGGCGACGGAGTAGTGGAACAGGACGACGCTGTCTTTTTCGATTTTCATGGCTGGACTCGGTAGAAGGGCAACGCGCGTTGCAGGCGCGGGCAGCACCACCGGAGCGGTGGCGGCGAGGGTTGCCGCCGCAGCCGGCAGCGTTCAAGCTGTCGACCGTGACGAAGGCCGCGCATTATCCCGGCAACACCGCCCCCACGCCAGCACGGCGCCACTGGGGCATCGGAGCGTCGCTCGCATTCGTGGTGCTGGCAGGCACGTTGCTCGCAGGTTGCGGTGGCGGCCCGGACGTCGTTCGCCGCACCCCGCCCCCGGAAAATCCGCGCCAGTGGCCGGTGGTCCCGCCCAGCAATCCCGCCGCGGCGAACGCCGTGCTGATGCGTGCGATCAGCCTGGTCGGCACGCCCTATCTCTATGGCGGCAACACCCCGCAAACCGGGTTCGACTGCAGCGGGCTGGTCAACTATGTCTACGACGACATGCTCGACATCAAGCTTCCGCGGACCTCGCGGGCGTTGTCCGAGTACCAGGGGCCGCGGATCGAACCCCGGCAACTGAGCGCCGCGGACCTCGTGTTCTTCAGCAGCGGCGGACGCGTCACCCATGTCGGGATCTACGTCGGCAACGGCCGTTTCGTGCATGCGCCGAGCAGTGGCGGCACGGTTCGCCTGGATGCTCTGGATGGCCATTACTGGCGCGACCACTACAGCGGCGCTCGGCGCGTATTGAACTGACCGGCGGCGGAACCGGATTCGAAAGCGTGACTTTCCGCGCTATAATTAACGATAATTTAACTTTAATTAAACCTATGGCAACGATTTGATCGTCATGATCGCCCGGTGACGACTTCGTGATGACCATGTGAAACACCTGATTTCCCGGCAAGCCGCCGCTCCCCGCCTCGTGCGGGCCCGCAACCTTCTCTTCGCATGCCTGCTGGCCACCGCAGCCACGCCGGCATTCGCCCAGCAAGCCACCTCCGCCACCTCGGCTTCCGCCTCGGTCGAGGCGCCCGCGCTGATGCCCGACCCGATGACGCTGCCGGATCGCGCGCTGATGGTCGCCACCGACATCAACAGCATGCTGGTATCGGGCAAGACCTCGGCCGTCGCCGAGGATTACACCCCGCCCGACAGCAAGATCAAGACCGTGCTGCAGAAGGCGCTGACGCTGCTGGGCACGCCCTACCGCTGGGGCGGCACCTCGCCCGAGAAGGGCTTCGACTGCAGTGGGCTGGTCAGCTACGTGTTCCGCAATTCCCTGGGCATCGAGCTGCCGCGGGTATCGCGCGACCAGGCCCAGACCGGCGAGCTGGTCCAGGACAAGTCCAAGTTGAACGTCGGAGACCTGGTGTTCTTCGGCCGTCGCGGCCGGGTCGACCATGTCGGCATCTATGTCGGCGAAGGCCGCTTCGTGCATGCGCCGAGCACCGGCAAGGACGTGATGGTCTCCGACCTGGACAGTGGCTACTGGAGCCGCAAGTACATGCAGGCACGCCGCGTCGCCGGGATCTGAAGCGCACGGCAATACACGACGATGACCAGCAAGGCCGCCTCCGGGCGGCCTTGTCGCATCCGGGATGGTGGAATGAGGCTGGCTAGAGTTCGCCGGCAAGCCGGTAGCGCTCGACGGTCTGCTCGATCCCCTTGCTGAGCTCCATCACCTGCATCGCGTATTCGGCCAGCTCGCGGTCGTCATCGCCCACCGGTTCCCAGTCGGGCACTGGCGTCGGCTTGCCCTCGACCCCGTCGAGCGCCACGAACACGATCACGCAGTGCGTGCACAGGCGCGGCACCCCGCCCATCGGGTCACAGGCGCTGACCTCGACCGCGAAGTGCATGCTGCTGGTGCCGGTATGCACCAGCTTGGTCCGCACGGTGACCAGGTCGCTGGTCCTGATCGGGGCGACGAAACGGATCCCGCCGACCGCGACCGTGACGCTGTAGGTGCCGCTCCAGCCGACCGCGGCGGCGTAACCGGCCTGGTCGATCCATTTCATCACCACGCCGCCGTGGACCTTGCCGCCATAGTTGACGTCGGTGGGCTCGGCGAGGAAGCGCATCGTCAACTCGCGCTGCTGCCCACTCATGCCGGCTGCTCCGCAAGGCTGACCAGTCGTACCCCGGAATGCACGGCGCGGCGCTGGCGGAATGGTGCGGTCATCGATGTCGTCTCCATCATCCGTATCGTCCGTGGATTATGCGCATGCCGCACCCGCTTGCCCGCCGCGCGTACCCGGGCGATGCTGCGCGGATTCCAACCGGGAGCGCGACATGGGACGCACGATCCTTGCAGTGGTGGCCGGCGTGGTGGTGGCATGGCTGACGATCATGCTCTGCCAGTTCGGCAGCGCGGCGCTCCATCCACCACCGCCGGGGATGGACCTCACCGACCCGTCGCAACTGGCGATCTTCATCCGGGCCGCGCCGCCAGCCGCAATGGCGCTGGTGGTGGCCGGCTGGGCGCTCGGCGCGCTCATCGGCGGCTGGCTTGCCGCCCGGATATCGCGGCGACACCCGCGAGCGGCGGCCGTGCTGGTCGGTGCGGTGGTGCTGGCCGGCGTGATCGCCAACGCGATGATGATCCCGCACCCGTTGTGGATGACCATCGCCGGCGTGCTGCTGCCCCTGCCGGCGGCGTGGCTCGGCGCGCGGCTCGGCCGCCCGCATCCCCAAGCCACTCCATCGCTGTAGGAGCGGCTTCAGCCGCGAACCGGAACGCCTCCGGTCGCCTGGACGTTCCGTGCACCACGCCGTAGCCCGGGCAGGCGCGATCGTGGACACTGTGGCGCCCACCATCACTCCCTCCGATGCCGACTTTCCGCCTGGTCTTGCCGAGCTGCGCCCTCGCCTGCGCCCTGCTGCTGCCCACCCTCGCCACTGCCGCCGAACCGGTGCTGCCGCAATCCGAGGGCTACCAGACCCACGACAGCTGGCGCCAGCCGGTCGCGCCGTTCCGGATCGCCGAGCACACCTGGTACATCGGCACCGAAGGCCTGAGCGCGCTGCTGGTCAAGACGCCCGACGGCGCCGTGCTGGTCGACGGCGGCGTGCAGCAGGCCGCCGACATGCTGTTGCGGCACATGGCCGCACTGGGCGTCGCCCCCGATGACCTCAAGCTGATCCTGCACAGCCACGCCCACGGTGACCACGCCGGCCCGCTGGCCGCGATCCGGCGCGCGACCGGCGCTACCCTGGTCAGCAACGCCGAGTCGGCCGTGCTGCTCGCCCGCGGCGGCAGCGACGACCTCCATTTCGGCGACGAGATCGTATTCCCGCCGACGCAGGTCGACCGCCTGCTGCAGGATGGAGAGACTGTCGAACTCGGCGGCATCGTCTTCACCCACCACTTCACCCCGGCCCACACCCCCGGCTCGATGAGCTGGACATGGACCGATACCAGTGACACCGGCAAACCGCTGCGCATCGCCTATGTCGACAGCCTCAGCACGCCCGGCTACCAGTTGATCGACAGCCCGCGCTTCCCGCATATCGTCGAGGCCTACCGGCGCGGTTTCGAGGCCGTGCGCGCACTGCCCTGCGACCTGCTGATCGCCCCGCATCCCGACAGTGTCGGCTGGACCCCGGCCGATACCAACGCACCGCATCCCGAGCCGATGAGTTGCGTCGAGTACGCCGACAGCTACGAGCTTGCGTTCAACAAGGAGCTGGCCAGGCAACGCGAGGCCGCCGACTGATGCCCTACACCCCGATCGTCGCCACCCTCGGCTACGTGCTGTCCGCCGACGGCCGCGAAGTCCTGCTGGTGCATCGCAACGCCCGCGCCGACGACCAGCACCTGGGCAAGTACAACGGCCTGGGCGGCAAGCTCGAGGCCGACGAGGACGTGGTCGCTGGCATGCGCCGCGAGATCCACGAGGAAGCCGGGATCGACTGCGACCAGTTGGTCCTGCGCGGCACCATCAGTTGGCCGGGCTTCGGCAAGCAGGGCGAGGACTGGCTGGGCTTCGTCTTCCTGGTCACCGGTTTCAGCGGCACGCCGTTCACCAGCAACCCCGAGGGCGAGCTTGAATGGGTGCCGCTGGAACGCCTGCACGAACTGCCGATGTGGGAGGGCGACCGCAACTTCCTGCCACTGGTGTTCGACGACGACCCGCGCGCGTTCCACGGCGTGATGCCGTATCGCGACGGACGGATGGTGTCGTGGCGCTATTCGCGGGCGTGAACCCTCAGCGCTGCGCCGGTTTCGGCCCGACCCGGTAATCCATGCCGACGGATTTGGTGTTCTCTGCGAACCCGTACTTCGCGTACAGGTGCCGGGCCTCGCCATCGGCGAACAACGCCACGTGCGCCGTCTCCGGTGCGTTGGCGCGCAACCAGGCATCCAGCGCGGCCATGATCCGCTTGCCGAGGCCACGACCCTGGTGCGCCGGCTCGACCGCGATGTCGACCACGAAGAAGAAGCACCCTCCGTCGCCGACGATCCGGCCCATGCCGACAAGCCCACCGTCGCGCAGGACGCTGACGCCGTGCAGCGTGCCCGCGACGCCGCGCGCGGCGGCTTCCGGCGACTTGCGCGACAGCCCCGCCGCCGCCCGCAGGCGCGCGTAGTCGCTGGCGCCGGGGAACCCGTCCACCAGCACGTACTCCGTCGTGGCCTCGTGCCCCACGTGTTGCTCATCCATGCCGTTTCCTCCACTGATCGAGACGCATGTTGACCCGTGAACGCGATCACGGGCGGCGCATGCCTGCATGGGAGTGTCCCACTGCTGCAACGATCGCGCGGCATAATTGATCCCAATCATTTGTCGAAAGGTTTGTCTTGATGCCCCGTTTGCGCCGCGCCTGCCTGGTCCTCGCCCCCACCGTGCTGATCGCGGCTTGTGCCACCACTGCCACCGGCCCCGCGACTCCGCGACACACGCTGCAGGTGGACGTACCCGTGATCACCCACCCCGACGGCGAAACCGCCGCGTGGTGGTTCCGCGACGGCGCCGCCCAGGCGGCCGGACGTGGCGCGATGGATGGCCGCGCGAAGAACGTGATCCTGTTCGTCGGCGACGGCATGAGCCTGCCGACGGTCGCCGCCGCGCGCATCCTCGCCGGGCAGCGCGCCGGCCAGCCCGGCGAGCACAACCGCCTGAGCTGGGAACACTTTCCCGCGACCGCGCTGAGCAAGACCTACAACACCGACTCACAGACGCCCGATTCGGCCGGCACCATGAGTGCGATGGCCACCGGCGCGAAGACGCGGGCCGGGGTGATCAGCATCGGCCAGTCCGCGGCCTTCGGCGACTGCAGCGGCGCCCTCGCCGCGCCGCTCGCGACCCTGTGGGAACTCGCCGCCGGCAGCGGCATGGCGACCGGCGTGGTGACCACCGCCCGCCTCACCCACGCGACCCCGGCCGCGACCCTCAGCCACTCGGCCAGCCGTGGCTGGGAAAGCAGCGTGCCCGCCGAGGCGAAGGCGGCCGGCTGCATCGACATCGCCCGACAGATGATCGAGTCGCCGTTCGGCACTGGCCCGGACGTGCTGATGGGCGGCGGCCGTACCAACTTCATGCCGGCAGACCAGCACGACCCGGAATACCCCGACACCACCGGCCGCCGCAAGGACGGCCGCGACCTCATCGCCGAATGGAAGCAGCGCCACCCGGACGGCCACTACGCCTGGAACGCCGAGCAGTTCGCCACCGCGCCGGTCGACGCGCCGCTGCTGGCGCTGTTCGAGCCCAGCCACATGCAGTACGAGCACGACCGTCCCAACGACACCGCCGGCGAACCGAGCCTGGCCGAAATGACCCGCGCCGCGATCACCCGCCTGGCCGAAGACACCGACGGCTACGTGCTGCTGGTCGAAGGCGGCCGCATCGACCACGCCCACCACGACGGCAACGCCTACCGCGCGCTGACCGACACCATCGCCCTGAGCGACGCCGTGCAGGCCGCGGTCGACATGACCTCGGCCGACGACACCCTGGTCCTGGTCACTGCCGACCACGCCCACACCCTGAGCTTCGTCGGCTACCCGATGCGCGGCAACCCGATCCTCGGCAAGGTCCGCGAGGTCAACGACGAAGGCGTCGCCGAACTCACCCTCGACGCCCGTGGCCTGCCCTACACCACGCTCAGCTACGCCAACGGCCCGGGTTATACCGGCGCCTCGAAGTCGCAGCCGGCCGGCCCGAAGTCATTCCCACACGACGCCGATGAGTACCAGCCAGCCACCGGCCGTCCCGACCTGACCGAGGTCGACACCGCCGCCCCGGATTACATGCAGGAATCGCTGGTCCCGACCAGCGCCGAATCGCACGGCGGCGACGACGTCGGCATCTGGGCGCGCGGCCCCGGCAGCGCCGCGGTACGCGGCAGCGTCGAGCAGAACACGATCTTCCACTTCCTGCTGCAGTCGACCCCGCACCTGCGCGAAGCGGTGTGCAAAGCCGGCGGTTGCAACGCCGATGGCGTGCCGGTGGAGTTGCCGGCGGCGGAGCAGTTCACCCGCTAGCGCCCCGCATGTTTTGTAGGAGCGGCTTTAGCCGCGATCTGGAATCGTTCGCCCGCGCCGACTCCCGATCGCGGCTAAAGCCGCTCCTACATTTCCGGGCCGGTCGGAAATTCGGCAACCGGACGTCAGAACGGCTTGGCCAGCACCAGCCACACGATCGCGATCAGCCCGAGCACCGGCAACTCGTTGAACCAGCGCATCGTCGTCGGCGAGGGCAGCGCGCGTCCGGCATCGACGCCTTTCAACCAGCGCCCGCTGACGATGAAGTACGCCAGCAGCAGCGCCACCAGCAGCAGCTTGGCATGCAACCAGCCGCCGCCGACCCCGAAGTGAAGCCACAAGGTCAGTCCCAGCACCACCGCCAACCCGAACATGGCATTGCCAAAGCGGTACAGCCGGCGCCCCATCAGCACCAGCCGCGCGCGCACCGCCGGCTCATCGCCGGCCTCGGCGATATTGACCAGCAGTCGCGGCAGGTAGAACACCGCCGCCATCCAGGCGATCACGAACACGATATGGAAGGTCTTGATCCAGATGTACGCCATCGAGGGCTCCGGTAGGCAGGTGGGATGCGCGCGATAGGATGACACGATGACCAAACACTACGACCAGGCCTACTTCGACCGCTGGTACCGCGACCCGGCACTGAAGGACACCGCGATCGGCGGCGGCGCGCGACTGGCGCGCAAGGTCGCGCTCGCGGTGGCGACCGTCGAGTACCACCTGGAACGACCGATCCGCAGCGTGCTCGACATCGGCTGCGGCGAAGGCGCCTGGCGCGCGCCGTTGCTGAAGCTGCGGCCGAAGCTGCACTACCTCGGCTTCGACAGCAGCGACTATGCGGTCGCCCGCTTCGGCGCGCGCCGCAACCTGCATCTCGCCCGCTTTGCCGACTTCGAATACCTGCGCCCCTGCGCGCCGGTCGACCTGCTGGTCTGCAGTGACGTGCTGCACTACCTGCCGACGCGCGAACTCGACCGCGGCCTGCCGGCCCTGGCCGAACTGTGTGGCGGCGTGGCGTTCCTGGAGACCTTCACCCGCGCCGACGGCATCGACGGCGACACCGATGGCTTCATGTCGCGACCGGCCAGGTTCTACCGCGAGCGCTTCGCCCGGATCGGCCTGGCGCCACTGGGCTCGCACCTGTGGCTGGCGCCGGGTTTGCGGGACGAGACGGCCGCCCTTGAGCTCCCGGACTGACCGCCCCTGTAGGAGCGGCTTTAGCCGCGATCGGGAGTGGGTGCAGGCGAACGATTTCAGATCGCGGCTAAAGCCGCTCCTACAAAGGCCCGTGGCCTGGTTCGCAGACCATCGACCCGATTCACGTTTCAACCACCGCAATCCGCTACGCTGCATCGCAACATATCCGTACTCAGGGGAACGGAACCGTATGCTGCTTTACCAGATGCACGAGTTCGGCCGGGCGTGGATGGCCCCGGTGACCTACTGGGCCGATGCCGGCGCCAAGATGTTCGGCGACCACGGCAGTTGGATGTCATCGATGCCCGGCGCCAACCGGCTCGCCGCCGGTTACGAGCTGCTCTACCGCATCGGCAAGGATTACGAGAAGCCCGAGTTCGGCATCCACCGCATCGAGATCGACGGCACCGAATACCCGGTGGTCGAGCGCGAGGTCCTGCGCAGGCCGTTCTGCCGGCTGCTGCGCTTCAAGCGCTTCGCCGACGACGCCGGCAACATCGCCAACCTGCGTGACGACCCGCCGGTGCTGGTGGTCGCGCCGCTGTCGGGCCACCACGCCACCCTGCTGCGTGACACCGTCAGGACCCTGCTGCGCGACCACAAGGTCTACGTCACCGACTGGATCGACGCACGCATGGTGCCGACCGGCGAGGGCCGCTTCGGCCTCGACGATTACGTCGGCTACATCGAGGAATTCATCCGCACCATCGGCGCCGACAAGCTGCACGTGATCAGCGTCTGCCAGCCGACGGTGCCGGTACTCGCGGCGGTGTCGCTGATGGCCGCGCGTGGCGAGGCGACGCCGAAGTCGATGGTGATGATGGGCGGCCCGATCGACACCCGCGAGAGCCCGACCCAGGTCAACGACCTCGCCGTCGACAAGCCGCTGTGGTGGTTCGAGACCAACCTGATCCACAACGTCCCGGCGACCTACCCCGGTGCCGGCCGCCCGGTCTACCCGGGCTTCCTGCAGCACGGCGGCTTCATGGCGATGAACCCGGAGCGCCACGCGCAGTCGCACTGGGACTTCTACGAGCACCTGCTCAAGGGCGACCTCGAGGACGCCGCCTCGCACCGGCGCTTCTACGACGAGTACAACGCCGTGCTCGACATGCCGGCCGAGTATTACCTCGACACCGTGCGCGTGGTGTTCAAGGAGCACCTGCTGCCGCGCGGGCTGTGGGAGATCAACGGCGAGCGCGTCGACCCGTCGAAGATCACCGGCACCGCGATGCTGACCATCGAGGGCGAGCTGGACGACATCTCCGGCCAGGGCCAGACCCGTGCCGCGCACAAGTTGTGCAGCGGCATCGGCAAGGACGACAGCGCGCACCTCACGGTCGAGGGCGCCGGCCACTACGGCATCTTCAGCGGTCGTCGCTGGCGCGAGCAGGTCTACCCGCAGGTCCGCGACTTCATCGCCAAGCACGCGGACGGCGACAACTGATCCGGGGTCTTGATTTCGGTGTCCGCGGCCAGATGTCTTGCTGACGCGATTTCGCCGATTCCAACGAGGTTCCAAGATGGATTGTCCCGTCTGCACCGACATCAAACTGGCGATGTCCGACCGCCAGGGCATCGAGATCGACTACTGCCCGCAATGCCGCGGCGTCTGGCTGGACCGCGGCGAGCTGGACAAGCTGATCGAGCGGGCCAGCGCCGAACTGGCGCCGCCTCCGCAGCCGCCACAGGCCACGCGGCCACCGCCGCTTGAACAACCCCGTTACGAGCAGCCGCGCTACGAGCAGCCTCGCTACGACAAGCGGGATTCGGACTACTACCGGCACAAGAAGAAAAAGAACCTGCTCGGCGAGCTGTTCGATTTCTGACCCGCTTTTGTAGGAGCGGCTTCAGCCGCGATCGGGAATTGGCGAAGGCAACCGAGTCCCGATCGCGGCTGAAGCCGCTCCTAAATTTCGAAAGCAGCCAGGTTCAACCGTACTGCGACGACTTCACCAGCAGGTGCTTGGCCAACTGCCCGTGCAGCTGGCCGACGAAACGCACCAGGTGCAGCGTCGCGAACAGCAGCAACACGCCGGCGACGAACAACAGCGGCAACTGCCACCACCAGCCCTGCTCGCTCCCGACCTGGATGTTGTCGACCCACAGTCCGCCACCGATGCTGCCGAACAGCACCGCCAGCGGCGCGGCGATGAACGCCAGGGACACCGCCAGCAACGCCACCGCGGCGGTGAAATAAGCGATGCCCAGCGGCAGCATCATCAGGAAATACAGCTGCGTGCTCCAGCTGCGCGGGTCGGTGAACAGGTCGGCGATCCGCTGCAGCCACGGCTTGCCACGTTCGCTGTACAGCGGCCGGCGCGGCATCCGTTCGCCCAGCATCGCCTCGACGATTCGCCCCTCGACCAGCGACAGCAGCCGCACCGATCCGAAGTACAGGACGATCAGCGGGATGCCGATGATCAGCACCGACATGCCGAGTGACACGCTGACGCCGATGACCACCCAGGTGAAGTAGAAGATGCCGGTCGCCAGGCTCAGCACCATGTAGAACAGCGCGCCGTAGGTGCGCGGGTCGGCGACCACCCCGAAGAACCGGCCGGCCGCCGACCTGCGTGGGGGCGGCGGCGGCGAGCGCAGCGCGGTGGCGACGCGGCTTTCGGTGTCGCGATAGATCTCCGCCACCTCGGCCGGCGCGCCGTAGCTTCCGGCGACCGAGGCGATCACCTCGGCCTCGCTCCTGCCGGGGTTCTCGGCCAGTTCGGAACGCAGGTATTCCTCGGCGTCGTACAGCGCATCCTGCACCAGCGCCGGGTCCGCGCCGGCCAGCGCGCGGCGCAGGCGGTCGAGGTATTCGGCGATGGTGGTCGGCGGGGTGAAGTGGGCGGTGTTCATCAGGGTTCCCCCGGTCGGGTTGCGGATGGGATGGGTGCGAGGACGGAATCGACCGAGTCGCGGGTGGCGCGCCAGGCTTCCATCCACGCCTGCAGCGTGTCGCGGCCCAACGCGGTGATGCGGTAGTAGCGGCGCGGCGGCCCGGCATCCGATGGCTCCACGAAGCTGTCCAGCAGACCGGCCGCGCCGAGGTTGCGCAGCACGGGATACAGCGCGCTCTGCTTGCCCGCCAGCACGCCCTCGCCGATGTGCTCCAGCCGCTTGGCGATCTGGTAGCCGTACATGGGTTCGGCGGCTGCGGCCATTACCGCGAGCAGCGCCAGCGAGACGGTGCCGGCCGACAGCTCCTTCTGGAATTTGCGCAGCAGTGGCTCGAGTTCGGTCATCGGGGCGACGGGTTCGTGGGCTTGTCCATGACACTACTACTCACTTCGATATAGCTCACCTGCCATTAGTCACTGCCGATCGCGAAGCTTTGTGCAGGAGCGGCTTCAGCCGCGATCCAAAGTCGGTATGACGACACGATTTCCTGATCGCGGCTGAAGCCGCTCCTACAGTGCTCCCAAGGCGTGGGTGGCCCCGATGGGGGGGCTTCGGCCAGAATCGGGCATCAATCAACCGTCCTGGAGCCATCCCGTGCCGAATACGCGCCTGCTGTCGACCGCCCTGCTCCTCGCCCTCGCTTTCGGTGCATCGGCGCAGGAACCGGACGCCGCCCAAACGGCGGAGGCCGCGGACAAGACACCGGCGTCGTCGGTGCAGGACATCCTCGATGCCTCGCCGGCATCGGCTTGGCGCACGCTAGACCCGGCCAGCACGCTTTACATGGAACTCGATGGCGGACGGGTGGTGTTCGAGCTGGCGCCGCAGTTCGCGCCGCAGCACGTCGGCAACATCCGGACGTTGGCGAAGGAAGGGTTCTGGGACGGCCTGAGCATCTACCGCTCCCAGGACAACTTCGTGGTCCAGTTCGGCGACCCGAACGCGGACGAGGCCGGTGCGAAGTCGATCGGCAGCGCCAAGGCACACCTGCCCGCCGAGTTCGAGCGCTCCAGCGATGGCCTCGCGTTCACCGCGCTGCCCGACGCCGACGGCTGGGCATCGGAGGTCGGGTTCGTCGACGGCTTCCCGGCCGGGCACGATCCCAAGGCCGGGATGGCGTGGATGGCGCATTGCTACGGGGCGCTCGGCGCCGGCCGCGGCATGGCCGCCGACTCCAGCACCGGCGCCGAGCTGTACGTCGTCACCGGCCAGTCGCCGCGCCAGCTCGACCGCAACATCACCCTGGTCGGCCGCGTGGTCGACGGCATCGAACTGTTGTCGGTGATCCCGCGTGGGCCGGAGCCGATGGGGTTCTACGAGGACCCGGCCAGGCGCACCGGAATCAAATCGATCCGGCTCGCCAGCGAAGTCCCGGCCGCGGAACGCAGCACGCTTGAAGTGCTGCGCACCGACAGCCCCACGTTCGCCGCGATCACCGAAGCGCGACGCAACCGCCGTGACGACTGGTACAAGGTGTCGGCCGGCCATATCGACCTGTGCAACGTGCCGTTGCCGGTACGCGAGGCCGATGCCGATGCCGACGATTCGGACAGCGCCGCCAACGGTTGACCGGGCCGGGCGTCAGGCGTCGCGGCGTTCGTCGTCGCGACCCAGCGCCTCGTGCTGGAAGATGCACATCCGGATCACGCTGCGGTAGCGGCCGTCGCTGAAGAACTCGTCGACCAGCACGCCCTCGCGCTGGAAGCCCGCGCCCTCGTAGATCCGGATCGCGGGCGCATTGTCGACGTCGACCAGCAGATAGAGTTTGTAGAGGTTGAGTACCCGGAACGCGTAGTTGATCGCGCGCCGGGTCGCGGCCTTGGCGAACCCGCGCTGCTGGAAGTCGGGCGAGATCATGATCAGGAATTCCGCGCGCCGGTGCAGGTGGTCGATCTCGACCAGCTCCACCAGCCCCACCCGTTCGTGCGCCTGGGTTTCCGGCGACGCGTGCTCGACGATGAAGCGGCGCTCGGACTGGTCGTGGATGTGTTTGCGGTACAGCTCTTCCAGCTCGACGAACGACTCGTAGGGTTCCTCGAACCAGTAGCCCATCACGCTGCGGTTGTTGTTGAGCACGTGGACGAAATGCAGGTCGCTGCGCTCCAGCGGGCGCAGGGTCACGTCGGGCAGGCGCGTGTCGGGAAGCGTCGGGTCCATGGTGCAAGCCTATATGGGTCACGGTTGTATTGCGCGTGAGCACCCTGCGACGTCGCACCGCCCCTTCCATCACGCCGCGTTAGCCGCCCGCTGCCTAGCCTCGGGACACCCCATTCGAGAGCGCCCCCATGCCCCAGTTGCGGATCCGGATCACCGGCAGCGAAGACAACGCGCGCGCCATTGGCAACCTGCTGACCAGCGTGCAGGGCATCGAGCACGTCGAGGAGATTTCCGACCTGATGCCGCACATGGACGACCCCGACTCCAGCTCGGCCGGATTGCCCGACGACGAAGGTCCGGGCATGCGCGTGCTCGAGATCGAGGCGCCCAACGACGCCACCGCGGTCAAGGTGCGCGAGGCGGTGGAGGCATTGGCATTCGACCTCGACGTGATGGTCGAATTCGAGAGTGACGAGGCCGAATGACCCGAACCAATCCGTGACCATTGGCATGGCACTTGCTTCGATCCGTGACCACGGGCACCCTCGGTCACTGGGGAAAACACGGATTCGAACGCATGCCGAGCACTTCCATTCGATGGGGGCTGGCCGCGCTGCTGGCCATCGCTTCGTTCCACGCCAATGCACAGCAGGCGCAACCGGCCGGGCCTGGCACCGCCGCGACTGATACGCCCGCGGCGACGCTCGAACCGATCGCGCTGGCCGCACCCGACGCCGCCGCGATCACCGTGCCCAGCGCGCCCGATGCCTGGGGCGGGCCGCGCACCGGCCATGAAGCGACCCTGTCCGACCGCGTGGTCGAATACCGCATCCAGGCCACCCTCGATCCGGTCAAGCACACCATCGACGGCCGCCAGCAACTGACCTGGCGCAACCGCAGCGACCGGCCGGTCGACGCGGTCTACCTGCACCTCTACCTCAACGCGTTTTCAGGTCCGGGCAGCACCTTCTTTACCGAGATGCGCAAGCTGCGCTCCGGCTTCCGCAGCGGCGTCGACATGGACGAGGGCGACTGGGGCTATATCGAACTGAAGAAGGTCGAGCAGGCCGGCGCGCCGGTCGAGTGGACCTTCGTCCAGCCCGACAACGGCCCGGCGACCGATCGCACCGTGGTCCGGCTCGACCTGCCGCAGCCGGTCGCACCCGGCGCCAGCACCACGCTCGACATCGACTTCTTCGACCAGTTGCCGCGGGTCACCGCGCGCACCGGCTACTACGGCAGCTTCCACCTGGTCGCGCAGTGGTTCCCGAAGATCGCGGTGCTCGAACTGCCCGGCGAGCGCGGCGCCACCGCGCCGCGCTGGAACGCCCACGAGTTCCACCTGCACAGCGAGTTCTACGCCGACTTCGGCCTGTACGACGTGACCCTGACCGTGCCGAAGGGCTACACCGTCGGCGCCACCGGCAAACTGCAGGGCGCGCCGGTGGCCAACGGCGACATGGTCAGCCACCGCTACGTGCAGGGTGACGTCCACGACTTCGCCTGGACCGCCGACAACCGCTACGCCGAACCGCTGACCGGCACGTTCCGCCGCGCCGATGGCCGCGAGGTCGACGTGCGCGTGCTGTTCCACCCCGAGTACGCCTCCAATGCGCAACCGGTGCTGCAGGCCACGCTGGATTCGCTGAAGTATTTCGGCGAGACCCTCGGTCCCTACCCCTACGACACCGTCACCGCCGTGGTCCCGCCGTACAACGCGGCCGAGGCCGGCGGCATGGAGTACCCGACGTTCTTCACCGCGTCGAGCTACGACGAGGTGCGGCCGGGCACGGTGCAGCGCTACCTGCTCGACTTCGTGACCATCCACGAGTTCGGCCACGGCTACTTCTACGGGATCCTCGGCTCCAACGAGTTCGAGGAACCGTGGCTCGACGAGGGACTCAACGAGTTCTGGAACCAGCGCATGCTGGTAGCGGCCGGGGACCAGGCGATCAATCCGATTCCGCCGTGGTTGCGCCGGCTCGGCGTCAACGTATCGATCAGCCCTGTCGAGCAGCATCGCCTCGGCGCGGGACTGGACGAGCCGTTCGACGGCCTCGGCCAGAACGCGTGGAACCGATATTCCAGCGGCAGCTACGGCACGGTCTACTCGCGCACCGCGGTGCTGATGACCGACCTGGAGTCGCGCCTCGGCAGCGAGGTGCTCGAACGCGCGTTCCGGGCCTACTACCAGCGCTGGAAGTTCCGCCATCCCGGTAGCGCCGACCTGCGCGAAGTGCTGGCCGAGGTGTCGGGCCAGCGCGAGCTGGTCGAGGGCCTGTTCGCGCGGCACGTCTACGACGCCAGCCTGGTCAGCGACCGGGCGGTCTCGCTGCACAGCCAGGAGGTGTTGCCGCAGCCGGGGCTGGTGCAGTTCAAGGGTCGCCAGGTTGAACTGACCGCCGCCGACCTCGACAAGGCAATCGCCGACCATCGCAAGGCCTGGAAGCAGGCGCACCCGGACGCGAAGGACGGCATCGGCGCGTTCCCGTACCGCACCCAGGTGGTGCTGCGCCGCGAAGGCGCCGCCGTGCCGCAGACCGTGCGGGTCGACTTCGCCGACGGTTCGCACCAGGTCCGCCGCTGGCAGGGCGATGACGACTGGGCACGGTTCGAGTTCATCACCCCGGCCCGCGCCGTGTCGGCGCGCATCGACGGTGCCAACGCGATCCATCTCGACGCCGACAAGCTCGACGACAGCCGCACGCTCGAGCCCGACGGTCGCGCCTCGCGCCGCTGGAGTGCGGATTTCGCCGCACTGCTGCAGTCCTTCTACGCCCTGCTGGTGGCCCTATGACGATGCAACCCGAGATGACGGATTCCCACGCCGAGCCGACGGTCGCCGAACCGGCGGTCGCGTCGCCACCGCCCGCCAGGCCACGCAAGCGAAGTGGCCTGCGTGCCCTGCTCGCCGGCCTGGGTGACGCGCTGGAATGGCGCCTGCTGCTGCTCTGGGCGCTGGGCCTGCTGTTGCCAACCGCGATCGTGGCGTTGCCGGTCTGGCGTTCGCTGGCGGCGCAGTTCGACCACAGCCTGCAGGTCGAACGGATCGCCACCGCATTCGAACCGATGGCGATGTTCGGCGCGATTGGCAACATCGCCGAAGAGGGCGCGTGGTTCGGCGGCGCAGGCCTCGGCGCACTGGCGCTGACCCTGCTGTTGTCGCCCTGGCTCAGCGGCATGGTGGTCGCATCTATCCGCACCGGCTACCCGCTGGGCTTCACCGGCCTGATCGGCGGCGGTGCACGCGAATACGGCCGCATGTTGCGCACCCTGCTGTGGTCGCTGCTGCCGCTGGGCATCGCCTTCGGTATCGGCGCGGCGGCGATGGGCATGGCCGACAGGAGCACCGCGGATGCGATCCTCTCGGCCGACGTCGACCGTGCGCGCAACATCGCGTTGGGCGTGGTCGCCGTCCTGCTGATACTCGCCCACGCCAGCGTCGAGGCCGGGCGCGGCGTGATCGCTTCGGACCCGGCGCGGCGCTCGGCGGTGCGTGCCTGGGGACGGGGCCTCATGCTGCTGCTGCGCCGGCCGGTCGCGACCCTGCTGGTCTACCTCGGCACCGCGCTGGTCGGGTACGGCCTGGCGCTTGGCTTCGGCCTGCTGCGTGTGCAGGCGAGTGGTTCCGGCTGGCTCGAATTGCTGCTCGGCCTGGTGCTGACCCAGTTGCTGGTCGCCTCGGTCGCGTGGGGCCGCAGCGCGCGGCTCTACGCGATGGCCGACCTCGCCCGCGACGAGCAGTCGCGTCGCCCGGTCCGGTCGCGCAAGCCGCGCGTGAAGGGCCAGCCGCGGTTCTGGCAACGGCGGGGGCATCGCGAACCCGCCACCGCCGACGCATCCTCGACCGCACCGGAGGCCAGGGTTCCCGAGGGCACGGCGGCTTAACGTTGGCCCGGGCTATCCTGCCGTCATGCGTCGCTTGAGGAGCCTGTCATGGCCCGCCCGCCCGGCATTTCCAGCGCAATCATTCCATGCCTGCGCTACCGCAACGCGCACGTCGCGATCGATTGGCTGTGCGACGCATTCGGCTTCCAGCGCCAGGCCGTCTACGCCGACGAGCGCACCGTCCTCCACGCCCAGCTGACGTTCGGTGGCGGCATGGTGATGCTCGGCTCGGCCGACAACGAAAGCGAATGGGGCCGCCACACCGTGCAGCCCGACGAGGTCGACGGCCGCGAGACGCAGAGCTGCTGCGTGGTGGTCGAGGCGATCGACGAGCACTACGACAAGGCCAAGGCCACCGGCGCCGAGATCGTGATCGACATCGCCGACCAGGAATATGGCGGTCGCGGCTACGCCTGCCGCGACATCGAAGGGCATCTGTGGTGGTTCGGCAGCTACGACCCCTGGCAGCCGCAGGACGACGGCGAGGGTGACGCGGCGGCATGAGTCACGACCTCTTTACGGACGCCGGTGCGACGACGGCCGGGGTCGGTCCCGTCGACGGCATCCGCGTCGGCATCGGCGGCTGGACCTACGTGCCGTGGCGCAAGAATTTCTATCCCCATGGCCTGGTGCAGCGGCGCGAACTGGAGTACGCCAGCCGCCGGCTCAGCGCGATCGAGATCAACGGCACCTACTACGGCGCGCAGAAGCCGGAGACCTATGCGCGCTGGGCCGCCGAGACGCCGCCGGGCTTCCTGTTCTCGCTCAAGGCACCGCGACGGATCATGCAGTCCAAGGTGCTTGCGAAGACCGGCGGGCAGGTCGAGGACTTCCTCGGCGGCATCGCCTCGCTGGGCGACCGGCTGGGACCGATCGTGTGGCAGTTCGACAAGGGCACCCAGTTGGAACGCGGCGACTTCGGCGCCTTCCTGGCCCTTCTTCCGCGCACGGTGGGCGACCACCCGCTGCGCCACGTGCTTGACGTCCGGGTGCCGGATTTCGTCGACTCCAGCTACCTGGCGATGGCCCGCGACCACGGCATGGCCACGGTGTTCACCGACTCGCGGGACTACCCGTCGTTCGCCGACGTGACCGCCGATTTCGTGTACCTGCGGCTGATGCGTTCGCGCGCCGAAATCGCAGACGGCTACAACGCCGACGAACTGGCGCTGTGGGCCCGCCGCGCTCGCGAATGGGCCCGCGGCGGCGAGCCGGACGACGTGCCGCGGATCGATCCCGCCAGCGCGCCGACCGGCCCGCGCGAAGTGTTCGTCTACTTCATCAGCGCCGCGAAGGAACGCAACCCCGCCGCCGCGATGGCGCTGATCGAACAGCTCCGCGAATCCTGAATCTCTTCGCCTTCGTAGGAGCGGCTTCAGCCGCGATCGGAAAATCGTTCGTCCGCACCCACTCCCGATCGCGGCTGAAGCCGCTCCTACAACAGCCCGGGCGTGCGCCGGCTGCGCGAGCACGGCATTACCTGCCGGCCTTCTGGCTGATCGCCACGCTGCCGAGGATCAACGCCCCGGCAATGCCCATCGACACCGTCAACGGCTCGTCCAGCAGCCACCACGCCCAACCAACCGCGAACAGCGGCACCAGGTAGGTGACGGTGACCGCGCGGCTCGCGCCGACGCGCTGCACCAGCCGGTAGTACACCGCGTACGCCAGTCCGGTGCAGAGCACGCCGAGCAGCCCGGCCGACAGCCACGCATTGATCGATACCGCCTGTGTCGGCCACTCGGCGATCGCAAATGGCAGCATCAGCAACGCCGAAGAACCCAGTGTCGCCGCCGCCAGTGCGGCCTGCGGCATGCCCGAGAAATGCCGGCGCAGCAGGTGCACGCCGACGCCGTACATGAAGGCCGCTCCGCAGCCGGCCGCGACCGCCCAGCCGATGCTGGCGCCCGCGGTCTTGCCGCTGGCCAGCACCACCACGCCAGCGAAGCCGACCAGCAACGCGCCGGCCCGGCGCATGCCGATCTTCTCGCCGAAGAACAGGAAGCCGACCAGCGCGGTGAACAGCACCGCCATCGCATTGGTAATCGCGCTGATCCCGGCCGGCGCGTGCTGCGCGGCCCAGGCGAACAACGCGAACGGCACCGCCGAGTTGATCGCGCCAACCAGCACCACCTTCGGCCAGACCTTCGCCGGGAACGCCGCGCGCTGTCGCCACAGGAACGGCAGCAGCACCAGCGCACCGAACGCGAGCCGCAACTCGGACAGCGCCGCGGTGCCGAACTCGGGCGCGGCAACGCGCTGGAACATGAAGGACACGCCCCAGATCGCCGCCAGCACCACCAGTTCCAGCGGGGTCAGCCACGCGCGCGTCGGCGCGTCGGAGAGGGTCATGGCATGGATACTTGCTTCGGCGGTCCGCATGGGGAGCGAGCTCGATTCGGGGCGAACCGCCATTTTCCGTGCGCCCGATGACACCGCAAGTGCATACTTTGCGGGTCAGGCACAAATCCTGTTTGAGGCTAACCCATGGCACTACGAGGAGACTGGCTGCCGGCGCTGGCGGCGTTCGAAGCGGCCGCGCGGCACCAGAATTTCGCCCACGCCGGCGAGGAACTGCACCTGACCGCCAGCGCGGTCAGCCACCACGTGCGCAAGCTCGAGTCCCGCCTCGGCGTCGTACTGTTCCGGCGCCACGCGCGCGGGGTGTCGCTGACCGCCCAGGGCCGCCAACTGGCGGACGCCGCCAGCGACGCGCTGACCGACCTCGATGACGTGCTGTCGGTATTGCGCACCAGCCACGAGGAACACGACCGGGTACGCATCTCCACCCTCCATTCACTGGCCCACACGTGGCTGATCCCGCGACTTCCGGGCCTGGTCGCGACGCATCCGCATATCCGGCTGACGGTCGCCACCGAGGTGGTGCTGACCCGCTTCGAGGACGGCGGCCCCGACTTCGCGATCCGGCACGGACCCGGCCACTGGCCCGGCCTGACCGCCCACCCGCTGATGGACGACGCGCTGTTCCCGGTGGCGGCGCCGACCCTGCCCGGGATCGAACAGGTGCGGACCGCCGCCGACGTGGCGACGCTGCCGCTGGTGGCGGACCTCGGCCGACAGGGTTGGCACGACTGGTTCCGGACCGCGGACGTGCACGTCGGCGCGCTCGACGAGCGGCACGTCTTCAGCGACTCGACCGACGCGCTGGAAGCGGCGGCCTCCGGCTTCGGCGCCGCGCTCGCGCGCGAGAAGATCGTCACCAGGTATCTCGCATCCGGACGGCTGGTGCGATTGCCGGGCCCGGTGGTGCCGGCGCGCTGGAACTACCACGTGGTGTATCCCGCCCACCGGCGCCTGCGCCCGGCCGCGCAGGCCGTGGTGGATTGGCTGCTGCAGGTCGCCGCGGCGGATGTGACGGCTGCGAGCAAATCGTAGGAGCGGCTTCAGCCGCGATGGGGAGTCGGCTCGACGAACGGTTCTCCGATCGCGGCTGAAGCCGCTCCTACAAAAGTCCGTCCCGCGCGCGGCACTCGTTTTTCCCACCCGCCTTTGGGCACACTTGCCCGATGCCCATGTCCCCCACCAGCAAGGCCTTCCTGCAGATCCATTTCTGCGTGGTGCTGTGGGGGTTCACCGCGATCCTCGGCAAGTTGATCACGCTGCCGGCGCTGCCGCTGGTATGGACGCGGATGCTGCTGGTGGTGGTCGCGCTGGCGCTGCTGCCGAAGGTCTGGCGCGGATTGCGGGCGATGCCGGCGCGGTTGCTGTGGTCGTACGCCGGGGTCGGCGTGCTGGTCGCGCTGCACTGGCTGACCTTCTACGGCGCGATCAAGCTCGCCAACGCCTCGGTCGGCGCGACGTGCATGGCGCTGGCCACCGCATTCACCGCGCTGGTGGAGCCATGGCTGGCCGGCACCCGCTTCTCGAAGCGCGACCTGGTGCTCGGCATCGCGGTATTGCCCGGGGTCGCACTGGTGGTTGGCGGGGTACCCGACGACATGCGTGTCGGCATCGTAGTCGGCGCGCTGTCGGCGTTGTTCGTGGCGATCTTCGGTTCGCTCAACAAGCGCCTGGTCGACCATGGCGACCCGCTCACGGTGACCGCGCTGGAGCTGGGCGCGGGTACCCTCGCGCTGACCGCGCTGGCGCCATTGATGCCATTCGTATTCCCCGCATTCGCCGGCGACCTGCTGGTGATGCCGGGCACCCGCGACCTGGTCCTGCTGCTGGTGCTGTCACTGGCCTGCACGCTGCTGCCGTTCGCACTATCGCTGGTCGCGCTGCGCCACACCAGCGCGTTCTCGGTGCAACTGGCAGTCAACCTGGAGCCGGTATATGCGATCGCGCTGGCCATCGTGCTGCTGGGCGAACAGCAGGAACTGGCACCGATGTTCTACCTCGGGGTGGTGATCATCCTGGCCGCGGTGTTCGTGCATCCGCTGCTGGGCAAGCCACGGCGGCTTGAGCACGTTGAAGTCCTGGCGACCGCCGAGGCCAAGAACGTGGTCGAATAGCCCACCGGGGACTAGGCTCCGGACGACCCTCCAACCGGGAGCACCACGATGAATCCAGCGCTGCAGCAGGACCTGGGCAAACTCCTCCTCCGCGTCACCCTCGGCGTGCTGATCCTGTTGCACGGCATCGCCAAGCTCAACGGCGGCCTGTCCGGCATCACCGGCATGGTCGAGGCGCAGGGGCTGCCAGGCTTCCTCGGCTACGCGGTGTTGATCGGCGAGGTGGTGGCGCCGCTGATGCTGATCGCCGGCTTCCACGCGCGGATCGGTGGATTGCTGGTCGCGGTCAACATGCTGGTGGCGATCGTGCTGGCGCACATGGGCCAGCTGGCCAGCCTCAACGGCCAGGGCGGCTGGGCGCTGGAACTGCAGGGCATGTTCCTGGGCACGGCGCTGGCGATCGCACTGCTCGGACCGGGGCGTTTCAGCGTCAACGGGCGATAGCTGCCGGCGGATCGGTTGGGCGTCGCGGATCGACGACGCTCAACCGCTTTTCGTAGGAGCGGCTTTAGCCGCGATCTGGAATCGTTCGCCTGCGCCGAGCTCCGATCGCGGCTAAAGCCGCTCCTACGAGAGCGCCGACAATCGCGCTTACAAGCGGTTGATGCGGAACCTCCGGCCCTTGATCTTGCCTTCGCGCAGCCGCGCCAGTGCGGCGGCGGCCTTGTCGCGGGCGATGGCGACGTAGGAGCGGGTCGCGAACACGTCGATCTTGCCGATCGCGGCAACCGGCAGGCCGGCCTCGCCGGTCAATGCGCCGACGATGTCGCCGGGACGCAGCTTGTCGGTCTTGCCGGCATCGATCCGCAACGTGACCATCGCCGCCGGCCGGACGTTCGGCGCCTTGCCGGCCAGCGGGGTCGCGCGCTGCCAGCGCAGCGTCGTTCCGAGATGCTGCTCGATGGCGTGGGCGCGCCCGACCTCGCGCGGGGCGCACAGGCTCAGTGCCACTCCGCCCTTGCCGGCGCGGCCGGTGCGGCCGATCCGATGGAGATATGTATCGGGGTCGGTCGGCAACTCGTAGTTGACCACCGCGGCGAGGTCGGCGACATCCAACCCGCGCGCGGCGACATCGCTGGCCACCAGCACGCTGCAACTGCGGTTGGCGAAGCGCACCAGCACCTCGTCGCGGTCACGTTGCTCCATGTCGCCGTGCAACGCCATCGCGGTGAAGCCGTAATGCTGCAGCGAGCCGGCGACCTCGTCGGCATCGCGGCGCATGTTGCAGAACACCACGCAGGACTCGGGCCGGAACTCCAGCAACAGCGCGGCCAGCAGCGGGGTCTTCTTCGCCGGCTCGACCTCGTAGAACCACTGCTCGATCGACACCCGGTCCCCGACGCCTTCGACGGTGACCTGCAGCGGCTCGCGCAGCATCGCCGCGCCCAGCGTGCGGATCGACTCCGGGAACGTGGCCGAGAAGAGCAGGGTCTGCCGCTCCTTCGGGGTCTTGCCGACGATCTCGCGAATCGGCTCCTCGAAGCCCATGTCGAGCATGCGGTCGGCCTCGTCCAGCACCAGCGTACGCACCCCGCGCAGGTGCAGCGCCTTCTTGCGCAGCAGCTCCTGGATGCGACCGGGCGTGCCGACCACCACCTGCGGGTCGTGGGTCGCCAGCGAGGCCAGTTGCGGCGCCAGCGGCATGCCACCGCACAGCACCGATACCTTCAGGTTGGGGATGCCGACCGCGAGCTTGCGCAACTGCTTGCCGACCTGGTCGGCGAGCTCGCGGGTCGGGCACAGCACCAGCGCCTGGGTCTGGATCCGGGTCGGGTCAATCCGGTGCAGCAGGCCGAGCCCGAACGCGGCGGTCTTGCCGCTGCCGGTCGGCGCCTGGCCGATCAGGTCGCGGCCTTCGAGGATCGCCGGCAGCGACTGCTGCTGGATCGGGGTGAGGTGCTGGTAGCCCAGTGCATCGACGCCCTGCAGCAGGGCCGGCGACAACGACAGGGAGGCGAAGCTGGAATCAGGGGCAGTGGCAGTCATGCCGCCATGATCGCAGCTTCGCGCAGCGCCGGGGTTGGGCTGCGTGCTCAGGCCGCGTGGCCGCGCACGCGCCTCGGGAAGCCGACCATCCGCTGGGTTTCCTCGCACCACAGCTTCAGCCGTGCGCTGCGCAGGCTGGTCCACAGCGTGATCCGCGGCGCCGCCTGCAGCAGCGGGTTGGACTCGAAGCACTCGCGCAGCCGGTAGTTCGGGATCCGGCTGGCGAGGTGGTGGATGTGGTGGTAGCCGATGTTGCCGGTGAACCAGTGCACCACCCGCGGCAGGTCGTAGAACGAGCTGCCGGCAATCGCCGCCTTGTGCGAGTCCCACTCGCCCTTTCGGGTCCAGTAGGCGTGCTCGAAGGTGTGCTGGACATAGAACAGCCACACGCCCGCCGCGCCCGCGATCAGCACGATCGGTAGATGCACCAGCAGCACCGTGTGCCAGCCGATCGCGAACCCCAGCGCGCCGCCGACCAGCAGCAGCAGCAGGTTGTTGAGCAGCACGCTGGCCCATTCGCGCTTCCACGAGAACGGCAGGTCGAACGGGAAGCGGTGCTTGATCACGAACTGGTAGGCCGGCCCGATCCCCAGCAACACCGGCGTGCTGCGGTAGAAGCGGTAGCAGAAGCGGCGGAAGCGCGACAGCGACTGGTACTCGGCCACGGTCAGCGTCTCGATGTCGCCCATCTCGCGGCGGTCGAGGTTGCCCGAGGTGCCGTGGTGGACCGCGTGGGTCTTCTTCCAGTAGCCGTACGGGAACAGCGTCACCAACCCGAGGCAGCGACCGACCGTGTCGTTGAGGCGCTGGTCGGCGAAGAACGAGCCGTGCCCGCAGTCGTGCTGGATGATGAAGGTGCGCACGTAGAGGCCGGCCGCCGGGATCGCCATCAGCAGGGTCCAGCCGTAGCCCCAGTCGGCGACCACGCTCCACGCCATCAGCACCCAGATCGCGACGAGCGGCACCAGCGTGTTGACCAGTTGCCATGCCGCGCGGCCGGCCTGCGGTTTGGCGAACTGTGCACACAGCTTGCGCAGGTTGGCGGAGATGGCGCGAGGTGCGCTGTCGGGGGCGGTGTCTGTGGCGTTCAAGGGGTGTCTCCGGCGGATTCGCCATTGTCGAGGCCAGTCTGGCACCGCGTCCATGACAATCGTCGGCATATCGCCGTTCAGATTGCAGCGCACGCGCATTGCGGATCGCCGCGGTCGCTGCGACCCTGAACACCCTTCGCCGCGACCCGATCCCATGAAGGCCATCGACTTCGAGCTCGACCGCGACCATGTCGAACTCAACCAGTTGTTGAAGCTCGCCGGGCTGTGCGACAGCGGCGGGGCGGGCAAGGCGCTGGTTGCCAGCGGCGCGGTCAAGGTCGACGGGGTCACCGAGCTGCGCAAGACCTGCAAGGTCCGGCTGGGCCAAGTGGTCAGCGTCGATGGCGTCGAAGAGGTGATCCGGGTTGTCGCCGCAGGCTGAATGCGGTCGACGGGGCTGAACGCTTCCTGTCATGGGTGCCGGCCGTGGCGGCTGGGCCCGCGGTTGCAACCCTGCGCTGACGGGCCTTTAACCGTCGCGCCACTAGCGTTGCCTGCATGGCTTCACGGATCCACACCAGTTCCTCCGATCACACGGACAGCGCCCTTGATCGCATGATCGGCGAGTGCGATGCCCTGCGCGGCGTGCAGGACGACCTGGCGAAGATCGCGCCGACCCGTGCCTCGGTGCTGGTCACCGGCGAGAGTGGCACCGGCAAGGAACTGGTCGCGCGCGCCTTGCATCGGCAAAGCGGTCGCAACGGTCCGTTCGTGGCGGTCAATTGCGGCGCGATCGCACCCGAGCTGCTCGCCAGCCACCTGTTTGGCCACGAGCGCGGCAGTTTCACCGGCGCCGCGTCGCGGCACGTCGGATTGTTCGAGCAGGCCCACGGCGGCACCCTGTTCCTCGACGAAGTCGCGGAGATGCCGGCGCCGCTTCAGGTGTATCTGCTGCGGGTGCTCGAGACCGGCCGGCTGACGCGGGTGGGCGGCACCGAGTCGATCGCTTTCGATGCGCGCGTCATTGCGGCGACCAATCGCGACCCGATGGTCGCGATCGACGAGGGCCGCTTGCGCGAGGACCTGTTCTACCGGCTGGCCGACTTCATCGTGGTGCTGCCGCCACTGCGTGCACGCGGCGGCGACCGCCTGTTGCTCGCGCGCCACTTCGTCGACCGGTTCAACGTCGAACACGGCTCGCGCAAGCGCCTGGCCCCGGATGCGCCGCACGTGCTGCATGGCTACGACTGGCCGGGGAACGTGCGCGAATTGCGCAGTGCGGTCCAGCGCGCGTGCATCCTCAGCGATGGCGATCTGGTCGAACTCCGCGAACCCGCCCGCCACGCGACAGCCGGCAACGCGGAGACCGGCAGCGTCAATTTCCGCGTCGGCATGAGCTATGCCGAGGTCGAGCGCGAGATGCTGTTGAAGACGCTGGCCCGCTACGACAACGACAAGACCCGGACTGCGCGCGCCCTCGGAGTCAGCGTGCGCACGATCCACAACCAGTTGGGTCGCGTGCCCGCCAGGGAAGAAGCGAACCGCACGGTAGACGGATGCCGCGAGGCGTGACCTGATCCGTCAGGCCACGCTGTGCGACTGTTTGCCGCGACCTCAATGAGGCGTGGATGTCCCGGACGTGCTGCTGCCGGGCGTGCCGGCTCCGGTCGAGCCGGTTGCGGTTGCACCTGCCGCAGTCGAGCCCCTGCCCGCCTGCGAGGTCGAGGTCGTGGAAGCGCCGCGCCCGGCGGCCGAGGATCCACTCCAATCCGCGCCCATTCCCGCGTGCTCGCCGGTGTCATATCCCGGCCGGGTCGATTGGACCTGGATCCGGTTCTCGACGTTGCGCACACCGCTGCAACCGTCGGCGAGGTCTTCCGCGCGGTGCTTCATCCAGCGTTGCCCGACCGTGCCTTCGAGCGTGGCGGTACCGCTGGCGACCCGGACTTCGATATCGCTGGCGTCGATGTCCGGATCGTGCGTCAGCCGCTCGCACAGGTCCTCGGTGATGCGTTCGTCGGACCGGCTGTAGTTCCTCGGGCCGACGCCCGCGTAACTGCGCTGGCGTCCGGGGCCGCCGTAACGCGGCTGGGTGTCGCCGGGCACCGCGTACGGTTGCGCGCGGTTGGCGCTGTGGTCGACGTAGCTCTCGGCATAGGGGTCGCCATAACCGGAGCTGCTGCCGTAGCCCTCGCCCTGCTGCCGGCCCGGATAGCCGCCAAACCCGTGCGATCCCGGCGTGTACGCACTGCCGCCCAGGCCATGGCGCTGGTTCTGCGGTTGCTCGCGCTCCCACTGGTACTGGCTGCGGCCCGGTTCGCCATGCGACGGGCGATGTTCGTCGTTGCGGTTGGTCATCTCGTTTCTCCGATCAGTAAGCCATTCGCGACCCGCCTGCACGCATCGCGCACCCAGCTGCATGACGTCCTGCGCCACGGCCTTGATGTCGTTTCCGACGTTGTTGTTGCCTTGCATGTGCGTGCCTCCTTCCGTTTCGCGCACGCGCCCGGTGGCGCGGCGTCACGTACCTCGGTACATGGGGAAGCGGCGCAAACCGCGTGCCAACCCGCAAGGCCTCACCGGGGCGCCCGAGCGCCCGATTGATGGCAGGGACTGCAGGGTGCGGAAGTTTTTTCCGTGACGGATGCGTCAAGCGATTGCCGGGGCCGACGGGCTCACCCGGTATCGGCGACGTCCTGGAGCCACTCGATCGCCGCGATGCGGCTGGCGAAACGACGCAGCGGGAAGCGCCGCGCCGAAGCCAGCGTTTCCACGACCGGATTGACCTGCAATGCGTCGATCGCAAGGTAGGCGACGCGGCAATCGCGCAGGACCGGATCGCGCGCCAGCAGGGCGGCGAACCGGTTACCGCTCTCGAAGCCCTCGGCCGCGGCCTGGGCATTGCTGAAATTGATCAGCACCCCACGCAGGCCCGTCTGCCCGGCCAACCGGCTCACGTGTTGCAGCGCGCGCTCGCGCTCCGCCACCGCCACCGGTCCGCGGTAGCGCACCTCCACCAGCCCGCGGTCGATGTCGACGATGATTTCGTGTGCCATGGCATTCGTTCCGGCGCGACCGCCGGGGCGCCGCGCAACGCACAATGATTCACTATCCTGCACCATCCCGCATGCACCGCACGCATCCGCCATGCCCTGGTACGTCTACCTCATCGAATGCCGCGACGGCAGCATCTATACCGGCATCGCGACCGATGTCGAGCGCCGCTATCGCGAGCACGTCGCCGGCAAGGGAGCCCGTTACACGCGTTCGCGTCCACCGGTGCGCCTGCTGGCCCGCTTCGAGTATCCGGACCGCAGCGCCGCCAGTCGCGCCGAGTATGCGATCAAGCAGTTCCCGCCTGCGCGCAAGCGGGCGTTGTGCGACGGCGTGCCACCGACCTGACCGGCTCCAGCCGCCCGCGCGCTACCGGGGACGCGATGTTTACACCACCGCGCGCAAGGTGGCGTGCATTCCCATTCCCCCGGAGAGTCCCATGTCGCAACGCGCGTTTGGCCTCAACTGCACGCTCACGCCGTCGCCGGCTGCCTCCTCGACCCAGAAGATGCTCGACCTGCTGCTGGAGGCGATCGCCGGCCACGGGGTCGCGACATCGTCCGCGCGCGTCGTCGACCACGACGTCAAGCCCGGTGTAACCGCCGACGAGGGCAACGGCGACGAATGGCCGGCATTGCGCAAACAGGTCATGGCCGCCGACATCCTGGTGATGGCCACGCCGATCTGGATGGGCCAACCGTCCAGCATCGCCAAGCGCGTGACCGAGCGCATGGATGCCTTCCTGAGCGAGATCGACGAACAGGGCCGCTACCCGACGTTCGGCCGCGTCGCCATCGTCGGCGTGGTCGGCAACGAGGACGGCGCCCACCACGTCACCGCGGAGCTCTACCAGGCGCTGGCCGACGTCGGGTTCACCATCCCTGCGGGCAGTTCGGCGTACTGGGTCGGCGAGGCGATGGGTGATGTCGACTTCAAGGATCTCGACAGGGTCCCGAAGAAGACCACAGAGACGATCAACACCCTGGCCAGCAACGCGGTGCACCTGGCCCGGTTGCTGAAGAAGGACCCCTACCCCGCGCCGAAGTAGGCACTGCCGTCTCCCAGGCTCGATCAGGCGCCCTGCCCACCCGCAGTCGTGGCCACCGGCATGCGGGTGCTCACGTCGTACTCCGACAGCGGGCTCTCGACCGGGCACTCCGGGTCCGGGAATCCGAACCGCTCGCGCAGCACCTGCCCGCAGTCGGCCATCACGTCGACCTGCTCGCTGGACGCGCGGCACTCGCGGTCGTAGGCACGGAAGAACGCATCCTTGCGCTGCACGAACGCCTCGCCGCACTCGCGGGTCAGGGTGATGCGTTGCAGGTCGTCCTCCACCGCGTTGCGGCCGTCGACGCCGTACAGGTCGAGCTCCGCGTCGGTCAGCAGGCGCAGGCTGCGGTTCGGCACGGTCATCATCAGGTCGGCCACGGCGAAGGCGACGCCATTGCGCTGCAGGTATTCGCGTACCTGTGCGTGGACCTCCTGCAGTTCGCGCTGCAGCTCCGCCCGCGAAGTCGCGCTGGAGCCGATCCGGATCATCCGGTGGATGCCGACCTTGCCGGCGATCATGCGCATGTCGCCGGCCGCCAGCACCAGCACGCAGGAGCTGTGGCAGACCGAGTCCTCGCGCACCCAGGTCGTCCAGCCGGATTCGCCGATGAGGTCGCCGGCGATGATCGCCTGCTCGATCTGGCCGCCGGTGGAGTCGAGGTCGAGGATGCGCTTGTCGATACCGAGCGAGTCGGCGAGTTCGGCGGTGCGTTCGATCAATGCGGTGAACTCCGGCGACACCTTGCCGCGGTAGCGCACCCGCACCAGGCCGTTTTCACGGCACGGCAGCAGCGCCCTGCGCATGGCCGAGAAGCCGAGCGACTGCAGCGGTTCGCCATCGCCGTCGGCAAGGTAGTCATGCTCGCAACTGACCCAGGCCTTGCCGCTGGTCAGGTCCATCGGACGCCAGTTGGTTTCGGGGCGTTCGTCGCTGCGCTTCACCGGCTCGGGCACCGCCGGGGCCTGGACCTCGACCGTGGCGTCGGAGATCGCGCCACCGCGCGGATCGGTATCGCCGCGGGTCTGCGACAGTGGCACCGTCGCCCCCTCGGGCGGCTGCGGATTGCAGGCCGAGAGCAACATACCCAGGCAGATGACGGCGAAAAACCTCGATTTGGACATGGCCCGGTGGGGTCTGGGAGGGAGCTCCAGTCTAGTCGGCAGGCGCGTCCCCAGTTCAATGCCGGATAAACGTTTCGGGGCGACCCGGACCTCGTGGGCGGGAGGTGGGATTTCCGTGCCCGGATTTCAGCCGTGCAGCCGGGAGCGCGCAGTGGGCGCCAGTCGCAGGGTCTCCGGCGGCCGCGCCAGCCGTCGAAGCAGCGTCGGTTGCAACCGCTCGCGCCACGCCGGCAACGCCTCCAGCGCGGCGCGGTGGCGGTCGAGCGCCTGCAGGTCTGCGAACCGCGCGAACCAGGCGAACACGTGCTCCCCTTCGCGCACCGGCAGTGCCGGGAAGTTGTTCGGGGTAGCGTCGTTGACCAGCGCCGCCGTCACCGCGGCACCGCACTTGCCCAGCGCCGGCACCAGCTCGTCGGCGAAGAACGCGAGGAAGTCTTCGTCGACCGCCGCGTTGAAGTGGTACAGCGTTGCGACCACCAGCCCGGGCCCGTCGTCGCTTGCGCCGACCGCGGGGCGCGGCCTGCGTTCGATCTGGAACCCCGATACGGCGTAGGCGGGGCACAGTTGCAGCACGTTGTCGGAATCGACCATGGTCGGGTTGGCCGCGTCGCGATGGGCCTGCCATACCGGACCGCCGTAGAACGCCTGCAGCGCGCGCGCCCGCGCCGGCATGTCGGCGAAGCCGCGCAGCCAGACGAAGCGGTCGGGATTGTCGAGGTCGCGGAACTGGCCGATCAGGCGGATGCCGGTCGCCTCCTGCGACTCGATGAACTCGCGCTCGAACAGTTCGATGAGCACGTCGCGCTTGCCGGGATGCAAGGTGTACTGGCGCAGCTCGACCACTTGCGAATACGCCTCGAAGAAAATGTAGGACTGGTTCATCGAGAACAATCGGTCCATGGCGGGAGAGACGCCATGCTCATGGCAAATCAGGACAATTTCGGCCCTGATTGATTGCTAGCATCGCCACCATGCCCCGGACGCATTACCACCCCACCACGCGCGTGCTCGCCGTGCTCGAACTGCTGCAGGCCCACGGCCGCATCAGCGGTCCGGAGATGGCCCGTCGCCTGGACGTCGACGCGCGCACGTTGCGGCGCTACATCGCGATCCTGGAGGAGTTCGGCATACCCATCACCGCCGAACGCGGGCGCTACGGCGGCTACGCGCTGGTGGCCGGCTTCAAGCTGCCGCCGATGATGTTCACCGACGACGAGGCGCTGGCGCTGTCGGTCGGGTTGCTGGCGGCGCGCAGCCTCGGACTGTCGGAGGCGCAACCGGCGGTTAGCAGCGCCCAGGCCAAGCTCGAACGGGTGATGCCGGCGAAGTTGAACAAGCGCCTTCGCGCGATCGACGAGACGGTGACCCTGGACCTGTCGCGCGCCGCGCCGACCGGCGACAACGGCGCCCTGGCCACGCTCAGCGCCGCCGCCCAGGCCCAGCAGCGCGTGCAACTGGAGTACCGCTCGGCGCAGGGCGAGCAAAGCAGCCGGGGATTCGACACCTACGGCCTCGGTTTCCGCGGCGGACGCTGGTACGCGGCGGGCTTTTGCCACCTGCGCGGCTGCCTGCGTTCGTTCCGGCTGGACCGGATCGCCTCGGTGCAGCCGCTGCCGATCAGCTTCGCCCGGCCGAAGGACTTCGACGCCCTCGCCCACCTCAGCTTCTCGGTCGCCACCATGCCGCGCGCGCATGCAGTCCGGGTGCGGTTGGATGCCGAGCTGCAGGATGCACGCCGCTGGTTCTTCGACGGCATCGGCACCTTCGAGCAGACCGATCGCGGAGTGTTGCTGCACGCCCAGACCGATCACCTGGACTGGTTCGCCGGAGAGCTGGCGCGGTTGCCGTTCGACTTCAGCATCGAGCAGCCGGACGCGTTGCGCGACGCGCTGGCGAGCCGCGCCCGCCGGTTGCTGGACAGCGCCACGGAGCCGTCGCCTGCCTGAAGCGAATCCGGTGGTGACGTCGCATTTACATGCATCGCGCCATCGTTGGACGCCCGCACGACGGACCCGGTCCGGGAGCGCGCTCCATGCCGATCCCCACCCACGACCATTCCCGCGCCCGCGAGCGCATGGTCGCATCGCACCTCGCCGGCCGCGGCATCCGCGATCCCGCCGTACTCGAAGCGATGCGCACGGTGCCGCGCGAGGCGTTCGTCGAGCCCGGCATGGAAGAGTTCGCCTACGAGGACAGCCCGCTGCCGATCGGCGAGAAGCAGACCATCTCGCAGCCCTACATCGTCGCGTTGATGGTCGAGGCCGCCGGGATCGGGCGCGCCGACCGCGTGCTCGAGGTCGGCGCCGGCTCGGGCTACGCGGCGGCGGTGATGAGCCGGATCGCGGCTCGGGTGCACACCATCGAGCGCCATGCCTCGCTGGCCAAACAGGCGCAGGCACGATTCGACCAGCTCGGTTACGACAACATCGAGCTGCGCGTCGGCGACGGCACCCGCGGCTGGGCCGAGGCGGCGCCGTTCGACGCGATCGTGGTCGCGGCCGGCGCGCCGGAACCGCCGCCGGCGCTGCGCGAGCAACTGTCGATCGGCGGCCGGCTGGTGATCCCGGTCGGCGGCGGCATCTTCGGCCAGCGCCTGCGCCGGATCACCCGCACCGACGAGGATGCTTTCGAGCAGGACGACCTCGGCGGCGTCACGTTCGTGCCGCTGATCGGCGAACAGGGCTGGGCCGAGGACGGCAGCCGCGCGGCCAGCAACCACGTGCCCGGCGAAAGCCGCGGGCAGTCGCTGCCGCAGATGATCGCCGGCGCCGCCGAAGCGCTGCCCGACCCCGACGAGGAAGGCTTCGCCGATGCCTTCGAGCGCTTCGCCGACTGCCGCGTGGTGCTGCTCGGCGAGTGCAGCCACGGCACCGCCGAGTTCTACCGCGCCCGCGCCGCGATCACCCGCCGGCTGGTCGAACGCCACGGCTTCACCCTCGTCGCGGTCGAGGCCGACTGGCCGGATGCCGCCACCATCAACCGCTACATCCGCCACCTGCCGCCACGCGACGACGCCGAGCCGATGTTCCGGCGCTTCCCGACCTGGATGTGGCGCAACACCGACGTCGCCGATCTGGTGATGTGGCTGCACGTGCACAACCGCGACCGCGCGTCGTCCGCGCAGGCCGGCTTCTACGGACTCGACATGTACAACCTTGGCGGCTCGATTGCCGCCGTGCTGGAGTACCTCGACCGGATCGACCCCGAGGCCGCGTCGGTCGCACGCGAACGCTACGGTTGCCTGACGCCATGGCAGAAGGAACCGGCGACCTACGGCCGCGCCGTGCTGACCCGCGGCTACGCCGACTGCGAGGCCGCGGTCGTGCGGCAGTTGCAGGACCTGCTTGCGAGCCGGCTCGAATACGCCGCCCACGACGGCGAGCAGTTCCTCGATGCCACCCAGAACGCCCGGCTGGTCGCGGCCGCAGAACGCTACTACCGGATCATGTACTACGGCGGCGCCGAGAGCTGGAACCTGCGCGACACCCACATGTTCGAGACCCTGCAACACCTGCTCGACGCCCACGGCCCGCAATCGAAGGCGATCGTCTGGGCCCACAACTCGCACATCGGCGACGCCCGCCATACCGAGATGGGCAGCGCACGCGACGAGCTCAATATCGGCCAGCTGTGCCGCCAGCGCTTCGGCGACGCCGCCGCGCTGGTCGGCTTCGGCACCCACGCCGGCACCGTCGCCGCCGCCAGCGACTGGGACGGCGACATGCAGGTCATGCGCGTGCGGCCCTCGCATCGCGACAGCGTCGAGCGGCTGTGCCACGACAGCGGCGTGCCACGCTTCCTGCTCGACCTGCGCACGGGCCGGCACGAAGCCCTGCGCCGCCGGCTGCTGGCGCCCCGGCTGGAGCGCTTCATCGGCGTGATCTACCGCCCCGACACCGAGCTGCAAAGCCACTACGCCGAGGTGTCGTTGCCGCAGCAATTCGACGCCTATGCCTGGTTCGACGAGACGAGCGCCGTCACGCCACTGGGTTCGCAGCAACCGAGCGGCGGGGTGCCGGAGACGTGGCCGTTCGGGGTGTGAGTGGCCGGCGATGCCTGTCGCGGTCGCTTGTCGATCCCGTCCTTCCCCGTTCGTCGTCTGCACAGAAGCGGGCACATACGTCCCGCCCGCCGCCATCCACTTTCCATGGAGCCGCCCCATGTCCGTCAGCACGACCCTGTCCAACGCCGCCATCATCGCCCTTCTCGCCTGCCCCCCTGCCACCGCCCTGGCCGCGACGGAGCACTACACCATCGACCCGGAACACACCTTCCCCAGCTTCGAGGCCGACCACATGGGCATCTCGATCTGGCGCGGCAAATTCAACACCAGCAGCGGCAAGGTCACGCTCGACAAGGCCGCCGACACCGGCGCGGTCACGGGCGGCACGGTGGACGTCACCATCGACCTGGCCAGCGTCGACTTCGGCCACGACAAGCTCAACGAGTATGCGAATGGACCCGACCTGTTCGACATCGCCAAATATCCGCAGGCGACCTACCACGGGACCCTCGCCGGCTTCGAGGACGGTCGCCCGACCCGGATGGTCGGCGAGTTGACCCTGCACGGCGTCACCCGTCCGGTCGAACTGGAGATCACCCTGTTCAACTGTGTCCCGCATCCGATGCTCAAGCGCGAGCAGTGCGGCGCGGATGCATTCGGCACCATCGAGCGCGACGACTTCGGGATCGACGCCGGCAAGGACTACGGCTTCGACATGACAGTGACCCTGCGCATCCAAGTCGAGGCATTGCACGACGCCTGAAACCACACCACCACCAACCACCCGGAGAACACCATGCAACTCACTCCCTACCTCACCTTCAAGGGCGACTGCGAAGCCGCGTTCAAGCTCTACGAGCGCGTGCTCGGCGGCACGATCCAGAGGCTTTCGCGCTTCGGCGAGGCACCCGCCGATGCGCAAATGCCCGGCGCCGATCCCGACCAGGTCATGCACGTGTCGATGAGCATCGGCGAGCAGATGCTGATGGGCTCCGACTGTCCCGTCGAGTACTACCAGAAGCCGGCCGGCACCTCGGTGTCGATCAGCGTCGACGACCGCGGCGAGGGCGAGCGCATCTTCAAGGCGCTGGCCGAGGGTGGCACCGAACAGATGGCCTACGGCGAGACCTTCTGGGCCGAAGGCTTCGGCATGTGCGTCGACCGCTTTGGCACACCGTGGAGTGTCAATGCGGGCAGCAAGGATCCGACGGCCTGACCACGCGATCGCGGAGGGCGCGGGTATTCAACGCGCCCGCCGCATCGACCAGAAACCGATGTCGCGACGGCGGCGGTAGCCGATCTGTTCGTACAACTGCAGCGCGCGCCGGTTCTCATGGCTCACGTGCAGGAACGGCAGGTGGCCGCGCCCAAGCAGGTCATTGGTCAACATCGCCGTCAGCCGCCGTGCGTAGCCGCGGCCGTTGAAGTCGGGATGGGTGCAGATCGCGCTCGCTTCGCGCGTGGTGCCGGTGCCCAGGCGTTCGCCGATCATCGCCGCCAGCCGGCCGTCCTGGTAGATGCCGAAGTAGCGGCCCAGTTCCATCGTGCGCGGACGGAAATAGTGCGGGTAGACCAGCGCGGTCAGCGCCAGCACGTCGGCGCGGTGGGCCCCTGACAGCTCGATGACCTCGGGGCCGTCAATGACCTCCAGCGGCCGGATGCAGGTCATCTGCGCGAGGTCGGCGAACGCTTCGAGTTGCCAGCCATCTGGCACGCGCCGCGGCGCGATGCCGAGCAGCAGCATGCTCTCCCCGGGCGCGACCAGCGCTGCCAGCGCGTCACCGACCTCCACGTCTCCATCGGCCACGCCGAGGAACGGTGCAAACTCGGGCGGATAACGCGCCACGTCGCCCTCGCGCAGGGCCAGCGCACGGTGCCGGCTGCACAGCGAGGACCAGAATGGATTGTCGAGTTCGGATGCGACCATTTTGAGTTCAGTTCTCGGGACGGTATTCGATCCGGATCTCCCGCTCACCTTCAGCCACGACCGGATTCCGGGGCTCCGAGTCGACGCAACCCGGATAGAGCCTGTCCTGCATCGCCATCGCGAGAAGCAGTGCAGCCCGGGCCGGCTCCCCATCCGGATCGACTGCGAGCACCCGGTCACCGGTGAACCACGCGTCCCCTCCTTCCGACTCGGCGACGAACCGGTAGCTCCCTTCGGAGGGAATCTCTCCTACGGGGATCGACTCGACCGGGAATGGCTGCCAACACGCCCCCGTGCTTGTGATCGATGTTCGCGGCAGCACCTCCGAAACAAATGCCTCCACTGTTTCCGCCGCGAAGGACGACCCCTGCGTTTCTCTGGATACGCTCATCCGCACTTTCACGAAATAGAGGTCGTGAATGAACAGGGCCATGACGGACGAGTGGTCCCGCTCATTGATGGTGACCTCAAGCTCACCGATATAGCCGGCGACCGGGTCTTCGTCTTCGCCGCCCATCGCGACTTCCAACGTTCTCAACGGCGTGGACGAGGCCACTGTATCGCCTGCGTTCGTGCGAGCAATCGCAATGCCTTCCATTTCCTGCTGGGCAGACACCTTCAGCAAGGACGCTTCAACAACGCCGGCCGGGTAGAAGAACAGATCAATCCAGCCCTCATCCCCTTCCACCCCTCGATATCGCACCGACACACCGGATTCCTGTGTGGCATAACGCTTCTCGCCATCGGCGTGCCAGCCGCCGACCTGAAGCGGATACACGATCCTGGTTTCTTCCAGGAACCCACCCAGGAACGGAATCGATTGCGATTCTTCGGCTTCGTTTTCCGCCGCCGTCACCTGTCCCCCGCAAACCAGCGCCATCGCCAGTACCACGCCGCGGATCATGCGCATATCTCCCCCTCCATGGACGGTGCACCCGCCCCTTTCCCGATCATGCAGCGACGGCAGCATTCCCGCCACGGCAGGCGTGGACCTCGGAATCCGCACCGTGGCCCACCTCGTCGCGCACGCTTTCAACTGTCGTTGAATGCGGGCCTTGATACCAGCCATGAATCGCCATACCGCCGTCCGGCTTGATTTCGAAGCTGCAGCGCCCATGTTCCGGAGCCTGTACCACCCGTTTCACACTGGATCCGACACATGACCACCAGCGCCGATGCCCAACCCGAAAGCCGTTCAGAAACCCGCAAGTTCGAAGCCGAAGTGGCCCAGGTCCTGCACCTGGTCACCCACTCGCTGTACTCGCACAAGGAAATCTTCCTGCGCGAGCTGATCTCCAACGCCTCCGACGCCTGCGACAAGCTGCGCTTCGAGGCGATCGCCAACCCGGAACTGCTGGCCGGCGATGGCGAGCTGCACATCGACGTCAGCTGGGACGAGGCCGCGCGCACCATCACCATCGCCGACAACGGCATCGGCATGGGCCGCGACGAAGTGGTGGCCAACATCGGCACCATCGCCAGCTCCGGCACCCGCCGCTTCCTGGCCGCGATGGCCAATGAGCAGAAGGCCGACGCGCGCCTGATCGGCCAGTTCGGCGTCGGCTTCTATTCCGCGTTCGTGGTCGCCGACAAGGTCACCGTGCTGACCCGCCGCGCCGATGCCGCCGCGACCGACGGCGTGAAGTGGGAGAGCGACGGCAAGGGCGAGTACACGCTGGAGCTGGTCGAGCTGGCCGAGCGCGGCACCACCGTCGTGCTGCACCTGAAGGCCGACGAGGACGAGTTCCTGTCGGGCTGGAAGCTGCGCTCGCTGGTGCACCGCTACTCCGAGCACGTCGCCTTCCCGATCCGCATGCCGAAGGAAGCCGCGGACAAGAATGAGGGTGACAACGAAGCCCCGACCGGCGAATGGGAAACCGTCAACGCCGCCTCCGCGCTGTGGACCCAGCCCAAGTCGGAGATCTCCGACGAGGACTACCAGGGCTTCTACAAGTCGCTCGGCCACGACTTCAACGACGCGCTGGCGTGGAGCCACAACCGCGTCGAGGGCAACCAGAGCTTCACCACCCTGCTGTACCTGCCGGCGCAGCCGCCGTTCGACCTGATGATGGGCGGCCGCGACGAGCGCAAGGGGCTCAAGCTCTACATCAAGCGCGTGTTCGTGATGGACGCGGCCGAGGAGTTGCTGCCCAACTACCTGCGCTTCGTGCGTGGGGTGGTCGATGCGGACGACCTGCCGCTCAACGTCTCGCGCGAACTGCTGCAGCACAACCGCCAGCTGGAGCGGATCAAGGCCAGTTGCACCAAGCGCGTGCTCGACCTGATCGAGTCGCTGGCGAACAACGAGCCGGAGAAGTTCGCGACCTTCATCAAGGCCTTCGGCAACACCCTGAAGGAAGGCATCGGCGAGGACGCCGGCAACCGCGAGCGCATCGCCAAGCTGTTGCGCTTCGCCTCGACCCAGGGTGACGGCGCCAAGCAGACCGTTTCGCTCGACGACTACATCGGCCGCATGCACGACGGCCAGGACACCCTCTGGTTCATCACTGCCGAAAGCCACGCGGCGGCCGCCGGCAGCCCGCAACTGGAAGCGTTCAAGGCCAAGGGCATCGAAGTGCTGCTGATGTCCGACCGCATCGACGAGTGGATGCTCGGCTACCTGCACGAGTACGACGGCAAGAAGCTGCAGAACGTCGCCAAGGGCGAGCTGCCGCTGGACGAGGCCGACAAGCAGAAGCAGGAAGAAGCGAGCAAGGCCGCCGAACCGCTGGTCGCCCGGCTCAAGGAGCTGCTCGGCGATCGCGTCGCCGAAGTCCGCGTGTCCGCGCGGCTGACCGACTCGCCGTCGTGCCTGGCCCTGTCCGATTTCGATATGGCGCCACACTTCGCCCGCTTGATGCGCGAGGCCGGCCAGGAGATGCCGGAAAGCAAGCCGACGCTGGAGATCAACCCGCAGCACGACCTGCTAAAGCGGGTAGAGACCGAAGCCGACGACGCCAAGGCAAGGGACCTCGCCACGCTACTGCTGGAACAGGCCGAGATCGCCGCCGGCGCCCCGCTGCCCGACCCTGCCGCGTTCGTGCAAAGGATGAACCGGGTGCTGCTGGGCTGACCGTCCCGGCATCATCGCCAACGAAAGAAGCCCGCCAACTGGCGGGCTTCTTTTTTCGAGCCTATAAAAAATCCTTACTAACCGTCCTCCGGGCAATCCGCCTCGGTGTCGTACCCAAGATAGTAGTAGCCGGTCCACAACGGCGCCCCGTGCTGGGTCTCGTCGGCCCATACCGAGAACCGCACGCCCTCGGCTGTGGCACAACGGCTGAAGCTGTCGCGCTGACCATCGCCGTTGGTATCCAGCAGTTCCGCCACGCTCAGTTCGTGATCCCCACCCATTTGCGCGACACCGATACCCAACTCCACCTCCGGGTCGGCATCGACCTGGTAGAACGCCAACCCGCTACCCGAATTGACGTCCTTGCGATCGTCGAGCAACGCAGGGCACGCATCGGTGTCCAGCGCACGGCCGGTAACCCTGGCAGCCACCACCTGCTGCGTCTCGCCCAGCGTTACCACCGCAACCCGTGTTCCAACGCGCACACGGGCATCCTCCAGGGCAATGCAGTTCCCATGCAGCCACCCGATCGCCCGGTCGGAACCGTTACCGCGCACGACCGGGCTATCCGACACACACGCCGACAGCAGCGCGCAGCCGACGGCCACAAGTATCCACTTCTGCATCTGCATGTCCTTACCGTCCATTGAATGACCAGTGCGGCGCATCCGACCTCAACTTCAACACGCCATATGACGCCCCGACAGCATGTAGCGCGATATTGGAGTTGACGTTGTGCATGTAGTCGATCGCAGCGACTGCACCGTCCTTCTTCGCGATCCGGAGGGTGCCGCTCCACGTGATGTCCATGTCGATGGCCCGACCGGCGATGTGATTGCTGGACAAGGCCGGCGGATAGACGCTGCGAGGCGGCACGGCCAGCCCGAACCCGCGCACCATCTCCAGCGCGCCGGCGCGGCTGAGCCGATCATCACCGTGGTCCCACTGGATGGGAACGCCGGCCATGGATTCGGCTTCGGACGCCTTGCTGCGCCCGTGTGCGATTTTCCACGACCAGTGAAACAGATAGGCCCGCCCGGGACTTCTCCGGGTTGCGGAAACCCTGATCCCGGCACCACCGACGGCAAGCGCGTCGGTAAACGCCTCGATTTTTCGGCGGAACATGCTGTCCAGATCCTCGACCCGGCGGCTGTTCCTTGCGTGGGTATTGGCCCACGCGACCCAGTGACGACCGCTCTTGGCGTCCATGGCGCTTCCTCCTTGAATGTGTTGCTCCAGACCGACCGCACCATGCGGCCGGACGCCTCCACCCTACGATGCGACGCAGGCGATTGCCAACGCCCGCATCAACCGCGCGATGGAATCGCCAGCCCGCGCTGCACCGCCGGGCGCGCCAGCCCACGCTCCAGCCACGCACCGACATGGGTGAAGCCGTCGAAGCCGACCAGTTCACGCGCTTCGTAGAAGTTGATCAGGTTGTCGACCCAGCCCAGCGTCGCGATATCGGCGATGGTGTAGTCGTCGCCCATCAGCCACGTGCGGCCATCAAGCCTCGCATCCAGCACGCCGAGCAGGCGTTTTGACTCGTCGACGTAGCGCTGCAGCGGACGCGGGTCTTCGATGTCCTTTCCGGAAAATTTGTGGAAGAACCCGACCTGGCCAAACATCGGCCCGATCGACGCCATCTGGAAGAACACCCATTGGATCGTCTCCCAGCGCCGCGCCGGGTCGGCAGGGATGAAGCGGCCGGTCTTGTCGGCCAGGTACAGCAGGATCGCGCCGGACTCGAACAACCCCAGCGGCTGCCCGCCCGGGCCGTCGGGATCGATCATCGCGGGAATCTTGCCATTGGGGTTGAGCGACAGGAATTCCGGCGTGTGGCTCTCGCTCTGCATGATGTCGACAAAGTGCGGCTCATACGCCAGTCCGGCCTCCTCCAGCATGATCGAGGCCTTGACACCGTTTGGCGTGTTCAGCGAGTACAACTGGATGCGGTCCGGATGCAGCGCCGGCCAGCGGCGTGTGATCGGAAAGCTGGACAGGTCTGGCACGGCGTACTCCGGAAGTCAGTGCGGAAGCCGACAGCTTAGGCCGACCTACCCGCCCCGGCACCCCCACCGATGGGACGAACTGTCCCCACCTGCCGCCCGCTGTGGCGATGTCGATTTCCCCTGCCCCCGTTCGTCATCCCAATGACACCCCTATCGAAGGAGACACCCCATGTCCTACATCGACGGTTTCGTAATCGCGGTCCCGACCGCCAACAAGCAGAAGTTCATCGACCACGCCAACACCGGCGATTCGGTCTTCATGGAATACGGCGCCACCCGCGTGGTCGAGTGCTGGGGCGATGACGTGCCGGCCGGCAAGCAGACCGACTTCCAGCGCGCGGTGCAGGGCAAGGAGGACGAGACGATCGTGTTCTCGTGGATCGAATGGCCCGACAAGGCGACCCGCGACGCCGGCTTCAAGAAGATGATGGAGGACCCGCGGATGGACCCGGAGAAGAACCCGATGCCATTCGACGGCGCCCGGATGATCTATGGCGGGTTCCAGCCAATCGTGGAGCTTGGTTCTACCTGATCGCGCGCCATGCCGCGCCTCACGACCCCGGGCCGAATCGGCGCGACGCAGCGAGAAACGATCGGAAGGCCGGGTGATCCCCATGCAGGAATTCCCGCGCTCCTTCCTGGAAGAAGCGCTGCATCGCGTGGTTGAAGTGGGCCTGGTCGTAAAAACCAGCCTCCTGGGCGATACGCGCCAGCGCCGGCGTGTCGTCCGCATACAACAGCGCGACGACCCAATTGATTTGCACGATGCGCGCGAACAGTTTGGGTGGCACGCCGACAATACGGATGAACCTGCGATGGAGATCCCTTGGACCAATACCGACCCGATCGCAAACCTTGGCGATACGCACTGCTCCGTTCTCACTTTCGATCAACGAGACTGCGCGCTCGACGAACGGATCTTCGGGCAGCGCGTTTCCGGCGAGACGACGGAAAAAGCCGTTCGACTCTTCCACATGTGCTTCGCTTGACGCATCAGGCCCCAGAACCAGGCACTTACGCGCTAACTCTGCGCTGCCCGGTGCCGCTTCGCGCAACGATGCGGCCATGCCGAGTACTCGCTGGCCCGGAATGCCGAACAGCCGATGGGCGCCGGTCGCGCTCAACTCGGCGACGATCAATCGCAGGGATCGCGCATGGTGGAAAACGACGTCGTGATCGGTGATCCGCCCGAAAAAGAACCAGCGTGAAGTGCGCTCGAAGGCGCGCCCGTCAACAACCCAGCGGTCACCCTCATTGCCGCCGAAGAAACTGGAAAAGTACGTGTAACCGGTCGGCTTCGCCTGGATCGTCAGATCGGCATCGAGAAGCCGATTCGCGTAGAGATAGCGACGGACGAACGGCCGCAGGTCTTCTGCCGCAGGCAGGCTTTCGAAGTTCCGGGATTCCATGACTGCCGATTCTTACAAGACGCCGGCCACCGAAGCACTAGATTCGTCATCAAACTACCACCGCCGGGCCCCACGCCACGCGAGGACAGGTCCGCAGCGGAAAGGAGGATCGTCATGATCCACTCCGTCAAGGCGAGCGTTGCAACCACTGCCGTGTTGTCGTTGCTCGCGGCGTTCGCCACCCACAGTCAGGACCTGAAGAACCGGAGTGCCTATGCCAGCACCACCGGCGACGAAACCGCAGCCGCCGACCAGCAAGCGCCCGCCGCGCCGGAAACAGTGACCCGACCCACTCCGCAAGCCTCCGTGAAGGGCCACCGATGGCTGAAGGATGTCTTCGTACCCAGCTATCAACTCGGCTCCGCATCAAAGGCGACGCGCGTGGACTTCTACGAATACCCCGGCAGTTATGGCATGCGATATGGCGGCAATGCTGGCGTGAAAACTCTGTCGGCTCCGGAACCGACATCATCGGCACCGGAAAACTTGACGAACGAAAAACGCACCCTCGGCATCGGCATGCTGCTGCCCGCGGTACAGAGCGTCCGGCCGGTACCTACCGACAAGCCGGCCGCCCCGACGCCGGACACCTCGAAGGACGACTGCATGTCATGCGACTGACCGCCAGGTCGGGGCGTCCCGCGCCTGTCGCGGACCGAATGACGGCTGTCGAATACAAGCCGCAGGACCCGTGAAAACAGAGGCAAACATGCGCCACGTCAGGATCATCATCCCTTGCATCGGGTTGGCACTGGGCATGCCTGCGGTTGCGGCTCATGCAGCCGTCGTCGAGGTTTCCCAGGCGCTCGGCAAGGCGGGCACCAACAGCGACATCGGTTTCCCCACGATCGTGGTCGACGGCGCGGGCAACACCCAGTACGACCGTGTCGTCACCCAGGACGTCGACGCCTGGATCAGGGTGAAGGGCGAGACACCGGCCAATGGGCGAAACCCGAGCAACCCTGTGCTCGATGTCGAGGGAAAGACGATCGCCATCGGTGTGCCGGGCGAAGCCAAGGTCTGGAAGATCACCTTCCCTTATCGCGATCCGCGGTCGACATCGGTTGGAAACCAGCGCGTGTCGCCCGTGGACCTGTGCAACCAGGAGATCCAGAAGCGGCAGGGGGCGGCGCGGACGGCGTACCTGAAGGACGGCGGCAGTCTGCTGCGCAAGGATGCCTACAAGGCCCGCGCTTCGGTCAACTGGGCGATCAAGGACACCAAGGGCGTGTTCAAGGATCCCGATGCGATCAAGTCCTACAGCGACGAAACGCTGATCGGAGTCAATATCCAATGTCGGCCGCTCGACCGGCCGAAAGTGCGTACGTCGAAATCGACTGACTCCACGGGTCTGAACCGCCGGGGCCCCAGAGCCAAAAAGGCAGACCCGACCATCAAGTCGGCTTCGCTGCGTATGCAACCGGCGAAAGCCCAGCGATTCGGCAGCGACAACTGCCCGACGCAACTGAAACTCTACGGTCAAGTCGTGACGAACCGGGCATTCCACGGCGCGGCGATCCTTCTGGGCTCGGGCTACCTCTCACCCGTAACCTCGCTCGACTTTTCAGGCGCGGGCACGCAGTCGGTGCGCGGCACCTACCCGTTAAAATGGGAGGGTGGTCCTTCGGGCACGCTTGCGGTGGGCGGCAAGCCGGCGCCGAAGTCGCAAGTGGTGACGCTGCGGATGAACGTCGCCACCCAGGACAAGAAGGTGATCGAAACCGTGAGCGAAACCGTCAAGGTGACCTGCGAGCGCGCGCAACCCACGCGCACGAGTGCCCCCACGCCCCAACGCACCAACGGCCAGCCGCGCCGTGTTGCCATCGCAGCGGGCCACGCGGCACCGGCCCAGGATTTCGATGCTCGTATCCGCCGCGTTGATCGGCAGGGTCCGGGCGGCACGATACAACTCTGGGCCTACAACGCCGGTCCCGACAACGCAGTCGGCTGCAGTATCGGCATGCGCACCAACCCCGGCGATAGCTACCAGCAGGTGGCCGCTGTCGCGACCATCGGCGCGGGACAGACCGTGACCATCGGAGCGGGACAGACCGTCAACCTTCCAGGCGCGCCGGGCAGCGCGTTCAACATCGATTGTCCAGACGAACCAGAGGGCGCCAGAGCCAACAACGGCTACATGCTGGACGAATAACGGGAACAAGATGCTCGGATTCGCGCGGAAACAGTGACCCTACACCTGCGCCGTCTTCCACCCACCCCGCGTAAACAGCCACAGGGTGAACAACCCCACCGCCGTCTCCGACACGAACACGCCCCAGAACACCCCGGTCTGCTGCCAGTCCAGCTGCAGCGCAAGCCACCAGCACAGCGGAATCTGGATCAGCCAGAAGAACACCAGGTTGATCTTGGTCGGCGTGACCGTGTCGCCGGCGCCGTTGAACGCCTGCACCGCGACCATCCACCAGCCGTAGACGAAGAACGAGTACGACAGGATCCGCAGCCACTCCGCGCCGACGTCGATGACCCCGACGTCCGTGGTGAACAGCCCGACCAGCTCGCGCGGGAACAAAAAGAACAGCACCGACACCGCGACCAGGTAGGCCATGTTGTACCAGCCGATCCGCCACACCGAGGCTTCCGCGCGGTCCGGCTGGTCGGCGCCGAGGTTCTGTCCGACCAGCGTCGCCGCCGCGTTGGACATGCCCCACGCCGGCATCATCGTGAACATCATCAGCCGGATCGCGATCGTCGCCCCGGCCACCGCCTCGCTGCCGATGCTGGCGAGGATCCGCATCAGGAAGATCCACGAGGTCATGCCGATGATCATCTGCCCGACCCCGCCGAGCGAGGTGCGCACGATGTTGAGCAGCGTCGCGCCGTCCCAGCCCAGCTGCGACGCGGCGACGCGGATGTGCTGGCCGCCGCGGAACAGGATCCACAACTGCATCAACACGCCGATGCCGCGACCGATGGTGGTCGCGATCGCCGCGCCCTCGATGCCCATCGCCGGCACCGGCCCCCAGCCGAAGATCAGCAACGGGTCGAGCACGATGTTCAGGCCGTTGGCGACCCACAACACCCGCATTGCGCTGGAGGCATCGCCGGCGCCGCGGAAGATCGCGTTGATCACGAACAGCAGCATGATCACCACGTTGCCGCCGAGCGCCCACTGCATGTAACGGTAGCCGTGCTCGAGCGTCCACGGGTCGGCGCCCATCAGCCGCAGCAGGTCCTGCGCCCAGACGATCCCGACCACCGCGAACGGTATCGAGGCCAGCATCGCGATCCAGATCGCCTGCACCGCGCTGACCGCCGCCGCCTCGCGCTTGTGCTCACCGATGCGCCGCGCGACCACCGCGGTTACCGCCATCGCCAGCCCCATCGCGATCGCGTACAGCAGGAACAGGTAGCTCTCGGTCAGCCCGACCGTGGCCACCGCCGAGGCGCCGAGTTTGGCGACGAAGAAGATGTCGACTACCGCGAATGTCGACTCCAGCACCAGTTCCAGCACCATCGGCACCGCCAGCAGGAACACCGCGCGGCGCAGAGGGATCCTGGTGTAGTCGGCGCCGGTGCCGCGGATCGCGTCGCGCAGCTCGGACCACAGCGGGCCGCTGGGCACGTGCTCGGGGATGGCCGCGGTGCCGGATTCGTCGGGCTGGGTGGTTTGGGGGTCGTGGCTCATCGGCGGTCCTGCGTGCGTGGACGGGAGCATGGTACGGCGCGACTCCACCGCCATGCCGGTTCAGTTGGACGACGATCGGACGGCGGTGGAATCGACATGCCGGTGGCGGTGCACTTCGACGAGGAACCCGAAGGCACCCGCGTGCGCGTGGCGTTCGATCCCGAGTCCGAGAACCCTGTCGAAATGCAGCAGCAGGGTTGGCAGGCGATCCTCGACAGCTTCGGGCGCTACGTCGGGCCGACCAGCCGGTAGACCCGCACGTAATCGATCTCCAGGGTCGCGGGGAAAACCCCGTCGTCCACGCCCTCCTTCCCGCCCCAATCGCCACCGACCGCGATGTTCAGCAGGAAGTGGAAGCGCTGATCGAAGGGCCATGCTGCGGGGCCGGTGCCTTCGTTGACGAACTCATAGAGCTGCTGGTCGTCGATGTAGCCGCGGATCGCGTCTGGCGTCCAGTCCACGCGATAGCGGTGGAACCTGGTCGTTGCGTCGTCGATGACCCGGGTGGCGGTCTTCTGCGTACCGATGCGGTGATTGTACGCGCCGGTATGCATGGTGACGTGGATGCGGCCCGGGTCGTAACCAACGTGCTCCATGATGTCGATCTCGCCGGAGGCCGGCCAACCGCCGTAGACCTGATCGGTGGGCAACATCCAGATCGCCGGCCAGGTACCCCTGCCAGCGGGCAATCTGGCACGGACCTCGAAACGGCCGTAACGGAAATCACCCTTGCCTTTCGAGCTCAGCCGCGCGGAACTGTAGTTGTTGTTCCCGGCCTGCTGCTTGCGTGCGGTGATCGCAAGCACCCCGTCATCGACCTGCGCATTCCGGATGCTGTCCGTGTAGTACTGCAGTTCGTGGTTGCCCCAGCCATCCCCACCCTGCTCGAAGTTCCACTTGGCTGGATCGGGAAGTCCGGTGTAGTCGAACTCGTCCTGCCACGCCGGCGTCGTTTCGAAGCGCCAGATTGTGTCAGACGACGAAGGCGCTGCGGGCGGGCCGACCGCGACAGTGCGCTGTTGCGAAACGCATGCAGTCGCCTGCAGCACCAACAGCAACGTCAATCCACCCGACAGCGCCTTCAATCGGATCATGCGATCTCCCTAGGCCAGCCAACCGCGCGCGATAGACCGCCGGGTGAACCAGACCAGAAATATGGCAATCACGGTGACCAGCACCGGCATTGGCAGCGCTTGCGCCGCACCCAGCACCTCGATCATGCCGCCCGGGAACAGGCAGTAACCGAACAGCACCACCACCGCGACCAGCGATACCCAGAACATCGGCAGCGCCAGTCGCCTGCCCATCAGCAGCAGGATCGAGCCGAGCGTGCCCGCAAGCACGGCCACGAAATCAACCGCCCAGAGCCAGAGGGGGAAAGCCTCATGCAGGGTGCGTTGGGCCTCGGGCAGCTGCGCCAACTGGTCCGGCGTCATCGAGTACTGCATCCAGGCCATCGCCAAGCCAAGCAGGTTCCACAACAACGCCAGCACGGCCACGACCCAGAACCAGGTCGGGCGCTTCAAGACAGGAGCGTTCATGCATTCCCCCTACGGTGTTCGGGCATCGGATCGATGCGAGCCGATCTTAGCGCTGGCGGAGCAAAGCGGCATGCCGGATGCAACCGCCCTGACCGGTCCGCCAGACCGGCACCTGGAACGCCGCGGATTCGGGGTGCCGCCCTGGGCTGTAGCAAAGCCGTCATGCTGCCGTCATATCGTGCCCGCCATGGACATCCTGCTCGTGTCGGACGTGTACTTCCCGCGGGTCAACGGGGTCTCCACCTCGATCCGCGTATTCGCCCGCAATCTGGTGCGGCTGGGCCACCGGGTCACACTGGTGGCGCCGGACTATGGCGAGCCGGACGCACAGCGCGAACGTGACAGCGAGTTCGGCGCCGGCTTCCGGGTGCTGCGCCTGCCGGCGAGCAGGATTTTCTTCGATCCCGAGGACCGGCTGTTCACGGCGGCGGGGCTGCAGGATGCCTTCGCGCGGCTCGCCGCGCTGCACTGGGACGTGGTGCATGTGCATACGCCGTTCCGCGCGCATCGACTGGCGGTGCGTTTGGCGCGCGCACTCGGCGTACCGGTGCTGGCGAAGGCCCGGACGCGCAACGGCTGCATGCGAAAGTGGCACAACTGGGCGTGCCGATCGTTTCCACCGTGGTGATGGGCACCGCCACCGTGCTGTGCGGCACCCAAAGCGCACTGGTCAGCACGGAGGACGCCGACGCCTTCGCCACGCAGGTCGCGCGGGTGTTGAGCGATCCCCTGCTGCGCGACTCACTGGCCGCGGCCGGGCCACGCGAGGCCGGCGCCTGGGGCATGGACGCGCTGATGCCAAAGCTGCTGGGGATCTACGCATTGCACGCACGCAACCGGGATCAGCCCGTCGCCAATCCCGTCCGCGAGTACCGCAGGCCGTAGGCGAAGCAGACCGCCATGCCCGCCGACGCCTCCTTGCGTCGGCCCGATCCGCTCAGTGCTGCGGCGCCACCCCGAGGTAGGCACCGGCGATGTCGAGCGTGGCCCACAGCTCCTCGCGTTCAATCGCGTAAGAGCGGTCGAACAACTGCTCCGCCGTCGCGCGGTCACCCTGCAACAGGTAGTAGGCACCGACTTCGGCCAGGTCCTTCTCGTCCTTGGGGTTGGCGAGCAGATGCTGGTCGAACATCGGCCGTGCCTTCTCCCACTCGCCGGCTTCCTGGTAGACGCGGGCGATACGGAACACGTCGCTGTCGGCGTGCTTGCCGGCAAGCAGCGCGTCGAAGATCGCCTGCCCTTCCGCCTTGAACCCGCCGAGGTAATAGACCCGGCCCACCCCGATACGCTCCCAGCTGCCGTCCTTGCCGGCCTGCTCGAGGGCGATGTCGAGCAACACCTGCGCCGCCTCGCGTGCGTCCTGGCCGTGGTAGTTGGCCGGAGCCGGCTCGCGCTTGGCGCCGTAACCGACGCCCATGCCCATGACGAAAACCGCGGCCACCGAGGCCGCGACGATCCAATTCCTCATTCCCTTTCCCCTGGATGTGATGCAGCGCCTTGTCAGCGCAACGGATGCAACGACGTGATCGTACCGGACGGGATTGCGTATGCCACGCAATGTCGATTCCCGGCATCCCCGTTCGTCGCCATGGATAAGGACGCACAGGTCCGACCTTTTCCCACACAGGAGTTCCACCCATGAAGCACGCCAATCCGTACCTCAACTTCGACGGCAACGCCCGCGAAGCCTTCGACCACTATCGCAGCGTATTCGGTGGCGAGTTCGCCACCGCGATGACCTTCCGCGAGTTCGGCGGCGAACAGATGGGCATCAGCGGCGCGATGCTCGACCGCATCGCCCACATCGCCCTGCCGCTTGGGTCGTCGATGCTGATGGCCTCCGACGTCACCAAGTCGGACGAGTTCAAGGTCGGCACCAACACCTACGTCGCGGTGGAAGCCGACAGCGCCGAGGAAGCCGATCGCGTGTTCGCCGGCCTGAGTGGCGGCGGCAGCGTCGACATGCCCGTGCAGAAAGTCGAGTGGGCCGAGAAGTTCGGCATCTGCGCCGACCGCTTCGGCGTGCACTGGATGGTCAGCTACACCGGCGACGTGACGTTCGCGCAGGGCTGACGGGCATGGCTCCCACCATCACTGTTTTTGAGCGCTCGCCCGATCGCGGCAGGGGACACGCGCGCGACATGCGCGTTCGCTGGGCGTTCGAGGAAGTGGGCGAGCCTTACGAGGTTCGTCTTGTTTCGTTCGATGAGATGAAGCAACCCGAACATCTTGCGCTCCATCCCTTCGGGCAGATTCCGACCTATGAAGAAGGCGATCTCGCCCTGTTCGAGTCGGGGGCCATCGTGCTTCATATCGCGGGGCGCCATGCGGGCCTGCTGCCGGACGATGCGGACGCCCGGACGCGCGCGATTACATGGATGTTCGCCGCGCTCAGCACGGTGGAGCCTCCGATCGTCGAGCGTTCAATGGCCACGATCGTGGAACGCGACAAGCCCTGGTACGAGGGACGCCTGCCCATGCTCGACGTTCGCGTCAGAGATCGTCTGGGCCAGCTTTCCACTCACCTAGGCGATGCCGACTGGCTGGACGGTGGTTTCAGCGCCGGCGACCTGTTGATGGTGACGGTGCTGCGCAGGCTGGGCCGGTCGGGCCTGCTGGAGCAGCATCCAAACCTCGTCGCCTATGTCGCCCGCGGCGAAGCGCGGCCCGCCTTCCAGCGGGCGTTCGCCGCCCAGTTGGCGATCTTCACTGGTGGGCCATCGTCCATGTAGATGCCGCAAGAAAGGCCAGGCGCTTGGCCTGGCCTTTCTTCGTCGTTCAGAGCATCGGTAGCTTCAGTCCCTGCTCCTTCGCGCACTGCTTGGCGACCTCATACCCGGCATCCGCATGTCGCATCACGCCGGTGGCCGGGTCGTTCCACAGCACGCGGGCGATGCGCTTGTCGGCGGCTTCGCTGCCGTCGCAGACGATGACGATGCCGCTGTGCTGGCTGTAGCCCATGCCGACGCCGCCCCCGTGGTGCAGGCTGACCCAGGTCGCGCCGCCGGCGACGTTGAGCATGGCGTTGAGCAGCGGCCAGTCGGATACGGCGTCGCTGCCGTCCATCATCGATTCGGTCTCGCGGTTGGGTGAGGCAACGCTGCCGCTGTCGAGGTGGTCACGGCCGATCACCACCGGCGCTTTCAGTTCGCCGTTGCGGACCATCTCGTTGAATGCCAGTCCGAGCTTGTCGCGCAGGCCCAGGCCGACCCAGCAGATGCGCGCCGGCAGGCCCTGGAACTCGATGCGCTCGCGCGCCATGTCGAGCCAGTTGTGCAGGTGGGCGTCGTCGGGGATCAGCTCCTTGACCTTGGCGTCGGTCTTGTAGATGTCCTCGGGGTCACCGCTCAGCGCGACCCAGCGGAACGGGCCGATGCCCTTGCAGAACAGCGGGCGCACGTAGACGGGGACGAAGCCGGGGAAGTCGAAGGCATCCTTGCAGCCTTCGTCGAACGCCATCTGGCGGATGTTGTTGCCGTAGTCGAACACCGGGATGCCCATGTCCTCGAACTTCAGCATCGCCTCGACGTGCACGCGCATCGACTGCTTGGCCGCGTCGCGGACCTTCTCGGGATGCTGCTTCTGCCCGGCCAGCCACTGCTCGACGCTCCAGCCGATCGGCAGGTAGCCGTGCACGGGGTCGTGGGCGCTGGTCTGGTCGGTGACGGCATCGGGGCGCACGCCGCGCTTGACCAGCTCGGGCAGGATCTCGGCGGCGTTGCCGAGCAGCGCGATCGACTTCGCTTCGCCGGCCTTGGTGTATTTGTCGATGCGGGCGAGCGCATCGTCGAGGTCGGTTGCCTGCTCGTCGACGTAGCGCGTGCGCAGGCGCATGTCGATTCGGCTCTGCTGGCACTCGATGTTGAGGCTGCAGGCGCCGGCAAGGCTCGCGGCCAGCGGCTGCGCGCCGCCCATGCCGCCCAGTCCCGCAGTGAGTATCCACTTGCCCTTGAGGCTGCCGTCGTAATGCTGGCGGCCCATCTCGACAAAGGTCTCGTAGGTGCCCTGCACGATGCCCTGGCTGCCGATGTAGATCCACGAGCCGGCGGTCATCTGGCCGTACATCATCAGGCCCTTGCGATCGAGCTCGTTGAAGTGCTCCCAGGTCGCCCAGTGCGGCACCAGGTTGGAGTTGGCGATCAGCACGCGCGGCGCGTCGGCGTGGGTCGGGAAGATGCCGACCGGCTTGCCGGACTGCACCAGCAGGGTCTGGTTGTCATCGAGGTTGCGCAGCGATTCCAGGATCGCGTCGTAGCTTTCCCAGTCGCGCGCGGCGCGGCCGATGCCGCCGTACACCACCAGCTCGGCCGGGTTCTCGGCGACTTCGGCATCCAGGTTGTTCTGCAGCATCCGGTACGGCGCCTCGGTCAACCACGACTTGCAGTTGAGCTCGGTACCGCGCGGCGCGCGGATGACGCGGGACGGGTCGTTGCGGGTGTGGGCGGCCAGGGTGGACATCGGCGACTTCCTGTGCGGAAAGCGGGAAAGTAGCGATTATCGCATCGCTGCCGGGAGCGCTTCGCCGGGCCCAATGAATACGCCCGGCGCAAGGCCGGGCGTGTATGCAGGTCGGTGGTCCGTGTCAACGGATCGCGGGGTCCAGTTTGCGCAATGCATCGGCGATATCCACCTCGCCCGTGCGTCGCAGGTCTTCGCGGCTGTAGACGCGCCCGTTGGCGGCGACGCAGTCGTCGCGGTCGAGTTGGCCGATCTTTTCTTCCGCCTCGGCATCGCCCCCGGCACGCGCCTCGCGGTCGGCGCGGCTGGCGCTGATGCGGCTGCCGGTGTGGCGCATGCAGTCGCGACGGGCATCGCGTTCGGTACGGGATGTGTCGTCCTGCTGTGCGACGGCCTTGCTTGCGGCGTCCTGTGCCGGTGCGGTCGACTGCGCGATCGCTGCCGCCGGAATGGCGAGCAGCAGGGTCAGGAACAGTGTTTTCATTTGGCACCTCCGGGGACTGCGTGAGGTCGAATGTCGGTAACAGAACCATACGCCGCCTGCCTCACAGTGAGGCGGATCGCCACGCCCGCGTTTACTGCCTCCTCAGCTAACGGGCCATCGCGTTGCAACATCATGCCGGTAGGATTGGCCGATGCATCCAGTCCGAGCCGCGGTCGCCACCGCATTCATCGCCGTTGTGCTGTCAGCCTGCGCCTCGCGCCCGGCTGATCCCATCCCGCCATCGACGAAGACTGTTGATGATGGACCGCACGCCAGCGTTCTTCTGGTCTCGATCGACGGCTTTCGCGCCGATTACCTCAAGTTGGGCATCACCCCGAACCTGACGCGCATCGCCAACAGCGGCGTGCAGGCCGCCTGGATGGAGCCGTCCTATCCGAGCCTGACCTTCCCGAACCACTACACGATCGTCACCGGCCTGCGCCCGGACCACCACGGCATCGTCCACAACACCATGCACGATGCGACGCTCGGCGATTTCAGTCTCGGACGGCGCGACGCCGTGAACGACGGTCGCTGGTGGGGTGGCGAGCCGATCTGGGTCGCGGCCGAGAACGCCGGGCTGTCGACCGCGACGCTGTTCTGGCCGGGCAGCGAGGCGGCGATCGGCGGCGTGCGGCCCGGTCGCTGGCTGCCATACGACGGCGACATGCCGATGGACGCGCGGGTCGACACGGTGCTCGGCTGGCTGGCCGAACCCGAGACGACCCGGCCGCGCTTCGCGACGCTGTACTTCGACATGCTCGACCACGCCGGCCACGACCACGGCCCGGATTCGCCGGAAGCGCATGCGGCGGTCCGCGCGGTCGACGTGGCGATCGGGCGGCTGCTCGACGGGCTCGCATCGCAGGGGCTGGACGACCGCGTCAACCTGATCGTGGTGTCCGACCACGGCATGGCAGCGGTGGAACCGGGATACGAAATCGTGGTGGAAGACATGGTCGCCCCAGGGGATGCGCGACTGGTGTCGGCCGGCCAGTCGGTCGGGTTCGCCCCGTTGCCCGGACGCGAAGCAGCGGCGCAGGCGCAGTTGCTCGGCAAGCACGAGCACTACGAATGCTGGCGCAGGGACACGCTGCCGGAACGCTGGCATTACGGCAGCCACGCGCGGGTGCCGCCGATCGTCTGCCAGATGGAGGAAGGCTGGAACGCGCGCCCCCGCGAATGGATTGAAAAGCGACCGTCGACCACGACCCGCGGCTCGCACGGTTTCGACCCGGCGCTGCCGTCGATGCGCGCGATCTTCCTGGCGCGCGGACCGGCGTTCCGCGAAGGCGCGCGGCTGCCTGCGTTCGACAACGTGGATGTGTATCCGTTGTTGATGGAGCTGGTAGGGCTGGAGCCGGCGGCGAACGATGGCGACGCGGATGCGATGGGGGCGTTGAAGCCGGATGTTTTGTAGGAGCGGCTTCAGCCGCGATCGCGGGCCCGACGAACAACCGATCCCCTGATCGCGGCTGAAGCCGCTCCTACAGGGACGTGGGCAATATCGTTCGCAGCATTGATGTCCGAATCCGGCCAGTTCAGCCCCGGAACCGGTGCTAGCCTGCGTCCATGTCCGCAGTCGTCCCCGCCCCCACCGCCACCAACCCGCTCGATCCGCAAGTCTGCGAGCAGGCCCGGCTGAGTCGCGATGCGCGCTTCGACGGCCTGTTCTTCACCGCCGTCACCAGCACCGGGATCTACTGCCGCCCGATCTGCCCGGCGCCGACCCCGAAGCGCGAGAACGTCACCTATTTCAGCAATGCCGCGGCGGCCGAGACAGCCGGGTTCCGTCCGTGCCTGCGCTGCCGCCCGGAGCTGTCGCCCGGTGACGACAGCTGGCGCCGCGGCGATGCGACGGTGGCGCGCGCACTGAAGTTGATCGACCAGGGCGCGCTGGCCGAAGCGCCGTTGGCGAACCTTGCAGGCCGGGTCGGGATCGGTGAACGGCAGTTGCGTCGTCTGTTCGTCGACCGTCTCGGTGCGGCGCCGCTCGGCGTGCATGGCACCCGCCGCCTGCTGTTCGCCAAGCAGTTGCTGACCGAAACGATGTTGCCGATCACCGAGGTTGCGCTGGCGGCCGGGTTCGGCAGTCTGCGCCGGTTCAATGCCGCGTTCCTGGAGGCCTATCGCATGGCCCCACGCGACCTGCGCCGCCGCCCGCGCGCCGACATCGGCGAGGTGTTGACCCTGCGGCTGGGCTACCGGCCGCCGTACGATTTCGAGTCGATGCTGGGCTTCCTGCGCACCCGCGCGTTGCCGGCGGTGGAAGTCGTCGATGCGGACTCCTATGCGCGGGTGATCGCGCCGCCCGACGATGAACCCGGGCAGGCGCCGGGCTGGTTGCGGGTCAGCGCCTGGCCCGATGGCGAGCATGCGTTGCGATTGCAGTTGCACGGCGTGGCGCCATCTCGATTGCTGTCGATCGTCGCGCGGCTGCGACGGATGTTCGACCTCGATGCCGATCCGCAGGCGATCGCATCGGTGTTGTCAGGCGATTCAAAACTGGGACCGTTGTTGCAGCGACGGCCGGGCTTGCGGTTGCCCAGCGGCTGGGACGGCTTCGAGATCGCGGTGCGCGCGATCCTTGGCCAGCAGGTCAGCGTCGCCGCCGCGCGTATGCTGGCGACGCGATTGGCACACAAATACGGCCGCGCGTTGGAGACGCCGTTTGCGCCCGGGCTGGAGCACATCTTCCCCGCGCCCGAGGCGTTGGCCGACGCCGACCTGTCAACGATCGGCGTCACCCGCGCACGCGCCGAAACGATCCGCAATGTCGCCCGCGCGCTGCTCGACGGCCGGGTCGACTTCAAGCCCGAGCGCACGCTCGACGACTTCGTCGCGCGCTGGGTCGCGCTGCCCGGTATCGGTCCGTGGACCACGCAGTACATCGCGATGCGCGCGCTCGGCCACCCGGACGCGTTCCCCGCCGAAGACCTGATCCTGCGCCGCGTCGCCAGCGACGACGACACCGCGCTCACCGCGCGCGCCCTGCTCGCACGCGCCGAAACCTGGCGGCCATGGAGGGCGTATTGCGTGATCCATCTCTGGCGCGAAGCGACCGAACTGGCGGAGCGCGCGAAGGCCAGCACCCCCGCCCGGAGGGACAGGACATGACGATCTTCACCACCATCGATAGCCCCGTCGGCCCGCTGCTGCTGGCGGCCGACGACAACGGCGTACGCGCGATCGAGTTCCAGCCGTCGCGGCATGCAGTCAAACGTGAGCCCGACTGGCACGAAGTCGACTGGGCGGATTGCACACATCCGCTGCTGCTTCGACTGCACCAGCAACTCGACGAGTACTTCGCCGGCACCCGGCGCACGTTTGACCTGCCGCTGGCCCCGCGCGGGACCGCGTTCCAGTGCGAAGTCTGGCGAACGCTGGCGTCGATCCCGTATGGCGAAACCGTCAGCTACGCGCAACTCGCCACGCAGATCGGCAAGCCCAGCGCGACCCGTGCAGTCGGCGCGGCGAATGGCCGCAATCCACTGCCGATCGTGCTGCCCTGCCACCGCGTGATCGGCGCCAACGGCAGCCTGACCGGCTTTGGCGGCGGCCTGCCGACCAAGCAGTTCCTGCTGCAACTGGAAGGCGCGCTGCCACGCGACGACCTGTTCGCCGCACCAACCGACAGCCCCCTGCTGTAGGAGCGACGTAAGTCGCGAACGCACGACGCACGACGCACAACGCACAACGCCAATCCTGACCCGTGTACCGGTCGGGGAGTCACGGGTGGCGGTCGGGAAGCTTCATCGCAAGCGAACGCAACGGTGTTGATCTGCGGCGTGGATTTCGCGACTTACGTCGCTCCTACATTGCGCCGGCAGAACATGTCGGCGCTGCGGGGCTCCAAACCGCCCTACTCCTCCAGCAACCGCTCCACCTCGGCGCGGTAATGCGCGGCGATCGCATCGGCATGGAAGTGGCGGCCGTTCTCGACCACGCAGCGGCCGTTGACCCAGGTTTCGCGCACCAGGTTCTGGTTGCCGGCGAAGATCCAGCGATCGGTCGCGTCCTCGTCAGTCGCACCGGCAAACACTGCGTTGGCGATGTCGAGCACCAGTGCGTCGGCGTTGTCGCCCTGCGCGAGGCGACCGATCGCGTGGCCGGACGAATCGGCGGCGCTGGCTTCCACCGCTGCAACCAGGGTGTCGCCGACGCTTGGCGAGCGCTCGGTGACCGCGATGTTGCGACGACGGGTGACCAGCCGCTGGCCGTACTCCAGCCAGCGCAGTTCCTCCACCGGCGACACCGAGATGTGCGAGTCCGAGCCGATGCCCCAGCGCCCACCGGCGTCGAGGTAATCGCGCAGCCGGAACAGCCCGTCGCCCAGATTGGCCTCGGTGGTCGGGCAGATCGCGACGGTCGCGCCGGAGTCGGCGATGCCGCGCAGTTCGGCGTCGTCCAGATGGGTGGCATGGACAAGCGTCCAGCGCGCATCGACCGCGGCGTTGTCTAGCAGCCACTGCACCGGTCGTGCGCCACGCACGGCGACGCATTCGTCGACCTCGCCGGTCTGTTCGGCAATGTGGATGTGCACGCGACTGTCGGCCGACAATGCCGCCAGCACTTCGCGCATCGCCGCTTCCGGCACCGCGCGCAGGCTGTGCAGGGCGCAGCCGATCCGGACCATGTCACCGGCGTGTTCGGTACGCAGGTCGTCGAGCAGCGCCAGGTAACCATCGACCTCGAAACCGAAGCGCTTCTGTCGTTCACCCAGCGCGCGGCCGTCGAAGCCCCCGGTCATGTACAGCACCGGCAGCAGGGTCATGCGGATGCCGGTGTCGTGCGCGGCCTGGATCAGCGCGCGCGACATCGCGGCCGGGTCGTCATACGGCCGGCCATCGGGCGCGTGGTGCAGGTAGTGGAATTCGCAGACCGTGGTGTAGCCGGCGGTGAGCATTTCCGCGTAAAGCTGCGCAGCGACGGCGTACAGGCTCTCCGGGGTGAAGCGCCCGGCGAAGCGGTACATCGTCTCGCGCCAGGTCCAGAACGAATCGCGCGGGTCGCTCTGGCGCTCGGCCATGCCGGCCATCGCGCGCTGGAACGCATGCGAGTGCAAATTGGCGATGCCCGGTACGACGCGCTGGCGGGTGGTGCCGCCGTAGCTGCTGCGCGCGATCCGGCCATGCGGGTCGGCATCCAGCCGGGTCCCGTCATGCCAGCCGTCGGGGTGCCAGGTCCGGGCGTTGGGAATGGTCCTCATGCCGGCGATTGTGGCAACTCGCCGGCGATCTGGCGACCTCGCGGGCCTTCCCTACAATGGGTGGATGAACACGAGCAACTCGATGCAATGGGACGGGCTGGTCGTCGGCGCCTCGCTGGCGACCCTCGACGGCGCGACCGGTTATGGCGAAATCCCCGATGCGGCGCTGGGCTGGCACGACGGGCGACTGACGTATGTCGGGCCGCGCAGCGGACTGCCGGGTGAACCGTCGGTGCTGGCACGCGAAGTAGTCGAGGCGGACGGCTGGATCACCCCCGGGCTGGTCGACTGCCATACCCACCTGGTGTTTGCCGGGGACCGCGCGCGCGAGTTCGAACTGCGCCTGCAGGGCGCCAGCTACGAAGAGATCGCTCGCGCCGGCGGCGGCATCCTTTCCACCGTGCGCGCGGTGCGCGAGGCCGACGAGGCCGAACTGCTGCGCCAGTCGCTGCCGCGCGCGAAGGCGCTGCTGGCCGACGGCGCGACCACGCTGGAGATCAAGTCCGGTTATGGCCTCGACTTCGACAACGAGCGCAAGATGCTGCGGGTCGCGCGCCGGATCGGTGAGCAGCTCGGCATCACCGTGCGCACCACGTACCTGGCCGCGCACGCGCTGCCACCGGAGTTCAAGGGCCGGCCCGACGCCTACATCGACGCGGTGATCGACTGGCTCCCGCGATTGCACGCCGAGGGGCTGGTCGATGCGGTCGACGCGTTCTGCGAAGGCATCGGCTTCAGTCCCGCGCAGACCCGTCGCGTGTTCGAGGCGGCACGCGCCCTCGGGGTACGGGTCAAACTGCATGCCGACCAGCTCAGTGACCTCGGTGGCGCCGGACTGGTCGCCGAGTTCGGCGGGCTGTCAGCGGACCACATCGAATACAGCAGCGCGGACGGCATCCGCGCGATGGCCGACTCTGGCGCGGTCGCGGTGCTGCTGCCCGGGGCGTTCCACGTCTTGCGTGAAACGAAATTGCCCCCCTTGGACGCCTTGCGCGAGCACGGCGTGGCGATGGCGGTCGCGACCGACTGCAACCCCGGTACGTCGCCACTGCTGTCACTGCGCCAGGCGATGCAACTGGCCTGTACGCATTTCCGCCTGACACCGGAGGGCGCGCTGCGCGGCGCGACGGTGCATGCCGCGCGGGCACTGGGGCTGGATGATCGCGGTGTGTTGCGGGTCGGCATGCGCGCCGACTTCGTGCAATGGCGGATCGGACACCCTTCCGAATTGAGCTACTGGCTGGGCGGCGACCTCGCCACGCGCGTCCACGCCAACGGCCGACGCATCGTCTAAGCCGTCCCGGAAAAGGTCGCCCACGAAAAAGCCCCGCATCGCGGGGCTTTTCGGTCACACCGGCACTGCGCCGATGCTTACTCCTTGACCACAGCCTTCTTGGCGACCTTCTTGGCCGGCGCCTTGCTGACGGTCTTGCTGGTGGCGGTCTTCTTCACTACCGGCGCGGCGGGTGTGCCGGCGGCCTTGGTCACGGCCTTGCGGGCGTTGCCGTAGCTGGAGTTGAAGCGCTTGCCCTTGGCGGTCTTGCGGTCGCCCTTGCCCATGGTCTTGCTCCCAAGTGTTTCGTCTGAAAATCAGCGCGCCAAGGCAGCGCGCGAAGCGGCGTAGCGTAGCACACCGGAGCCCGCGCAGTCCTCAGTGGGCGCAGCTGGCGTCGTGTACGTGGCCATGGTTGAGCCGCAGGTTGGCGATGTGCCCCAGCCCGACCAGGGTGCCACCCAGGGTCATCGCGATGGCGTGCGGCACCATCGCGTGGTGCAACGGTGGATACAGGATGGCCGTCCACAGCACCAGCAGGCCCGGCACCAGCAACCACAGGGCCCGGACCACGCGGTGCCGGTGGTAGCCCCAGAGCAGGCTGCCCAGGCCCAGCAGGCTTGCGAATGCTACGAACCCGCGCTCGAAGCCGTCGCTGCCCAGCGTCACCAGCCCCAGCGTCGGCAGCAGCGCGACCACCAGCGGCAGCAGGGCGCAATGGATCGCACACAGGATCGAGCCATACGCGCCGAAACGGTCGAGCAGGCGATGGCGTTGGATGGGAGACATGCGAACCGTGACTTTTGGGAGGGTGGCCAGACGATTGTTATAATATAACATTACGTCTCCCTTGCAACCCACTTTACCCCATGCCCCTGCCCAATCGTTCACCCCGCCGTCTCCAACTTGTCCTTGCTGTCTCCATGGCGTTGCCACTGGCGGCCCAGGCCGCCGCGCAAGTCGAGGTGCCGACTGCCGGACACGACCATCAGCCCACCGACCTCACCGCGGTCGAGGTGCATGCGACCCCGCTGGCAGGCACGGCGGAGGACCTGGTCCGCCCGGTCGAGGTGTTGGCCGGCGAGCGGCTGGACGCAGCCAAGGCCAACTCGCTTGGCGAGACGGTCAACAAGTTGCCGGGCGTGCAGTCGTCGTACTTCGGGCCGGGCGTCGGGCGGCCGATCATCCGCGGTTTCGATGGCGCCCGCGTGCAGGTGCTCAGCAATGGCCTGGGTTCGGGCGACGTCTCGACCGTCAGTGTCGACCATGCGGTCAGCATCGAGCCGTTCCTGGCCAACCAGGTCGAAGTGCTGAAGGGTCCGGCCACCCTGCTCTACGGTAGCGGCGCCATCGGCGGTGCGGTCAACGTGATCGACGGCCGGATTCCCGAGCACGTGACCGCGGAACCGCTGCAGGGGCGGGCCGAATTGCGTGGCGGCACGGTCAACGACCAGCGGACCGGGATGCTGCGGCTCGATGGCACCTCCGAGTCGGGCAACGTCGTGTTCCATTTCGACGCGTTGCATCGCGAAACAGGTGACTACGAGATTCCCGGCTTCGCCGAGAACGAACATGCCCATGAGGAGCATGAGGAACCCGGCCACGCCCACGAGGAAGAACTCGGCATGGCGGGGATCCTGCCCAACAGCGCGGTGCGTACCGATTCCGCCGCGCTGGGCGTGTCCTGGGTTGGCGACCGCGGCTTCCTCGGCGTGGGCTACAGCCTGTTCAACAGCCGGTACGGCGTGCCGGGCCATTCGCACCCGGAGGGCGAAGACGACCATGCGCACGACGACCACGATCACGATGAGCCGGCCGGTGAAGCCCATCACGACGAAGGTGCGGTGCGCATCGTGATGGACCAGCGACGCAGCGAAGTGCGCGGCGGGCTCGACGACCTCGGCGCGTTCGAGTCGCTGCGGGTCAAGTTCGCCCGGACCGATTACACCCATACCGAGTACGAGGGCGACGAGGTCGGCACCGTGTTCGACAACACCGGCACCGAGGCGCGGGTGGAACTGGTGCACCAGCCGGTGCTCGGCTGGGATGGCGCGCTGGGCGTGCAATGGTCGCAACGTGATTTCCTTGCAGTCGGCGCGGAGGCGTTCGTACCGGGCTCGGAGTCGAACGACACCGGCCTGTTCTGGATCGGCGAGCGCGAGTTCGGCCCGACCAAGCTGGAGATCGGCGCGCGGCACGATCGCAACGAGGTTGACGTCGATGACAGCATCGCGATCGGCCCCGACCGCAAGTTCGATACCACCAGCCTGTCGGCGGCGTTGCGCTGGGACCTGGACGACACGCTGCACCTGTCGCTGGGGCTGGACCGGGCACAACGCGCACCTACCGCGGAGGAACTGTTCTCCAACGGCCTGCACGTCGCCACCGGCAGCGTCGAACTGGGCAACCCGGACCTCGACGTCGAAACCGCAAACCGCGCCGAACTCGGCCTGCACTGGCACAACGGCCCGCTGCGCGTCGGTGCCTCCGTCTACCAGGCGCGCTTCGACGATTTCGTCTACCTTGCCGACACCGGCATCGTCGAGCATGACGGCCCGGTCCGGTCATGGACCCAGCACGACGCGCGCTTCAACGGCGCCGAAGCCGAGGTCGACTGGACCTTCATCGACAACGACAACGGTGCCTGGTCGATGCGCGTGTTCGGCGACGTGGTGCGCGCGAAACTGGATGGCAGTGGTAGCCGCGAAATCGCGGTGTCGGTACCGCACGGCGACCACAACCACAACTACGTCGCCACGCTCGCCAACGACGGCAATCTGCCGCGGATCGCGCCGGCCCGTGTCGGTGGCGAGTTGCGCTGGGAGACCGGCGAATGGCGCGCATCGCTCGGTGCGGTGCGCTATGCCGAGCAGGACGACGTGGCCGAACATGAGACCGCGACGCCCGGCTACACCCTGGTCGACGCGCATCTGGCGTGGCACATCGACAGCCACGGCGGCAATGCGTGGGAAGTGTTCCTCGACGGCAACAACCTGCTCGACGAGGAAGCGCGGCCGCACACGTCGTTCCTGAAGGATCTTGCGCCGTTGCCGGGCCGTGGGATCGAGTTCGGGGTGCGCGCGTTCTTCTGAGCGCGCTTCTGTAGGAGCGGCTTCAGCCGCGATCGGGAACCGGTGCGGGCGAACGGTTTCAGATCGCGGCTGAAGCCGCTCCTACAAAGGCTTCGAGGTCTTCGCGCAGTCCGCGCACAGGCCGTGCACCTCCAGCGTCTGCGCCTGCGGCACGAAGCCCAGGGCGCGGGCGCGGGAGTCCAGTGACTCGACGATCTGCTCATCCTCCAGCTCAACCGCCGCGTGGCAGTTGTCGCAGATCAGGAACGGCACCGCGTGCTGCTCGCCGCCGGGATGGTGGCAACCGACGAAGGCGTTGATCGAAGCGAGCTTGTGGATGAAGCCGTGCTCGAGCAGAAACTCCAGCGCGCGGTACACCGTCGGCGGCGCGGCGGCATCGTGGGTCGCCTTCATCAGGTCGAGCAGTTCGTAGGCCTTGACCGGCCGTTCGGCGGCAGCGATCAGCTGCAGCGCGTTGGCGCGGATCGGGGTCAGCCGCAGCCCACGCTGTTTGCATACGCGCTCGACCTCGCGCACGAAGGCATCGCCGTCGTGGACGTGGTGTTGCGGGTCGGTGCAGTCGTGGTCGTGGCCCATCTCCCTGATCTAGGCCTCGGCAGGCACTTTTGCAAGCGCGGCATCGATCCGCCGCAGCGCCTCGGCCTGCCCAGCCAGGTAGACCGTATGCGAGATGTCGGGGCTGACCTGGGTGCCGGTGATCGCCACGCGCATCGGCTGGGCGACCTTGCCCATGCCCAGTTCCAGCGCCGCGGCGGTCTCGTGCAGTGCCGCAGCGACGCTGTCGGCGCTCCACTCGGCCAACCTGGCGAAGCGCTCGCGTGCATCGGCCAGCGGCGCGCGTGCGGCCGGCTTGAGGTGCTTGGCTACAGCGGCCTCGTCATATTCGGTGAGCGGCCCGAACCAGACCGCGGCGCGCTCGGCCATTTCCTTCAGCGTCTGCACGCGGTCGCGCAGGGCGGTCACGATGTCGGCCGGTGCCGGGCCGCTGGCGAGGTCGTAACCGGCCTCGCGCAGGTGCCACTCCAGGTGCGTGCCGACTTCGGCCGGGGCGTCGGCCTTGAGGTACTGCTGGTTGAGCCAGCCGAGCTTGGCCGGATCCAGCCGCGACGCCTTGGCATTGACGTCCTTGAGGTCGAACAGCGACTTCATCTCCTCGATCGAGAATATCTCCTGGTCGCCGTGCGACCAGCCCAGCCGCACCAGGTAGTTCAGCAGCGCGTGCGGCAGGTAGCCGGCGTCGCGGTACTGCATGACGTCGGCCGCGCCGGTGCGCTTGGACAGCTTGGCACCCTCCGGGTCGAGGATCATCGGCAGGTGCGCGAAGTGCGGTACCGGCGCGCCGAGCGCCTGGTAGATGTTGATCTGGCGCGGGGTGTTGTTGATGTGGTCGTCGCCGCGGACGACATCGGTGATGCCCATGTCGAGGTCATCGACCACCACCGCGAAGTTGTAGGTCGCGTAGCCGTCGGGGCGGAAGATAACCAGGTCGTCGAGTTCGCTGTTGGCGATCTCGATGCGGCCCTTGACCTTGTCGTCCCACGCGACCACGCCGTCGAGCGGATTCTTGAAGCGGATCACCCGGTTGGGGTCGTCGCGATAACCGGCGTCCTTGTCGCGGTAGGCGCCGTTGTAGCGCGGCTTGTCGCCCGCGGCCATCGCCGTCTCGCGCATCGCCTCCAGTTCCGTCTTGGACTCGTAGGCGTAGTAGGCGGTGCCGGCGGCGACCATCTGCTCGGCGACTTCGCGGTAGCGGTCGAGGCGATGGGTCTGGTAGATCGGGCCCTCGTCGTAATCCAGCCCGAGCCACTCCATCGCCTGCAGGATCGCGTCGATCGCCGGCTGGGTGCTGCGCTCGCGGTCGGTGTCCTCGATCCGCAGGATGAACTGCCCACCGCGGCGACGCGCCTCCAGCCAGCAGTACAGCGCGGTGCGCGCGCCGCCGATGTGCAGGTAACCGGTGGGACTGGGGGCGAAGCGGGTACGGCAGGTCATGCGGACGGCTCGGATCGGAAGTCCGCCGATTTTAGCCGTTGCCGTCGCGGCACGTGCAGGCCGTCGACCGCACTGCTCCTGTAGGAGCGGCTTCAGCCGCGATCTGGAATCGTTCGCCCGCGCCGATTTCCGATCGCGGCTGAAGCCGCTCCTACGAAGGCCCGGAGTCGAATCGGGGAACGCGGGACTCCCGGGAGTGGATAACGGGACGATGAGCACGGGAGCGCCGTCGGGGTTGCATCCTACAATGGCTCGATGACCACGCTCTTCATCTCCGACCTCCATCTCGACGCCGAGCGTCCCGCGATCACCGAACTGTTCGGCCGCTTCCTGCGCGAGGAAGCCGCCGGCGCGGACGCGCTGTACATCCTCGGCGACCTGTTCGAGGCGTGGGTTGGCGATGATGACCCGTCCGATACGGGCGCATTCGTCGCGCGCGAACTGCGCGCGGTGGCCGATGCCGGCACGCCGGTGTCGTTCATCCGCGGCAACCGCGATTTCCTGCTTGGTGACGACTACGCGCGGCGGGCCGGCATGACGGTGCTGTCCGACCCCAGCGTGGTGATGCTGTACGGCCGCCCCACCCTGTTGCTGCACGGCGACACGCTGTGCACCGACGACGTCGCCTACCAGCAGTTCCGTGCGCAGACCCGCAACCCGACGTGGCAGGCGCAATTCCTGGCGCAGCCGCTGGCGGCGCGAATGGCGTTCGCGCAACAGGCACGCGCGGCCAGCAAGGCGCACCAGCAGGGGCTGCAGGGTCAGGGCACGATGGAGTCGATTACCGACGTTGCACCCGCGGCGGTCGGAGCGATGTTCGCGCAGTTCGGTATCGACACGATGATCCACGGGCATACGCATCGGCCGGCAGTGCATGAGTTGGACGTGGGTGGGCGCGCCTGCAAGCGGACGGTTCTGGGCGACTGGTATGAGCAGGGCTCGGTGCTGCGGGTGGATGCCGATGGCATGCGCCTGGAGAGGCTGTAACCCGAACTCACCGTCTTCGCCACGCGAACATGCCACCTGTAGGAGCGGCTTAAGCCGCGATCTGGAGTCGGGGCGGGCGAACGATTTCCGATCGCGGCTGAAGCCGCTCCTACAGGACGCCGGCGTGGGTGCCTCAGCGGGCGACGAAGGCCTCGAGCATCGCCAATTCGTCGTCATCGAACCCGGCTTCGCTGCGCGCCTGCAGGTTGAATGGGCCGTACAACACCGAGCGCGCGTATTCGTCCAGCAACTCGCGGAACTTCGGCGCCGGTTCGACCCCGGCGCGCTCGCAGTACCAGCGGAACCAGTGCGAGCCGGCGGCGACGTGGGCGACTTCCTCGCGCAGGATCGTTTCGAGGATCGCGACGGTAGCGTCATCGCCCAGGGCGCGCAGTTTCGTGATCATTCCGGGCGTCACGTCCAGCCCGCGCGCCTCGAGCACCCGCGGCACCAGTGCCATGCGCGCCAGCCCGTCGTGCGCGGTCTTCCCGGCCATTTCCCACAAGCCGTTATGGGCATCGAAATCGCCGTAGTCGAAACCGAGTTGCTTCAGACGATCGCGCAGCAGGCTGAAGTGGCGCGCCTCGTCGACGGCGACACCAACCCAATCCGAATAGAACCGGTTCGGCAATCCGCGAAAGCGGTAGACGGCGTCCCAGGCCAGGTCGATCGCGTTGAACTCGATGTGCGCGATCGCGTGGATGAAGGCCGCACGCCCTTCGTCGGTGCCGAATCCGCGCTTGGGCAACTCGCGCGGCGCTACCAGCCGGGGGCGTTCGGGGCGACCGGGCATGCGGATCGGTTCGGGTGGCGGCGCATCCGACGGGATCGCGCACTCACCGCGTGTAAATGACTCGCCGGCGACGAAGGTCGCCGCGACCTTGGCGTCGGGTGTCGCGGCGTCGAGGCAGCCGCGGGCGATGTCGAACAGGGAAATGGGCATGGGCGATCTGCGACGCGTGTCCCGCGGCCTTGTAGGAGCGGCTTCAGCCGCGATCTGGAACCGGCACGGGCGAATGATTGCCCGATCGCGGCTGAAGCCGCTCCCACAACCCCGTGGGACTTGTGTGGGGCCCGGCCTGACGCTACGTCGCCCGGCGGGTGATCTTGGCATCGTCGGAGCGCAACCGCTTGATCCGCTCGAAGTAGTCCTCCTCGGTGCCGGTCACGTAGTCGCCGTTGAAGCACGACGAATCGAAGTGCTCCAGACGGTGCTTCGGCCCCGACACCGCGTGCTCCAGGTCCTCGAGGTCCTGGTAGATCAGCCAGTCGCAGCCGAGCAGCTCCTGCACTTCTTCCTCGGTGCGGTTGTAGGCGATCAGTTCGTCGGCGATCGGCATGTCGATGCCGTAGATGTTCGGGTGGCGCACCGGCGGCGCGGCGGAGGCCAGGTAGACCTTGCGCGCGCCGGCCTCGCGCGCCATCTGCACGATCTGCTTGGATGTGGTGCCGCGCACGATCGAGTCGTCGACCAACAGCACCACCCGGTTGCGGAACTCCAGCGGGATCGGATTGAGCTTGCGCCGCACCGACTTCGCGCGCTGGCCCTGCCCCGGCATGATGAAGGTGCGGCCGACGTAGCGGTTCTTGATGAAGCCCTCGCGGTACTTCACGTCGAGCACGTTGGCCACTTCCAGCGCGGCGTCGCGCGAGGAGTCCGGGATCGGGATCACGGTGTCGATGTCGTGGTCCGGGCGCAGCCGCAGGATCTTCTCGCCGAGCGTCTGGCCCATGCGCATGCGCGCCTTGTGCACCGAGATGTCGTCGATCATCGAATCGGGGCGCGCGAAATACACGTACTCGAACATGCACGGCGTGTGCTTGCCCGCCGGCACGCACTGGCGGGTGTGCAACTCGCCGTTGGCGGTGATAACCACCGCCTCGCCGGGGCCGACATCGCGCACGCGCTCGAAGCCGGTCAGGTCGAACGCGACCGACTCCGACGCCACCGCGTACTCGTCACCGGCCGGGCCGCTGCGCTTGCCCAGCACCAGCGGGCGGATGCCGTTGGGATCGCGGAACGCCACCAGCCCAAGCCCGAGCACGGTCGCCACCACCGCGTAGCCGCCGACGCAGCGGCGGTACACGCCTTCAACCGCCTTGAACGCGGTGTCCGGCGTCAGTGTGCGGGTGTCGAGTTCATGCGCGAACACGTTGAGCAGGACTTCCGAATCCGACTCGGTATTGACGTTGCGGCGGTCCTGCTCGAACACCTCGCGGCGCAGCGCATCGGTGTTGATCAGGTTGCCGTTGTGCGCCAGCGCGATGCCATACGGCGAGTTGACGTAGAACGGCTGGGCCTCGTCGTTGCCCTCGCTTCCCGCCGTGGGATAGCGGCAATGGCCGATGCCGATCTGGCCGCGCAACAGGCGCATCGCGGGCGCGTCGAACACCTCGCTGACCAGCCCGTTGCCCTTGTGCACCATCAGCCGCCGGCCATCGTCGGCGGTGGCGATGCCGGCCGCGTCCTGGCCGCGATGCTGCAGCACCGTGAGGGCGTCATAAAGCTGGGCCGCGACGTCGTTGTGGCCGACGATACCGATGATGCCGCACATGGTCAGGATCCTGGTTGGGGTTGTTGCAGGGGTGGTTGCTGTCTGGATTGCGGTTGCACTGGTTCTTGAATCTGCTGCGGAGCCGGTGAGCTGCCACTGAGCTCGCGCACGACCTCGGCGGCGGCTTCCAGCGGCAGGTCCACCGGCATCGGCAGGTCGACGTCACGCGTGGCCCGGATCATCTCGGGCGACACCATTCCCGGCGATACCAGCGCGGGCGTGGTGGATTCGCCGCGCAGATCGACCCGGGCGGACACCCATTCCGGCAACCAGCCCTGCATCCATTGCGCGCCCGGCACGAACACCGGCACCACCGCCGAGGCGCGCCATTCCGGCGTCCGCGGCAGTTCGGTCAGGCCCATCAACAGGACCACCAGGCAGGCCACCAGCGCGCCACGCGCGAACCCGAGCACCAGACCCAGCAACCGGTCCAGCCCCGACAGGCCAACGGAATGCACCAGCTTGCGCACCACCCAGCCCACCAGGCCCACCGCCAGCAGCACCACCAGGAAGCTCAATCCATACCCGGCCAGCAGCTGTCCCGGTCCCGGTTCGCCATCGCTGGCGAGCATCAACGCGACCTGTGCGCCAAAACGGAACGCCGCCCAGCCCGCCAGCACCCATGCCGCCAGCGACGCGAGCACGCCGACGAACCCGCGCATCAGCCCCAGCAGGGCCGACACCCCGACGATCGCCAGCAGGACCCAATCGACAGCACTCATCGCGAAAACGCGTCACGCCTCACGGGTGCGAATGGACGAAGCCGTTGATGCCGAGCTTGGCCGCGACCTGCGCCTTCAGCCGCTCGGCAGCGGGACGATCGACCACCGGACCAACCTGGACGCGGCTGAGTGGGCCCTTGTCGGTACTGACCTGCTCGACGAACGCGCTGAGGCCCGCCGCGCGCGCACGATCGCGCATGGCGTTGGCGTCGGCTGCATTGCTGAACGCACCCAGTTGCACCGCGAAGCCCACGCCAGCGGCTGCGGGCTCCGGTGTGGAGGCGACGGGCCTGGTTTCAGCGGGCTTGCTTTCCACGACGGGCTTGGCTTCGGCCGGTTTGCTCACCACCGGCTTGGCCGCAGGCTTGTCCTCGGGCAACGGCGTCGGTTCCGACACCTCCTGTTGCGGCGCCGGCGCGGGCGTGGATACCGACGCGGTGGCGTTGGCGTCGTCCTCGGCGGCGGCCGCATCCAGCGCCACTACCCGGGAGCCAACGTCGTCGCGTACGTGGGCCGCGCGCAGGCGCGCGGTCTCGGCGGTCGCGCGCGAGTCGAACGGCCCGACGCGCACCCGGTACAGGGTGCGTCCGTCGACCGCAGTGGTTTCCTGGTAGCCCGCCAGTTGCGAATCGCGCAGGGCGTTGACCACGCGCGCGGCGTCGTCGGCGCTGGCGTAGCTGCCGAAACTGACCGCATAACCACCGCCGGCGGTGGTCGCCGGCATCATGCCGCCGTTGGCGGTGCGGGTATCGACGGTGGGTAGTTCACCCCCCTCGACGGGATCGGCATCGGCGGCGCCAAGGCCGGTCACGCTGCCGCCCGGCGTCGCGCCCGGGGTCACCAGCGGCAGCTCACGGGTCTCGAATTCACCGCCGGGTGGCTCGGGCAGGTCCAGCGGCACGTCGGAGACGCCGCTTTCCGGGGCCGGCCCCTTGATCAGCATCGGCAGGAAGATCACCGCGATCGCGACGAGCACGGCGGCACCGATCAGGCGCTGTTTCAGGGCGGGTTCCATCGGATCTCGCATGCCTCGGCGAAAGTGCCCGCGAATTATACCCCCGCGCCGCCACCCTACCGGGACGCGCCGGGGTGTCGTTCAGGCGACGGAAGCGGCGGTCAGGCCAGCCACAGCAAGGCAGCGGCCGCGGTGTGGAACGAGCCGAACACGAGGATGCGGTCGCCACCACGCGCGTTTGCGTGCACGGAGGTTAGCGCCTCAGCCACGCCGGCATGGCGGGTTCCGGTGGCGGCCACGGTGCCGGCAAGGCGCGCGGCGAACCGGTCGACGTCGATGCCGCGCGGGGCCTGTTCCGGCAAGCCCGCCAGGTGCCAGTGATCGACACCGGTGGCCAGTGCCGCGACCACGCCGGCCATGTCCTTGTCGCCGAGCGCGGCATACACCGCGTGGGTTGCACCGGTCGCCGGTGCGGCCTGCAGCCATGCGGCCAGTTCGCGAGCCGCCTGCGGGTTGTGGCCGACGTCGACCAGCACCTCCACGCCATCACGTTCGAATCGCTGCAGCCGCCCGGGGATACCGGCGGCGGCAACGCCGCGACCGATCGCATCGTCCGTCAACGGCCGGTCCAGCGCGCGCAATGCGGCCACCGCGACCGCCGCGTTGCGCAGTTGCGCCGGCGCGGCGAGTTTCGGCAGCGGCAGGTCGAGCTGGAAGCCGGTCTCGCGCCACCGCCAGTGACCGTCCGCCGGCAGGTCCGGCGCGGCCTCGCCCGGTGCGGGGCCGATGAAGAAATCGCAGCCGATCCGCAGCGCCGACGCGCCGATCGCATAGGCATGGCGCAGCACACTCGACGGCGGGTCGTCGTCGCCGAGCACCAGCGGTTTCCAGCCGCGCGCGATCCCGGCTTTTTCGAACCCGATCTTCTCGCGGTCGTCGCCGAGGTAGTCCTGGTGGTCGAGGTCGACCGTGGTGATCACGGCGACATCGGAATCGACGATGTTGGTCGCGTCGAGCCGTCCCCCGAGGCCGACCTCGAGGATCGCCAGGTCGAGTCCGGCACGCGCGAACAGCCACAACGCGGCCAGCGTGCCGTACTCGAAATAGGTCAGCGTGGTGTCACCACGCGCTTGCTCGATCGCCTCGAACGCCTCGACCAGCGCCGCGTCGGAGGCGTCATGGCCATCCACCCGGACCCGCTCGTTGTAGGCCAGCAGGTGCGGCGAGGTGTAGGCGCCCACGCGCCAGCCGGCCTCGCGCGCGATCGCCTCGATGAAGGCGACCGTCGAGCCCTTGCCGTTGGTGCCACCAACCGTGATGACATGCTGCGCCGGCCGCCCCAGCCCCATCCGGTCGGCAACCGCGCGCACGCGATCGAGGCCCATGTCGATCGACTTGGGGTGCTGCCGCTCGATGCGGACGAGCCACTGGTCCAGGGTCATGCGGAAAAACCGGTGTATAGGAGCCGCAATGATCCGCGCTTACAGCGCCCGGTGCACGGCCTCGCCGAACAACGCGGTGTGGTGGCTGCAGTCGTTGAGGCGGACCACCTCCAGCCGGTCGACGGTGGGCCCTTCCAGCAGGTTCAGCGTGGTCGGCGCCTGCCGGAACGTCCACAGACGCGCGAGCGGGATGCCGAGCACGTGGCACAGCAGCACCCGGTTGACCGCGTCATGCGCGACCACCAGCAGGGTGTCGTCGACGCCGAGCCCATCGGCAGCGCGGGCCAGTGCCGGCCAGGCGCGGTCGAACACGTGCTGCAGCGACTCGCCTTCGGGCATCAGCACTTCATGCGGCGTGTCGCGCCAGGCCTGCAGGCGCTCCGGATCGCGCTCGCCGATCTCGCTGGCGAGCAGCCCTTCCCAGGTGCCGTGGGCGATTTCCATCAGGCCCGGATCGGTCGACAGCATCCCGCGGCGTTCGCCGAGCGCGAACTCGGCGGTCTGGCGGGCGCGCCCCAGCGGCGAGGCGACCCCGCGGGTAATCGGCACCTCGCGCAGCCGCTCGCCGAGGGCACGGGCCTGTGCCTCGCCCACCGGTGAAAGCGGAATGTCGGCCTGGCCCTGGTAGCGGCCAGCGGCGTTCCACGGGGTTTCACCGTGGCGGGCAAGGATGATCTTCATGCCTTACTTCTGCTCCGGCACGCCGAGCTCCTGCAGCACCTGCGGCGCCGGGAAGACCTCCTGCATGATCCAGCGCATGTAGCGCGCATCGACCGCGATCACGCGGGTCAGCTCCGGGTTGAAGACCCAGTTGGACGCCACGCTCTCCCAGTTCATGTCGAATACCAGCCCGACCAGTTCACCGCGGGCATTCATCACCGGCGACCCGGAGTTGCCACCGGTGATGTCGAGGTCGGCCATGAAGTTGACCGGCACGGTGCCGAGTTCCTCGCTCGCGAGGCCGCCGTGGTTCTTTGCCTCGACCGCATCGAGCAGCGCCTGCGGTGCGTCGAACGGCGCCTCGCCGGTGTGCTTGGCGGCGACCTGCTCGAGCGTGGTGAACGGCGGCAGGCGCACGCCGTCGGGACGGGTATAGCCCTGCACGTTGCCGAAGGTGATCCGCAACGAGGAGTTGGCGTCCGGATAGACCGACTCGCCCTGGCTGGCCTTGTAGTCGGCCACCGCCTGCAGGAAGGCCGGGCGCGCCAGCAGGGCGTCGCCGGCGCGGGTCTCGGCCTGCTCTTCCAGCTTCAGCAGGGTCGGCATCACCGCGACCGCGAACTGCACGGCCGGGTCGTCGCTGGCCTCGAACGCGGCACGGTCGGCCTGCAGCAGTGCCAGGCGGGTGTCGAGCGCGCCAAGGTCGGTGCCGGCCAGCTTGTCGAGCGCGGCCTGCACCGCGACCTCGTCATCACCGCCGAGCCAGGCGTCGATCGCCTCGACCCGCTGCGACTGCGGCAGCTTCACGTACTCGCGCAGCCAGTATTCCTGCAGTTGCCGGTCCATCGCCGCGGCGTAGCGCTTGTCCATCTGCCGCATCGCGCCCTCGAAACCGGGCAGGTCGCGCTGCTGGTAGCCCGGCTCGCGCTCGGCATCGGGTTTGGCCTTCTCGATCGCCAACCGGTACAGGCTGGTCGCGGCGCCGATGGTGCCGGTGCGGCGCAGTTGCCCAAGCACCAGGTCGCGCTCGCGGGTGGCGCTGTCGGCTTCGTGCAGCTCCAGTAGCGTGGCATGGGCGGCGAGTGCGGCCTCGCCTTCGGCGCCCTGCCCGCGCAGCCACGCCAGCACCGCGGCTTCCTCGTCGTGCTTGGCCTTGCTTGCGTCGATCCGCTCGAAGCCTTCCAACTGGCCGCCGTAGTTCTTCATCGCGTTCTGCCAGCCGCGGATGGTGCTGGCGTACTTGACCTTGGTGTCCTCGTCCGCGGCACCGGCCGCCTCGACCAGTCCGACCAGGTTCTCGTAGTGCGCCTTGACGGTCGGATAGGTCCACTGCGCGGTCTGGTCGAACTCGGCGGCCAGCGCGTAGCGGGCGGTGCGGCCGGGGTAGCCCGCGACCATCACGAAATCGCCGGTTTCCAACGGCTGCGATGCCAGCTTGAGCCAGTGCTCGGGCTGGTACGGCACGTTGCCTTCGGCATACGGCGCAGGCTTGCCGTCGGGGCCGACATAGGCGCGGTAGAACGAGAAATCGCCGGTGTGGCGCGGCCACATCCAGTTGTCGATGTCGCCGCCGTAGCTGCCGACGCTGTTTGGCGGTGCGTGGACCAGCCGCACGTCCTTGATCTCGAGGTTCTTGAACAGCCGGTAGGTGTTGCCGCCGGCGAAGCTGTAGAAGCGGCAGCGGTAGCCTTCGTCGGCCTCGCAGTCGGCGACCAGCTGCTTTTCGATCGCCTCCAGCGCGTGGCTGCGGCCGAGCGCATCCGGCGCTGCGGCAATGGCGGCGTGCACCTTGGCGGTGACGTCCTCGATCGAGTCGAGCGCGTAGATGCGCGCGTTGGGGCCGGCGGAAACCTCGTCGGCCCTTGTCTCCGCGTTGAAGCCCTTGTCGATCAGGTTGTTCTCGGGGGTGGAGTTGAGCTGGATCGCGCCGTACGCGCAATGATGGTTGGTGACCACCAGCCCCTGGGGGGAAACGAAGCTGGCGGTGCAGCCACCAAGCGACACCACCGCGCCCATCGGGTCGCCGGTGAGGTCGGCCAGTTGTTCGGGCGGCAGTTCCAGCCCGGCCTTCTTCAGCGGCCCGGCGATCTCCGGCAACTGCTGTGGCACCCACATGCCCTCGCCCGCCACGGACGACCCCACGAAGCCTGCCACCGCGATTGCCACCGCCAGTACCGAATAACGCATTGCCGTCACCCCAGGAAGGTCGAAAGCCCGAGTTTACGCCGTGCACCGCAGTGCCGGGCAGTACCGGACCCGGTCACGGTGGCCGCAGGGGCTGCCGCGTATAATTCGTGGTCAATTCCGGCGCCGTCCGCGCGCCCCGCCTGTCGCACTCGGCACGTGGCAAATCCAAGAGCGAACCATGACCCAAACGATGATGAAGGCGCTGGTCAAGCGCGAAGCCACCAAGGGCATCTGGATGGAAGAGGTGCCGGTGCCCGCGCCGGGTGCCAACGAGGTGCTGATCAAGCTCGAGAAAACCGCGATCTGCGGCACCGACCTGCACATCTACCTGTGGGACGAGTGGAGCCAGCGCACGATCAAGCCGGGGCTCGTGATCGGCCACGAATTCGTCGGCCGGATCGTCGAGGTCGGCCCAGGCGTGACCGGTTACAAGGTCGGCCAGCGGGTGAGCGCCGAGGGTCACATCGTCTGTGGCCATTGCCGCAACTGCCGCGGTGGTCGCCAGCACCTGTGCCCGAACACGGTCGGCATCGGCGTCAACCGCAATGGCGCGTTCGCCGAGTACATCGTCATGCCGGCGACCAACCTGTGGCCGATTCCGGACCAGATCCCGTCCGAACTGGCCGCGTTCTTCGACCCGTACGGCAACGCCGCGCACTGCGCGCTGGAGTTCGACGTGGTCGGCGAGGACGTGCTGATCACCGGCGCCGGCCCGATCGGCATCATCGCCGCCGGCATCTGCAAGCACATCGGCGCGCGCAACGTGGTGGTCACCGACGTCAACGATTACCGCCTCAAGCTGGCCGCCGACATGGGCGCGACCCGCGTGGTAAACGTCGCGAACACCTCGCTCAAGGACGTGATGGCCGACCTGCACATGGAAGGCTTCGACGTCGGGTTGGAGATGAGCGGCAACCCGCGCGCGTTCAACGACATGCTCGACTGCATGTACCACGGCGGCAGGATCGCGATGCTCGGCATCATGCCCAAGGGTGCCGGGGTCGACTGGGACAAGATCATCTTCAAGGGCCTGGTGCTGCACGGCATCTACGGCCGGAAGATGTACGAGACCTGGTACAAGATGACCCAGCTGGTGCTGGGCGGCTTCCCGCTGGGCAAGGTGCTGACCCACCAGTTGCCGGTCGAGGAGTTCCAGCAGGGCTTCGAGCTCATGGAATCGGGCAAGGCCGGCAAGGTCGTGCTCAGCTGGAACTGACATATTCTTCCCGGCCTTTCGTGGGAGCGGCTTCAGCCGCGATGGGAGTCCGGGGATCTGATCGCGGCTGAAGCCGCTCCTACGAAAGCGTGAATATCATGTCCTTGACCGACCGTTACACCCGGGAACTCGACTCCATCCGCGACGCCGGCCTGTTCAAGTCCGAGCGCATCATCACCAGCCCGCAGTCGGCCGAGATCACGCTCGACGACGGCCGCACGGTGCTGAACTTCTGCGCCAACAACTACCTCGGCCTGGCCGACCACCCGGACATCATCGCGGTCGCCAAGGACGCGCTCGACACCCACGGCTTCGGCATGGCCTCGGTGCGCTTCATCTGCGGCACCCAGGACCTGCACAAGCAGCTTGAGCAGACCATCGCGCAATTCTTCGGCACCGAAGACACGATTTTGTACGCCGCCTGCTTCGATGCCAACGGCGGACTGTTCGAGCCGCTGCTGGGCGAGGACGACGCGATCATCTCCGACGCGCTCAACCACGCCTCGATCATCGACGGCGTGCGCCTGTGCAAGGCCAAGCGTTTCCGCTACGCCAACTGCGACATGGCCGACCTGGAGAAACAGTTGCAGGCCGCCGACGCCGCCGGTTGCAAGACCAAGCTGATCACCAGCGACGGCGTGTTCTCGATGGATGGCTTCATCGCCCCGCTCGACGAGATCACCGCGCTGGCGAAGAAGTACGGCGCGCTGGTGCACATCGACGAGTGCCACGCGACCGGCTTCATCGGCGCGACCGGCCGCGGCTCGGCGGAAGCCAAGGGCGTGATGGACAGGATCGATATCTTCACCGGCACCCTCGGCAAGGCGATGGGCGGCGCGGTGGGCGGCTTCACCACGGCATCAAGCGAAGTGATCGAATTGCTTCGCCAGCGTTCGCGTCCCTACCTGTTTTCCAACTCGCTGCCACCGCACGTGGTCGCGGCGGGAATCAAGGCGTTCGAAATGCTCGCCGCCGCCGGCGACCTGCGCCGGCAACTGGCCGACAACACCGCCTACTTCCGCGAGCGCATGACCGCGGCCGGCTTCGACATCAAGCCCGGTACCCATCCCATCAGCCCGGTGATGCTGTACGACGCGCCGCTGGCGCAGAAGTTCGCCGAGCGCCTGCTCGAGGAAGGCATCTACGCGATCGGTTTCTTCTTCCCGGTAGTGCCACAGGGCCAAGCCCGCATCCGCACGCAGATCAGTGCGGCCCATACGCGCAAACAGCTGGACCGCGCCATCGATGCGTTCATCCGGATCGGCCGCGAACTCGGTGTGCTGAAAGCCTGATCCAGCGGCCCGGGCGGCGCCCGCACGGACGCCGCCCCGCAAGCGTTACTCGGCCGCTTGTGCGTCCGGTGCCGCCACAACATCCGTCGCCGCTGACCCCGTGGCCGCGGTCGAAGCCGCGGGTGTCGCAGCCGGCCCCTTGGCGACGCGTACGCCCTTCGACTTCATCCATGCATCGAACTGGTCGGCCGACATGCGCTTGCCACCCTGCTCCATGTTGAAGCGCCACGGCGTGTTGTCGTGCTCGGTCCTGGGCTTGTAGTCCGCTGCATCCGCAGCCGTCGCCCCTGTTGCCGCCGCTTCGGTAGTCGTATTGGCCGGAACCGGCTCGGCCGCCGATGCCACGCCGGCGCACGAAAGCGCCAACACCAGTGAAACCACGAGCTTCCCCATGTCCTGCTCCCCTTGAGTTGTGAGTCCCCATCACGTCGCCTTCACCCCGCGACGTGATGGCAAGTGTAGGCAGGCGAGTACAGAAATGGGTGCGCGCGCTCACAGTCCGTGACGAACGTCCGCAGCAGGCACCTGCAATGCGATGCGTTCGATTCAATGAATGCGACGGCATGCCCGGAAACGCGAAGCCCGGCGCGAGGCCGGGCTTCGGGTGCCGCTGGGCGGCGTGACGTGGAGCGCTTTCGTCAGTTCTGGATGTTCAGTTCCGTGCGACGGTTCTTGGCACGGCCTTCCGGGTCATCCGAACCATCCGGCTTCTGGTTCGGCACCAGCGGGCGCATCTCGCCGAAGCCGACCGGACCGATCAGGCGCGCCTTGTCGATGCCGTTCTCGACCAGGTAGTCGTAAACCGCCTTGGCGCGACGCTCCGACAGGGACTGGTTGTACTTCGCGTCGCCCCTGGAGTCGGTATGGCCGGCGACCTCGACCTTCAGGTCGGGATAACGCTGCAGGATCTCCAATGCTTCGCTCAGCACGGCCTTGGCTTCGGCACCCAGGGTGGCCTTGTCGTAGGCGAAGGTCACGCCCTTCAGGTCGATCGACACCGGCACCGGGCAGCCGTCCGGACCAATGGTCTGGCCGGCTTCGGACGCCGGGCACAAATCGAGGCAATTGATGATGCCATCACCATCGCTGTCGCCCTTGTCACCTTCCGGGGTCGGGCAGTTCTGCACGAGCGGCGTGGCGGGCTTGCCGGTGGCCACGCGCACACCCTTTGATCTCATCCAGTCGTCGAACTTGTCGGCGGACATGCTCTGCCCGTCCTGCTGCATGTTGAAGCGCCACGGGGTGTTGTCGTGTTCGGTGCGCGGGACATAGGCAGCCGGCGCGGCATCGCCCGCCACGGTGCCGGACCCCGGAATCGGCAGCACCTCCCCGTCAGGCATCTGGATGGTGTCCTGCACCGGCTGGGGTGCAACTTGCCCGGGTACGGCAGTCCCCGGCGCCGGCTGCGCATCGGTCGCTTGTGTCGGCGTGTCCTGTGCCTTGCCGGTAGCCGCGCAAGCGGTGGAAACAAGTAGCAGAACACTGGAGGCAACCGCGAACTTCCTGATGAATGCCATGGCCCGGGGATCTCGTGGAAAGCGTTCCGCAGTATAGATGAAGCCTTCGACGTACAAGCTGACCCGCCGCTGTCGAGAGGGACACTGCCGACAAAGAAAAGCCCGGCGCTGGGCCGGGCTTCGAAGTACTTAAGGTGGCACCCCATCGGATGGCCCCGGAAGGCCATCCCTGGGTGGTGCTACGCGCCCTAGTTCTGCACGTTCAACTCGGTACGACGGTTCTGCGCACGGCCTTCCGGATTATCCGAACCATCCGGGTTGGTGTTCGGCGCGATCGGGCGGCTCTCGCCGTAGCCGTTCGGGCCGACCATGCGCGAGGCGTCGATGCCGTTGCTGGTCAGGTAGTCGTACACCGCGGTCGCGCGGCGCTCCGACAGGGCCTGGTTGTAGGCGTCGGTACCCTTGGAGTCGGTGTGGCCGGCCACCTCGACCTTCAGGTCGGGGTAACGCTGCAGGATCTGCACCGCCTCGCTCAGGATCGCCACCGCGTCCGGACGCAGGGTCGACTTGTCGAAGTCGAAGTTCACGCCCTTCAGGTCGATCGACACCGGCACCGGGCAACCGTCCGGACCGATGGTCTGGCCGGCCTGCGAACCCGGGCACTTGTCGTCGCAGTTGTTGACGCCGTCACCGTCGTCATCCAGGTCCGCGCAGCTCGGGGCAACCGGCGGCGGCGGCGGCGGGGCGGCCACCTGCTCCGGACCCAGCGGCACCACGACGCCGACCGAAGCCAGTACGTCGCCGAACCAGTCTTCCTCGGGAGCGCGGAAGCTCTGGTCGTCGAAACTGGCGCGGTAAGCCAGTTCCGTACGGATCGCGACACGACCGACATCGCCCTGCAAGCCAAATCCGAGCTTGGCCGCCAGGTTGCCGTCCTCACGCTCGCCCGGCGAATCCGGGTTGGGGAACGCATCGAACTCCTCTTCCGAACGCTGGTAACCCAGGCCCATCAACGCGTACGGGTGCCAGTTGCGACCCTCCGCGATGAAGTGGCGGCGCAGGTCCAGCGAAACGCCGTACTGGCTCCAGTTGAGGTCCTGGTTGGCATCGCCCTGCGGGTTCTGGTAGTTCACCTCGCCATCGACCGACCACGCCGGGCTGATGAACCTGCCCAGGCCAATCGCACCAAACGGGGCATTGCGGGTCTCGCGGGCGCTGTCCTGGATATTCATGCCGGCGGTGCCGGTGAGGTACCAGCGGTCATCGAATTCCTGCGCGTTGGCGGCCGGGGCAAACGCCAAACCCGCCAGCAAGGCGGTGCTCAACAAGCGGATCTTCATATTCGGATTCCTTCGAGTGGAGAATTGAATTACTTGCCTGCAACAACCGGCGGGGCCCGGAATGCAAATCCCGTGGCCGCTGGCGCGCCGATCATACACATCCAGTATGTCCAATAAAGCCGAAGCCCGGCACTGGGCCGGGCTTCGGGATACTTCTGGTGCACCTTCGGATGGCCCCGGAAGGCCATCCGTGGTTGCTACGTGCCTTAGTTCTGCACGTTCAACTCGGTACGACGGTTCTGCGCACGGCCTTCCGGATTGTCCGAACCATCCGGGTTGGTGTTCGGCGCGATCGGGCGGCTCTCGCCGTAGCCGTTCGGGCCGACCATGCGCGAGGCGTCGATGCCGTTGCTGGTCAGGTAGTCGTACACCGCGGTCGCGCGGCGCTCCGACAGGGCCTGGTTGTAGGCGTCGGTACCCTTGGAGTCGGTGTGGCCGGCCACCTCGACCTTCAGGTCGGGGTAACGCTGCAGGATCTGCACCGCCTCGCTCAGGATCGCCACCGCGTCCGGACGCAGGGTCGACTTGTCGAAGTCGAAGTTCACGCCCTTCAGGTCGATCGACACCGGCACCGGGCAACCGTCCGGACCGATGGTCTGGCCGGCCTGCGAACCCGGGCACTTGTCGTCGCAGTTGTTGACGCCGTCACCGTCGTCGTCCAGGTCCGCGCAGCTCGGGGCAACCGGGGCCGGGGCGACCGGGGCCTGCGGCTCCGGACCCAGCGGCACGACCACGCCGACCGAGGCCAGCACGTCGCCGAACCAGTCGGCACCGTCGTCGCGCGGCACGTCGTCGGTCATGAACGCGCCGACGCTGTCGTCATCGGCATCGATGCGGTAGGCCAGCTCGGTACGGATCGCAACGCGACCGACGTCGCCCTGGACGCCGAAGCCGAGCTTGCCGGCGACATCGCCGCCTTCACGCTGGGCCGGGGAATCCGGGCTCGGGAAGTTGTCGTACTCTTCCTCGTGGCGCTGGTAGCCCAGGCCCATCAACGCGTACGGGTTCCAGTTGCGACCCTCGGTGATGAAGTGGCGGCGCAGGTCCAGCGAGATGCCGTACTGGCTCCAGTTCAGGTCCTGGTTGCGATCGACCTGCGGGTTCTGATAGTTCAGTTCGCCGTCGAGCGACCAGTTCCGGTTGAGGAACTTGCCGACACCGATCGCCGCGAACGGAGCGTTGCGGGTATCGCGGTTGTTGTCCTGGATATTCATGCCGGCGCTGCCGGTGACATACCAGCGGTCATCGAAATCCTGCGCGCTGGCGGTGCCGACCAGACTCAGGCCACCCAGCAGGGCGGCGCAGAGGAGCTTCTTATTCATCCTGTATCTCCTTCGTTCATCAAAATTGGAAACCGCGTCTGCGAGGTTCCTTACCGTTCTAGACGGCCGCCTGTACGACGCCATCCGGGGCAGGTTAGATTTGCACACGTGAAGGCTATGTTAACGGGCATCTAACATTCCGGGGAAGTTCCGCTGAACCGGAACCTCCCTCAAACTCGGTTCAGCGTTGGAACAGTGCGAGGAAGCCGGTGATCGGCATCTCCTCGAGTTCGCCCGGGCGGGCGGCGAGTTCCAGCAGCCGGTCCGCATTCGCCCCCGGCAGCTTTGCCCGGATCGCCTTCTCGAACTTCTCCATCAATAGCGGGATGCCCTCGTCGCGGCGCTTGCGGTGGCCAATGGGATAGTCGATCGAAACCTCCCCGGTGCTGCTGCCGTCCTTGAAGAACACCTGCACCGAATTGCCGATGTAGCGCTTCGCGGGATCGAAATAATCCCTGGTGAACTCCGGATTCTCGCTGACGACCATCTTCCCGCGCAGGACGTCGATGCGCGGATCCGCGGCGATGGCGTCGGTGTAGTCGCCGGCGGTCAGGCGACCGAAGATCAATGGCACGGCGACCATGTATTGCAGGCAGTGGTCGCGGTCGGCGTAGTTGGCCAGCGGACCGGTCTTGTCGATGATGCGCACGCCGGCTTCCTGGGTCTGCAGCTCGATCCGCTCGATATCGTCGAGGTGGTCCTTCACTTCTGCGTGAAGGCGCATCGCGCACTCCACCGCGGTCTGGGCGTGGAACTCGGCCGGGTAGCTGATCTTGAACAGGATGTTCTCCATCACGTAGCTGCCGAACGGGCGCTCGAACTCGAACGGCCTGCCCTCGAAGGCGATGTCGTAGAAGCCCCAGGTCGGCACGGTCAGCGCGCTCGGGTAGCCAACCACGCACTTGACCGCATTCAGCGCGTGGGTGACGGCGCGACGGCAGGCGTCGCCGGCGGCCCAGCTCTTGCGCGGGCCGGTGTTCGGGGCATGGCGGTAGGTGCGCAGCACGCCGTTGTCGATCCAACTGTGCGAAACGGCGGTCCAGATGGCGTCCCGGTCACCACCGAGCATGTGGGTGGCAACGGCGGTCGAGGCCAGCCGGACCAGGATCACGTGGTCGAGGCCGACCCGGTTGAACGAGTTCTCCAGCGCGTAGCAGCCCTGGATCTCGTGGGCCTTGATGGCGTAGGCGAGCACGTCGCGCACGGTGAGGGCCTCGCCGCCTTCGGCCTCGGCCTTGCGCCCCAGGTAGTCGGCGACGGCGAGGATCGCGCCGAGGTTGTCGGACGGGTGACCCCATTCGGCCGCCAGCCAGGTGTCGTTGAAGTCGAGCCAGCGGATCTGCACGCCGATGTTGTAGGCGGCCTGCACCGGGTCTAGCTCGTGGGTGGTGAACGGCACCCGCGCGCCGCCCTCCAGGTCCGCGCCGGGGACCAGCGGCCCGAGGTGCTTGACGCATTCGGCGTGGTCCATCGCCAGCGCCGCGCAGGCCAGCGAATCCAGCAGCATGTAGCGGGCGGTGTCGAATGCCTCCCGCGAATCGACGGTGTAGCCGGCCACGTAACGGGCGACGTCGAGCATCGGCGGGTCGGGATCGGGACGGGCGCTGGAGCGCTGGTCGAACGTGTCCATGGCACATCCTCCGGACGGGAAGGTCCGGCCATTCTGCCGCGGGCCCTCGTGCGAAGCCTTCACCCGCTCTAACACCACGCACGTTTTGCGGCGTCACCCGTACTGCAACGTCTCCGCCGGGACACGCACCGCACCTTCCATCAGTACTCGCGCGCTGCGGCTCATCACCGCTTTGGTAACCGTCCATTGGCCGTCGACCCGGACCGCCTGCGCGCCGACCCGCAGGGTGCCCGACGGATGCCCGAAGCGCACCGCGTCGCGCTGGCCACCGCCGGCTGCGGCATGCACCAGGGTGCCGGGGATCGAGGCGGCGGTGCCGATGGCGACCGCGGCGGTGCCCATCATCGCGTGGTGCAGCTTGCCCATCGACAGCGCGCGTACCAGCAGGTCGACGTCGCCGGCGGCGATGCGCTTGCCACTGGAGGTGACGTGGTCGGCCGGCGGCGCGACGAAGGCGACCTTCGGGGTGTGCTGGCGGGTCGCGGCTTGTTCGACGCTGTCGATCAGGCCCATGCGCACCGCGCCGCGCGCGCGGATCGCCTCGAAACGCGCGAGCGCCTGCGGGTCGCCATTGATCGCGTCCTGCAACTCGGCGCCGCTGTAACCGAGGTCGGCGGCGTTGAGGAAAATGGTCGGGATGCCGGCGTTGATCATCGTGGCCTTGAACGACCCGACGCCGGGCACGTCGAGGTCGTCGACCAGGTTGCCGGTCGGGAAGATCCCGTTTGCAGCGTCGTCGCCCTCGCCTTCGTCGGCCGGGTCGATGAACTCCAGTTGGATTTCCGCCGCCGGGAAGGTCACGCCGTCGAGTTCGAAGTCGCCGGTCTCCTGCACCTGCCCGTCGGTCACCGGCACGTGGGCGACGATGGTCTTGCCGATGTTGGCCTGCCAGATCCGCACGGTGGCGATGCCGTCACGCGGCACTCGGCTGGCATCCACCAGCCCGGCGCTGATCGCGAACGGCCCGACGGCCGCGCTCAGGTTGCCGCAATTGCCGCTCCAGTCGACGAACGCCGTGTCGATCGAGACCTGGCCGTAGAGATAGTCGACGTCGTGGTCGGGCACGCTCGCTTCGGAAATGATTACGCACTTGCTGGTGCTCGACGTCGCCCCGCCCATGCCGTCGGTGTGTTTGCCGTAGGGATCGGGCGAGCCGATCACCCGCATCAGCAATCCATCGCGCGCCGCACCCGGCACCTGCGCGGCCGCGGGCAGGTCCTGCAGGCGGAAGAAAACGCCCTTGCTGGTGCCGCCTCGCATGTAGGTGGCGGCGATGCGGAGTTGCGGGGCGTGCGGCATGGATGATTCCTGGCAAGTAGTGGAGTACGGACGTCGGGCGTTGACGAAGGGCTCTTACGCCACCTGCGCCGCTTCGAAGAAGTCGTTGGCGAAGCGCTGCAGAACACCGCCGGCCTCGTAGATCGAGACCTCCTCGGCGGTGTCGAGGCGGCAGGTCACCGGCACGTCCACCCGTTCGCCATTCCTGCGGTGGATCACCAGCGTCAGCATCGCGCGCGGCGCGGGCGTGCCGGCCACGTCGTAGGTCTCGGTGCCGTCGATGCCCAAGGTGTTGCGGTCGGTCCCCGGCAGGAACTCCAGCGGCAGCACGCCCATGCCGATCAGGTTGGTGCGGTGGATGCGCTCGAAGCCTTCGGCGGCGATCGCCTCCACCCCCGCCAGGCGCACGCCCTTGGCCGCCCAGTCGCGCGAGCTGCCCTGGCCGTAGTCGGCGCCGGCGATGATGATCAGCGGCTGGCGACGCTCCATGTAGGTCTCGATCGCCTCCCACATGCGCGTGACTTCGCCCTCGGGCTCGATGCGTGTGAGCGAGCCCTGCTTCACGTTGCCGGCCTCGTCGCGCACCATCTCGTTGAGCAGCCGCGGATTGGCGAAGGTCGCCCGCTGCGCGGTCAGGTGGTCGCCGCGATGGGTCGCGTAGGAATTGAAGTCCTCTTCCGGCAGGCCCATTTTCGCCAGGTACTCGCCGGCGGCGCTGCTGGCGAGGATCGCGTTCGACGGCGACAGGTGGTCGGTGGTGATGTTGTCGCCGAGCACCGCCAGTGCGCGCATGCCGCGCATCGTGCGTTCAGCCAGCGTCCCTTCCCAATAAGGCGGGCTGCGGATGTAAGTGCTCTGCGGCCGCCAGTCGTACAGCGGGCTGACCTTCTCGCCGTGCTCGACGCTGAACCTGAACATCGGATCGTAGACCTGGCGGAACTGCTCGGGCTTGACGCTGGCAGCGACGATCGCGTCGATCTCCGCGTCCGACGGCCAGATGTCCTTCAGCGTGACCTCGTTGCCCTGCGCGTCGATGCCGAGCACGTCCTTCTCGATGTCGAAGCGCACGGTGCCGGCGATCGCATAGGCAACCACCAGCGGCGGCGAGGCGAGGAAAGCCTGCTTGGCATACGGGTGGATGCGACCGTCGAAGTTACGGTTACCCGACAGCACCGCGGTCGTGTAGACGTCGCGCTCGATGACCTCTTGCTGGATCGCCGGGTCCAGCGCGCCGCTCATGCCGTTGCAGGTGGTGCAGGCGAAACCGACGATGCCGAAGCCGAGTTGCTCCAGCTCCGGCAGCAAGCCGGAATCCTCAAGGTACAACTGCACCGCCTTGGAACCGGGCGCCAGCGAGCTCTTGACCCACGGCTTGCGGGTCAGTCCACGCGCGTTGGCATTGCGCGCGATCAGGCCGGCCGCGATGACGTTGCGCGGGTTGCTGGTGTTGGTGCAACTGGTGATCGCGGCGATGATCACCGCGCCGTCGGGAATCAGGCCTTGTGCCTCCTGCGCGCGCGCGGCATCGAGGTTGCCGGCGACACCGCGCTCGGCCAACGCCGAGGTCGGCAGGCGCCGGTGCGGGTTGGACGGGCCGGCCATGTTGCGCACCACGCTCGACAGGTCGAAGGTGAGCGTGCGCTCGTACTGCGCGTCGGCCAGCGCGTCGGCCCACAGTCCGGTATGGCGGGCGTAGGTCTCCACGCGCTTGACCACCTCGTCATCGCGACCGGTCAGGCGCAGGTAATCGATGGTCATGTCGTCGATGAAGAACATCGCCGCGGTCGCGCCGTATTCGGGCGCCATGTTGGAAATGGTCGCGCGGTCGCCCAGCGTCAGCGCCGCGGCGCCTTCGCCACGGAACTCCAGGTATGTGCCCACGACCTTCGACTGGCGCAGGAACTCGGTCAGCGCCAGCACGATGTCGGTTGCGGTGATGCCCGGTTGCGGCTTGCCGGTCAGCTCGACGCCGACGATCTCCGGCAGCCGCATCCACGATGCGCGACCGAGCATCACGCTTTCCGCTTCCAGCCCGCCGACGCCGACCGCGATCACGCCCAGCGCATCGACGTGCGGCGTGTGGCTGTCGGTACCGACCAGGGTGTCGGGGAACGCCACGCCGTCACGCGCATGCACCACCGGCGACATCCGCTCCAGGTTGATCTGATGCATGATCCCGTTGCCCGGCGGGATCACGTCGACGTTCTTGAACGCCTTCTTGGTCCAGTCGATGAAGTGGAACCGGTCGAAGTTGCGACGGTCCTCGATCGCGCGGTTCTTGGCGAACGCATCCTTGTCGAACCCGGGAGCCTCCACCGCCAGCGAGTGGTCGACGATCAACTGCGTCGGCACCACCGGGTTGACCTGCGACGGGTCGCCGCCGCGCTGGGCGATGGCATCGCGCAACCCCGCCAGGTCGACCAGCGCGGTCTGGCCGAGGATGTCATGGCACACCACCCGCGCCGGGAACCACGGGAAGTCGAGGTCGCGGCGACGCTCGATCAACTGGACCAGGTAGTCGTTGAGCCGGGCCGGGTCGGCACGGCGCACCAGGTTCTCCGCATGCACGCGCGAGGTATACGGCAGCGTGTCCCAGGCACCGGGCTTGATCGCCTCGACGGCGGCGCGGGTGTCGAAATAGTCGAGCGCGGTGCCGGGCAACGGCTTGCGGTAGTCGGTATTCATGGCGGAGCGGCACCTAAGTACGAATGGGGGCGCGGGCGCGCGGGCGAAGCCCCACCCGGCGCTGGGCGCCGATGACAGCCGATGGGGGCGACGCCGCGGAGCCGCAGCAATCGCAATTATCGCATTCACCCGGGAACCGGGCGACGAGCGCGGCTGGAGCGCCTTGTACCGCCCGGCGAATCCCGGCATGGTGCGGGATCCATACGCCGCCGTACTTGCGCATGACCGCCGCCAACCCGCATCCGCTCTACCCGCACCTGTTCGCCCCGCTCGACCTCGGCTTCTGCACCCTGCCGAACCGCGTATTGATGGGGTCGATGCATACCGGGCTGGAGGACCATGCGCGCGACTTCCCCAAGCTCGCCGCGTATTTCGCCGAGCGTGCGGCCGGCGGCGTCGGGCTGATCGTCACCGGCGGGTTCTCGCCCAACATCGCAGGCTGGCTCAAGCCGTTCGGTGGCACCCTGGGCTGGTCGTGGCAGGCGCGCAAGCACCGGCAGGTCACCGACGCCGTGCACGCCCACGGCAGCCGCATCTGCCTGCAGATACTGCATGCCGGCCGCTACGGCTACCACCCGCTGCAGGTGGCGCCGTCGCGGATCAAGTCGCCGATCAACCCGTTCACACCGAGGGCGTTGTCGGCGCGGGGGGTGGAGCGCCAGATCCAGGCCTTCGTCGACAGCGCGCGGCTCGCGCGCGATGCCGGTTACGACGGCGTCGAGGTGATGGGTTCGGAAGGCTACCTGCTCAACCAGTTCACCGCGCCGCGCACCAACGGCCGCGACGATGCCTTTGGTGGCGATGCGACCCGCCGGATGCGTTTCGCCGTCGAGATCGTGCGTCGCATCCGCGAGGCCTGCGGACCGGACTTCATCCTCATCTACCGGTTGTCGATGATCGACCTGGTCGACGGCGGGCTGGCCTGGGACGAGGTGGTGGCACAGGCGCGCGCGGTCGAGGCGGCCGGCGCGACCCTGGTCAACACCGGCATCGGCTGGCACGAGGCGCGGGTGCCGACGATCTCGACTTCGGTGCCGCGCGGCGCGTTCAGCGGCATCACCGCGCGGTTGAAACCCGAGGTCGCGCTGCCGCTGGTCACCACCAACCGGATCAACATGCCGACGGTGGCCGAGCGCATCCTCGCCGCGGGCGACGCCGATATGGTGTCGATGGCGCGGCCGCTGCTGGCCGACCCGCAATGGGTGGCCAAGGCGCGCGACGCGCGGACCGACGAGATCAACACCTGCATCGCCTGCAACCAGGCCTGCCTGGACCATGTGTTCGAAAACAAGCGCGCGAGCTGCCTGGTCAACCCGCGCGCCTGCGCCGAGACCGAACTGAATTACGCGCCGACGCGCGAGCCGTGGCGCGTTGCGGTGGTCGGTGCCGGTCCGGCCGGACTCGCCTGCGCCACCATCGCGGCGGAACGCGGCCACCAAGTGACACTGTTCGATGCAGCATCCGCGATCGGCGGCCAGTTCAACCTGGCCAAGCGGATCCCCGGCAAGGAGGAGTTCCACGAAACCCTGCGCTACTTCGCGCGGCGGATCGAGCAGACCGGGGTCGAGCTGCGCCTCGACACCCGCGCCGATGCCGCGGCGCTGTCCGGCTTCGACCATATCGTGCTCGCCACCGGCATCACCCCGCGCGTGATCGACCTGCCGGGCGCGGATCATCCCAAGGTGGTGGGTTATCGCGACGTGCTGGATGGCTCGGTCGCGGTCGGTGCGAAGGTCGCGATCATCGGCGCAGGCGGAATCGGTTTCGACGTCGCCGAGTTCCTGGTCCACGAAGGCCCGTCTCCGGCGCTCGACCCGGCCCGCTGGCATGCCGAATGGGGCGTCGACCTGGCGTATGGCGACAACCGCGGTGGTCTCGCCCCGGCCCGGCCGGAGCCGCCGGCGCGCGAGATCTGGCTGCTGCAGCGCAGTCCGGGCAAGCTCGGTGGAAAGCTTGGCAAGACGACCGGCTGGATCCACCGGGCGACGCTCAAGGCCAAGCGGGTGCACATGCTGGGTGGTGTGGAGTACCTCGGCGTCGACGAGCGTGGCCTCCGGATCCGCCGCGACGGCGAGGAGCAGTTGCTCGCAGTCGATCACGTGGTGGTCTGTGCCGGACAGGAGCCGTTCAAGCCTCTCGTGGAGCAGTTGGGGGGCTTCAATGTTCAGGTCCACGTGATCGGCGGGGCCGACGTGGCAGCCGAACTCGACGCCAAACGCGCGATCGACCAGGGCAGCAGGCTGGCGGCCGCGCTGTAGCGGCGCATCCGGGGGCTTCGTACATCCCCGATCGGAAGAATCCGGACGGGTTCCGACCGGCGGCGGAGGCCCGGGCGAAAGCCTGAACAGGCGTGGTTTTCGCGCGCACCATCACACCCCGGGCACGAGCCAGACCCCCTGCTGCCGGACCACTTGTTCAGCTGTCGTTTAGTTAACGACCGCTACCTTGCCGCAACTTTCCAGCCACCCAAGCAGGTGGCACCCACCACCGCCCCGCCTTCTGCGGGATCACGGTGACGGGGCAAAGCGCGCCACAGAGCCGCCGCCCTCCCCAATACGCCATGCCGGTTCGCCCCTCGGCTCCCGTCTTCCTGTTCCAGGAGCGGTTGCCCCAGTGCGGCCGGCGCAACGGAGCAAGGAGTTCTGCATGAAGTTGGCCTGGATCCTGTGGTTGGCCTCGGTACTGCCACCGCAAACCGCAGATTCGCTCTGCCTGAGCACCACCCTGTACCTGGAAGCCCGCGACCAGTCCGAGCGCGGCCAGCAGGCCGTCGCCGAGGTCGCCCTGCGTCGTCGCGACAGCGGTCTCTGGGGCAACAGCGTGTGCGAGGTGGTGACCGCGCGGAAGCAGTTCGCGCCGTCGCTGGTGTCGCCCAACACGCGCCTGAGCAATACCGAGGCCTGGGCCGAGTCGGTCACCATCGCGCTTGAAGCCCAGCGCAACTGGCAGTTGCCGGTCGGCGAGCGCCAGGAGATCGTGCCGGGTGCCAGCCACTTCGCGGCGCTGTCGCTGGCCAGCCCGAGCTGGCGAAACGCGTACCAGGTGGCGGTCATCGGCGACCACACCTTCCTCAAGGTGCAGAACCTGAAACCGCAGGGGACGTAAGCGGGCCGCTGGCAAGGCCGTTGCCGTGACACTGCGTTACGGCGATGCGCACGAAAATCCACGACGGGTCGATGACAATCATCGGCCCGTTTTGCGTTTTCGACGATTCCCCATGGAGGCCGCATGAAGCTCTACACCAAGCCGGGCGCCTGCTCGACCGCCGACCACATCGCGCTGCAATGGACCGGTGGCCCGTTCGAAGTGGAGATCCTGAGCCGCGAGGCGATGAAGGCGCCGGAGTACCTGGCGATCAACCCGGCCGGTGCGGTCCCCGCGATCGTCGACGGCGACTTCGTGCTGACCCAGAACGCCGCGATCATGGGCTACATCGCCGACACCTTCCCCGCAGCCGGGCTGGGCGGTGACGGCAGCACGCGACAACGCGCCGAGGCAGCGCGCTGGCTGTCGTTCGCCAACTCCGACCTGCACCCCGCCTTCACTCCGCTGTTCAACCCGGGCGCCTTCCACCCCGACGAAGGCCAGCACGACGCGATCAAGGCCGCCGCACGCAAGCGCGTGCGTGGCGTGTTCGAGCGCGCCGATGCGCAGCTTGCCGGACGGGAATGGCTGGCCGGCTTCCGCAGCTTCGCGGACCCGTACCTGTACATCACCTTGCGCTGGGCGCACGGGCTCGGGATCGACCTGTCCGGCCTCGACAACCTGGCCGCCTTCAAGGCGCGGATGGATGCCGACGAAGGCGTGCGGGCGGTGCTGACCGCCGAGGGTCTCGACTGATTCCCGGCATCGATGCGATCACGAAAAAGGCCGCTCGATGAGCGGCCTTTTTTGATGTCACCGGGTCGACGCTGTCAGCGCTTGTCGATCGCCACGTAGTCGCGATCCTCCGGCCCGGTGTAGTTCGCACTGGGACGGATGATCTTGCCGTCCTCGCGCTGCTCGATCACGTGCGCGCTCCAGCCGGTAGTGCGGGCGATCACGAACAGCGGGGTGAACATCGGGGTCGGGATGCCCATCATGTGGTACGCGGAGGCCGAGTACCAATCGAGGTTCGGGAACATCTTCTTGCTGTCCATCATCAGGTTCTCGATGCGCTCGCTGACATCGAACAGCACCTGGTTGCCGCCGTCCTTGCACAGCTTGCGGCTGATCTCCTTGATGATCGGGTTGCGCGGATCGCCGACGGTATACACCGGGTGGCCAAAGCCGATGACGATCTCCTTGCGCTCCATGCGTGCGCGGATATCGGCCTCGGCCTCGTCCGCGGTGTCGTAGCGGCTGATGATGTCCATCGCCACTTCGTTGGCGCCGCCGTGCTTGGGTCCGCGCAGCGCGCCGATACCGCCGGTGAGGCAGGAATACATGTCCGAACCGGTGCCGGCGATCACGCGCGCGGCGAAGGTGGAGGCGTTGAACTCGTGCTCGGCGTACAGCACCAGCGACTTGTCGAGCGAGTCGGCGTGCAGCGCGCTCGGTGCTTCGCCGTGCAGCAGGTGCAGGAAGTGCGCGGCGACAGATTCGTCGTCGGTCTCGACGTCGATGCGGCGGCCGTTGCGGGTGAAGTGCCACCAGTACAGCAGCATCGACCCGAAACTGGCGATCAGGCGGTCGGCGATGTCGCGCGCCTCGCTGGCCGGGTGGCCGTCGCGTTCGGGCAGCACGGTGCCCAGCACCGAGCAACCGGTGCGCAACACGTCCATCGGGTGGGCGTTGGCCGGCACCAGCTCCAGCGCCTCGGTGACGATCGCCGGCAGCCCGCGCAGGCGGCGCAACTTGGTCCGGTAGGCGTTGAGCTGCGACTGGGTCGGCAGCGCGCCGTGCACCAGCAGGTGGGCGACTTCCTCGAAGGTCGACTTCGTCGCCAAGTCCTTGATGTCGTAGCCGCGGTAATGCAGGTCGTTGCCGCTGCGGCCAACCGTGCACAGCGCGGTGTTGCCCGCGGCGGTGCCGCTCAGCGCAACCGATTTCTTGGCCTTGGGCGGGACGGGGGCGGTGGATTCAGTCATCTGAGTGCTCCTGGAAGTTGTAAATCTGGGCGGTCCGCGTACATCCCAAGCATGTGCCGTGCCACGGGGATTGCGTGCGGCGGTGACCTGTCCCGTGGGCCGGTATCGTTTTCAAGGACAGAGGGAAAGCATTGGCCTTGGACGCGACCGGCGTGTCGCAACGACCGTGGCGAGCCGCATCGCGCTCGCCGCGGTCGGGGGCGAAGGAACGTGCCGGCGGAGAACGGTACAGGGGGTCCGGCGCCGGGATGGCGTCGAATACCTGTTCGCTCCGTCGGCCGACCATCCGCGGATCATTTGTCGAGGGCAAACAGCGCGTCGAGCTTTTCTTCGTACTCGTGGTAGCCGAGGAAGTCGTACAGCTCGGCGCGCGTCTGCAGGGTGTCGATGATGTTCTTCTGGGTGCCCTCGCGGCGCACGGTCTCGTAGAAGTTGAGCGCCGCCTTGTTCATCGCGCGGTAGGCGCCGCAACAGTACAGGGCGATGTCGACGTTGGCGTCGCGCAGCTCGTCGGTGGTGAAGAACGGGGTCGAGCCGAACTCGGTCAGGTTGGCCAGGATCGGCACCTGCACCGCCGCCTTGAACTTGCGGTAGTCGTCGAGCGACTTCATCGCCTCGGGGAAGATCATGTCGGCGCCGGCCTCGACGTAGGCGACCGCGCGTTCGATCGCCGAATCGATGCCCTCGACCGCAGCGGCATCGGTGCGCGCCATGATCACGAAGCCCGCGTCGCTGCGCGCATCGACCGCGGCCTTGACCCGGTCGACCATCTCGCCCTTCGACACGACTTCCTTGCCCGGCCGGTGGCCGCAGCGCTTCTGCCCGACCTGGTCCTCCATGTGCACGGCGGCGACGCCGATGCGCTCGAAGTTGCGGATCGTGCGGCCGATGTTGAACGCCCCGCCCCAGCCGGTATCGATGTCCACCAGCAGCGGCATGGCGGTGGCTTCGACGATGCGGCGGGCGTCGGTCAGCACGTCCTCCATCGTCGAGATGCCGAGGTCGGGCATGCCCAGCGAATTGGCGGCGACGCCGCCACCGGACAGGTACAGCGCCTTGTAGCCGGTGCGCTTGGCCATCAGCCCGGCGTACGCGGTGATCGCGCCCATGACCTGCAGTGGGGATTCGGCCTTCACCGCTTCGCGGAAACGGGTGCCATTGGAAACGGATGACGACATTGCAACCTCTCGGTAACGTGACAGCCTCAAAGCACGAAGGCGACCGGAGCCGCCTTCGTAGTCGTTACAGCAGGTGGGCGACGCCCTCGCGCTCTTCCTCGAGCTCGGCGAGGGTCTTGTCCATCGCCGCGCGGCTGAACTCGTCGACCTCCAGCCCCTCGATGCGGGTGTATTCGCCGTCCTTGCAGATCACCGGCACGCCGTAGATCACGCCCTCGGGGATACCGTAGCTGCCGTCGGACGGCACGCCCATGGTCACCCACTCGCCATCGCTGCCGAGCACCCAGTCGTGGATGTGGTCGATCGCCGCGTTGGCCGCCGAGGCCGCCGAGGACAGCCCGCGGGCCTCGATGATCGCCGCGCCACGCTTGCCGACCTTGGGGATGAACTCGTTGGCGTTCCAGTCGGCGTCGTTGATCTTGTCCTTCAGCGACTCGCCGTTGACGGTCGCGAAACGGTAATCCGGATACATCGTCGGGCTGTGGTTGCCCCACACCACCAGCTTGCGGATGTCGCCGACCGGCACGCCGGCCTTGTTGGCCAGCTGCGACAACGCGCGGTTGTGGTCCAGGCGCAGCATCGCGGTGAAGTTCTTCGCCTTCAGGTCCGGCGCCGACTTCATCGCGATGTAGGCGTTGGTATTGGCCGGGTTGCCAACCACCAGCACCTTGACGTCGCGGCTGGCGACCTTGTTCAGCGCGGCGCCCTGGGCGGTGAAGATCTTGGCGTTCTCCAGCAGCAGGTCCTTGCGCTCCATGCCCGGGCCGCGCGGACGCGCACCGACCAGCAGGGCGATGTCGGCGTCCTTGAACGCGACCTCGGCGTCGTCGGTGCCGACCATGCCGGTCAGCAGCGGGAACGCGCAGTCTTCCAGCTCCATCATCACGCCCTTGAGCGCGGCCTGGGCCTTTTCCATCGGCAGCTCGAGCATCTGCAGGATGACCGGCTGGTCCTTGCCCAGCATTTCGCCCGAGGCGATGCGGAACAGCAGGGAATAGCCGATCTGGCCGGCAGCGCCGGTAACGGCAACGCGGACGGGGGATTTCATGGTCGATCTCCGGGAACTTGGTGACGGTGGGATCGTCGTTCGCGGTAGTTCACCGCGAACGGCTGTTCGAATACAGCGCCGCGCCGGACGGTCCACCCGGCACAGCGGCGGCTTCAGCTCAGTTCGCTGAAGAATTCCTTGAAGCGCTCGATGCCGGGCGCCAGTTGCGGCGTCGGGCAGGTGTAGCTGATGCGCAGCGCGCGCGGTTCGCCGAACGCCGAGCCCGGCACGCAGGCCACGCCCTTGGCTTCCAGCAGCACGCTGCAGAAATCGACGTCGTTGCCGACGACCTTGCCGGTCGGGGCGTGGGTCTTGCCGAACGCGCAGCTGATGTCGGGGAACACGTAGAACGCGCCCTGCGGCCGCGGGCAGACCACGCCGGGGATCGAGTCCATGACGTCCATGACCTGGTCGCGCTTGGCCTGGAACTCGGCGCACTTGGCGTCGGGCACGTCCTGCGGACCCGACAGCGCGGCGGTGGCCGCGGCGTTGACGACTTCCGGCAGGCTGGTGATGTGGTTGGAGTTCATCGTCACCACGGCCTGCGCCACGACTTCCGGGCCGGCCATGAAGCCGACGCGCCAGCCGGGCATGCCGTAGGTCTTGGACAGCGAGTCGACGAAGATCACCCGGTCCTTCAGCTCAGGACGGGCGTGCACGAAGTTGTGGTAGCCGACGCCGTCGAACACCATCCGGTTGTAGATGTCGTCGGTGATGATCCAGGTGTCGGGGTACTTGGCGATGACGTCGGCCAGCGCCGCGATTTCGTCCTTGCCGTAGACCATGCCGGTCGGGTTGGACGGGTTGTTGAACAGGAACACCCGCGGCTTCTTCGCCAGCGCGGCGTCGAGTTGGGCCGGGGTCAGCTTGTAGTCCTGCTCGGGCGGGCACGGCAGCAGGTCGACCTTGGCGTCGACGATCTCGGCGATGTCGAGGTAGCTGGTCCAGTACGGGGTCGGGAAGGCGATGGTGTCGCCCTCGTCCAGCAGTGCCTCGGCGAGGTTGTAGAGCACGTGCTTGGCACCGACGCCGGTGGCCAGGTTGGCCTTGGCGTAGCCGGTCAGGCCGATCTTTTCGATGTGCTGCAGGAACGCGTCGAGCATCGCGTCGGCGCCGCGGTTGCTGCCGTACTGGCCGCTGTCGTGCTCCAGCGCCTCGCGGGCGGCCTGGTAGACGTGCTCGCCGGGCAGGAAGTTCGGGACGCCGATCGAGAAGCTGATGATGTCGCGGCCTTCGGACTTCAGGCGCTTGGCCTTCTCGGCAATCTGCATGATCGCGCTGGGCTTGGCGCGACCGATGCGCCGGGCGAGCTGGGGCATCTTGGTGACCTCGGTGGGAGTGGTCGAAAACGGCCGCGGCAGCGGCCGGTGAGCCGGAAAATGGTACCACGTGAAACTAATTCGCCCCGGCCCGCGAACCGATGGACCTGTAGGAGCGGCTTCAGCCGCGATCGGGAATCGGCGCGGACGATCGGTTCCATGATCGCGGCTGAAGCCGCTCCTACAAAGAGCCCCGGGAACGCCGGGTAGGCGCTTTACCCGCCGGCGTCGAGGGTCTTGTTCCAGTCGGCCACGCGGTCGGCCTTGGCGGCCAGCACCGCATCGACGTCGCCTTCCAGCTTGACCGACTTGATCTTGTCGCCCTGCTTGACGCTGTCGACGACTTCCTGACCCTCGAGCACCTTGCCGAACACGGTGTGCTTGCCATCCAGCCACGGGCACTGGATATGGGTGATGAAGAACTGGCTGCCATTCGTCCCCGGGCCGGCATTGGCCATCGACAGCACGCCGCGCTCGTGGCTGAGGCCGTTCTTGGTCTCGTCCTCGAATCGGTAACCCGGGCCGCCGGTACCCGAGCCCTGCGGGCAGCCGCCCTGGACCATGAAGTCGTTGATCACGCGATGGAAGTTGAGGCCATCGTAGAAGCCGCGCTTGGCCAGGTTGGCGAAGTTGGCGACGGTCAGTGGCGCCTTCTCGGGCTCCAGCTGGATGCGGATCGGGCCGCGGTCGGTGTCGAAGGTGGCGATCAGGCTCATGGCGTGCTCCGGGGGATGGGGGTCGGGGGCGCTGGTAGCGCCCAGACCGCCAAGTTTAACCCACGCCGGACCGGTCGCCTCGCGACGACACAATCACGATATACTGGTCGACTTCCTTGCAGAAAAGTAGCGCTGCGGCGCCCTTCCCCATGTCCATCGAACGCCTGCGCAACATCGCCATCGTCGCCCACGTCGACCACGGCAAGACCACCCTCGTCGATTGCCTGCTCAAGCAGTCCGGCACGTTCTCCGAGCGCACCGTGCTCGCCGAGCGCGTGATGGACAGCAACGACCAGGAAAAGGAACGTGGCATCACGATCCTGTCCAAGAACACCGCCATCACCTGGCAGGGCAACCGGATCAACATCGTCGACACCCCGGGACACGCCGACTTCGGTGGCGAGGTCGAGCGCGTGCTGTCGATGGTCGACTCGGTGCTGATCCTGGTCGACGCGATGGACGGCCCGATGCCGCAGACCCGCTTCGTCACCCAGAAGGCGTTCGCGATGGGCTTCAAGCCGATCGTGGTCGTCAACAAGATCGACCGCCCGGGCGCGCGGCCGGACTGGGTCATCGACCAGGTGTTCGACCTGTTCGACAAGCTCGGCGCGACCAACGAGCAGCTCGACTTCCCGATCGTCTACGCCTCGGCGCTGCATGGCTACGCCAGCCTCGACGACAGTGCCCGCGACGGCGACATGACCCCGCTGTACGAAGCGATCATGAAGCACGTGTCGCCGCCGGAAGTCGACATGGAAGGCCCGTTCCAGATGCGCGTCAGCCAGCTGGACTACAACAACTTCGTCGGCCTGATCGGCGTCGGCCGCATCCAGCGCGGCAAGGTCCGCACCAACATGCCGGTCAGCGTGGTCGACCGCGAAGGCAAGAAGCGCCAGGGCAAGGTGCTGCAGGTGCTGGGCTTCATGGGCCTGGAGCGGGTCGAGGTGCCGGAAGCCGAGGCCGGCGACATCATCGCGATCTCCGGCGTGGCCGACCTCAGCATCTCCGACACCATCTGTGCGCTGGACGCCCCGGAGGCGCTGCCGGCGCTGACCGTCGACGAGCCGACCATCTCGATGACCTTCCAGGTCAACAACTCGCCGTTCGCCGGCAGCAAGGAGCACAGCGGCGGCAAGTTCATCACCAGCCGCCAGATCCGCGAGCGGCTTGAGCGCGAAACCCTGCACAACGTCGCGCTGAAGGTCGAGGAAGGTTCCGATCCGGACAAGTTCCTGGTCTCCGGCCGTGGCGAGCTGCACCTGTCGGTGCTGATCGAGAACATGCGCCGCGAGGGCTTCGAGCTGGCGGTGTCGCGCCCGGAGGTCATCATCAAGGAGATCGACGGCCAGAAGATGGAGCCGGTCGAGCAGCTGGTGGTCGACATCGAGGAGCCGCACCAGGGCGGCGTGATGGAGAAGCTCGGCATCCGCAAGGCCCAGCTGACCAACATGGAGTCCGACGGCAAGGGACGCGTGCGGCTGGACTACATGATCCCGGCGCGCGGCCTGATCGGCTTCCAGAACGAGTTCAAGACGCTGACCCAGGGCACCGGCCTGCTGTTCCACGTGTTCGACCACTACGGTCCGCGCGAAGTCGGCGCGATCGCCAAGCGCCAGAACGGCGTGATGATCGCCAATGCCGCCGGCGCCACCCCCGCCTACTCGCTGGGGCCGCTGGAAGAGCGCGGAAAGCTGTTCGCCGCCGAGGGCGACAACGTCTACGAGGGCCAGCTGATCGGCATCCACTCGAAGGACAACGACCTGACGGTCAACGCGATCAAGACCAAGCCGCTGACCAATATGCGCGCCTCAGGCAAGGATGACGCGATCAAGCTTACCCCGGCGATCAAGTACTCGCTGGAGCAAGCACTGGATTTCATCGAGGATGACGAACTGGTCGAGGTCACCCCGAAGGAAATCCGGTTGCGCAAGAAGCACCTGACCGAGAGCGATCGCAAGCGCGCCTCGCGCAGCGCCTGATCCAGGCACCACCGTTTGGAAAAAGCCCCGCTTCGGCGGGGCTTTTTCATGCCGGGAACTTGCCCGGCCACCATCGGCCTGGACGGGCTATCCTCGACGGGCCATCGGGAAAACCGGGAGTCGTGATGCGCCTGCTGCTCTGCGCCGCTTTGTCCGCCTGCCTGCTCGCCTGCAGCGATGCCCCGCCGGAGCCACGGCCATCCGCATCGGAGGGCGACGCCACTCCGCCCGAAGTTGCCGAACTCGACATCGCCACGTTGCAGGCACGGATGGCCGACGGCGGACTCACCAGCCATGCATTGACCCAAGCCTATCTCGACCGCATTGCCGCGATCGACGATGCAGGCCCGACACTCAATGCGGTGATCGAGACGAACCCGGACGCCCTCGATGAAGCCGCCACGCTGGATGCGGAACGCCGTGCCGGCCGTGTGCGCGGGCCGTTGCATGGCATCCCGGTGCTGCTCAAGGACAACATCGATGCGACCCCGATGGTGAATTCGGCCGGTTCACTGGCATTGGCCGGACATCGACCGAAGACCGATGCACCGCTGGTGCGTGCGCTGCGCGAGGCCGGCGCGGTGATCCTCGGCAAGACCAACCTCAGCGAATGGGCCAACTTCCGCTCGACCCGCTCGAGTTCGGGCTGGAGCGCGCGCGGTGGCCAGACCCGCAATCCGTATGTGCTCGACCGCAGCCCCTGCGGTTCCAGCAGCGGCACCGGCGCGGCGATCGCAGCCAGCCTGGCGGCGGCTGGCGTCGGTACCGAGACCGACGGCAGCGTGATCTGTCCGGCGGCGATGACCGGACTGGTCGGGATCAAGCCGACGGTTGGCCTGGTCGGCCGTAGCGGCATCATCCCGATCGCGCAATCGCAGGATACCGCGGGGCCGATGGCCCGCAGCGTTGCCGACGCCGCACTGCTGCTGGGCGTGATGGCCAGTGCGAGCAACCCGGCCGACCCCGCCACCGAAGCCGCGGCCCCACACCGGCTGGCGGACTACACCGAGGCCCTGGACCCGGCCTCGCTCGACGGCGCCCGGATCGGCGTGTTGCGCGACGCGATGGGCAGGAACCCGGAACTGGACGCTGCGATGGAACGTGCGATCGCGGCGATGACGGCCGCCGGCGCGACCGTGGTCGACAGCAAGATCCCGACCGCGGGCAACTGGGGCGACGCCGAATACTCCGTGTTGTTGTACGAGTTCAAGGATGGACTCAACCGCTACCTGCGCGACAGTGGAGCGGCGGTCGGCTCACTGGCGGAACTGATCGAGTTCAACAAAGCCAATGCCGACCGCGAGATGCCGTGGTTCGGGCAGGAGATCCTGTTGCAGGCGCAGGAAAAGGGATCACTCGACGAAGCCGACTACCTGGAGGCGGCGAGCAAGGCGAAGCGGCTAGCCGGACCGGAAGGCATCGATGCGGCACTGGAACACGACGACCTCGATGCACTGATCGCACCCGCCACCGGCCCGGCGTGGGTAACGGACCTGGTCAACGGCGACCACTTCGGCGGCGCCGGCTATGGCGCGGCCGCGGTGGCCGGCTATCCCAGCGTGACGGTGCCGATCGGCAACGTCCACGGCTTGCCGGTCGGTGCAATCCTGATGGGACCCGAATGGAGCGAGGCGGAACTGATCGGGTTGGCCTACGCGCTGGAACAGGCGACGCAGGCACGCACTCCACCCCGGTTTCTGCCGACCCTTTCGCCGTGGGCCAGCAGCGACTGATCAGTCGCCGCTGTCTTCGGGTGCCGCGTCCACCGTCAAGACGTCGGCTGCACCGAGCTTGATTCGGGCGATCCGGCCGCCCTCTCCGCTGGCCCATCCCGTGTCGCCGACAATGGCGACCGCGTCGAAACCCAGCGACGACAGCGCCGTCCAGGCTTCGCCATTCCACCAGTCGGTGCCCGAAGGCCCGGTCGCGATGCAGTTGGCTGCGCCGCCCGTGCAGGCGATGCCCGAACGATAGCCGGCGGGGCCCGGTTGTGCGCTGTATCCGAGCGTGGCGGAGGATCCGGACGCACGCTGCATTGGCCATGTCGCCAGCAGCCCGTCGGTATCGGGCTGCTCGTAGTCGCCACCAACCGCAATGAACCCTTGCAGCGCGGTAGTCACCGAAAAGTAGCCAGCCGATGGCAACTGCGGCGTGTCCGCGGCGGGTGTCGCCTGCCAGCGCGGAGGTTCGCCGCCTTCGACATCGATCAGGTAGTGCGCCCTCGCTTTGGCGCCACCGGTGACGAATACGATGTTGCCGCCGCTCAGTGCAATGCAAGTGCCACTGGCCGCGAACGCCGCCTCGCCGCTGGCGCTTTCCGGGCTGTCGCCACGCAACGTCCAGTGTTCGCCGCCGTCATGGGTTTCGAGGACCTGGAAACGGCCAGCCACGGGGTCGCCGAGGATCACCCCATGCGCCCCTTCGAATGCCATGCAGTCCAGGAACGCATCGGGATCGCGATTCTGGAAAGCCAGTTGCCAGCTCCGGCCACCGTCGCCGGTGCGGTAGACACGCGACGCCTCGCCGGGACCGATGCTCAGCACCACCGCGTGGTCTGCATCGACGCCTTCGATGTCACGGAAGTCGAGGCCGGCCGCGCCGGGCACCCTGATGGCCTGCCAATGCTGGCCGCCGTCGACGGTCCGTAGCACCGTACCCTCGCCACCGCTGGCCCAGGCGACCTTGTCGCTGACTGCGGAAATTCCACGCAGGCGGACGTCGACGCCGCTGTCCTGGGAGACCAGGCTGACCTGCGGGGAGTGCCCGGCCTGCGTCCAGACGCCTGCGGCAAGTGTCAGCAGCATCCCGCCCGCGACAATGCGAAAAAAGATCGACATCGGTATGCCTGCCCTGCCATCGACTGGGCGCCGAGGCTAGCACGGCGCCTTCAGTCGGTGCCGGCAGGCCCGCCGATGTTCGATTGCTTGCGCACGATCAGCATCGCCACCTCCAGCGCCTGCTCGTAGTTCAGGCGGGGGTCGACGGTCGAGTGGTACGCGCGCTCGAGGTCGGTCTCGGTCAGCTTGCGGGCGCCGCCGAGACATTCGGTGACATCCTCGCCGGTCAACTCCAGATGCACGCCGCCGAGACGGGTGCCCGCCGCGGCATGCAGGTCGAACGCCTGTTCCAGCTCGCTGCCGATGTTGGCGAATCGACGGGTCTTGTAACCGTTGGCCGTGGCCTCGGTGTTGCCATGCATGGGGTCGCATACCCACAGCACCTTGCGACCGTCACCGCGCGTCGCCTCCAGCAACGGCGGCAGCTTGTCGGCGATGTGGCCGGCGCCCATACGGTGGATGAAGGTCAGCCGGCCCGGTTCGTCGTCCGGATTGAGGATGTCGGTCAGCCGCAACAGCTGGTCAGGCGTTACCGTCGGCCCGACCTTGATCGCGATCGGATTGCGGATGCCGCGGAAGTACTCCACGTGGGCGCCGTCGGCCGCGGCGGTGCGCATGCCGATCCACGGGTAATGGGTGCTGAGGTTGAACCAGCCCCAATGGCGCGGAACCTCGCGGGTCAACGATTCCTCGTACGGCAGCAGAAGCGCCTCGTGCGAGGTGTAGAAGTCGACCCGGTTGAGGTTGTGCACCTCCTGCCCCGACAACGTCTCCATGAAGCGCACCGCATCGCCGATGGCGGTGACCATGCGCCGGTACTCGTCGGCCAGCGGCGAATGGCCGACCCAGCTCAGGTTCCAGTACTCCGGGTGGTGCAGGTCGGCAAAGCCGCCGTCGATCAACGCGCGGACGAAGTTCATCGTCATCGCCGAGCGCGCATGCGCCTTGACCATCCGACGCGGATCGGCGCGTCGCGCCTCGGCGCTGAAGCCAGGTGCATTGACCATATCGCCGCGATACGTCGGCAAGGTGACGCCGTCGACCGTCTCGGTGTCGGCCGAGCGCGGCTTGGCGTACTGGCCGGCGAACCGACCGACCCGGATGACCGGCTTGCGCAGCCCGTGCACCAGCACCAGGCTCATCTGCAGCAGCACCTTGAGCCGGTTGGAGATCACGTCCGACGAACAGGCGTCGAATGTCTCGGCGCAGTCACCACCCTGCAGCAGGAAGCGCTTGCCTTCCTGCGCGTCGGCGATCTGCTGCTTGAGGGCGAGGATCTCCCACGATGTCACCAGCGGCGGCAGTCCGCGCAACTCGGCGAGCACGCCTTCGAGCTCATTGGGGTCCGAATAGCGCGGCAACTGCATCGCCGTGCGCGCGCGCCAGGAACGGGTGTCCCAGCCGGTCGGCAGGTTGACGGGATGCAGGTTGCGGTCTGGGTTGGGCATAGCTTTGGGTTGTTGCGAAGCAGCAAACCATCATCCGCCGAGCGCGTCGACGCTGCAACGGTTACGTCGGCAACGAACGGATCGCGCCGGTGCGGCGCCGCCCTCCGTCAGCCTCGCCGGAATGCCGCGTAGGCCGCCCAGCCGGCGAGCACGATGAACCAGACCAGGCTCCACATCGGCATCGACAGCCCAAGGAAGGCCCAGTCGACGTTCGCGCATTCACCCGACCCGGTCATTACCGTGCGGATCACGCCGCCGATCGGCATCGCGTCGAGCATGTAGTCGAGACCCGGCCCGCAGGATGGAACCTGGTCCGGTGGCAGGTGCTGCAACCGTACGTGGTTGCCGGCCACCGCGATTCCCGCCACCGATGTGAGCATGGCCAGGATCCCGTAGACCCGGCGCCCGCCCACGCCCCGCGGTGCATGCAACCCGCCGACCAGGAACACGAGCCCGAGCGCGGCGAACGCAACGCGCTGGAAGATGCACAGCGGGCACGGCATCAGGCCATCGTGGAACTGGGTATAGAGCGCGTACGCGATCAGGCCGGCACAGGCGAGGAAGCCGAGCAGGAAGCGGCTGCGAAAGGAGACGCGGAAGGTATCGGGATTCATGGGCCGACACGATACGAGGTTGCGGGGTCGCTGGAAAGACGCATTCGGCACTTGTGCGGCCAGCCCTCGTCACACACGCGAAAGCCCCGGCGCGAGGCCGGGGCTTTCATATCACTGCAATCCCGTTGTCACGACATGCATCGCGACAGGGAAACATGTTCGACCGGCATGCACCGGCCGAACCGAACAGCCGGTTATTCCGCCGCCGCCTGCGGGCGGTCGACCAGCTCGACGTACGCCATCGGCGCATTGTCGCCAGCGCGGAAACCGCACTTGAGGATGCGCAGGTAGCCGCCCGGACGCTCGCTGTAACGCGGGCCGAGTTCGACGAACAGCGTGCCGACCGCTTCCTTGTCGCGCAGGCGCGAGAAGGCGAGACGACGGTTGGCAACGCCATCCTTCTTGGCCATCGTGATGAGCGGCTCGGCGACGCGACGCAGCTCCTTGGCCTTCGGTAGGGTCGTACGGATGAGTCCGTGCTTGATGAGGGACGCGGCCATGTTGGTGAACATCGCATCGCGATGGGCACTGGTACGGCTGAATTTGCGTCCGGATTTCTGGTGGCGCATGGTCGTGTTTCCTAGGTTCTATAACGCAGCGGCAAGCGCTGCTCAGCCCATCATGCCGTGCGAGGCGATGCCTGCAGGCGGCCAGTTTTCAAGCTTCATGCCGAGCGAAAGGCCGCGCTGGGCGAGCACTTCCTTGATCTCGGTGAGCGACTTCTTGCCAAGGTTCGGCGTCTTGAGCAGTTCGACTTCGGTCTTCTGGATCAGGTCGCCGACATAGTAGATGCTCTCGGCCTTGAGGCAGTTGGCCGAACGCACGGTCAGTTCGAGGTCGTCGATCGGACGCAGCAGGATCGGGTCGACGCCGCTGCTCGCCGGCTTCGCCGCACCGCGGTCGCGGTGGGTGAAGTCGCCGAACACCGACAGCTGGTCGCTGAGGATGTCGGCGGCGGTGCGCACGGCTTCCTCGGCGTCGATCGTGCCGTTGGTCTCGATGTCGATGACCAGCTTGTCCAGGTCGGTGCGCTGCTCGACGCGGGCGGCCTCGACCGCATACGCGACGCGGCGGACCGGGCTGAAGCTCGCATCCAGCATCAGGCGACCGATGGTGCGGGTCTCCTCGTCCGGGCGGCGACGGGCGGCGGCGGGCTGGTAGCCGTAGCCGCGCTCGATCTTCAACCGCATGTTGATCGCCATGTCCTTGGTCAGGTGGGCGATCACGTGCTCGGTGTTGAGGATCTCGACGTTGTGGTCGACCTTGATGTCGGCCGCGGTCACGATGCCCGGGCCCTGCTTGCTCAGCGACAGCGTCGCCGACTCGCCGGTGTTCATCCGGATCGCGACGTCCTTGAGGTTGAGCAGGACTTCGAGCACGTCCTCCTGCAGGCCTTCAACGGTGGTGTACTCGTGGAGCACGCCGTCGATCTCGACTTCGGTGATCGCGAAGCCCGGGATCGACGACAGCAGCACGCGGCGCAACGCGTTGCCCAGGGTGTGGCCGTAACCGCGTTCAAGCGGCTCGATCACGACCTTGGCGCGGTTGCCCGTGAGGCGTTCGATCTGGGGACCGCGGGGACGCAGTACCTGATTGGCGGTAACCGTCATGTTGTGGAGTCTCCTGCGAGCCGACGGCCGGGGGGCCGCGGGCTCAAGAACAGATGGATTACTTCGAGAACAGCTCGATGATCAGCGCTTCGTTGATGTCGGCAGGCAGATCGGTACGATCCGGAACCGCCTTGAACACGCCCGCGAACTTCTTGCTGTCGACCTCGACCCAGGACGGCGACAGGTCCATCTGCTGCGCGACGGTCAGCGATTCCTGCACGCGCAACTGCTTCTGCGCACGCTCGGACAGCGCCACCGCGTCGCCCGCCTTGACCTGGTACGACGGCAGGTTGACGGACTTGCCGTTGACCGTGACGCCCCGGTGCGAGACCAGCTGACGGGCCGCCGGACGGGTCACCGCGAAGCCCATGCGGTACACGACGTTGTCCAGTCGGGTCTCGAGGAGCTGCAGCAGGATTTCACCGGTGTTGCCGCGCTTGGCAGCAGCCTTCTTGTAGTAATTGCGGAACTGACGCTCCAGCAGGCCGTAGATACGCTTGACCTTCTGCTTTTCGCGCAGCTGGTTGGCGTAGTCGGACAGCTTGCCGCGACGCAGGGTCGCACCGTGCTGGCCGGGCTTCTGATCGAGCTTGCACTTCGAATCAAGCGCACGGGCCGGCGACTTCAGGCCGAGATCGACGCCTTCGCGACGGGAGAGCTTGCATTTGGGACCAATATAACGAGCCATTTTTCTTCAGCTCCTCAGACGCGACGCTTTTTCGGCGGACGGCACCCGTTGTGCGGGATGGGCGTCACGTCGATGATGTTGATGATCTTGTAGCCGACGTTGTTCAGCGAACGAACGGCGGACTCCCGACCCGGACCCGGGCCCTTGATGCGCACTTCCAGCGACTTGACGCCGTAGTCGAGCGCAGCGCGGCCGGCCTTCTCGGCGGCCACCTGGGCGGCGAACGGGGTCGACTTGCGCGAACCGCGGAAACCCGCGCCGCCCGAAGTCGCCCACGACAGCGCGTTGCCCTGGCGGTCGGTGATCGTGATGATGGTGTTGTTGAACGAAGCGTGGACGTGGGCGATGCCGTCGGTGACGACCCGCTTGATCTTCTTCTTCGTCTTGGCTTGTGCTGGCTTGGCCATGATCTACCCCTTACTTCCTGATGGCCCGGCGCGGACCCTTGCGGGTGCGTGCGTTGGTCTTGGTGCGCTGGCCACGCAGCGGCAGGCCGCGACGGTGACGCAGGCCGCGATAGCAACCCAGGTCCATCAGGCGCTTGATCGACATGCCGATCTCGCGGCGGAGGTCGCCCTCGACCACGAACTTGCCGATCTCGGCGCGGATGCGCTCGACTTCGGGCTCGGACAGGTCGCGGATCTTGGTCGACGAATTCACGCCGGCCGAGTCGCACACCTTCTTCGAACGGGTACGGCCGATGCCGTAGATACTCTGGAGCCCAACCCAGACGTGCTTCTGGGCAGGCAGATTGACGCCCGCAATACGCGCCATAACGCGATCTCCAACTGGTTTGGCATCCGGGCCCTGACAACCCGGCGTACGTGAACACTCAAGCGAGTGAATCAGAAATGATATCAAAGTCTCGGGTTACAAGGAAGCATGGCCGCGCCTGGGCGCAGCCGTGCCACGGCATGGGGAGTGTGCCCATGCTCCGGCGACGGATCCGGACTGCCGGGATGGGCGGTGTCAAGCCGCCCTCCCCGACACCGCGCGCTACTCTGGCGCGCGGATCGGTCCGAACCCACCCGTGCGCGAGACCGCCGCCCGAGTCGCCCTGCTGGAACCCGGGAGCTGAGCCCGGGATTCCATAAAAACTGTGTTTCCGATCCTCAGCGCCCGGCCAGGCCGCCGCGGGATCCCTTCAGGTTGGACTTCTTCAACAGGCTTTCGTACTGGTGCGACATCAGGTGCGCCTGGATCTGCGAAATGAAATCCATCACCACCACGACCACGATCAGCAACGAGGTACCGCCGAAGTAGAACGAAATGCCCATCTGGCTGCGCATCACCTCGGGCAACAGGCAGACCAGCACCAGGTACGCCGCGCCGGCGGCGGTCAGCCGGGTCAGCACGCCATCAACGTAGTCGGCGGTCGCCTTGCCCGGGCGGATACCCGGGATCAGCGCGCCCGACTTCTTCAGGTTGTCCGCGGTTTCCTGCGAATTGAACACCAGCGCCGTATAGAAGAACGCGAAACCGGCGATCATCCCGCCATACAGCAGCATGTGCAGCGGTTCGCCCGGGTTGAGCCACTGGCTGACCCTGAGCATGAACGATGTCGAGTCGCCCTGGCTGAACCAGGTCGCGGCGGTCGCCGGGAACATCACGATGCTGGACGCGAAGATCGGCGGGATGACGCCCGACATGTTGAGCTTCAGCGGCAGGAACGAAGACTGGTTCATGTACGCGCTGCGGCCACCCTGGCGTCGTGCGTAGTTCACCGTGATCCGTCGCTGCCCGCTCTCGACGAACACCACGAAATAGGTGCATGCGAACACGATCGCGGCAACCGCCAACGCGGTCAGCGTGCCCATTTCGCCGTTGCGGACCTGCTCGAACATGCCGAACACCGCCGACGGCAGGCCCGCCACGATGCCGGCGAAGATGATCAGCGACACGCCGTTGCCGACGCCGCGCTCGGTCACCTGCTCGCCCAGCCACATCAGGAACATGGTGCCGGCAGTCAGTGAAATCACCGCGGTTAGCACGAAGCCCATGCCGGGGCTGTACACCACCGGGATGCCCTGGCTGGCGCCGCCGGCCTGAAGCGCCGTCGCAATGCCCCAGGACTGGAACACCGCCAATGGGATCGCACCCAGGCGCGACCACTGGTTGATCTTGCGCCGGCCCGACTCGCCTTCCTTCTGGATGGCCTTCAGGCTGGGCAGGATCTGCACCATCAACTGCATGATGATGGACGACGAGATGTACGGCATCACGTTCAACGCGAGCAGGCTGAAACGCTCCAGCGCGCCACCGGAGAACATGTTGAACATGTCTACGATGGTGCCCTCCTGCGTTTCCATCAGCCGCAGCATGGCTTCGGGATTGACCCCCGGCACCGGGATGTAGCAACCGATGCGGTACACGATCAGTGCGCCGATCACGAACAACAGGCGCTGGCGGAGCTCGGTGAACTTCCCGAGCCCGCCGCCCATGCCGGCCATAGCGTTACCGCTGCGCGCCATGCGTGGCTTACTCCTCGACCTTGCCGCCGGCGGCTTCGACCGCGGCCTTGGCACCGGCCGTGGCAAGCACGCCCTTGAGCACGAACTTCTTGGTCAGCTCGCCCTTGGCAACCAGCTTGGCCCGCTTGGCCTTGGCCGGCACCAGCTTGGCGGCGCGCAGCGCGGCGAAATCGATCTCGCCGGCCTCGAGCTTGTCCAGCTGGTACAGCAGCACTTCAGCGGTGTCGTCCTTCAGCTTGCTGCGGAACCCGACCTTCGGCAGGCGGATGTGCATCGGCATCTGGCCGCCTTCGAAGCCGGCGCGGATCTTGCCCTTGCCCGAACGCGCGAACGAACCCTTGTGGCCGCGGCCGCAGGTCTTGCCCAGGCCCGAACCGATACCGCGACCGACGCGCTTGCGGTCTTCGCGGGCGCCCTCTGCGGGCTTGAGAGTGTTGAGATGCATGTGATTACTCCTCGACCCGGACCAGGTAGTGGACCGTGTTGATCAGGCCGCGAACCTGGGGGCTGTCCTTCAGTTCGCGCACGTCGTTGAGCTTGTTCAGCCCGAGCGCCTTGACCGACAGGCGGTGGCGGCCCTGGCTGCCACGCAGGCCCTTGACCAGGCGCACCTTGACGGTGCCGCCCTTGTTCTCGTTGGACTTAGCCATGGTTCAGATCCTCGACCTTCTTGCCGCGCTTGGCCGCGATGCGGGCCGGCGAATGCATTTCCGACAGGCCGCGCAGGGTCGCGCGGACCAGGTTGATCGGGTTGCGCGAACCGATGGCCTTGGCCAGCACGTCCTTGACCCCGACCGCCTCGAGCACGGCGCGCATCGCGCCACCGGCGATCACGCCGGTACCCTCGGACGCCGGCTGCATGTAGACGCGCGCCGCGCCGTGGCCGGACTTGACCGAGTGCCATAGGGTGCCGTTGTTGAGGTCGACGGTCTGCATGCTCTTGCGGGCATACTCCATCGACTTCTGGATCGCGACCGGCACTTCGCGCGCCTTGCCGTAACCGAAGCCGACCTTGCCGGCGCCGTCACCCACCACCGTCAGTGCGGTAAAGGTGAACTGGCGACCGCCCTTGACGGTCTTGCTGACACGGTTGACCGTGATCAGCTTTTCGATCATGCCGTCGTCGATCTCGTCGCGGTTGCCACGCCCCCGCGAATCACGTTCGTTAGCCATCTTTATCGTTCCTGGAATTGAGTGATGTTGCGGCTTGGCCGCTTATGGTTGTGGAGTACCGCGGGTGTCTCGCGGGCAGGGAAGAATCCTGGCCGCGCCCGGCGCGAAACCGCGCCGGCGGCTGGAACAAAAAGCCTAGAACTGCAGGCCACCCTCGCGGGCGGCGTCGGCCAGCGCCTTGATGCGACCGTGGTAGCGGTAACCCGAACGGTCGAAGGCGACCTTTTCGATACCGGCGGCCTTGGCCTTCTCGGCGATCGCCTTGCCGACCTTGACGGCGGCGTCGGCGTTCTTGCCGTTCTTCAGGCCTTCCTTGACGTCGGCCTGCACGGTCGAGGCGGCAGCCAGGACCTGCGAACCGTCCGCGGTGAAGACCTGGGCGTACAGGTGCTGGCCGGTGCGCAGCACCGACAGGCGCGGCACGCCGAGCTTGCGGATGTGCGAACGGGTCGACTTGGCGCGACGCAGGCGGGCGATGTTCTTGTTCATTGTCTGGTCCTCGAAAGCTGAAAGCCCGGTTAGGCCTTCTTGGCTTCCTTGCGAATGATGGTCTCGCCGGCGTACTTCACACCCTTGCCCTTGTACGGCTCGGGCGGACGGAAGCCGCGAATCTTGGCCGCCACTTCACCGACGCGCTGCTTGTCGGAGCCCTGGACCACGACTTCGGTCTGGGTCGGGGTGGAAACGGTGATTCCTTCCGGAACCTTGAACAGCACCGGATGGGAAAAGCCCAGCGACAGGTTCAGGTCCTTGCCCTGCATCGCGGCGCGGTAACCGACGCCGACCAGCTCGAGCTTGCGCTCGAAACCTTCGGACACGCCGTGCACCATGTTGGCGACGATCGCGCGCAGGGTACCGGTCAGCGGAATGCGATCCGGATCCTGGGTCGACAGCACGGCGTGGCCGTCCTCGACCTTGATTTCGATGTCGGCCGGCTTGGCGATCGACAGGGTGCCCTTCGGCCCCTTGACGGTGACGTTCTCGGCCTGGACGTTCAGTTCGACACCCTTGGCAAGGGCGATCGGCTTCTTGGCAACTCGGGACATGGTCGTTACTCCCTTAGGCCACGAAGCACAGGACTTCACCGCCGACGCCCTGCTGGCGCGCCTGCGCATCGGTCATGATGCCTTTGGAGGTGGAAATGATCGAAACGCCGAGGCCACCCAGGACCTTCGGCAGGTCGTCCTTGCCGCGATACTGGCGCAGGCCCGAACGCGAGAAGCGCTTCAGCTGCTCGATCACCGGCTTGCCTTCGTAGTACTTCAGCTCGATCTGCAGCTCGTTCTTGCCGCCGCCGATATCGGTGACGCTGGAACCGAGGATGTAGCCCTCGTCCTGCAGGACCTTGGCGATGGCCACCTTGATCTTGGAGGACGGCATCTTCACCGTGGGCTTGCCGACCGCGGCCGCATTGCGAATGCGGACGAACATGTCGGCGATGGGATCAGTCATGCTCATGTGTAATTACCTGATGAGTGCACCGATATCCGCGCGATTGCGAATTTCAGTTGTGACGCCACGGACGGACCGCCGTTGCGCTTTTGTTTGGCGAGCCGGTTAGTCTAGCAGACTTGCCGGCCAACGCCAGTCCCGGGGCCGGTACTTACCAGCTGGCCTTGCGCAGGCCCGGCACGTCGCCACGCATGGTGGCTTCGCGCAGCTTGTTGCGGCCCAGGCCGAACTTCGCGTAGACGCCACGCGAACGGCCAGTCAGGGCGCAGCGGTTGCGCTGGCGGCTCGGCGAGGAATCGCGCGGCAGCTTCTGCAGCTTGACCACCGCCTCTTCCTTCTCTTCGTACGACGCGGTCGGGCTGGAGATGATCTTCTTCAGCTCTTCGCGCTTGACCGCATACTTCGCGGCCAGCTTGGCCCGCTTGATGTCGCGGTTGACCATGGAGGTCTTTGCCATCTGTGGATCCTCGAAATTAGTTGCGGAAGGGGAAGCGGAACGCTTCCAACAGGGCGCGCGCTTCGGCGTCGGTCTTCGCGGTCGTGGTGATCGCGATGTCCATGCCGCGCAGGGCGTCGACCTGGTCGTAATCGATTTCCGGGAAGATGATCTGTTCCTTGACGCCCATGTTGAAGTTGCCACGGCCATCGAACGACTTGCCCGAGACGCCGCGGAAATCGCGGACGCGCGGCAGCGAGACGTTGACCAGACGATCGAGGAACTCGAACATCTTGGCGCGACGCAGGGTCACCTTGCAGCCGATCGGCCAACCGTCGCGGATCTTGAACGAGGCCACGGACACGCGGCTCTTGGTCACGATCGGCTTCTGGCCGGAGATCTTCGCCATGTCGGCGACCGCGTTCTCCAGGATCTTCTTGTTGGTGGCGGCCTCACCCACACCCATGTTCAGGGTGATCTTGGTGACGCGCGGCACTTCCATCGGATTCTTGTAGCCGAATTTCTCGGTCAGCGCGGGGACGACTTCTTCTTTGTAGAACTTTTCAAGCCTGGTGGTCATTTCAGCATTCCTCAGGCGTCGACCGCCTCACCGCTGGAGCGGAACACACGCAGTTTGCGTCCATCCTCCAGCACCTTGACACCAACGCGCTCACCCTTGCCCGAGGCCGGGTTGAACAACATCACGTTGGAAATGTGGATCGGCGCCTCGCGCTCGATCACGCCGCCCGGCTGGCCCGCCTGCGGGTTCGGCTTGGTGTGGCGCTTGATGATGTTGATGTTGGACACGACGACCTTGTCGCCGGCCACGCGCACCACATCACCCTTCTTGCCCTTGTCCTTGCCGGCGGTGACGATTACCTGGTCACCCTTTTTGATACGGTTCATGTCTTCTTCCTCCGCTCAGAGCACTTCAGGTGCGAGCGAGACGATCTTCATGAACTTCTCGGAACGCAGTTCGCGGGTCACAGGCCCGAAGATGCGCGTGCCGATCGGTTCCTGCTTGTTGTTCAGGAGCACGGCGGCGTTGCCGTCGAAGCGGATCAGCGAGCCGTCCGGGCGACGGACGCCCTTGCGGGTGCGGACCACGACGGCGTCATAGACGTCGCCCTTCTTGACCTTGCCGCGCGGGATCGCGTCCTTCACGGTGACCTTGATGATGTCGCCGATACCGGCGTAACGGCGCTTGGAACCGCCCAGCACCTTGATGCACATCACTTCTTTTGCACCGGAGTTGTCGGCCACGCCGAGGTAGCTTTGCATCTGGATCATGGTTCAGCCTCCCCGTTATTCGGCCGCGCGCGAGACGATCTCGACCACGCGCCAGTTCTTGGTCTTGGACATCGGCGCGATCTCGGTAACCCGGACCACGTCGCCCTCGTTGCACGTATTGTCGGCGTCGTGTGCATGCAGCTTGGACGAGCGACGGATGTACTTGCCGTACAACGCGTGCTTGACCTGGCGCTCGACGAGCACCGTGACGGTCTTGTCCATCTTGTTGCTGACGACCCGGCCTTCGACCGTGCGTACTGCCTTCTCTGTATTGTTGTCGGTCATGACAGGTCCTTACTTCTTCTGACCCAGCAGGGTGTTGACGCGAGCGATCTCGCGGCGAACCCGGCGGGTTTCATGGGTCTTGGCGAGCTGGCCGGTGGCCGCCTGCATGCGGAGGGCGAAGCTCTCCTTGTGCAGGTCGGTCAGGTGGGCCTGGAGCTCGTCGGCCGACTTTTCACGCAGTTGCTTGAGTTCCATCAGCGCACCGTCCGGGTCACGAAAGTGGTGGTCACCGAGAGCTTGGCCGCGGCCAGGCGGAACGCTTCACGCGCCACGTCCTCCGCCACGCCCTCGATCTCGTAGATCATGCGACCGGGCTGGATCTGCGCGACCCAGTACTCGACGTTGCCCTTGCCGGAGCCCATGCGGACCTCGATCGGCTTCTTGGTGATCGGCTTGTCGGGGAACACGCGGATCCACATCTTGCCGCCACGCTTGACGTAGCGGCTGATGGAACGGCGCGCGGCCTCGATCTGGCGCGCGGTGATCTGGCCGTGCGCGGTCGACTTCAGGCCGTACTCGCCGAAGCTGACGGCGTTGCCGCTCCAGGCCAGGCCATCGTTGCGGCCCTTGTGTACCTTCCGGTACTTCGTTCGCTTTGGTTGCAACATGATCCGTTACCTCTGTTCGCGCGGCGGACGGGGCGCACGGTCGCGGCGGTCGCCACGATCGCTGCGCGGGCTGTCGTCCGGCTTTTCCTGGCCGACCTGGGAGAAATCGAAGATCTCGCCCTTGTAGACCCAGACCTTGATGCCGATGATGCCGTACGTCGTCTTGGCTTCGGCGAAGCCGTAGTCGATGTCGGCGCGCAGGGTGTGCAGCGGCACGCGGCCTTCGCGGTACCACTCCGAACGGGCGATTTCCGCACCGTTGAGGCGGCCACCGACGTTGACCTTGATGCCCAGGGCGCCGAGGCGCATCGCGTTGCCGACCGCGCGCTTCATCGCACGGCGGAACATGATGCGACGCTCGAGCTGCTGCGCGATCGATTCGGCGACCAGCTGCGCATCGAGCTCGGGCTTGCGCACTTCGGTCACGTTGATGTGCGCCGGGACGCCCATCATGTCGCTGACTTCCTTGCGCAGCTTGTCGATGTCCTCGCCCCGCTTGCCGATCACCACGCCCGGACGGGCGGTGTGGATCGTGACGCGCGCATTGTTGGCCGGACGCTCGATGAAGATGCGCGAGATACCCGCCTGGGCAAGCTTCTTGCGCAGCATCTCGCGGACCTTGAGGTCGGCGATCAGGTACTCGGCATACTGCTTCTTGCCGGCGAACCACTTGGAGTTCCAGTCCTTGGAGATACCAAGGCGGATACCGGTCGGATGAACTTTATGACCCATGAGTTACTTCCCCTCGCCGACGACGACGGTGATGTGGCTGGTGCGCTTGAGGATGCGGGTACCGCGTCCCTTCGCACGCGCCATGAAACGCTTCAGCGTCGGACCCTCGTCGACCATGATGGTCGTGACCTTGAGCTCGTCGATGTCGGCACCCTGGTTGTTCTCGGCGTTGGCGATGGCGGACTCGACGACCTTGCGGATCATCGAGGCAGCCTTCTTGTCCGAGAACTTCAGCAGGTTGACCGCGCGTTCGGCCGACAGGCCGCGCACCTGGTCGGCGACCAGGCGAGCCTTTTGGGCGGAGATGCGAGCGCTGCGCAGGACAGCCCTGGCGCCATTGTCATTTGAAGACATAGTGGTCATCTCCTTATCGGCTCTTCTTGTCGGCCACGTGACCCTTGAAGGTACGGGTCAGGGCGAACTCGCCGAGCTTGTGGCCAACCATGTTCTCGTTGACCAGCACCGGGATGTGGTTGCGACCGTTATGCACGGCGATGGTGTAGCCCACCATCTCCGGCAGCACCATCGAGCGGCGCGACCAGGTCTTGATCGGGCGTTTGTTGTTGGCCGCGGCCTCCACCTTCTTGATCAGGTGGTGGTCGACGAACGGGCCTTTTTTCAGTGAACGTGCCATTGCCGATTAGCTCCTGCGATCGCGAACGATGAACTGCTGCGTACGCTTGTTCTTGCGAGTCTTGTAACCCTTGGTCGGCACGCCCCACGGGGTGACCGGATGCGGGTTGCCCTGGCCAGCCTTGGCCTCACCACCGCCGTGCGGATGGTCGACCGGGTTCATGGCCGCACCGCGGACGGTCGGCTTGATGCCGCGCCAGCGCTTGGCACCGGCCTTGCCGAGCTTCTCGAGGCTGTGCTCGTTGTTGCCGACTTCACCGATGGTGGCCCGGCACTCGACCGGCACCCGGCGCATTTCGCCGGAGCGAAGGCGCAGCGTGGCGTAGCCCTGTTCGCGGGCGACCAGCTGCACGCCGGCACCGGCGGCACGGGCGATCTGCGCGCCCTTGCCGGGCTTCATCTCGATGCAATGGACGGTGGAACCCATCGGGATGTTGGTCAGCGGCAGAGTGTTGCCGACGCGGATCGGGGCATCACGGCCGGCGATCACCTGGTCGCCATCCTTCAGGCCCTTGGGCGCGATGATGTAGCGACGCTCGCCATCGACGTAGCACAGCAGGGCGATATGGGCGGTGCGGTTGGGATCGTATTCGATCCGCTCCACGCGCGCCGGGATACCTTCCTTGTTGCGCTTGAAATCGATGATGCGGTAGTGCTGCTTGTGGCCACCGCCGATGTGACGGGTGGTGATCCGACCGTGGTGGTTGCGACCACCGGTCTTGCTCTTCTTCTCGACCAGTGCAGCGTGCGGCGCGCCCTTGTGCAGGCCCGGCGTCACCACACGGACCATCGAGCGACGGCCGGGCGAGGTGGGTTTGAAAGTCATCAATGCCATGGGTCTAGTCCTCAGGCCTTGGCCATCACGTCGATCGACTGGCCGTCGGCCAGCTTCACGTATGCCTTACGCCAGTCGGGGCGACGGCCCATGCGGAACTTGAAGGCCTTGCTCTTGCCCTTCACGTTGACCACATTGACGGCCTCGACCTTGACGTCGAACAGCTTCTCCACGGCGACCTTGATGTCGGCCTTGGTCGCTGTCGTCGCCACTTCGAAGACATATTGGTTGGAAACTTCCTGCAGGCGCGCGGTCTTCTCGGACACGCGCGGCGCACGGATTACGTTGTAGAGCTTGGCGTCGTTCATGCCAGCCACTCCTCGATCTTCTTGACCGCGTCGGCAGTCACCACGACCGAGTCGGCGCCAACCAGCGCGACCGGGTCCAGGCCCTGGACGTCACGGACTTCCACGTAAGGCAGGTTGCGCGCCGAGAGGTACAGGTTCTCGGTGGCGTCCTCGGTGACCAGCAGCGGACGGCGGCCGGCCTCGAGCTCCTTGAGCCTGGCGACCATGCCCGAGGTCTTCGGCGAATCCAGGTCGAGCGACTCCACGACCGTGATGCGGCCCTGGCGGTTGAGCTCGGACAAGATCGACGCGATCGCGGCGCGGTACATCTTGCGGTTGACCTTCTGCGCGAAGCTGCGCGGCTTGGCCGCGAACGTCACGCCACCGCCGATGAAGATCGGGGCCGTCAGCGCGCCATGACGCGCACCGCCGCCCTTCTGCTTCTTCGACTTCTTGGTGGTGCCGGCGACTTCCGAACGGGTCTTCTGCGCCTTGGTACCGGCGCGACCGGCGTTGCGGTAGGCAACAACCACCTGGTGGACCAGGTCCTCGCTGAACTCGCGGCCGAAGATCTCGTCGGAGACCGACACCGTCTTCTTGCTGTTGTTGATGGCAAGTTCCATCGTCATGCTCCCTTGCTCGTCGGACGCACGATCACGTCGCCGCCCGGCGCGCCCGGCACCGCGCCCTTGATCGCGATCAGGCCGCGCTCGGCGTCGACCCGGACAACTTCAAGGCCCTGGGTGCTCTGCTGCACCGAACCCATGTGGCCGGACATCTTCTTGCCCGGGAAAACGCGGCCCGGGGTCTGTCGCTGGCCGATCGAGCCGGGGGCGCGATGCGACAGCGAGTTACCGTGGGTGGCGTCGCCCATCTTGAAGTTCCAGCGCTTGATCGTGCCCTGGAAGCCCTTGCCCTTGGTGATGCCCTGGACGTCGACGATCTGGCCGACTTCGAAGATGTCGGCCTTGATCTCGCCGCCGACATTGAAGTCGCCGATCTTGTCGGCTTCCACGCGCAGTTCCCACAGGCCACGGCCGGCGTCGACCTTGGCCTTGGCCAGGTGGCCGGCTTCGGGCTTGTTGACCAGCGCCGCGCGGCGCACGCCCACCGTGACCTGCACGGCGCTGTAGCCGTCGGTGTCGGTGGTCTTGATCTGGGTGATCCGGTTCGGCGTCGCCTCGATGAGGGTCACCGGCACGGACTTGCCGTCTTCAGTGAAGAAGCGGCTCATGCCAGCCTTGCGACCGACGATGCCCAGCGAATATTTCTTCGCAGTCATGTTGGTGGCCTCAGGTCAGCTTGATCTGGACGTCGACGCCCGCCGCGAGCTCGAGCTTCATCAGCGCGTCCACGGTCTTGTCGTTGGGGTCGACGATGTCGAGCACGCGCTTGTGCGTGCGGGTCTCGTACTGGTCGCGCGCGTCCTTGTCGACGTGCGGGGATACGAGGATGGTGTAACGCTCGATCTTGGTCGGCAGCGGAATCGGGCCGCGCACTTGTGCGCCGGTCCGCTTCGCCGTCTCGACGATCTCGCTGGCCGAGCGGTCGATCAGACGATGATCGTACGCCTTCAGCCGAATCCGGATCTTTTGGTCCGCCATGACGGTGTTCCTTGGTTTAAAGAGCGACGGGCCGGTGACTGGGTGCACCGAACCCCGATGGACTGCAAATGCCGGCTCGCGCAAAGCGCTACCGGCCCCTCAAAAATCAAGGCAGGCCGGTTTCCCGGCCCGCCCAGACGGAACCTGCGAACGCATGGCGCCGTCGTGACCGGGTGGGCCCGGAACGAAACGGCACCATGCGACATGTCCCTGTCTGGCGAATACGAGGTGCTTCCTGCCCCTCATTTCGCTGGTTCATGGGCCCGGCGAAGTCGCCGGGCCCATGGTGGTCGCGCATTCTAGCTGGTTTTCAGCGCGGGGTGCAACACCACCCCGAACACGCGCTTACTTGATGATCTTGGAGACGACGCCGGCGCCGACGGTGCGGCCGCCCTCGCGGATCGCGAAGCGCAGGCCCTCGTCCATCGCCACCGGGTTGATCAGCGAGACGACCATCTTCACGTTGTCGCCCGGCATCACCATCTCCACGCCTTCCGGCAACTGGCACGAGCCGGTGATGTCGGTGGTGCGGAAGTAGAACTGCGGGCGGTAGCCCTTGAAGAACGGCGTGTGGCGGCCGCCCTCGTCCTTGCTCAGCACGTAGACCTCACCCTCGAAGTCGGTGTGCGGCTTGATGCTGCCCGGCTTGCACAGCACCTGGCCACGCTCGACGTCGTCACGCTTGGTGCCGCGCAGCAGCAGGCCGGCGTTGTCGCCCGCCTGGCCCTGGTCGAGCAGCTTGCGGAACATCTCGACGCCGGTGACGGTCGTCTTCTGGGTGTCGCGGATGCCGACGATCTCGATTTCGTCGCCGACCTTGATGATGCCGCGCTCGATGCGGCCGGTCACCACGGTGCCACGGCCCGAGATCGAGAACACGTCCTCGACCGGCATCAGGAACGCCTTGTCGACGTCACGCTCCGGCTCCGGGATGAAGGTGTCCAGCGCGTCCACCAGCTTCAGGATCGACGGCACGCCGATCTCGCTCTGGTCGCCTTCCAGCGCCAGGCGGGCCGAGCCGTGGATGATCGGGGTGTCGTCGCCCGGGAACTCGTACTTGGTCAGCAGCTCGCGCACTTCCATCTCGACCAGCTCGAGCAGCTCGGCGTCGTCGACCATGTCCGCCTTGTTCAGGTAGACCACGATGTACGGCACGCCGACCTGGCGCGACAGCAGGATGTGCTCGCGGGTCTGCGGCATCGGGCCGTCCGCGGCCGAGCACACCAGGATCGCACCGTCCATCTGCGCCGCACCGGTGATCATGTTCTTCACATAATCGGCGTGGCCCGGGCAGTCGACGTGCGCGTAGTGGCGCTTGTCGGATTCGTACTCGACGTGCGCGGTCGAGATCGTGATCCCGCGCGCCTTCTCTTCCGGCGCCGCGTCGATCGCCGAGTAATCCTTGAACTCGCCACCGAAACGTTCCGCGCCCACCTTGGTCAGCGCTGCGGTCAGCGTGGTCTTGCCGTGGTCGACGTGACCGATCGTGCCGACGTTCACGTGCGGCTTGGTGCGCTCGAACTTACCCTTGGCCATGACTATCTACCTCTGAACTTTGTTTGTTGGTCTTGTGGGAATGGCCGGCGACCCGCGGTCGCCGGCCGGTGCATCAATTCTTCTTGACCACGGACTCGGCGATGTTGGTCGGCGCCTCGGCGTAGTGGTCGAACTCCATCGTGAAGGTCGCGCGACCCTGCGACATCGAACGCAGCGACGTCGCGTAGCCGAACATCTCGCCGAGCGGAAGCATCGCGTTGATGATCTTGCCCGACGGGCTGTCGTCCTGACCCTGCAGGATGCCACGGCGACGGCTGACGTCACCCATCACGTCACCGAGGTATTCCTCGGGGGTGACGATCTCGACCTTCATGATCGGCTCCAGCAGGACCGGACTGGCCTTGTGGAAACCTTCCTTGAAGCCCATCGAGCCGGCGATCTTGAACGCCATTTCGGAGGAGTCGACCTCGTGGTACGAGCCGTCGACCAGCTTCACCTTGACGTCGACGATCGGGTAGCCGGCCATCAGACCGTTGGCGACCGCTTCCTGGATGCCCTTGTCGACCGCCGGGATGTATTCCTTCGGCACGACGCCGCCGACGATCGCGTTCTCGAACACATAGCCGCCGCCGGTCTCGTTGGGCTCGATTTCGAGCCAGACGTGGCCGAACTGGCCCTTGCCGCCGGACTGGCGCACGAACTTGCCTTCGGCCTTGACCGCCTTGCGGATGGTCTCGCGGTAGGCGACCTGCGGCTTGCCGACGTTGGCTTCGACGTTGAACTCGCGCTTCATGCGGTCGACCAGGATGTCCAGGTGCAACTCGCCCATGCCCGAAATGATGGTCTGGCCGGATTCCTCGTCGGTACGCACGCGGAACGACGGGTCTTCCTGCGCCAGGCGACCCAGCGCCAGACCCATCTTCTCCTGGTCGGACTTGGTCTTCGGCTCCACCGCCATCGAGATGACGGGCTCCGGGAACACCATCCGCTCGAGGGTGATGATGTGGTCCTGCGCACACAGGGTGTCGCCGGTGGTCACGTCCTTCAGGCCGACCGCCGCGGCGATGTCGCCGGCGCGGACTTCCTTGATTTCCTCGCGGTTGTTGGAATGCATCTGCAGGATGCGCCCCACCCGCTCCTTCTTCGACTTGACCGGGTTGAACACCGCGTCGCCGGAATTGAGCACGCCCGAATAGACGCGGAAGAAGGTCAGCGAGCCGACGTACGGGTCGGTCATGATCTTGAACGCGAGCGCAGAGAAAGGCTCGGAATCGGACGCCTTGCGGGTGTCTTCCTTCTCATCCTCGTCGATACCGGTCACCGGCGGACGATCCGACGGCGACGGCAGCAGCTGGATCACGCCGTCGAGCATGGCCTGCACGCCCTTGTTCTTGAACGCGGTACCGCAGAACACCGGGATGATCGAGGTCGCCAGCGTGCCGGCGCGCAGGCCCGAGATGATCTCGGCCTCCGACAGCTCGCCGTCGTTGAGGTACTTGTCCATCAGCTCTTCGCTGGTCTCGGCCGCGGCCTCGACCATGAACGCGCGCGCTTCGGTGGCCTTGTCGAGCAGTTCGGCAGGGATCTCGCCGTACTCGAACACGGTGCCCTGGGACGCGGTGTCCCAATGGATGCGCTTCATCTTGAGCAGGTCGATGACGCCGTCGAAGCCGTCCTCGGCCCCGACCGGAACCTGCATCGGCACCGGGTAGGCACCCAGGCGCGACTTCAGCTGCTCGACCACCTTGTCGAAGTTGGCGCCGGTGCGGTCCATCTTGTTGACGAACGCAAGGCGCGGCACCTTGTACTTGTTGGCCTGGCGCCACACGGTCTCGGACTGCGGCTGCACGCCGCCGACCGCGCACAGCACGAATACCGCGCCGTCGAGCACGCGCAGGGAGCGCTCGACCTCGATGGTGAAGTCGACGTGCCCGGGGGTATCGATGATGTTGAAGCGATGCTGCGGCAGCGACTTGTCCATGCCCGACCAGAACGCGGTGGTGGCCGCGGACGTGATCGTGATGCCACGCTCCTGCTCCTGCTCCATCCAGTCCATCGTCGCGGCGCCGTCATGGACTTCGCCGATCTTGTGGCTGACACCGGTGTAGAACAGGATGCGTTCGGACGTGGTGGTCTTGCCGGCATCGATGTGGGCCATGATGCCGAAGTTGCGGTAACGCTCGATGGGAGTGGTGCGAGCCACGGGACCCTCTCGTATTTTATGTTCGTGTTGTAGAGGTTCGTCTTTTTACGAACCGCAAATGGCCGGACGCCGCCTGACGGCGGCTTCCGGTTCGCATGACGGCGATCGCGCCGTCGCGACAGCACCGGAGGTGCTGCGGAACATCCCGACTACTGGTGCAACCGGGACGCTTGAATCACCAGCGGTAGTGGGCGAACGCCTTGTTCGCCTCCGCCATGCGGTGGGTCTCTTCACGCTTCTTGACGGCGCCACCACGACTTTCCGAAGCGTCCATCAGTTCGGCGGCAAGCTTGCGCGGCATGGTGTTCTCGCCACGCTTGCGGGCCGACTCGATCAACCAGCGCATCGCCAGCGCCATGCGGCGCGACGCGCGCACCTCGACCGGCACCTGGTAGGTGGAGCCACCGACGCGACGGGACTTGACCTCGACCGTCGGCGAAATGTTGCTGAGCGCCTTCTCGACCAGCTCCAGGACGTTCGGGTTCTTCTCCCCGATCACATCCATGGCGCCATAGACGATCTTCTCGGCGACCGACTTCTTGCCGCTCAGCATGACCATATTGATGAAGCGCGCGATCGTCTCGCTGCCGTGCTTGGGATCAGGCAGGACGGAACGCTGCGGGGCGGAACCTTTACGCGACATGGATCAAATTCCTCAGGACTTCGGGCGCTTGGCGCCGTACTTGGAGCGACGCTGGCGACGCTTGGCGACGCCGGCGGCATCGAGCGCACCGCGCACGGTGTGGTAACGCACGCCGGGCAGGTCCTTGACGCGACCGCCACGGATCAGCACCACCGAGTGCTCCTGCAGGTTGTGGCCTTCGCCGCCGATGTACGAGATGACCTCGTAACCATTGGTCAGGCGCACCTTGGCCACCTTCCGCATCGCCGAGTTCGGCTTCTTCGGGGTGGTGGTGTAGACACGGGTGCAGACGCCACGGCGCTGCGGGCAATTCTCGAGCGCCGGAGAAGTGCTCTTGAAAGTAGGCGCCTGCCGCGGCTTGCGGACCAGCTGATTGATCGTCGCCATCTGATGCTCTTTGATGAAGGCCGTGCTGCTTGCCTGCCGTTGGGCGTGGCGCTGAGCGGGCCTTGCGTGAAAACGAACGGCAAGCCGGGTACACCCGGCCCACCGAGACGGAAAAGTATAGCCTGCGCAAAACGTCGCCGTCAAACGCAAACGAGTCGAAAACGGCGGGGCCGGGACTCAGTGCCCGCGACCCCGCGATATTCCGATGATCCCGCCCTTCCCTGGGCCCAACACGAGGCGCTCCGTGCGCCTCATTTGGTGATCTGGGGCGGCCTCCATCAGGAGGCCGCATGCAACTGCAAACCTATGCGGCGCCGGACTCCTCGCCCGCGACATCCGCAACCTCGTCCGCACCGGCCGAGACCGGGGCCGCCAGGGCCTCCATCTCGGATTCGGTCAGGCCGGAGGCGTTCTTGCGGCGCTGCGTGTGGTACGCCAGGCCGGTACCGGCCGGGATCAGGCGACCCACGATCACGTTCTCCTTGAGACCGCGCAGGCCGTCGCGGGTACCGCGCACGGCAGCCTCGGTCAGCACGCGGGTGGTCTCCTGGAACGACGCCGCCGAGATGAACGACTCGGTCGCCAGCGACGCCTTGGTGATGCCCAGCAACACCGGATCGAACTGCGGCACGATTTCGTTGCGGGCAGCGACGCGCGCATGCTCCTCGACGAAACGCTGGCGCTCGACCTGCTCGCCGTGCAGGAACTTGCTGTCGCCCTGGTCGGTGATCTCGACCTTGCGCAGCATCTGGCGAACGATCACCTCGATGTGCTTGTCGTTGATCTTCACGCCCTGCAGGCGGTAGACGTCCTGGATTTCCTTGGTCAGGTACACGGCCAGCGGCTCGACGCCGAGCAGGCGCAGGATGTCCTGCGGAGTCGGCTCGCCGTCCACCACGGTCTCGCCCTTCTCGACGTGCTCGCCTTCGAACACGATGATCTGGCGGTACTTCGGGATCAGCTCCTCGTGCTCGTCACCGGACGCGTCCTTGATGATCAGGCGCTGCTTGCCCTTGGTGTCCTTGCCGAAGCTGACGATGCCCGAACGCTCGGCCAGCACCGCCGGGTCCTTCGGCTTGCGCGCCTCGAACAGGTCGGCCACGCGCGGCAAACCACCGGTGATGTCGCGGGTTTTGGACGCTTCCTGCGGGATCTTGGCGACCACGTCGCCGACGCCCACGGCCGCACCATCCTGCAGGTTGACGATCGAGCGCGGCGGCAGCAGGTACTGCGCCGGCAGGTCGGTGCCCGGGATGTTGAGGTCGTTGCCCTTCTTGTCGACGATGCGGACGATGGGGCGCAGGTCCTTGGCGGCCGAGCCACGACGCTTCGGATCGGTGATCTCGCGCGACGCCAGGCCGGTGAGCTCGTCGGTCTTCTCGATCACGGTCACGCCGTCGACGAAGTCGATGAAGCGCAGGAAACCGGCGACTTCCGACACGATCGGGTGGTTATGCGGGTCCCAGTTGGCGACCTGCTGGCCGGCCTTGATCTCGCCGCCGTCCTTGACCGACACGGTGGCGCCGTACGGCAGCTTGTAGCGCTCGCGCTCGCGGCCGTGGTTGTCCAGCACCGACAGCTCGCCCGAGCGCGACACCGCGACCAGGTGGCCGTTGGCGTGCTGGACGTGCTTGAGGTTGTTGAACTTGATCGAACCGGTGGTCTTGACCGTGACGTTGTCGATGGCCGCCGCTCGCGACGCCGCACCACCGATGTGGAACGTACGCATGGTCAGCTGCGTGCCGGGCTCACCGATGGACTGCGCGGCAACCACGCCGACCGCTTCACCATGGTTGACCAGGTGGCCGCGACCGAGGTCACGCCCGTAGCAGTTGGCGCAGACGCCGAACGCGGACTGGCAGGTGATGGTCGAACGCACCTTGATCGCCTGCACGCTGGCATCTTCGAGCTTCTGTACCCAGGCTTCGTCGAGCAGCGTGTTGCGGGTGACGATCGGATCCTCGTCGTTGCCCGGCAGGAACACGTCCTCGGCGACGACACGACCCAGCACGCGGTCGCGCAACGGCTCGACCACGTCGCCACCTTCGACGATCGGGGTCATCATCAGGCCTTCGAGGGTGCCGCAGTCGTCCTCGGTGATCACCACGTCCTGGGCCACGTCGACCAGGCGACGGGTCAGGTAACCGGAGTTTGCGGTCTTCAGCGCGGTATCGGCCAGGCCCTTTCGGGCACCGTGGGTCGAGATGAAGTACTGCTGGACGTTCAAGCCCTCGCGGAAGTTCGAGGTGATCGGGGTCTCGATGATCGAGCCGTCCGGCTTGGCCATCAGGCCACGCATGCCGGCCAGCTGGCGGATCTGCGCCTGCGAACCACGCGCGCCGGAGTCGGCCATGATGTAGACCGAGTTCATCGACTTCTGCGCGACCTTCTCGCCCTTGGCGTTGGTCACGGTGTCGGTGCCGATCGCGTCCATCATCGCCTTGGCCACACGCTCGTTGGTGCGCGACCAGATGTCGACCACCTTGTTGTAGCGCTCGCCGGCAGTGACCAGGCCCGACTGGTACTGCTCCTGGATTTCCAGGACCTCGGACTCGGCCTCGTCGAGGATGCCCTTCTTCTCGTCCGGGATGGTCATGTCGTCGATGCCGATCGACACGCCGGCGCGGGTCGCGAAGGCGAAGCCGGTGTACATCAGCTGGTCGGCGAACACGACCGTGTCCTTCAGGCCCAGCAGACGGTAGCTGGAGTTGATCAGGCGGCTGATGTTCTTCTTGGTCAGCTCGACGTTGGCCAGCGCGAACGGCAGGCCCTCCGGCAGGATCTCCTGCAGCAGCGCGCGACCGACCGTGGTGTCGACGATCGAGGTCTTGTTGCCGCGCTCGCCGTCCTCGCCGATCACCGACTCGGTGATGCGGACCTTGACCTTGGCGTGCAGCTGCACGACGCGGTTGTCGTAGGCGCGCTTGACCTCGGCGACGTTGGCGAACGCCATGCCCTCGCCCGCCTTGTTCTCCAGCGCGCGGGTCATGTAGTACAGGCCGAGCACGACGTCCTGCGACGGCACGATGATCGGCTCGCCGTTGGCCGGCGACAGGATGTTGTTGGAGGCCATCATCAGCGCGCGCGCCTCCAGCTGGGCTTCCAGCGAGAGCGGCACGTGGACGGCCATCTGGTCACCGTCGAAGTCGGCGTTGAACGCAGTGCAGACCAGCGGGTGCAGTTGGATCGCCTTGCCCTCGATCAGCACCGGCTCGAACGCCTGGATGCCGAGACGGTGCAGGGTCGGGGCGCGGTTGAGCAGCACCGGGTGCTCGCGGATGACTTCTTCCAGGATGTCCCAGACCTCCGCCTCTTCACGCTCGACCAGCTTCTTGGCGGCCTTGATGGTGGTGGCCAGGCCACGGCGCTGCAGCTTGGCGAAGATGAAGGGCTTGAACAGCTCCAGCGCCATCTTCTTCGGCAGGCCGCACTGGTGCAGCTTGAGGTACGGGCCGACCACGATGACCGAACGGCCGGAGTAGTCGACGCGCTTGCCGAGCAGGTTCTGGCGGAACCGGCCCTGCTTGCCCTTGATCATGTCGGCCAGCGACTTCAGCGGGCGCTTGTTGGTGCCGGTGATGGCGCGGCCGCGGCGGCCGTTGTCCATCAGCGCATCGACCGACTCCTGCAGCATGCGCTTCTCGTTGCGCACGATGATTTCCGGCGCGTTGAGCTCGAGCAGGCGACGCAGGCGATTGTTGCGGTTGATGACGCGGCGGTACAGGTCGTTGAGGTCGGAGGTCGCAAAGCGGCCACCGTCCAGCGGCACCAGCGGACGCAGGTCCGGCGGCAGCACCGGCAGCACCGTCATGATCATCCACTCGGGCTTGTTGCCGGACTCGAGGAACGCCTCGACCAGCTTGACCCGCTTGGTCAGGCGCTTGAGCTTGGTTTCCGAACCGGTGGCGGCGATGTCTTCCTTCAGCTGCACCATCTCGGACTGCAGGTCGATCGTGCGCAGCAGGTCGTAGACCGCCTCGGCGCCCATCGCGGCCTCGAAGTCGTCGCCGTGCTCCTGGCGCGCCTGCATGAACTGCTCTTCATTGAGCAGCTGGCCGCGCTCGAACGGGGTCAGGCCCGGCTCGGTGACGACGAACGCCTCGAAGTACAGGATCCGCTCGATGTCGCGCAGGGTCATGTCCAGCATCAGGCCGATGCGCGACGGCAGCGACTTGAGGAACCAGATGTGCGCGACCGGCGATGCCAGGTCGATGTGGCCCATGCGCTCGCGGCGGACCTTGGCCAGGGTGACCTCGGTGCCGCACTTCTCGCAGACCACGCCGCGGTGCTTCATGCGCTTGTACTTGCCGCACAGGCACTCGTAGTCCTTGATCGGCCCGAAGATGGCGGCGCAGAACAGGCCGTCGCGCTCGGGCTTGAAGGTACGGTAGTTGATGGTCTCGGGCTTCTTGACCTCGCCGAAGGACCACGAACGGATCAGGTCCGGCGACGCCAACGCGATCTTGATCGCATCGAAGTCGAGCGCGGGACGCTGCTGGTTGAACAGGTTGAGCAAGTCTTTCATCAGGAATTCTCCAGTATCGAAAACCTTCTTCCTTGAAGGTCTTCAGGCTGCAGCAGACGGCGGGCCGCCGCTGCGCTCTTTCCTCGGGTGTCGGAAGTCAGTCGCGGGCGATCACTTGGTCTCTTCGAGTTCCATGTTGATCGCGAGCGAACGGATTTCCTTCACCAGCACGTTGAAGGACTCCGGCATGCCGGCCACCATTTCGTACTCGCCGTCGACGATGTTCTTGTACATCTGGTTGCGGCCCTGCACGTCGTCGGACTTCACCGTCAGCATTTCCTGCAGGGTGTAGGCCGCGCCGTAGGCTTCCAGCGCCCAGACTTCCATCTCGCCGAAGCGCTGGCCGCCGAACTGCGCCTTGCCGCCCAGCGGCTGCTGGGTGACGAGCGAGTACGGACCGGTCGAACGCGCGTGCATCTTGTCGTCGACCAGGTGGTTCAGCTTCAGCATGTGCATGTAGCCCACCGTGACCTCGCGCTCGAACGCCTCGCCGGTGCGGCCGTCGTGCAGCACGGTCTGGCCGGTCTCGGGCAGGTCGGCCAGCTTGAGCATCGCCTTGATCTCCGACTCCTCGGCACCGTCGAACACCGGCGTCGCCATCGGCACGCCGTCGGTCAGGTTCTGTGCGAGGGCCAGCAGTTCCTTGTCGCTGAACTGCTTGAGGTCGACCCGCTCACCGACCACCTTGGTGTCGTGGTTGTAGACCTCGTCGAGGAACTTGCGCAGCTCGGCCACCTTGGCCTGCGCTTCCATCATGCGCTGGATCTTCTGGCCCAGGCCCTTGGCGGCCCAGCCCAGGTGGACTTCCAGCACCTGGCCGATGTTCATTCGGCTCGGCACGCCCAGCGGGTTCAGCACGATGTCGACGGTCTGGCCATCGGCCATGTACGGCATGTCCTGCACCGGCACGATGGTCGACACGACGCCCTTGTTGCCGTGGCGGCCGGCCATCTTGTCGCCCGGCTGGATGCGGCGCTTCACGGCGAGGAACACCTTGACCATCTTCAGCACGCCCGGGGCGAGGTCGTCGCCCTGGGTGATCTTGCCGCGCTTGTCGGCGAAGCGACGCTCGAACTCCTTCTCGTGGGTATCGAGCTGCTTCTGTGCGCGCTCGATGGCCTCGACCGCGTCGTCGTCCTTCATGCGCAGGCCGAACCAGTCCTTGCGGCTCAGGCCATCAAGCACCAGCGAGGTCACCGTCTCGCCCTTCTTCAGGCCGGCGCCGCCATTGGCGACCTTGCCGATCAGTTGGGTGCGAAGGCGGTTGTAGATCGCCGCCTCGAGGATGCGGAACTGGTCGTCGAAGTCCTTCTTGACCCGGCGGATTTCCGACTCTTCGATCTGGCGGGCGCGCTTGTCCTTCTCGATGCCATCGCGGGTGAAGACCTGCACGTCGATGACGGTGCCGTCCATGCCCGGCGGCACGCGCAGCGAGCTGTCCTTAACGTCGGACGCCTTCTCGCCGAAGATCGCGCGCAACAGCTTCTCTTCCGGGGTCAGCTGGCTCTCGCCCTTGGGCGTGACCTTGCCCACCAGGATGTCGCCGGCGCGGACTTCCGCACCGATGTACACCACGCCGGACTCGTCGAGGCGGTTGAGCGCCTGCTCCGACACATTCGGGATGTCGGCGGAAATTTCCTCCGGCCCGAGCTTGGTGTCACGCGCGACCGCGGTCAGCTCCTCGATGTGGATCGTGGTGTAGCGGTCTTCCTGGACCACGCGCTCCGACAGCAGGATCGAGTCCTCGAAGTTGTAGCCGTTCCACGGCATGAACGCGACCAGCATGTTCTGCCCGAGCGCCAGCTCACCGATGTCGGTGGACGGACCATCGGCCAGCACGTCGCCACGCGCGATCACGTCGCCCACGTTGACCAGCGGAGTCTGGTTGATGCAGGTGTTCTGGTTGGAGCGGGTGTACTTGATCAGGTTGTAGATGTCGACGCCGGCATCCGCCGCGCCGACGATCTCGTCCTCGTTGGCCTTGACCACGATGCGGCCCGCGTCGATCTGCTCGATCACGCCGCCACGCAGGGCGTTCACGGTCACGCCCGAGTCGCGCGCCACGGCGCGTTCGATGCCGGTACCGACCAACGGCTTCTGCGAGCGCAGCGTCGGCACGGCCTGGCGCTGCATGTTGGCACCCATGAGTGCGCGGTTCGCGTCATCGTGCTCCAGGAACGGCACCAGCGCCGCCGCGACCGACACGGTCTGCATCGGCGAGACGTCCATGAAGTGGATCTCGCTCGGCGGCTTGAGCAGGTTCTCACCCTGGTAGCGGCAGGCGACGAACTGGGCGGACAGCTTGCCCTTGTCGTCCTGGGTCGCATTGGCCTGGGCGATGACGTACTCGTTCTCCTCGATCGCCGACAGGTACTCGATCTCGTCGGTGACCTTGCCGTCCACAACCTTGCGGTACGGCGTCTCCAGGAAGCCGTAGCGGTTGGTGCGGGCGAACACTGCCAGCGAGTTGATCAGGCCGATGTTCGGGCCTTCCGGGGTTTCGATGGTGCAGACGCGGCCGTAATGGGTCGGGTGCACGTCGCGCACCTCAAAGCCGGCGCGCTCGCGGGTCAGGCCGCCCGGTCCAAGGGCCGACACGCGGCGCTTGTGGGTGACCTCCGACAGCGGGTTGTTCTGGTCCATGAACTGCGACAGCTGCGAGGAGCCGAAGAACTCCTTGATCGCGGCCGCCACTGGCTTGGCGTTGATCAGCTCCTGCGGGGTCAGGCCTTCGGACTCGGCCATCGACAGGCGCTCCTTGACCGCGCGCTCGACGCGGACCAGGCCGACGCGGAAGGTGTTCTCGGCCATTTCGCCGACCGAACGCACGCGGCGGTTGCCGAGGTGGTCGATGTCGTCGACCACGCCGCGACCGTTGCGGATCTCGGTCAGCACCTTGAGCACGTCGAGGATGTCGGAGCTGTCGCCGTACTCGGCCACCAGCTTCTTCGACTCCTCGTCCTTGCGCTCGGCGTAGTACCTGGCGTCGTACAGCACCGACGCGCCGGTGGTTTCCTTGCGGCCGATGCGGCGGTTGAACTTCATCCGGCCCACGGCCGACAGGTCGTAGCGATCGAAGGTGAAGAACAGGTTGTGGAACAGGTTCTGCGCGGCATCCTTGGTCGGCGGCTCACCCGGACGCATCATCCGGTAGATCTCGACCAGCGCCTCGAGCTGGGTCTTGCTCGGGTCGATGCGCAGGGTGTTGGAGATGAACGGGCCGCGGTCGAGGTCGTTGGTCCAGATGGTACCGACGGTCTCGATGCCACCCTTGCGGAACAGCTCCAGCTGCTCCTCGGTGATCTCGTCGTTGGCCGCGGCGATCAACTCGCCGGTGGCGGTGTCGACCACGTCGTGCGACAGCACCCGGCCGACCAGGTAGGCGTCGGGCACGGCCAGTGCCTCGATGCCGGCGGCCTCGAGCTGCTTGACATGGCGCGCGGTGATGCGGCGGCCGGCTTCGACGATGACCTTGTCGCCATCGGCCAGGTCGAAATCGAGGGTCTCGCCGCGCAGGCGCTCGGGCACCAGCTCGAGCTGCACGCCTTCGGTCGGGTCGATATGGAAGGTGTTGACCTCGAAGAACTCGGCCAGCATCTCCTCGTTGGTATAACCCAACGCACGCAGCAGGATCGTCACCGGCAGCTTGCGGCGACGGTCGATGCGGGTGAACAGGCCGTCCTTCGGATCGAACTCGAAGTCCAGCCACGAGCCGCGGTACGGGATGATCCGGGCGCTGTACAGCAGCTTGCCGGAGGAATGGGTCTTGCCGCGGTCGTGGTCGAAGAACACGCCGGGCGAGCGGTGCAGCTGGGAGACGATGACGCGCTCGGTGCCGTTGACGATGAAGGTGCCGTTGCCGGTCATGAGCGGGATCTCGCCCATGTAGACCTCCTGCTCCTTCACGTACTTGATGGCCTTGGTCGACGACTCGCGGTCGTAGATCACCAGGCGCACGGTCACGCGCAGCGGGGCGCCGTAGCTCATGCCGCGCTGACGGCACTCGCGCTCGTCGAACGCCGGCTCGCCGAGCTTGTAGCCCACGTACTCCAGCGCCGCGTTGCCGCTGTAGCTGGAAATCGGGAACACCGACTTCAGCGCGGCATGCAGGCCGCGGTCCTCGCGCTTGGCCGGGTCGGTATGCTCCTGCAGGAACGCGCGATAGGAGTCGACCTGGATTGCCAGCAGGAACGGCACCTCGAGGATCGACTTGCGCTTGCCGAAGTTCTTGCGGATGCGCTTCTTTTCGGTGAACGAGTAGTCGGCCTTGGAGGCCGTCGTCTTGGAAGCTGTGGTCATGGGGCTACCGCCTCGATTTCATTGGACCGCGCGTCCGCGGGTCCGGGGGAAACGTGAAGTTGCTACTTGGAAGTCGCTGGTATTGCCGGCACCAGCACGCCATCTCCTGCTACTTCCAACTACCAACTCGAATGACTGTGTCTTTGGACTGTTGCAACAACGGCCAAAGGCCGGGGGCTTTCGCCCCCAGCCTCAGGTGGTCGCCGATGATGCCTGGCGACGCAAGTACGGCTTACTTCAGCTCGGCGGTCGCGCCGGCGGCCTCGAGATCCTTCTTGATCTTCTCGGCATCGGCCTTGGAGACGCCTTCCTTCACGTCCTTCGGCGCGCCTTCGACCAGGTCCTTGGCTTCCTTCAGGCCCAGGCCGGTGATCGCACGGACGACCTTGATGACCTCGACCTTCTTCTCGCCGGTCGCCTTCAGGACGACGGTGAACTCGGTCTGCTCTTCGGCCGGGGCGGCAGCGGCAGCGGCGGGGCCGGCAGCGGCAACCGGGGCAGCGGCGGACACGCCGAACTTCTCTTCCATCGCCTTCACCAGCTCCATCACCTCCATGAGGGACTTGCCGGCGATCGCTTCGATGATCTGCTCGTTGGACAGGGACATTGTATTTACCTCAATTATCTAGATTGGAAACGACTGTAGTTTCGGGAATCGAAACCGAACTGTTGGCTTAGGCGGCCTTCGCCTGGCCTGCCGCGTTGATGACGCGGGTGACCTGCGAAGCCGGCTCGCTGAGCAAGCGGACCAGCTGGGTGGCCGGCTGGACCATGACGCTGAGCAGCATCGACAACGCCTGGTCGCGGGTCGGCAACGATGCCAGGACTTCCACATGGGAGCCCGGGTAAAGCTGCCCGCCCAGTGACACGAGGCGCGGCTTCAACTTGTCGTTCGACTTGGCGAACTCCTTGATCAGACGTCCGGCGGCACCGGGGTCTTCCTGCGAGAAGGCGTACAGCAGCGGACCGGTCAGCTCATCGGCGACGATGGCGTAATCGGTGTTTTCCACTGCACGCGAGACCAGCGTGTTCTTGGCTACTTTCAGGAACACGCCCGACTCGCGGGCCTTCTTGCGCATGTCAGTCAGCTGACTGACGGTGAGACCCACGTACTCCGCGGCGACCAGCGAGTGCGCCTTGCCGGCGACCTCGGCCAGTTCGGCAACGACTTCCTGCTTCTGGGTCAGATTAAGAGCCATTGCACTCCTCCGTACTTCAACTCCGCCCCGTGCAACACGCACGGAAGCGGTCCTCGGTCGGCATCGTCTGGCTCGATGCCGGGAACGCCTCGCGGCATTCGGGTGGTGGCCTCTTTCCCAAACACGTTCCAAAACACGCTTGGAGGGTCGGCAACCATCTGCGCAGGCCCGGCTTCAAGGAAGAAGCTGGATTAAGCGATCCCGCTTGCGGCGACGGCGATTCCCTGCCAATGCGAGCCTCCATGCCCGTCGTCACCACGCGCTGACCGCGCCTGCGGTCTTTGACGGCTATCGCTCGGGCCGAAGCCTTTGCGATGCCCTCAAAATTTCTTGCTTACTTCAACACCAGGGTCGACTGGTCGACGGTCACGCCCGGGCCCATGGTCGAGCTGATCGCGACCTTCTGCAGGTACTGGCCCTTGGCGGTCGCCGGCTTGGCCTTGATCAGGTCCACCAGCAGCGCCTCGAGGTTGCCCTTGAGCGAACCGTCGTCGAAATCGGCCTTGCCGATGGTGCAGTGGATGATGCCGGCCTTGTCGGTGCGGTAGCGGACCTGGCCACCCTTGGCGGCCTTGACCGCCTCGGCCGGGTTCGGCGACACGGTGCCGACCTTCGGGTTCGGCATCAGGCCACGCGGGCCGAGCACCTGGCCGAGCTTGCCGACCACGCGCATCGCATCCGGGGTCGCGATGACGACGTCGTAGTTCAGGTCGCCGGCCTGCATCTTCTCGGCCAAGTCGTCCATGCCGACGGCCTCGGCGCCAGCAGCCAGCGCTTCGTCAGCCTTGGCGCCGGCCGGGGCGAACACCGCCACGCGGACCGACTTGCCGGTACCGGCGGGCAGCACGGTCGAACCGCGCACCTGCTGGTCGGACTTCTTGGCGTCCACGCCGAGACGCACGGCGACGTCGACGGACTCGACGAACTTGGCCTTGGTCGCGGTCTTGATGATCTTGATGGCTTCGTCGAAGCCGTAAGCCTTGCCCGGGACGACGGCGGCCTTGATTGCTTTTTCGCGCTTGGTCATTGCCATCTCTTAGCCCTCCACCGTCAAACCCATGCTGCGGGCGGAACCCGCAATCGTGCGCACCGCCGCTTCCAGCTCGGCCGCGGTCAGGTCCGCTTCCTTGGCCTTGGCGATCTCCTCGAGCTGGGCACGGGTGACCTTGCCCACCTTCTCGGTGTTCGGGCGCTTGGAGCCAGAGGTGACGCCGGCGGCCTTCTTGAGCAGCACGGTGGCCGGGGTGCTCTTGGTGATGAAGGTGAAGGTACGGTCGGAGTACGCGGTGATGATCACCGGCGTCGGCAGGCCCGGCTCGAGCTTCGAGGTGGCCGCGTTGAACGCCTTGCAGAACTCCATGATGTTCAGGCCGCGCTGGCCGAGGGCGGGGCCCACCGGCGGCGACGGATTGGCCTGACCGGCCTTGACCTGCAGCTTGATGTAGCCGACTACTTTCTTTGCCATTAGCTTGCTCTCCGGGTGCTAGCGCCTGTTCAAGGCTCCCCATCGCGCCGGGAAAATCACGTGTCCCGACATCACGTCGATTGAGACGCCGGCAGCCGCCTTGCGGCAGCTGCGGGGTTTTGCGGACGGCACGGCCATGCGCAGCCGGGCAGTATACAGGTTTTCAGGGCGCTGTTCGCCAGGCGCCCGGGCCGTTCAGATGTCAGGCTTTCTCGACCTGACCGAAGGCGAGCTCGACCGGGGTCGAACGACCGAAGATCAGAACCGCCACGCGCAGGCGGCTCTTCTCGTAGTTGATTTCCTCGACCACGCCGTTGAAATCGTTGAACGGGCCATCGATGACGCGGACCATCTCGCCCGGCTCGAACAGCACCTTGGGCTTCGGCTTGGCGACGCCCTCCTGGACCCGGTTCAGGATCGCATCGGCCTCGTGGTCGGCGATCGGCAGCGGCCGGTCGGCGGTGCCCCCAATGAAGCCCATCACCTTCGGGGTTTCCTTGATCAGGTGCCAGCACTCGCTGTCGATCCGCGGGATGCCGGACTCGTCGTGGGTGGCGATCTGGACCAGCACGTAACCGGGGAAGAACTTGCGCTCGGAACGGCGTTTCTGGCCGGAGCGCATCTCCACCACTTCCTCGGTCGGGACCAGCACCTCGCCGAAGCGGTCCTGCATCTCCGCCCGCACGATGCGGTCGCGCAACGCCTGCGCCACGGACTTCTCGAAGCCGGAATAGGCGTGGACCACGTACCAGCGGCGATTGTCGGCCGCGTTTTCCACGGGGCTGTTGTCCGGGGTTTGCACCTGTGTCATCTCCTTAACGTCCCAGCAGCCACTTGACGCCGGCCTGGATGACCACGTCGAAACCCGCCAGCAGCAGGCTCAGGACCACCACCGCCAGCGCGACCACCCACGTGGTGCGCATGGCTTCCTGGCGCGTCGGCCAGACCACCTTGCGCAGCTCGAAGCGCGACTCCGACAGGAACTCGAGGGTCTGTGCGCCCTTCTGGCTGGACAGGAACATCGCGGTACCCGCCACCAGGCCGGCCACCACGGCCAGCGCGCGCAACGCGCCCGGCCATTGCTCGAACCAGATGTAGGCGAACACGCCGCCGGCGACCAGCAACACGGCCAGTGCGTACTTGGCGATGTCACCCGCGTTGGTGGACCTGGGTTGTTCGACCTTGCTGTTCAATCGATCTTCCGCATTTGGCACGCCAGGAGGGACTTGAACCCCCAACCTGCGGTTTTGGAGACCGCTGCTCTGCCAATTGAGCTACTGGCGTATTGACTGGTTCCGAAAAAGGCGACGGCGGCCTACGCCGCCACCACCGTTTTCATCGTTGCCCGGCAATGCCGGAGCAACACGCTTACTTGATGATCTTGGAGACGACGCCGGCGCCGACGGTGCGGCCGCCCTCGCGGATCGCGAAGCGCAGGCCCTCGTCCATCGCCACCGGGTTGATCAGCGAGACGACCATCTTCACGTTGTCGCCCGGCATCACCATCTCCACGCCTTCCGGCAACTGGCACGAGCCGGTGATGTCGGTGGTGCGGAAGTAGAACTGCGGGCGGTAGCCCTTGAAGAACGGCGTGTGGCGGCCGCCCTCGTCCTTGCTCAGCACGTAGACCTCACCCTCGAAGTCGGTGTGCGGCTTGATGCTGCCCGGCTTGCACAGCACCTGGCCACGCTCGACGTCGTCACGCTTGGTGCCGCGCAGCAGCAGGCCGGCGTTGTCGCCCGCCTGGCCCTGGTCGAGCAGCTTGCGGAACATCTCGACGCCGGTGACGGTCGTCTTCTGGGTGTCGCGGATGCCGACGATCTCGATTTCGTCGCCGACCTTGATGATGCCGCGCTCGATGCGGCCGGTCACCACGGTGCCACGGCCCGAGATCGAGAACACGTCCTCGACCGGCATCAGGAACGCCTTGTCGACGTCACGCTCCGGCTCCGGGATGAAGGTGTCCAGCGCGTCCACCAGCTTCAGGATCGACGGCACGCCGATCTCGCTCTGGTCGCCTTCCAGCGCCAGGCGGGCCGAGCCGTGGATGATCGGGGTGTCGTCGCCCGGGAACTCGTACTTGGTCAGCAGCTCGCGCACTTCCATCTCGACCAGCTCGAGCAGCTCGGCGTCGTCGACCATGTCCGCCTTGTTCAGGTAGACCACGATGTACGGCACGCCGACCTGGCGCGACAGCAGGATGTGCTCGCGGGTCTGCGGCATCGGGCCGTCCGCGGCCGAGCACACCAGGATCGCACCGTCCATCTGCGCCGCACCGGTGATCATGTTCTTCACATAATCGGCGTGGCCCGGGCAGTCGACGTGCGCGTAGTGGCGCTTGTCGGATTCGTACTCGACGTGCGCGGTCGAGATCGTGATCCCGCGCGCCTTCTCTTCCGGCGCCGCGTCGATCGCCGAGTAATCCTTGAACTCGCCACCGAAACGTTCCGCGCCCACCTTGGTCAGCGCTGCGGTCAGCGTGGTCTTGCCGTGGTCGACGTGACCGATCGTGCCGACGTTCACGTGCGGCTTGGTGCGCTCGAACTTACCCTTGGCCATGGCTGCTTCTCAATGGTGTGCGATGGTGAAATGTGGTGCTCACGAAAGGAATCGAACCTTCGACCTCCTCCTTACCAAGGAGGTGCTCTACCGACTGAGCTACGTGAGCAAGTTGTTCCAGCAGGTACTACGTCGCGGCATCAATGGAGCGGGAGACGGGGATCGAACCCGCACCATCAGCTTGGAAGGCTGAGGTTCTACCATTGAACTACTCCCGCGCCGGACAAACCTGCTTGGGTGCTGCACCGGCTGCTGGTAAGGCATCCGGGTGGTGCATCTCCACCTGCCGGGCCGACGTGCCGCATGTCGACTGGAAGCTGGTGGAGGGAGGTGGATTCGAACCACCGAAGGCGTAAGCCAGCAGATTTACAGTCTGCCCCCGTTGGCCGCTTGGGTATCCCTCCAAAGAGCCCGCAATTCTGGAGCGCGTTTGCCGGGAAGTCAATGCCGGATACGGGGTTTTTTCCTTCGACCTACACGTTGAAGCGGAAGTGCAGGACGTCGCCTTCCTGCACACGGTACTCCTTGCCTTCCAGCCGCATCCGCCCGGCGTCGCGGGCACCGGCTTCGCCCCGGTACTTGATGAAGTCGTCGTACCCGATCGTCTCGGCGCGGATGAAGCCCTTCTCGAAGTCGGTATGGATCACCGCGGCGGCTTGTGGCGCGGTCGAGCCGCCCTTGACGGTCCAGGCGCGCACCTCCTTGACCCCCGCTGTGAAATAGGTCTGCAAGCCCAGCAGCTTGTAGGCGGCGCGGATGACGCGGTTCAGGCCGGGCTCGTCGAGGCCGAGGTCGGCCAGGAAGGCGTCGCGGTCCTCGTCTTCGAGCTGGCTCAGCTCTTCCTCGATCGCGGCCGAGACCGGCACCACCTCGGCACCCTCGGTGACGGCGCGGGCACGCACCGCGTCAAGGTGCGGATTGTCATCGAAGCCGTCCTCCAGCACGTTGGCGACGTACATCACCGGCTTCAGGGTCAGCAGGAACAGGTCACGCACGGCCAGGCGGTCGTCGTCGGAAAGATCCAGCGCGCGCGCCGGCTTGCCGGCGTCGAGGCCTTCGCGCACGCGCGCCAGCACCTCGACCCGGGCCCTGGCGTCCTTGTCGCCGGTCTTGGCGCTGCGCTCGGCGCGCAGCAAGGCTTTCTCGACCGAATCCAGGTCGGCCAGCGCCAGCTCCGTGTCGATCGTTTCGATGTCGGCGATCGGGTCGATCCGGTTGTTGACGTGGATCACGTCATCGTTCTCGAAGCAGCGCACCACGTGGGTGATCGCGTCGACCTCGCGGATGTGGGCGAGGAACTTGTTGCCCAGCCCCTCGCCGCTGGCGGCACCGGCGACCAGCCCGGCGATGTCGACGAACTCGACCGCGGTCGGCAGCACCTTCTGCGGCTTGACGATTTCCGCCAGCGCGTTCAACCGCGGGTCCGGCACCGGCACCACGCCGACGTTGGGCTCGATGGTGCAGAACGGGAAATTGGCCGCGGCGATGCCGGCCTTGGTCAGGGCATTGAAGAGGGTCGACTTGCCGACATTGGGCAGGCCGACGATGCCGCATTTGATGCCCATGACGCTTTACTCGCTTTGATTGATTGGGTGGTGCACGGGATGCGTGCCTGGCCGCTCAGGTGCGCGGCGTATGCAGGCGCTTCATCGCCTCGTTGAAATCGCCCTCGACCGCCAGCGGCATCACGTCGATCGCGTCGTCGATGGCGCGCAGGATCAACGTTTCGTCGTCGCCACCGGGCCTCCCGAGCACCCATGGGGTGACGCGGTCCTTGTGACCGGGATGGCCGATGCCGACCCGCAGGCGGTGGAAACCGCCATGCCCGAGCAGGCGCATGGTGTCACGCAGGCCGTTCTGGCCGCCGTGGCCACCGTCGAACTTGAGTCGTGCGGTACCCGGGGGCAGGTCGAGCTCATCGTGCGCCAGCAGCGCCTGCCCGGGCTCGATCTTCCAGTAGCGCAGGGCCGCGGTGACCGACTTGCCGGACAGGTTCATGAAAGTGGCCGGCTTCAGCAGCCAGACCGGCTGGCCGGCGATCTCGACCTTGCAGGTCGCACCGAACAGCTTGGAATCCACATTGAAACGGCCGCCGAACTTCTCCGCCACGGCGTCCACAAACCAGAACCCGGCGTTGTGCCGGGTCCGGATGTGTTCGGGACCGGGATTGCCCAGCCCGACGATGAGGCGCAGTCCAGCCATCGAAGGGGAACAACCAGCAAGCCGGCATGTCCGCGGGGAGCATGCCGGCCGGACGCTGGCTTATTCCTCGTCCTTCTCGACCTTGGCCGCCGGCACTTCGGCCGGCGCGGCCGCGGCAGCCTCGGCTTCGGTGGCGCCCTCGGCTTCGGCAGTCTCCTCGACCTCGACCCGGCCCTGGCGTGCCACGACCACGGCTACGTCGTGTTCCTTGCCCAGCTTCAGCTCCGGGATCTCCACGCCCTTCGGCAACGTCAGCTCCGACAGGTGGACGGTCTGGCCGAGGGTCAGCCCGGCGAGGTCGATCTCGATGAACTCCGGCAGGTCCTTCGGCAGGCAGCTGATGTTGACCTCGTTGAGCTCGTGGGTGACCACGACGTCGGAGGCCTTGCCGGCCGGCGACTGCTCGACGTTGAGGAAGTGCAGCGGCACCGCGACCTTGATCGCCTGCTTGGCGTCGACGCGCTGGAAGTCCAGGTGCATGATCAGCTGCTTGTACGGATGGCGCTGCATGTCACGCAGCAGCACCGGCTCGACCTTGCCGTCGATGTCCAGGTTCAGGATCGACGAGTAGAACCACTCGTGCTTGTTGGCCAGCCAGACCTGCTCGTGGTCGAGCTGGATCGGCTGCGGCGCGGCCTTGCCGCCGTAGACGATGGCCGGGATGCTGGCAGCGTGGCGCAGGCGGCGGCTCGCACCCTTCCCCTCGACACTGCGGCCAGTGGCCTTGATGGTGTGATCAGACATTTCGATTACTCACTTTTACATTGGAACAATGGATCGCCTCGCGGCGACTGAAAGACCCACCCGCGACCAGGAGGGTCACAACTCCGGCCGAAGCCGGTCTTTGGCACAAGGATGTGCCAACGCGACGGGCGCAAGCCTGTCGCGGCATCGGCTTGCGGCTTTGCCGCGGGCCGATGCTTGCGGGTCGGGCAGGAGCCCGATCCCGCAATACAACTAGTCCACGTACAACGAGCTGACCGACTCGCCAAAGGCGATCCGGCGGATGGTCTCGGCCAGCAGCTCGGCGACGCTGAGCTGGCGAATCCTCCCGCACTCGCGCGCGGCCTCGGTCAGCGGGATGGTATCGGTGACCACCAGTTCGTCGAGCTCCGACCCGCTGATGTTGCTGATCGCCGCGCCCGACAGCACCGGGTGGGTGCAGTAGGCGACGACCTTGGTCGCACCCTGCGCCTTCAACGCGGCGGCGGCGGCGCACAAGGTACCGGCGGTGTCGACGATGTCGTCGACCAGCACGCAGGTCTTGCCGGACACGTCACCGATGATGTTCATCACGGTGGCGACGTTGGCCTTCGGACGGCGCTTGTCGATGATTGCCAGGTCGGCATCGTCGAGCCGCTTGGCGATCGCGCGGGCGCGGACCACGCCGCCGACGTCGGGGCTGACCACCACCATGTTGTCGGTACCGTGCGCGCGCCAGATGTCGGCCAGCAGCAGCGGCGAGGCATAGACGTTGTCGACCGGCATGTCGAAGAAGCCCTGGATCTGGTCGGCGTGCAGGTCGACCGTCAGCACCCGGTCGGCGCCGACCGCGCTGAACATCTTGGCCGCAACCTTGGCCGTGATCGGCACGCGCGAGGAGCGCGGGCGGCGATCCTGGCGGGCGTAGCCGAAGTACGGCACCACCGCGGTCACGGAACTGACCGAGGCGCGCTTGAGCGCGTCCACCAGCACCAGCAGCTCGACCAGGTTCTCGGCGCTGGGCGCGCAGGTCGGCTGGATCACGAACGCTTCCTGGCGGCGCACGTTCTCTTCGATCTCGACCTGGACCTCGCCATCGGAGAACCGCCCGATCTGGGCCTTGCCCAACCGGATGCCGAGTTCCTTGCACACCGCCTGCGCGAGCGGGCGGTTGGCGTTGCCGCTGAAGACGAGCAGGCCTGGATCGTTTTGCACGTGTGTACTCCGCTTCGCTCTGACCTTACGGTGCCGGGGTCCGGCAGTTCCTTGCATGTCTGGCAGGGGCGGTAGGATTCGAACCTACGAATGCCAGGATCAAAACCTGGTGCCTTGGGCCTCTTGGCGACGCCCCTGCGGTAACTTGTTCAAACTTCTACTTGGCGACTCCAGCCTTCGAGCGCGACGCGCAACGGCGATCGTGCCGCCCCCGCCGCGACCCAGGCCCGAAGGCCCCTTGGCAGCACCACCAACGCCGCCTCGGCGGCTTCGCGGGTGGCGAATTCGACGAAGCAGCCGCTACCGGACCCGGTCAGGCGCGGCGTGCCGACACGCGACAAGGCTGCAAACACGGCCTCGATGGCCGGTTCGCGCCCGCGCAAGACCGGCTCGAACGCGTTCCCGAGCGGTACGCCCGAAACGAAGTCGGATATTGTCGCGGGCGGCGCATCGCGCGTCAATTCAGGGGCGCGATACAGCTCGGCGGTCGGCACCTGAATGCCCGGGTCCACCAGCAGGTACCACGCGGGCGGAAGCTGGACCGGGCTCAATACCTCGCCAACGCCTTCGGCCCAGGCGTTGTCGCCGCGGACGAACACCGGTACGTCGGCCCCTAGCTGCAACCCCAGTTCCGCTAGCCTGTCCGGCCCGAGCCCTGTGCCCCAGAGCCTGTCGAGCGCGACCAGCACCGTGGCCGCGTCGGAAGACCCACCACCGAAACCACCCCCTGCCGGAATGCGCTTTTCGACGCTGATGTCCGCGCCATACGATGTTTTCGCTGAATTTTGCAGGAGTTTAGCGGCGCGGACCATCAGGTCGTCGGCTTCGGCGACCCCCGCCACCGACTCGCCGTGCCGGACGATCCGGCCGTCCGGACGCGGCCGCAACCGGACCGTGTCGCCCCAGTCGAGCAGCCGGAACACGGTCTGCAGCAGGTGGTAGCCGTCCGCACGGCGGCCGGGGATGCACAGGAACAGGTTGAGCTTGGCCGGCGCGGGCCACTCGCTCCAGCCGGGTTCGTCGAGCATGGCCTACGCCCCGCCCCACTCGTCGACCAGCAATTTCACCGAGGCTTCGCCACGCGTGGCGTCGAGGCGCGCGGGCAATGGCGTGGTCCCGGCGGGCGTCGCCGGGTCGGGCTGCGGCCACTGGTATTCGATCAGCCAGCCGCCCTGCTCGATCGACCATGGCAGGCCGTTGGCGTCGTACTGGATCCGCGCCGGGCCCAGTGACCGGGCGCGGGCGCCTCGGATCCATTCGGCCAGCGCCTGCACCGGGATGTCCCAGCCGGTCGCCTCGAGCAACAGCAGGCGCGCATCCGGACCGGTGCGCGGGCCGCCTTCGAGCCCTTCCAGCAAGGCGTGGCCGGCGTCCCCCGAAAGACGCCAGCCCTGCCGGGTCACCGGCGCACTCAGGGCGACCTCGTACTGCGCGCCATGCTGGCTCCATTCGATCCGGCCGCTGCCGCCCTTGCCGCGGTTGGACACCGCGATCCGGCCGACCAGCGACCAGTCCCGTCGCATGCGCAGATCCTGTTCGCGTTGCACCTGGGCGGCTTCGGCAACCGCGATCTGGGCCGCGGTCAGGTCGGGGCGGACGGGTGCAGGCGTGCAGGCGCCAAGCAGCAAGGCCAGCGCGGCGATGGCGAAGGTCGAACCACGGAAGTTGGACAAGGTCATGCGCCGGTCTTTTCCAGTGCGCGCTGCAGGGCGCGGTTTTCGGGATCGAGTTCGCGCGCCTGCCGGAAGTACTCGCGGGCTTCCTCGCGCTTGCCGAGTACCCACAGCACTTCGCCGAGGTGGGCGCCGATCTCGGCGTCCTTCTGCAGGGCGAAGGCGCGACGCAGTTCGCCCAGCGCCTCTTCATTGCGGCCCAGGCGATACAGCACCCAGCCATAGCTGTCGATGATCGCGGCATTGTCGGGTTCGGCCGCGCGGGCGCGGTTTATCAGTTCCAGCGCTTCCTGGTAACGGTCGGTGCGGTCGGCCAGCGTGTAGCCGAGCGCGTTGAGCGCGGCGACCGACTCGGGTTCGATCACCAGGATCCGCCGCAGGTCGGCCTCGGCGCGGGCGATGTCGTCACGGCGCTCCCAGCTCAGGGCGCGCGCGTAGAGGATTTCGAGATCGTCGGGGAATGCCGCCAGGCCGCGGGCGAACGCGTCCATCTCGGCCTCGGGCGTCCCGTCCTCCTCCAGCAACGAGGCTTCCAGCAGGTAGGCGTCGCGCCGGGCATCGTCGGGCGCGGCCGCGTCCGCCTGGATGTCGTGCAGCAGGGCGTAGCCCTCGTCGGCGCGTTCGAGTTCGTGCAGCACGTTGGCGCTGCGCAACCGCGCCGGCCAGCGCTGCGGGCCGCCGGGAACGCCCTGGTACCAGCCCAGCGCCTCGTCGAAGCGATCGAGGAACTCGGCCATCTGGCCGAGCAGCAGGCGCCGCGACGGGTCGGGCTTGGCGGCGGTCCGGCGCAACTCTTCGTACAGGCCGGTCAGCGCGCCCTTGTCCTCGGCGCGAGCCAGCAACGAGGCACGCAAGGCGTAGGTCTGGTCGTCCTGCGGGCCGCGCGCGAGGATCGCCGAGGCCGCGCCCAGGTCACCCAGCGCGTCGTATTCGTAGGCCATCGCCAGCCGCAGTTCCGCGTTGCCGCTCGCCTGATCGGCGAGCGACTCGAGGACCTTGCGGGCCTCGTCGTCCTTGTCGGCCTCGCGCAACTGGCTGGCGCGCAGCAGGGCCACCCGCGGTTCGCCGGGGAACCGCCGGACCACCTCGGTGACGATGGACTCGGCCAGCCCGGATTCCCCGAGTCGCTGGGCCAGGCCGCCGAACGCGAGCCAGGCCTGCAGGTTGTCGGGGATGCGACCGTCCTCGACCAGCCGCTCCAGCACGTCCGCGGCCTGCGCGGGATCGCGGGCGCCCCCGGCAATGACGCCCAGGGCCTGCCGCCAGCCGTCGTCGCCGGGCGACCGCAGCAACTCGACCAGGTGCTTGCGGGCGCTGCGCTCCTTGTTGCCGCGCAACGCCAGGGTGGCTTCGGCGGCGTGCAGGTTGGTGCCCTCGCCGCCCTGTTGGCGCCATAACGCGAGTGCCTGCCCGGCACGGGCGTTGTCACCGGCGAGCAGGGCGATCCGGGTGGCGCGCTCGGCCAGTTCGACGTCGTTTGCGGCGCGGGCGGCCTCCAGGTACCAGCGCGCGGCATCGTCGAGACGGCCGGACTGGACGGCGAACTCGGCCGCCAGCAGCGGCTCGAGTGCCTCGACCACCGGGTCGTCGGACGGTGCCGGCGCGGCCTGCGCCTGGGCGGCCCGGGCCACCGGGCCCGTGAGTGCCAGTAGGGCGGCAAGCGCGGCGCCGACCGTGGACAGGCGCAATCCCGTGAACGGATGCAAAGCGTGGGGCATCGGGTGCAAATCCCTCGATTTCGCCGGGCCGGTAGAATGGCGACCTTCAGCAGCCAGCAGCTTATCGCAAGCACCTGAACGGGTAGCCCAGCTTCGCCATGTCCCTGTTTGTCCTCGGCATCAACCACCAGACCGCGCCGGTCAGCCTGCGCGAGCGGGTGGCGTTTTCGGTCGACGCGGTGCCGGTGGCACTGGCGGCGTTGCGCGAGTTGCCGCAGGTGCGCGAGGCGGCGCTGCTGTCGACCTGCAACCGCACCGAGGTCTACGCGGTCAGCGACGACGATGGCAGCGCGGTGGCCGACTGGCTCGCCACCCACCCGGGCGAAGTTGGCGACCTGCACGCCTACCTCTACCGCCATCGCGACGCAGACGCGGTGCGCCACCTGTTCCGGGTCGCCACCGGACTGGACTCGCTGGTGCTCGGCGAGCCGCAGATCCTCGGCCAGGTGAAGGACGCCTGGGCCACCGCACGCGCGTCCGGCTGCCTGGGCAGCCAGCTCGACCGCCTGTTCCAGCACACCTTCACCACGGCCAAGCGCGCCCGCACCGACACCCGTATCGGCGCCAACCCGGTCTCGGTCGCGTCCGCCGCGGTGCGGCTGGCGCAGGAGTCGTTCGCCCGGCTGGAAGATTCGACCGTGCTGCTGATCGGCGCCGGCGAGACCGTCGAACTGGCCGCGCGCCACCTGGTTCAGGCCAGGGCCAAGCGCCTGCTCATCGCCAACCGCACGCTGTCGCACGCGCAGGAGCTGGCCAGCCGCCACGGCGGCGTCGCGCTGCCGCTGGGCGAACTCGACCGCCACCTCGGCGAGGCCGACATCGTGCTGTCGGCGACCGCCAGCCGCGAACCGGTGCTGCACCGCGCCCAGGTCGCAGCCGCGCTGGCAACCCGCAGGCACCGGCCGATGCTGCTGCTCGACCTGGCGGTGCCGCGCGACATCGCCGCCGACGTCGCCGAACTCGACGACGTGTTCCTGTACACGGTCGATGACCTCGAACGCGCGATCGAGGACAACCGCCGCAGCCGCCGCGAGGCCGCGACCGAGGCCGAGGCGATCGTCGAACTGCAGGTCGCGCGATTCATGGAATCGTTCGCCGCACGCGGCCGCACCGGGTCGCTCAAGCGCCTGCGCGCGCATGGCGAGGTCGCGCGTGCCGAAGTACTGGCCAAGGCACGGGCGCAGCTCGCCGCCGGCGAGGCGCCGGACGAGGTGCTCGACTTCCTCGCCCACACGCTGACCAACCGTTTGCTGCACGCGCCGACCGTGGCCCTGCGCGAGGAAGCGCTGGCCGGCACCAACGAACTGGCGCGCGCCACCGAGAAGCTGTTCCCGTCGGTCGGTCGTGACGACGGCACCAGCGCCGCCGAAGACCTCGACGCCCGTTAGCGTCGCCCCGCTTATCCTTGCCGCAGCGCGCGCCATGGGTGCGGGCTGCCGCGAAGCCTGCTTCGCCCCCGCCCGCCCCCGAGCCGACGACACCCGATGACCCCTACCCTGCGCCGCAAGCTCGAAGCCCTCGCCGAACGTCGCGAGGAACTCGAGCGCCTGCTCGCCGACCCCGGCGTGATCGGCGACGCCAAGCGCTTCCGCACGCTCTCGCGCGAGTTCGCCCAGCTCGAACCGATCGCCACCGCGCTGGCCGACGAAGCCGCTGCCAAGGCCGACCTCGCCGCCGCGCAAGCGATGCGCAACGATCCGGAACTGGGCGAGCTGGCCGAGGAGGAAATCGCCGCCGCGACCGCGCGGCTTGAACAGCTCGACGCCGAACTGCTCGCGCAGATGATCCCGAAGGACCCGCGTGACGACGGCGACATCTACCTCGAGGTCCGCGCCGGCACCGGCGGCGACGAGGCCGCGATCTTCGCCGGCGACCTGTTCCGGATGTATTCGCGTTACGCCGAGCGCCAAGGCTGGCGGGTCGAGGTCGAATCGGCCAACCAGGGCGAGCACGGCGGCTTCAAGGAAGTGGTCGCGCGTATCGAAGGCCGCGGCGCGTATTCGCGACTGAAGTTCGAGTCGGGCACCCACCGCGTGCAGCGCGTGCCGGAGACAGAATCGCAGGGCCGCATCCACACCTCGGCCGCGACGGTCGCGATCATCGCGGTCGAACCCGAGGGCGAGCCGATCGAGATCAATGCCTCCGACCTGCGGGTCGACACCTTCCGCTCCTCCGGCGCCGGCGGCCAGCACGTCAACAAGACCGATTCGGCGATCCGCATCACCCACATCCCGACCGGCTTCGTGGTCGAGAGCCAGACCGAGCGCAGCCAGCACGCCAACCGCGACAAGGCGATGAAGCGCCTCGCCGCCAACCTCGCCGAAGCGCAGGCCGCAAAGGCCGCCGCCGCGATCGCCGAAGACCGCAAGCTGCAGGTCGGCAGCGGCGACCGTAGCCAGCGCATCCGCACCTACAACTACCCGCAGGGCCGGATCACCGACCACCGGGTCGAAGGCCTGACCCTGTACGACCTGCCCAACGTGCTGACCGGCGACCTCGACGCCTTGATCGCGCGCCTGCAACAGGAACACCAGGCCGACGAGCTGGCGCGGTTGACGCAGGGCGCCTGAGCAATGCAGCAGGTCGATCCGCGCCATCAGGCCCGCCTGGCGACACAACGCGCGCCGCACGATGCGATGGCCTGGATCATCCTGGCCGACGCCGAACTGGAGGCCGGCGATGCTGTCGCGGGCGAGGCGGCATGCCGTCGCGCCCTGGCCCTGCGTCCCGGCCACCCCGAAGCCCTAGCCCGCCTCGGCCGCGCGCACTGGATGCGGGGCCGCCGCGACGACGCCGTCGCCAGCCTGCGTGCGGCGGCCAGCGTCGCGCCAAACCATCCCGGCATCGCGGTCTGGCTCGGCCATGCGCTGGAGGACAACGGCGAGGCCGAGGCCGCGTCCGACGCATACGCCCGTGCCCATGCGTTGGCGCCGGACGAACCGCAACTGGCGGCCTACCTGCTGGCCTGGCGCCGCAAACTGTGCGACTGGCGCGATCTCGGCGCGCTTTCGGCACAGGTACGCGACGCCGTGCGCCGGGGCCACGCCGCGGTCGAGCCGTTCGCGTTCCTCAGCGAAGACGCCACTGCCGCCGAACAACTGCAGTGCGCGCGACTGCGCGCGACGCACATCGCGCGCCACGTGCGTCCGTTGCCGCCACCGTCGCCACGCGGTGCCGGCACGATCCGCACCGGCTTCCTCTCCAACGGATTCGGCGCGCATCCGACCGGGTTGCTGACGGTCGCGCTGTTCGAATCACTGGCCGGCCACGCCGAGCTCGACGTCCACCTGTTCGCGCTCAACCGCGACGATGGCAGCCCGATCCGCCAGCGCCTGCACGCCGCCACCACGCTGCACGACGTCGCCGACCGCAACCACGCGCGGGTTGCCCACGCCATCCGCGATGTCGGCATCGACGTGCTGTTCGACCTGCGCGGCTGGGGTGGCGGTGGCGTGCCCGAGGTGCTGGCGATGCGATCCGCGCCGATGCAGGTCAACTGGCTGGCCTACCCCGGCACCTCGGGTGCGCCGTGGATCGACCACGTGCTCGCCGATGGCTTCGTCCTGCCCGACACGCTTGCGCCACATTTCAGCGAGCACGTCGTACGCCTGCCGCGCTGCTTCCAGCCATCGGACACGTCGCGCGAGCTGGCAGCACCGCCGTCGCGCGCCGATTGCGACCTGCCGGCCGAAGGCGTGGTGTTCTGCTGCTTCAACAACAGCTACAAGCTCAACCCGCGCAGCGTGTCGCGCCTGCTTGCGGTATTGCAGGGCGTGCCCGGCAGCGTGTTGTGGTTGCTCTCCGGCCCCGGCCGGGCCGACGACCGCCTGCGTGCCGCCGCGCAGGCACAGGGCATCGATCCGTCACGCCTGGTGTTCATGCGCAAGCAACCGCATGCCGACTACCTCGCGCGGCTGCAGCACGCCGACCTGTTCCTGGACACCGATCCTTACAACGCACATACCACCGCGTCCGACGCACTCTGGGCTGGGTGTCCGGTGCTGACCCGGCCGGGCGGCACGTTCGCGGCGCGCGTCGCCGGCAGCCTCAACCATCATCTCGGCATGCACGCCATGAACGTCGACACCGACGAGGCTTTCGTCGCCCAAGCGATCGAGCTTGGTCGCGACCCGCAAATGCTGGCCGCAGTGCGTGCGGAACTCGCGCAGCGCCGCAGCGAAAGCGGGCTGTTCGACATGGACGGCTTCGCCCGCGACTTTGTCGCGGCGGTGCGCGGTATGGCAAAGCGCTAGCGCACGGCGCGACCGCAACTACAACGACGGCCGGCCCCGCGGGACCGGCCGTCAGGTACGGCCTCAGTTGTGCCGCGCCTGCAACGTGACGCCCGCGAACGCCTTCACCCCGACCACCTTCACGTAGTACGTGCCGGCCTGCGGCGTGGCGATGCGGATGGTTTCGTTGTTGCCGGGCCGGGTCGAGCGGAAATCCGCAGCGTCGGTGGTCGGTTCGGCGTCGAAGCTCACCAGCAACGAAACGTCGCCGCTGCCGCCATAGCTGATGAAGCTCAGGCCGGAAGCACCCGCCGGGACCTCGATCGAGAACAGTTGCGCCTCGTCGACGGCGCCGGCCAGCCCAGTCACCGGGACACGGTTGGTGATCGGCGTCGCCTCCGGCACCGGCTCGCACTCGTCGCCCTCGCACGGCGCGGCGACCGCCGCGACCGCGGCCTGCGCGTCGAGGATGCCGCTGCCGACCGGCGTCCCGGCGGGGATCTCGACCGGGAACGGCCGCGCGGTGTCCTTCAGCAAGGCGCGCATCTCATCCGGAGCCAGCGGTGTCTCGGCCACGCTCTGCACCAATGCGACCACGCCTGCCACATGCGGCGCCGCCATGGAGGTTCCGGCCATGCCCCCGTAGGTCGGCGTGCCCAGTTCCGGCGCGGTCGCGCTGTCGTTGATGCTCTGCCAGACATAGCCGCCGGGGTTGCCATCGGCGCTGCCGCCACCACCGGGACCGGACAGGTCCACCCGGCTGCCGTAGTTGGAGTACCCGGCCCGGCCGCCACCGATCCGCGTTGCGCCGACCGTGACCACGTTCGCGCAACTGGCGGGGGTGAAGCCGCCGGCGTCGGCGTTGTCGTTGCCGGCCGCGACCACCACGGTGGTGCCGTTGGCGATGGCGGCGTCGATCGCGAGCTGCATCGTCGACTCCGCCTCGCAGGCCGCGGCGCCGCTCAGGCTCATGTTGATCACCTCGGCCGGGTTGGCGTTGTCGGGCACGTCGGCGACGCTGCCGCCGGAGGCCCAGACCACCGCATCGGCGATGTCCGAGAGGTATCCGCCGCAGCGGCCCAGCACGCGCACCGGCAGTACCCTGGCGTCATGCGCGACGCCGGCCATGCCGATGCCGTTGCCGGTGGTCTCGGCAACGGTGCCGGCGACATGAGTGCCATGGAAGGAGCTGGGTGAGACCGGGCACTGGGTCGGGTCGTCGTTCCAGTCGCCGTAGTCGTGGGCACCGGCGACCCGCTCGTCGGTCTCGCGGCGCGACAGGAACGTGTCGGTGATGAAGTCGTAGCCTTCCAGCACGTTGCCGTCGAGGTCTTCGTGGTCGGTGATGCCGGTATCGAGCACCGCGACCACCACGCCCTCGCCGCCCGTCTCGTCCCACGCCGCCGGTGCGCGGATGCCGCCGGTGGCGCTGTGCAGGTGCCACTGGTAGTCGGCGTAGAGTTCGTCGTCGGGCACCATCGCCGGACTGATCCGCGCCCGCAGGCCAGTGTGCGACAGGCGGATGTCCGGCTCGACATGGGTGACCGCGGGATCGGCGGCGATGCTGCGCATCAGCGCCGCGGCGCTCACGCGATCGAGCGGTCGAGAGACCTCCACCACGTCGCCACCCAGCGCGAGGCTGCGCACGTGGCGGACCGACAAGCCCGCGCCGCCGGCGAGGCCGGACCGGGCAACCACCTGCTGCAATGACTGCACCAGGTGCTGCTTGTCCTGGCGTTGCGGACTGCCGTCGCGATAGCGAACGATGAAGCGGTCATGGCCCTGCGGATTTGTCGCCGACGCCGGAGTGGCGGCGGCAACGGGCAGTGGCGCGGCGCTGCCCGCCATCGCAAGCGGCGCCGACAACCCCAGCATGATCGCCGCGGCGAGGACGCCGGGCAGGTGGTTGCGGAACATGGAGCGGGGGCGCGCATGGACACGGGGGACGTGGATCGACATTGCATTCTCCTGGAGTAGACGCATGCCGTCCGGCGGCATGCCACGGGATTTCTGGAAAGACGGCCGTCCGTGGCCATCGGGGGTGAACAGATGAAGCGGGTTACCAGCCGAAGCCGAGACCGACGCCGACCGAACTCTCGTCGTCACTGAAGGCGCCGCCGACGGTCATCGTTGCGCGGTCGCTGAAGGCACGCTGGAAGCCGACCGAGAGGGCCTGCTCGCCGCCGGAGAACCCGACGCCGACACCGACCCGGTTGGGCGTGCGGATACCCGCGGCACTGGTCGCCATGTTGAGCATCGCGGCGTTCATCGCGCCCATCCGGTCGATGCGCTCGTCCTGCTCGATGAAGCGCTCGCCAACCTCGGTACGCAGGTCGTCGATGGCCGCCATCGGCACCGCCACCGCCTGGGTGATCTTCGTGTCGGTGTAGGCCTTGGCCTGGCTGAGGGTCTGAGCGCTGGCGGTGGCCGTCGGCTGCGCGTCTTTGGGCTCGTCGGCAGCAGCGGTCGTTTCGGCGGTCACGCGACGGGGGGCCTCGGCGTTGGCCGCGGTGATGGTTCCGCCGCTCTTGTGTTGTCCGTCTTCCTCGCTGGCAGCAGCGACGGTTTCGCCAGCGGCCGCATTGGCGTCACCCTTCCCCTCAACGGTCGCGGCAGGGGCGGATGGCGACTTGTCAGCGGTCCTGGCGGACGCGACGGCGGTGGACGCCGAGCCACCCTCACCGCCTTCGAGCCCATCGACCCGCTGGTCGAGCGCGGCCAGTCCTTCGTCGAGTGCGGTCAGGGCATCGCCGACCGTGCCGAACGCCGACTCCATCACGTGGTAGGTCGGCGCGATGATGCCGCCGTTGGCGCTGAGCATGGCGCCACCCCCGAGGGCATTGACCAAAGCCTGGTTGGTGTTGAACAACTGCGCGCCGGTGACCGCCTCGCTGCTTGTCGCATTGAGCGCGCCCGCGGCGAGGTTGCCCAGGGTGGTGCCGTTGGCACCCGCCAGGCGCAGGCGGGTCTTTTCGTCATCCTCGTAGGTCACGGCGTCGGCGACCGAGCCGTCCGCATCGACCAGTCCGATTTCGCGCAACTGCGCCAGGTTGACCGCATCGGTGTCCTCGGTGCCCGCGGCGACGTTGGTGATCTGTCGCTCTGCGCCGGCGCTGCCGACCGACACCGTGTTGTCGCGATGGGCAATGGAGCCACTGCCCAGCGCCACGCTGTCCTGCCCGATGGCGCTGCTGCGCCAGCCGAACGCGAGGCTGCCGTCCGCGCTGGCACGCGACTGGCTGCCCATGGCGATGCTGTCGGCGCCCAGTGCGTTGCTGCCGGCGCCCAGTGCCGTGCTGCTGTCGCCAGTGGCGCGGCTGGACTCGCCCACCGCCGTGGCGAAGTCGCCCTCGGCACTGCTCGACGCGCCCAGCGCGGTGCCCGCACGCCCGCTGGCAACGCTGTTGGCGCCCACCGCGGTGGCATCGAAGCCGGAGGCTGAGCTGTCGATGCCGTTGGCCGTCGACTGGATGCCGCTGGCATTGCTGCGGGTGCCGGTGGCGGTGGCTTCGTCGCCGGCGGCGATGGCGTCCGAACCCAACGCCACACCGTACTTACCCAGCGCGTAGCTGCGCATGCCCAGGACGGTACTCAGGTGGCCGCGCGACTCGGCGAACTGGCCGACCGCGGTGGAACCGGTGCCCACCGCGAAGCTGGCGCTGCCGATCGCCACCGTGTGCGACCCGTAGGCATGGGCGTGGCGACCCATCGCGGTCGCGAACTCGCCCCGTGCCGTCGCATCGGAACCGACCGCGGTGGTGAAGTCCGCCAGCGCGCTGCTGGCGATGCCGATCGAGGTGGATGACGACCCGCGGGCGATCGCCACGCCGCCAAGCACCGTGCTGCCATCGCCGGTGGCCTGCGAGCCGGCGCCGACCGCGGTGCTCTGGTTGCCCGACGCCAGCGGGTTCCACACCTCGAATTCGCCGGTCTCCATGTTGAACATCTCGTAGCCGCCGCCCAGCGCGGTGCTGGCGACGCCGGTAGCCTGCGCGCCGTCGCCGAACGCGGAGCTGTGTTCCCCGCTGGCGGTGGCGCCGTAGCCGACCGCGGTGGCGTACCCCGCGGTGGCGAAGGAGCCGCTGCCGAACGCAGAAGTCCCGACACCCAACGCATTGCTGCCCGAACCAGCCGCGGTGGCGTACTCGCCATCGGCCATGGCGTCGTCGCTGCCATCGCCGTTGCCGTTGGCCGCGAAGTAGTGGCTTGCTTCGCCCACGCTGTCGGCGACGTCTTCGAGCTGGCTGAGGTTCACCGCGTCGGTCGCCTCGGTGCCGGCGGCGACGTTGGTGACCTGGCGCTCCTCGCCGACCTTGCCGACCGATACCGTGTCGGCGCGATCGGCCAGCGAATAGGCGCCGATCGCGACCGCGTTTTCCGCGCGCACGTCGGCCATCGTGCCCAACGCGGTGGCGCGGTCGACCCGGGCCTTGCTCCAGCGCCCCAGCGCGGTGCTGTCGACGCCGGCAGCCCCCGCGAACTGGCCGATCGCAGTGCTGTTGACGGCACTGGCCTCGCTGTTGGAGCCGATCGCGGTGCTGCGCGCGGCCTGCGCCTCGGCGCTCGCGCCGAGCGCCACCGCCAACGCGTCGCGCGCCCGCGCCTGCGAACCGATCGCAATGCTCTTGTTGCCCTGTGCCGTGCTCGAACTGCCGAGTGCGACCGACATGCGGCCACTGGCCTGGGAGGTCTTGCCGACCGCTGTCGCGGCGTACTCGGTGGCCTGCGCGGCCACGCCAAGCGCGGTGCTCTCCTTGCCGGACGCGATGGTGTTCCAGACCTGCTTCTCGCCGGTGGAGCCGTCGGTGACGATCATCTGCCCGCCCACCGCGGTACTGCCCGCGCCGCTGGCGTCGCTGCCGACGCCATAGGCCGAGCTGCTGTCGCCGGACGCAGTGCTGCCGTAGCCGCTGGCGGTGGCGTACTCGTCACCCGCGACCGCGCCGCTACCGAACGCCGAGGCGCCAGCGGCGAGTGCATTGCTTCCCGAACCCGCCGCAGTGGCGTACTCGCCGTCGGCCAGCGCGTCATCGCTGCCGTCGCCATTGCCGTTGGCTTGGAAGTAATGACTGGCATCCCCGACGCCCTCGGCGACTTCCTCGAGCTGGGCAAGGTTGACCGCGTCGGTCGCCTCGGTGCCGGCCGTCACATGGGTGATCTGGCGCGTTTCGGCAAAGCCGTCGATGTTCGTGCCGGCGCCGACCGAGACACTGTCGGCGCGCTCGGCCTTCGAACCGGTTCCGAGCGCCACGCTGTTATCGCCAAGGGCAAACGCATAGAAGCCCAATGCCGTCGCACTGTCGCCGTTCGCAAATGCCGAGCCGCCCACCGCCGTCGACCAGCGCGCGAACGCGGATGCCGATTCGCCGACGGCGGTCGCACTGATCCCGCTCGACGAGGCGTTCCATCCCAATGCGGTCGACTGGATTTCGGTCGCGCTGGCGCCCGACCCGAACGCGGAGGCACGATCGGCCGATGCTGTGGTCGGCATATGGCCCAGCACCCTCCCGGCCGGCCGGCTGCCACCGACCGCGGTGCTCTGCGCGCCGGTGGCCTGGGCCGATTCACCGAGCGCGACGCTGCTGGCGCCGGCGGCATTGGCACGCGAGCCGGTCGCGGTCGACCACATGCCCGACGCCATCGAGGCCGTACCGAGCGCCGTGCCGAGTTCGCCACTCGCCTGGGCGCCCGCGCCAAATGCACTCGCAGCTCCACCGTTGGCAACCGTACTGCCTTCCAGCACTACCTGCTGGTTGGTTTCCGGATCCGCGTAGCTGTAGTCCAGCCGGCCGCCGACTGCCGTGCCGGAAGCCGACGACGCCAACGAGTCGACACCCACCGCCGTGGCGTTGTCAGCCACCACGGTCGCGCCGCTGCCGTACGCGGTGGCGCCGACACCCAGCGCGTTGCTGGCCGAGCCCGACGCGGTGGCGTATTCGCCTTCGGCCAGCGCGTCGTCGCTGCCGTCGTCGTTGCCGTTGGCATCGAAATAGTAGGTCGCGTCGGCGACGTCCGCACCGAGTTCCCGCAGCTGCGCGACATTGACCGCGTCGAACTGCTCCGTGCCGGCAGCCACGTTGGCGATCTGGCGCTGGAACGGCTGCTGCCCGTTGAGCGGACTGGCCACCGCGCTTCCGACCGAGACGGTGTCGGCACGGTCGGCGTACGAATACGCACCGAGCGCGACGCTGTTTTCGGCAACCACGTCGGTCTCCGCGCCCAGCGCGGTGGTGCGGTCCAGCCGCGCGCGGGCCTGCCGGCCGAAGGCGCTGCTTTCCACTCCGGCGGTACCCGACATCTGTCCGACCGCGGTGTTCTCCTCGCCATAGGCAATGCCGCCGACCGCGACGCTGCGGTCGCCATGCGCCTCCGCCCACGAACCCAGCGCGGTGCTGAAGACGCCGTAGCTGCGCGTCTGCTGGCCGACCGCCACGCTCCAGTCGCCGCGGGCGGTGCTGGCCGGGCCGATCGCAACGGTGCTTTCGCCGCTGGCTTCCGACACCGCGCCGACGGCGACGGAACCGTAGTTGGTGGCGCGTGCAGCCACGCCCAGCGCGGTGCTCTCCTGGCCGGACGCGATCGTCGACCAGGTTTCCTCCTCCCAGGTCTGGCCATTGATGACCGTCATCTGCCCGCCGATGGCAGTGCTGCTCTGCCCACTGGCTTCGCTGCCGACGCCGTAGGCCGCGCTCCAGTCGCCGCTGGCGGTGCTGTTGAAGCCGCCCGCGGTGGCGGTTTCGCCCACCGCGAAGGCGCCACTGCCGAACGCCGAGGCGCCAACGCCGAAAGCGGCGCTGCTCGCGCCCAACGCGGTGCTGTAGTCCGCATCGGCAATGGCATCGGCGCCGAGCGCGGTGCTGTCCTCGCCACCGGCGACGCTGCGGTAGCCGTTGGCGGTGCTGTCCAGCCCGTTCGCCTCGCTGAGTGCACCGGTGGCGGTGGCGTGCTCGCCGGTCGCCAGCACGCCGGCACCGACCGCGGTGGCGGCCTCGCCCTGCGCACGGGTCTGCACGAGCTCGCCGGTCCAGCCGCTGCCGTCGTCGTCCGCACCGACGAAGTAGGCGCCGCCGAGCGCAGTGCTGTTGGCGCGTTCGGCATTGGCACCGGCGCCGACCGCCGTGCCGGCATGGCCGCTGGCCTGGCTGTTGCTGCCGACCGCGGTCGTGTAGTCCGCGAGCGCGGAGCTGTCCGGTCCGAGTGCCGCGCTGTTGTCCGCGGCCGCATAACTGCGTGCGCCCAGCGCGGCACTGTTGCCGCCCGCGGCCTCGCTGCCGATACCGACGGCGGTGCTGTAGTCCGCACTGGCGCGGGACGCCGTGCCCAATGCGGTGCTGTCGCGGCCGTCGGCGAGGGAAAGATTGCCGAGCGCGCTGGCGTTCGGGCCCAGCGCGCGGGCGACGCTGCCGACCGCGGTGCCGAAGTCGCCATCGGCGGTGGCGCCGGCGCCGACCGCGACCGCATGGCCGCCGGTGGCGGAGGTGTTCTCCCAGCCGGCGAAGGTATTGAAGGCGCCGCCGATGGCGACGCTGGAGCCGCCCGCGGCGACCGCCTTGGCCCCGATCGCGACATCGCCCAGTGCACTGGCGTCGGACTCGCTGCCGACCGCGATGGTCCACTGGTTGCTCGCCGTGGCCTGGTGGCCGCTGGCCACCGAGCGGTAACCGCTGGCACTGCTGCCGGCGCCGCTGGCGACCGCGTTCTCGCCGCTGGCCTGGGCGTCGTCGCTGCCATCGGCGGCACCGTCGGCGGCGAAGTAGTGCTTCGCGTCCTGGACGCTGGCATGGCGACCACCGTGGCCTGCCACCCGCGCAGCCGCCATGGGCACGCCGCCACCGCACTCCACGAGCGCGCGGTAGCGACCCGATGCATCCGGCTCGCCCGCCTCGACGACCCGGCACCCTTCCGCCGTACCGGCGTCCGGCGTGTCTGCCGCCGGCGTGGGGGTTTGTGACTGGGCCCAGCCCGCCTGGGGGGCGGCGAGCAGCAACAGGATGGCGACGTGCAACGGCGTGCGTTTCATGAGGCGTGGATCTCCCGGAGTGGACGAACGCGGCCGCCCGGGTGGGCAACTCGCGACATGGCTCCGGACGCTGTCACGCCCCTGCCGGACCGTCATTCCAACTTCATGACGATCGCTTTACGAAAATATTTCTCCTTTTGAATCAGCTGCCTGCGATGGCGCCGCGGGCGACACGCACCTCATTGCCGGGCATCGGGAAGGTCAGCTCCGCCGGGATGTTCCGCTCACCGGCCAGGCGTCGTGCATGCTCCAGTGCCTGTTGCCAGGGTCCGTGCTGGCCGAGTCGACGGAACAGGCGGGCCTGCAGCAGGGCGAGGTCGAAATCACGCTCGGCCCAAGGGGCCACCCGGCCCACCAGCGCACCCGCCTCGTCGAGCCGTTCGCGGTCGATCAGCCACGATGCGTGCGCACGCACCACTTCGGCAATCTCGGCAGCGATGCCGCGCCGCTCGGCCAGTGCCAGGGCCTCCCGGTAGCTCGCATCGGCCGCCCGCTCGTCCCCGCGTGCGCGCTGCACCACCGCATGGATCAACCGCTCCGGCAGGCTGTCGCCCAGTGTGTCGACGTTCACCCCGGTCGGTGGCAGGTCGGCCTGCAACATCGCCTGTTGCTGGCGAAAACGGGTCCAGGCGCGCAATTCGGGCCGGGTGTCCGGTGGCCAGCCGCGCAAAGCCTGTTCGGCCAAAAGTACCGTCGAGCGCGGATCGCCCGCCTGCCAGGCCAGTTCCATCTGCAGGAACTCGCGGCGGCGGAAGTCGCCGGGCACTACGTTGTCGGCCTCCGGCAACCGCAACAGGTCGCGGGCTTCGCTCAACCGCCCGTTGGCGATCAGCACTTCGGTGCGGCCGAGCAGCAGGTTGGCGTCCTGCGCCGGGTCGCGGACGCGCTCGCGCAAGCCCCATGCACGCTCGCTTTCCTGCAACGCGCGCTCCGGTTGGAGCAGTTGCAACTCGGCGGTCATCAGCATGCCGCTCATCGCGGCCAGTTCGTTGACCGCGCCCATCGACGCGAAGTCCCCGGCGGCCTTGCGGAAGTAGCCCACCGCCTGGGCCGGACGATCGCGATCCATCTCCACGTTGCCGAGGTTGGCATCGACCCGCGCAACGGCAAGCAGATCCCCGGCGCGCGCCAGTTGCACCCGCGCCGTCCCGAGATCGGCCAGCGCCTGGTCGAACCGTCCCAGCGAGGAGCGGGTGACCGCGCGGCCATTCAGCGCCCGGCCCAGCTCGGCCGGCTGGTCGTCGCCTTCGAGCAGGCGCACCGCATCGGTGTAGATGCCTTCGGCCTCGGCATAGCGGTCCAGCCGGATCAGCATCGCGCCGCGCGTGTTCAGCAGCCGGGCATGGAACAGCGGGTCGGCGCGCGCCTGCGAAGTGTCCAGCAGTCCGTCGAGGCTGGCCAGGCCGCGCTCGTAGTTGCCGGCGCGGAAGTCCACCAGGGCCAGGCGATAGCGCAACTGCGGTTGCGAACGCTGTAGTTCCGGCGCGTCGTTGAGGATGCTCCGCGCAGTGTCGAGTTCGTTGGCCAGCATTGCCGATTGCGCGCGTTGCAACCGCTCGGCGAGGTCGGGATCGGTGGCGGCCTCGGCCGGCAGGCGACCGCCCAGTGCCGCCAGCAACCGGTCGCCGGCGATGCGGGCCGCCTCGAGCAGGTCGAGGTGGCTGGCCTGGCCACGCTGGACCACGCCGTGCGGATCGGCGGCGACCAGCGATACGTTCCACTGACCCTGTTCCTGCGCGGCCTGGCTGGTGACCACCCAGACGGTGCGGGTGGTCTCGCGCAGCGCCGCCGCGTCGTTCGCCAGCCCGGGACTCCGGCGCAGCACGCCGAGGGTGGTTTCGCTGGCGAGCACCGGCAGGCCCGCGCGGCGCAGGCGGTCGGCGAGGTAATCCATCAGGCCCAGCCGTGCCCATGCGACATCGCCGGCAGCGACGACCTGGGTGGGCAGGAGCATGATGGCGCCACCCGGCACCGCGGTTTCGACGCGCGCCGACAATCGATCAGCCGATACCGAGGGGCGCGGGACCAGCCAGGCCAGCAAGCCGGCGAACACCATTATCAATGCAGCCCCCGCCAGCAATACCGGGCGGGGCATGCGTTCCGTCGCCACCTGTGGCGTCCGGCCGGCGGGTTCCGCGGCCGGGCGCAGTGGCATCGCTCCGGCGGCGGGTGGCGCGGCTCCGCTGCGGCCGTGCGCGCGCGGCGGGATCGCGTCGACGGTGTGCACCGGAACCGGTTCGGCCCGCCTTTCCGTGGCCGGCTCCGCCACGACGGGCGCCTCCACGACCGGCTCCGCCACGGTCGTCGCCGTCCAGCGGAACCCGAAACGCGGCACGGTGCGCACGGAATGCTGGCGATGGCCGTCGTCGCCGACCGCACGGCGCGTGCGCAGGATGATCTGCGCCAGTTGCGCATCGGAAACATCGGATCGCGCGAACACCGCTTCGACCAGTTCATCGCGGCCAACCGCGCGGTCACGATGCCGCAACAGGTAGTCCAGGCATTCGAACACCCGTGCCTGCAGGGTCACCGGTTTACCGTCGCGCCTGAGCTCCCGCCTGGCCAGGTCCAGGGCGTGGTTTCCAAAGCGGTAACGGGCGGTCGTCATGTCGTGCTGGGACTCGTCTGCCGGCCGGGCTCCCACGCCCGGGATTGCCCGTCCGATCATGGCCCATCCGCCACGGCGGTACCGCAAGGCAGTTGGCAGTTCGAGCTTTCAGCGGCCGCCTGAATGCGGCATCACGCTCGCACCATCATCCGGCGGGCGTTCGTGCCGGCGTTGGTGCGGCGATCATGCGGGACCTGGCGCCGCCGCCGACGCATCGGCCTGCGGACCGCCATGCGCGGCGATCGCGTCCTCGATCTCGCGTGCGGTGACCGGCCCGACCACCTTCTTGGCGACGCGGCCGTCCGGCGCGATCAGATAGGTCATCGGCAAGCCGCGTGGCGTGTCGAAATCCGCCGGGGGGGCGTAGGTATCGACGATCGCGACGGGATAGACCACCGGATGTTCGACCAGGAACGCACGCATCGCCTCCACCTCGATGTCCTCGTAGGCCAGGCCGATCACCTCGATGTGTTCATGCATCGCGTCCAGTGCCGACAACTCCGGCATTTCCTTGAGGCATGGCGCACACCAGGTTGCCCAGAAATTGACCACCACCCACTTGCCGCGGTGCGCGGCAAGGTCATAGCCGGAGCCGTCGATGGCCGGAAGTTTCAACGCCGGCCGGTCCGCCGCGGCGGTTTCGCCATCCGGGCCCGGCGCCGCCACCGGCGGCGGGGCTGTCGGCGTGGTAGCGGCCGGCGCAGCCGCATCAGTGTCGGAGTCCGACCCGGACGTATCCGATGGCTGGCAGGCACACAGCGCGATGGCGACCAGCACGCTGCCCAGCACGGTGATGGAAACAGGATGGCGCATCGATCATTTCTCCTCGGCGTGGATGGTCCCGACGCGGCGCTTGAGCAGGTTGCGCAGCGGCACGCGCAACTCGTCCATGGCGTCCACCGCCGATTGCCCCAATGCATCGTCGCGGCATGGCAGGTGCGCCTCGGCGATCGGGATACGCAAGTGGCAGGCTTCGTACAGCTCGGTCATGGGCAGTTCGTCGAGGTCGCGCGCGAGCAGCCATTCGCCGCCTTCGGCGCGCCGGACCACGTTGATCTCGCCAAGCTGGCCGAGCATGTCCTGCACCAGCGCGTCGGTCAGGATCGGTTCCAGCTGCTGGATCTCGTCGCTGTGCAATCCGCGGCCATGGCGCCGCGCCTCGTTGAATCGCGCGAGCAGGCGCAGCAGGCCGTAGAACTCGTAGCCGTGCGGCAGCCGCATCGACACCGGCTGGTAGCGGAACGCGGAGATCGACGACGCCAGCGACGCGCCCAGCAACACCGCGACCCAGCTCAGGAAAATCCACAGCAGGAAGATCGGCACGAACGCGAGCGTGCCGTAGATCCTCGAGTAGTTGCCGAACGTGCCCAGGTACAGGCCGATGCCGCTCTTGACCAGTTCGAACAGCAGCGTGGCCAGCACCGCACCGGCGATCGCATGGCGCCAGTGCACCGTGCGGTGCGGCACCACCTTGTAGATGCTCGCGATCGCCAGCAGTTCCAGCACCATCGGCGCGGCCCGCAGCATGAAGTCCTCCAGCACGTGTCCGGCGCGGGTATCGAACACCGACAGCGCGAAGAACCGCGCCGACAGCGCCAGGCTGGCCGCCGCCACCAGCGCCCCGAGGGTCAGTACGGTCCAGTACACCAGAAACCGACCCAGTTTCGGCCGATGCGAGTGGACCCGCCAGATCCGGTTGAACGCCGCCTCGACCCCGTTGAGCGTGATCAGCAGCGATACCACCAGCGCGATCACGCCGGCGACGGTCAACTGGCCGGCGTTGGTCGAGAACTGCAGCAGGTAGTCCTCGACCGAGCGCGCGGCGGTCGGCACGAAGTTGGAGAAGATGTAGTCGCTGAGCTTTTCGCTCCACTCGGCGAACAGCGGGAACCCCGACAGCACCCCGAACACCACCATCGACAACGGCACCAGCGCGAACACGGTGGTGAACGACAGCGCGCCGGCGGCCTGGAACAGGTCGTCCTCGGTGAAGCGCTTGGCGAGGAAGCGCAGGAACGCGCCCGCCCGCGCCTTGTCGCGCATGCGGTCGCTCCAGCGGTACAGCGAATCCAGCGGTTCCATTGGCCGGAGGTTAACCGATGGAGTCGAGGCCGGCGCGTGAGCTTGCTCTATCCTTGTCGCCTGCCCTGCACGAGACGCGTCGATGCCCGAGATCCTGGTCCTGTACTACAGCCGCGGCGGTTCGGTCGCGCGGCTGGCCCGGCACGTCGCGCGCGGGATCGGCGAGGTCGAGGGCATGCAGGCGCGCGTGCGCACGGTGCCGCCGGTCGCGGCGGTGACCCAGGCCGCGGCGCCACCGGTTCCGGAAGAGGGCGCGCCCTATGTCGAAGCGCGCGATCTGGATGAATGCGCCGGCCTGCTGCTCGGCAGCCCGACCCGCTTCGGCAACATGGCCGCGCCGCTCAAGCACTGGCTCGACGGGCTTGGCGCGCAGTGGGCCAGCGGCACCCTGGTCGGCAAGCCGGCCGGTGTGTTCACCTCGACCGCGAGCATGCACGGCGGCCAGGAGTCGACCCTGCTGACGATGATGGTGCCGTTGCTGCACCACGGTTGCCTGGTGCTCGGCATCCCCTTCACCGAGCCGCTGCTGAGCACGACCCGCGGCGGCGGCACGCCGTATGGCGCCAGCCATGTCGCCGGGGCCAGCGACGATCCGCAGACCAGCGATGACGAAGCGCACCTGGCGCGCGCGTTGGGCCGCCGCGTCGCGATGGTCGCGGCGAAGCTGGCATGAGCGCGACGTCGCCGCTGCCGCCGGCCAAGCGGATATTGATCGCGAGCCTGATCGCGCTGGTGCTGCTGTATGCGTTCTGGTTCGGCCACGCGCACCCGGACACGGTTGCGCTGCTGGTGTTCGGCTTGCCGCCGGCGCTGTGCGCGTTCGCCGCCTGGCGACGCGCGCGCACCGCCGGGCTGTTGAGCGCGGTGCTCGCGCTGGCATGGTTCAGCCACGGCGTGCTGGTCGCATGGATCCGTCCGGAGGAGCGCGGGCTGGCGTGGATCGAGTTGCTGCTTGCAGTGGTGGTCGTGTTCGCCGCGAGCCTGCCGGGGCTGCGCGCGCGGTTCGCGAAAAGGCGCTAGGGGCGTTGAGGCATTTGTAGGAGCGGCTTCAGCCGCGATCGGATGCCTGGTCGCGCGAACCGGATCGGGATCGCGGCTGAAGCCGCTCCTACAGGGCCGGCGACATGCCAGGTGCCACCGTATAATTCACGCCCCCTTCCGCACCCCGGCGCCCCATGGACCAGCTCTGCATCGTCACCACCGGTGGCACGATCGACAAGATCTACTTCGACGACAAGTCGGACTACCAGATCGGCGAGCCGCAGATCGGGCGCATCCTCGACGAGCTCGGCGTCGCGTTCCGCTACGACGTCGTCCCGATCATGCGCAAGGATTCGCTGCACATCGAGGAGGCCGACCGCGAGTTGATCCGGTCGACCATCGCCGCGCAGGATGCACGCCACGTGCTGGTCACCCACGGCACCGACTCGATGGTCGCCACCGCCAGGGTGCTGGCCAGCATCGAAGGCAAGACCATCGTGCTGACCGGCGCGCTGAACCCGGCGCGTTTCCGCGGTTCGGACGCGGAGTTCAACATCGGCACCGCGGTCGGTGCGGTGCAGTCGCTGCCGGCGGGCGTCTACATCGCGATGAACGGGCGCATCTGGGACCCTGCAAAGGTCCGCAAGAATGTCGAGGCGAACCGGTTCGAGTCGCTGTAACAAAACGCCCCGGCGAACCGGGGCGCTCCGTTACAACGAGCCTGGACAACCAGCCTGCCAGACTGGATCAGAACTCCAGGCCCCAACCGTTGATGTAACCGTCGTCGTAGGTGTAGTTGTCGTTGACCCGCAGCTTCCAGCTGCCATTGAGCGGTTCGCTCGACAGGTCCACGGTGTAATCGCCGATCAGGTCGTTGGCACTGCCACCACCCCGGTTGTGCAGGTTGTAGAGGCTGCCATCGGGCGCGACCAGGTCGACCCGCAGGTCACCGCGGTAGCTGTGGCGGATGTCGACCGACACCACCGCGTCGACCGGCCCATTGCCACTGCGGCCTGACACGCTGATCGGGCTCTCGACCGTGGCGTTGTCGTTGACGTCGTAGTCGGTTGCGTTCTCGTAGGCTTGGCGTTCGTCGCCACCATCGCCGCCGCCGTCGACCACGTAACCGCCCACCAGGCCGACACCGCTGAAGGCCTGGTACGCCTTGACCCGGACATGCCAGGTGCCCGCCTCGGGCGCGGCGAAGCTGCAGGTCTCGGCGTTGCCACTGCGGTACGGCCGGCAGTCGTACGAGCTGTCGGTCGGTGCGCTGCCGAAGTTGACGTACAGGTCGGCGTCGCCGCTGCCGCCGGAAATCGTGAAGTCGAGGTCACTGGCCCCCTGCGGGACGTCCAGCGTGTAGACGACATCGCTGCCCGTGCCGGCCGACAGACCATTCACCGGCACGCCGTTCTCCAGCACGTTGCCCTCGTCCGGCGGATCGGTGTCGCCGCCGCCTTCGGTCTTGGCCAGTTCGCCGAGGAAGGCCAGGCCCAGCTTGGCCAGCGGCACCGAGGCGCTGGCGGTGCCGCCCATGTTGGACAGGGTGTCGTACGGGGTGTGGATGTCGTTGTTGAAGCTGGCCTCGAACATCATCGCCGCCGGGTAGCCTGCGCTGGTCCACGAGGCGTGGTCGGAGCAGCCGTAGCCGCAGGTGTAGGTCCCGCGGGTCAGCCCCAGCGGCGCCAGGTACTCGTCGAAGATGTCGCGCAGGAACTGCTGCAGGTCGGCGTTGGAGTAATCGGTGATCAACTGCATGTCGACCGATGCGCCCGACGCGTAGTTGGTCATGTCCAGCTGCAGCACGCCGACCACGTCCTCGCCCTGGTTGGCGAACGACTGCGCGATCGCGTTGGAACCGCGCAGCCCGACTTCCTCGGCCGCGTAGCCCATGAACTTGACCGTGCGCCGCGGCTTCCAGTCGCCGGCCAGCGCGACCCGGATCACCTCGGTCAGGGTCGCGATGCCGGAGGCGTCGTCGTCGGCACCGGGCGCGTCCATGTTGTCGCCGCTGCCGGAGCTGGAGATGGAGTCGAGGTGGCCGCCGAGCACGACGACCTCGTCGGCCAGGTCGGTGCCTTCGATGGTCAGGATCACCGACGGCTGGGTCGAGCAGTTGCTGCAGTCGGTGAACAGCTCGGCGCTGGCGTCGCTGCGACCGCTGGCGAGCGCCGCCCAGCTGTCGCGGATCCATTCGGCCGACTGGCGGCCGGAGGTGCTGGCGTAGTAGCGGTTCGGATAGTCGTTTGAGAGGTGGTCGATGGTGGCCCGGATGTTGGACTCCTGCACCTGTGGCAGCCACGGACCGACGGTGGCCTGGTTGTCGACGCTGTAGTCGGCGAAGGTCGTGGCGATGGCCTGCGCGCTTTGATCATTGGCGAGGAACGCCTCGGCCTCGTCACGGCTGGCGAACGCGAAGAAGCCGCCGCAGCGATGCTCCTGCGCATGGATCTGCCGGCTCACGGCGGTCAGCTGGTGCGCCTGGATCTGCGAGATCACCAGCGTGTTGCCGATACCGTCGCTCTCGGTGCTGGGCGCACTCGCGATCGTCTGCAGGCCGCGCTGGTAGCTGTCGAGCGAGGTGACGATGTAGACCGGTGCGAAGGGATCGTGCGCGAGCCGCTTGGTCAGTTCGGCGCTGGCATGGCGATGGTCGCCCTGCGCGTGGGCTACGCCCGCGAACAGGGTTGCCGCGACCAGCGCGGCCAGCAATCGGGTATTGCGGTTCATTGGGGCACTCCTTGTGGAACGCCGGTGGCCCGGCGACTTTCCGTGTATGGCGATGGGTCGACAACGCCCCCTGCCCGGATCCCCCTGTCCATCCGGCCGATGCCTCGTACCGGCAATCTTTGCCAGCCCCGTGACGCTACGCGCCCCGGCGCCATGGACTCAAGCTGCAGGCGCAGCAAAACGGCGCACCCGGGCGTGATGCGCGTCATGAAACCGCAATTCGCCGCCGTATCGGGGCGGCACGCGCTCAGAACATCCCGGTTTCCAGCCGCGCCGCTTCGGACATCATGTGGCGCCCCCACGGCGGCTCGAACACCAGGTCGACGTCGGCCTCGGCCACGGTCGGGATCATCTCGATCTTGTCGCGCACGTCCGACACCAGGATCTCGCCCATGCCGCAGCCCGGTGCGGTCAGGGTCATGTCGATGTGCACCAGGCGCTGGCCATCGTGCTCCGGATGCGGCGAGATGGTGGCCGAATAGACCAGCCCGAGGTCGACCACGTTGATCGGGATCTCCGGATCGAAACAGGTGCGCAGCTGCTTCCAGACCAGTTGCTCGACCGCTTCGTCGTCGGCGCCTTCGGCCAGTTCCAGCGGCTCGGCGGGCTCCTTGCCGATGGCGTCGGCGTCCTTGCCGGCGATCCGGAACAGGTTGCCCTCGACGAACACCGTGTAGCTGCCGCCGAGCGCCTGGGTGATGTAGCCGACGCTGCCGGCCGGCAGGTTGACCGCCTCGCCCTGCGGCACGAGGACGGCGGCGCAATCGCGCTCGAAACGGACGGGTTCGCTGCTGCGGGAGTACATGTGGGCGGTGCCGGGTCTGTGGAAACGGAAGTAGGACCATTCTAGTCCAATATGACCCAAACCCCACTCCGGCTATGCTCTGGGGCTGGCCCGGCCGGTGACGGTCGAACGTCAATCCCCGTTCCCAAGGCGCCCTGCATGAGTCCACGTACATGACCGCACACGTTCCCGGCCATCCTGCGAGCCGGACCGCGCGGACATCGATTTCGTGGATGTCATGGCCGTTGCTGGTACTGGGCACGCTCGGCTTCGCCGCGGCGTGGATCACGCTGGGGTTCTACAACGCCTCGCAGAACAGCTGGATGGCGGTGATCGGCGCGCTCGACATTGCCTGGATGCTGCGCCTGGGCCACTGGCCGCGCGGGCCGGCGCGGGTGGCGGTCGCACTGGTCGCCACCGCCGCGATCGTGGTGCTGGCCAACTGGGGCATCATCGCCGCGCAACTGGGCGCCATGCTCGGGCTGACCCCGTGGGCCTCGGCGCTGAAACTCGGGTTCAACCATGCGTGGACGCTGGCGCAGCTGGCCAACGGCGCCTGGGACCTGGCCTGGCTGCTGCTGGCCCTACTGGTGGCGGCGGTCACCGCGCGCTAACCGCTTGCGCCGGCGACGGGCTCAATGCCCGCCGTCGAGCGCCTTCAGTTCCGACACCAGCGCGCTCGCCATCTCGGCGCCGTCGCCGTACAGCATGCGGGTGTTGTCGGCGTAGAACAGCGCGTTCTCGATACCTGCAAAGCCGGTGCCCTTGCCGCGCTTGATCACAATGGTGTTCTTCGCGTTGACGACGTCGAGGATCGGCATGCCGTAGATCGGGCTGGACGGATCGGTCTTGGCCACCGGGTTCACCACGTCGTTGGCACCGATCACCAGGGCGACGTCGGTGTTGGGGAACTCGGGGTTGATGTCGTCCATGTCGGCGATGAGGTCGTAGGGCACACCTGCCTCGGCCAGCAGCACGTTCATGTGGCCCGGCATGCGGCCCGCCACTGGATGGATCGCGAACTTCACCTTGACCCCGCGCTCGATCAACTTCTGGCTCAGCTCCCAGATCTTGTGCTGCGCCTGTGCGACGGCCATGCCGTAGCCCGGGACGATGACGACCCTTTCCGCATACGCCATCATCGCGGCGACGTCGCCGGCCTCGATGGGCTTCTGCGAACCGGCGATCTCCTGCGCTTCCCCGCCACCACCGAAATTGGAAAACAGCACGCCGCTGATCGGCCGGTTCATTGCCTTGGCCATCAACCGGGTCAACAACATGCCGGCGGCGCCGACCATCATGCCGGCGATGATCAGCGCCTGGTTGCCGAGCACGTAGCCCTCGAACGCCACCGCCAGTCCGGTCAACGCGTTGTACAGCGAGATCACCACCGGCATGTCGGCGCCGCCGATCGGCAGCGTCATCAGCACGCCCAGCAGCAGCGCCAGCGCGAAGAACGCGAGGATCACCGGCACCTCCAGCGTCATCACGGCCCAGCCGCCGGCGACCAGCATCGCCACCAGCACCAGCGCGTTGAACAGTTGCTGGCCGGGGAACATCACCCGCCGGTCGAGCCGCCCGTCGAGCTTGGCCCAGGCGATCACCGAGCCCGACAGCGACACCGCGCCGATCGCCGCGCCGAGCACGGCCAATACCAGGGTCAGGGTCGAGGGCATCAGCTCGCTGCCCTGCGCCAGCACCGGCTCGCCCGGCACCAGCGAGGCGTATTTGAGCAACTCGACTGCGCCGATCGCCGCCGCCGAGCCGCCGCCCATGCCGTTGTAGAGGGCGACCATCTGCGGCATGTCGGTGATTGCGACCTTCTTGCCCGACCACCAGGCCGCGCCGGTGCCGATCACCAGCGCGGTCAGGATCAGGCCGAGGTTGTCGAGGTCGAGCAGGAAGGTCGCCGCGGTCGCGATGACCATGCCTGCGCCAGCCCAGCGGATGCCACTGCGCGCGGTCTTCGGCGAGGCCATCCGCTGCAGGCCGAGCAGGAACAGCGTCGCGGCGACGAAGTAGCTCGCCGCGGCGAGCCATTGCGTGCCGCTCACGAAGCATCCCCCTTGGACTTGCCGGCGGGCGGCTTGCTCGACTTGAACATGTCCAGCATCCGCTCGGTTACCACGTAACCGCCGGCGGCGTTGCCCGCGCCCAGCAGCACCGCGACGAATCCGATGGCCTTCTCCAGCGTGGTGTCGGCATGTCCGAGCACCACCATCGCCCCGATCAGGACGATGCCGTGGATGAAGTTGGAGCCCGACATCAGCGGCGTATGCAGGATCACCGGCACCCGCGAGATGATCACGTGGCCGGCGATCGCCGCCAGCATGAAGATGTAGAGCATCGTGAGTGCCTGCGCCACCGAGCCATCGCCCATCGTCCGCCCCTCCATGCAATGTCCCGCGCATCATAACCGCGCCCGGAATGCGCGGCAGGACGGCGCCCCGGGGGTTCCAACGGCATGTCAACCACCGGCGGGTCCGCGCGTTTCCCCTTGCAGCAGGGAGCGCCCTATATGCTCGACCCCGTGAGCCAGCACGCCGATGACAACCCGTCCACCGTGTCGATCCACTCGACTGCCGCGCACGAACCCGCGCCGGCAGCGCAGGACTACGCCTCGCTCGACCACTTCCTGGCCAGCATCGGCACGCGTGCGTTCCGTTTCGCCGAGATCGGCCTGCGCCAGCGCGAGGACTCGCTGGACGCGGTGCAGGACGCGATGATGAAGATGCTCAAGTACCAGGACCGGCCCTCGGCCGAATGGACGCCACTGTTCTGGAGCATCCTGCGCAGCCGCATCGTCGACATCCAGCGCCGACGCACGTTCCGGTTGCGCTGGCTGGCGCCCAGCCTGGAGCGCGACGACGGCAGCATGCCGGACTGGACCGACGACGGTCCCGACCCGTCACGCACGCACGATGGCCGCGAAGCGTATGCGCGCCTGTCAGAAGCCGTGGCAGGGCTGCCGCGGCGCCAGCGCGAGGCCTTCAGCCTGCGCATCCTGGAGGAGCTCGACGTCGCCACCACCGCGCAGGCGATGGGCTGCAGCGAGGGCTCGGTCAAGACCCACCTGTCGCGCGCACGCGATGCGCTGCAGAAGCAACTGGAGGACTGGCGATGAACCATCCCGACACCCGTTTCGACCGTGACGCCCGCGACTGCCACGCACAGGCGCTGGACCACGTCTCCCCACAGATCCGTGCACGCTTGCGCGAGGCCCGTCGTGCCGCCCTGGCGCCGACGCCGACGCCACACCGCTTCGGCTGGCTGCTCGCCGGCGGCACCGCCGCGGCCGCACTCGCGCTCATGCTTGCTTCGCAGTTGCAAACGATGACGTCGGACACCGTCCCCACGCCCCGGATGGCCAGCACCGACGATGCGGTCGCGGCGCCTGCGCTGGACCCGCTCGAACGCGCCAGCCAGCGCGCCGAGATCGACAGCGAAATCGACGGCATGCTCGCGGCACTCGACGAGAACCCCGACCTCTACCTGTGGCTGGCGGCGAACGACGACGCCCTGCCCCCGCCTTCGGAATACTGACCATGAACCACCCGACCCGCAGCGCCCCCACCTTCCGCTCCAACACGCGACCACGCCACTTCGGCTGGATGCTGCTGGCAGCCCTCGCAATCAGCCCATGCTTCGCGCTGGCCGCGCCGCAGCAGGCAATGCCGGCCTGGGACGAATTGAGCGCGGCCCAGCGCGAGCAGTTGATCGCACCCATCCGCGAACGCTGGAATTCCGAACCCGAACAACGCCCCCGCCTGCTCGAACGCGCCCGGCGCTGGCAGGAGATGACGCCGGAACAGCGACGCCACGCCCATCGCGGCGTCCGCCGCTGGCAGCACATGTCGCCGGAACAGCGCACCGAAGCACGTGCGCTCTACCACCGCATGCGCAGCCTCGACGACGCCGGACGCAAGGCGCTCAAGGCCGAATGGCGCGCGATGACGCCGGAACAGCGCAACGCCTGGGTAACGGCACACCCCGCGCCGGAGCGCGACGGCGGGGAATAGCTGCTACGCGGTGGCGGCGGCCGGTGCGGCCTGCGCCTCGCCGGCACGTTCCGGCCACACCGTCTTCGCCAGCAATTCATCATCCCAGTCGAACGCCAGCGCGCCATCGCGCAGCAACAGGCTGGCGAAATTGAACACGTTGCGGGCATACATCTCGCTGGCATGGACCGCCCCGCTGCTGGCGAGGTTGAGCGGTCCGGCGACGGTCACGCCGCCGACATCGATCGTTTCGCCCGGACGGGTCGCCTCGCAGTTGCCGCCACTCTCGGCCGCGAGGTCGACGATCACGCTGCCCGGCTTCATGCCGGCCACCATTTCCGCACTGACGATCTTCGGCGCCGGCCGCCCCGGCACCGCCGCGGTGGTAACGACCACGTCGATTCCCTTGAGGTGCTCACCGAGGCGACGCTGTTGTTCGGCGCGTTCCTCGTCGGTCAGCTGGCGCGCGTAGCCGCCCTCGCCCGCGGCACTGACGCCGAGGTCCAGGAACTTGCCGCCGAGCGATTCGATCTGCTCGCGGGTCTCCGGCCGCACGTCGAAACCCTCCACCTGCGCGCCGAGCCGCCGCGCGGTCGCGATGGCCTGCAGGCCGGCGACGCCGGCACCGACCACCAGCACCTTGGACGGCCGGATCGTGCCCGCGGCAGTGGTCAGCATCGGGAAGAAGCGCGGCGCCAACTGGGCCGCGATCAGCACCGCCTTGTAGCCGGCCATGCCGGCCTGGGAGCTGAGCGCGTCCATCGATTGTGCGCGTGTCGTACGTGGCAACCGTTCAAGCGGGAATGCCGTCAGCCCGCGGCCGGTGATCGCCCCAGCCCGCTCCGGATCGGCCTGCGGCGCGAGCAGGCCGACCAGCACCGTCCCTTCGCGAAGCTGCTGCAGGCGCGCGACGGCAGGCGGCTGGACACACAGCACCAGGTCGGCCTCGTCCAGCGCGGCGGCGGCATCGGCAACCGGCTCCGCACCGGCCCCGGCATAGGCATCGTCGACAAACCCGGAGGCGAAACCGGCGCCGCGCTCGATCCGGACCCGCGCACCCCCGGCCACCAGCTTCTTCGCCGTTTCCGGGGTCAGCGCAACCCGGCGCTCGCCGGGCGCGGTCTCGCGGGCGACACCAATCGTGATCCTTGCCTCGGCCATGCGCACGCTCCGTACCGGTTCGCCGCATCGTAGCGAATGCCCCGCACCGATGCGATCGCGTCGGTGCGCGCGGTGGCAGCTCCGGGGATCAGTGGCGGGGGGTAGTGGCGCTGTCGAGCTGCTCGCGCATGTGGCGCATGGCCTGCTCGAACGCGGTCGGCTCACACCCGACCTGCAGGCGACCGACGGCGGACAGCCGCGCCAGTTCCTCGACCGATGCGACCAGCACCCGCAAGCCGCGCCGGTTGACCATCAACCGGCGCCGGGTCAGCGGGCTGGTCCAGGCGACCTTGGCATCGACCACTTCGCCCTGCAGGTCGGTCAACTGCAGCCAGTCGCCCGGCTGCAGCTTGCCCATGCGCTCGAGCACGACCGGATCGATTCGCGCGGCGTCGGTTGCAGCATCCAGCCACACTCCGCGTTCGGCCGCGTCGTCCTCGGCCTGCGAGGCCGGTGGCGGATGCAGGTCGCGCGGTGCATTCGGATAGACCAGGCCTTTCACCAGCACCGCCAAGCCGTGCTCGGCGGCGCTGTGGTCGAGCCCGGAACTGCCCAGGCAGGCAACGATCGCCGGCTCCAGCGCGAGCAGTCGCTCGGCCAGGTCGCGGCCGCGGCCGTCGGCGGCGATCCGGTCGGCCTCGACCAGCGCATCGCCGAGGCGCACGGCCTGGCCGAACGACTCGCTTTCATCGCCATCGCGCAGCAGGGTCTGGACCAGGTGGTGGCGCCACGAGGTGCCGAGAAATTCGGACACCGCGTGGCTCAGCGGCGGCGCCGCCACGCGCCGCGCCAGCACTGCGTCGGCCTGTTCGCGCGCATGGTTGAGGCGCTCGCGGCCGAACGTCGCCTTGGCCGCGCGCTCGGCCTGCAACTCGATCCGGCGACGCTGTTGCTGCAGCAGCGCGTCGAGTTCCGCGTGGGCGGTCTCGAAAATCGCCAGGTCCTCGTTGTACTCCGATACCACGCGCTGCGAAGCCGCGGCGGCGCGATCGAGCAGCTCACGTTCCTGCGGGGTTTCTGCGCGATTGCCGGCACAGGCCTCCGTGATGGCGTCCAGCAGGCGTCGTGCCGGGTGGGCCGGTTCCACGAACAATGCCTGGTCGGTCATCGCCACCTTGACGTACGGGAGCACCAGCCGCGCATACAACCGGCGCGCGCGATCCTGCAGCTGGTGGCTGGTGAACAGCGAGTCGAACAGCAGCGCGACCAGGTCGATCGCGTCCTCTTCCTGCACGCTGAAACTGATCTTCTCGGGATCCAGCCCAAGCCGGCGCGAACCGTCGTTGAGCTGGTCGCGGATGGTGCCGGCGAGGCGACCGGACCCGGCCAGCGCGCGGGCGAACACGTCGGCCGGCTCGCCCTGCAGCAACGAAGCGACGCTGACGATTTCATCGACCCGCAACTGGCGGCGCGCAGTCGCTGGCGGAGCGGTCGCCTGCGAAGTTTCCGCCTGCTGCCGCTGCTCCGCAGCGGGCTTGAGCGACCCTTCGCGCCATGCGTGCAGCATGCTGCGCAATTCCCCGAGCTCGGCCGGGCTGGCGCTGTCGCCAACGCCTTGGTATCCATAGCCTTGGGCAGGTGCGGCGGCCCCGTAATAGCCGCTCCCATCGGCACCCGGCGCGACCGGACCACCCGCATGACCCGGAGCGCCACCATGCCCCCCGGACCCGGCGTCCATGCCCGGGGCGGAGTGGTTCCCGCCGCCCGTGCCGCCGGTACCCGGGTGCGGGCGAATCGACATCTGGCCGCGCGGGGGCAGCACGTCCACCCCATAACCATTGCCCGCCAGCAACGTGTTGACCTTTGCGTACAGCTCGCCCAGCAGCCGCACCAGCTCCTTTTCGTACTGGGTGAACAACAGCACCCGCAGCGCGGCAGGCACCTGTTCGTCGCTGAAGGTTTCCACGAAGGCGGTCGCGAGCCGCAAAGGCCCGACCGGGTTGACCGGCTTGGGCAGGCCAAGCGCCGAGGCGACCGCGTGCAGGCGCCCGTCCATGGCTTCCAGTGGAGCGGCGTAGCGGTGTTCCACCACCTCGGCCAGGGCCTGCCCGGCGAGGTGGAAGTCGATCTGGCTTTCGTCGATCAGGCCGAGCGGCAGGTCGCCGCGGCTGCGGATGCGAAGCGCGCGGAAATCATCGAACCCCTGCGCCACCTGCTGGCGATAGCGCATCACGTGGACGGCATGGTGCTGGCGCAGTACCCACAGTGCGGCCTGGTTCTGGTACAGGATCTGCGGGGTATCCGGCGCCTCGTCGTTGCGGGCGGCGGCCTTCAGCGCGTCCTCCACCGGTTCGTACAAGCCTCCCGGCAATCCGCCGAGTTGCTCCAGCGCGAGGCGCTTGATCTCTTCGAGCGTACGCATGGGATCCGTACGCGTCGCGGGGGCGACGCCGAGCGGCTGTGTGGACACGTTTGCTCCCCAGACGATGTGACGCGGACGCGTCCATTCGGGACGCTCAGCGCAGCATAGTGGCAAGATACGACAGCAATTCCGCCTGCTTCCAAACCTGTGACCGATGTCGCCAAATGACCGTGGTCGGTTCGACAATGCCTCCGCCCGTCGGCTCGATTCCGATCCCTCCGATCCCCTCGCCCGGCTGGATGCGCGCCGATCGGTGCCTTTCCTGCAGTTGCAGGCGCCCGGACCGGACCCGGCGACGCTGCTGCGGCTGCTGGGTAGCGCCGTGCGGGTGCCGGACCATGGCAAGCGGGTGCCGTTCCGCTTCCTGAGCCTGCGTGGCGAGGCGCGGCGGGTGTTCGGCGAACGCCTGGCCGCGCGCCATGCAGAAGTCGATCCCGACGCCAGCCCGGCACTGCTCGACAAGGACCGCGACCGCTACCTGCACGCGCCGCTGATCGTCGTGGCGATCGCGCGACTGGGCGAGGACGCGAAGATTCCCGAACAGGAGCGCCTGCTCAGTGCTGGCTGCACCTGTTTCGCGCTGTTGCAGGGCGCGCAGGCGCTCGGCTTCCGTGGCTGCTGGCTGACCGGCTGGGCCGCGTACGACCGCGGTGTCGCGGACCTGCTCGGGCTGGACGCGGACGAGCGCGTGATCGGCTTCATCCACCTGGGCACGCCGAAGATCGAGGTGCCCGAGCGTGATCGGCCCGACCCCGCGGAGCTGCTTCGCGAGTGGACCGCGTGAGCGCCGTCGCGGTCGCACCCCACCGCACCCTCTATCTGGTCGACGCCAGCCTGTACGTGTTCCGGGCCTGGCACTCGATGCCGGACGAATTCCGCGATGCCGACGGCTGGCCGACCAATGCGGTCCACGGCTTCGCCCGCTTCCTGCTGGAACTGCTCGACCGGGCCCGCCCGCAGCACATCGCCATCGCCTTCGACGAGGCGCTCGATTCGTGCTTCCGCAAGGCCCTCTACCCCGCCTACAAGGCCAACCGCGATCCGGCGCCGGAAGAACTGAAGCGCCAGTTCGCGCATTGCCGCGCGCTGTGCGTGGCGCTCGGCCTCAGCGTGCTCGGCCACCGCGAGTACGAGGCCGACGACCTCATCGGCAGCGCCTGCCACGGCTCGCGCGCACATGGGTTCCGCTCGGTGATCGTGTCGGCCGACAAGGACCTGTCGCAGCTGCTCGGCACCCACGACGAGCAGTGGGATTTCGCCCGCGGCCAGCGATGGGGCGCCGACGGCGTGCCGGCACGGCATGGCGTCGAGGCCCGGCAGATGGCCGACTACCTGGCCCTGTGTGGCGACGCCGTCGACAACATCCCGGGCGTGCCCGGCATTGGTGCCAAGACCGCGGCCGCGTTGCTGGCGCATTTCGACACGCTGGATGCATTGCTGGAACGCGTCGAGGAGATCCCGTTCCTGCGCCTGCGCGGCGCCAAGGCCTGCGCCGAACGGCTGCGGCTGCATCGCGAGCAGGCGCTGTTGTGCCGGCAGTTGTCGACGATCGCGTGCGACGTGGCACTGGACGGCGCCGACCGCCACTTCGTCCGCGGCGACGCCGATCGCGAGGGGCTGGTTGCGTTGTGCGACAGCCTGCGGTTCGGTCCGATGACCCGCCGCCGGCTACATGACGCGGCCGGCCTCGAGTTCGCCCCGCCTGTGTAGGAGCGGCTTCAGCCGCGATCTGGAGCCGGCGCGAGCGAACGATTGCCTGATCGCGGCTGAAGCCGCTCCTACAAGAGCCCGGCAGGGATCCGCGCCCAGCGCAACCATCGCTCGTGCTGGTCGACGGGCGCGGTTACGATCATGGGCATGACCGAACACGACGACGCCCCGGAAATCCTCTACGACGGCCAGTGGCTGCGCATGGTCCGCCGCGGGCACTGGGAATACGCCGAACGTACCCACGGCAACGGCATGGCGGTGATCATCATCGCGGTCACGCCCGGCGACGACGTGTTGTTCGTCGAGCAGTACCGGGTACCGCTGGGTGCACGCACGATCGAGATGCCGGCCGGGCTGGTCGGCGACGACCACGCGCATGACACCCTGGAATCCGCCGCGCGGCGCGAGCTGGTCGAGGAAACCGGCTGGGAGCCCGCGCGGGTCGACGTGCTGCTGGTCGGACCGACCTCCTCGGGCATGAGCAGCGAGCGCATCGCGTTCGTGCGTGCGCGCAACCTGGCAAAGGTCGGCGAAGGCGGCGGAGTCGACAGCGAGGACATCACCGTGCACAAGGTGCCGCGCGCGCAGGCGCCGGCGTGGCTGATGCAGAAGCAGGCCGAGGGCTTCGAACTCGACCTCAAGCTGTGGGCCGGGTTGTGGATGATCGACCACAACCCCGACGGCTCGCCGGTGTAGGAGCGGCTTCAGCCGCGATCGGGGATCGGTACGAGCGAACGGTTCCCGATCGCGGATGAAGCCGCTCCTGCAGGTAGCTTGTCTTTACCCGGCGAAACCGTCGGTCGCGCGCACCAGCGCGTCGATGTTCTCGGCTTCGAACGCGGAGTGGCCCGACGCCGGGGTGATCGCCAGTTCCGCCTTCGGCCAGGCCTTGTGCAGGTCCCAGGCATTGCGCACGGGGCAGACCACGTCGTAGCGGCCGTGCACGATGACGCCGGGGATGTCGGCGATGTTGCCGGCGTCGCGCAGCAGCTGGTCGTCGACCTCGAAGAAGCCGCTGTTGACGAAGTAGTGGTTCTCGATCCGGGCGAATGCCAGCGCGAACTTCGGATCCTCGTGGCTGTTGGCGAAGTCCTCGTCGATATGCAGGAAGCTGGTCGCGCCCTCCCACACGCTCCAGGCCTTGGCCGCGGCCAGCCGGGTCTTCTCGTCGTCGCTGGTCAGGCGCCGGTGGAACGCGCTGATCAGGTCGTGCCGCTCGACCACCGGGATCGCCTTGAGGTAGTGCTCCCAGGCTTCCGGGAACAGCCGGTTGGCGCCCTCCTGGTAGAACCATTCCAGTTCCCAGCGGCGCAGCATGAAGATGCCGCGCAGAACCAGTTCGGTGACCCGCTTCGGGTGCTTCTCGGCATAGGCCAACGCCAGGGTCGAGCCCCAGCTGCCGCCGAACACCTGCCATTTGTCGACGTCGAGCTTGACCCGCAGCTTCTCGATGTCCTCGACCAGGTGCCAAGTGGTGTTGTCGACCAGGTCCGCATGCGGGGTGGAGCGGCCGCTGCCGCGCTGGTCGAACAGGATGATCCGGTACCTTTCGGGATCGTGGAAACGCCGCATCTTGCTGCTGCAGCCGCCGCCCGGACCACCGTGCAACAACACCACCGGCTTGCCGTCGGGATTGCCGCACTGCTCGTAGTACAGCGTGTGGCGCTCGTCGACCTTGAGGGTGCCGGTGTCGTAGGGCTGGATTTCGGGATACAGGGTGCGCATGCGGAGGCTCGTGGGGAGAGGCCGCCAGTCTAGCGAGCCCGCCGCGGCGTCGCAGCCTCAGGGGTGGGCAGCAGGCCGGCGACCGAGGCTGATGCGGTCGCGCTGTTCGAGGTCGCGAACGGTTTCCACCTCCACCAGTCCGGCCGTAGCCAGCAACCCGCGCACGGCGTCGCCCTGGTCCCAGCCGTGCTCAAGCAGCAGCCAGCCGCCGGGAAGCAGGTGCGTGGGGGCGTCGGCCACGATCCGGCGGATGGCATCGAGACCGTCGATGCCGGAGGCCAGCGCGCTGCGGGGCTCGAATCGCAGGTCGCCCTCGCCCAGGTGCGCGTCGCCGTCGGCGATGTAGGGCGGATTGCTGGCGATGAGATCGAAGGTTTCGCCGGCGACCGGCGCGAACCAGTCGCCCTGGAGGAACCGCACGTTGGCCAATCCAAGCGCTTTTGCATTGGTGGCGGCGACCGCCAGCGCGTCGGGGCTGGCATCGGTGGCGACGACATCGGCGTGGGGCCGCTCATGCGCCAGCGCCAGCGCGATCGCGCCACTGCCGGTGCCGAGGTCGGCGATCCGCAACGGGCGATCGGCCGGCAGGCGCGCGAGCGCGAGTTCGACCAGCAGCTCGGTTTCCGGGCGGGGGATCAGGGTTGCGCGGTTGACCTCCAGGTCGAACCGCCAGAAGCCACGGTGTCCGGTCAGGTAGGCGACGGGCTCGCCGGCGTGGCGGCGGGTGAGCAGGATGTCGAAGCGCGCGGCCGCGGCGGCATCGAGTTCGTCGTCGCCATGCGCGTAAAGCCAACTGCGCGGGCGATCCAGTACGTGGGCCAACAGGAGCTCGGCGTCGCCGGGCCCGAGACCTTCGCGGGCCGCACGGAGGGCGGCGTCTATGCGGGCCATCGAAAGGTGCGAATGGCAATCATGGAATGTCCTGCATCAGGGATACGCATGTTACGCGGCCCTGTGCACGGACGGCTTTTCGTAGGAGCGGCTTCAGCCGCGATCGGGGGCCGGCGCGGGCGAACGACTATCCGACCGCGGCTGAAGCCGCTCCTACAACGGCTCGGAGCACCACGGCCGGACGGGGCGACTGGCGCCCCGTCCGGTCCGATCAGTACTCGATCGGCTGGTCGGCGCGGGCGGCCTTGGCGGCGGCGCACAGGCCGATCGCCTCGACGCGCTGCTTCAGGTCCAGCGGACCGCCTTCGATGGTTTCCATGCGTTCGCCGAAACGCGTCTGCAGCGCGGCGGCGTCCTCGACGCTGCACATCCCCGCGGCATAGGCGCTGGCGATCGCCGAACCACCCGGGTCGAGTTTGGCCTGCAGGGCGTCGTAGTTGGTTTCCAGCCACTCGCGCAGCCCCGGGCGCAGTTCTTCCTCGCCGGCCTGGCTGAAGATCACCGAGAAGATCTCGTTGAGCCGCAGCAGGCCCGGCTCCAGCACGAAGCCGCGCGCGCGGGCCGCCAGCGCCGGGTCGGTGACGCTGCCCATCGCGCCGAGCATCTCGCGCCGGATCACGGCGTCGTCGCTGGCCCGCAGGTGCTTCTCGGCAAGGTCGAACGCCGCCTTGCCGCCGTCCTGCACCGCAACGCTGACCGCGGTATCGCGCAGGTCCTGTGGGACCGCGTCGGCATGCAGCTCACCGTCACCACCGAGACCGAGCACGGTGTTACCGCGCTGGACGAAGTCGGCACGCACCGCCGGGTCCTCCACGCCTTCGGCGAAGTAGCCGATCAACTGGCTGCGCAGCAGGCGATCGTCGTCGCTCTCGCCATCCTTCGGTGCCATCCCGAGCGCCTGCAGGCGCGGGCGGTAGATGTCGGCGAAGTGCGCGCGAAGTTTCGTGCGCTCGGCTTCGTCCTCGATCAGGTAGTCGTTGATCCAGTCGAAGGTCCACATGCCGGCGGTCGCGGTCTGGCGCGAGTCGGCGGTGGCGAACTGCGGCAGCGCCGCGATCATCTGCGAGACGGTCAGGTCACCGGCGCCGTACGCCGCGGTGACCGAGTCGGCGTAGACGCGCTGCTCGCGCTCGTCGAGGTCGGCGAACGCGTCCGACAGCGACTGCTGCCACTTTGGTGCGAGCGCGAAGCGGTAGTAACCGTCGCCGTGCGCGTTCGGCATCACCCAGGCCGGGCAGCTCTGCGTGTCTTCGAGTTCGAAGCGTGCCTGCTGGCCGTCGACCAGGCCGCACTGCTCGTGCACCTCGCCATCGGCCGCGTAACGCACGCACATCGGGATGCCCCAGGTCTGCGCGGCGCTGGCGGTGGAGCCCAGCGGCAGATAGCGATTCTGGCTCAGCGTCAGCGCCGGCGACTTGCCATCGGCGCAGTCGACATCGACCTTGACCATCGGCACGCCGGGCTGGTCGATGAAGCTCAGGAACGACGCCTTGATGCCCTCGGCGTCGTCGCTCTGCGCGGCCACCGCGTCGATCAGGTCCTTGCTGGTGGCGTTGCCGCGGGCGTGCTCGACCAGGTAGTTGTGGATGCCCTTGCGGAAGTTCTCCTCGCCGACGAAGTTCTCGAACATCGACAGCACCGCGCCACCCTTCTGGTAGGTGATGCCGTCGAACGCCGACTGGATCTGGGTGAAGTCGCTGATCGGCTGGTGGATGCGGCGGGTCGACGCCAGGCTGTCGGCGCCCATCGCGCGCAGGCCGCCTTCGAGGATGTTGCGGTCGGTGTGGAAGCTCGGCTGCAGCTGGCCGGTGATCTTGTTGCCCATCCAGGTCGCGAACGCCTCGTTGAGCCACAGGTCGTCCCACCAGGCCATCGTCACCAGGTTGCCGAACCACTGGTGCGCCAGCTCGTGCGCGCTGACGCCCCAGAAGCCCTGGCGCTGGCCGACCGAAGAGTCGTCGTCGATCAGCATCAGGGTGTCGCGGTAGATGATCAGCCCGGCGTTCTCCATCGCGCCGGCGCCGAAGTCGGGAGCGGCGACGTTGTCGAGCTTGGAGAAGGGATACGGGATGCCGAAGTAGTCCTCGAGCGCGGTGACGATGACCGGGGTGTTCTCCAGCGAGTACGCCATCCGCTCGCCTTCGCCCTGCGCCGCTACACCGCGCAGCGGGATCGACTGGCCGCGGTCGCCATTGGCGGCGATGTCCGGACCCGCCGGCACGTCCCACGGACCCACCACGAACGCCAGCAGGTAGGTCGGCAACGCCTCGGTGCGGGCGTAGGTCAGCTTCTTCCACGGACCGTCGAGGTCCTCGGTCTTCTCGACCAGCGTGTTGGCGATCGCGGTGTCGGCGTCCGGCACGATCAACGTCACGTCCCACGGCTGCTTGAAGCTGGGCTCGTCGAAGCTCGGGAAGGTGCTGCGCGCGCCGATCGCCTCCATCTGGGTGACGATGTAGTTCTGGTCCTTCGGCTTGACCCGGTAGGCGCCCATCAGGTTGCCGTACGGCGCCTCGAAGGCGATCTCGATGTCGACCTTGCCGGCGGGCAGGGCCTGCGCGGCGGCCAGCTTGAGTACGCCGGAGACGTGCACCTGCTCGGCATCCAGCGCGACCCGGGTGCCGTCGGGCAGCACCGCTTCGGCGGACTTGATGTCGAGGTCTCGACCATGCATCCAGACCACGTCGGTCGGCTCGGCGACATCGGCATGGATCACCGTGCTGCCCGAGAACCGCTCCTGCGCGGGGTCGAGCTTGAGTTCGAGCTCGACCAGGGTCGGCACCACGGTGCGCGGAAGCTGGCCGGTCGGGACGGCACTGTCGGCGCTCGCGGCGGCGGGCGTTTCGGACTGGGCGGCAACGGCCGCGGTAGAGGTGGTCAACGCCAGCGCGACGGCGCAGGCAAGGTGGCGGATGCGGTGCACGGCGTGACCCCCAGGGTCGTTGGTTCAGGTGAACGCCGACGATAGCCGCCATGCACCCGGGTGCCCCATGACGATAGTCATGACCACGCCGGCTTACACCGGGCGGCCTATCGTCCGTCCGGGAAGGCGCCAGGGTTTTGATAGATGCAACCTATTGTATCGATCCCATCAATCGATTTGATCGAATCGATACCCCGGCCTACCATGGCCGCACTTTCCACCCTCCACCCCCCAACCAAGGACTGACTCAATGTCTCTGATCAACACCGAAATCAAGCCGTTCAAGGCCCAGGCATTCAAGGAAGGCAAGTTCTTCGAAGTCTCCGACGCCGATCTGAAGGGCAAGTGGTCGGTCGTGTTCTTCTATCCGGCCGACTTCACCTTCGTCTGCCCAACCGAGCTGGAGGACCTGGCCGACAACTACGCCGAGTTCCAGAAGCTGGGCGTGGAGATCTACAGCGTCTCCACCGACACCCATTTCGCCCACAAGGCGTGGCATGACAGCTCCGAGGCGATCAAGAAGATCAAGTACACGATGATCGGCGACCCGACCGGCCTGGTCAGCCGCAACTTCGACGTGATGATCGAGGAAGTGGGCCTGGCCGACCGCGGCACCTTCGTGATCGACCCGGACGGCAAGATCCAGATCGTCGAGATCAACGCCGGCGGCATCGGCCGCGATGCCAGCGAGTTGCTGCGCAAGGTCAAGGCCGCCCAGTACGTCGCCGCCCACCCGAACGAGGTCTGCCCGGCCAAGTGGAAGGAAGGCGAGAAGACCCTGGAGCCGTCGCTGGACCTGGTCGGCAAGATCTAACACGCGCCACGTAGTCCGGGTCGGTGCGGGTGGCTTGGGCGAGACCATAGGCAACATGGATGTTGCCTATGAGCCCCCATGGATGGGTTCACGGCGTGTCTCGCCCAAGCCGCCCGCGCCGGCCCGGACGCCCCCGATACCTCGGATGCTTGCATCAGCGGCCTGCGCCGTGCCGGAACGATTCCCCGCCGGCTCCCTCCCCTCGGCCCAGGCCGCTCCTGCAAGCACCCCTTCCCCGATTTCCAGTCACTGGAGCCCTTCCCATGCTCGACGACAACCTCAAGACCCAGTTGAAGGCCTACCTGGAGAAGCTGGTCCAGCCGATCGAGCTGGTGGCTTCGCTCGACGACGGCGACAAATCGCGTGAACTCGACGCGCTGCTGCACGATATCGCCTCGATGTCCGACCGGATCACCCTGCGTCGCGACGACAGCGCCGACGCGCGCAAGCCGTCGTTCGCGATCAACCGGCTCGGCACCGATGTCACGGTGTCGTTCGCCGCGATCCCGATGGGCCACGAATTCACCTCGCTGGTGCTGGCGCTGCTGTGGGCCGGCGGGCATCCGGCGAAGATCGACGAGGAACTGGCCAACCAGGTCCGCGACCTCGAGGGCGAGTACCACTTCGAAACCTTCATGTCGCTGTCGTGCCAGAGCTGCCCCGATACCGTGCAGGCGCTCAACCTGATGAGCGTGCTGAACCCGAATATCCACCACGTCGCGATCGACGGCGCGCTGTTCCAGAGCGAAGTCGAGGCGCGCGAGATCATGTCGGTGCCGACGGTGCTGCTCAACGGCGAGGCATTCGACACCGGCCGGATGACGGTCGAGCAGATCATCGCCAAACTCGACACCGGCGCCGGCGAGCGCGCGGCCGAGCAGATCAAGGCCAAGGAGGCATTCGACGTACTGGTCATCGGCGGCGGTCCGGCCGGCTCGGCGGCGGCGGTCTATGCCGCGCGCAAGGGCATCCGCACCGGCGTCGCCGCCGAGCGCTTCGGCGGCCAGGTGCTGGACACGATGGCGATCGAGAACTTCGTCTCGGTGCAGTACACCGAAGGCCCGAAGATGGCGACCGCGCTGGAGCAGCACGTGCGCGAATACGACGTCGACATCATGAACCTGCAGCGCGCGGAGAAGCTCATCCCCGCTAGCGAGCCCGGCGGACTGGTCGAGGTGCAGCTGGCCAACGGCGCGAGCCTGAAGTCACGCAGCGTCATCCTGTCCACCGGCGCGCGCTGGCGGCAGATGGGCGTACCCGGCGAGGAGCAGTACCGCAACAGGGGCGTGGCCTACTGCCCGCACTGCGACGGCCCGCTGTACAAGGGCAAACGGGTGGCGGTGATCGGCGGCGGCAACTCCGGCGTCGAGGCCGCGATCGACCTGGCCGGCATCGTCCACCACGTCACCCTGGTCGAGTTCGACAGCAAGCTGCGCGCCGACGAGGTGCTGCAACGCAAGCTGCGCAGCCTGCCGAACGTCGACATCATCGTCAGCGCGCAGAGCACCGAGGTGCTGGGCGATGGCCAGAAGGTCACCGGCCTGGTCTATACCGACCGCGAGAACGGCGGCATCCATACGGTCGAGCTGGAAGGCATCTTCGTGCAGATCGGCCTGCTGCCGAACACCGAATGGCTCAAGGGCGACGTCGAACTGTCGCCGCGTGGCGAGATCGTGATCGACGAGCGCGGCGCGACCTCGATGCCGGGCGTGTTCGCCGCCGGCGATGCGACCACGGTGCCGTACAAGCAGATCGTGATCGCGATGGGTGCCGGCTCGACCGCCGCGCTGAGCGCGTTCGACCACCTGATCCGCACCTCCGCGCCGGCGCAGCAAGCGCAAGCGGCCTGACCGAGCCGCCGACATGAACCTGCGCGACCTCCGGTACCTGCTGGCGCTGGCCGACCACAAGCATTTCGGTCGCGCCGCCGCGGCCAGCTTCGTCAGCCAGCCGACCCTGTCGACCCAGATCAGGAAGCTGGAGGAGGAACTAGGGGTCGCACTGGTCGAGCGCGCGCCGCGGCGGGTGATGCTGACCCCGATCGGCCGCGACATCGCCGAACGCGCGCGGCGGGTGATCGCCGAGGTCGACCAGATGGTCGAGGTCGCCCGCCGCAGCCAGGACCCGGAAGCCGGCACGGTGCGGCTGGGGCTGTTCCCCACCCTCGCCCCGTACCTGCTGCCGCACGTGCTGCCGGCCGTGCGCGAGCGCTTCCCGCGACTGGAGTTGCTGCTGGTCGAGGAGAAGACCGACCAGATCCTCGCCCGCCTGCGCGACGGCCGGCTCGACGCCGGTATCCTCGCCCTGCCGCTGCACGACGAGCAGTTGCACGTCGAGCCGCTGTTCGACGAACCGTTCCTGCTGGCGGTGCCACGCGGCCACGCGATGGCCCGGCAGGATTCGCTGAACCTGGGCCAGCTCGACGACCAGCACCTGCTGCTGCTGGAGGAAGGCCACTGCCTGCGCGACCAGGCGCTCGATGTCTGCCGGATGTCCGGCGCCGACGAACGCGACGGCTTCCGCGCCACCTCGCTGGAGACGTTGCGGCAGATGGTCGCTTCCGGCGTCGGCATCACCCTGCTGCCGGTGTTGGCGATACAGCCGCCGGTGCCGGTGTCGCCCGATATCGCGCTGCTGCCGTTCAAGGGCCAGCCGCCGCATCGTCGGATCGCGATGGTGTGGCGCAAGAGCTCGGCGATGGATGCATTCCTGCAGCAGTTGGCGGGTGCGTTCCGGCAGGTGCCGGCAGCGTTGCTGGAGCCGCCCAAGGTCGCCTGAAGTATCGCTCCACTGTAGGAGCGGCTTTAGCCGCGAACGGAAACCGTTCGCCCGCGCCGGCCCAGATCGCGGCTAAAGCCGCTCCTGCAAAAAAAGCCCGTGCAGCGACACACACGATCAGCCGGGGGCGGGCACCGTCCCATCCCAATCGGACGTGTCATCGGCCGCGCCCGCCGGCGAGCCAAGCTCCAGCGCATCGACCACCTCCCGCGCCTGCGGCCACGCACTGTCCGGCACGCAGACCTGGACGACGCCGAACAGCGGCAACTCCCCCATGCCGCCCAGCAGCGCCTCGCCCTTGAGGAACACCGGGAGCTCGGCCGCCTCCAAGGCATGCTTGACCAGGTGCGCGTCAATCAGGCCGGCCGCTTCGTAGACAACTTTCATCGAGGGCGTTCCGCAGCGGGGATATCGGCAGCATAGCCGCGCCCGCGTGAACCCGCGGAGGCCGGCGTATGCCGCGCCCAACCGCTAAACTGCACGACCTCCCCGCCTGCAGCCGCGCCGCATGTCCGTCACGCCAGACCCCAACGCCCCCGTCGCCCCGGATGCTCCCGTCAGGCAGGACTTCGTCCGCCAGATCGTCCGCGACGACCTCGCCAGCGGCAAGCACACGGCGGTCAAGACCCGCTTCCCGCCCGAGCCCAACGGCTACCTGCACATCGGCCACGCCAAGGCGATCTGCCTGGACTTCGGCCTCGCGGCCGAATTCGGCGGCGTCTGCAACCTGCGGCTGGACGACACCAACCCGGCCAAGGAAGACCCCGAGTACGTCGCCGCGATCCAGGAGGACGTGCGCTGGCTGGGCTTCGAGTGGAACGAGCTGCGCCACGCCTCCGATTATTTCGAGGTGTTCTACCGCGGCGCCGAGAAGCTGATCGAACAGGGCGATGCGTTCGTCTGCGACCTGAGTGCCGAGCAGATCCGCGAATACCGCGGCAGCCTGATCGAGCCGGGCCGCCCGTCGCCGTTCCGCGATCGGAGCGTCGAGGAAAACCTCGACCTGTTCCGCCGCATGCGCGCGGGCGAGTTCGCCGACGGCAGCCACACCCTGCGCGCCAAGATCGACATGGGCGCGGGCAACATCAACCTGCGCGACCCGGCGTTGTACCGGGTCAAGAAGGTGCCGCACCAGAACACCGGCGATGCCTGGCCGATCTACCCGATGTACGACTACGCGCATTCGCTCAGCGACGCGATCGAGGGCATCACCCATTCGCTGTGCACGCTGGAGTTCGAGGACCACCGGCCGCTGTACGACTGGTGCGTCGACAAGGTCGACCTCGCCCATTCGCCCGAATTGCTGGAGTCGCTGACGTCCAACGGCCTGCCGTTCGAAGCGCGCAAGCCGCGCCAGATCGAGTTCTCGCGCGCCAACCTCAACTACACGGTGATGAGCAAGCGCAAGCTGATGGCGCTGGTGCAGGCCGGGCTGGTCGACGGCTGGGACGACCCGCGCATGCCGACGTTGCAGGGCATCCGTCGCCGCGGTTATACCCCGGCGTCGCTGCGGCTGTTCGCTGAGCGCCTGGGTGTGAGCAAGCAGAACTCGCTGATCGACTTCTCGGTGCTTGAGGGTTGCCTGCGCGAGGACCTCGACGCGCGTGCGCCACGGCGGATGGCGGTGGTCGAACCGCTGAAGCTGGTGCTGACCAATTTGCCCGACGACCACGCCGAGTCGCTGACCTTCCCGAACCACCCGAAGGATGAAAGCTTCGGCAGCCGTGAAGTGCCGTTCTCGCGCGAGCTGTGGATCGAGCGCGACGACTTCGCCGAGGTGCCGCCCAAGGGTTTCAAGCGGCTGGTCCCCGGCGGCGAAGTGCGCCTGCGCGGCGCCGGCATCGTGCGTTGCGACGAAGTCATCAAGGATGACGCCGGCAACGTGGTCGAACTGCGCGGCACCCTCGACCCCGAGTCGCGCCCCGGCATGGAAGGCGCCAACCGCAAGATCAAGGGCACCATCCACTGGGTCGGCGCGCGCGATGCGGTCGAGGCCGAGATCCGACTGTACGACCGCCTGTTCTCGGTCCCGAATCCGGACGACGACAGTGATGGAAAGACCTACCAGGACCACCTGAACCCGGATTCGCGCCGCACCGTGACCGGCTATGTCGAGCCGGCCGCCGCGGACGCCGCGCCGGAGCAGGCGTTCCAGTTCGAGCGGCTCGGTTACTTCAGCGCCGACCGCCGCGACCACGCGCCTGCCCGCCCTGTGTTCAACCGCAGCGTCACGCTGCGTGACATCTGGGCGGGCAAAGCTTGAGTCCTCGAAGCCACGGAGAAGCCTGATGCCCGTCTCGCTGCTGTTCCGTTCGATTCGCCGGTTTGGCCTTCCACTGCTTGCTGCGCTGGTGCTTGCGGGCGCCGGTTGCGCGGCGCCGTCGCCCGGGAACGATCGCGCCGCTCCAGTCGAGTCGGTGCCCACGCCTGCAGCACCCGACAACGGGGTGGAGATCAACCGCAGTTGCAGCACCGACGCCGAATGCACGGTCAAGGACGTCGGCAATTGCTGCGGCCATTACCCGGCCTGCGTCAACGTCGACAGCCCGACCGACCCGGAAGGCGTCAAGGCCCAGTGCGCGAAGTCCGGCATGGCCTCGGTCTGCGGTTTCCCCGCGATCACCAGTTGCCAGTGCGTGGCCGGCGAGTGCAAGGGCAGCAACAAGGCACTGCTGGAGTAGGCGCGTGGCAATGCTGTATGCACAGATCCACCTGACGCTCCCGGCATGGGTGCACGACGTGGTCGACACCGGGCGGAGCTATCCGGGCGACGATGCCAAGGTCGAACTCGCCATCGACCTGGCGCGGCGCAACGTCGATGCGCACAGTGGCGGGCCGTTCGGTGCCGCGGTGTTTGGTCCCGACGACCGCATCATCGCGGTCGGGGTCAACCGCGTGCTGCCGCAATCCTGCTCGCTGGCGCACGCCGAAACCATGGCCTTCATGCTGGCCCAGCAACGCATCCAGCGTGCCCGGCTCAACGAACCCGAGCCAGGCGTCAAATCCGGCCCGGTGACCCTGGCGACCTCGGCCCAGCCGTGCTGCCAGTGCTACGGTGCGAGCTTCTGGGCCGGCATCGACCGGTTGCTGATCGGCGCGCGCAGCGAGGACGTCGAGGCGCTGACCGAGTTCGACGAGGGACCGCTGCCGGCCGACTGGATCGGCGAGTTGCAGCGCCATGGCATCGCGGTCGTGCGTGACCTCCAGCACGACACGGCCTGCGCGGTGTTGCGCGATTACGGCCGACTCGGCGGTCCCGGCTACTGAGGCTGTTCGAACCCAACGGGGTGATGCATGACTGTCCCGGGCAGACGCCGGCGACGGGGACGCGTATGGTCACACCGATCATCTATCGCGGCTGAAGCCGCTCCTACCCAGCGCCCCCATGACCGACGCCCTGTTTTGCTGGTGCCGCGCCGGCTTCGAACCCGAACTCGCCGCCGAACTCACCGAACGTGCCGCCCTGGCTGGCCAGCCCGGCTATGCCCGGGCCGACCGCGGAACCGGCTACGTGGAGTTCATCGGTGACAGCGCCGCGGCGCTGTCACGCGCGCTGCCGTTCGAGCAACTGGTGTTCGCGCGGCAGAAGCTGTTGCGGCTGGCCGACCTGCGCGGCCTCAACCCGACCGACCGGATCACCCCCGTGCTCGACGCGCTCAACGCGCTGGGCCCGGTCGTGCCATTCGGCGAGCTCTGGGCCGAACACCCCGATTCCGACACCGGCAAACCACTGGCCGGGCTCGCCCGCAGTTTTGGCAACGCCTTGCGGCCGGCACTGCGCAAAGCCGGCTGGCTGACCGCACAGGACGATCCCCGCCGCCCGCGGCTGCACGTGGTGTTCCTCAGCGGCCACCACATCGTCCTCGCCAGCAGCGACCCGGCCGACAGCGCCCCATGGCCGCTCGGCATCCCGCGCCTGCGCGTGAATGCCGACGCCCCGAGCCGCTCCGCGCTGAAACTCGAAGAGGCGCTGCTGACCCTGCTCGACGACGACGAACGCGCCCGCCTGCTGCGCGACAACATGCAGGCGGCCGACCTCGGCGCCGCACCCGGCGGCTGGACCTGGGTGCTGATGCGCCACGGCATGATGGTCACCGCGGTCGACAATGGCCCGTTGAAGCAGGCCCTGCTCGACAGCGGCCGGGTCGACCACCTGCGCGCCGACGGCTTCACCTGGCAGCCGCGACGCCGCCTGGACTGGATGGTCTGCGACATGGTCGAACAACCGCGCCGGGTCGCCGAGCGCATGGCCACCTGGTTCCGCGAGGACTGGTGCCGGCATGCGGTGTTCAACCTCAAGCTGCCGATGAAGAAGCGCTGGGAGGAGACCCGTATCTGCCTGGAGGCCTTCGAGCACGGCAGCCACCGCAAGCTGACCATCCGTGCCAGGCAGCTGTTCCACGACCGCGAGGAAATCACCGTGTTCGCCATGCCCAAGGGCTGAACACCGCCGTTCAGTTGCAGTCCGGCCGCGGTTCAGCCGGGAGTCCGGGTGTCTACGCGCGGTTGACTGGAAGGGGTCCAACATCGGCCCGTCACCCCTGTTGTCAACCCGAGCCCGTCACCCGTGGAGGGTCTGCAATGAACACCGAATCGATCATCCTTGACCGTCGTCCCCTGAAGGCGCACGCACTCGGCCTGGCCTTGCTGGCCACGCTTGGCATGGGCGGCAGCGCATTCGCCCAGGACGGCATGACCGAAGTGGAAGCCGAGGTCGAAGCCACCGCAGAGGCCCGCGAAGCCCTGGCTGCCGCTCAGGCCGCCCGTGCCGACGCCGAAGCGGCGCAGGACGCCGCCGTGACCGCCGGCACGATCAGCAACACCCCGGCCGCCACGGTCGACGGCGAACTGACCGCCGAGGCAACCGCCGCGATCGCCGACCAGGCCTCGGTGGATGCCCAGATAGCCGCGCAGCAGGCATCGCGGGCGGCGCAGACCGCTCTTGGCGCGAAGGCTGCGGCCGAGGACGGCGACTTGCAGGTAGGCGCCGCGATGGAAGCCCGGCAGGCTTCGGCAGACGCCGAGATGGCCGGCGCCGTCGCCGACGATGCCAACCAGGTCGCGGAGGCAGCTGCGATCGCCACGGCGCAGGCCACGACGGTTGCGCCGCAGGTGCCGCCGGTGGGCGCGAGCGGCGAAGCCGAGGTCACGTTCACTTCCAGTCCGTCCAACTCGATCGTGGGTGATTACCAGATCGATTTCGCCGCGATGGATGGCAATGGCGACGGCAACATCAGCCGTTCCGAAGCCAGTTCGAATACAACCCTGACCGCCGAGTTCATCGCGGTCGACATCGACGACAACGGTCGACTGAGCCGGTCCGAGCTGAAGGGCTGGTTGTAAAAGGTTGCAGTAGCGGTTAAACGCCGGCCGCGCGCCGCCACAGCGCCTGCGTGAGTGGTGGCAGCCGACCGGCCAGCCCGAGCAGCGGCCCGCGCAGCAAGGTGGGCACCATCGCATCATTGGAGAACAGGCGGTTGAGTCCGTCGAACGCATGTGCCGCAACGGCATTGTCGCTGCGGCACTGCCGTGCCCAGCGCTGTAATCGCTCCGGCCGTCCGACGTCGCCGTCGCGGCGGCCGGCATCGGCCAGCCGGGTCCGCAGCATGGCGACATCGCGCAAGCCCAGGTTGACCCCCTGCCCCGCCAGCGGATGCACCACGTGGGCCGCATCGCCGACGATCGCGACCCGCCCGGCTACCTGCGAGCTTGCCAACTGGCGCCGCAGCGGGAACGCCGCCCGTTTCGAGACGCTCCGCAGCGGTCCCAGCGGACCGTCGAAGGCCCGCTCCAGTTCGACCAGGAACGCCGCGTCATCGACCGCCAGCAGGCGTGCCGCCTCGGTCTCTGGCAGGGTCCAGACGATCGAGCTGCGCGGACCGCCGTCGCCCTCGGGAAACGGCAGGAATGCCAGCGGCCCGCCCGGCAGGAACCGTTGCCAGCAGGTCGACTGGTGCGGTGCGTCGTGTTCGATGAATGCGACCAGGCCGCGCTGGCGGTAATCGTGGCGATCGGCGTCGATACCGGCGAGGCCACGCACGTGCGAATCGGCCCCATCGGCCGCGACCACCAGTCGCGCGCGCAGGTGACGGCGGGCCGGGGCGATCGAGGATGGACCGGGGGCGGCGATGTTCGCAGGCGGTGTCGTAACGGCTTCGATCTCCAGGGTCGCGCTGTCGGCGTCCTGCTCCAATCCCACCACCCGGGCAGGGCAATGCACCTGTACCCCTGCGGCAGGCAGGGCCGCCCACAGGCGATCCACCAGCAACCCGTGCTCGACGATCCAGCCCAGTTCGCGCCGGGCCAGTCGATCGGCGTCGAACACGAGTTCGCCACCGCCGGCCGCATCCCACACCCGCATCGAACGGTATGGCTGGACCCGCGTCCGGCCGATCGACTCCCAGACGCCAAGGCCATCGAGCAGTGCGGCGTTGTCGGGGGCGAACGCATACACCCGCAGGTCCGGCGCGTCGGGCCGCCACGGTGGCGGCTCGCGACTTTCGACCAGCGCGACCCGCAGGCCGTCGCGGGCGAACCCCAGCGCCGCGGCCGCACCGACCACGCCGGCGCCGACCACGACCACGTCGAGTATTTCGCGGCGGCTCATGCGCCGGTTCCCGCGCCGGCGGCGGGCGTCCGGCACAACGCCGGCACGTCCCCGCGATAGCCCAGCGCGCCGCCGACCAGCGCCGACTGCACCGACGGCAGTCGATCCAGCGCGAAGAAACCGAGGCTGCGCAGCGGCCGCAGCAACCCTGCAGGGTTGGCGCTGAGCCGCGCAAGGCCATCGGAGAACTGCAAGGTGCGTTCGCGATCCTCGCGGCGCCGTGCGAGGTAGCGCTCGAGCAGCCCGGCATCGCCGCAGTCGCCCCCGCCCTTCGCATCGAGGGTCTCGGCGACCAGTTCGGCCAGGGTCAGCGCATCGCGCAGGCCCAGGTTGAAACCCTGCGCCCCGATCGGGTGGATGGTTTGCGCCGCATTGCCGACCAGCACCGCGCGCGCGGCGGTGGTCCGGCGCGACAGCACGCGTATGGCCGGATAGACGCTACGTGCGCCGCACGCGAGGAAGCGCCCGACCCGCCAGCCGAACGCGTCCTGCGCGTGTTGCAGGAAGCCGGCCTCGTCGAGGGCGGCGATTGCATCGGCGTCCGCCCGTGCAACCGCGTGGACCAGGCCGTAATGGCGGTCGCCGCGCGGCAACAGTGCGGTCGGGCCGTGTTCGCCGAGCCGCTCGTAGGCCGTGCCGTCGGGCGCGCGCTCGGCGCGGAGCCGGGTCACGAACAGGGTCTGCTGGTAGTCGTGGACGTCGGTCCCGATGCCGAGCGACTCACGCACGCCGCTGCGGGTGCCATCGGCGCCGACCAGCAAGCGCGCACGCAACACCCACTCGCCGGCGTCGTCGGCCACACGGACCGACCGCGCGTCCGTGGCATCGGCATCGGCCAACCCCAGGAACCGCACCGGTCGATAGCGCGTCAGCCGCTGCAGCTCGGCCAGCCTCGCCTCCAGCGCCTCGCCGAAATCGCGCGCGACCACCACCCGCCCGAACTCCGCACGGCCATGCCCGGACGCGCGCAACAGGCCTCGTCCGAAGTCGCCGCGCCGGCTGACATGGATGCGTTCGATCGCGCCGCCGGGCGCACGCAGCTTCTGCATCACGCCCAACGCGGTGAGGGCATTGACGGTGGCTTCGGCAAAACTCAGGTTGCGCTCGTCGAAAACCGCCGGCAATGCGCCGGGCGCCGCCGCCTCGACCAGGCCGACATCGACGCCGATGCGGTCGAGTGCGATCGCCAGGCTGGCGCCGACCAGGCCGCCGCCGACGATCAGCACGTCGTGCAGCGGAGCGGGTTGGTCGGCGGATTTTTGCGGGAAAGCCGGGTCAGCCATTGCGCTATGCTAACGGCTCCTGTCGGCCCGTATCCGAGTCACGATGAACCGTCCTGCTGCCTCCACCCTTTTCGCCGCCGGCCCACTGCTCCTGGTCGGCCTGATCGTGCTTGCCGCACTGACGCGGGTGTTGCCGCATCCGCCGAACTTCTCGCCGATCGCGGCGATCGCGCTGTTCGGTGGCGCCTATTTTGCCAACCGCAGCTGGGCGCTGATCGTGCCGCTGGTGGGCATGTTCGTGTCCGACCTGGCATTGGCCTCGCTCAATGGCGGCCTGTATGCCAGCTGGTTCAGCGGCACCGGCATCTGGCTGGTCTACGGCTGCATCGTGCTGACCACGGCGATGGGCTTCGGCATGCGCGGCAAGGTCGGCGGCGCCCGCGTGCTGGGCTATTCGCTCGCCGGTTCGGTGCTGTTCTTCCTGGTCACCAACTTCGGCGCATGGCTGGGCGACCCGATGTACCCGAAGAACGCCGCCGGCCTGGTGGCGGCCTATGCGGCCGGCATCCCGTTCTTCCAGTGGACGGTGCTGGGCACGCTGTTCTATTCGGCGATCCTGTTTGGTGGCTTCGCCGCGCTGCGCTCGCAATTGCCGGCGCTGCGCGCGCAGACGGTCTGACGGACGACGCGGGGCGTGGGCAACCGGCTCTCGAAGATCTACACCCGGACCGGCGACGACGGCACCACCGGCCTCGGCGACGGCAGCCGCGTCGCCAAGGATTCCGCGCGGGTCACCGCCTACGGCACGGTCGACGAGGCCAATTCGACGATTGGCCTGGTCCTCGCCAGCGGGCTGCCGGATGACATCCGCACCCTGCTGGTGGCGATCCAGCACCAGTTGTTCGACCTCGGCGGCGAGTTGTGCATCCCGGGCCACTCGGCGATCAGCGACGCCGACGTCGAGCGCCTCGAACAACACCTCGACGCGTTCAACGAAGCCCTGCCGGCACTGAAGGACTTCATCCTGCCCGGGGGTGGCGAAGCCGGTGCGCGCTGCCACGTCGCCCGCACCGTGGTTCGCCGCGCGGAACGCGAGACGGTCGCGCTGTCGCGCCTGGAAACCGTCCGGCCGCAGGCGGTGCGCTACCTCAACCGCCTGTCGGACCTGCTGTTCGTGCTGTCGCGCGTGCTCGCGCGTGCCAGTGGCCACGGCGAAGTGTTGTGGAACCACGACCGCCGCAAGGCCTGAACGTGGAAACGCGCGACCGGCGACGCGTGGATCCCCTTCGCCTCTACACCCATCCCGCCTGCCTTGCCCACGATCCCGGCGCGGCCCACGTCGAACGGCCAGCCCGCCTGCAGGCCGTCATCGAAGCGGTTTCCGCGGCCTTCCCGGCCATCGACTGGCGGGATGCGCCGCGTGCCAGCCGGGGGCAACTGTCCCGGGTGCACGACGACGCCCTGCTCGCCCGTGTGCTCGACACGGGGATCGCTACCGGCTCCGAACCCCTGGCGCTCGACCCGGATACCTCGCTGGGCCACGGTTCGGCCGAAGCCGCATTGCGTGCCGCCGGTGCCGGCGTCGCCGCGGTCGACGCGGTCATGGCTGGCGATGCCCGTCGGGCGTTCTGCGCGGTGCGCCCGCCCGGCCACCACGCCACCGCCACCACCGCGATGGGCTTCTGCCTGTTCAACAACATCGCCGTCGCGGCCGCGCACGCCTGCGACGCGCATCGGTTGCAACGGGTGGCGGTGGTCGATTTCGACGTCCACCACGGCAATGGCACCCAAGCGATCTTCCAGTCCGACCCGCGGGTGATGTACCTGTCGACGCACCAGTCGCCGCTGTTTCCGGGTAGCGGCGGCGCCGAGGAGCAGGGCGTCGGCAACGTGATCAACCTGCCACTGGCGCCCGGCACCAGCGGCGGGGAATTCCGGGCCGCGTGGCGCGACCGGTTGCTGCCGGTATTGCAGGGTTTCCGGCCACAGCTGCTGCTGGTTTCGGCCGGTTTCGACGGCCACCGCCTGGACCCGCTGGCACAGCTGGAGCTGGATGCGGACGATTACCGCTGGCTCACCGCCGAACTGGTCGCGGTCGCCGAACGCCACGCGCAGGGCCGGCTGGTATCGATGCTCGAGGGCGGGTATGACCTCGCCGCCCTGCGGGAAAGCAGCGTCGCCCACGTCCAGGCCTTGCTGGGCTAGCCCACCCCCGGGGGTCGTCGTCCAACGATCCGGACGCCTTCATCGGGTGCACGCAAACATGAATGCTTGGATGGCGCGGCCATGCGCCGAATTGCCGCCATCCCGGCGATGCGGCAAGCTAGCGGCCGTTTCCGCCCACCGGATGGCCGCGTGCGCAACAGCTTCCGCCTGCTCCCGTTGTCGTTGTGCATCGCGCTGGCGTTGCCGGCCCACGCCGAGGAGGATTCCGAGAACTGGGGATTGTGCCCGATCGAGGACGCCGTGCCCGCTTTCGAGGACGCACCCGTCCCCGACGCCGCGCCCGGCAGCGCCACCGCGGACCGCGCCGACCAGCCCACCGACATCGCCGGTGACGCCCTGAATGCCAGCGAGGCCGACAGCACCGTTTTCCAGGGCAACGTAGAGCTCACCCGCGGCGACCAGTTCCTTGGTACCGACAAGCTGACCTACAACAGCGACGAGGGCACCTACGTCGCCGAGGGCAGCGTGCGCTACCAGGACACCGGCATGCGGATCCTCGCCGAGCGTGCGCACGGCGACCAGGAGGCCGACGCGCACACCATCGAGGACCTGCGCTACCAGCTGATCAAGCGGCGCGGCAACGGCGGTGCCGAGCGAATCGAGCTGGAAGGCGACCAGGGCGCCCTGGTCGGCTCGACCTATTCGACCTGCCCTCCGTCGCAACGCGCCTGGGAACTGCGCGCCAAGCGCATCGACATCGACACCGCCGAAGGCCTGGGCATCGCCCACAAGGCGACGGTGCGGATCGGCAAGGTGCCGGTGCTGTACGTCCCATGGCTGATGTTCCCGATCGACGACCGTCGACGCACCGGCCTGCTGTACCCGAAAATCAAACTGTCCAGCCGCAACGGTTTCGACTGGCTGCAACCGGTCTACCTGAACCTGGCGCCCAACTACGACGCCACGCTCAATCCGCGCCTGATGACCCAGCGCGGCGTGCAACTGGGTGGCGAATTCCGCTGGCTGTACCCGGGCGGCAAGGGCACCTTCTATGGCGAGTGGATGCCCAAGGACAAGCTTCCCGAAAGGGAACCGGGACGCTACGTCGACGATCCGGAGTTACCCACCAAGAATCGTGGCAGCCTGCGGTTCAACGGCGTCCATAACGTGACTCAACATTGGGCTGCCCGGGCAAATCTCGCCTGGGTCAGCGACACCCACTACCTGGAGGACTTCAGCAACAGCCAGTACGGAATGTCGGCCTACCACCTGGCCAGTTCCGCGGGCCTGTACGGCCGCGGACGATACTGGGACTCCAGCCTGACCGTGACCCACAACCAGTTGGCGGATTACACCCTCTCCGAACGCAGCGTGCGCTACGACAAGCTCCCCCGCGCCCATCTCAATTGGGAGCAGCCACTCGGCCGCTGGTTCGAGACTGGCCTCAACGCCGAAGCCGTACGCTTCAGCCACGACATCCGCAACGAGGGCAGTCGCCTCGACCTCAAGCCGTTCGTGAGCTTGCCACTGGAAGGTGCGGGTTGGTTCATGACCCCCAAGCTGGCTTGGCGCTACACGGCCTACGAACTCGACGACAAACTCGCCGCAGCCAACGACGGTGATGCATCCCCGAGCCGCAGCTTGCCAATCGCCTCCCTCGATGCCGGGCTGTTCTTCGACCGCCAGTTCAACTTCCGCGGCGAGTCCTACCTGCACACGCTGGAGCCACGGATCTTCTACCTCAACGTGCCTTATGAGGACCAGGGCGGCCTGCCGCTCTTTGACACCCGGCCCATGACGTTCAGCTGGGGGCAGCTGTTCCGCGACAACCGTTTCACCGGAGGCGACCGCCAGGTCGACGCCAACCAACTCACCACGGCGGTTACCACCCGCCTGATCAGTCAGGAAGACGGGCGCGAACTCCTGTCGGCCAGCTTCGGCCAGATCCAGTACTTCGAGGACAGCAGGGTAACTGCAGGTTCCAGTCCGCCGATCGAGCACGGCAAGTCGGCGTGGGTCGCCGACCTTGGCGTCTCTCCAAGCGACCGCTGGAGCATCCACGCGGCCTACCAGTGGGACCCCAACTTCCGGCGCCAGGACCTGGCCAGCCTCAGTACCCGTTACCTGGTCGGCGACACCGGTGTCATCAACCTGGGCTACCGCTACCGCCGCGACCTGACCGAACAGGTCGACCTCTCGTTCCTGTACCCGGTGACGCCCAACTGGAGCGTGGTTGGCCGCTACTACTACTCGCTCGAGGACGACAAGCTGCTCGAGTCGATCGCCGGCGTGCAATGGGAAAGCTGCTGCATGGCGGTACGACTGGTCGCGCGACGCTACATCCGCGAGCGCAACGGCGACCTGGATGATTCCCTGCGACTCGAATTCGAGCTCAAGGGCCTGGGTTCGGCCGGTCAGAAATCCGAGGAAATATTGAGCCGTGCTATCCTCGGTTACGATCGTGACGATCTCTATCTCTTGCCGCCTTCTTCGGTGAACGCCGGCAACTTCGACAACTCCATCGATCCGATCCCATGAAGAAATTTCTCGCGTGTGTCCTCGCCGCCGCGCTGCTGGCTTCGCCTGCGCTGGCGCAACAGTTGCAGCCCATCGACGGCATCGCCGTGGTGGTCGACGAGGACGTGATCCTTCAAAGCGAACTCGACCGTGCGGTCGGCAACATCCGTGCCCAGTACGCCGGTCGCGCCGAGCAGTTGCCCCCGGCGAACGTGCTGGAGCGGCAGGTCGCCGAGCGCCTGGTGCTGCTGAAACTGCAGGTCGCGCGTGCCGAAGCCACCGGCGTGCGCGTCACCGACCAGGAGATCGACCAGGCCATCGGCTCGATCGCCGCGCAGAACCAGGCCAGCATCGACCAGTTGCGCGCGCAGCTCACCGCCGACGGCAGCTCGTTCAACCAGTTCCGCGACTCGATCCGCGACGAGCTCCTGGTGCAACGCCTGCGCCAGCGTTTCGCCCAGAGCCAGATTTCGGTCAGCGACGCCGAGGTCGAAGCCGCGCTCTCCTCGCAGCAGGCCAGCGGCCAGCAATTCCACCTCGCCCACATCCTGGTCGCGCTGCCGGAAGGCGCCACGCCGGAACAGATCGCCACCGCCCAGACCAAGATCGAAGGCATCAAGGCCCTGCTCGATCGTGGCGAGATGAATTTCGCCGCCGCTGCCGTGCGTTATTCCGACAGCCCCAACGCGCTGGAAGGCGGCGACCTGGGCTGGCGCGCCGCCAACGAAATCCCGGCCGCGTTCGCCGAACTGGTCAGCCAGATGTCCCCCGGGCAGGTCACCGCAGCGATCCGCGGCCCGAGTGGCTTCCAGTTGCTGCAACTGGTGGAAGCCCGGGACGCCTCGCAGGCCGGGTCGAGCATGGTCACCCAGTTCCAGGCCAGCCACATCCTGGTCCGGGTCGACGACGACACCAGCGTGGCGGAGGCCAAAGCCAAAGCCGACACGCTGCATGCCCGCATCGTGGGCGGCGCCGACTTCGCCGAGCTCGCCCGCGAATCGTCGGAAGACCCGAGCTCGCAGGCCGCCGGCGGCGATCTGGGCTGGTTCAGCCAGAACGATTTCGGCCCCGATTTCGGCAACCAGGTAGCGGCCCTCGCCGATGGCGCGGTGTCCGCGCCGTTCCGCACCCAGGCCGGCTGGCACATCGTCAAGCGCACCGCGACCCGTGAGGCCGACGTCGGCGACGACAACCAGCGTGCCCAAACGCGCGAGACCATCGGGCGGCGCAAGCTCGAGGACCAGTGGAACCGCTTCCTGCGCGAGATGCGTGGCGAGGCTTTCGTCGAGTTCCGCAACCAGGCCGAGCCCGACACAGTGCCCGCCGCCGAGCCGGCGCCCGCGCCGGCCGCCGGCGGCTGAGTGGCCCCGCCCCGGCTCGCGCTGGTCCCGGGTGAGCCGGCCGGCGTCGGGCCGGAGCTCTGCGTACGCCTCGCCCAGCAACGGCGCGACTATTCGCTGACCGCGTTCGCCGACCGCGCCACGCTGCTGGCGGCCGCCGACGTGCTGGACCTGCCCCTGCGGCTGGTCGACGCACGCGACGGTGGCGCGGCCGCCGGCGAACTGGCCCTGATCGAGATCCCCAACGCCGTGCCCAGCCGGTTCGGCCAGCCTGATCCGCACAACGCGCGTGCGGTCGTCGATGCGCTGCACCGGGGCGCCACCGGTTGCCTGCGTGGCGATTTCGACGGCATCGTCACCGGGCCGGTCCACAAGGCGGTAGTGAACCAGGGCGGCATCGCCTACAGCGGCACCACCGAGCTGCTCGCGGCGCAGGCCGGCCGCGACGTGGTGATGATGCTGGCCACCCCGACCCTGCGCGTCGCCCTGGCGACCACCCATTTGCCGTTGCGTGCGGTCGCCGATGCGATCGGCATCGAATCGCTTTCACGCACGCTGCGTATCCTGCACGCGGCGCTGCGCACCGACTTCGGCATCGCGGACCCGGTCATCGCGGTCCTTGGACTGAACCCGCACGCGGGCGAGGCCGGCCATCTCGGCCGAGAGGAAATCGAGGTGATCGAACCGGTCATTCGCGCGTTGCGAGCCGATGGCCTGGAGCTGATCGGACCACTGCCGGCCGACACCGCGTTCCTGCCGGCCCGGCTGCGCGAGTTCGACGCGGTGCTGGCGATGTACCACGACCAGGGCCTGCCGGTGCTCAAGTACAGCGGCTTCGAACAGGCCGTCAACCTCACCCTCGGCCTGCCCTACCCACGCGTCGCGGTCGACCATGGCACCGCGCTGGACCTCGCCGGCACCGGCAGGGCCGACCCGTCCAGCCTGGTCGCCGCCGCGGAAACCTGTGCACGCATCGCCAGGACGAGAGCCACCGCATGATGTCGAAGAACCGCCATCCCAGCGCCGCAACCGGGACCCGCTCCGACGGTTTCGCAGCACAGGCCAAGAAACACCTTGGCCAGAACTTCCTGCACGAGCGCACGATCATCGACAGGATCGTGCAGGCGGTGAACCCCAAGCCCGGCGACCGCCTGGTCGAGATCGGCCCGGGCCAGGGCGCGATCACCTTCCCGCTGCTCGATCGGCATGGCGCGCTGACCGTAATCGAATTCGACCGCGACCTGATCTTCCCGCTGACCGAGGCCGCGCGCGCGCATGGCACGCTGACCGTGATCCATCGCGATGTGCTCAAGGTCGACTTCGGCGCCCTGGCCGCCGATGACGACCACGACGGCGACGGAGCCCCGGCCACCGCCAGGCAGATCCGCCTGGTCGGCAACCTCCCCTACAACCTGTCGTCGCCGATCCTGTTCCATGCGCTCGAGCATGCCGACGCGATCTCCGACATGACCTTCATGCTGCAGAAGGAGGTCGTCGAGCGGATGGCCTCCGGTCCCGGCAGCAAGGTCTACGGTCGATTGAGCGTGATGCTGCAGGCCTACTGCACGGTCACGCCGCTGTTCACCGTGCCGCCCGGCGCGTTCCGACCGGCGCCGAAGGTCGACTCGGCAGTGGTGCGACTGGTGCCGCATGCGCCGGACACGATCGGCATCGAGGATCGCGCGCAGTTCGAGCGGGTCGTGCGCGACGCATTCGGCCAGCGGCGCAAGACCCTGCGCAACGCGTTGTCGCAGGTCTGCGATTCCGCCGCGATCGAAGCCGCGGGCATCCGTCCGGACGCCCGTGCCGAGCAACTGGACGTGGCCGACTTCATACGCCTGTCCAACTCACTGCCGGGCTAGCCGCGCGCCGGTTGCATCGCGCATCACCATGCGCGCTTCACCTGCCTACGTCATACACTAGCCGGCATGGAACGCTCCACTGAATACGCGGTCGACATCGATGTCGCCACCCGCTACCTCGATGACCAGTCCGAACCCTCGCAGGACCGGTACGTGTTTGCCTACACGATCCAGATCCGCAACCGCGGCACGGTCGGCGCACGCCTGCTGTCGCGCCACTGGGTGATCACCGACGCCAACGGCAAGGTGCAGGAGGTCAAGGGCGAAGGCGTCGTCGGGGAGCAGCCGTGGCTGCAACCGGGCGAAGGTTTCGAGTACACCTCCGGCGCCGTGCTCGAGACCGACCTGGGCACGATGGAGGGCAGCTACGCGATGCTGGCCGACGACGGCACCGGCTTCGACGCGCCGATCCCGGCGTTCACCCTGACCGTGCCGCGCACCCTGCACTGATGGCGATGCCGGCATGAGCGTCTGGGCCATCGGCGACCTGCAGGGCTGTTACGACGTGACCCAGCGGTTGCTGGAGAAGATCGCGTTCGACCCCGCGCGCGACCGCCTCTGGTTCTGCGGCGACCTGGTCAACCGGGGCGGGCAGTCGCTGGAGACCCTGCGGCTGGTGCACTCGTTGCGCGACCACGCCACGGTGGTGCTCGGCAACCACGACCTGTCGCTGCTCGCGGTCGGCCAGCGCCGCGAAGAGGAGCAGCGCAAGGTCAACCCCGACCTGCAGCGGATCGTCTTCTCCGAGGACGGGCCGACCTTGCTCGACTGGCTGCGCATGCAGAAGCTGGTGCACGTCGATCGCGCGCTCGGCTGGATGATGGTGCACGCCGGACTGGCGCCGAAATGGACCGCGCAGCTCGCCGAAAAGCACGGCCGCGAGATAGAGGAGCGCCTGCAGGGCGAGCAGTACGGCCGCCTGCTGAAGAACATGTACGGTGACGGCCCGGTGTGGAACCCGCGCCTGGCCGGACTGGATCGCCAGCGCGCGATCATCAACATCCTCACCCGCCTGCGCTACTGCTCACCGCGCGGGCGCATCTCCTACGAGGACAAGGGCGTGCCCGGCACCCAACCGCCCGGCCTGTACCCCTGGTACGCGGTGCCCGGCCGCGCCGAGCGCGGCCTGCGGATCGTCTGCGGCCACTGGTCGGCATTGGGGCTGTTCATCGGGCACGGCGTGCACGCCATCGATACCGGTGCGGTCTGGGGCGGCAAGCTGACCGCCTTGCAGCTCGACACCGACGAGTTGCGCATCGTGCAGGTGCCTGGCCGCGACGTGCCGGCGAATCCGCCGAAACCGCGGCACCGCCCAAGGCGTTGAAAGGGATCGCCCGCGATGGCGAGCGGTTTGTAGGAGCGGCTTCAGCCGCGATCTGAGCCAGTGAGGGCGAACAAACTCCAGATCGCGGCTGAAGTCGTTCCTACAACAGCTCGGTCCGGCGGTAATCGACGAAGTCGAACGCGAAGGCATGTTTCGCATCGGCTGCATGCGGATCCCGGGATAGTACTTGCCACTGTGCCGGATCGAACGCCGGGAAGAACGCATCAGCACCTTCGACCGCGGTATCGACATGGGTCAGGTGCATCCGCGTCGCCTGCGCCAGGCACAACGCGTAGACCTCGCCGCCGCCGATCACGCACAGCTCCGCCGCCCCATCGTCGTGCGCAATCGCAAGCGCGCCGTCGATCGACGCAACCGCCTGCATGCCCTCGAACGGCACTTCACCCGAGCGCGTCAGCACCAGGTTGCGCCGCCCCGGCAGCGCGCGGCCGAGTGATTCGGCGGTCTTTCGCCCCATCAGCACCGGCTTGCCCAGGGTCAACGCCTTGAAGCGTTTGAGGTCATCCGGCAGGCGCCACGGCAATGCATTGCCGCGGCCAATCGCGCGGTTGCGATCGAACGCCGCAATCAGCACCAGTGCGGTCATCCGGCCACCAACCGCTGCGTCATACCGCGACCGGCGCCTTGATCGCCGGATGCGGGTCGTAACCTTCGATCGCGATGTCGTCGAAACCGAAGGCGAAGATGTCGGTCACCGCAGGGTCGAGCTTCAATGTCGGCAGTGCACGTGGTTCGCGCGACAGCTGCTCGCGGGCCTGCTCGTAATGGTTCGAATACAGGTGCGCGTCACCCAGCGTGTGTACGAAGTCGCCCACGCCGAGCCCGCAGGCCTGCGCGACCATGTGGGTCAGCAGCGCATAGCTGGCGATGTTGAACGGCACCCCGAGGAAGATGTCGCCACTGCGCTGGTACAGCTGGCAGCTGAGCTTGCCGTCGACCACGTAGAACTGGAACAGCGTGTGGCACGGCATCAGCGCCATCAGCGGCAGGTCGGCGACGTTCCACGCCGACACGATCAGCCGGCGCGAATCCGGGTTGCGCTTGATCTCTTCGACCACCCACTTGATCTGGTCGATCTCGATCCCATCCGCGCCCGCCCAGCGGCGCCACTGCTTGCCGTACACCGGCCCCAGTTCGCCGGCTTCATCGGCCCACTCGTCCCAGATGCTGACCTTGTGGTCCTTGAGGTAGGCGACGTTGGTCTCGCCGCGCAGGAACCACAGCAGCTCGTGCACGATCGAACGCAGGTGCAGCTTCTTGGTGGTGACCAGCGGGAAGCCTTCGTTGAGGTCGAAACGCATCTGCCAGCCGAACACCGATCGGGTGCCGGTGCCTGTGCGGTCGGACTTCTCGCTGCCGTGTTCGAGCACATGGCCCAACAGTTCAAGGTATTGCTTCATGACGGTTCCGGCGGTTGCGGTCGCAGCGTCGGCGAGCGGTGCGACAGCCACAACCAGAACAGGCCGATCGCGACCAGCGGCAGGCTCAGCACCTGGCCCATGGTCAACCAGCCGAACGCGAGGTAGCCCAGCTGCGCATCCGGCATGCGGACGAACTCGACCAGGAACCGGAAGGTGCCGTACAGCAGCGCGAACAGCCCGGCGACCGCGTAGCGCGGACGCGGCTTGCGGGAGTACCACCAGAGGATGCAGAACATCGCCAGTCCTTCCAGCGCGGCCTGGTAGAGCTGCGACGGATGGCGGGCGAAGCGGTCGAGCGCACCGGCGGCGAACTGCGCCTGCAATTGCTCGTTGCTCAACCCGGCGAACTCGGCAGCCCGCGGGAACACCACGCCCCAGCCACCATCGGTGAACTTGCCCCACAACTCGCCGCCGATGTAATTGCCGATCCGCCCGAACCCCAGTCCCGGCGGCACCAATGGCGCGACGAAATCGGCCACGTCGAAGAAATGCAGGCGGTGCTTGCGCGCCCACCACAGGGTCGCCGCCATCACGCCCAGCAGGCCACCGTGGAAACTCATGCCGCCTTCCCAGATGCGGAACAGCATCAGCGGGTCGCGCAACAGGTCCTCGAATCCGTAGAACAACACGTAGCCGATCCGCCCACCGAGGACGACGCCAAGCATGCCGTAGAACAACAGGTCGCCGAAGGCTTGCTCGTCGACGCCGGGCAGGCGGCCGGCGCGGATCCGGCGCCGGCCGAGCCACCAGGCCAGGCCGAAACCGAGCAGGTACATGATCCCGTACCAGTGGACTTGCAGCGGGCCGAGGCCGAAGGCGATCGGGTCGATCTGGTGCAGGATGATCATGTAGCGCGCGGCTTCCTACGGGGCAGTGGCCATTGTGCCCGAGCCATCGCGGGCTTGCCCGGCGGCGCCATCAGAAAACGTGGGGCACATCCGACAACTCGTTGTGGTCGACATCATCCGGGCCCCGCGGAAAGTGTCCGGCCACCAGTGTCGAAAGGGCCTCGATACCGCCGACTACCGCGGACCCGGAATCACCCGCGCGCAGCCGTTCCTCGACCAGCTTGCACACGCCGCGCCATTGCTCGGCACTGACCCGGTCACGGAAACCCCGGTCGGCGATGATTTCGATCCGGTGGTCGGCCAGCAGCAAGTACAGCAGCACGCCGTTGTTGGCCTCGGTATCCCAGACCCGCAACTGGCTGAAGACCTCGCCGGCGCGGTCGCGTGCCTGGCGACCGGCAAGTACCGCCGATGCCGGCAGCGCGGCCTCGACCGCGAAGCAGATCTCGCCGCGGTGGAGCAGCTCTCCAGCCTTGATCGCGTCGGTGATCCGCTGCAGGCGCGCTTCCGGGAACAGGCGCCGCGCCGAGGGAGCGAACAGGTGTTTGAGCACGCGCATCAGGCCATCCTCACCAGCTGCCGGAGGCGCCGCCGCCCCCACTCATGCCACCGCCACCGGACCAGCCGCCGCCGCCAAAACCGCCGCCGCCTCCGCCTCCGAAGCCGCCACCGCCCCAGCCACCGCCACCCATTCCGCCAAAGCCACCCCAACCCCCATCTCGGGCGAAACGACCACCAGACCCGCTGGCGAGACCGAACAACAGGCCGATCAATCCGCCGATGCCACCGACCAGCAGCAGTGACGACAGCAACCACGCAACCCCGCCCGCGGCCAGGCCCGCACCGATCCCGCGCACCGCGCGCGGTGCACGGCCAAGGATCCCGCGCGCGACCTGGGCGACGATGAAGGCCGCGAACACCGCGAACAGCCAGCCCCCCCCACCGCCGTCCGACTGCTTCCGGGGGCTCGCCATCGGTGGCGGCAATGCCTCGCCGTCGACCAACTTGACCAGTGCCGCGGTGGCGTCGCTGATCCCGCCCGCATAATCGCCCGCGCGGAACCGCGGCACCATGTATTCCTGGATCACCCGCATCGAGGTCGCATCCGGGATCGCGCCCTCCAGGCCGTAACCGACCTCGATCCGTACCCGACGGTCGTCCTTGGCGACCACCAGCAACAGGCCGTCGTCGACCTTCTCGCGCCCCAGCCGCCACTGGTCATACACCCGCACGGCGTACTGGGCGATGTCTTCCGGCTGGGTCGTCGGCACCACCAGCACCTGCAACTGGCTGCCCTTGCGCTGCTGCAACGCCAGAGCCTGCGCTTCCAGTTGCTGGCGCGTGGCTGCATCGAGGGTGCCGGTGACGTCGACCACCGGAGAATCCAGCGGCGGAATCGGCGCCAGCTGCTGCGCGGTCGCCAGCAGGCTGGACAGTGACAGCACCAGCAACAACACGAGCCGCACCAGCCAACCTGGCGCGTGGCCGCATTGCCTGAAGGTCATTGCGCCGGGTCGCGAATCACTCACCCGTTGGAAGGCGCGGGTTGCTGCGGCGCGGACGGTCGTGGAGCCGGCTGCGGCGACGCCGCCGGCGCACCGAAATCAACCTGCGGTGGCTGCTGGATCTGCGCCTCGTTCTCGACCGTGAAGTTGGGTTTGGGGTCGTAGCCGAACACCATCGCCGTCAGGTTGGTCGGGAACTTGCGGATATAGGTGTTGTAGTCCTGCACGGACTCGATGTAGCGCTGGCGCTCGACCGTGATCCGGTTCTCGGTGCCTTCCAGTTGCGCCTGCAACTGCAGGAAGTTCTGGTTGGCCTTGAGGTCGGGATAGTTCTCGCTGACCAGCAACAGGCGCCCGATCGCGCTCTGCAGCTGCCCCTGGGCCTGCTGGAACTGCTGCAGTGATGCCGGATCGTCGGCATTGACGTTGATGCTGCCAACCCGCGAGCGCGCCTCGGTGACCTCGGTCAGGACCTGCTGCTCATGGGACGCATAGCCCCTGACCGTCGCCACCAGGTTCGGCACCAGGTCGGCGCGGCGCTTGTAGACGTTGAGGACCTGTGACCAGGCCGCGGTGACGGCCTCGTCCTTCTGCTGGATGGTGTTGTAGCCGCAACCGCTCAGCAGTACCGACAACAGCAGCACGAGCAACATGCGCATGGCGCGACTCCTTGCGTGGCGATGGCCGGCATTGCACCACCGCCCGCGGGGCCGCGCAATAGCGGCTGCGTGAAGCCGCCAACGGACCGCTAGCGCATGCGCGCCCGCATCAGTCGCCGGTGACGCGCCGCAGCTGGCGCCGCTTGGCCCACAGGTTCAGGCACTCGACCAGCGCCGAGAAACCCATCGCGCCGTAGATGTAGCCCTTCGGGATGTGCAGCCCGAAACCGTCCGCCACCAGGTAGGCGCCGATCAGCACGATGAAGGCCAGCGCCAGCATCTTGATGGTCGGGTTGCGCTCGATGAACCTGCCCAGCGGGGTTGCCGCCAGCAGCATCACCGCGACCGCCAGCAGGATCGCGCAGACCATGATCCAGGTCTGGCTGGCCATGCCGACCGCGGCGATCACCGAGTCCAGCGAGAACACGATGTCGATCACCGCGATCTGCGCGATCACCATGCCGAACGACGTCACCGGCTTGGTGTGGATGTCCTCTGACTCCGCCTCGCCGACGATCCCGTCGCGGATTTCCATGCTCCCCTTCACCAGCAGGAACGCGCCGCCCAGGATCAGCACCAGGTCGCGCACCGAGATGCCCTGCCCGAACAGCGTGAACAGGTCGTTGGTGAGTCCGGCCAGCCAGGCCAGGGTCAGCAGCAGGCCGATCCGGCTGAGGCAGGCGACCGCGATGCCGAACTTGCGGGCGCGCTCGCGCGTCTCGACCGGCAGCTTGCTGACCGCGATGGAGATGAACACCAGGTTGTCGATGCCCAGCACGATCTCGATCGCGCTCAGGGTGATCAGGGTGATCCAGACTTCCGGATCCATCAGCATTTCAATCACGGTTGGTTCCCAGTTTTGTGTTCAATCCAGCCGGCCGTAGAGGATGATCCCCCACGTCAGCACCACGTTGATCATCAGTACGAACACCGCGGCCGAGCCCATGTCCTTGGCCCGGCCGGCCAGTTCGTGGAACTCGGCGCCGTAGCGTTCGATCACCGCCTCGATCGCCGAGTTGAGCAGTTCGATGCTCAACACCAGCAACATCGAGCCGATCAGCAGCACGCGCTCCACCGGGGTCTGGCCGAGCCAGCAGGCCAGCGGCGCGAGCAGCACGAACAGGTAGACCTCGAGGCGGAACGAGGATTCATGCCGCCAGGCGGCGGCCAAGCCCTGTATCGACCATTTGGCCGCCAGCAACACGCGACCCGGGCGGCGCGGCAGGTTACCGATCTCGTCGGCCATCTCAGCGGAGGCGTCCGTGGGTGGGCATGGGATCGGCAGCGTTGCGCGGGATCGTCATCGAGGTTTCTTGGGTGGGCGGGCCGGGCGACGGGCCAATGGCCGCCCGACGGACAATTTTGCCACAAGGGCCACCCCGCCGCCGGTCCTGCGGGGCGCTAACGCAACCTTCGCGCACAGTTAGCAGGGTCCGCGACACGCTGGCGCGTCCAGAGCCGCTTCCGGAGAACATGCCCATGGCCGTGCCCCCCATCCCCGACGGCTACCACAGCGTCACCCCCTACCTGATCGTCGAGGATGCCGCCGCGGCGATAGATTTCTACCAGCGGGCGTTCGGCGCACAGGAGCTGTACCGCCTGCCAATGAAGGACGCCGACGGCCGCGACCGCATCGGCCACGCCGAGATCCGCATCGGCGACTGCAACCTGATGCTGTCGGACGAGTGGCCCGACATGCAGGCGATCGGTCCCAACGCGCGCGGCGGGACCACGGTGAGCTTCATGGTCTATGGCGACGAGGTCGATCGCGCCTACCAGCGGGCGCTGGATGCCGGTGCCAGGGCGGACAAGCCGATCAAGGACGAGTTCTGGGGCGACCGCATGGGTTCGGTGATCGACCCGTTCGGGCACAAGTGGGCGCTGGCGACGCACGTCGAGGACGTGCCGCCGGACGAGATGGAAAAGCGCATGGCCGCGTGGACGGAACAGCAGGGCCAGTAGACCCGGCTACTCCTCGAAGATCGCGATGCCGCGGCTGCCATCGGGCTTGATCCACGCCCGGTACATGGTGCCGGTATTGAACGGCATCGCGATATTGCCTTCGCGATCGAGCGCGATCGCGCCACCATCGCCGCCGGCCGCGGGCACGATGCGGTTGACCACTTCTTCGGCCGCCTCCGCGAGCGAGTCGCCGCGGTAGGCCACGCGGGCGCAGATGTCGTGGGCGACCGCGTTGCGGATGTAGAACTCGCCCCAGCCTGTTCCGGACACGCCGCACTTGTCGTCGGCCCAGGTCCCGGCGCCGATCACCGGCGAGTCGCCGACCCGGCCCCACTTCTTGTTGGTCATGCCGCCCGTGCTGGTGGCCGCGGCGATATGGCCATGGCGATCAAGCGCCACCGCGCCGACAGTCCCAAAGTACTGCCCGGGATGTCCATCGCCCGCGGCGGCCTGCCGTTGCGCCTTCTCCAGCGCCTTGCGGCGATGGTCGGTATCGAACCAGTCATTGGGAACGCGCTCGATCTCCGGCCGCGAATCGGCGAACGCCTCCGCGCCCTCGCCGGCCAGCATCACGTGCGGTGAGTGCTCCATCACGGTCCGCGCGAGCGTGATGGGGCTGCGCACCGTGGTGACCCCGGCGACCGCCCCGGCACGTCGGGTGTGGCCTTCCATGATCGAAGCGTCGAGTTCATGTCCACCTCGCGCGTTGAACACCGCACCCTTGCCGGCATTGAAGCGCGGCGATTCCTCCAGCACCACGATCGCGGCCTGCACCGCGTCGAGCGCCGTGCCACCCGCGGACAGGATCGCGTTGCCGGCATCCAGCGCACGCCCAAGGTCCGCGCGCGCCGCCCGCTCCGCCTCGGCATCAAGCGATTCACGCGGCACGTAACCGGCGCCGCCGTGGATCACCAGCGCGGTCCTCGACTCGGCTTGCGACGGGGTTGCGGGATCTTGTGCGTGGGCGGTCATGGCAGATAAGGCAAGCAGCAGGATCGAGAACGCGAGGATGGCCGGGAAGGCGGGCTTGTGCATGTCGGTTGGACCATGTCGATGGACGGATCGAGGATAGCGCGGCCGGTGAAGGCGATTTTGCGACGCCCGTTCATGTCATCGCCCGGCCCCTACTGCTGCCGCAACGCCTCGATCGGATCCAGCAGCGACGCCTTGCGCGCCGGGTAATAACCGAAGAACAAGCCCGTGGCGATCGAGAAGCCGGCGGCCAACCCAACCACCTGCCCGTTCAACACCACCGGCAGCGCACCGAACCTACCCACCAGCAGCGCACCGACAATTCCGATCCCGATCCCCAGCGCCCCGCCGATCAGTGAAATCAGCATCGCCTCCGCCAGGAACTGCCGGCGGATGTCCGACGGCCCCGCCCCGACCGCCATGCGCAAGCCGATCTCGCGGATCCGCTCGGTCACCGAAACCAGCATGATGTTCATGATCCCGATGCCACCGACGATCAACGAGATCGTCGCGACCGCCCCCAGCAGCAGCGACATCAACCGCGTCGTCTGCGTCCGCGTCGCCACGATCTCGGCGATGTTGCGCACCCGGAAATCGTCCTCCGCACCCGGCTGGATGTCGTGGCGCTGGCGCAGCAACGACTCGATCTGCCCCTGCACGTAGGCCAGGTCGTCAGCCCGCGCGACCCCGACCGCGATCTGTCGCACCGCGCCCGGCGGCAATCCCATCGAACCCATCAGCCGGCGACGCGCCGTCTCCAGCGGCACCAGCATCACGTCATCCTGGTCCTGGCCGAAGCCGCCCTGCCCCTTCGCCTCCAGCGTACCGACCACGGTGAACGGCACCCGTCCGATGCGCACGCTCTGGCCAACCGGATCCTCGTCGCCGAACAGCTCGCGCCGCACCGTCTCGCCGAGGATCACCGACTTGCCGCCGCCGTTGTAGTCGCGCGCGTCGAATCCCGCGCCCGAGGCCAGCCGCCAGTTCTCCAGTTCGAAGTAGTCCGCCTGCACGCCTTCCCAGTCGGCCGACCAGTTGTTCTCGGCGAACACCACCTGGGCGCTGCCGCGCATCGAACCGGCGACGTACTGCACTTCCGGGATCTGCTCGCGGATCGCGTCGACGTCGTCTTCGTCGATCGTGTAGAAACTGCTCGCGCTCATGCGCACGCCACCGGCGCCACGCCGCGCGTTCGGACCGATGTCGAGGCGGTTCGAGCCAAGCCCGGAGACCAGCTTGTCGATTTCCGATTGCGTGCCCTGCCCGACCGAGACCATCACGATCACCGCCGCGATGCCGATGATCACGCCCAGCGAGGTCAGTCCGCTGCGCAGCCAGTTGCCGCGCAGGGCGAAGATCGCGGTGCGCAGGACTTCCAGGAAGCTCATCGCGCGAGCCCCGGGAAGTGCGCCTGCGCGAACGGCGAAGTGGCATCGTGCAACTCGCCGTCGTGCATCACGAAGCCGCGGTCGGCGTGCGCGGCGACCTCGGGGTCGTGGGTGATCAGCACGACGGTGTGGTCATCGGCCTGCAACTGCTTGAACAACGCGAGGATCTCCTCGCCGGTCCTGCTGTCGAGCGCGCCGGTCGGTTCGTCGGCCAGCAGGATCGGCGGCCGGTTGATCAGCGAGCGCGCGATCGCGACGCGTTGCTGCTGGCCGCCGGACAACTCGCTGGGCCGATGCGATTCGCGGCTGGCCAGTCCGACCGCCGCCAGCGCCGCATGTGCACGTTCCATGCGCTCGGCATGCGGCACGTTGGCGTAGCCCATCGGCATCGCCACGTTCTCCAGCGCACTCATGCGCGGCAGCAGGTTGAAACCCTGGAACACGAAACCGATCTTGTCGCGACGAAGCACCGCCAGCGCCTCCGCATCGAGCGTCGCCACGTCAATGCCATCGCACAGGTAACGACCGCTGCTCGGCGTGTCGAGGCAGCCCACCAGGTTCATCAGGGTCGACTTGCCCGAGCCCGACGGCCCCATGATCGCGACGAACTCGCCGCGGTCGATGCGCAGGTCGACGCCATGAAGCGCGACCACCTCGGCCTGGGTGCCCGGCGAGTAGACCTTGCCGAGGCCATGGGTCTCGATCACGGCCGGTCGCGTGCTCATTCGACCGGGCGCTCGACGCCGACGACGACCGTCTCGCCATCCGATAGCGGACCCGACACCTCGGTCCAGCTGCCGTCGCTGGCGCCGACCCGGACCGTAATCGCTTCGGCGCCGCCGTCGACGAGACGGTACAGCGTCACCCGGCGCGCGGCGGCCAGCGCCGCGAGCTCACGATCCCAACTGGCCTGCTGGGCCTCGGACAGGGTCTCGCGGAATGGCGCGAACTGCTGCCGGAAGCGCTCCTGCATCCGCTGCCGCATGCCGCCGCCATCCGCAGCGCGCGGGCTTCCACCGCGCGGCCCGCCGAACATCGAGCCGCCGCCATTGGACGGCGTCGCCGCGGCAGGCGCGGCACGTGCGGCACGGCGCTGCCGCATCGCCTCGAGCGCGCTGTCGAAGGCGGCCTGCTGCGCAGGGTCGAGCTTCAGCGCGGCGGCGATACCCGGCAACTCGGACATCACGCCGGCACCACCTGCGGCCGGCGCCGGTTCGGCGGCCTCGCCCTCGGCCGGCTTGTAGCGCAGCGCGGCGTTGGGCACGCGCAACACGTCGTCGCGGCGGCTGACCTCGATCTCGGCGCTGGCGGTCATGCCGGGCAGCAGTATCTGGTCGCTGTTGTCGACCGCCACCACCACCGGATAGGTGATGACGTTGTTGGTGTTGGTCGCCGACAGCCGCACCTGCTGCACGCTGCCGCGGAACTGGCGGTCGGGGAACGCATCGACGCTGAACGACACCGCCTGCCCGGCCGCGACCTGGCCGATGTCGGCCTCGTCGATCGCCAGCACGATCTCCATCTGCGACAGGTCCTCGGCGATCTGGAACAGCACCGGCGACTGCAGGCTCGCCGCCACGGTCTGGCCGGGCTCGACGGTCCGGGTCAGGACCACGCCGTCGACCGGCGAGCGGATCACGGCCCGGCCGAGATTGAGCCGTGCGGTCTGGGTCGAGGCATGTTGCTGGACGATCTGCGCCTGCGCCGCATTGACCTGCGCGCGGGCCTGGTCGCGCGCCGCGCGGGCGAGGTCGACATCGCTGGCGGCCACCAGCTGGTCGCGGCCCAGCTCGGCCTTGCGGGTGTAATCGGCCTCGGCATTGCGCAGGCTGGCTTGGGCGGTGGCGAGGTTGGCACGGGCGGCGTTGACCGCGGCGTCGCCCTGGGCGATCTGTGCGTCGAACGTGCTCGGGTCGATCCGCGCGAGGACCTGGTCCCGGGTCACGCGGTCGTTGAAATCGGCCAGCACTTCGGTGACCTGGCCGGAGATCTGGCTGCCAACGTCCACGGTGGAGATGGCAGCCAGGGTGCCGGTCGCGGAGATCGTCACCCGGATGTCGCCCCGCTCGACCGTGGCGGTGCGGTAGCCGCCCCCGGCCGACGCACCGCGCCCCTGCCACAGGTATGCCGCAACAACGATCACGGCCAACACCACCACCGCGGCGATGCCGCGACGCCACCATTTGCGGCGATGCGGGTTGGACACGGACTTCCGGGCAGTTGTCATGGATTGTTGGTCACGCGTGGGGATTGAAACGCCAACGCACGCGCGCGCGCGCGGTTGACAGGCACGGCGGTGGCCACGCGCCTGCGACCGGCTGCGTACAGGCAGCCGGATGGTTCAGCCGAGGAAGCGGATCGTCGCCGTGGTGCCTTGTCCCGGCAGGCTGTGCAGGCTGACCGGCCAGCCCATGCGCTCGCCCAGCCGGCGTGCGATCGACAGACCCATGCCCTTGCCTTCCTCGCGCGACGGGTCGGCGCGATAGAACGGTTCGAATGCCTTGGCCAGGGCTTGCGCATCCATGCCGATGCCGCTGTCGCGGACGTCGATCCGGTCCGGCCCGAGCCGGACCTCGATGTCACCGTGGTCGGTGAAGTGCACGGCATTGCTGAGCAGGTTGCCGAGCATCACCGCGAGCACGTGGGGCGGCCCGAACAGTCGCGGCGCACCGTTGTCGACCACCTCGATCGACACCGGCTTGTCCTGCAGCATCGGCCGCACCCGCTCGACCTGGTCGTGGACGATGTCGCGAACCTCGAACTCGGCACTTTGTGGCGCGATGTCCGCCTCGCGGGCGAGGATCAGGAACGCGTCGATCACCGCTTCCATGTCGCGACCGGCGCGCTGCACCCGCGCCAGTGCACGCAGGGTGCGCGGATGGGTGTCGGGGTCGCCCAGCATCATGTCGGTGGCGACGCGGATCACGGTCAGCGGCGTGCGCAGTTCGTGGCTTGCGTCGCGGGTGAAGTCGCGTTCGCGCTCGACGAAATCCGCGACCCGGTCGGCCAGGCCGACCAGTGCGCGCGACAGGTGGCGCACCTCGCTGCCCGCTTCAGGCGGCAGGTTGCGCGGGGTGATCGCGCTGGCATCGGGGTCGCGCGGATCCCAGTTGGACACCACGTTGGCCAGCCAGCTGACCGGCCCGACCAGGCGCTTGGAAGTACGGTAGGTAAGCCAGGAAATCAGGTAGGTCGCCAGCAGCGACAGGATCAGCGAAACCAGCCCGGTCAGCAGGATCGCGCGGTCGACATGCCCCGCTTCGAAGGTCAGGTAGAACGTGCCTTGCGGACGACGGTCGACCAGCACGTCCTGCTTCTTCCCCGCCACGCCGGGCAGGGGACGCTGGTGCATGCCGGGTTCGAGGTGGCGCAGCTCGCGGGGCACCGTGCGGTCACCCGGCGCGGCGGGATCGACATAGCCGGCCATCGTCGAGGTCCGGGGCAACGGATACGCCGGGCTGGCGGCGCGCCCCGTCCAGAACACGTCGGCCTCGCGCTGCATCCTCTGCGACAGGACGCCTTCGCGCACCAGCAGGCCGGCGAGTACGACGCCGGCCGTGATGACGATGCTGCCCAGGATCGCCTGCACAATGAATGCAAGCTTGATCCGGCGCGGAAGACCTTGGGTCATGGCATGCGCAACGCCGTCACTCGGGCGGCTGCGAGATGTCCGCGACCCGGTAGCCTGCCGACTGCACGGTGTGCAGCAGCTGCTTGTCGAACGGTTTGTCGATGGTCTTGCGCAGGTTGTAGAGGTGGCTGCGCAGCGTGTCCGAGTCCGGCAGCCCGTTGCCCCAGATCTCGCGCTCGATCTCCTGGCGGCTGACTACGCGCGGCGATTCGCGCATCAGGATCGTCAGCAGGCGCAAGCCGATCGGCGAGAGCTGCAGTTCGCTGCCGCCGCGGGTGACCCGCAGGCTGGCCGGGTCGAGCACCAGGTCGGCAACCTTGAGTACCTCGCCGCCGACCTGGCGCCGCTCACGCCGGATCAGCGCGCGCAGGCGGGCTTCCAGTTCCTGGATCGCGAACGGCTTGGTCAGGTAGTCGTCGGCGCCTGCGGACAGGCCGGTGAGCTTCTCGTCGAGCGTGTCTCGCGCGGTCAGCATCAACACCGGCGTAGACTTGCGCGCTTCCTCGCGCAGGCGCTTGCAGACCTCGATGCCGTCCAGCCGCGGCAGCATCAGGTCGAGCACGATCACGTCGTAACTGTTTTCCGCGGCCAGCCGGTAACCGTCGAGGCCGTCGGCAGCGAAATCCACCTCGAAGCCACGGCTTTCAAGGTATTCGCCCACCATTTCCGAAATATTGCGATTGTCCTCGACGATCAGGACCAGACCACCGTCGCGGGTACCCGACATACGTGTTCTCCACCCTTCAGTTTTGTGAAGGTTGCAGGGCCGCAGGTAGACGTGCCGTGAAGGTGGCTACCCGGACGGGCGCGGCGGCTATTCCAGCGCCTTCGCCCGCTGCCAGTAGGCCTCGTGTGCGTCGAGCGGCTGCCCGTCGAGCTCTCGCCCTTCGGCCGTCGCGATCGCCTCCATTGCACGGAACCGGCGCTCGAACTTGTGGTTCGCCCGTCGCAACGCGCCGCCCACGTCCACGTCCGCATGGCGCGCGAGGTTGGCGGCCACGAACAACAGGTCGCCGATTTCGTCTTCCAGCCGGTCCCGCACGGCCGGGTCATCGGGGTGGGCCGCGCGCGCCTGGAACTCCACCCGCACCTCCTCTATCTCCTCGTGCAGCTTGGCGATCACCGGTTCGTGGCCGGGCCAGTCGAAGCCGACCCGCGCGGCGCGCTTCTGCAGCTTCACCGCGCGCTGCCACTCCGGCAGGCCGCGGGCGATGCCGGCCAGTGCCGAGGTGTCGGTCTCCCCGGCGGACGCGCGCTCGCGTCGCTTCAGTTCCTCCCACGCGACGGTCTGCGTCGCGACGTCCTCCACCGATTCGTCGCCGAACACATGCGGGTGGCGTCGCACCATCTTGTCGCAGATCGCGGCGACCACGCCGTCGAAGTCGAATGCACCCTGCTCCTGCGCCATCCGCGAATGGAACACCACCTGCAGCAACAGGTCGCCGAGTTCGTCCTTCAATCCGGCGAGATCGCCACGGTCGATCGCATCGGCGACCTCGTAGGCCTCCTCGACGGTATAGGGCGCGATCGTGGCGAACGTCTGCTGGACATCCCACGGGCAACCCGCGTGTGGATCGCGCAGGCGGGCCATGATGTCGAGCAGGCGATGGATACCGTTCGCGTCGTCGCTCATGCGGCGGCCCAGGCCTGCCACGGCAATGCGGTGTCGCCCAGCGCGATGAACTCCCCGTTGAGCAGGGTGTCGCGCTGGTTGTAGCGGAACGGCCGGCCCCGCAGGTCGAGCACCCTGCCGCCGGCGCCTTCCAGCACGGCCTGGGCGGCCGCGGTGTCCCATTCGCTGGTCGGGCCGAAGCGCGGATAGACATCGATCGCGCCTTCGGCGATCCGGCAGAACTTCAACGACGAACCCAGACCGACCGGTTCGACCTCGCCCATGCGCTCGATGAACGTCACGGTGCGCTGGTCGCGATGCGAGCGGCTGGCGGCAACGCGCAGCGGCGCGGTCGCCGGCGCACGCACGCGCAGTGGTTGTTCGTTGCCGTCGCCGTCGCGGCGGAACGCCCCGATACCGTGCCCGCCCTGCCAGACCACGCCAGTCACCGGGGCCTGGACCACGCCGAAGGTCGATACGCCGTCCTCGATCAGCGCGATATTGACCGTGAACTCGCCATTGCGCTTGACGAATTCGCGGGTGCCGTCGAGCGGGTCGACCAGCCACATGCGCGACCACGACCGCCGTTGTCCGGTGGTGATGCCGGACGACTCCTCCGAGAGCACCGGAATGTCCGGGGTCAGGCGTGCGAGCCCGTCGACAATGCAGCGATGCGCGGCGAGGTCCGCCGCGGTGAGTGGCGAACGGTCATCCTTGTGGTCGACCGCGAACTCGCTGTCGTAGATCTCCAGGATCCGGGCAGCGGCGGCACGTGCAACGGCAATGACGCCATCGCGCAACTCCAGGTCGATTTTAACCGGGTCGATCTTCATCGGTTGAGCAACCACTCCCTTGCAATGAACAACGCCGCGATGCTGCGTCCTTCGGAAAAATCCTCGCGCAGGATCAGTTCGTGCAATGAGTTCAACTTCCATGGCACCACTTCGAGCGGTTCGGGCTCGTCGCCGGGCAGGCGCTCGGGGTACAGGTCGCGCGCCAGCACCAGGTGCGTCGCATGGCTCATGTAGGTCGGCGCCAGGGTCAGCTCGCGCAGCACGGTCAGCGAGCGGGCGCCGTAGCCGGCCTCCTCCTTGAGTTCGCGGTCGGCAGCCTGCAGCGGTGTTTCGCCGGCATCGATCCGGCCCTTGACCAGCCCCAGCTCGTAGCGATGCAGGCCGGCCGCGTACTCGCGCACCAGCAACACCGTGTCGTCATCGAGCATCGGCACCACCACCACCGCACCGTGGCCACGCCCGTGCAGCCGCTGGAACCGCCGGCGCTCGCCGTTGCTGAACTCCAGGTCGAGGTGTTCGACCCGGTACGGACCACTGTCATCGGTAACGACGCTGTGGATGGTCGGCAGGCGTCGGCTCATCGAGGATAGTCCCCTGTCAGAACAGACGGGCGATGAAAAGCGATAATGGAAGGATGCAGAAGACGATTCACGATCCAGCGATGCTATCAGAGCGCCCTGACGGCGACGCCGTCGCCGATGCCTGGCGCGAACGCGACCTGTCGGTGCTGTGGCACCCGTGCACGCAGATGCGCGAACACCAGCGCGACCGCGCGCCGGGCCCGCGTACCGACACGTTGCCGTTGCTGCCGATCGCGCGCGGCGAAGGCCCGTGGCTGATCGGCCGCGACGGTCGCCGCTACCTCGATGCGGTATCGAGCTGGTGGGTCAACCTGTTCGGCCACGCCGAACCCCGCATCGCCGAAGCGATCGCGACGCAGGCGCGCGAGCTGCAGCACGTGATCCTGGCCGGCTGCTCGCACGCGCCGGCGGTCGAACTGGCCGAGACGCTGCTGGCGATGGCGCCGCGCGAGCCCGGCCGCGCGCCGCTGGCCAAGGTGTTCTATGCCGACAACGGCTCGGCCGGCGTCGAGGTCGCGTTGAAGATGGCATTCCACTGGTTCCGCAACCGTGGCGAGGACCGGCGGACCAAGTTCGTCGCGCTGGAAGGCGGCTACCACGGCGAGACGCTCGGGGCGCTCGCGGTCGGTGACGTGCCGCTGTACCGCCGGGTCTACGCGCCGCTGCTGACCGAGGCGCTGTTCACGCCGTCGCCGGACGCATTCCTCGCCCGTCCCGGACAGAGCGCCGCCAGCCACGCCGAGGAAGCCGCCGACGCGCTCGCCCGTTTGCTCGACCACCATGCCGGCGAGATCTGCGCGCTGATCCTGGAGCCTCGGGTGCAGTGCGCGGGCGGCATGCGCATGCACGATCCGGTCTACCTCAAGCGTGCACGGGAGTTGTGCGACGTGCACGGCATCTTCCTGATTGCCGATGAAATCGCGGTCGGCTTCGGCCGCACCGGCACGATGTTCGCCTGCGAGCAGGGTGGCATCGCGCCCGACCTGCTGTGCCTGTCGAAGGGCCTGACCGGCGGCAGCCTGCCGTTGTGTGCGGTGCTGGCAACCCAGGAGCTGTACGAGGGCTTCCTCGACGACTCGCGCGAGCGCGCATTCCTGCATTCGCACAGTTACACCGGCAATCCGCTGGCCTGCGCCGCCGCGCTGGCGACGCTCGGCATCTTCGAGTCCGACGACATCCTCGAGCGCAATCGCGCGACAGCCGCTAAGATGTCCGCGCTGGCTGCACAGATCGGAAATCATCCGCACGTGGCGGATGTACGACAGGCCGGGATGATCGTCGCCTTCGAGTTCGGTCGCGATGGCGACAAATCCGTTCCGTTCGACCCGGCCGCGCGATTCGGCCTGCACGCCTACCGCGCCGCACTCGATCGCGGCGTGCTGCTGCGCCCGCTCGGCGACATCCTGTACTGGATGCCGCCGTACACGATCGACGACGACGGCCTGGCATTGCTGGCCGACACCACCCGCGCGGTGATCGACCAGGCGATCGGGGACACCGGATGCGCCTGACCCGCGTCCACGTAGACGTGCCGCTGGCACCGGGCATGGAGCTGGCGCTGCCCGAGGCACCAGCGGTGCACCTGGCGCGGGTGCTGCGGCTCGGGGTCGGCGACGACTGTGTGCTGTTCAACGGCGACGGCTCCGACTACGCGGCCCGGGTGCTGGCCATCGGCAAGCGCGAGCTGCGCGTTGGCGTCACCGCGGCGACACCGGTCGAACGCGAATCACCGTTGCGGATCGTGTTGCTGCAGGGCATCGCCCGCGGCGAGAAGATGGACCTGATCCTGCAGAAGGCAACCGAACTCGGCGTCTCCTCGATTTATCCGGTCACGTCGCAACGCAGCGAGGTCAGGCTCGACGAAGCGCGCGCGGCCAAGCGGCTGGCGCACTGGCGCAACGTGGTGACCGCGGCGTGCGAACAGAGTGGTCGCGCCGTGGTACCGGAGGTGGCGGCACCGGCGACGTTGCAGGACGCGTTTGCGTCGCTGCCAACCGGTGGATTGCGCCTGCTGCTGGATCCGGAAGGCGCGCACTCGCTCGCCACGCTTCCATCCATTGAGGGACAGGTGGTGCTCGCGGTGGGTCCGGAAGGCGGCTGGTCGCCGCGCGACCGTGAGCAACTGCAATCGGCCGGATTCCAGGGCCTTCAGCTGGGGCCGCGGGTGCTGCGGACCGAAACCGCCGGCCTGGCCGCGATTGCGGCGTTGCAGTCGCGATTCGGCGATCTCGCCTGACGCGTGGGGGTATTGCGGACGGTTCCGCCGAACCGGCGGAAGGACGCCCGCGGCGTCAGGCTGCTTGCGCGAGCGCCTCGGCAATCAGCGTCTCGATGGCGACAAGGTCGGGCACCAGCGCGTCGTCCTGGTTGAGGGTGACGCGTGCCTGCACCGCCAGCGGCAACTCGCCGCCGTCGGCGTCGACCTGCAGGCCGGGGCGCGAGACCGTGACGAGCCGCGGGAAGCCCTGGGTCAGGATCGCGAAGTACGGCGCCTTGGAGTCGCCGCCCAGTGCCTTGAACACGATCACCTTGCTACCCAGGCCGCCCTGTTCGTCGGCCAACCCGGCCAGCTGCGAGAAGCTGATCAGCGGCAACTGCCAACCGCGCCAGCGCATGCGGCCCAGCAGCCAGTCCGGCGTGCCTTCCACCGGCTCCGGCGGTGCGAACGAAAGGACCTCGGCGATGGTCGCGTTGGGCAGCAACAGGCGGGCGCCCGAGAGCTGGATCACCACGCCGCGGATATCCGCTTCGGGTCCGGCCTGCGATGGCGCTTGCGGCGCCGCATGGGAATGTTTCGACATGTCCTGTTTCCCGGGAGCGGATCGCTTCATGACCAGCGTTCCGAAAGTCGTTGGGCCAACTCGGCGGCCGACGCGGTGTCACCGCCGCGGGCGGCCAGTGCATTCGAAGCGGCGGCGTCGTAGCAACCATCGGCTGCCTGGCCGGCCACCAGCGCGCCGGCCCAGTTGTGCTTCATCACCGCATCGACCAGCGCCGGATCGCTGCCGCTGAGCAGCAGCACGGCGCTGTCCGCCGACGGCAGTGCCACCAGCAGTTCGCCACTTTCGTTGAAGCGGATGCCGGTCGGTGCAGCCTCGATCCCGACGTCGGCAGGAAGGATGTAGACGAAGCCGGCATGCGCGGTTTGCCCGGGCACGGCGAGTTGCACCGGCGCCGAAGTCGCACGCTGCATCTGCGCCACCAGCTTGTCGTAGCGCGCGCCGTCGAGGCGTTGCTGGACCAGCACCGGTCGCGCGAACTCGGCCGGCATCGCACCGAGCAACTGCCGTACCGCGTCCGGGCCACCAATGCCGGCCAGTACCAGCACCGCGCCGCAAGCCTGCTCCGGCCCGCGTACGGGCGTGTCATCGACCAGCTCGAGCCCGGCAATCCGGCTCTCCAGGTCGCTCAGGTCGCGCTTGAACTTGTGGTTGGCCTCATGGCTCTCGGCGACGGTGTCGCTATCGCCGTCGTCCAGCGTGAGGTTGCCGAATCTCGACGCTGGAAGCGGTTCGGAAGTCGCCTGCCCATCCTCCGGAACGGAGGACTCCGTGACGGCGTCGGGCAACGGGGCCGGCTCGGCGTCGACGGGTTCGTCATCGGACGACATGGACAGCTCGGGGGGGCCAGCCACGACCTCGTCGAAGGCGGCTTCCATATCGGCTTCGAGGCTGTCGCCCCCGGGTTCAAACCCGGTGTCGAATTCGGCCATCACCGGGTCGAACGGGTTGTCTTCGGCCGCGGGCTCGTCCGGAGGCGGCGCGGGCACGGCGGGCTCCGGTTCGAACCCTGCAACATCCTCCGACACGATCGCCGGCGCGGACGTGGTCGCGGTGTCGATCCCGTCCGGCTCGCGCCCGGGTGGAAGGACATCTCCATGGCGTTGGAGCTTTGCCACGAGGTGCCGCTGCCAACGTGCCACGTCCCATCCTTCGCGCGAGGCGGTCAGGTCGGCCTCCTCGTAGATCACGTCCACCGAGGGGTCGAACAGCACATCGTCGAAACGAGCGAGCACGTCCTCGGTCACCGGGTCCAGCGCCACCAGCACCACCTGCGGCGCGGCGGCGACCAGTGCCGGCAATTGCAGCACGGTCGGGTCGGCTTCGAGCACCTGCTGGGCGCCCGATTGCTCGAGCACGCCGCGCAGGCGGTCGCACGCGACCCCGGGGCGCGCCAGCAGGGCGACGCGCACGACCTCAGCCACCATGTCGGCGCTCGATCCCGAGCAACTCGAACACGTTCCGCATCAGTTCGGGTTCCTGGTAGGGCTTGCCGAGGTAGCGATCGACGCCGATGTCCATCGCGCGTTGGCGATGCTTGTCGCCGGTACGCGAGGTGATCATCACGATCGGCACGTTGCGCAGCCGTGGGTCGGCCTTCATCTGGGTGGCCAACTCGTAGCCATCCATCCGCGGCATCTCGATGTCGAGCAGCATCAGGTCGGGCACGACGTCGACCATGCGTTCGAGCGCGTCGATGCCATCCTTCGCGGTCGCGACCTCGAAGTTGTTGCGCTCCAGCACGCGGCCGGTGACCTTGCGCATGGTGACGGAGTCGTCGACCACCATCACCAGCGGAACCTGGCGATGTTCCACCACCGGCGCCGGTGCCGCACGCAGGTCGCGCGGCAGGGTGGCATGGCGGCGGACCAGCGGGGCGACGTCGAGGATCACGACCACGCGGCCGTCACCCATGATGGTCGCGCCGAAGATGCCCGGCACCGAGGCGACCTGCGGACCAACCGGCTTGACCACGACCTCGCGGTTGCCGATGACCTGGTCGACGGTGACCGCGGCATGCAGGTCACCGGAACGGATCAGCAGCACCGGCATCTGCAGTTGGCCTTCGGCCTTGGCGGTGCCGTGCCCGACCAGCTCGCCGAGGTCGTGCACGATGTAGTCGTCGCCACCATAGGCATAGCGGGCGTCGAGCGGCTGGCCGTTGGCATCGACCAGGTCCTCGCGGGCGATACGGCCCACGCCACGGACCGAGGCGATCGGCACCGCGAAGGTGGTTTCGCCGATCTTGACGAACACCGCCTGGGTGACCGCGAGGGTCTGTGGCAGGCGCAGGGTGAAGCGCGTGCCCTGGCCCGGGGTCGAGTGGATGTCGAGCAGGCCGCCGAGCTGGCGCACCTCGCTGGCCACCACGTCCATGCCGACGCCACGGCCGGCCAGGCGGCTGACCGCGTCGGCGGTGGAGAAGCCGGGTTCGAGGATCAGCGCGTCGAGGTCGGAATCGCCCAGCACCGCATCGGCGCGGACCAGCCCGCGTTCCTCGCCGCGGCGACGGATCGCCTGGCGGTTGAGGCCGCGACCGTCGTCGGCGACCTCCAGCACCACTTCCGAACCTTCGCGACGGATCGCGATGCGGACGCTGCCTTCCTCGGGCTTGCCCGCCTTCTTGCGTTCGGCCGGTGTCTCCAGGCCATGCGCGACCGCGTTGCGCAGCATGTGCTCCAGCGGCGCGGTCATGCGCTCCAGCACGTTGCGGTCGAGCTCGCCCTGCGAGCCGTCGAGCTTGAGCTGGACCTGCTTGCCCAGTTCGCCGGAGGCCTGCCGGATCACCCGGCGCAGGCGCGGCAGCAAGGCGTCGAACGGCACCATGCGCGTGCGCATGAGGCCTTCCTGCAGGTCGGAGCTGACGCGCGACTGCTGCAGCAGCAGGGTTTCGTACTGTCGGGTCAGGTCGTCGAGCGTGCCCTGCAGGCTGTTCTGGTCGGCCGCCGATTCCGACAGCGCGCGCGAGAGCTGCTGCAGGGTCGAGAAGCGGTCGAGCTCGAGCGGATCGAACACCTGCTCGGCATCCTCGGCCTCGCGCTGGTAGCGGGCGACGATCTGTGCCTCGGTTTCCATCTCGAGGCGACGCAACTGGTCGCGCATGCGGATGTTGGTCGCGCCCATTTCCGCGATCGCGCCGCGGAACGCACCGAGCTGCTGCTCGAGGCGGGCGCGGTAGATCGCGACCTCGCCGGCGTAGTTGACCAGGCGATCCAGCAGGTCGGCACGGATGCGCACCTGCTCCTGCGGTGCACGGACACCGATGTCGTCCTCGTCACCGGCCTGGGCCTCTTCCATCGGCGCCGACAGCGGCGTGAGAACGGTGGCGCCGGTGTCGACGGCATCATCGCGATAGGCGAACGTGGGTGCCGGCGATTTCGCGGCCGGAGCCTCGGCCCCGGCCGGCGTGGAGGTTTCGACCTTCGTGATCGTGCGCTGGGACTCCGGCGTAGCGTGCAGCAGGCTTTCACCCCGCGACCGCGCGTCGAACTCGGCGATCAACCGCTCGGGCATGGCGATGGCGCGCCGATCGCCGACCCGGGTGATCATCGCGTGCAAGCGGTCGAAACCGCGTTCGAGCAATGGCACGCCGTCGGCGCCGAGATCGCAGCGCTGGTCGACCACCGCTTCCAGCAGCGATTCCATGGCGTGGCCGAGTTCGCCAACCGCCATGATGCCGGCCATGCGTGCGCCGCCCTTGAGCGTATGCAGGTCGCGCTGGAGCCCGACCAGAGATTCACGCGACGAGGGCTCCTCGCGCAGTTCCGCCAGCATCGCGTCGGAATGGTCGAGCAGGTCGCCGCCTTCCTCGACGAAGATGTCGACCAGTTCCGGGTCCAGCCCCTCCAGGTCGAGTGCCTCGTCCGGGTCCGCGACCGCGGCGAGCGAGGCGATCAGCAGCCCGGCAACGGCCGGGTCGATAGCGCTGTCGTCCGTCGTTTCGGCAACTTCCGGCTCCGGCTCCGACTGCCCGGCCGACGGCGGTTCCGCCTGCGCCTTCGCAGCATCGGATTCGGCACGTTCACGGGCAAGCCGGTCGGCCTCCGCGTATTCGGCTTCGAGCAACGCGTATTCGCGCTCTTCCTCGGCGAGACGCTCGGCTTCGAGGCGCTCCGCCTCCCGACGTTCCGCTTCCAGGCGCTCGGACTCGATGCGCTCGGATTCGATGCGCTCGGATTCGATACGTTCCGATTCGAGGCGTTCGACTTCGAGTTGCTCCGCTGCGCGACGTTCCGCCTCGAGGCGCTCGGTCTCGAGCCGTTCCGCTTCGAGACGCTCCGCTTCGAGACGCTCCGATTCAAGCCGTTCTGCTTCGAGACGTTCCGATTCGAGACGCTCGGCCTCAAGCCGTTCGGACTCGACCCGCTCCGCTTCGATCCGTTCGGCTTCCAGGCGCTCGGCTTGCTGGCGTTCCGCCTCGAGAAGCTCGCGTTCAAGGCGTTCGGTGTCGAGGCGCTCGGCTTCGACCCGCTCGGCTTCGACCTGCTCAGCCTCCGCGCGCTCCTCGTCGAGCCGCGCCGCATGGGCAAGGCCGAGGTCCGGCAATGCGGTGGTGGCGAAGGATTCCGCGTCGGCCTGGATATCGACTTCGGCCGCCGCGTCGACGCCCGCGAACGGACTCAGGTCGACCACCGAGACGCCACTGGTCCGCTCGGTCGGCAGCGAGGCATCGACGTCCTCGTCCGTCGATGGCGGGCGCGCCGCGGGCAGGCTGTCGCGCAGGGTCGCCATGCGGACCGCAAGCCCCTCGAACTCGGGGATACGGGGCGCGCTCGATTGCAGTGCCGCCAGGGTCCGCGAGACCGCCGCGGATACCGCGGCGATGCCGGCGACGCCTTCGGCGCTGGCGTTCTGCCCCGCCGCCAGCAAACGCTTGACATAGGCCTCGGTCGGCGCGGTGATCTCGGTGATCACCGGCACTTCGGTCATCGCGAGAGCGCCGTTGAGGGTGTGGATCGCGCGCTGCAGGCGATCATCTGCAGGCTGCGGCTGATCCGCGCTGGCCGCAAGCCAAAGCTCGATGGTGGCCAGGTGCCCTGCGACCTCGGTGCCGAGGATCTCCAGCAGCACCGCGTCGACCGAGGCCGGGATCCCCGCCTCTTCTTCGAGCGGGACTTCGGCGGGATCCGCGGAGACGGAATCCACTTCGATGGCTTCGTCGAGCATGGGCGCTGGTGCGCCTTCGAGGCCAGGCACCACGTCGGCCGCTTCCGGCGCGGGCGTCGGCGCGACGTAGGTCGCCTCCTCGCCTGCGGCAACCCGTTCGGCAACCGCCGCGATCCCGGCCAGGTCGGCACTGATCGAGCCGGTCCCGGCCAACGCCGCGTGCAACTGCGGCAGCACGTCGTAGGCGTGGTCGACGACCGCGACCACCGCCGGACTGGCCAGCCGGCTGCCGTCGAGCACGCGGTTGAGCATGCTCTCGATCTTCCAGCTGAACTCGCCCAGGGTCTTGGCCCCGACCAGCCGGCCACTGCCCTTGAGGGTATGGAAGACCCGGCGGATCGAGCGCAGCTGCTCCATGTTCTCCGGCGCCGGGCGCCAGCTGACCAGCAGCTCGCCGAGGTTGCCGATCTCTTCCTCGAGCTCCTCGAGGAACACCTCGCGGATCTCGTCGTCGATATCGTCGCTGCTGGCAAAACCATCGACACCGGCGTCGACCGCGCGGGTCGGCGCGGTCGCAATGGTTTCCGGCGCGGCACCGACCCCGACTTCGGACGTTTCGACAACGACCGGCGCTTCGGCCGATGTAACTGGTTCCACCACGTTTCCGGTGGCGGGAGCGCTGCTCGAAGCCATGTCGAGCGCGGCGGCGGCGCCGTCTTCCTCTTCCACCGACAGCGGCGAGGGAATTTCGGCCTGCAGCGGCGCGGTGTTGTTCGGCAGCGGCCAGTAGCCGAGCGATTCGAGGCTGTGGCGGGCGATCTCGAGGATGCGGTCGCGGTTCGGGCGCTGCTCGCGCAGGGCTTCGAGGTAGTACTCGACGCTCGCCAGGGCATCGGCCATGGTGTCGAGCTGCTGGCCGTTGGGCACGCGCTTGCGGCCGATCAACTCGGCCTCGGTGTAGCGCTTGACGCCGGTCAGGTAGTCCGCCGGCAAGTCCAGGTCGAGGATGCGCAGCGCGCCGCAGACTTCGTCCAGCAGGCGCGGGACCTCGACCAGCTCGCCGTGGTCCCAGTTGGTCTCGACGAAGGCAACGAACGACTGGCGGGCGTCGCCGAAGTTGGCGATCGCCTCGCGCACGACGACTTCCAGCACCTTGCGCGATTCACTGGCGAGCAGGTCCTCGTCGGCGCGGTCGTCGGTTAGTCCCAGGCGCGAGACCTGTTCGTCGAGCGAGGCGTCGACATAGAGCAAGGCACCTGCCACGTCGAGCAGGGCCGATTCGTCTGCCGGGCGCTGGCCGGCAACGATCTCGTGCATCGCGTCCCGTTGCTGCAGCACCACGCCGCGGGCGATGCCCAGGCCCATCATGCCGAGGGTGTCGCTGACGCGACCCAGGGCTTCGACCTGCGGCCGCAGTTCGGCGACGTCGGTCTTGCCGGTGCGCAGGTGCAGGTCGAGCGAATCCTTGACCCGCAGCAGGTCTTCCTTGATCGCCGCCGAGACGGTGTCGAGCAACGCGCGGTTGCGCCCGCTCAGGCTGCCACGGGCGTGCTCGATCTCCGACTCGCTCGGCAGTTCGGCGTCGAGTTCGAAGGTCTGGCGCAGGCTGTCCAGCGCCGGATGGCCGCCCTGGCTGTGGGCGACGTGGTACAGCAACTGCCGGGTCGGCTCGGCGTTGGGCTCGTTGCTCGGGGCACTGAAGCCATTGTCGTCAAGCATCTGCCGGGCTTCGCGCTCGACGCCACCAAACGCCAGGCGCAGTGCGCGGGTCGGTGGCAGCGCGCCGTCACGCAGCGCGCCGGCGACCGAGGAAGCCACCCACAGCATCCGTCGCAGCGGCTCGACCGAAACTTCGGCCAGCAGGCCGTCGACGATGTTGGCCAGTTGCGCGGCATCGGCCGGCGCCCCGGCTTCCGGCCACTGCGCGAGCGCGGCGCGCAGCGCGGCCAGGTTCGGGCTGCTCGGTTGGGCACCGCTGCGGATGGTCGACACCGCAGCCATCGGCGCGGGCAGGTCGTTCGGCAACGGGCGGTCGAGGTTGGGCGCGAACAGCACGCTTTCGTTGAGCCCCGTCTCGCCACGGGTGGCGCGCAACTCGTTGAGCAATGGCAACAGCACGATCGGGATGTCTCGATGGCCGCCCTGCAGCCGCTCGAGGTAATCGGGCAACTGGACGACACCGCGCATCAGCATCGCGCAGGCGTCGTCGCGATCACCGATATCGCCGTGGACCAGCGCCAGCGACAGGCGCTCCATTTCCTCGGCGACCATGGCCGGCGCGTACAGCTCGACCATGCGCAAGGTGCCGTGCACCTGGTGCAGGTGGCTCGCACACGCGCGCATGCGGTCGGTGTCACCGGGCGTTTCGACGAACGCCTCGATTTCCTGCCGCGCCTGGCGCAGGGTCTCGTCCAGCTCCGGCTTGATCCAGCCCAGCGTGGTGGTGTCGATTGCGTCACGCATCACGGTCATCGTGCACCCCACCGGTCAGCGGGGCCGCGTCGCAGGCGTCGGCGGCCGGGGGTCATGCTGTTCATTGCAACGTCCAATCCGGGGTCAGGCCGGCAGCTTGAAGTCGGCGACCGAGCGGCGAAGGTCGGCGGCGAGCTGCGCCAGGTTTCCAATCGACTGTGCGGTCTGGTTGGCGCCCTGGGTGGTCTGCGAGGTGATCTGCTGAATCGTGTTCATCGTCTGGGTGATGTTGGCCGCCGCGCCGGACTGCTGCTGCGCCGCCGACGAGATGCCCTGAATCAAACCCGAGAGATCCGACGACACCTTTTCGATCTCGCCCAGCGCGGTACCCGCGTCCTCGGCCAGTCGTGCACCGGCGACCACTTCGGAGGTCGTCTGCTCCATCGAGCTGACCGCCTCGTTGGTATCGGCCTGAATGGTCTGCACCAGCGATTCGATTCGCTTGGTCGCGTTGGACGAGCGTTCCGCGAGTCGCTGCACTTCGTCGGCCACCACCGCGAATCCGCGACCGGCCTCACCGGCCGAGGCCGCCTGGATGGCCGCGTTGAGCGCCAGGATGTTGGTCTGCTCGGAGATGTCGTTGATCAGTTCAACGATGGAACCAATTTCCTGCGACGACTCGCCGAGGCGCTTGATTCGCTTGGAGGTCTCCTGGATCTGGTCACGGATGTTGTCCATGCCCTGGATCGTCTGGCGCACCACGCCGGCACCGGCGGTCGCGATCTGCACCGAGCGCTGCGCCACGTCCGCGGACTCGGCGGAGTTCTTCGACACCTGGTCGATACTGGCCGCGATTTCGCTGATGCGGCTGGAGGCGGAGGTGATTTCCTGCGACTGGTGCTCGGCGGCCTCGGCCAGGTGCATGGCGGTGGCCTGCGTTTCCTGTGCACTGGAGGCGACCTGCACCGAGGTGTCGGTAATCGTCTGCACCAGGCTGCGCAGCTGCTCGACGGCGAAGTTGATGGAGTCCGCGATCGCGCCGGTCATGTCCTCGGTCACGGTCGCCTTCACGGTCAGGTCGCCTTCCGCGAGCGAACCCATTTCGTCCAGCAGGCGCATGATCGCCTCCTGGTTGCGGTCGTTGAGTTCCTTGGTGGTCTCGTAGCGCTTCTTCTGCTGGCTGTTGAGCGACAGCACCAGGAACACGATCGCGAGCAGCGCCAGCGCACCGGAAACGATCGAGATCCACAGGTTGCCGAGCAGGCTGGTGTCCTTCAGCGAGCCGAACGCGGTGAACGCGTCGAACAGCGAGCGGCTGTCGGACAGCAGCTTGTCGGAACCGTTGGTGATCGCCTCGGCAGCGGCCTGTGCGCGGAACAGGTTCTGCGAGCTGGCGACGATGGCGTCGAGATCTTTCTTCATCTCCGCCCAAAGGGTCTCGGTCTGGGCCAGTGCGGCCAGTGCGCCCGCGTTGGTCAGCTTGTTGACGCCGCCCGCCTCGTCGCCCGCACGCAGGCCGGCGAGCACGTTGTTGAAGATCGCCGCGTCGCGCACCAGCCCGTCACCCGCGGCCTCGGCACCGGCGCCACCGGCGCGGATCTCGGTCACCCGGCGCGCCATGGTTCCCGACAACACGACCTGGCGCAGTGCGTAGTAGACCTGCGACGACGGCGAGCCGCTGCCCGACATCGCGCGGACCAGTTCGTCCAGGCGCGCCTGCAGCTGCGGCACCTGACCGGTGAAGCTGTTGGCGCTGTCGGCCAGGCCCAGCACGGCGTTCTGGCTCGCCAGCACCTGCTGCGCGCTCTTGTCCAACGGCGCCCAGGTCGCGGTCACCGTGTCGATCGGCCCGGTCACGCCCGGGGTCGCACCGAAGTTTGTGTTGAGGTCGCTGATGTTCTCGTCGATCTGCGACTGCGTGGTCTTGAACTCGGCGAACGCCCCGGCGTCGCCGCCGACCGCTTCCTGGCCCTGCACCGCGAGCTGCTGCGACTGCACCTGCAGGCTCGATGCCGCGGCACTGGCGCCGCCCAGCCGGGCCGCCTTCCAGGTCGCATAACCGGTGTTGAGGCCGAACACCAGCACCGCCAGGCCCAGCACGATCAGCCAGGTGTTGACGCCGACATTGCGCGCCTTGCCGGCGACGGAATTCATCTCAGTGCTCATTTTCGACCTCAGGTACGTTGCTGGCGCGGGGTGTACCGCTGTGGTGTTCAGGCCGCGGCATGTCGGAAGCGGCTTGTCTAAACTCGGGCGTGCGGGCCAGCCGGTCCAGGCTGAAGATGCCCCACGTGGTGTCGTCCAGGCGGTAGGCCTGGGCGATGAAATTGGCGTAGCGGCCGTCGTGCAGGTGCGCCGCGACCTCGTCGCCATCCGTGACCAGGTGCTGCTGGTTGAAGCTGCGCTGGCCGTAGAGTTCGTCGATCAGCACCGCCACGTCGCCGCCGGGCTGGCGCACCAGCAGGATCCGCTGGCTTTCATGCAGCACCGTGCGCTCGCCCTCGAGGAACTGCTTGAGGTCGACGATCGGCAACAGGTTTCCGCGGACGTTGGCCAGGCCGAGCATCCACGACTGCGCGCCGGGCACCGGGGTGACCTGCGGCAGCGGCAGGATTTCCAGCACCTCGCCGAAGCCCGATGCCAGCCGGCGGTTGCCGATGCGGTAACCGACGCCACGCCACAGGCCCGGCGCGTCGAGCTGCTCGGGCAGGCCGGCGACGTGCTCGAGGCTGCGGCGCTCGTAGTCGACCAGGACGTCGAAGGGGGCCACGTTCATTGCCGGGGCGTTCATTGCGGGCGACTCGCTCACGACCCCAGCAGCGCGTTGATCCGGGCGATCAACTCGTCCTCGCGCGGCGGCTTCACGATGTAGTCCTTGGCCCCTTGGCGCAGGCCCCACGCCTTGTCGGTCTCCATGCCCTTGGTGCTGACGATCAGCACCGGGATGGACTTGGTGTCGGCATCGCGCGACAGCGCGCGGGTGGCCTGGAAGCCGTTCATGCCGGGCAGGATGACGTCCATCAGGACCAGGTCGGGCTGCTCGCGGCGGCACATGTCGATGCCGTCCTCGGCGCTGCCCGAGGCCAGTACGTCGTGGCCGTTGCGTTCCAGCAATTGGGTGAGGACCGCCGTATCGGTCGGCGAATCCTCGATCAGAAGAATACGTGCCATTTGATGCCCTACCCCCCGGTCAGGCGTTGACGTGCGTGCGGATGGCGTCGAGGAGTTCCTCGCGCGTGAATGGTTTGGTGAGGTACTGCTCGGAACCGACGATGCGCCCGCGGGCCTTGTCGAACAGGCCGTCCTTGGACGACAGCATGATCACCGGCGTGCTCTTGAAGACCTGGTTGTTCTTGATCAGCGCGCAGGTCTGGTAGCCATCCAGCCGCGGCATCATGATGTCCACGAAGATGATCTGCGGCTGCTGGTCGGCGATCTTCGCCAACGCCTCGAAGCCATCGGTGGCCGTGACCACCGCGCAACCTTCTCGCTTGAGCAACGTTTCAGCGGTGCGGCGGATGGTCTTGGAGTCGTCGATCACCATGACTCGCAAACCATCGAGGCTGCCGTTGCGACCCTCGTCCTGCATTTTCCAATGTCCCCTGTTGCGAAGCGCGCCGACGCGGAACCCCCGGGCGCGTCGCGTAGAGTGCCTTTATTCCAAGCCCGGTGCACGCTGTCAAGCGCGCAAATTTTGTCACAACGAACATGAATGCGATTGCGGGCCCGGAGTTGGCGTGGATGTGCCTGCTACCATCGCCCGACTCCCACACCGCGTGCCGCCATGTCGCTCGACATCGTTGTCGTGATGGATCCGATCGGATCGATCAGGATCGCCAAGGATTCAACGTTCGCGATGCTGCTGGAGGCCCAGCGGCGCGGGCACCGCATGTGGTACGTGATACCGGGTGGGCTGGCGCTGCACGACGGTCGGGCGGTCGCGAAGGTCGCTGCGCTGCAGGTCCGGGAGGATCCCACGCACTGGTTCGATCTGGGACAGACGTCACATATTGAACTCGGGGCCGGCCACGTCGTGCTGATGCGCAAGGACCCGCCGGTCGACGACGAGTTCATCCACGACACCCAGATCCTCGGGGTCGCGCAGAGCGCGGGCGCGCTGGTGGTCAATGATCCGCAGGGCCTGCGCGACTACAACGAGAAGCTGGCGGCACTGCTGTTCCCGCAATGCTGCCCGCCGACCGTCGTGACCCGCGATGCGGCGACCCTCAAGGCGTTCGTCGCCGAGCACCGCGAGGCCGTGCTCAAGCCACTCGACGGCATGGGCGGACGCTCGATCTTCCGGGTCGGCCACGGTGATCCCAACGCCAACGTGATCCTGGAAACCCTCACCCAAGGGGGTCGCAGCCTGGCGATGGCGCAGCGCTACCTGCCGGAGATCAAGGACGGCGACAAGCGCATCCTGCTGGTCGATGGGGTGCCGGTCGATTACTGCCTGGCGCGGATTCCGCAGGGCGACGAGTTCCGCGGCAACCTCGCCGTCGGCGGTCGCGGCGAGGGTCGTCCGCTCACCGAGCGCGACCGCTGGATCGCCGCGCAGGTCGCCCCGGAGATGAAGCGCCGGGGCATGCTGTTCGTCGGCCTCGACGTGATCGGCGATTACCTGACCGAGGTCAACGTCACCAGCCCGACCTGCATCCGCGAACTGGATGCCCAGTTCGGCCTGAACATCTGCGCCGACCTGTTCGACGCGATCGAAGTGCGCGCCAACGCGGCATGAGTGCGGTAGCGGTGCAACCGGCCATCAACGAGGGCCAGCGCCTCGGCGCGACCCTGGTGCTGTCGTTGCTGTTGCACGGCGTGTTGCTGCTCGGCGTCGGCTTCGCACTGGAGAGCGCGGCGCCGGTAATGCCGACCCTGGATGTGATCCTGACCCGCACCAGCACCACGCTGACCCCGGAGCAGGCGGATTTCCTCGCCCAGGCCAACAACCAGGGCGGCGGCGAGCACGAAAAAAGCAACCGGCCGACCGAGCGCCAGTCCGGGCCGTTGCCGCAAGCGGCCAGCGGCGTGGCCCCGCGCGAGTTGCGCGCCCAGTCGCCGGCACCGCAACCGCGACCGCAGGAGCGCGTGGTCGGCAGCACCCGTGGCGAAACGCCCACTGCGACCACGCGTGCAACGCCCGAGCCGGATGAGCGACCGCTGCGGCGGGGCGACCGCAAGATCACCCACGACATGGAAATGGCTCGGCTGGCGGCCGAGATCCACCTGCGCTCGGAGCGCTACGCCAAGCGGCCCAAGCGCAAGTTCGTCTCCGCCAGCACCACCGAATACGCCTGGGCCGGCTACCTGCGCGGCTGGGTCGACCGGGTCGAGCGCGTCGGCAACCTCAATTACCCGGATGAAGCGCGCCGGCGCCGGCTTGCCGGGCAGGTGGTGATCAGCGTCGCCGTGCGCCGGGACGGCAGCGTCGAGGACTCCAGGATCGTGGTCTCCAGCGGCATCCCGCTGCTGGACGCCTCCGCCCTGCGCATCGCCCAGCTGGCCGAGCCCTACCCGCCACTGCCGAAGACCGACGAGGACCCTGACGTCCTGCATGTCACGCGGACCTGGGCGTTCCTGGCCGGTGGCGAGCTGGTCGATCGCTGAGATCCAGACCACGGGGCGCGCTGCCGGCTCGACCTTTCCCTCGTCACCGCATCGACTAGAGGACCCCCGTCATGGCCCACCCCAAAATCTTCGCCGTGACCCTGATGGCCGGTCTCGGCATGATTGCCGCCTGCACCGGCCAAGCGTCCGCCCACGATCTGCGGATCCTGTTGCTTGAAGCCGACGACTGCGGTGCTTGCCAGCTGTACCGAAGCTTCGGCGACGGCTATCCGGGCGAACTGCGCGACCATCCCGGGATCGAAGCGCCGATCCCGGTTTCGGTAGTCGACAAGTCAGCGATTCCCGCCGCGATCGCCGCGCAGTTCCAGCCACACGAATACTGGTCGCAATCGCTGTCGGTGATGGTGCTCGATGGCGACGAGGTGCTGCATGTCGGCAACATCGCCGAGGCTTCCGACATTGCCAATGCGCGTTTTCCCGACGCGATCATGGCTCCGGCCAACGCCGCCGGGCGCGAGGGTGCAGCGCAGGCAAACCACTTCTACGGCGAGCATTTCAAGGAGACCTGGAAACTCGGTTATTTCGTCGATGCCGCCCTCGGCCGGCGCCAGCCCCATCCGTCGATCCGCGGGGCGATGCTCGGCGCGGACGGTGGCATCGCTGGCGTGTCCGACAACAACCTGGTTCTGTGGGGCAGCACCGCCACCCCGTCGGGCAACCCGTTGTACATTTCCGAGCGGATCGCAGACACCCGCGAGGCGTTGACCCCGATCGCCGGCCCCTCGTTGAACGTCATCACCCTGTACGGCAACGGCGACGATCCCCGCCCTGACACCAGCCTCCTGGTCAATGGCGAGGAGCGCTTCATCCAGTCGCCGATCCATACCCCGCATTCGCCCGACCTGCAGACGCTGGGCCGGTTGTTCGAGAGCCTCCGCGGCACCGACCACAACCTGCTTGTCCAGATCGGCCACAGCGGCCCGACCGGCGCGCCGTTGTGGGGGCACCTGGCGACGGTTGATGCGCCGCTTCTCGAGAGTCTGGTCGACAAGACCGGCACGGAGCTGGTGATGGTCAGCGGCGCCTGCAACAGCGGCCAATTCGCAGCGGCGCCGAGTTGTGGCTTTTTTGCCGCGCACCCCGAGGTCGTCGCCACCGGTTGCCAGAAGAGCCCGGAGGCACTGCGCGGCAGCGACGACTATCTGGGTGAGTTCTTCGGCGGCGTGCGCAGCAGCGACGCCGATCTCTACCGCGACGGCACGGTCAGTTTCGCCGAGGCGCACTGGTACGCCAGCGTTCGGTTGGAGCACCACCAGATCCCGTACGACAGCCTGGATGCACTCGTCGACGCGTACTGGCAGGCGAATGCCGACGCGTTGCCGAACGCGATCGAGTTCGCACGCTTGGCCAACCTCGCCCGTCGGGTCGGCTCGGCGGAAGAGCAATGGGCCGTGACGCAGTTCGTCGACCGCGTCCCGGGCGACACGCCAATCACCACCAGCGATGCGCTCCGAATCAATCGCGAGGCGCTGGAGAAGGTCGCCGCGATGACCGAAGCCTCGTCAGTGGAACGCAATGCGACGATGGCGCTGGCTTACCCCTTGGTGCTGTCGTCGCTGGCACGACGGTTGCTATGGCGCGACAGCGTCGAGGTGAGTCCTGCGGCGGCGAAGATCCGGCGTTGTGCAAGCCAGGGGATTGGCGACTTCCTGCGCGGGGGCGAGCCGCAAGCCCTGCCTCCCCACGACTAGCGCGAGTCGCGCAGCGCCTGCTGCTCGCGGATGGTGAGTGCGACGTTGTTGCGCAGGTAGGCCGGTTCGACGCGTTCGGGCGCGACCGCTTCGCCACGCTCGAAGGCCACTGCGGCAAGTCGCGCGACATCGCCCGCGTGCGGTAGCGCGGTGGCGTCGATCGATTGCAATCGACCCGAAAGTCGCTCACGCAGGGCGCCGTCGCAGGCACCGAAGCCGGTGCCGACACCGTGCCAGCCGTCTCCCCCGTCGGGGGCTTGCACCGTATCCGGTGCGCCAACCGATTCGTTGTCGAGGGCGATTGCATCGCCGTCGCGCAGTTCGAACGAGGCGCTGTAGACCTCGCCCATGCGGGCGTCGATTGCGGCCAGTGCGCGCGGCCCCGGCGCCTGCAGCGCCAACGCCGCCAGAGTCGACACCGGCACGATCGGTCGGTCCAGCGCCAGCGCGATGCCCTGCCCGATCGCGATCGCCAGGCGCACGCCGGTGAAGGCGCCCGGGCCACGGCCAAGCGCGATCGCGTCGAGCTGCGACTTCGCCACCCCGGCCTCGGCCAGCAGGGCGTCGGCCCACGGCAGCGCCAGCTCGGCGTGGCGGCGCGGGGCGATCTCGAAGCGCTCGCGCACTTCGCCATCGATCCACAACGCCACCGAGCAGGCCTCGGTTGCCAGTTCGAATGCCAGCAGTTTCACGGACGGATCTCCAATGCGCCGGCTTCACCATAGGCGTGGGCCAGCGATTCTGTCGCAAAGAACGCCTGCACGTCCTCGACCCGCCGCGTTTTCGGCAACGGTGGCAGCGAGTCCATGAACACCCGGCCGTAGCTCTTGCCGGTCAGGCGCGGGTCGCACAGCACCAGCACGCCGCGGTCGGTCTCGCTGCGGATCAGCCGGCCGGCGCCCTGCTTGAGCGCGATCACCGTCTGCGGCAACTGCTCGTCGCGGAACGGGTTGCCGCCGCCGCGGCGGATCGCTTCCAGCCGGGCTTCGAATACCGGGTCGTCGGGGGCGGCGAACGGCAACTTGTCGATCACCACGACGCTGAGTGCGTCGCCGGCGACGTCGACGCCTTCGCGGAAACTGGCAGCACCGAGCAGCACGCCGTTGCCGGAGGCGCGGAAACGTTCCAGCAGCAGCGAGCGCGGCGCCTCGCCCTGCACGAACAGCGGCCACGGGCCATCGCGCAGCAACTGGGCGGCTTCGCGCAGGGCGCGGTGCGAAGCGAACAGTACGAACGCGCGGCCGGCCGAGGCTTCGAGCACGGGCCGGACTGCTTCCACGATCGAGTCGGTGTAATGGCGTGCGGCCGGTTCGGGCAGGCCGGTCGGCAGGTAGCACAGGGCCTGGGCCGGCCAGTCGAACGGGCTGGGTGCCAGCAGCGTGGTCGGGTCTTTCAACCCGAGCTTGATCGCGTAGTGCTCGAAGCGGCCACCGATCGCCAGCGTCGCCGAGGTGAACACCCATGCCGCCTGCGAGCGCGCACGGTGCTGCGCCAGCGGGCCGGCGACATCGAGCGGGGTGCGGCTGAGGCGGAAGCCACGCGCGGTGAGTTCGTACCAGAGCACGCTGGGGGCGTTGTCGTCGGCACGCAGCGGGCCCCGGTCGTCGGGTGGCTCGTCGTCGCCGGTGGCCTCATCGGCCGTGTCGGCGGGTTCGCCTTCATCGTCGAAACCTTCGTCACGCCAACGCCGCAGGCGGTTCTCGAATTCCTTCGCCCGCGCGGTGCAACTGTCGAAACCGGGCGCCGCCTCGCGCAGCGGCAGCAGCGCGGCATGCAACTCGCGCAATGACTGCAGCAGGCCGTCGATCGCGGCTTCGACGTTGGCGTCCTCGGCCGCGCGGCGGCGGGTGCCGCGCACCGGCAGTTCGTCCATCGCCGCGCGCAGGCCGCGGACCGATTGCTCCAGTGCACGGGTTGGCTCTTGCAGCACCGCCAGCGCGCCAGTTGCCTGCTTGCATTCGGACAGCGCGTCGCGCGCCAGTTCGACCAGCGGCCGCGCGCTCAAGGCCTCGCCGAAGAACTGCGCGGCCAGCTCCGGCAGCTGGTGGGCCTCGTCGACCACGAATGCCTGCGCGCCCGGCAGGATCTCGCCGAAACCTTCCTGCTTGAGCGCCAGGTCGGCCAGAAGCAGGTGGTGGTTGACCACCACCAGGTCGGCCGCCTGTGCGCGCTGGCGCGCCTGCACGACGAAGCACTCGGAGAAGAACGGGCATTCGCTGCCGAGGCAGTTGTCGGTGGTCGAGGTGACCATCGGCAGCAGCGGCGAGTCGTCGGGCAGAGTCTCCAGTTCGGCCAGGTCGCCCATCCGGGTACGCCCGGCCCAGACGACGATGCGCTGGAACTGGCCGGCCATCTCGCGACTGTGGAAGCGGCCCTCGCCCTTGGCCTGTCCCAAGCGGTAGTGGCACAGGTAGTTGGCGCGGCCCTTCAACAGCGCGGTCTTGAGGCCGATGCCCAGCGCATCGCGCACCCGCGGCAGGTCGCGGTGGTAGAGCTGGTCCTGCAGCGCGCGGGTGCCGGTGGAGACGATCGTCTTGAGCCCCGACAGGATCGCGGGCACCAGGTAGGCGAAGGTCTTGCCGGTGCCGGTGCCGGCCTCGGCCAGCAGCATGCCGCGGCTGTCGAATGCGTCGGCGACCGCGCCGGCGAGGTCCTGCTGGGCGCTGCGCGGCGCGAACGCGGCGATGTTGCGGGCCAGGTCGCCGCCTTCGCTCAATGCCGCGCGGCTGGCGCTGCCGAGCCGGCTTCCGCCCTCGCCCATCTCAGTACCGCGGCGGTGCGGCGACGGTGCAGGCATCGCGCTGGCGGCGGGCCTCGGCGTCGGCCGGGCTGGGCGAGGCGATGCCGGTGGTCGCCCGGGCCCGCGCGGCCAGCACCTGGACGATGGTTTCCCAGTGGCGGCGGCATTGCGGGCCGACTTCGGTCCCGATGGAGATCGCCTGGCGGGCGAGCCGCTCGGCGCCCTCGAGGTCGTGCAGCAGCAACGCCGCCTCGGCGCGCTCCTGCAGCAGGTTCGGATCGTCGGGACTGATCGCCAGCGCCTGGTCGAGTGCGCTCGCTGCGTCTTCGTGCCGGCCCTGGGCCTGCAATTGCGTCGCCCGCTCGCGCAGGTCTTCGACCTCATTGCTGCCCAGCGGCTTGACCACCAGTTCGGCGTCGCCGGAGGTCCCCGCGGCGCGGATCGCGGCGACCGCAGCCACCGCGTCGAACCGGGGCGGCGGCGGCACCGGCGGGGCGCTCGCGCAGCCTGCGAGCAAACCCGCCAACGCGGCGATGGCCAGGGTGGCGCGCATCATGGTGTTTCCATTGGTTGCGGCTGCGGGGTCGGAGTCGGCGCGGGTTCCGGTTCACGCTCGTCGTCACGACCGAAGCCGAACCACTCGCGCCAACCGCCCCGCTCTTCCGACTGCACCGGTTCCGGCGGCTGGCACGCCTGGTACGACGGCGCGAACCCGGCCACGAAGGCAAACCTTCGCGCGCCCGGGCACCCGGCATCGCTGGTGTGAGAGCCCACCACCCACTGCCAGTCCAGGCCCTTGTCACCGACCTTCAGCGGCGCGCTGGGCAGGCGCTTGAACAGGTTCGACCACACCCGCATGCCGCCGGTGGATCCGTACAGGCCGGTCGGCTTGTTGTCGTCGTTGCCGACCCAGACCACGGCGAGATGGTCGCCGGTGTAGCCGGCGAACCAGCTGTCGCGGCTGTCGTTGCTGGTACCGGTCTTGCCGGCCGGGTGCAGGTCGCCGAGTCCATCGGAGACCAGCCGCCGGGCGGTGCCACTCGTCACCGTACGCTGCAACGCGATGTTGATCAGTCGCGCGGCGATCGCGTCGCCCTCCTGCGCCGGTGCCGGGTCGGTGTCGTAGCGGTTGAGCGCGCGGCCATCGGCATTGAGCACGCCGCGAACCGCGTGCAGTGGCTGTATCTCGCCGCCGGACGCGAGGAACTGGTACAGCTGCGCGATCGCGTATGGGCTCTGGTCGACCGAACCCAGGATCAGCGACGGGTTCGGTTCCGATTCGATGCCTGCCAGGGTACGGATCAGGTCGGCGATCCGCCGCGGGTCGACCTGCATGCCGATCCGCACCGTGGCCTGGTTGTAGGAACTGGCCAGCGCGTCGATCAGGCGCACGCTGCCGTGGCTGCGGCCATCGGAGTTGCCCGGGGTCCAGCGCTTGCCGTTACCCAGCGCCACGGTGACCGGCGAGTCGTCGACCCAGGTCGCCAGCGAGAACCTGTCGGGCTGCGCCAGCGCAAGCAGGTAGACGAAAGGCTTGAGCAGCGAGCCGACCGGGCGCCGCGCCTCCACCGCCCGGTTGAAGCCGGGGCGCGCCGGCGTGCCGCTGCCGACCACCGCCAGCACCTCGCCGTCATGCACGTCGGTCAGCACCAGGCCGGCTTGCAGGTCGGGACGGTTCTTGCTGTCCAGGTCCTCCAGGGCCTTGACCACGGCGCCTTCGGCGTAGGCCTGCGCGGAGGGCGACATGCCGCTCATCACGCTCAACCCGGCGCCGGCCAGCGCATCCTTGGGGTAGTCGCTGGCGAGTTGGCGGCGGACCAGGTCGACGTAGGCCGGGAAACGGTTGGCCGACAGGCCGGGCTGCTCGGTTACGCCCAGCGGCGCCTTCAGCGCGCGCTGGTATTCGGCGTCCTCGATCAGGCCGGTCTCGTGCATCTCGCCGAGCACGAAATTGCGGCGTGCGGTGGCGCGTGCGGGATGGTCGCGCGGGTCGTAGTAGGACGGCCCGCGGACGATGCCGATCAGCAGCGCGATCTGTTCGGTGCTGATGTCGGACAGGTCGCGGCCGAACCAGAAATCCGAGGCGGCGGCGACACCATGGATCGCCTGCGCGCCGCGCTGGCCCAGGTAGACCTGGTTGAAATAGGCCTCGAGGATGGTCTTCTTGTCGTAGCGCGCCTCGATCAACAACGCGTAGATCGCCTCGTTGAACTTGCGGGTGAAGGTCTGCTCGCCGCCGATCCCGAGCAGGCCGCTGCGCGCCAGCTGTTGGGTCAGGGTGCTGGCGCCCTGCCGCGCCTCGCCGGCCTTCAGGTTGACCCAGGCCGCGCGCAGGATGCCGCTGAGGTCGATGCCGTGGTGGTGGGCGAAGTCGCGGTCCTCGACCGCCTGCAGGCCGGTGACCAGCAACTCGGGCACCTCCTCCAGCTGCACGAGGCGGCGCTCCTCCTGCTTCTGCCCGTACAGGGTGGCGATGCGCGCCGGATCGAGCCGGGCCGCCTTGAGTTTGTCGCCGCTGCGCGCGTCCTCGAGGCCAGCGACCTTTCCGCCGGACAGCACCACTTCGATCCGGCGCGGCGCAACCGGTCCGTCGACATCGTTGAAGCCGCGGCTGGAAACAAGCCAGTGCCCGCCGTCGCGCTGGTAGCTGCCCGGACGGACGCCATCGCCCGCGTGGTAGCCGGCGGCATCGAGCTCGGTCTTGAACGTGGTCGCATCCAGCGCAAGGCCCGGCGCCAGTTCCAGCGGCCGGCCATACACCCGCGTCGGCAATTGCCAGCGCAACTGGTCGAAACGCTGCCCGACCTCGTGGTTGAGGTACAGCGAATACGGGATCAGGAAACCCAGGCCCAGCCCTATCGCCGCCAGCACCCAGGTGACCAGCCGGCGCCGCCACTGCGGCGTGTCGCCGTCGTCGGGGGTGAGGTCGTCGTCTTCGTAATCGATTCGGGCCACAGGTGCGACAATCACTGGAAGTGCCTGGAATTTCCGAGTCTAGCGCACCCCAAAGCCAGCATTGCCCCGTGCCAGTGTGCTGCTGGTTACCATGTCATCTTTGTTCATCGACCATCGCCGATAACCGTGCCCATTTTCCTGCAGTTCCATCTCCGGCGCCTCCTGCATCTGTTGCGCCGGGCATGGGACAGCCTGCAGGCCAAGGGCTGGCATGCCACCTTGCAGCGCGCCGGTTCGAACAGCACCGGCGAACCCCGGGACGCATCTCCGATGGCGCAAGGGAAGCCCCGGCAACCGGCGTCCGATTGGGGCCACCGCCCCTGGGTGCTGGTGGTGGATGGCACCGTGCCGGCACCTGACCGGGACTCTGGATCGTTGCGCCTCCGCAATCTGATGCGGGCGCTGGTCTCGGCGGGCTACCGGGTTGCCTTCGTTCCCGACGAAGGCGGGACTGCTTCGGCGAATGCCGCGCAGTTGCGTGCGTGCGGCATCCACGTGCCCCGGTTGCGGGGTAGCCGCGACGCGGCGGCGTGGGTCCACCAGCACGGCCGAACGCTGTCTTCGGCGATCCTGTGCAGGCACCATGCGGCGGGACACTGGCTTCCCTTCGTGCGGGCCGTGGCCCCGCAGGCCTCCATCGTTTTCGACACCGTCGACCTGCACTTCCTGCGCGAGGAGCGGGAAGCCGAATTGCACCATGACCGTCGTTTGCAACGGCGCGCGCAGTCGACCCGCCAGCGCGAACTGGGCCTGATCGAACGGGCGGATACCACATGGGTGGTCAGCCCGATCGAGCGCGGACTGCTGCTCGAGCTCCGCCCGGGCGCCGACGTGCGGGTCGTATCCAACATCATCGACGAAGACACGCCCGGGCTGTCGTTCGAGCAGCGACGCGACCTGCTGTTTGTCGGCGGTCTCAGGCATCCGCCCAACCGCGACGCCGTCGAATGGCTGGCACGGGACATCTTTCCCCACATCCGGGAGGCGCTGCCCGGGGTACAGCTGCACCTGGTCGGCTCGACCGGCAGCGTCCCGGCGTCGACGGTTTCCCCCGAACCGGGCGTCCGGCTCCACGGCCATGTACCGGACATCGCGCCCTACCTGGACGGTTGTCGGCTGGCACTGGCACCGCTGCGGTTCGGTGCTGGGGTCAAGGGCAAGATCAACCTCAGCCTTGCCCACGGCCAGCCCGTGGTGGCAACGGATTGCGCAATCGAAGGCATGCATCTCGAACACGGAAACGACGTACTGGTGGCCCGCGACGCCGTCGCCTTCGCGGCCGAGGTCGTACGCCTTTATCGTGATGCGGCGCTGTGGCAACGCCTGTCACTCAACGGACGGGCGAATGTGCGCCGCCATTTTTCGCCCGCCGCCGCGCTCGGTGTCGCCAAGGCCACGCTTGGCCCGCCCCGGGACGCCTGAACCTCCAATGTCCACCCGCAAGCAAACGAGTCCGATGCGGATACTGCTGATCGCCTACGAGTTTCCACCCAGTCCGTCGCCGCAATCACTGCGCTGGGCCTACCTGGGGCGCGAACTGCATCGGCTCGGCCATGAGGTCCATGTGCTGACCATCGACCTGGGCGGCACCTCGCCCGGTCTCCCGACCCTGCCGCCCGGCATCGTCGTGCACCGTACCTACCCGGGCCACGTACGCGGCCTGATCGCGTGGCGCCGCCGTCATTTCCAGAAGAAGGACCCGCCCGCGACGGCGACCTCCCGACCGGCCGGGGACAGCGAACGTCCGGCCATGCCTTCGCGCACCGGCTGGAAGCACCGGGTCTCCGCACTCCTCCAGCGCGTGGGTGAACACTTCTGGTTCCCGGATCTCCGGGGTGAATGGCGCCCCCATGCGCAGGGCAGGCTCGACGAACTGCTTGCCCACGACGCTCCCCACGTGGTCATCAGCTCCCACGAACCGGCGACCACGTTGCAACTGGGCCTACGGGCCAGGCAAGCGGGGTTCACCTGGGTGGCCGACCTCGCCGACCCGGTGCTGGCGCCCTACACGTTGCCGCGCTGGAGGCCGACTGCGCGCCAACTCGAATCCGACGTGTGCGACAACGCCGATGCCATCCTGGTGACCACGCCGTCGGCGCGGGACCTGCTCGTGGAGCGGCACGCGGGCATCGCCCCGGTCACGGTGCTGACGCAAGGCTTCGATGACTCGAAGCCGCCAGCGGCAAAAGGAACGGATACCGGGTCCGGAATGCTGGAACTGCTCTACACCGGAAGCTTCTACAGCTTCCGCACCGCCAACACCCTGTTGCAGGCCGTGCTCGACACGCCCAACGTGCGCCTGAACATCGCAACGATCCAGGCACCTGATGAGGTCGTCGCAGCGAGCCAACGGCATCCCGGCCGCATCCGCTTGCTGGGCTTCCTGCCACACCTGGATGCCCTGGCCTGGCAGCGCAGGGCCGACGTGCTGGTGAACCTGGCCAATCGCGATCCCACCCAGGTGCCCGGCAAGTGCTATGAGTACATGGGTGCCGGCCGCCCGATCCTGCACTTGGGCATCGATCCCGATGACGCGGTCGCGGCTCAAATCCGCGGACGCCAGCGGGGTTGGGTCTGCGCACCGGAAGCCGCGGCAGTCACGGATCGGCTGCGGCTGCTTGCGCGATGGCACGCCGAAGGCCGCTTGACCGAGGGATTGCGACTGGATCGCACCAGCGTGTCCGAGTTCGGCTGGAGCCAGCTCGCCCGCCGCCTCGATGGGCTGCTCCACGACATCCATCCGCGGACCGCGCCTAGCCGCCTCCCGCGGTAACCAGCCTGCCGGCGAGGTCCTCCAGGCCGGGGGCGTTCGCGTCCAGCTCCCGCGCCCTCGCCAGGGCGGCATCCGCCGCCCCCAGTTCATACGCACCAAGCCGTTCGTTGGCGTAGGCGATCCAGCGTGCGGCGAGTCGGCGCCGGGCGTCACCGATCCGCATGTCGCTGGCCTCCAGCGCCGCCCAAGCATCCAGGCAGGCATCCGCCTTCGACAGTGCGTTGGCCCGGAGATTGCGCTGGAAGCAGGCGTGGGCGGACGGCGCTAGCTTCCCTATCGCCGCCTGGACTTCCGGATCCCGCGGCGCGATCGCCTGGGCCGCGCGCAGCTTGTCGTAGGCGCTTTCGCCGGGGGGGTCAAGCAGGTCGCCGCGGGCTTCGGCGGCGGAGGCAGCGGCGAGCAGTGCAGCCACGCGCTGCCTGCGTTGCGCGGCCGGTTCACCGCTGTCCAGGCGCGCGTGTGATTGCCGGGCGCGCGCCAGATAGGCCAGGGCAGCGGTCACTGCAGGGGTGTCCGGGGCAATTGCCTGTGCCTCCAGCAACGCGGCCTGGGCCTGTACGAAACGGAAGTCGGCGGCATGGCGCTCGCTTGCGGCGGCATGGGCACCGGCCACGGCGGCCAGCCCGTGCGCGGCTTCGGCGTTGCCCGGATCGACCTGTTCCACCGCGCGATATCCCGCCACGGCCGACGACAGGTGGCCGCGATCCAGTTCACGACTGGCCTGCTGCAATCGCCGGGTGGTCGCGCCGGCCAATGCCGCCCGGGCCGCGGGCAGGTCGAAATGCCCCGGATCGACCGCCTGTACCCGGGCGACCAGCGTTCCCGCACGCACCAGGTCATCTGCGCGCAATGCATCCCGGGCCCGTTGCAGCAGGTCGGCGAGCGTGTCCTCGCGTCCCTCCAGCGCACTGATGTGGTTGGGTTGCAGGGCCAGCACGCGCTGGTACAGCGGCAACGCGGTATCGGCGGCACCGTCCAGCCGGCCGGCCGCGCGCGCTGCATGGGCGGTTGCCAGCAGCAGGTCCAGGCCGGCTGCATCGGTGGTGCGTTCGCGCAGCTTGTGTTCGAGTGCCTCGGCCTGGCTGCGCGGCACGTCGAGGTCGCGTGCAAGTTGCAGGGAGGCTTGGGCATCGTCGAAGCGTCCCTGCGCGAACGCGGTTTCGGCCCGCGCCAGTGCCGCGCGACCGACCCGGGCCAGGCCGTCGCGCGCATCCGGGCGATCCGGATCGAGCGCCAGCGCGGCCTGGTAGAGTTCGCGCGCGCCGCGGCCATCGGTGCGGGTCAGCTCGCCAGCCAGCAACGCGTTCGCCGCATCGGCCCGCAATTGCTGGACGCGGGTGTCGGGCCACAGCCATCCGGACACCGGTTCGCGCGCCAGCAGCAAAATGGCAACGCCGCCGATCGCGACTCCCAGCGCAGCCCAGCGGCGCCACGCGGGCACGGCCGTCGCGTGCATCCCGCGATCCACACCGTCGTAGCCGTCAGCCGCCCCGCTCTTGCGCATTGCCGAAGCATAGACCGGCTTCACGGCAAGGAGGCGTCAAGCGGAGGTCGTCCTGCGCTTCCATCTCAGGCACGCCGCGCCTGCTCCACGCCCGGCAGCGCCGCCAGCTTGCCCAGCAGCGTCGACAGCTGGCCGTAGTCATCGACCTTCAACCGCATCAGGAACCGCACCTGCGCGCCACTTCGCTGGTGCTCGCTGTGGATGCGGGTGACATGGGCGTTGGCCTGCGCGATCAGGTTGGTGACTTCCTTCAGCAGCCACTTGCGGTCGACCGCGAGTACCTCGACGTCGACCTCGTAGGCGCTGCCGGCGCGACCCCATTCCACCGGCAACGTGCGTTGCGGCTGGGCGGCCGCCAGCCGACGGTACGACGCGCAGGTATCGCGATGCACCGTGACCCCGCGGCCGCGGGTGAGATAACCGGCGATCGGTTCACCCGGCAGCGGTTGGCAGCAGCGCGCCAGTTGCACCAGCAGGTTGTCGACGCCCTGCACGGTGAAATCCGCGGCCTTGCCGCGCGGGGTGCGGCGCGGCAGGGCCGGTGCGGGCCGCTCGACCGGGGGCGGCGCACTGGCCGCACGCTCGTGTTCGAGCAGGACCCGGCCGACCTGGTGCGGGCCGACGTCGCCGAGTGCCACCAGCACGTGCAGGTCGGCGTCGCTGGCCAGGCTGAAACGCTCGCGCGCCGGGGCGAGGTCGGCACCGAGCAGTCCAAGCCGGCGCAGTTCCTTGTCCAGCAGGTCCTTGCCGGCGGCCTCGTTGCGCGCGCGATCGAGCTTGTGGAACCAGTTGCGCACCTTCTCGCGCGAGCGGCTGCTGGCGAGGAAACCGTTCGACTCGACCAGCCAGTCACGACGCGGCTCGCCGGTCTTGGCAGTCATGATCTCGACCCGGTCTCCGCTGGCCAGCCTGTGGTCCAGCGGCACGATCCGGCCATCGACCTTGGCCCCACGGCAACGGTGGCCGACTTCGGTGTGGACGCGATAGGCGAAGTCCAGCGGGGTGGCGCCGGCCGGCAGGTCGATCACCTCGCCCTTCGGGGTCAGCACGTAGACGCGGTCCTCGACCAGTTCGGTGTCGAGCTCGCGCGCCAGCGCCGCCTCGTCGGGTTCGGCGCCGTCGGCGGCCGGCTCCAGCAGTTTGCGCATCCAGGCGATCTTGCGGTCGAACGCGGCATCGCCGGCGCCCGCGCCTTCCTTGTACTTCCAGTGCGCGGCCACGCCGAGTTCGGCCTGGCGGTGCATGTCGACGGTGCGGATCTGCACTTCGAGGGTCTTGCCCTCGGGGCCGATCACCGCGGTATGCAGCGAGCGGTAGTCGTTGCGCTTGGGCCGGGCGATGTAGTCGTCGAACTCGCTCGGGACCGGGGTCCAGCTGGCGTGCACCGCGCCAAGCGCGGCGTAGCAATCGCCGACGCTGTCGACCAGCACCCGCACCGCGCGCAGGTCGTAGAGCTCGCCGATCGGCACGTCCTTGCGCTGCATCTTCTTCCAGATGCTGTAGATGTGCTTGGGCCGGCCGGCGATGTCGGCCTTGATGCCCTGCGCGGCCATCGCCTCGCGCAAGGTCTGCTTGACGTCCTCGATGTAACGCTCGCGATCGACGCGCTTCTCGTCGAGCAGGCGCGCGATCTGCTTGTAGGTATCCGGTTGCAGGTAGCGGAACGCGAGGTCTTCCAGCTCCCATTTGAGTTGCCAGATGCCGAGCCGGTTGGCCAACGGCGCGTGGATGTCGCGGGTCAGCGTAGCCAGCGCGGTACGGCGATCGGCGGCCAATGCATCGGCTCCCTGCATACGCGCCAGTTGCCGCGCCAGCAGGATCGGCACCACCCGCAGGTCGCGCACGATCGCCAGCAGCAACCGGCGCAGGCCTTCGTTGCCGCTGCGGCCACCCTGCTCGGCGTGCAGCGTCCATACCTGCTCGGCCGCACGCTGGCCATCGAGCAGCGGGGCGATGGCCGGATACTCGCGCTCGAACGTCGAACCGAGGCGCTGTTGCAGCACCGGATAGCTGTGGACAATCGCGGCGACCAAGGTGTCGCTGTCCGCATCGAGGCGCTGAAGGGCCGCAAGCATGCGTTCGACCACTCCGGGCGGATCGCGGGCATCAAGCTCGGCGCCCGCCCCCGCCCCCGCTGCCGCGCGCAACAACCGTTGCAATGGTTGCGTGATCGCGGGGTTGGCGAGCAACGCGGCCAGCACCGGCTCGGCAGTGGCGGCCGCGGCGGGCCGGGATTCATGGCGACGCGTATTCATGGCGACGCAGGTTCATTTCGACGCAGGGGGGAGTGACTACACTAGCGAGCAACCCTCCGCAGTCATAGCCTCGGGACCCGTCAATGAATTCTTCCCCCTGCCCGACCCCGCCGTCCCCACCCCGCCTCCGCCCGCACGCCTTGGCCAGCATGCTGCTGGCGACCCTGTGCGCCGCGCCGTTCGCGTTCGCACAGCAGGCCGGTGAGCGGATCGAACAGCAGATGACGCACGAACAGTTCGTGGCCGCGGGGCTGGACCAGCTCAGCGCGGAGCAGTTGCGGAACCTCAACGCCTGGCTCAACCGCACCCTGGTGACGGAAACCACCAAGGCCGCCACCGAAGCGACCCGGCAGGCCCAGCAGGACGTCGGGGAGAGCCACCATGGCTTCCTCGGTTCCAGTTCCGACGAGCCGGTCGCTGCACAGTTGCAGGGTGAATTCCACGGCTTCGCCAAGGGTCGCCAGTACCAGCTCGACAACGGCCAGGTGTGGCGCCAGACCGACGCCTCCAGCCTCGTCGGCGTGCGCCTGGACAGCCCGAAGGTGACGATCAAGCCGTCGCTGATCGGCAGCGCCTGGTACCTCAAGGTCGAGGGCTACAACACGGCCGCCAAGGTCGAGCGGGTCAAGTAATCCGCGACAGCCGCGTTGCCAGCTTCTTCGGCGAGATCCCACGTGCGCCGAGTTCCTGTGCAAACAGCGACACCCGCAGTTCCTCCAGGTCCCAGCGCAGCGCCTGCCACTCGGGGTCGTCGCCCTTGCCGGCCGCAGTGGCGTTCGCCAGCGCGTCGGCGAACGGCTTGAGTTCCAGCATCTTGTCCTGGTCGCGCATCGGGTCGCGCAATGCGCGCTCTCCACGCAGGGCCAGCGCCTTCAGGTAGCGTGGGTAGTCGCGCAGCGCCTCGGCCGGCACGTCGCGCAGGAAGCCCGGCGGGGTCAGCGTTGCGAGTTGCATGCGCATGTCGTCGAGGTTGCCGCTGGCCCATCCCATCAGCGGTGATTCCAGCTTGGCGCGCACCTCGGACACCGCGGCGAGGATGGTTTCGGCCTGGCGCAGGCGTTCGGTGGCTTCTGGAAACAGTTGTTTGCCGACGGAATCGCGGCGGGTGGCGAACGCTTCGGCATCGCGGATTTCATCGAGGCCATCGGCGACCAGCGCGGCGAACGCGCCGTCGACCAGGTCATCACGCAGGCGGTCGCCGCCACCCTGCCCGCGCGGCGCCGCCGCTTCGATCGCCGCGTACAGCAGGCCGGCCTTGGGCGACACCGGCAGTTGCTTGCGCGCCTGCTTGCGCCTGTCGGCCAGCGCCAGCCACAGCAGCCGGCGCACGCCGCGCGGATGGTGGCGCACGGCGGTGTCGCGCTCGGCGTGGACCTGTAGTGAAACGCTGTCGCCGTCGTCGTGCAGCGCCGGGTAGGCCGGCACGCCGGCGGCGCCGGGCACGCTGGCCGGAATCGGGGTGTCGGGGAAGTCGAGCAGGCCGCGCTGACCGAGGCCGTCGGCGGCACGCTCGGCAAATGCACGGGCGGCGCGCTGGCCGAAGTCCGCACGCAGGGCGTCGAGGTCGCGCGACTCGGCCAGCACGGTGCGGCCGTCGCGATCATGCAGCCGCAGGTTGGCGCGCAGATGCGGCTCCAGCGCCGCCTCGTCGAAATCGACGGCCGCGATCGCGGCGCCGGTGACCTTGTGCAGGAAGCGCGCGAGTGCGCCGGTGAATGCGTCCGCGTCGGGACCGGGATACGCCTCGGCGAAAGCACGGGCGAAGTCCGGTGCCGGCACGAAATTGCGCCGCTGCGCCTTCGGCAACGACTTGATCAGTGCGGCCGCCTTGTCGACGACGAAGCCCGGCGCCAGCCAGCCCAGCCGCACCGGGTCGAGGGCGTTGAGCAGGTGCAGCGGCACCGCGACGGTCATGCCGTCGTCGATCGCACCGGGCTCGAAGCGGTACTTCACCGCCAACCGCGCGTCGCCGAGCTCGATCACCGGCGGGAAGCGCGCGGCATCGGTCTCGTCGCCGACCAGCAGGTCGTCGAGCGACCATTCCAGCGCGACCTTTTGCGGCGCCGGCAACTTCTTGAACCAGGCATCCAGCGCCTGCGCGTTGTGAATGTCCGGCGGCAGCCGGTCGAGGTACCAACGCGCCATCCAGTCCTCGTCGACGACGATCCCGGCGCGGCGCTGCTTGGCTTCCTCCTCGCGCGCCTTGTCGACGGTGGCGAGGTTGCGCTTGAGGAAAACGCTGCGGCTGTCGATCTCGCCGCTGACCAGCGCGTCGCGGACGAAGATCGCGCGGCTCTCCTCGGGATACAGCCCGCCGTAGTGGATCGGCCGCTTCGGCGCCAGCACCAGCCCGAACAGGCTGACCTGCTCGCTGCCGAGCACCCGGCCCTGCGAGCGCGACCAGCGCGGATCGAAATGGCGCCGCGCCAGCAGGTGCGGCAGTTCGTCGATCGCCCACTGCGGCTCGATCGAGGCGTTGTTCATCGCCCAGACCTTCTCGGTGTCGAGCAGGGTCGCCGACAGCACCCATGGCGGCGGTTTGCGGATCAGCCACGAACCCGGGAACAGCCCGAACTTGCGCCCGCGCGGGCCGTCGTAGACCGCGGCGGGCTTGCGCTCGCCGGGCTTTTTCGCGGGCGCCTTGGTGTCGGCTGGTGGTACGCGGTGGCCGATCTGGGTCGGCAGCCCGGTGATCACCGCGCGATGCAGGTTGGCGTAGGCCGATGCATCGAGGTAGCGGCCGGGCTCGCTCGGTTCCGATGGCACGGGGCCAGCCGCAAGCGTCCACCCGAGTTCCTGCACCATCAGCTTGAGCTGGCGATGCAGTTCGCGCCACTCGCGCATCCGCAGGAAGCCGAGGAAGTTCTTCTCGCACCACTTGCGCAGCTGCGACTGGGTCAGGTCCTCGTGCGCGGTCTGGTAGGCGTCCCACAACTTCAGGGTGCCGACGAATTCGGAGCTGTAGTCGACGAACTGCGCGTGCGCGTTGTCGGCGGCGGCGCGCTGTTCAGGCGGCCGCTCGCGCGGGTCCTGGATGCCGAGGAACGAGGCGACCACCAGCATCTCGCGCAGGCAGCCTTTCCCATTCGCGGCGACCAGCATCCGGGCCAGCTTGACGTCGATCGGCATGCGCGCCATCAGCTTGCCGGTGGCGGTGAGCTTGCGTTGTTCGTCCGTGGCGCCGAGTTCTGCCAACTGCTGCCAGCCATCGGCGACCGCGCGCGAATCGGGCGGCTCCAGGAACGGGAAGCTTTCGATATCGCCGAGGCCCAGCGACAGCATCCGCAGGATCACGCCGGCGAGCGCGGCGCGACGGATTTCCGGATCGGTGTATTCGGGCCGCGACTCGAAATCGGCCTCGCTGTAGAGCCGGTAGCAGGTGCCTTCCGACACCCGCCCGCAGCGACCCTTGCGCTGGTTGGCACTGGCCTGGCTGACCGGTTCGATGTGCAGGCGGTCGAGCTTGCCGCGCGGGCTGTAACGCTTGACCCGCGCCAGTCCGGGATCGACCACGTAGCGGATGCGCGGCACCGTCAGCGAGGTCTCGGCGACGTTGGTCGCCAGCACGATGCGGCGCTGCGTGCCGGGATTGAACACCCGGTCCTGGTCGCGCACCGACAGCCGCGCGTACAGCGGCAGCACCTCGGTATGGCGGTACTTGCGGCGCTCCAGCGCCTGGTGGGCGTCGCGGATCTCGCGCTCGCCGGGCAGGAAGATGAGCACGTCGCCGCGCGGATCTTCGCGGGTCAGCTCGTCGCAGGCCGCGACGATGCCGTCGACCACGGTGCGTTCGCCCTCCCGTCCGCCCTCGCCTTCCAGCGGCCGGTAGCGCACCTCGACCGGATAGCTGCGGCCCTCGACGTCGACCACCGGCGCGCCGTCGAAATGCTCGGCGAAGCGCGCGGTGTCGATCGTCGCCGAGGTCACGATGACCTTGAGGTCGCTGCGCTTCTTCAGCAGTTGCTTGAGGTAGCCGAGCAGGAAGTCGATGTTGAGGCTGCGCTCGTGGGCCTCGTCGATCAGGATCGTGTCGTAGCGCGACAGCCAGCGGTCGGACTGGATCTCGGCCAGCAGGATGCCGTCGGTCATGAACTTGATCGCGGTGTCGTCGCCGACCTTCTCGTTGAACCGCACCTGGTAACCGACCGCGCCGCCGAGCGGCACCTGCAGCTCTTCGGCGACGCGCTTGGCGACCGCGCGCGCGGCGATCCGGCGCGGCTGGGTGCAGCCGATCATGCCGGCGGCGCCGCGGCCCGCGGCCAGGCACAACTTGGGGATCTGGGTGGTCTTGCCCGAGCCGGTCTCGCCGGCGATCACCACCACCGGGTGTTCACGGATCAGCGCGACAATGCGTTCGGCTTCGGTCGCGATCGGCAACGACGGCTCGACCGGCGCCGACGGCAACCGCGCCGCGCGGGCCTGGCGCATCGAGACCGAGTTCGCCAACACCTGCTCGAACGCGGCCTGCATTGCGGCATCATCGGGGCGTCCCCGCCAGCGCGACCACAGGCCATGCAGGCGCCCGCGATCGCGGCTCAGCGCGTCGTCGATCGCGCCGCGCGCCTGGCGCAGCTCGGGTGGCAACGACGGCTTGCGTCGTGACGCGGTCTTAGCAGTGGCGTCGATAGGCTTCATTGATCACGGCAGAAGAAACAAACCATTTCACACGGCAAATCGCGGCGTCTATTGTCGCTGCATCAGGCAAAAAGGGAGAAACGCATGGCCAAGACCACCAAGACCGGCAAGGGCAAATCCACCGGCGCCAAGTCCACGGCACGCAAACCGGCGGCGTCACCGGCGCCCGGTTCCAGCGCCCCGGCGATCGATATCGGGATCGGCAACGCCGATCGCAAGAAGATCGCCGACGGGCTGTCGCACTTCCTCGCCGACGCCTACACGCTGTACCTGAAGACCCACAACTTCCACTGGAACGTCACCGGGCCGATGTTCAACGCCCTGCACGTGATGTTCGAGACCCAGTACACCGAGCAGTGGACGGCGCTGGACGACATCGCCGAGCGCATCCGCGCGTTGGGCTTCAACGCGCCGGGCTCCTACGCGGAGTTCATCAAGCTGTCGTCGATCCCGGAAGAGCCGGGCCTGTCCGACATCCCCGACTGGAAGGAGATGGTGCGCCAGCTGACCGTCGGCAACGAAGCCGTCTGCCGGACCGCGCGCAAGGTCCTCAAGACCGCCGACGACGCCGGCGACGACCCGACCGTCGACCTGCTGACCCAGCGTTTGCAGACCCACGAGAAGTACGCCTGGATGCTGCGGTCGCTGCTGCAGTAGTTTTTCCGTACGCGTTGCGGATCAGGAAACCCCGGGGATTCGCACCGGGGTTTTTTTGATGGTCGACTGTTAGTAGTTCTTCCTTAGATGCGGGAGCCGGCCTGTGGGGAATTGCTACTCCCCTCGATCAGGGCCGCTCCGCTGTCCGGCCCGGCGCAGCGCGCCAGGCGTTCCCGCAGGCGCGCGGCAATGACGCGCAAGCCGCCTGCGCTCACCCCTCGACTTCGGCGGGAAGGCAGTTTTTTGTAGGAGCGGCTTTAGCCGCGAACGGATAACTGTTTGCCCGCGCCGACTCCCGATCGCGGTTAAAGCCGCTCCTACAAAAGCCCGAAGTTCGTTGAAACCAAACGCCGACGCGGCGTCCTGTGCGGGTATTGCGGAAAGTGGGGCATGGATGGCCCACGGCGGTGAGTGCGGCCAGGGATGGCCGCCCGAACCGGGTAGCAATGCCCGCATAGGGCGGCGCCCTGCCCGAAGCCGAGAGCCCACACGTCCTTGCTGTTGCTGTCCTCGCCCCCTACCACCCGAAGCGGGCTTTTCCGACCCGCCGCGAGACCGGCGCTTGCTACCCTAGCGCCCATGCAAAGCGCCGCACTCGACCTCCTCCGCACCACCTTCGGCCACCCGGAATTTCGCGGCGAACAGGCCGAAATCGTCGACTGCGTGGCCAGCGGCGGCGACGCCCTCGTACTGATGCCGACCGGCGGCGGCAAGTCGCTGTGCTACCAGCTCCCGGCCCTGCTGCGCGACGGCTGTGGCGTGGTGGTCTCGCCCCTGATCGCGCTGATGCAGGACCAGGTCGAAGCCCTGCGCCAGCTCGGCGTGCGCGCCGCCTGCCTCAACTCCACCCTCGACGCCGCCACCGCCGCCGAAGTCGAGCGCGACCTGCTGGCCGGCGAACTCGACCTGCTCTACGTCGCCCCAGAACGCCTGCTGACCGGTCGCTGCCTCAGCCTGCTCGACCGCGCGCAGGTCGCCCTGTTCGCCATCGACGAAGCCCACTGCGTCTCCCAGTGGGGCCACGACTTCCGACCCGAATATCGCCAACTCACCGTCCTGCACGAGCGCTGGCCCGACATCCCGCGGATCGCCCTGACCGCGACCGCCGACGCCCCGACCCGGCGCGAGATTGCCGAGCGTCTTGCACTGGAAGACGCCCGCCAGTTCGTCAGCTCATTCGACCGTCCGAATATCCGCTACCGGGTCGTGCAGAAGGACGGCAGCGGCCAGCGCGCCCTGCTCGACTTCATCAAGGACCACCGCGGCGACAGCGGCATCGTCTACGCGTTCTCGCGCAAGCGCGTCGACAAGACCGCCGAGCAGCTGCAGGCCGCCGGCATCGACGCCCTGCCCTACCACGCCGGCATGCCCGCGGCCGAACGCGCCGCCAACCAGCGCCGCTTCCTGCAGGCCGATGGCGTGGTGATGGTCGCGACGATCGCGTTCGGCATGGGCATCGACAAGCCCGACGTGCGCTTCGTCGCCCACGTCGACCTGCCCAAGTCGATCGAGGGCTACTACCAGGAAACCGGCCGCGCCGGCCGCGACGGCCAACCGGCCGAGGCCTGGCTCAATTACGGACTCGGCGACGTGGTCAACCTGCGCCAGCTGATCAACCTCGGCGAGGCCGGCGAGGAGCGCAAGCAACTGGAGCTGCGCAAGCTCGACGCCCTGCTCGGCTATTGCGAATCCACCCAGTGCCGTCGCCAGGCCCTGCTGGGCTGGTTCGGCGAGGACCATGCCGGCGCCTGTGGCAACTGCGACAACTGCCTCAACCCGCCCGAAAGCTGGGACGGCACCGACGCCGCGCGCAAGGCGCTGTCGTGCGTGTATCGCAGCGGCCAGCGCTTCGGCGCCGGCCACGTCATCGACATCCTGCGCGGCGTCGATACCGAAAAGGTGCAGCGCTTCGGCCACGACAAGCTCAGCACCTGGGCGATCGGCGCCGATCTCGATGCCAGGCAATGGAGCGGCGTGTTCCGGCAACTGGTCGCCGGTGGCCTGCTGGAGGCCGACATCGAGCGCCACAACGCCCTGTGCCTGACCGCCAACGCCGGCCCGGTGCTGCGCGGCGAGCGCCAACTGAGTTTCCGCAAAGAAGCGCCCAAGCCCCCGCGCCGCCGCGACCGCGCCACCGCCGCGCCATTGATCGACCTCGCTCCCGAACCGCTGGCCCGCTTCAACGCCCTGCGCGAATGGCGCGCCACCACCGCGCGCGAGCAGAACGTCCCGGCCTACGTGATCTTCCACGACGCCACCCTGCGCGCGATCGCCGAGGCCGCGCCCGACGACCTCGACGGGCTCGGCCATATCCCCGGCATCGGCGGGACCAAGCTGGAGCGCTACGGCGAAGCGGTGTTGCAGCAGTTGCTGGATTGCGACGTCGCATGAGCGTTGCGCCGCATCGAAAAAATGGTGGGCCGTGATGGATTCGAACCATCGACCAGCGGATTAAAAGTCCGATGCTCTACCGACTGAGCTAACGGCCCACGTGCACCCGACCTTGCGCCGGGGTCGGCAATTCTAACGCAAGTGGTCGACGTAACGGGTCGGGTCGGCGACGCCAGCGGCGGCGAAACCCTCGGCGCGCAACCGACAGGCGTCGCAGTGGCCGCAGGCACGACCTTCGGCGTCGGCCTGGTAGCACGACACGGTCTCCGCGAAGTCCACGCCCAGGCGCAGGCCCTCGCGTGCGATATCGGCCTTGCTCATGTGTTGCAGCGGGGCGTGCACGCGGATGCCCGCGCCTTCGACCCCGGCCCGGGTGGCGAGGTTGGCGAGCCGCTCGAAGGCCTCGATGAACTCGGGGCGGCAATCCGGATAGCCCGAATAATCGACCGCGTTGACCCCGCAGAAGATGTCGGCGGCACCCAACACTTCGGCCCAGCCGAGCGCCACCGAAAGCATAATGGTGTTGCGCGCCGGGACGTAGGTGACCGGGATCTCGTCGGCCGCGGCTGGGTGGTCGAGCGGGACCTCGATCGCCTCGTCGGTCAGCGCCGAGCCACCGATGCTGGCCAGGTCGACGTTGACGGTCTTGTGCGCGACAGCGCCGAGGCTGCGGGCGACACGGTCGGCGGCGTCGAGCTCAGAGGTGTGGCGCTGTCCATAGCGGACGCTCAGCGCATGCACGGCAAAGCCCTGCTCGCGGGCCATGGCCAGTACGACGGCGGAGTCCATGCCGCCGGAGACGAGTACGACAGCGTTTTTCATGATTTGTCCGGTGTCATTGATCTTTCCACGGGCAGGCGTGGACGCACGGCTCATCGACCCGGCGCGTCGTCCCACAGGATCTTGTGCAATTGCAACTGGAAGCGCACGGGAAGCCGGTCGGCGACGATCCAGTCGGCGAGGTCGCGCGGCACGACCTGGCTGAAGCTCGGCGAAAACAGCACGTCGCAGGTCTCCACCAGCCGATGCTCGGCGACGATAGCGCGCGCCCACTCATAGTCCTCCCGAGAGCAGATCACGAACTTGACCTGGTCGTGCGGCGTGAGCAGCGCGATGTTGTCCCACAGGTTGCGCCCCACCTCGGCCGACCCCGGCGTCTTGATGTCGAGCACGCGCGAGACCCGCGGGTCGACCTCACTGATGTCGATCGCGCCGGAGGTTTCCAGCGAAACCTCGTAGCCGGCGTCGCACAGCCGCGCCAACAGGCCGATGCAGCGCTTCTGTGCGAGTGGCTCGCCGCCGGTGACGCAGACGTGGCGGACACCGTGGCGGGCGACCTCGGCGAGGATGCCGTCGTAGTCCCACCATTCGCCTCCATGGAAGGCGTAGGCGGTGTCGCAATACTGGCAGCGCAGCGGGCAACCGGTCAGGCGCACGAACACGGTCGGCCAGCCGATGCTGCGCGACTCGCCCTGCAGGGACAGGAATATCTCGGTCAGGCGCAGCCGCTCGGGCGACGCCGCGGCCGCCTCGGGGGTAACGGCGTTCATACGGTGATTTTAGCGCAGCCGGCCCAGCTCGATCGCGCCGAGCCGGTCGCTGGCGACGCGGGCGGCATCGGTGCCGGGATAGCGGCTGGCGACCTCGGCCAGGGTGCGTTCAGCCGCATCGAGCTGCTGCAGGCCCTGTTGCGACAGGCCGACCTTGAGCATCGCGCCCGGGGCCTTGTCGTGGGTCGGGTAGCGTTGCAGCAGGGCTTCGAACTGCTCCAGTGCAAGCTTGTAATTCTGGGTGACGTAGTAGCTTTCACCGAGCCAGTACAGCGCATTGGGCGCATAGGCGCCGCCCGGGTAACGACCCAGGAAGGCGTGGAACTGGCGCGCGGACTCGGCGTAGTCGCCACCTCGCAACGCATCGAACGCGGCGTCGTAGGCCTCGCGCTCACCGGCCACCTGGTCGAGGGTGCCCGGATCGCCATAGATCGACGGCCCGGCATCCGCGGCCGGAGCCTGCGCCGACGCTTCGCCTGCCGGTGGTGTATCGACAGGGGGCTGGACCGGAACATCGGACCCGGTCGGGTCGACCCCTGGACCCAGCGTCGGCACCGCGCCGCCCTGCATCCGGTTGAGCCGGCCGTCGAGGTCGAGGTACTGCGCACGCGCGGTGGCCTTGGCCTGCTCCTGCTCGTGGGTCAGTTGCTCGACCTGCGAACGCAACGAGGTCACTTCTTCCTTCAACATGTTGACCTGCCGCAGCAGGTCGACCGTGGCCTGGTTGTTGCCTTGCTGCTGTTCCAGCAGGGTGACCCGCTCGGCCAGGCTCATGCGCTGGGCCGAAGCGGGAGCGGCGGCCACCAGGGCCGCCGCCGCAACCAGCGATGCTGCAAGTGTGATCGACAGTTTGCGCATCATGGCTTACCTCTTTCGTGCTTACTTCGCGGTGTAGATGATCTCGACACGGCGGTTCTTGGCCCAGCAATCTTCGCTCGACTGGGTGCAGGTCGGGCGCTCTTCGCCGTAGCTGACCACGGTCTGCTGGCTGCCCGAGCCGCCGTTGGCCTGGATCGCCGAGGACACCGCGTTGGCACGGCGCTCGCCGAGGCCCAGGTTGTAGTCGCGGCTGCCGCGCTCGTCGGCATTGCCTTCCAGGGTCATGCGCGAGGACGGACGGTCACGCAGGTACTTGGCGTGGCAACCGACCACCGACTGGAACTCCGGACGCAGCACGTCCTGGTCGAGGTCGAAGTAGATCGTACGCTGGCGCAGGCAGGCATCGGTGTCGAGGTCGCCCGGGCCGTAGGCGCCGGCGGTGGTCGGGGCGGTGTCGGTGACGGGAGCGGTGGTGCCGGTATCGACCGGGGCCTCTTCCTTGACCTTCTTGGAGCAAGCGACGGCTGCGGTGCAGAGCAGGGCGACAAGCAAAACTCGCGTGGTGGTATTCATCTCTGGGTTCCTCGTCTTGGCGTGACTGTAAAGCTGCTATAGATCGGAAACACCGTCTCGTCGACGGTGGCACTACGGCTTGCGGAACGGCCCCCAGGCCGGTTCGCGGACATCGCCGCCGGCCAGCACCAGGCGCTGACGCACCCGGCCGTCGGCGGACACGGCATACAACACGCCACGGCCGCCTTCACGGGCAGCATAGATGATCATTGCGCCATTTGGGGCAAAGCTCGGCGACTCGTCGAGTGATCCTGGCGAAAGTGTGCTCCAGCGCGCCGAACCCAGCGTGCTGTCCATCATCGCGATCCGGTAGGTGTTGCCCGAACCCTGCGCGGTGGCGATTTTCTTGCCGTCGTATGAAACCGTCGGACTGGCGTTGTAGCTGCCCTGGAAACTCACCCGGCTGGCGCTGCCGCCGCCGGCCGCGACCTTGTAGATCTGCGGCTGGCCGCCGCGGTCGGAGGTGAAGTACAGGCTGCCGCCGTCGGCGCTCCAGGTCGGCTCGGTGTCGATCGAGAAATGGTTGGTGATCTGGGTCAGCGCCTTGCTGCCCAGGTTCATCACGTAGATCTCGGGGTTGCCGCTGCGCGACAGGGTCAGCGCCAGCCGATTGCCGTCGGGCGAGAACGCCGGCGAGCTGTTGATGCCGCGGAATTTGGAGACCAGTTGGCGGCTGCCGGTGCTGATGTCCTGGATGTAGATCGAGGAATTGCCGCCTTCGAAGCTGACATAGGCGAGCTTGTTGCCATCCGGGCTCCACGACGGCGAAAGCAACGGTTCCGGCGAGCTGACCACGGTCTGCGGGTTGTAGCCGTCCGAATCGGCGACCATCAACGCGTACTGGGCGTTGCTGCCGGTGCCGGTCGCGGTGATGTACGCGATCCGGGTGAAGAACGCGCCGGGCACGCCGAGGATCTTCTCGTAGATGGCGTCGGCGATCTGGTGGGCGACGTCGCGCATCGCATTGGCGCGCGCGGTCATGGCGAAGCCGAGCAGGCGCTGCTGGGTGGCGACGTCGAACAATTCGTACTCCACCCGGTAGCTGCCGCTGGCGGCGTCGACCACCCGGCCGACTACGAGGTAGTCCTGGTTGAGTGCACGCCAGGTCGGGTAATTGACCTCGCCACCCCGGGTCGGGCGCTCGACCAGGTCGGACTCGGGCAGGCTGCGGAACTGGCCGGAACGGTTGAGGTCGGCGGCCACAACCGCGGCGACGTCGGTCTGCGGTGCGGTGGCCCCGCCCTGGTACGGCATCGGCACCACCGCGATAGGCAGTGCGGCGGCGTTGCCACCAACGATGTCGAGCTCGAGCCCCTGCTGCTGGGCGGCAACGGCGAACGGAAGCAAGGCGGCGAGCAGAGCGGCCAGCCAGGGGGCGAGTCGTTTCATTGGCGGTTCCTGACGTCGAAGCGGGAGGTTTAACAGCATCCGTGTGAACGCTTTCTCAAAGCTGAATGTGCACGGAGAGCAGCGGATGAGCGGAGAACGGGTCGCGTCAACGGTCGCGGGCCTCGAAATTGAGGGTCAGCGTGCGTGCGAATACCTGCTCGAAGCCGGCGTATGGCAAGGGTTGGGCCTTGAGCACGGCCGCCTCGATCGAGCGCTTGCCCATCTCATCGTAGGCGCATGGCGATGACACTTCCGCACTCATGACCTCGCCGCCCGGCAGTTGCCTGATCACCAGCCGGCACTTGGCACCCAGGGGTACGGTTTCCGGGCGGGTCCATTTGGCAAGGATCGCCTCCTGCAGCGCGGCGGCGTAGCGCGCCTGCAAGCCCGCATCCACGCCGTTGTTGCCCGGTGGCGGGTTGGCCGTGCTGGCGCTGTCAGTGGCCTGCGCGGCGCGGGCATCGGCAATCTGCTTGAGTTTCTGCTCGGCCAGTTTGGCTTCCTTGGCCGCGGCGGCCTTCTTGCGGCGGATCTCGGCCAGCTTCTCATCGCGGGCCTCGGCCTCGGCGGCGAGGCGGCGCTTGCGCTCGGCCTCTTCCTGCTTCTTCTTCTCGGTCAGGTCGACCTGGGCTTGGCGGCGCTTTTCCTCCTGCAGCTTCTGCTCGTCGGACGGGGTCGGGGTCGGCGCGTCGACCACCTCGTCCTGTTCGACGCTATCGGGCTCCGGCAGGAATTCCTGCGCCTGCTGCTGCGGCGGGGTCGGTGCGTCTTCGGGCACCGGCTCGGGAATCGGTTGCGGCGGCGGGGCGGTTTCTTCCTCGACCGGTTCCGGCAGCGGCTCGGGTTGTGGCTCGGGCTCTTCGACCGGCTCGGGGCGCTCGCTCAGGGTCTCGCGCATCGCCGGCGACAGCGCGTCGGCGTCGATCAGGGTGGCCTCCACCGGCGAGCCGGCCGCGCTGATCGGGCGACTGGTGTGGGTCCAGAACAGGCCGGCGAACATCAGCGCGAACAGCACGATGTGCAGGCCGATCGCCTGCAGCACCGCCTGCCGGGTGTCGGCGCGGGTTTCCCTCACTGGGCCACGGCCTCCGACGGCGCGCTCATCAGGCCAACCCGCGGCACGTCGGCGTTCTGCAGCAGCACCATCGCCTGCAGCACGACCTCGTAGTTGGCGGCGCGGTCACCGGCGACGTACACCGGCACGTCCGGGTTCTGCCGCACGAACGCGGAGACCTTGGCCTGCAATTCCTCGCCGGTCAGCGCCTCCTGTTCTGCGCCCTGCAGGGCCAGGAAGTAGTGGCCGTCCTTGTCGACGCTGACGATCACCGGATCCTTGTCCTGCGAGATGGTCTTGGCGTTGGACTTGGGCAGCTCGATGTCGACGCCGAGGTTCAGCAGCGGCGCGGTGATCATGAAGATGATCAGCAGCACCAGCATCACGTCGATGTAGGGCACGACGTTGATGTCGGCCTTGAGCTTGCGTTTGCGGATGCGGCGGCCGGTGGCGACAGGCATGGCGGGTTCCCGTGGTGGCGTCGAGGTCGGGCTGGCGCGGCGCTACTGGCAGCCGCGCGGCGCGACAGTCAGTTCTGGTGGGTGTGCTGGCGTTCGAGGATCGAGGAGAACTCCTCGGAGAACGCGTCGTAACGCACCGCGATGCGCTCGACCTTGGTCGCGAAGCGGTTGTACGCCCACACCGCCGGGATCGCGGCAAACAGGCCCATCGCGGTCGCGATCAGCGCCTCGGAGATGCCCGGGGCCACCGTGGCGATCGTCGCCTCCTGCACGTTGGCCAGGCCCTGGAACGAAATCATGATGCCCCAGACGGTGCCGAACAGGCCGACGTACGGACTGATCGAACCGACGTTGGCGAGGAACTCCAGGTTGTGCTCCAGCCCGTCCAGCTCGCGCGCGACCGCGACCCGCATGCCGCGCTGCGCGCCTTCCAGTTGCAGGCGGCTGTCGGCCACCCTGCGTTCCCGCGAGAACTCGCGGAAACCGGCCTCGAAGATCGACTCCATGCCGCCGACGTCGCGGTTGCGCTGGCTGGCACCGGCGTACAGCTTGGTCAGGTCGGCGCCGGACCAGAAGCGCTCCTCGAATTGCTCGGACTCGCGGTCGGCGCGATCGAGCACCTTCTTCTTGCGGAAGATGATCACCCACGAAGCGATCGACGCGAACAGCAGCAGCACCATCACCAGTTGCACCGGCAGGCTGGCGTGCAGCATCAGTTGCAGCAGGTCGAGACCGCCGTCGCCGGTGGCCGTGGGTGGCAGCGCGGCAACGGCGTTGCCGACCGCGCCAGCGGTGTCCTCCGGCAGCGGTTCGACGGTGGTTGCGGCCTGCAGTGCACTCAGCAATGGGGTCATGCCTGGGTCTCCGGGGCCCGGTGTCCTGGGCGGGTTGTCGTGGACGGCGCCGGTTGTTCCAGCGCCTTGAGTTGGTCGAGCAGTGGCTGCGGGATCGCCCGTGGCCGGAAGCCCGCGGCGTCGAGTGCGGCGACGCGCACTTGCGCGGTCAGCAGCAACTCGCCATCGCGGCGGATGTCCTGCGCGAACACCGCGCTGGCGCGGCGGCACTCGTGCAGCGACGCGCCCACCTGCAGCGCGTCGTCGAGCCGGGCGGGCTTGAGGAAATCGATCTGCATCGCCCTTACGGCAAACACCAGACCGTGCTCGAGCCGCAACAGTTCCTGTCCGTACCCCTGCGCGCGCATCCACTCGGTCCGCGCGCGTTCGAGGAACGCCAGATACTGCGCGTGGTAGACCACGCCACCGGCGTCGGTATCCTCCCAGTAGACCCGTGTCGGCCAGCTGAACACGGGCTCAACTGCCACTGCCGTCATCCTCGAACAGGCCGGTCGCGCCGGGTTTGGGCTTCAGGCCGATGTGCCTGTAGGCCTTCGGCGTGGCCATGCGGCCGCGGGCGCTACGGACCAGGTAGCCCTGCTGGATCAGGTAGGGCTCGATCACGTCCTCCAGCGTGCCGCGCTCCTCGCTGAGCGCGGCGGCCAGCGACTCGACCCCGACCGGGCCACCGTCGAAATTGTCGATGATGGTGCGCAGCATCCGGCGGTCGAGCTCGTCGAATCCTTCCGGGTCGACCTTGAGCATCGCCATCGCCGCGTCGGCAACGTCGCGGCTGATGGCGCCGTCGGCGCGGACCTGGGCGTAGTCGCGCACGCGGCGCAGCAGCCGGTTGGCGATCCGCGGAGTACCGCGCGAACGCTTGGCGATCTCGGCCGCGCCGTCGGCGGCGCAGCTGATGTCGAGGATCTGCGCGGAACGGCGGACGATCTTCGTCAACTCCTCCGCGCTGTAGAACTCCAGCCGCTGGACGATGCCGAAGCGATCGCGCAGCGGCGCGGTCAGCAAGCCGGCGCGGGTGGTGGCGCCCACCAGGGTGAACGGCGGCAGGTCGAGCTTGATCGAACGCGCGGCTGGCCCCTCGCCGATCATGATGTCGATCTGGTAGTCCTCCATCGCCGGGTACAGCACCTCCTCGACCACCGGCGAGAGGCGATGGATCTCGTCGATGAACAGCACGTCGTGCGGCTGCAAGTTGGTCAGCAACGCGGCGAGGTCGCCGGCCTTCTCGATCACCGGACCGGAGGTCTGGCGCAGGCCGACCCCAAGCTCGTTGGCGATGACGTGGCTGAGGGTGGTCTTGCCGAGGCCGGGCGGGCCGAAGATCAGCACGTGGTCGAGCGCCTCGCCGCGGCCCTTGGCGGCTTCGATGAAGATCTTCATCTGCTCGCGGACCGGCTGCTGGCCGAGGTACTCGTCCAGCGATCGCGGCCGGATCGACGCCTCGACCGCATCGTCTTCAAAGGTCGCGCCAGCCGCGATGATGCGCTCGTCGTTCATCGGGCTATGGTCGCATGGGGGCGAGGTGGTCGCGTAGGGGTGGGGTTGGCAGAAATGGCGGTGCTGGCTTGGGCCGTACTGGTTTGGGGCATCCCGGTTAGAAGCAAAGGCGGCTTCGGAGGTGACGCGGCGCAAGAGGCGGCCGGTGGGGGTGTTGCTCCAGCCCTTCATCAGGGCTTCCTGCCCTGAGGCGGGCCGCGGGCCATCCATGGCCCGCTTTTCCGCAACACCCCCACCGTCCACCTCTTGCCCGGGTGTCCGAGCTTTGGGGGAAGGAAGAGCAATGCGCTTTTCGTAGGAGCGACGTCAGTCGCGAATGCTTCACCGCCTCCGGGGTTCAGAGCGTCGCGACTTACGTCGCTCCTACAACGGAAGGAAGTCGCTTTTGGCGTACGCCACGCCAACCGACCGACCCGTTCCACCACGCCGAAGAAGCATCCACCGAACCAAAACCACAACTCCCAAACCGCGAAGCGGCGTCCTGTCGGGGTATTGCGGAGAGTGCGCCATGGATGGCGCACGTCCCCGACTCGGGCCATGGATGGTCCGACGGAGGGGCGGAGACAATACCCCGGCAGGGCGGCGCCTCTTGCCGAAGGCGGCAACCCCACTTTCGCCGTTGCCGTTGCTTCTAAACGTTGTTGTTGCTGGTGGTGTTGCTGTCGCAGCAACTCCACCACCAGTTAAATCTCGACCTGCGCCCCCAACTCCACCAGCCGGTTGCCCGGAATCCGGAAGAACCCCGTCGCCGGCGCCGCATTGCGGTGCATGACCGCGAACAACCTATCGCGCCACACCGGCATGCCGCGGTGGGCGATCGCCACCACCGTCTCGCGGCTGGCGAAATAGGTCGTCTCCATCGGATCGAAATGGATCCCGCCGGCATCGCACGAGCGCATCAGCGCCAGCGGCACGTCCGGCGTTTCCATGAAGCCCGCCCGGATCACCACCCGATAGAACTCGTCGCCGATCGCCTCGATGCTGAGCCGCTTCCCCGTCGGCGCATACGGCACCGCCAGCGTGTCCACCGTCAGGAACACGTTGCGCTCGTGCAGCACCTTGTTGTGCTTGAGGTTGTGCATCAGCGCGTGCGGCACCACGCCCTTGTCGGCGGTCAGGAAGATCGCCGTGCCCGGCACCCGCACCGGCGGCGCCAGCATCAGCCCCGGCAGGAAGCGGTCGATCTTGATGCCTTCTTTCTGGATCTCGTCACGCAACAACTCGCGGCCGCGACGCCAGGTCCGCAGCAGGGTGAACAGCACGATGCCCAGCGCCAGCGGGAACCAGCCGCCCTGCAGCAACTTGGCGCCATTGGCGATCACGAACGCGATGTCGCCGATTACGAACAACACGCACAACGGCAACACCCACCAGCGCCAGCGCGGCCACAGTGCGCGCGCGACCAGCGCGAGCAGCAGGGTGTCGATCAGCATCGTGCCCGACACCGAGATGCCATAGGCGCTAGCGAGGTTGGACGAACTGCCGAAGCTGACCACCAGCAGGATCACGATCACCATCATCGACCAGTTGATCCCGGGGATGTAGATCTGGCCGATGGTGTCGCGCGAAGTGTGCTTGATCGTCATGCGTGGGATGTAGCCCAGCTGCATCGCCTGACGGGTCACCGAGAACGCGCCGGTGATCACCGCCTGCGAGGCGATCACGGTGGCGGCGGTCGCCAGCACCACCATCGGCATCCGCGCCCATTCGGGCACGCCGACATAGAACGGGTTGCGGATCGCCAGCGGGTCTTCGAGCACCAGCGCGCCCTGCCCCAGGTAGTTCAGCATCAGCGCCGGCAGCACGAAGTAGTACCAGGCATAGCGGATCGGCTTGGCGCCGAAGTGGCCCATGTCGGTGTAGATCGCCTCGCCACCGGTCACCGCCAGCACCACCGCTCCGAGGATGAAGATGCCGTGCCATGAATGGGTGGCGAAGAAGTTCATCGCCCACCACGGGTTGATCGCCTCCAGCACTTCCGGCTCGTGCAGGATATTGAGTACACCCAGCGCGGCCAGTGCCAGGAACCACAACCCGGTCACCGGCCCGAACACCTTGCCAACCTTCTGGGTACCAAAACGCTGGGTGGCGAACAGCGCCACCAGGACCGCCACCGTCAGCGGCACGATCCACGCGTCCAGTTGCGGCGCGACTACCTCCAGGCCCTCCAGCGCCGACAGCACCGAGATCGCCGGGGTGATCACACCGTCGCCGAAGAACAGCGCCGCGCCGAATACCCCGAGGATGCCGACCCCGTAGGCCGACTTCGAGCCCTTCGGCAAGGTCCGCTGGGCCAGCGCCATCAACGCCATGATGCCGCCCTCGCCCTCGTTGTCCGCGCGCATGATGATGGTCACGTACTTCAGCGTGACCACCGCCATCAGCGCCCAGAACACCAGTGACAGGATGCCGAGCACGGTGTCGTGGTTGGCGACCAGGCCGTAGTGCGGGCTGAAGGCCTCCTTCAGCGTGTACAGCGGGCTTGTGCCGATGTCGCCGAAGACGACACCGACCGCGCCGACGACCAGCGCGGCAAGGCCCTGCCCGCCGTGATCATTGGAATGGGAAGCGGCGCCGGATGGCGCGGCACGATGGGGTTTGTAGGTCATGGATGAGTCTGGCTCGGGGGCGGACAGGCCGCCGCTCGCTCAACGAAGCGCGGACTGTAGCGCCTTGCGGATGATGGTGCCGACGTCGTCGCCGGCAGCGGTGGCCTCGCGCGCCATGCGCACGGCCTCGGCTGGCTTGTAGCCCAGTTGCTGCAGGGCGATCACCGCCTCGGTCTGCGGGTCGCCCGGGCCGCCATTGGCATTGAGCACCGCGCCGCCACCGCTGAAGTCGGCCGCACGGTCACGCAATTCCACCACCATGCGCTCGGCGGTCTTCTTGCCGATGCCGGGGATGCGGGTCAACGCGGTGACGTCGCTGGACTGCACCATCCGCGCGAACTCGTCGACGCTGACGCCCGACAGCACCGCCAGTGCGATCTTCGCGCCGATCCCCGAGACCTTCTGCACGTCGCGGAACAACCGCCGCTCGACCTCGCGCAGGAAGCCGTACAGCGACACGCTGTCCTCCTTCTGCGCGTAGTGGGTGAACAGCGACACCTCGCGGCCGATGTCCGGCAGGTCGTAGAACGTGCTCATCGGCGCTTCGAGTTCGTAACCGACGCCGTTGACATCGACCACCAGCCACGGCGGCTGCTTGTGGACGACGATGCCCTTCAATCGACCGATCATGTACCGCGTCTCCGCAACTGGTTCACTGCGACCCCGGTTCGCATCTGGGTCGCACTCATGTGGGCATGGGTCAGGGCCACCGCCAGCGCATCGGCGGCGTCGGCCTGCAGCCTGGCGTCCGGCAACCGCAGAAGCAACCGCACCATGTGCTGGACCTGGGTCTTGTCGGCGGCGCCGCCACCAACCAGCGACTGCTTGATGACCCGCGGTGCGTATTCACTGATCGCCAGCTTGCGCCGTACCACCGTCGCCAGCGCGGCGCCACGGGCATGGCCGAGCTTGAGCGCGGAGGTCGCCGACTTGGCCATGAACACCGTCTCGATCGCGACCTGCTGCGGCTGCCATTCGTCCAGTACCCGCTCCAGCCCCTCGCACAGCAGGCCCAGGCGCGACGGGAAGTCGGCGGCGTCGAGCAGTTTCAGCGCCTCGCAATGGACGTAACTGCAACGCCCGTCGCTGCCCACGTCGATCACGCCGATGCCGGTCCGCTGCGAACCGGGGTCGATACCGAGGATTCTGATCACCGCGACAGCGTACGCCGATCAGGCGTAGGCATCCTCGCCGAGTTCTGCGTTGGAGTAGACGCTCTGCACGTCGTCGAGGTCTTCCAGCCAGTCGAGCAGCTTGACCACCGCTTTGGCGGTGTCGCCCTCGACCGCGATGTCGTTGTCGGCGCGCCAGGTGACCTCGGCGTGGCCGGGTTCCAGGTGGGCCGCGACCATCGCCGCCTTGACCGCTTCGAAGGCGTCCGGCGCGGTCAGCACGTCGATCGCGCCGTCTTCCGGATACACCACCACGTCGTCGGCACCGGCCTCGATCGCGGCCTCGGTGATCGCATCCTCATCGGCACCGGCATCGAAGCTCAGCACCCCGACCTTGTTGAACATGAAGGCGACCGAGCCGTCGGTGCCGAGGTTGCCGCCGAACTTGCCGAAGGCGTGGCGCACGTCGGCTACGGTACGGACCTTGTTGTCGGTCAGGCAGTCGACGATCACCGCGATGCCGCCGGGGGCGTAACCCTCGTAGCGGATTTCCTCGTACTCGACGCCTTCCAGCTCGCCGGTGGCCTTCTTGATCGCGCGCTCGATCACGTCCTTGGACATATTGGCCGACAGGCCCTTGTCGATCGCGGTGCGAAGACGCGGGTTCCCCCCAGGGTCGCCCCCGCCGGCACGCGCGGCGACGGTGACTTCGCGGATGATCTTGGTGAAGATCTTGCCGCGCTTGGCATCGGTGGCGTTCTTGCGCCCCTCGATCGACGGACCTCGGCCCATGGGAATTTCCGGACGGTTGCGGTGGAAGGAGCGGGATTCTACCCCCTTGCCCGGCCCGCTTCCTTATCCTGCGTCATGGACAAACCGGCCGTGGGCGAGGAAATGCGCCACCTGGCGGGCGGCACGGGCCGACAGCAGCAGGCCGGTATGGCTGGTCGGCAGCACGATGTGGTCGGCCAGCCCGTCGATCCGGGTCTCGGCGACCGCCACGGTGCCGTCGCTGCGGCCGGCAAAGCGGCCAAACATCTGTCCCAGTCCGATCGGCGAGTCGCCAGCGACCATGCCCAGCTCGGCCGGCCCGGTCCACGGCGGGCAACCGTCGCGCAGCAATCCGACGCTGCGGCCGAGCGTCCTCGCCCCCAGCGGCAGGCGGGCCATGCCGGTGGCCGCGGCGCTGCCGCACAACGGCGAACCGAGGCAGACCACCCGGCGCACCGGCAGCTCGGGTTCCTGTTGCAGTGCGTGCACCGCGACCAGCCCACCGAGGCTGTGGGCGAGGATGTCGCAGGGCTCGCGCAGCGTTTCCAGCAGTGCCGGTACCGCGGCTTCGGGACCGCCGGCGACCGTGGCGTAGCTGAAGATGTGCGGCGTATAACCGGCCTTGCGCAGCTGCCGTGCGTGCCATTGCATCGAGGCGCGCGGCATCCACAGGCCGTGCAGCAGGACGACGCGGCGGCTGCCGTTGTCCGGCGGAACGTGATCGCTCACCGGGCCTCCCGGCGCAGGATGAACTCGTGGTCGCGCACGCGGCCGACCGGGAATTCGTAGTCGCCGACGTGGGCGAAGCCGTGGCGCGCATAGAACCGCTGTGCCCCGAGGTTCTGCGACCACACGCCGATCCACAGCGTGCGCGGGCCGTCGCGTAACAGCCAGTCCAGTGCGGCCGCGAACAGGCGCCCGCCGCGACCGCCACCCTGCCAGTCCTTCAGCACGTACAGGCGCTTGAGTTCGCCATCACCCGGCGCGACCTCCGCGTGCGGCAGCCCGCACGGGCCGGCGGCAGCATGGCCGATCGCTTCGCCGTCGTGCTCCAGCAGCCACACCGCGTAATCGGGGTGCGACAGGATGATCCGCTGGCGCTCGACCGCATAACTCTCCGCGAGGAAGGCCTGCAGGTCCTCGTCCGGATACAGGTGGCCGAAGGTCTGGGTGAACGTGCGGGTGGCCAGCCGCGACACCACCCCGGCATCGTCCGGGGTGGCGCGGCGGATGACCGGCTCGCCCGCCATCTACTCGGCGGCCGCCTTGGCCGGCTTCGGCCGCACCGCGATGTGGACCTCGGCCAGCTGGGCATCGGCGATCGGCGACGGCGCGTCGGTCATCAGGCACTGGGCGCCGGTGGTCTTGGGGAACGCGATGACGTCGCGGATCGACTCGGTGCCGGCCATCAGCGCGGCGATGCGGTCGATGCCGAACGCGATGCCGCCGTGTGGCGGCGCGCCGTACTTCAGCGCGTCGAGCAGGAAGCCGAACTTGCCCTGCTGTTCCTCGGCGCCGATGCCGAGCAGTTCGAACACCGCCGACTGCATCGACGAGCGGTGGATACGGATCGAGCCGCCACCGATCTCGTTGCCGTTGAGGACCATGTCGTAGCCGCGCGACACCGCGGTCATCGCATTGGCCTTGAGGTCGGCAACGTCATCGACCGCCGGCGCGGTGAACGGGTGGTGCAAGGCGACGTAGCGGTTGGCCTCGTCGTCCCACTCGAACATCGGGAAGTCGGTGATCCACAGCGGCTTCCAGCCGTCCTGCACCAGGCCGAGGTCCTTGCCGAGCCTGAGCCGCAGCGCACCCATGAAGTCGGACGCGAGCTTGTAGGTGGCCGCGCCGAAGAAGATCGCATCGCCGCCCTGCGCACCGGTCGCGTCGAGAATCGCGGCCAGCGTCGCGTCGTCGAGGAACTTGGCGATCGGCGAGCTGACGCCCTCGCGGCCCTTGGCCGGGTCCTCGACCTTCATCCACGCCACGCCCTTGGCGCCGTACTTGGCCGCGTGCGCGCCGAGTTCGTCGATCTGCTTGCGCGACAACACCGCGGCGCCCGGGGCGCGCAGCGCGATGACGCGGCCGTCGGCGTGGTTTGCCCAATCGGTGAACACCTTGAACTCGCAACCCTTGACCAGCCCGGCGATGTCGGTGAACTCCATGTCGATCCGCAGGTCCGGCTTGTCGGAGCCGTAGCGGCGCATGGCTTCGGCGTAGGTCATGCGCGGGAACTCGCCGAGTTCCACGTCCATCACCTCGCGGAACACCTCGCGGATCATGGTCTCGGTGGCGTCCTGTACGTCACGTTCCTCGACCCAGGCGAACTCCATGTCGAGCTGGGTGAATTCGAGCTGGCGATCGGCACGCAGGGCCTCGTCGCGGAAGCAGCGGGCGATCTGGTAGTAGCGGTCGAAGCCCGCCATCATCAGGATCTGCTTGAACAACTGCGGCGACTGCGGCAGCGCATAGAACTCGCCGGGATGCATCCGCGCCGGCACCAGGAAGTCACGCGCACCTTCGGGCGTGGCCTTGGTCAGGATCGGCGTCTCGATGTCCTGGAAGTCGCGCGCATCGAGCCAGCGCCGCAGCGCCGCGACCAGCCGCGTGCGGATGCGCATCCGGCGCTGCATCTCGGGGGTACGCAAGTCGAGGTAGCGATACTTGAGGCGGATGTCCTCGCCCGCGTTCTCGTGGGCGTGGAACGGCAGCGGCTCGGCCTTGTTGAGCACTTCAATCGCAGAAGCGACCACTTCGACCTGGCCAGTCCGGATCTTGTTGTTGACCGACTCGCGCTTGCGCACCACGCCGGTGACGCGCAGGCAGTCTTCGTAGCCGACCTGGGCGGCAGTGGCGATGACGGTGGCGTTGCCTTCGGCGTCCGACGGTTCGGCGACGATCTGGACGATGCCTTCGTGGTCGCGCAGGTCGATGAAGCACAGGCCACCGAGGTCGCGGGCGACGTCGGCCCAGCCGCACAGGGTGACGGTCTGGCCGATCAGCGCCTCGTCGATGAGGCCGCAGAAATGGGTACGCATGGGGGCTCCGGGGGCGAACGGTCGGCGGCGGGCGCCGGAAAGCCCGTTAGTTTAGCGGGCTTCGGATGGGGGGACTTTCCGGTTCGACAAGTCCTGGCTAAACGAACTCGCGGCTTGCAGGCGGGGGCTCACTGATTTCAGGCGGCGAACCTGCAGGCTACGGGGTTTGGGGAGTCACGGAATTCGTGAGCTTGAGGGCTGCAGGCGGGGAGGTTATGGGCTTCGGGCTGGGCGACGCCCGATGGGGGTGCTGCTCCCCGGTTCGGTCAGGGCTTCCTGCCCTGACTCACCGCCGCAGGCCATCCATGGCCTGCTGTACGCAGCACCCCCACCGGACGCCGCTTCGGCATGTGAGTTATTCGGCCTTGGCGGGCGGAGGCCCATGGCAAACCACGTAAAACCGCGGCTTTTGCTTCAAACGCCACAGCAACGCCTCGGCAATTGGAGGGGGACGTGGGTGGAGGGGGTAGTGCGGAAAGCCGGCCATGGATGGCCGGCGGCCCCGAGTCAGGGCAGGACGCCCTGACCGAGGGGAGTAGCACTACCCCCTCCGCCCGCGGCCCCGCGACACCCTCGCCCAACGAAAACTTCAAGCCGCCGGCTTAGGCTCACTCTTGGCAGGCTTCACCGCATCCGCCTTCGCGGCACCGCTCTTGCCCGCGTCAGCCTTGTCGGCCTTGCCAGCGCCCCCATCCGACTTCTCAGCCCCGCCATCACCAGCCAGATTGCGCTTCTTGTCGCCGTCCTTCTTGAAATCCGTCTCGTACCAGCCGCCGCCGGCAAGGCGGAACTGCGGTGCGGTCAGCTGTCGGCGGATCTGCGATTCACCGCATTCCGGACACTCGACCGGGTCGGCATCGGACAGCTTCTGCAGGCGGTCGAAACTGTGGCCGCACGCGGCGCATTCAAAGGCATAGATCGGCATTTTCGGGATTCACGCAGGCGACAACAGGTTCGCGGAGTGTGGGGCCCGCCGGTGGGGTTTCAAGCACCGCGTGCATATGGCAGGCGGCCGACGCGTGGGAGAACCTCCCTGCAGACAACACGTTTTCCATTGTTTTCAGCATGTTAAGTTGGGCTGTCTGTTGCGGAGCCGATGACGTTGGACGATTTGCGGGTTTACCGGATCGATGCCTTCACCACCGAGCCTGGCCGGGGCAACCCGGCCGGCGTCGTCACCAATGCCGCCGGACTGGACGAGGCGCGCATGCAGGCGATCGCGCATCAGCTTGGATTCTCCGAGACCGCCTTCGTGCTGCCCGCCCGGGGTGACGACCACGAACTCCAGTTGCGCTTCTTCACACCGACCACCGAAGTCCCCGTCTGCGGCCATGCCACCGTCGGCGCGCACTTCGCACTGGCGATGGAAGGCGGACCGGTCGGGCCGCGGCGCCAGCTGACCGGCGCCGGGGTGCAGGTGGTCGAGGTGATCCGAAGCGGCGACGACCACGTGGTCCGGATCGAGCAGAATCCGCCGGTGTTCCATCCGCCGCTGCAGCCGGCCCTCGTGCAGGACGTGATGGGGGCGCTCGGGGTGGTCGCTTCCGACCTCGACTTCCGCTGCCCGCTGCAGTTCGTCGGCACCGGCCACGGCAAACTGTTGATCGGCCTGGAGAGGCGCGCACGCCTGACCGCGCTGCAACCCGACCTGGCGCGACTGGCCGAACTGAGCCCCGCGGTCGGCAGCAACGGCTACTTCGTATTCACCCTGGAAACCGAGGAGGGCGACGATGCGTTCTGCCACGGCCGCATGTTCGCGCCGGCGATCGGGATCGACGAGGACCCGGTGACCGGCAACGCCAATGGCCCGCTGGGCGCCTACCTGGTCCGGTACGGACTGCTGTCCGCGTCGACCGACGGACGCGTCGTTTTCCGCGCGCGCCAGCAGGCCGCGAGCGGGCGTGGCGGCTTCATCGATGTCGAAGTCCGGGTCGAACAGGGCGAGCCGGTTGGCGTGGCGATCGTGGGCCATGCCGTGCTCGGCTCACACGTCACCCCGCTGGAGCCGCACCGGGCCTGACCGTCAACCGGTGATGCGCGGGGATTGCCGGGTGGGCGGCGGTGGCCGCGGCGCCTCGCCTTCCGCACGCATCCGGTCTTCCGGGTGCGAACCGGGGCGGTCGTCAACCGGATCGACGTCGAACGGCGAGTGCAGCAGGAACGACGGCAGCATCGTGTTCAACACGGTGTAGAGGATCAGCGCGCCGAACAGCACCCCGGGCAGGTCGAAACGCACGTGCAGGATGTTGGCCAGCACCAGCGTGAACACCAGCGTCGGCGCCAACGCGACCGAAACCTTGAAGCTGCTGCCGCGCTCTTCGCGGAACATCAGCCGGCGTTGCAGCCAGATCATCCCGATCCGCAACGGCAGCACCACCAGGGTGATCACAAGGCCCAGCCCGGCAGCTTCCCAGGTCAGCGCGTCGCGCGAAATCCCGGTGCCGGCGTGGAAGAAATAGAACGGCACGAAGAACGTCGCGAACAACCGCAGCGCATGCATGTTGTCGTCCGAGGCCAGCCGCGGCATCCGCAACCGCAGCATGCGCGCCACCAGCCCGGCGATGAACGCGCCGACCAGGTAGTAGACGCCCAGCTTGTAGGTGATGAACGCCGCGACCATGCCGACCATCACCAGCAACGAGAACTCCGAGCCCGGCGCATGCGGGACGACCCAGCGCCCGAGCGCGATGAACAGCAGCGGCAATCCGACGATCATTGCCAGCATCACCAGCGATGACGTGGCCAGTTCCATCGGGTCGCCGGCCTGCAGCACCACGAACAGCGCCGCCAGCGCCAGCAGCTCGCCGGCAATCGCCTTGCTGGTCACCCAGAACCGCTCCTCCTCGTCCAGGCCGAGCCGCTCCAGCGTGTCGAGGATGAAACCGGTCGACGGCGTCAGCAGCGCCAGCGCGACCAGTGCCGCCGCCTGCCAGGACAGGTCGAGATAGCGCCAGGCCAACCAGGCCATCCCGGCCAGGGTCAGTACCCGGATGCCGAGGTGCACCGTCAGCCGGCCCACGCCCTTGCGCAGCGCCGCCAGGTCGACCTCGAGGCCGGCGAACAGGAACAGCGAGGAGATGCCCAGGGTCGACAGCAGCACGATCACCGGGTCGTGGACCCGGTCGCCGAAGGCCAGCATCGCGCCGACGCCCAGCACCAGGCAGGTGATCGGCGCCGGCAGCTTGAACCGCTGCAGTGCACGCGGGATGACCAGCAGGCCGAAGATCAGCAGGAGATAGATCAGTTCGTTGCTCATGCGGTCCGGCCCGTGCGTTCGCGGCATGGTCGTTGCAAACGGGCTTGGCAGGCAACCCCGTCCAGGTGCTTCGCTTTCACGCGTGCCGGTACATGCGGTCTTCATGGACACGCGATACGCTGCCGTTGACACCCCGCCCGCGAGGAACCGCCCGATGCCCGACAACCGCCGCCCCAGCGTCACCCTCCTGGTTTCCGCCGTGCTGCTCGCGGCCGGTTTCGCGCTCGCCGGCTGGTTCGCCGCGCAGGGCATGGCGCGGCTGAAGACCGCCGACCGCTACGTCACCGTCAAGGGCTCGGCCGAGAAGATCGTCGAGGCCGACCGGGTGGTCTGGCCGCTGCCGCACACCGTCGGCGGCAACGACCTGGCGCAGGTGCAACGGCAGCTCGACACCAACACCGCGGCGATCCGCAAGTTCTTCGTCGACGCGGGCTTCAAGCCCGACGACATCGTGGTCTCGCCGCCGCGGCTGGAGGACCGCTGGGCCTATGCCTATGGCGACAGCCGTCCGCCGGAGCGCTACCGCTACTCGACCACGGTCAGCCTGCGCACCACCGACGTGGCCAAGGCGCTCAGCGTGCTGCGCCGCAGTGGCGAGCTGGTCGCGCAGGGCGTGATGATCGGCGAAGGCAGCGCCCCGGACTTCGACTACACCAAGCTCAACGACATCAAGCCGGCACTGATCGCCGAAGCCACCGCCGCCGCGCGCGACTCGGCGGTGCAGTTCGCCAAGGACTCCGACTCGCGCCTGGGCGGCATCCGCAGCGCCAACCAGGGCGTGGTCAGCATCAGCGACCGCGACCAGAGCAGCCCGCAGGTCAAGCGCGTGCGGGTGGTGACGACGGTGGAGTATTTCCTGCGCGATTGAGGCGGCGGCGGGACGGCCATCCGGGGCCGCGTGCCCCTGTCGCTTGCTCCTGTCCGCGCGCTCTGGCGGGCTCTTGTAGGAGCGGCTTTAGCCGCGATCTGCCAATCGTTCGCCCGCGCCGATTCCAGATCGCGGCTAAAGCCGCTCCTACAAAGGCATCGGCCGGTGCAGGCTAGGCCGCGTCGGCCTCGTACAATGCCAGCAACTCTGCTTCGGCCTGCTCCAGCTCGGCGGCCAGTTGCGCCTGCTGTTTGCCGAGGTCGGCAACGCGGGCGCCGCCGTCAGCGTAGATCGACGGGTCGGCCAGTTGGGTCTCGATCACCGCCCGTTGCGCGGTCAGTTCCTCCACCCGCGCCTCCAGTTTCGCCAGCTTGTGCGGATTGGCCTTGCCGCGTTTGGGCTTGGGCGCCGCGACAGCAGGCGCGGCTTCGACCGACTTGGCGCTCGCGCGGCCCTTGCCGTCGTTGGAGTTGTCGCGCGAACGCAGCCAGCTGGCATACGCATCGAGGTCGCCGTCGAACGGTTGCGCCACGCCATCGGCGACGCGCCAGAAGCTGTCGCAGACCAGGCCGATCAGGTGCCGGTCGTGGCTGACCAGCACGATCGCCCCGTCGAAGCTCGCCAGTGCCTCGGCCAGCGCCTCGCGCATGTCGAGGTCGAGGTGGTTGGTCGGCTCGTCGAGCAGCAGCACGTTGGGCTTGCGCCACGCAATCAGCGCCAGCGCCAGTCGCGCGCGCTCGCCGCCGGAGAACACGTCGACCGACTCGAACGCGCGGTCGCCGGGGAAGTTCCACTTGCCGAGGAAGTCGCGCAGCTGCTGGGTCGCCACCCCCGGCGCGATGTCGGCGAGGTGGTCGATCGCGCTGGTGCCGGCGCGCAGCGATTCGACCGTGTGCTGGGCGAAGTAGCCGATCCGCAGGTCGGGGTGGCCGCCGCGTTCGCCCGACAGCAGCGGCAGCTCGCCGACCAGCGACTTGACCAGGGTCGACTTGCCGGCGCCGTTGGGGCCGAGCAGCGCGACGCGGTCGCCGGCTTCGAGGATGAAGCCGACGTCGTGCAGGATCGTGGTCTCCCCCGCCTTTGTAGGAGCGGCTTCAGCCGCGATCGGATGTTGCGTGGGCTGACCATTCTGGTTCGGGGCTGAAGCCCCTCCTACAGGTTCTGCCGCGGCATAACCGCAATCGGCGTGCTCCAGCCGCAGCAGCGCATGCGGCAACTTCGCCGGCGCCGGAAACTCGATCCGCAGCGCGCGCTCGACCCGCACCGCTTCGGTGCCCTGCATCTTGGCCAGCCGCTTGACCCGCGACTGCGCCTGCTTGGCCTTGGCCGCGCTGGCACTGAAGCGGTCGATGAAGCTCTGCAGGTGGGCGCGCTCGGCCTGCGCCTTCTCGTGGGTGATCTGCTGCAGGCGCAGTTGTTCCTCGCGCTGCCTTTCAAACGCGGTGTAGTCGCCGGTGTAGACCTTGGCCTTGCCGTCGTGCAGGTGCAGCGTGTGGGTGGTGACCTCGTCGAGGAACTCGCGGTCGTGCGAGATCAGCATCAGGGTGCCGGGGTATTTCAGCAACCACTGCTCCAGCCACAGCACCGCGTCGAGGTCGAGGTGGTTGGTCGGCTCGTCGAGCAGCAGCAGGTCCGATGGTGTCATCAGCGCCCGGGCCAGGTTGAGCCGCACCCGCCACCCGCCGGAGAAGCTGCTGACCGCACGCTGGTGGGTGTCGGCGGCGAAACCCAGACCGTGCAACAACTTGCCGGCGCGGGCGCTGGCGTCGTAGCCGTTGAGCTCTTCCAGCCGATGGTGGGCCTCGGCGACGGCCTCCCAGTCCTCGTTGGCGAAGGCGTTGGCCTCGGCCTGGATCGCCGCGTGCACCGCGGCGTCGCCCGACAGCACGAAGTCCAGCGCCGGGTCCGGCAGCGACGGGGTTTCCTGCGCGACGCTGGCGATGCGCACCTTGTTGGGAATCCCCAGGTCGCCCTTGTCGGCCTCCAGCTGGCCCTGCACCGCGGCGAACAGCGAGGACTTGCCGGTGCCGTTGCGGCCGATCACCCCCACCCGCCAGCCGGTCTGCAAAACCAGGTCGACGTTGGACAGGAGCAGGCGTTCGCCGCGCCGCAGGGCGAAATCTTTGAAGGCAATCATGCCGTCATTGTACGTGTGCGAGCCTGTACCCCCGACGCCGTGCTTGCATACGGCCGGGGCGCCCCACATTCTGGGAGGTCGAATTCAATGGATTGCCGATGCCGCACGAAACGTCCCTGATCACCATCCTCGTCGCGGGCTTCGTGCTCGCGTTCATTTTCGGCGCGCTGGCGCAGCGGCTGAAGCTGTCGCCGCTGGTGGGTTATCTGGTGGCGGGGATCGTGGCGGGGCCTTTCACTCCGGGCTTCGTCGGGGACATGGAGCTGGCGCCGCAGCTGGCCGAGATCGGCGTGATCCTGCTGATGTTCGGCGTCGGCCTGCACTTCTCCTGGCGCGACCTGATGTCGGTCAAGAGCATCGCCCTGCCCGGCGCGATCGCCCAGATCACCGTGGCGACGTTGCTGGGCTGGGGCCTTGCGCGATGGCTGGGCTGGTCGCATGGCGCCGGCTTCGTGTTCGGCCTGTCGCTGTCGTGCGCGAGCACGGTGGTGCTGTTGCGGGCGCTGGAGGACCGCCGACTGGTGGAGACCCAGCGCGGCCGGGTCGCGGTCGGCTGGCTGATCGTCGAGGACATTGCCTGCGTACTGGCGCTGGTGCTGCTGCCGGCAATGGCGGGGCTGCTCAATGGCGAAGCGACCGACGCGACCTCCGTATTGACCGCGCTGTTCGGCACCTTCCTCAAGGTCGGTGCGTTCATGGTGCTGATGCTGGTGGTCGGCAGCCGGGTGATTCCGTGGATCCTGGAGCGCGTCGCCGGCACCGGATCCCGCGAGTTGTTCACCCTGTGCGTGCTGGCAATCGCGCTGGGCGTGGCATTCGGGTCAGCGGCGCTGTTCGGGGTGTCGTTCGCGCTGGGTGCGTTCTTCGCCGGCATGCTGCTCAACGAATCGGAGTTCAGCCACCAGGCGGCCAGCGAGACGCTGCCATTGCGCGATGCGTTCGCGGTGCTGTTCTTCGTGTCGGTCGGCATGCTGTTCGACCCGATGATCCTGCTGGAGCACCCGACCGAGGTGCTGGCGACGTTCCTGATCATCGTGCTCGGCAAGTCGATCGCCGCCTACGTGATCATGCGGCTATTGGGCAAACCCAAGGGCTCCGCGCTGCTGATCTCCGCCAGCTTGGCGCAGATCGGCGAGTTTTCCTTCATCCTCGCCGGCCTTGGGCTGGCGCTGGACGTGCTGCCACAGGAAGGCCAGGACCTGATCCTGGCCGGCGCGTTGCTGTCGATCATCACCAACCCGCTGCTGTTCGCCTGGCTCGACCGCCGCGAAAAGCGCGCCCGGCAACCCGACGCGGTGGTCCACACCGCGCAGCCGCCGATCCCGCCGGACCTGCGCGATCACGTGATCCTGGTCGGCTTCGGCCGCGTCGGCAGCGAACTGGGCCGGCTGCTGCACGACCGCGGCATCCCGCTGGTGGTGGTCGATGACGAGGAACTGCTGATCGACCGCGCGCGCGCCGCCGGCATCCCGGCGATCCGCGGCAACGCGGTCAACGAGCGGGTGCTGGCCGAAGCCCGGCCCGAGACCGCGCACACCGCGATGCTGGCGATCCCGAACACGCTGGAGGCCGGCGAGGTGATCGCCAAATTGCGCGAGGTCAACCCGTCGCTGACGATCGTCGCCCGCGCCCACTCCGACGCCGAGGTCAAGCACCTGCTAGAGCACGGCGCCGACGCCGCGGTCATGGCCGAGCGCGAACTGGCGCACAGCCTGGCCGAAATGGTGATGGCGACGCCGCCGTATCGTGGCGACCATCACCTGCCGCCGGCGGTGGCTTGAGGCAAACGCAGGCACCTGCTTTTGTAGGAGCGGCTTCAGCCGCGATCGGATGGTGGATCGCCCGTCCGACTCCAGATCGCGGCTGAAGCCGCTCCTACAGGAGCCCGGGGGTACCCGCATCGGCTGTGTCAGCCCTTGCGGAACACCAGCGTGCCATCTTCCGCGTCGACCTGGATGGTGTCGCCGCTGCCGAACTCGCCCGACAGGATCTTCTGCGCCAGCGGGTTCTCCAGTTGCTGCTGGATCGCGCGCTTGAGCGGCCGCGCGCCGTACACCGGGTCGAAACCGACATTGCCGAGCAGCGTCAGCGCCGCGTCGGACAGCTCCAGCTTCAGCCCGCGCTCGGTCAGTCGCCGCTCCAGCCCGCTCATCTGGATCTTCGCGATCTCCCGGATCTGTGCCTTGTCGAGCGGGTGGAACACGACGATGTCGTCGAGCCGGTTGATGAACTCGGGGCGGAAATGGCCCTGCACCACGCCCATCACGGCGGCTTTCATCTGGGTGTAACTCTCGGGTGTGTCATCGCCGTCCATGTCCTGGATCATCTGGCTGCCGAGGTTGGACGTCATGACGATCACGGTGTTGCGGAAGTCGACCGTACGGCCCTGGCCATCGGTCAGCCGGCCATCGTCGAGCACCTGCAGCAGGATGTTGAACACATCCGGGTGCGCCTTCTCGACCTCGTCGAGCAGGATCACGCTGTACGGCCGCCGCCGCACGGCCTCGGTCAGGTAGCCGCCCTCCTCGTAGCCGACGTAGCCCGGGGGCGCGCCGACCAGCCGGCTGACCGCGTGCTTCTCCATGAACTCGCTCATGTCGATGCGGATCATCGCGTCGGTGCTGTCGAACAGGAACTCGGCCAATGCCTTGCACAGCTCGGTCTTGCCGACGCCGGTGGGGCCGAGGAACAGGAACGAGCCCGACGGCCGGTCCGGATCGCTCAACCCGGCGCGTGAACGCCGCACCGCATCGGACACGACCCTGATCGCCTCGTCCTGGCCGACCACGCGCGAATGCAGGTGCTGCTCCATCTGCAGCAGCTTCTCGCGCTCGCCCTCGAGCATCTTCGACACCGGGATACCGGTCCAGCGCGCGACCACCTCGGCGATCTCCTCGGCGGTCACGCGGTCCTGCAGCAGGGTGAAACCCTTGGTCTCCGCTTCCTGCGCAGCCTTGAGCTGTTGCTCCAGTTCGGGGATTCGCCCGTACTGCAACTCGCTCATGCGCGCGTAGTCCTGCCGGCGCTGCGCGGCCTCGAGTTCGAGCCTGGCGGCTTCGATCTGCTCCTTGATCTTCGTCGCGCCCTGCAAGGTCGCTTTCTCGGCCTTCCAGATCTCCTCGAGGTCGTTGAACTCGCGTTCCAAGGTGTCGATCTCGGACTCCAGGTCCGCCAGCCGCTGCCTGCTCTCGGCGTCCTTCTCCTTCTTCAGCGCCTCGCGCTGGATCTTCAGCTGGATCAGGCGGCGTTCCTTGCGGTCCAGCTCCTCGGGCTTGGAGTCGATCTCCATGCGGATGCGCGAAGCCGCCTCGTCCATCAGGTCGATCGCCTTGTCGGGCAGCTGGCGGTCGGCGATGTAGCGGTGGCTGAGCGTGGCCGCGGCGACGATTGCCGGGTCGGTGATCTCGACGCCGTGGTGCACGGCGTACTTCTCCTTGAGCCCGCGCAGGATCGCGATGGTGTCCTCCACGCTGGGCTCGCCGACGAACACCTTCTGGAACCGGCGCTCCAGCGCGGCGTCCTTCTCGACGTACTTGCGGTATTCGTCCAGCGTGGTCGCGCCGATGCAGTGCAACTCGCCACGCGCCAGCGCCGGCTTGAGCATGTTGCCCGCGTCCATCGAACCCTCGGCTTTTCCCGCACCAACCATCGTGTGCAGCTCGTCGATGAACAGGATGATCTGCCCCTCGTTCTTCGACAGGTCATTGAGCACGCCCTTCAGGCGCTCCTCGAACTCGCCGCGGAACTTGGCGCCTGCAATCAGTGCGCCCATGTCCAGCGACAGCAGTCGCTTGCCACGCAACCCCTCGGGCACCTCGTTGTTGATGATGCGCTGGGCCAGCCCTTCGACGATCGCGGTCTTGCCGACGCCCGGCTCGCCGATCAGCACCGGGTTGTTCTTGGTCCGGCGCTGCAGCACCTGGATGGTGCGGCGGATCTCCTCGTCGCGGCCGATCACCGGGTCGAGCTTTCCCGACTCCGCGCGCGCGGTCATGTCGATGGTGAACTTCTCCAGCGCCTGGCGCTGGTCCTCGGCGTTCTCCGACTGCACGCTCTCGCCGCCGCGGACCTTGTCGATCGCCGCCTCGATGCGCACCTTGTCGGCGCCGGCAGCCTTCAGCGCGCGTCCCAACTCGCCACCGTCGTCGAGCGCGGCCAGCACGAACAGTTCCGACGCGATGAACGCATCGCCGCGCTGCTGCGCGAGCTTGTCGGTGACGTTGAGCAGCCGCGCCAGGTCATTGCCGACGCTGACGTTGCCGGCCTGCCCGCTGACCTTCGGCAGCTTCTCCAGCGCCTCGCCGAGCCGTTCGCGCAGCAGCGGCACGTTGACCCCGGCCTGCGACAGCAGCGGGCGGGTGCTGCCGCCGGACTGGTCGATGAGCGCGGTCATCAGGTGGGCCGGCTCGATCACGCTGTGGTCGCGCCCGACCGCAAGCGACTGTGCGTCGGCGAGCGCCTGCTGGAAGCGCGAGGTGAGCTTGTCCATTCGCATGGTGGGTTCCTCGATTCGGGGCGGCGCAACGCCGCGATGTCCCGGGAATGCGGGCTGCGGCGCCGTGGTTCAAGTTCCCGGCCAACCGCGTGCACCCGATGCTTACACTCCCGTGCTCACAATCGCGTGCATGGATGCCCCCGCCCATCTGCCGCCACCCCCGGCGATCGCCGACGACTGGGCACTGTTCCTGGATGTCGATGGCACGCTGCTCGAGTTCGCCGAGTCGCCCGAGCTGGTGCGCGTGCCACCGGGGCTGGTCGACATGCTGGCATCGCTGCAGCGACGCCTCGATGGCGCACTGGCCCTGGTCAGTGGACGCCGGCTGGCGCAGCTCGACCAGTTGTTCACGCCGCTGCGCCTGCCCACCGCCGGACTGCACGGACTGGAGCGCCGCCACGCCGACAACCACATCGATCCGCCGACCCCGCCCTCGCTGCTGGCCATCCTGCAGCGCAAGGCCGAGCTCGTCAGCGAACGTTTCCCCGGCGCGCTGGTGGAAGACAAGGACTCGACCATCGCGCTGCACTGGCGTGGCAACCCGGATGCCGAACAGCCCCTGCGCGACCTCGCCGAGACGGCGCTGCCATGGCTGCACGACTACCGCCTGCAGGCCGGCGACGGCGTGATCGAAGTGCGCCCGGTCGGCACCGACAAGGGCGACGCGATCGCGGCCTTGCTGGACGAGCCGCCGTTCGCCGGCCGCCTGCCGGTATTCGTCGGCGACGACCTCACCGACGAACACGGTTTCGAAGTCGTGCTCCGGCACGGTGGACTGGCGGTGCTGGTCGGCGACCGCCAGCCCAGCCTCGCGCGCCATCGCCTGCCGGACATCGCCGCGGTGATGGCGTGGCTGCGCATGTCGGCACCATGAAGCCGGCGCCCGGCAACCAGGCGCTCGACCTCGGGATGGTCGGCAACGGCGGCTTCGCCGCGCTGATCGATGCACACGCACGCGTGGTCTGGGGCTGCGTGCCGGCGTTCGATGGCGATCCCGCCTTCTGTGCGTTGCTGCAGCCAACCGCCCACCCCGGCGGCGACTTCGCGATCGAGCTGGAGGACCTCGCCAGCGCCGAGCAGCACTACCTGCCCAACACCGCGGTACTGCGCACGATACTGCGCGACCGCCATGGCGCCGCCGTGGAGGTCACCGACTTCGCCCCGCGCTGGCGCCAGTACGACCGCTTCTACCGGCCGGTGATGCTGGCCCGCCACCTGCGACCCCTGGCCGGCAGTCCGCGCATCCGGGTCCGGCTGCGACCGCTGGGCGACTACGGCGCGCTGCAACCGGAGACGACCTGGGGCAGCAACCACATCCGCTACCTGGTGCCCGGCTTCACCCTGCGCCTGACCACCGACGCGCCGGTGCGACTGGTGCGCGAGCAGCGCCCGTTCGTGCTCGAGCGCGACCTGCACCTCGTGCTCGGTCCCGACGAAACCCTGACCCAGCCGGTCGCCGATTTCGTCCACGGCGCCCAGCAACGCACCGTCGGCTACTGGCGCGACTGGGTGCGCTCGCTGTCGATCCCGCTTGACTGGCAGGAGGCGGTGATCCGCAGCGCGATCACCCTCAAGCTGTGCCAGTACGAGGAGACCGGCGCGGTGGTCGCGGCGATGACCACCTCGATCCCCGAGGCCGCACACAGCGAGCGCAACTGGGACTACCGCTATTGCTGGCTGCGCGACGCGGCGTTCGTGGTGCGCGCGCTCAACCGGCTCGGCGCGACCCGGACGATGGAAAGCTACCTGGGCTACGTGTTCAACATCGCAAGCACCGAGGACGTGGAACTGCAGCCGCTGTACGGCATCGGCTTCGAGGCCGAGCTGGCCGAGGACGAGGTCGACAGCCTCGCCGGCTACCGCGGCATGGGGCCGGTGCGGCGTGGCAACCTGGCCTGGCTGCAGAAGCAGCACGACGTCTATGGCAGCGTGGTGCTCGCCTCGACCCAGCTGTTCTTCGACCTGCGGCTGGAGCACCCGGGCGATGCGGCGATGTTCGAACGGCTGGAACCGTTGGGCGAGCGCGCCTTCGCATTGCACGACCAGCCCGACGCCGGCCTGTGGGAGTTCCGCGGCCGCGCCGAGGTGCACACCTACTCCAGCGTGATGTGCTGGGCGGCCTGCGACCGGCTGGCGCGGATCGCCGTGCACCTGCGCCTGCCCGGGCGCGTGCGGTACTGGCGCGAACGCGCCGACGTGATCCATGCGCGGATCATCAAAGAGGGTTTCGATGCCGGACTTGGCCATTTCGTCGACACGTTCGGCGGCGAGCGTCTCGACGCCTCGCTGTTGCTGCTGGCCGACTTCGGTTTCATCAAGGCCGACGACCCGCGCTTCGTCGGCACGGTCGAGGCGATCGGCCGCGACCTGAAACGCGGCCACGGACTGTTCCGCTACATCGCGCCGGACGACTTCGGCGTGCCGGAGACCAGCTTCACCATCTGCACGTTCTGGTACATCGACGCGCTCGCCGCGATCGGCCGGATCGACGAGGCGCGCGAGCTGTTCGAGGCCGTGCTGCAGCGGCGCAACCCGCTCGGGCTGCTGTCGGAGGACCTCGCGTTCGAGGACGGCGAGGCCTGGGGCAACTTCCCGCAGACCTACTCGCACGTCGGCCTGATCATCGCCGCGATGCGCCTGAGCCGCTCGTGGCAGGAGGCGACATGAGCCGGCTGGTGGTGGTCTCCAACCGCGTCGCCCTGCCCGACCAGCCGCAGTCCGGGGGGCTGGCGGTGGCGTTGCAGGCGGCGCTCGACGAGACCGGGGGCCTGTGGTTCGGCTGGAGCGGCCGGATCGCGCCCGGGCAATCGGGCGAGTTGCATGAAGAGAGCCGCGGCGACATCGACTACGCCACCCTCGACCTCTCCCAGCGCGACCACGACGACTACTACAACGGCTTCGCCAACCGCACGCTGTGGCCGCTGCTGCACTTCCGGGTCGACCTGGTCGACTACAGCCGCGAGACCTACGCCGCCTACCGCCGGGTCAACGCGCTGTTCGCCGAGAAGCTCGCGCCGCTGCTGCGCGAGGACGACATCGTCTGGATCCACGACTACCACCTGATCCCGCTGGCGGCGCTGCTGCGCGAACACGGGGTGCGCTGCAAGCTCGGCTTCTTCCTGCACGTACCGATGCCGTCGTCGGACCTGCTGGCGGCGCTGCCGCACCACAAGCGGCTGTTCGAAGGGCTGTCGGCGTACGATCTGATCGGCTTCCAGACCGAGCGCGACCTGGAGCGCTTCCAGGACTACGTGCGCCTGTTCGGCCGCGGCCAGGTGATCGAGAGCGGGGTGCTGGAAACGGCCGGTGGGCGGCTGTTGCGCGCCGGTGCCTTCCCGATAAGCATCGACACCGGCCACATCGAGCAACAAGCCGCTGCGGCGGTCGGCAAGCCCAGCTTCCAGCGGCTGGCACGCAGCCTGTCCGGCCGCGCGCTGGCGATCGGCGTCGACCGGCTCGACTACTCCAAGGGCCTGCCCGAGCGCTTCCGCGCGTTCGAGCGCTTCCTGCAGCAATACCCGGACCAGCTCGGCAAGCTGACGTTCCTGCAGATCGCGCCGGTGTCGCGCGGCGATGTGCTCGAGTACCAGAGCCTGCGCAGCGAGCTGGAGCGGCTCTCGGGCCACATCAACGGCGGCCATGCCGAGCCCGAGTGGACGCCGATGCGCTACGTCAACCGCAACTTCCCGCATGCCTCGCTGACCGGCTTCTACCGGCTCGCCGGGATCGGCCTGGTGACCCCGCTGCGCGACGGCATGAACCTGGTCGCCAAGGAGTACGTGGCCGCGCAGGACCCCGACGACCCCGGCGTGCTGGTGCTGTCGACCTTCGCCGGCGCCGCCCGCGAGCTGGAGGGTGCGCTGCTGGTCAACCCCTACGACCTCGACGGCGTCGCCGCCGCGATCGCCCGCGCCGCCGGGATGTCACCGCGTGAACGCCGCGACCGCTGGCAACCGATGATGGAGCGGCTGCGCAAACACGACATCACCGCCTGGCGGCGCGGTTACCTGGACGCGTTGCGCGCCGCGTAAGCCGCAGGTCCGCCTCGAACCCCCTGTAGGAGCGGCTTCAGCCGCGATCGGGAGCCGGTGCGGGCGAACGACCCTCCGATCGCGGCTGAAGCCGCTCCTACAAGAGCCCGTGAGTCCGTGGTGGTGAATGCCGGTTACCCCGCGGGATCGATCCAGATCACGCTCGCCATCCGTCCGGTGCGCTGGTCGCGGCGGTGCGAGTAGAACCGGCCGGGATCGCCGATCGTGTCCAGCCCGCCGCCGTGGACGTTGCCGGCGCCGATCCCGGCGCGTTCCAGCCACCGTCGCGCGAGCGCGTACAGGTCGACCCGCCAATGGTGCGGCCGGGTGCTGGTGAATGCGCTGCCGGCGGACCAGTCCTGCGCGACGAAGCCGTCGTAGACCTCGACTCCGACCTCGTAACTCGCGGGTCCCGCCGCCGGGCCGAGCCACGCCAACAGCCGCTCCGGCGGGGTCCGCATCGCGGCCACCGTGGCTTCGAGCACACCGGCCGCCAACCCACGCCAGCCCGCATGCGCGGCGCCGACTTCGCTTCCGTCGTCGGCACAGAACAGCACCGGCAGGCAGTCGGCGGTGAGGATGGCGAGGACGGTGCCGGGAGTGGAAGTGACTGCTGCATCGGCTTCCGGCTCGCTGCCGCTCGCGCCCCCACCCCGACCCTCTCCCGCAAGCGGGAGAGGGAGCACTGCTTTCCCTTCTCCCGCTTGCGGGAGAAGGTGCCCGAAGGGCGGATGAGGGCGCGCGCCAGCGCGAAACACCCCGGTCCCATGCACCTGCCGCAGCCACACCGGCGCCGACGGCAATCCGCCGACCTCGACCAGCTCCGCCCGGTTGCGCGCCACCGCTTCGGCCGCGTCACCGCAGCGCGAGCCCATGTTGAAGTGGTCGAACGGCGCCTCCGACACCCCGGCACCGTGCCGCAGGGTGGTGAAACCATGTACCCCGCGCGGCGCGGGCCAGTCGGCCGGCAGCAGCGCGGGTGCCATCGTCAGCGATTCCGTTCCGCGAACGCGCGGCTGTCGTCCTGCAGCGCCTTCACCAATGCCTGCATGTCGGCCGGCATCGGTGCGCTGCAGCGCACCGGCTCGCCGCTGGCCGGGTGCATGAACTCCAGCGTCTCCGCGTGCAGCGCCTGCCGCTTGAATCCGCGCAACGCGGCGACCAGTTCGTCGGTCGCGCCGCGCGGAAGCTTCAACGATCCGCCGTACAACCTGTCGCCGATGATCGGATGCTTCAGGTGCGCCATGTGGACGCGGATCTGGTGGGTGCGGCCGGTTTCGAGCCGGCATTCCAGCAGGGTGTGGGCGCGGAAGCGCTCGCGCAGGCGGTAGTGGGTGATCGCGTCGCGGCCGTCCTCGCGCACCGCCATGCGGATGCGGTCGCGCGGGTGGCGGTCGATCGCGGCGTTGGCGGTACCGCCCGACACCAGCGCCCCGGACACCACCGCCAGGTACTGCCGGTGCACGTCGCGCGCCGACAACTGGGCGACCAGGGCGGTGTGGGCGACCAGCGTGCGGGCGACCACCATGACTCCCGACGTGTCCTTGTCGAGCCTGTGCACGATGCCGGCGCGCGGCAGCGCGTTCAGGTCCGGGTCGCGATGCAGCAGGGCGTTGACCAGGGTGCCGGTCGGGTTGCCCGCGCCGGGATGCACCACCAGCCCGGCCGGCTTGTCGATCACGATCACGTGCTCGTCCTCGAACAGCACGTCCAACGCGATATCCTCCGGCTCCGAACGGGTCTGCACGTCCAGCACCACGCTCAGGCTGACCGCCTCGCCGCCGCGGACCGGGTCGCGCGGGCGCACCTGCTGGCCATCCAGCAAAGCGTCGCCGGACTTGATCCAGGCCGACAGCCGGGAGCGCGAGTAGTCCGGGAACAGCTCGGCCAGCACCGCATCGAAGCGGCGACCGGCGGCGGTCTCGGGAATCACGGCGTGGAGGTCGACGGCGGGTTCGGTCATGGGGGCTTTGGGGGTCTGGACGCCAATGGGGCGCGGTTAAGGGCGCGGGGCGTGGGACTGCTATTATCGGCGCTTCGTGCCCCCGGCGCCCGTTGACTTCGACCATGACCCATCGCTTCGCCCCGCGGCACCCTGTCGCGCGCACCGTCATCCTGCTGCTGACCCTCGCCCTCTTCGCCAGCGGCTGCGCCCGCTTTGGCAAGATGTTCAAGGACGAGGACGCCAACGAGGGGGTGCCGGTCGAGGAGCTGTACGACAAGGCCCACACCTCGATGACCCGCGGCAACTGGGCCGACGCCGCCACCACCTTCAAGCGGCTCGTGGCGCAGTACCCCTACGGTCCCTACACCGAGCAGGCGCTGGTCGAGACCGCCTACGCGCAGTACAAGTCGGGCAAGCACGAGGAGGCGATCAGCAGCATCGACCGCTTCCTGCGCACCTACCCGACCCACCGCATGGCGTCGTACATGTACTACCTGCGCGGGCTGGTGAACTCCAGCCGCGACACCGTATTCCTGCAGAAGGTCTGGCACCTGGACGCCAGTCGCCGCGACCTGGCCACGCCGATGCAGGCCTACAACGACTTCGCGATCGTGACCGACCGCTACCCCAACAGCCGCTATGCCGCCGACGCGCGCCTGCGGATGGCGACGCTGCGCGACCTGTTCGCCCGCCACGAACTGGAAACCGCGCTGTACTACCTGCGCCGCACCGCCTACGTCGCCGCCGCCGACCGCGCAACCTACCTGCTGGAAACCTACCCGCAGAGCCAGTACCAGAACGATGCCGTCGCCACCATGGCGGCAGCCTACGACGGACTGGGCAACGAGCAGCTCGCCGCCGACGCCCGCCGCGTGCTGGAACAGAACGAGCCGGACCACCCCTTCCTCTCCGGCGACTGGCCGGACTACCCGACCATCTTCCGCAAGCTCAACCCGTTCGCGGGCGACAAGTCGGCGCTGGATAACGACGAGTAGCCGATCATTCGGACCAGATAAAAGACGCCGCCTCCGGGCGGCGTTTTTTTTGCCCGTCGATCCGATGCCGTTGTAGTAGCGGCTTTAGCCGCGATCGGGAATCGTGTGGCCATGCCCACTCCCGATCGCGGCTAAAGCCGCTACTACAAACCCTCCCTAGCCCTTGTACCCGTTGCTGATCGGGTACCGGCGCTCGCGGCCGAATGCCCGCCGCGACACCTTCGGCCCCGGCGCGGCCTGGTGCCGCTTCCACTCGCTGATCCGTACCAGGTGCAGCACCCGGTCGACGGTGTCGGCCGCGAAGCCGGCGGCGGTGATCTCCTCGCGCGACTGCTCCAGGTCGATGTAACGCGCCAGGATCGCGTCGAGCACGTCGTACGGCGGCAACGAGTCCTGGTCCTTCTGGTCGGCGCGCAGTTCTGCCGACGGCGGCCGCTCGATCACGCCGACCGGGATCACCGGGTCGCCGACCGTGTTGCGCCAGCGCGCGAGCTCGTAGACTTCGGTCTTGTACAGGTCCTTCAGCGGCGCATAGCCGCCGGCCATGTCGCCGTAGATCGTCGCGTAACCAACCGCGTACTCGCTCTTGTTGCCGGTGGTCAGCAGCAGGCCGTGGAACTTGTTGGTCAGCGCCATCAGCATCGCGCCGCGGGTGCGCGACTGCAGGTTCTCCTCGGTGGTGTCGACCGGTTCGCCCTCGAACAGTTCGGCGAGGGTGTCGAGGTAGCCCTGGAACGGCTTCTCGATCGGCAGCGTCAGCAACCGCACGCCCTGCTCGGCGCACTGCTCGGCGGCGAGGTCGTTGGACATGGCTGCGGTATAGCGCGACGGCATCGCCACCGCGGTGATGTTTTCCGCACCCAGTGCATCGACCGCGATCGCCAGGCAAACCGCCGAATCCAGCCCGCCCGACAACCCCAGCCACGCCTTCCTGAAACCGTTCTTGAGCGCATAGTCGCGGGTGCCGCGCACCACCGCGCGCCAGGCCAGCGCATCCCGGCTCTCGTCGCCGTCCTCCATCCACTCCACCGCGCGGAAGCCACGCGTCTCCGGATCGAAGTCGACCACCAGCATCTGTTCGGTGAACGCCGCCGCAGCCGGGCGCACGGTGCCGTCGCCGTCGGCCACCAGCGAGCCGCCATCGAACACCACCGCATCCTGCCCGCCAACGCAATTGACGTAGGCGATCGATACGCCGAACCGGCGCGTCGCATCCTCCAGCAGCGCATCGCGGCGCGCGTGCTTGTCACGCTCGAACGGCGAGGCGTTGATCGACAGGATCAGCTCGGCGCCGGCCTCCACCGTGGTGTGCAGCGGCTCGGCGAACCACATGTCCTCGCAGACCAGCACCCCGCAGCGCACGCCGTTGACCTCGAACACGCAATCGCCACCATCGGGATCGACCACGAAGTAGCGGCGCTCGTCGAACACCGCGTAGTTGGGCAACTCGCGCTTGCGGTAGGTCCGCTCGATCCGCCCGTCGCGCAGGATGCTGGCCGCGTTGTAGACCACCGGGCCATGCGACTCCGGCCAACCAACAATGGCGGTGATGCCGGTGGCGGCCGCGGCGACGCGCTCCATCGCCCGGTGGCAGTCGTGCAGGAATCCCGGCCGCAACAACAAGTCCTCCGGCGGATAGCCGCTGAGCGCAAGCTCGGGAAACAGCACCAGATCGGCACCACACTCGTCACGCGCCTCGGCAATGAACTCGATGATCCGCTCGGCATTGTCGAACACGGCGCCGACCGGAAAATCGAACTGGGCAAGGGCGATGCGGATGGGCTGGCTCATGGCGGTGTCTTTTGGGTTCCGAGCGGACATTGTTCCAGAATGCCCACGGTACGGCGCGCCCCGTGAAGGCACCGGCCGTGGACGCCACAACGAAAAAGGCCACCCGGAGGTGGCCTTTTTCACGACGCTGCAGCGGGCTTACTTCGCCAGCCGCTTCGCGATCGCCACGCCGAGGTCGCCGGGCGACTTCACCGTGGTCACGCCGGCCTTCTCCATCGCGGCGAACTTGCCTTCGGCGGTGCCCTGCCCGCCCGACGCGATCGCGCCGGCGTGGCCCATGCGCTTGCCCTTGGGGGCACTGGCACCCGCGATGAAGCCGACCACCGGCTTGGTCACGTACTCGGCGATGAACTCCGACGCTTCCTCTTCGGCCGAACCGCCGATCTCGCCGACCATGATGATGCCCTCGGTCTGCGGGTCGTCCTGGAACAGCTTCAGGCAGTCGATGAAGTCCAGGCCATGGATCGGGTCGCCGCCAATACCGATGACGGTCGACTGGCCGAGGCCGGCGTCGGTGGTCTGCTTGACCGCTTCATAGGTCAGGGTGCCCGAGCGCGACACGATGCCGACCTTGCCGACGGTGTGGATGTGGCCCGGCATGATGCCGATCTTGCACTCGCCGGGGGTGATCACGCCGGGGCAGTTCGGCCCGATCAGGACCACGTCGTCGTAACCCTGCAGGGTGTTGTTGACCCGCAGCATGTCGAGCACCGGGATGCCCTCGGTGATGCAGACGATGACCCGGATGCCGGCGTCGGCCGCTTCCAGGATCGCGTCGGCCGCGAACGCCGGCGGCACGTAGATCACCGACGCATCGGCGCCGGTGTCGTCGACCGCATCGGCGACGGTGTTGAAGACCGGCAGGCCGAGGTGCTCGGTGCCGCCCTTGCCCGGGGTCACGCCGCCCACGACCTTGGTGCCGTAGTCGAGCATCTGCTCGGCGTGGAAGGTGCCCTGGGTGCCGGTGAAGCCCTGCACGATCACCTTGGTGTTCTTGTTGATCAAAACGCTCATGTCAGCTCCGCCTCACTTGCCCGAGACGGCGGCAACCGCCTTCTTGGCGCCATCGTTGATGTCGTCGGCCGGCGTGATCGCCAGGCCGGAATTCTTCAGCAGTTCCTTGCCGGCTTCGACGTTGGTGCCGGCCAGGCGCACGATCACCGGCACCTTGACGTCGACTTCCTTGACCGCGGCGATGATGCCCTCGGCGATCATGTCGCAGCGGACGATGCCGCCGAAGATGTTGACGAAGATCGCCTCGACCTTGTCGCTCGACAGGATCAGCTTGAACGCCTCGGTCACGCGCTCCTTGGTGGCACCACCGCCGACGTCGAGGAAGTTCGCCGGCTCGCCGCCGTTGAGCTTGATCACGTCCATGGTCGCCATCGCCAGGCCGGCGCCGTTGACCATGCAGCCGATGTTGCCGTCCATCGTCACGTAGTTGAGGTCGTGCTGGCTCGCGGCGACCTCGGTCTCGTCTTCCTGGCGGATGTCGCGCATGGAAACCAGATCGGCGTGGCGGAACGAGGCGTTGTCGTCGGAATTGACCTTGCCGTCGAGCACGGCGAGGTTGCCGTTGGTCAGGATCGCCAGCGGGTTCAACTCCACCAGCGCCAGGTCCTTCTCGTTGAACAGCTTGTACAGGCCCAGCATGATCTTGCTCAGCTGGTTGGTCTGCTTGCCGGTCAGGCCCAGCGAGAAGCCCAGCTCACGGCACTGGTACGGCTGCAGGCCCTGCACGTAGTTGACGTTGATGGTCTTGATCGCGTCGGGGTTCTCGGCGGCGACGGTCTCGATGTCGACGCCACCCTCGGCCGAGGCGATGAAGGTGATCGACTGGGTGCCACGGTCGACCAGCACCGACAGGTACAGTTCCTTGTCGATGTCGGTGCCTTCGGAGATCAGCACGGTGTCGATCGGCAGTGCCACGCCGGCCGACTGGTAGGTCTCCATCTTCGTGCCAAGCATCGCCGCGGCGTACTGCCGGACCTCGTCGAAGTTCTTCGCCAGCTTGACGCCGCCGGCCTTGCCGCGGCCACCGGCGTGGATCTGGGCCTTGACCACCCAGAGGTCACCGGGGATCGACTTGGCCGCTTCGACCGCTTCTTCGGGAGTGCGCGCGATGCGCCCGGCCGGCACCGCGATGCCGTAGTCGGCAAAGAGCTGCTTTGCCTGGTATTCGTGAAAATTCATGCGTCATCCGAGGGGAGTTGAAGACATCCCACGCGGAGGCGACCGATGGACGGCGCGGGCGCGAGGGGGCCGGGCATTGTCGCCGATCGGGGCGGGCCGGGCAAAATGTGGCCCGGGACGCGCCTATACTCGGGCGGGGACACACCGGGGATACATCGCTTTGCCGACAGCCATCGCCGCCATCGAGGTCGACGACGCCGACAGCGCGCTGCGCCGGGAGTTGTACTTCTACACGCTGTACCGGCTGCTCGAGGCGTCGATGCTGGTGCTGGTGGTGTTCGGCCCGGTCGCCGACATGATCGGCCCGCCGCGGCACGACCTGCTGGCGCGGACGGTGGCGCTGTCCTACCTGTTCCTGTCGGCGTTGCTGTTCCTGTTCGGGCGCCGCGGCGAGCTGCGTGGCAACGCGATGGCCGGCATCGCCACCGACCTGTTCTTCGGCCTGCTGGCGATCCACGCGATCCCGGTCGCCGGCACCGGCATCGCGCTGATGCTGATGTTCAACGTCGGCGCCGCCGCGCTGCTGCTGCCGGCGCGCTACGGCCTCGGCGCGGCGATGGCCGCCGTCGTCGGGATCATGGTGGAGTACTTCTGGAGCACCGCGGTCGACGAAAGCCCGCGGATGCTGGCCGAGCCGCTGATGTTCTCGGTCGGCTATCTCGCCATCGCCACCCTGACCAGCATCCTCGGCCGCCAGATGCGCGCCAGCCACGACCTGGCCGCGCGGCGCGGGGTCGAGACCGCGCACCTGACCGAGGTCAACGAACTGATCATCCGGCGCCTGCGCACCGGCGTGCTGCTGGTCGACGGCCACGACCAGGTGCGGCTGGCCAACGAGGCCGCGATCCTGCTGCTGGGCGACGCCGGCGAAGGCCACCGCGACATCGGCGTCGCGCTGCCGGAGCTGGCCCGCCGCCTGACCGCGTGGCGGGTGGACGGCAAGGCCGACGAGACCCCGCTGCAGATCGCCTCCGACCAGCCCGAGGTCGTGCCGCGCTTCACCCGCCTGCTGGCCGGCAGCGACCAGACCCTGGTGTTCCTCGACGACACCTCGCTGGTCTCGCGCCGCGCCGAGTCGATGACCCTTGCCACGCTGGGCCGGTTCTCGGCCAGCCTCGCGCACGAGATCCGCAACCCGCTGGCGGCGATCAACTACGCGGTGCAGTTGCTGGAGGAGTCCGACGACGTCGCCACCGCCGACCGCCGCCTGCTGGAGATCATCCGCCAGCAGGGCGTGCGCATGAACGGCATCGTCGAGAACGTGCTCGGCCTGGCCCGGCGCGAACCGGCCAAGCCCGAGCACGTCGAACTGGTCGCCCTGACCCGCCACTTCGTCGACGACTACCGCGCCGGCCATCCGCTCGAGGACGACAGCCTGCGCGCCACCGCCAGCCAGCCGCGCATCCCCACCATGATCGACCCGCGCCAGTTGCACCAGGTGCTGACCGTGCTGGTCCACAACGCATTGATCTACGGCCGGATGCCCGGCGAGCCCGCCCGGGTCGGCATCCACGTCCACCTCGACAACCACGACCAGCCGATCGTCGACGTGGTCGACCGCGGCCCCGGCATCGCCGAACGGGTCGCCCAGCAGCTGTTCCGGCCGTTCTTCACCACCTCCGGCCATGGCACCGGCCTGGGCCTGTATATCGCCCGCGAGCTGTGCCGCGCCAACCAGGCCTCGCTCGACTACGTCCCGCTGCCGGCCGGCGGCAGTTGTTTCCGCATCCGCCTTGCGGGCTCGACCCTCAAGGGCCGCAGCCGTGACCCCGAAAAGCTTTAAGATGGCCGGGATATCGGAGGGTCGGATGGCTGAAACACGAAGTGCACTGGTGGTCGACGACGAGCGCGACATCCGCGAGTTGCTGGTCATGACATTGGGACGGATGGGCTTGCGGTGCGACACCGCGTCGAGCCTGGCCGATGCGCGCGCCCACCTGTCGCGCAACCAGTACGACCTGTGCCTGACCGACATGCGGCTGCCGGACGGCTCGGGCATCGATCTGATCGCCGAGATCACCCAGTTGCACCCCAACACCCCGGTCGCCATGATCACCGCCTTCGGCAACGTCGAGGCCGCGGTCGAGGCGCTCAAGGCCGGCGCGTTCGACTTCGTCGCCAAACCGGTCGAACTGGCCGTGCTGCGCGACTTGGTCCGCCACGCGCTGGAGCTCAACGAAGCCGGCAGCAAGACCGCCGCCGACACCGTCGCCTCGCGCCTGTACGGCGACTCCCCGGCGATGACCAGCCTGCGCCAGACCATCGCCAAGGTTGCCCGCAGCCAGGCCCCCGTCTACATCGCCGGCGAGTCCGGCGTCGGCAAGGAACTGGTCGCCCGCACCATCCACGCCGAGGGCGGCCGCGCCACCGGGCCGTTCGTGCCGGTCAACTGCGGCGCGATCCCGTCGGAGCTGATGGAGAGCGAGTTCTTCGGCCACAAGAAGGGCAGCTTCACCGGCGCCCACGCCGACAAGCCCGGCCTGTTCCAGACCGCCGACGGCGGCACCCTGTTCCTCGACGAGGTTGCCGAACTGCCGCTGGCGATGCAGGTCAAGCTGCTGCGCGCGATCCAGGAAAAGTCGATCAAGCCGGTCGGCGCGAATGCCGAAGTCGTGGTGGACGTGCGCATCCTCTCGGCGACCCACAAGGACCTCGCGCCGATGGTGGCCGACGGCCGCTTCCGCCAGGACCTCTACTACCGCATCAACGTCATCGAACTGCGCGTGCCGCCGCTGCGCGAGCGGCTGGAAGACCTGCCGGGCCTGTCGCAGAAGATCCTCGAGCGCCTCGCCGCCGGCCTCGGCCGCGACGCCCCGCGCCTGTGCGACGACGCCCTCGAGGCACTGCAGGGCTACCCGTTCCCCGGCAACGTGCGCGAACTGGAGAACATCCTCGAACGCGCCCTGGCACTGGCCGAGGGCGAATGCCTCGACGCCGACGACCTGTGCTTGCCGAAGTCGCAGGGCGCCGCCGCGTCGGTGGTGCCCCGCACCCCGCAGGCCAGCGCCGCAGCCGCCGGCATCGACCCGCGCACCGTCGACCCGCGCGACACCGCCACCAGCGCCCTGCCCTCGTACATAGAGGAGATCGAGCGCGCCGCCATCCAGCACGCCCTGCAGGAGAACCGCTACAACAAGACGCGTACCGCGGCGGCACTGGGCATTACGTTCCGGGCGCTGCGGTACAAGTTGAAGAAGCTGGGGATCGACTGAGGCGGACGCACGGCGCACAGCCCTCCCGTTTTTGGCATCAGAGACCCTACTCGCTGAATGCCGCGATGCCGAACTGAATACTCATACTCGCGGACCGCGCTTCAATGAATCAATCGCCCGCGACTATTGACCAGCCACGGCTCGCCTTCCGGGCCGACCTTGAAGGCTTGAGGGCGGTGGCAATCGCGCTGGTGGTTGCGGCCCACGCCAAGGTCCCGGGCTTTGCTGGCGGCTTTGTCGGCGTCGATGTGTTTTTCGTCCTCTCGGGGTTCCTGATCACCGGGCTGCTGGTGCGCGAGCGGCAACTCACCGGCAAGGTCGACCTGCTCGCTTTCTACGCGCGTCGCGTGCGTCGGCTGCTGCCAGCGCTGCTGCTGATGGTCGCGTGTGCCAGCGTACTGGGCGAGCTGTTGCTTGCCCCTGCTGACAGGCCAGCCCAAGGCTTGGCTGCGGTGTCGGCATCGCTATGGATCAGCAACCTGTACTTCGCCTTTTCCGAACTCGATTACTTCGGAGCCGGCGCCGATGCCAATCTGTTCCTGCACACTTGGTCTCTGGGAGTGGAAGAGCAGTTCTACCTGGTTTGGCCGGCACTCCTCGGCTTGGCATCGCTGGGCGCCGGTACTTCAACCGCGGCTGCAAACCCCAAGCTCAGCCGATGGCTGCTGGCTACCGCCATCGTGAGCTTTATCGCTTGCGTAGCGCTCACCCAATCAGTGCCGAGCCACGCCTTCTACCTGATGCCAACTCGTGCATGGCAGTTCGCATTGGGTGCGTTGGTTTTCCTGTATTTCAGTGAAGCGAAGCAACGGTTGCCACCATGGGTGGCGGGACTGGGCTTGGCACTGCTGCTGGCCAGTGCGCTGTTGCTGGGCAGCGACCAGCAGTACCCGGGCCTCTGGGCCCTCGCTCCATCGTTGGGCGCTGCGTTGGTGATCGCTGCTGGCAGAGTCGGCGTCCAGTCCGGCGTTTCTCACGCACTTACCCATCGGGTGCTCCAGGCCGTCGGTCGAGGGTCCTACTCCTGGTACCTCTGGCATTGGCCGGTTCTGCTGCTCGGCGCAGCGGTGTTGGATATGGACAATGGCTGGAACAGGTTGCTACTCGTGGCCATCTCGGCCGTATTGGCCTCTGCATCGTACTGGGTGGTTGAGGCTCCCATTCGGCACAACCAACGCCTGCTCAGTCGTCCCGGCCTCACGGTGTTGGCGTCGACTGGTGTCATGCTGCTGGCGAGTTCACTGGCACTGCGTTGGCACAACAGCGCGTCCGATTGGGCTGACGAGAACGATACAGCCTCGGCACGCATCACCGTCCCGGTGATCTATTCGATGGGATGCGATGACTGGTTCCACAGTGCCGAAGTCAGGGTTTGCAGCTTCGGCGACGACAAAGCCCCTCGAACCGCCGTGCTGATGGGTGACAGCATCGGCCTGCAGTGGTTTCCCGCGTTCGCCGAGATCTTCCGGCACCCCCAGTGGCGCCTGCTGGTGATCACGAAATCCGCGTGTCCCATGGTGGATGCGCCAATCTTCTATCCTCGGATTGGCCGCGAATACACCGAGTGCGCCCAATGGCGCGACGAGGCGCTCGCCACGATTGGGTCGATCAACCCCGAGTTGGTGATCATCGGCTCGACCTCCACTTACAACTACAGCGAGCAACAGTGGCGGGACGGTACGCGCTCGGTATTGGCACGGCTAACTGCAGCAGCGCGACAGGTATATGTCCTGCGTGCCACGCCTGTACTGCCATTCAGCGCGCCTGCCTGCCTCACCGAGCGCGGCCGCCTGCACGAATGGTTTGCCGGTGACGGCTTATGCACCGCAAATGCACGAACCGAAGCATCGAGCCGGGTGTTCACTTGGCTATCTGAAGCTGCCATGGCGCAGCCCAACGCGCTGGTTATTGATTTGACCGACGCGGTCTGTCCTGGAGGAGTTTGCCGCGCGCAGATCGACGGCATGCTGACCTATCGGGACAACCAGCATTTGAACGCCTCCTTTGCCGCATCTCTTGCACCGCGTCTGGCTGCTCTACTCAACCTGAAGGGATCCACTAGAGAGGCAGGCACGATACCCACAGCGGAAGCCCAGTCCACAAAGTGACGCAAATTGTCAGGCCACCAGCAGGCGAACCGACGTTTTTCGTCACCCTCTTCAATTGCACCCCCTAACCAAGCGTGACCCGCTCTTCACTTTAGACACTGGGCTGATACGGACGCCTCATTCCTCTGGACTTGGCACGCGTCCTGCGTACTCTTTCCATGCACGTGCAGCATGCACGGCAACGCCGACGGACCGGAACAGCCGGACCTGCAGGTACGTGAAGTAACAATCACTCCTAGGGGAAACACCATGAAGAACAACCAGCAAGGCTTCACCCTCATCGAGCTGATGATCGTTGTTGCGATCATCGCCATCTTGGCCGCTATTGCGCTGCCGGCTTATCAGGACTACGTGGCTCGTTCGCAGGTCACCGAAGCGATGAGCTTGTCCTCGGGAGCCAAGACTGCGGTGTCTGAGCAGTACGCCAATGTTGGCTCCTTTGCTTCGATCACCAACACCACTGCCGGCCTTGCTTCGGCAGCCTCGATCACCGGTGACTATGTGACCCAGGTAGCCGTCGCCGGCGGCATCATCACCGCAACCATGGGCAACCAAGCCAGTTCCAAGGTCGCCGGCGATATGCTCGTTCTTTCGCCCGTTGACGAAGGCGGTGCGATTTCGTGGAACTGCAAGGCGGGCGCCACCGCGCTTGATGCGAAATATCTGCCGAGCAGCTGCCGCTAAGCGTTAGATGAATTTGTAAAAGAAGGGCCGCTATGTGCGGCCCTTCTTCTTTTTCGGTCATCTGAGTCAAATCGCGCCATGCCTCTGTCGCGCTACCTGATTCTTGTTGTTGCGCTGGCTGCTTCGATCCTGGCCATTTATTGGCCAGGGCTGTCGGGTGGCTTCATCTTTGACGACTTTCCAAATCTTGTAACGGACTCGCACTGGCGGGTTACCTCGATGGATTTGGACCAGTGGCGACGGGCAATCAGCCACGGCCGTTCGGGCTTTCTGGGCCGTCCGCTTGCCTTGGCGACATTTGCGGCAAACCACTATTTCACCGGAACCGATCCGTTCTGGCTCAAGCTGACCAACCTCGGCCTGCACCTGGTCAATACGGCCCTGATCTACTGCCTGTGTCGGCAACTGCTCCTCCAAATCGCTTACGCGCGAGGTGAGCAACACCACAGCCGCTTCGCAGCCATGTTGATAGCACTGGCGTGGGCGGTGCATCCCTTGCAGGCCTCTACCGTTCTCTACGCGATTCAACGCATGGAGATCGCAGCAGCCACATGCGTTCTACTGTCGTTGCTCGCCTACCTGCGGGGGCGCCGCAATCAGATTTCTGGGACGCTCGCCTGGCCATGGCTGCTAACGAGCGCGTTTGTGGCTGTGGCCGGACTCGGATTCAAGGAGTCCGCGCTTCTGGCGCCGGGCTTCGCATTACTGATCGAAATATGCGTACTCCACTTCGCAGGTCAAGACGGCGCGCGCTCAACCAAATGGGTGACTGGCTACGTCGTTGCAGGGGGCTTGGCGCTAGCGATGTTCGCAGGCGTGATCCTGCCGCATTACCTAGCCGCCGAAGCTTACGCCACTCGTGACTTCAGCCTGTCCGAACGCCTGCTCACCCAGCTTCCGGTGTTGGTGATGTATCTGAAGCAGATCGCTTGGCCCGTTCCCAACAACCTGCTGTTCTATTACGACCACCTTCCAATCTCCACGGGCCTCTTTAGCCCTCCCGCAACCGCAATCGGTGCTGCTCTGTTGCTGACATTGCTTACCACTGCAGGGATGACTTGGCGGCGGTGGCCGCTAGTCAGCCTCGGCATTGGCTGGTTCTTCTTATCACACGCGCTAACCAGCAACGTCGTTCCGCTTGAGCTTGCGTTCGAGCACCGTAATTACTTGGCATTGTTGGGCGTACTGCTAGCCGCAATGACGCCGCTAACGTGGCTCGGGACCCAATTGAACCGGGCCGCTTCCCGCATCATCACGGTTCTGCCGGTGCTGCTCTTAGGCGTCCTGTGCGTGATCCAGACGCACACTTGGGGTAACCCTGATCGACTGACCGTCGCATTGGCCACTCGAAATATCGAATCCCCCCGTGCGACCTATGCGCTCGCAAAATTGCTGCTGCGCAACGCCGGTAGCGACACCCAGTCCGCGCAATGGTCGATGGCCCACCGGGAATTCGAGCACGTTGCAAAGCTTCGCGGAAGCGGAGCAATGGGCGAACATGCATTGATCATCATGGATGGTCGCCGTGGCCAGCCTATATCAACCGAACTCTGGGATGCCTTCAGGGCAAAACTCACGGCCCGCAAGCGACCCGGACCGGATGTTGCTTCCGCCATATACCCCGTCGTCATTTGCCGCATAGAGCAGCGCTGTCAGTTCGACGATAAACAAATGATCCATACGTTCGCGGCTTTGATTGAGAAATACCCGTCGGCTGCCGAGCTGTATGCGATTTACGCCAACTACTCATTTAATGCGTTGGGCGATATTTCGCTATCCATCGAGTTGTTGCGCGAAGCGCACCGACTCGAGCCGTCAAGCACCAAGATCGCGGTCAGCTTTGCCAAGGTACTTCGGACATCGCCCGTCCCGTCGAACCAGGCAACGGCCGATCAGATGGCCGCGCAATTACGGGCCGCGAACTATGACGGACATTTGGACGCCGCCCTCGACGAACTGGAAGCCTTGAACTCCACCAGCCCCCCCATACACCTGTTCCACTAGCGTCCATGCACCGCCCTTCGACCATTGTCCGACACTCCTTTCATTTGATTGCCGGCCTTCTGGCGACTGTGGTGATCGGCATCTACTGGACCTCGCTTTCCGGCGCATTTCTTTTCGATGACTACGCCAACCTCCCAGCCATTGGACGTTATGGCCCCATCATCGATGGCCCCAGCCTGCTGCGCTACCTGACTTCCGGCATCGCCGATCCGACAGGCAGGCCAGTGTCCATGCTGAGCTTCCTGCTCGACAGCCGCGACTGGCCTGCAGACCCCGCTCCATTCAGGCGCACGAACTTATTGATCCACACGGCCAATAGCCTGCTGTTGGTAGCGGTTTTGTATCGGCTGGGACTTCGCCATCTAGAGCAGCACCACGCGCGCTGGGCGGCGCTGGGCGGGGCTGCGCTGTGGGCAACGCATCCGTTGTGGGTTTCGACGGTTGCCTACATCGTCCAGCGCCATGCGATGTTGCCCGTCACCTTTGTGCTTTGCGCGATCGTGTTGTGGACCTATTCTCAAGACGCGTTTGAACGCGGAGAAGTTCGACGCGGCTGGGTGCTAGCGCTGGTGGCAGTTGGGGGGTTTGGCCTGTTGGCCGGCCTGAGCAAAGCCAATGGATTTCTCCTTCCGGCTTTGCTACTCGCGCTGCAGCTGACGGTATTGCGCGCTCCCCCGCGATACATCGGACGCACTATCTCGTCGAGGTCATTCAATGTCGCCGTAGTCGGCTTGCTTGTGCTACCGACGGCTTTTATCTTATCGATGCTGATCTGGAAAGGCGTCAGTGGCTGGGACACATTCCAAGGACGTCCGTGGACCGTCGGCCAACGCCTGCTAACCCAACCCCGCGTGCTGTTGGACTACTTGGGACTCCTAACATGGCCGCGCGTACACTCGCCCGGTCTGTTCGCGGACGGCTTCACGGCCTCACGCGGCCTTATGCAACCTTGGACGACCCTATCGGCGCTACTGATCGTTCTGACACTTTCGATCGCTGCGATCGTGATGCGGCGAAATTGGCCGGGGCTTGCCGCGTGCATCCTGTTCTTTTTCGCAGGCCACCTCTTGGAAAGCTCTTCTATCCAATTGGAACTGTATTTCGAGCACCGCAACTATCTGCCCGCGCTGCTACTCGGATGGCCCGTGGCCATAGTCTTGACGCGCCCAGGCAAAGCTCGGATGGCTCGCAGCGCGCTACTTTTGGTAGTCCTGGCTATGTTGGCCGGACTCACTGCGTCAAGGGCAGCGCTGTGGGGAACGCCGACGCAGCTCGCCCTGACCTGGGCCAAGCACTTGCCAGCGTCACCGCGCGCACAAACCAATGCGGCGCTGTACGAGATCGCCAATGGCCAGCCGCGACGCGCGATCAAGCGCTTGGAACCGTTGCTGCTTGTCCGCCCCCACGAGGCACAACTTGCCCTGAACTTGATCGATGCAGAATGCGCGTTGGGATACGTGAGTGAGGAAACGATCCATGCCGCTGAGGCTGCCATCATGGCAACAGGCGCGGGGCAGGATATGGTCCACAAATGGATGCGCGAGAGAATCGAAGGCTCTCCTGCTCGATGCGAAGGGTTGAGCGTTCGCGCCCTCGCACGACTGGTTGCCGCTGCACATCGGCATCAACCCCAAGACGCTACGGAACAAAATCGGTTGGCCCAGCTTGATGGGTTGCTCGCCACCGTCGACGGCCGTTGTGAATATGCGGTCAAACAGTTTAATCGTGGACTCGAGCATGAGCGCCACGCGGCCCAAGTCTTCGGCCAAGTAGGTGTGCTTGCCACCCGATGCGGCCCTACCTTCGGGTTGGAGCATTTACGTCAGTATCGCAAGCGCGCGTTGGTCAATGACACACCCGCAAGATCGCTCATGCTACGGCTGCACCAGCGCCTGTTGCTGCACCAAGGCTACTGGCTGACCGAGATGGATCGACTCGAAGCTGTGTTGGCGGACGAAGCACACAGTTTAGAAAAGTGACCATCCCGCGAGGCACGCTATTGGCATAAAACTTGCGTGATACAAGTTAAGAATCCTCAAGTAGTCGCTACATACCGCGGAGGGAGCATGAATCGAGCGCAAGGCTTCACCCTGATAGAGCTAATTATCGTAGTCGCCATAATCGCAATCCTCGCCGCTATCGCTTCAATAGCTTATGGTGATTATGTCGCCCGAGCACAGGTTGCAGAAGGCGTCAGCTTGGCTACCGGAGCCAAGACAGCAATTGCTCTTTACTATGCCGATACCGGCGGATTTCCCAACGATAACCAACAGGCCGGAATGGCCGAGCCAGGTTCGATCATCGGAAAGTATGTGGAGTCGGTCACTGTGAATAATACCGGGACTATCGAAGTGCTATTCGGTCATGACGCGAATTATAATATAAGCGGTCAATCGATGACAATGATCGCCAATGACAATGATGGCAGCTTGAGTTGGCACTGCGGCGGAGTTAAAGATAAGTACCTGCCGTCCGCCTGCCGAAACTAATCTGGCAATGCATCAAGGCGCCGTAGCCGCCGCGTGACCACACCTCGCATTACGTGCGCCAATCCTTCCCGACTCGGAAAATATGTCCAAACTTACAAAACTGAATTATCGGACGCCTATATATCGCAGAATCCATTGATGCGACTACACGCGAACCGGGTGCTTTACGATACCTTTTTAAAGAAGTGGGCGCGCAACGCGCGCCGGTTGGCCAAAACACACAGAATCTGGGGGAAGCGACCCTCGTACGAGACTCACTGCGCCCACAACTGAGCGTGCGCCGACATCCGCACCTTGCAACATCACGGTCCCGACGCCTATCCAAGCGTCCATATCGATCCTACAACCAAGCCGTGCTGGCGGAAACCTGCTGGACAGGGCATTGCCGTGAGATGCCCCGGGGTCTGAATGAGTCATCAAGATGCACCTAGCCGATATCGTGGCGCGCTCTCCAATTTGAAGGGGACCCGCGAGGTCAAGAAGACAATCGGGACCGAGATAAACACCTGAGCCAATAGAAAGATTGGAGAAACCGAGCTCATGGTTAATGAATCTACAGGAATGCATTCTGACCCCTCGACCCACCTCAGCCCCTAGGCAACGCACGAACCAAGCTCGCCAAAGAGGATGGGGCACCAAACGAAGCGCGGCAGAAGCAATAACAAACCAGGTTAACCTTATAACTTTCATTGAAAGCACCCATCACGGCCGACTAAACATTTCACTGCGTTATGATCAGCTAATTTCTAGCGATTCCGTAAAGTCGACTTATATCTCCGTCGTTGTACCAACCACGCAATACCAGCCGCTGCGCAAACCACGTCCACGCCCAGCAGCCACACCCGAGAGACGACGGCGTAGGCGGCGATCTCTGAGGGAGCTGCGCTCGAAGTTATTCCATCCAGCCAAACCAGGGCGGCCTCTCGCGTGCCTAAGCCAGCGGGCAATAATGAGAAGAATCCCGCAATCACAGAGAGGCTGGTTGAGATGTAGAGACTTAATGCCTGCCCCCACTCGTACCCCAGAGCACCTCGCAGCAGCAGAAGCCATGCAATCGCGGCACTTGCTGAGGCGAGCAAACACCCCACAACAACCAACCGCCAAATACCGGGTCTTTGCCAGACAGATATCCATTGCCAGGAGCAGAACCCGGCCATGATCTTAAAACAAGCAATCGCAGCACAAGCAGCTACAACGCATCCCGCAACGACGACGGGCAAGAACCAACCCCCAAATTTAATCCACCCCCACGCCACGGCCGCACCCATAACGTGGCCACCGGCAATAATCCCCGTCAGGACGACGTTCGCACCAACCACCTCTCCCAACGTCGCTTCCCCCCCCAGCAACGCCTTCTGCGCAGCGACTCCCCACACGCGACCAGGTATGTATTTAACTGCCTGACTCGCCAGAAACACCGCCGCCGTGTCAGCCACATTCGGCTTATCTAACAACAACGCCAATATCCAGCCCAACAGAAAAACATGAAGCATGCCGGCCAGCAGCGATAGAGCAAACCAAAAGGGCTCTAGCTCCGAAAGTGTCGGAAGCAGCAAGTCGGGAAACGCGAGCAATCCACGTGCAAAATACGCGCAGGATGCTAGCGTCAGCACGAGCAAGAAGCACTTGCCCACCATAGCCAACCGAGAACGCTTCACCTCTGGGGCCTTGCTGATACAGAAGCAGCTACCCGCTTGGCACTTGCATTAACATCAAATATATTCTTGAGCCGAGAAATACCTGAACGACTTGCCCCGCCGTCTTGACGGCAACTCCGACGTATTGCCTCCGCGAAAGCTTCCGCCGTAACGGATTCAGCCACTGCACCGCAGTCGAGAAGCTGAGGCAGATCCCCCACCGGCATTGCGATAACCGGAACACAGTAAGCCAGCGCATCGGAAAACACCACAGGAATACTCTCGACCCTCGATGGCAGAAGTAGACGATCTGTCCTGGCCAATGCGGCGGATGCTTGATCCCGGCTAAGGTATCCACTCACGCGCACTGGCCGGGCAGCCCTACTCAGGCTACCTATCCGCGCGTGAACAAGCTCTTCCATCGGCCCGCCCCCCGCGATATGCACCTCCTCGATACGTCCCCAATCAGCTTCCTCTAAAATATCTAGGGCATCGAGCAATAGATCAACGCCTTTATTGCGGTGCCAGCGCCCTAGAAACAGCATCCGGTAAGGTGGAGCGTTGGCTACTGGGCTACTACGAACGCCGTCCAGACGCCGGCAACTGGGAAGGAACTTGAACTCGCGATGGCAGACGCTTTCGGCTTCGGCGGCCAAGCCAAGCCCATCGGCATAGGCTTCAGAAGCATCTCGACATACACGACGCAACAGTGCTCTCAGCACGGGAATTCGCCCTAGCGACCAGATGTCGCTACCCAGTGCCCACACCGAGTAGGGGATGCCCTGCTTCTTTTGCAGTTGCCGTGCCGCCCATCCTGATGGCAATACCCACAGTGCGAACGTATGAACTACCATTCCGTCCTCAGAGGCGGCAAAAACCTGCCGTTTTAGTGATCTCAGTACGGAAATAATGGAAAACCAATGCCATGGCTTCGCAGGCGAGAGCTGCGAGAGAGGTTTATTCCCAGAGTTAAACCGCCATATTGCGAGCTCGCCATTCTCCTCGTACGTTACTCGCCGTCCCGGTGCCACCACGCGAACAGCCATATGCTGTGCCATGGCATCAGCGAAGTCAGCCACAAACCCACCAGCTGCTTCGCTCCCATCGGCATTTATTGGAAAGGACGTCGTGACAATCAGTAACGCTTGTCGCGTCACAGCGACCACCCTAAATTTGTGTGGATCTCATAACAATGGTGGCACAGCTCAAATTCATTCACGGGCAGTAGAATCCAACCGCCATTGCTCGCCACCCGATGCTGACGCAATTTAAGCCACGTGAATGCTAGCGACATGAGCAGAATCCATGATCAAGAACGATGTCAGATAACTCAGTCTTGTCCAGCCTTGGTGTAGGTGAGCGAAGTTATCTGCTCTGACACTAGCCCAATCAGGAAGACAATCACGGATGCACTGAACAGCAAAGTGCTCATGTTGGTAAACCGCCCCATAGTGATGAAGGTCCACCCGTAGTAGAGCAAGCCCACACAGAAGAACCCTGCGCTCACAGGGACGAAGAGCTTTAACGGCGAGTACAACGTCGCAATTTTGAAAATAATTAAAAGGAATCGAACCCCATCTCGCAGCAGCCGGATATGACTACCGTTCCCCACCCGTCTCGCCACCGAGATCGGCACGTAAGCCACCGGGTACGCACTGCGGAAAAATGCCATCGTGCTGGTAGTCGGATAACTGAAGCCATTCGGCAACAGGTGCAGGAACTCTCGGAACTTGTCGGCCCGCACCGCGCGGAAGCCGGACGTCAGATCGGCCACCTTGTGCCCGGTCATCCAGCTAGCCAGACGGTTGTACAGCCCGTTGGCGAAGCCACGGTGGAAGTTGGCTTGGCCGGAACCGTCGCGAGCACCGACCACCATGTCGTAACCCTCGGCCAGTTTATCTAACAGAGATTCGATATTCGAAGGGTCATGCTGGCCATCGGCATCCATGAACACCAGTATCTCGCCGCCCGCAGCTCGGGCGCCGCGCTTGATCGCCGCGCCGTTGCCCATCGAGTATGGGGAGGACAGGACTCGCACACCCTGTTCAGCTGCGATCTGCGCCGTGTGATCAGCCGAGCCGTCATCGACCACAATGATCTCGGCCCCCGGGTACCGCTGTCGCAGACCGGGTAGGGTCCGCGCCAGACCTGCGGCCTCGTTCTTAGCCGGTAGAACTATCGAAAGTCGCATCACCCCTCCCCTTTGGCACAGGGTAGGCCAGCGACGCCTTTGCGGAAAGGTGCAGCCGTACCACTTATGCGCGGCGGGGATTGCGGTACAGTCGACTTGGGGAAAGACCGTTGGGACACAGGGGACCGCCATGAGTTCCGTAGCCACTGCCAATCTGGTGGGAATCACCGGCATCGCCCGGCGTCTGGTGCTGGACGGCGCCCTTGAAGAGGGGTCCGCGCGCCAAGCGATGGCTGCGGCCACCGCCGAGCGCAAGCCGTTGGCGAGCTACATCATCGACAACCGGCTGGTGTCGCCGGCCAGTCTGGCCGCGGCCAACTCGGTGGAGTTCGGCGTGCCACTATTTGACGCTGCGGCAATGGATCCCACGCAGTCAGCGGTCAAGCTGGTCAGTGAGGAACTGGCACGCAAGCATTGCGTGCTGCCGCTGTTCAAGCGTGGGAACCGGTTGTTCGTCGGCATAGCCGACCCGACCAACACCCATGCGCTAGACGAGATCAAGTTCCAAGCCAACCTCGCAGTCGAGGCGATCCTGGTCGACGAAGAGAGCATCCGACGTAACCTCGATCGTTGGCTTGAGACTGCTGACGCGCTCGGCGACGCAGTCGGTGACGATGACGAGGGGCTGGAAAGCCTGGAGGTCGGCAAGGACGATGACCTGTCGGGCGACAGCGGCGTCGACGCCAAGACCGACGACACTCCGGTCGTCAAGTTCATCAACAAGGTGCTGGTCGACGCGATCCGCCGCGGCGCCTCGGACATCCACTTCGAACCGTACGAGACCGAATACCGGGTGCGTCTTCGCATCGACGGCCTGCTCAAGCAAGTGGCCAAGGTGCCGGTCAAGTTGCAGCAGCGTATCTCCGCACGCCTGAAGGTGATGGCGCAGCTCGACATCGCCGAGAAGCGCGTGCCGCAGGACGGCCGCATCAAGCTCAACCTCAGCAAGACCAAGCAGATCGACTTCCGTGTCAGCACCCTGCCGACCCTGTTCGGCGAGAAGATCGTGCTGCGTATCCTCGACGGCAGCGCGGCCAAGCTCGGCATCGAGAAGCTGGGCTACGAGGACAACCAGAAGCAGCTGTTCCTCGACGCAGTGCAGAAACCCTATGGCATGGTGCTGGTTACCGGCCCGACCGGCTCGGGCAAGACGGTGTCGCTGTACACCGCGCTGAACATCCTCAACGACGAGACCCGCAACATCTCCACGGTCGAGGACCCGGTCGAAATCCGCGTGCCGGGCATCAACCAGGTGCAGATGAACCTCAAGCGCGGCATGACCTTCGCCGCCGCGCTGCGCAGTTTCCTGCGACAGGATCCGGACGTGATCATGGTCGGCGAAATCCGCGACCTGGAGACCGCCGAGATCGGCATCAAGGCCGCCCAGACCGGCCACATGGTGCTGTCGACCCTGCATACCAACGACGCCCCGCAGACCATCGCGCGCCTGATGAACATGGGCGTGGCGCCGTTCAACATCACGTCTTCGGTGACCCTGGTGATCGCCCAGCGCCTGGCCCGGCGCCTGCACGACTGCAAGAAGGAAGTGCACTTGCCCGAACATGCGCTGCTGGCCGAGGGCTACACCGCAGAGGAGATCGCCGATCCGACGTTCAAGCTCTACGAGGCGGTCGGCTGCCCCGATTGCACCGAAGGGTACAAGGGCCGCACCGGCATCTACCAGGTGATGCCGATGAGCGACGAGATCCAGACCATCGTGCTGGCCGGCGGCAATGCGATGCAGATTGCCGAGGCTGCGCAGGTGGCGGGGGTAAAGGATTTGCGCCAGTCCGCGTTGCTGAAAGCCCGAAACGGCATCACCAGCCTGGCCGAGATCAACCGGGTAACCAAGGATTGATGTAGATGGACCTTCTCACTCACATTGCACAACAGCTCCAGCAGGAAACCAAGTTATGGCCGTGACCCGATCTGCCGCCAAAACCGCGACCGCCGCGCGCCGCGCCGAACCGATGACGATGTTCGTCTGGGAGGGCACCGACAAGCGCGGTGTCGTCATGAAGGGCGAGCAGACGGCAAAGAACGCCAACTTCTTACGCGCCGAGCTACGTCGCCAAGGGCTGACGCCGAAAGTCGTCAAGGTTAAGCCAAAGCCCCTGTTCGGCAGCGCCGGAAAGCGCGTAACGCCGCTGGATATTGCGATCTTCAGCCGCCAGATCGCCACGATGATGAAGGCGGGTGTGCCGATCGTCGGCGCATTGGAAATTATCGGTAGCGGCAACAAGAATCCGAAGATGCAGGCGCTGGTCAATACGGTTCGGTCTGACGTTGAAAGCGGCTCGTCATTGAGCGAGGCAATTGGCAAGCATCCCGTCCAATTCGACGAGCTGTATCGCAATCTGGTCCGTGCGGGCGAGTCCGCCGGCGTACTGGAGACAGTGCTGGATACGGTAGCGACCTACAAGGAAAACCTCGAAGCGCTCAAGGGCAAGATCAAGAAAGCGATGTTCTATCCGGCGATGGTGGTGGCGGTGGCACTAATCGTCAGCGCCATCCTGTTGATCTTCGTCGTCCCGATGTTCGAGGAGGTCTTCGAGGGCTTCGGTGCTGACCTGCCTGCCTTCACCCAGTTGGTCATCCGCATGAGCGACTTCATGGTCAGTTGGTGGTGGCTGATCCTGCTCGCGCTGGTGGGTGCCGCAGCCGGCTTCATCATGGCCAAAAATCGCTCTCTTAAGTTCGCCCACTTCCTCGACCGGGTGATCCTGAAGATCCCGGTTATCGGGCAGATCATGCACAACTCGGCAATCGCGCGATTCTCCAGAACCTTGGCAGTGACCTTCAAGGCGGGCGTGCCGCTGGTGGAAGCGCTGGACACGGTAGCTGGCGCAACTGGCAATACAGTGTACGAAAAGGCGGTGCTGAGAGTGCGTGACGACGTGGCAGTTGGCTACTCGGTCAACATGTCGATGAAGCAAACCAATATGTTCCCGCACATGGTCGTGCAAATGACGGCCATCGGTGAAGAAGCTGGTGCGCTCGACACGATGCTGTTCAAGGTCGCCGAGTTCTACGAACAAGAGGTCAACAACGCAGTCGACGCGCTATCTAGCCTGCTGGAGCCTATGATCATGGTGTTTCTGGGTGTAGTGGTAGGCGGCATGGTTATCGCGATGTATCTGCCTATCTTCAAGCTCGGCGCCGTAGTTTGAGGTCACGCTCCTAAATGGCATTCCTCGACCAGAACCCCGAAATCGGCTATCCGCTCGTCGCCGGTTTCGGCCTGCTGCTGGGCAGCTTCCTCAACGTGGTGATCCTGCGCCTGCCCAGGCGGCTGGAGTGGGAGTGGAAGCGCGACAGCCGCGAGGTGCTGGGCGAGCCGGACGACTACGACCCGCCGCCGCCCGGCATCGTGGTCGAGCGTTCGCATTGCCCGCACTGCAAGCACCAGCTCAGCTGGTACGAGAACATCCCGGTGTTCAGCTGGCTGGCGCTGCGCGGCAAGTGCCGCAACTGCAAGGCGCCGATCTCGCCGCAATACCCGCTGGTGGAACTGCTGACCGCGGTGCTTATGGTCGCCTGCGTGTGGCGCTTCGGCTTCGGCTGGCAGGGCTTCGGCGCGATGGTGTTCACCGGCTTTTTGATCTCGCTGTCGGGGATCGACCTGCGGACCCAGTTGCTGCCCGACCAGTTGACCCTACCGCTGATGTGGCTGGGGTTGATCGCCGCGGCCGACAACCTCTACATGCCGGTCAAGCCGGCGCTGCTCGGCGCGATTGCCGGCTACCTGTCGCTGTGGGTGGTCTGGTGGGTGTTCAAGCAGGTCACCGGCAAGGAAGGCATGGGCCACGGCGATTTCAAGCTGCTGGCCGCAATCGGCGCCTGGACCGGCTTGAATGGCATCCTGCCGACCGTGCTGCTGTCGTCGCTGGTGGGCGCGGTGATCGGCTCGATCTGGCTGGCGATGAAGGGCCGCGACCGGGCGACGCCGATTCCGTTCGGGCCGTATCTCGCGGTGGCGGGCTGGATCGCGTTCTTCTGGGGCGACCAGATGGTGGATGGGTACCTGCGGATCTCGGGGCTGCAATAGCCCCGGTGCGCGGCTTTTGTAGGAGCGGCTTCAGCCGCGATCTGGAGCCGGTGCGGGCGAACGACTCCAGATCGCGGCTGAAGCCGCTCCTACAGTCCGGGGAATTCGGAATGGGCTGGGCGTGGCATCCTGCGCGGCATGAGTGAATACATCATCGGTGTGACGGGCGGGGTGGCCTCGGGCAAGAGCGAGGTCACGCGGCGCTTCGAAACGCTTGGAGTCGTGGTCGCCGATGCGGACGTGGCCGCGCGGGAGGCCGTTGCGGCGGGTTCGGACGGGCTTGCCGAGGTGGTCCGGGTGTTTGGCCCGGAAGCATTGGCTGGCGACGGCACGTTGGACCGGGCAGCGATGCGCAGGCGGGTGTTCGCCGATGCGGCGGCGCGAGCGCAACTGGAGGCGATCATCCACCCGCAGGTGCGGGCGCGGCTGCGTTCGCTGTGCGCGGCCGCCGATGGCCCCTATGCGATGGCAGCCATCCCGCTGCTGGCCGAAGGCGGTGGCCGCGTGGCCTATCCGTGGCTGGACCGGATCCTCGTGGTCGACGTGCCGGAGGCGGTGCAGCGCGAGCGTTTGATGCGGCGTGACGGGGTGGACGAGGCGTTGGCCGGATCGATGGTGGCGGCACAGGCGACGCGGGCGCAGCGGTTGGCGGTGGCGGATGACGTGGTCGTCAACGACGGACCGCTGGACGCGCTGGATGGGCACGTGGAAGCGTTGGATCGGCGCTATCGCGCATTGGCGGGCGTCGAAGTGCCCTCCGGGCTTCTGTAGGAGCGGCTTCAGCCGCGATCGGATGTTTGATCGCGCTTGCCGGTTCCCGATCGCGGCTGAAGCCGCTCCTACGAAAGGCGGTCGGCCGAAAGACGGGTGTCGGCGGGCCAGAGGCCGCGGATGGCGGCAATGCCTTGGGCGCCGTGGCTCCGGGCTTCGGCCAGGTCATCGGGGCCCAATCCACCGATGGCGTAGAGCGGCAGGGATACCTGTTCGCGCAACCGCGCGAAGCCGTCCCAGCCGATGCCCGCTTCGCCGGGGTGGCTCGGGGTCGGCTTGATCGTGCCGACCACGGCGAAGTCACAACCGATCGCTTCGGCGGCGCGAAGGTCGTCGAGGGTGTGGCAGGACGCGGCGAGGGCCACGCCGGCGGCCACTGGGCGGGTGGCGGCCGCGGCCAGGGTCGGGAGTTGCGAGGCACGCAAGTGCAGGCCGGTTCCATGTTCCCGCGCGAGTTCGATATCGCCGTTGACCATCGCCTGCACACCGACCTTGCGGCAGCGACGCGCCGCGCGGCCAATCAGCACCGACCACCGGCCGGGATCGCTTCCCGGTGCCCGCAGATGGATCCGACGGATGCCGGCGGCCAGCGCGCGATCCAGCCCCGCCAGCCAGGATCTGTCGTCGTCGGGCAAGGGCGTGACCAGATAGCGGTCGGGTTGCAGCAGCGCCCCCACCACCGGGCGGTCGGCGGGCGGCATCGCATAGCTGGCCAGTTTCTGTGGCGGCACCCAGGCCAATGCCTGACCTTCGCGACCACGGGCGGGGCCGTGCCAGTCGCTTATCACGCGCACGTCCAGCCTTAGGCGCTTGTCGGGGTAGGCCTGGGGAACGTTGATCAGCGCAGCGCCGATCTCGACGGTGATGCCCAGTTCCTCGTGCAGCTCGCGGGCCAGCGCGGCTTCCGGCGATTCACCCGGCTCGCGCTTGCCGCCGGGGAATTCCCAGAGGCCGGCAAGATCGCGGCCCTCGGTGCGGCGGGTCAGCAGGACGCGGCCGCGGGCGTCACGGATGACGCCGGCGACGACTTCGACTATTCGCGATGGAGGGTCGTCGGTCACGGGTAGGTGGCGCCGCCGCCCGGGTGTCGCGTGTCCTCACCCCGGCCCTCTCCCGCTAGCGGGAGAAGGTGTCCGAAGGGCGGATGGGGGCGCTCCTCAGGCCAGTTGCCCATGGCAATGCTTGTACTTCTTGCCACTGCCGCAGGGGCACGGATCGTTGCGCCCCACGTTGGCGAAAGCCTGGTTTGCCTTGGCCGCGGCGGCGGCCTGCTCGGCCTCCTCATCGGCTCCGAGGCCACCGGCGTCGGCGTGCTGGAACTGCATCTGCCGGGCACGGGCCTCGGCCTGTGCGCGCTCCTGCGCCTCCAGGGCGGCGATCTCCTCCTCGCTGCGGATGCGCACGCGCGCCAGCAAGGTCACCACTTCCAGCTTGACCTTCTCGAGCATGTCGCTGAACAGACGGAACGCCTCGGACTTGTACTCCTGCTTGGGCTGCTTCTGGGCGTAGCCGCGCAGGTGGATGCCCTGGCGCAGGTAGTCCATCTTGGCCAGGTGCTCCTTCCAGCTCTGGTCGAGCACGTTGAGCATGATGTGCTTCTCGAGCATCCGCATGGTCTCGGGACCGATCTGCGCCTCGCGGGCCTCGACATGCCGGGCGACCTCGGCCTCGACATGCTCCGCGATGCCCTCGGCATCGATCTCCTTGCTGTCGTGGACCAGTGCCTGCAGGTCCACCTGCACGCCGAAGTCCTGGGCCAGCGCGGCCTGCAGCGCCGGCAGGTCCCATTGCTCGTCGACCGAGTTGAGCGGCACGAAGCGGGCGACGGTGTCGGCGACGACGTCCTCGCGGATGCCGTCGATGTTGTCCTTGACGTCCTCGGCCTCCAGCAACTCGTCGCGCTGGGTATAGATGACCTTGCGCTGGTCGTTGTTGACGTCGTCGAAGTCGAGCAGGTTCTTGCGTATGTCGAAGTTGTGGGCCTCGACCTTGCGTTGCGCGCCGGCGATCTGCTTGGTCACCAGCGGGCTTTCGATGATGTCGTCTTCCTTCAGCCCCATCCGCGCCATCACCTTCTGCACCCAGTCGGCGGCGAAGATGCGCATCAGGTTGTCTTCGAGCGACAGGTAGAAGCGCGAGGAACCGGGGTCGCCCTGGCGACCGGCGCGGCCGCGCAGCTGGTTGTCGATGCGGCGCGACTCGTGGCGCTCGGTGCCGACGATGTGCAGGCCGCCGGCGGCCTTGACCGCCTCGTGGCGCTCGCGCCATTCGGCCTTCAGCCGCTCGCGGGTGGCCTCGTCGACGGGCTCGCCGCTGGCGGCCTCGAGCTGCTCGATCTCGTTCTCCCACGAACCGCCCAGCACGATGTCGGTACCGCGGCCGGCCATGTTGGTCGCAATCGTGATCGCGCCGGGGCGGCCGGCCTGGGCGATGATCACCGCCTCGCGCTCGTGCTGCTTGGCGTTGAGCACCTCGTGGTGGATGCCGGCCTCGCGCAGCTGCTCGGAGAGCATCTCGGAGACCTCGATCGAGGTGGTGCCGACCAGCACCGGCTGGCCCTTGGCGTTGGCTTCCTTGATCTCGGCCAGCACCGCGCGGTACTTGCCGGTGCGGTTGAGGAACACCGCGTCCGGGCTGTCCTTGCGCTGCACCGGGCGGTTGGGTGGGATCACCACCACTTCCAGGTTGTAGATGCTCTGGAACTCGAACGCCTCGGTGTCGGCCGTACCGGTCATGCCGGCCAGCTTGTTGTACATGCGGAACAGGTTCTGGAAGGTGATGCTGGCCAGCGTCTGGTTCTCGCGCTGGACCGGCACGCCCTCCTTCGCCTCGACCGCCTGGTGCAGGCCGTCGGACCAGCGGCGCCCGGCCAGGGTGCGGCCGGTGAACTCATCGACGATCACCACCTCGCCGTCGCGCACGATGTAGTCGACGTCGCGCTGGTAAATGGCGTGTGCGCGCATCGCGGCATTGAGGTGGTGCACGACGCTGAGGTTCTGCGGGCTGTAGAGGCCTTCCTCGTCGTCGTCACCGCTGAGGATCCCGGCCTCGCGCAGCAGGCGCTCGGCGTGTTCCTGGCCGTCCTCGGAGAGGTGGACCTGCTTGCCCTTCTCGTCGACCCAGTAGTCGCCCTCGCCTTCCTCGGTCTCCTGCTTGACCAGCGACGGCACCAGCCGGTTGACCTTGATGTACAGCTCCGGCGAATCGTCGGCCGGGCCGGAGATGATCAGCGGGGTGCGGGCCTCGTCGATCAGGATCGAGTCGACCTCGTCGACGATCGCGTAGTTGAGCCCGCGCTGGTGGCGGTCCTCCTTCGACAGGGCCATGTTGTCGCGCAGGTAGTCGAAGCCGAACTCGTTGTTGGTGCCGTAGGTGATGTCGGACGCGTAGGCCGCCTTCTTGTCGCCGTGCGGCATGCCCGGGTAGACCACCCCGACCGACAGCCCCAGCCAGTTGTAGAGCTTGCCCATCCATGCCGAGTCGCGCCGGGCCAGGTAGTCGTTGACGGTGACGACGTGGACGCCTTCCCCGGTAAGCGCGTTGAGGTAGACCGGCAAGGTGCCGACAAGGGTCTTGCCCTCGCCGGTGCGCATCTCGGCGATCTTGCCCAGGTGCAGCACCATGCCGCCGATCAGCTGGACGTCGTAGTGGCGCATGCCCAGCACCCGGACGCTGGCCTCGCGGCAGACTGCGAAGGCTTCCGGCAGCAGTTTGTCGAGCGACTCGCCGTCTTTCAGGCGCTGCTGCAACTCGGGCGTCTTGGCCTGCAGCTCGGCGTCGCCGAGCTTCTGCATCTCGGGCTCGAGCGCGTTGATCTTGGTGACGGAGCGTTGCAGTTGGCGCAGCAGGCGGTCATTGCGGCTGCCAAAGACAGAGGTAAGCAGGTTGTTGAGCATGTGCGGTCCGAAAAGGAGTCCGAAAGCGGTCGCCAACGAAAACGGGGCGCCAGGCGCCCCGTGATGGCGAAACGTTCATTCTAGCGTGGGGGTCGGCCCGGCGCCTATCAAGGGTCCGCGCCGATCAAGGCCGCCCCACCCACCTGCGCTCAGCCGCGCAGGGGCGACTGCTGCTGCAGGAACTTGTTCGGATTGACCGCCACGCCGTTCTGCCACACCTCGAAGTGCACGTGGGCACCGGTCGAACGGCCGGTGGAACCGGCCTTGGCGATCTCCTGCCCGGCACGGACCAGCGAGCCGACCTTGCGCTCCAGCCGCGAGTTGTGCGCGTAGCGGGTCACGTAGCCGTTGCCGTGGTCGATCTCGATCACGTTGCCGTAGCCCGAGCGGCGACCGGAGAAGCTGACCACGCCGTCGGCGACGGCCATCACCGGATCACCGACGTCGGCTTCGAAATCGATGCCCTTGTGGTAGGCGCGGCCACCGCGGATCGGATCGGCGCGGCTGCCGAAGCCGGAGGTGATGTAGCTGTGGATCGGCTCGCGCGACGGGACCGAATTCATGTCCAACTGGCGATTGAACAGCAGCGATTCCAGCACGCCCAGTTGCTCGCCGGACGCCTTGAACTGCGCGTCGAGCTGCGCCAGCCCGCTGTCGAGCTCGGCCTTGGGCATGTCCTCGACGACGCCAGTGCCACCGATGCCGACCGGCTTGTTGAAGTCGAACTCGCCGTCCTGCAACTGGCCGATCCGGGTCAGGCGCTCACCAAGGGCGTTGAGGCGGTTGGCCTCGGCCTGCAGCTCGCCGAGGCGGGCGGCCAGGGCGTTGATCTCGCGTTGGGCATCGGCCCGGGTGCTTTCGATCTGCGCCTGCTGCTGGTCGACCTGTGCACGCAGCGCCATGTTGCCGGCGATGCCGCCACCGACGCCGATCGCCAGACCGCCACCGAGCAGCAGGGCCGCGGCCACGCCGGGACGCTGCATGCCGTGGTGGACCAGCGCCTGGCCGACGTTTCTCGCCTGCGTGGCCAGTATGTCGCGCGATTTGTTTAGGATGTCGTTAAAGGTCATATGTCCGATGTCTGATTCCAGGTCCAACCCACCGCGCCGTCCCTCGACCCCCACCGCCGCGCTCGATGCGCTGCTGGCGGAGCCCGCTGGCGACCCGATCCGTCGTGCCATGTGGCTCGACGAGCTGGACCGTCGGTTACGCCCCCTCCTGCCGTCCCCGCTCGCCGCGCATGCGCGGCTGGCGAACTACGAGCGCGGCAGGCTCGTATTTGTTGTCGATGCCCCGGTGTGGCGGGCGAAGCTTCGCCTGCTCGCGCCGGAACTGCTCGATGCCGCCCGATCCATCGGGTTGGCCGCGGCCGAGTTCGTCGTCAAGACGAGCCTCGTTCCGAACACGCCGCCCCTGCAGGCGCCCCGGAAAACCGTGACCATGTCGCCGGCTGCCAAGGAAGCCCTGCAGGCCGCGCTGGCGTCGCTCAAACCCGGCAAACCCGGCCCTGGCGATGCCAAATGAAATCCCGGTCGGCGGCTGTCCGCCCCTTGGCATGCTTCATGCCGTGAAGACCAAGTGATCATCGACGGGGCATCCTAAAACGCAAAAACCCTTCACTTGTTAAGAAACAAGAAGAGTTTAGTTAAAATATGGTTACGACGTCACGAGGTATTCACATCCGTGACGGGGCGCACCTGGCAATGGGATGGTTGTCCGGATCTGGCGCCTGGCTTGGCGTCAGACCGCTGCAGGCTGGCTGTAGGCCACCGGCACCGGGGCGTCCTCACCCGTGTAGCTGACGATGTCCCAGGCCGACTGCTCGGCCAGCAATGCCCGTACGAGCTTGTTGTTGAGGGCGTGGCCGGACTTGTGGCCTTCGTAGGCGCCGATGATGGCGTGCCCGGCAAGGTAGAGGTCGCCGACCGCATCGAGGATCTTGTGGCGGACGAACTCGTCGGCGTAGCGCAGCCCGTCCTCGTTCAGCACGCGGAACTCGTCGAGCACGATCGCGTTGTCCATCGACCCGCCCAGGCCGAGGTTGCGCTCGCGCATGTACTCCAGGTCGTGCATGAAGCCGAACGTGCGGGCGCGGCTGACTTCCTTGATGTAGTTGGCGGTCGAGAACTCGACCTCGGCGCGCGACTGGGTTTCCGGGATCGCCGGGTGGTTGAACACCACCGTAAAACCGAGACGGAAGCCGTCATGGGGCTCGAACCGGGCCAGCTTGTCGCCGTCGCGGACCTCGACCGGGTGCTTGATGCGGATGAAGCGCTTGGGCGCCTCCTGCTCGGCCACGCCGGCCGACTGCAGCAGGAACACGAACGGACCGGCCGAGCCGTCCATGATCGGGACTTCGGGCGCGGACAGGTCGATGTAGCAGTTGTCGATGCCCAGCCCGGCCAGTGCCGACAGCAGGTGCTCGACGGTCATGACCTTGCCGGCGCCCTGGCTCAGGCCGGTGCACAGCACGGTCTCGGTGACCAGCTCGGCGCGCGCGGGGATCTCGGCGACCGGGTCAAGGTCGACGCGACGGAACAGGATGCCGGCATCGACCGGGGCCGGGCGCAGGGTGAGGAAGACCTTCTCGCCACTGTGCAGGCCCACGCCGGTGGCGCGGATCACGTTCTTGAGGGTGCGCTGGCGCAGCATCGGATCGGGGCGGGCCTTGGTTTTCGGGCGGAAAGATTAACACCCAACGTGCTGAACCCGACTGGAAAGATGTGTGAAGAACGTCGGGGAACTATCGGCGACACGCCGGATTTGGGAGAAACGACCGGTCGGCCAACCGCAGGGGGCGGCCGACCGGTCTAAATGCCCCGGGCATGGGGGCCCCGGGACCAAGCTTTGGACATGGTTGTTGCAGGTGGATCAGGTCGCCATCAGTCGGCCTGGCGACGCAGGAACGCCGGGATGTCCAGGTAGCTGTCGCTGCCGAAGTCCGCCGCGGCGGCGGCGGGCGCCGGCGCCGGGGCTTCCGAACGGCCGGCACTGCCACGCAGGCTGCCGCCGAAGCTCGGCATCGGTGCGGCGACCGCGTCTTCGGCCGGGAACATCGGCTGCCCGGTGGTGCCGTCGCGGACCAGCTGGATCGGGGCGCGGTTGACCTGGTCGTTCGGGCGACCCTGGCGGGCGACCGCACGGTTCAGGCCGGTGGCGACCACTGTGACCTTGACCTCGTCCTGCATGTCCGGGTCGAGCACGGTACCGATGACGACGGTCGCGTCCTCCGAGGCGAACGCCTCGACGGTGCGGCCGACCTCGTCGAACTCGGCCATGGTGAAGTCCGGGCCGGCGGTGATGTTGACCAGGATGCCGTTGGCGCCCGACAGGTTGATGTCGTCCAGCAGCGGGTTCTGCACTGCCGCCTCGGCCGCGGCCTGCGCGCGGTCGTCGCCGCGGGCCGAACCGCTGCCCATCATCGCCAGGCCCATCTCGGACATGACGGTGCGCACGTCGGCGAAGTCGACGTTGATCAGGCCGGGACGCACGATCAGGTCGGCGATGCCCTGCACGGCGCCGAGCAGCACGTCGTTGGCGGCGCGGAACGCCTGCACCATGGTCGCGTTGCGGCCGAGCACGGTGATCAGCTTCTCGTTGGGGATGGTGATCAGCGAGTCGCAGTGGTGGCTCAGTTCCTCGATGCCCTTGAGCGCGACCTGCATGCGGCGGCGGCCCTCGAACGGGAACGGTTTGGTCACCACGGCGACGGTCAGGATGCCCATCTCCTTGGCCAGCTGCGCCACCACCGGCGCCGCGCCGGTACCGGTGCCGCCGCCCATGCCGGCGGTGATGAACACCATGTCGGCGCCCTGCATCGCGTCCATCAGGCGCTCGCGGTCCTCCAGCGCGGCCTGGCGGCCGACCTCGGGGTTCGCGCCCGCGCCCAGGCCCTTGGTGACGTTGCTGCCGAGCTGCAGCTGCAGCTTGGCGCCGCAGTTCTTGATCGCCTGCGAGTCGGTGTTGGCGGTGATGAATTCCACCCCGTCGACGTTGCCGCTGACCATGTGGGCGACCGCGTTGCCGCCGCCACCGCCGACGCCGATCACCTTGATGATCGCGTTGGGGGCCATGTTTTCTACCAGTTCAAAGTGCGCCATGTCCGTGTCCTCGTATGTCTAGTTATATGGAGCTGGTTGTGTTGCCGCGTGCGGTGTTGCCGGGGGAACGCCTTCGCCGCCCGCTCAGAACTGGCCCCGGTACCAGTTCTTGAGCTGGTTGAAGAAACTGCCCGCGCGGCCGGTGCTGATCACCGGCCGGCGCGGGTTCTCGATCTGGCTGCCCATCAGCAGCAGGCCGACGCCGGTGGCATGCACCGGGTTGCCGACCACTTCGCCCAGGCCGGTCACGTGCTGCGGGATGCCCACGCGGACCGGCATCTGCAGCATTTCCTCGGCCAGTTCGACCACGCCTTCCATCTTTGCCGCGCCACCGGTCAGGACCATGCCGGCGCGGACGTGCTGCTCGAAGCCGCTGCGACGCAGTTCGGCCTGGACCATTTCGAAGATTTCCTCGTAGCGCGCCTGCACCGCCTGCGCGAGCGAGTGGCGCGGCATCCGGCGCGGCGGGCGGTCACCGACCGACGGCACCTGGATCGATTCCTCCGCGGTCGCCATCTGCGCCAGCGCGCAGGCGTAGCGGACCTTGATCTGTTCGGCCTCCGGCGTCGGCGTGCGCAGCATGTGCGCGATGTCCTCGGTGACCTTGTCGCCGGCGATGCCGAGGCTGGCCGAGTGCGCGATCGCGCCCTGCACGAACACCGCGATGTCGGTGGTACCGGCACCGATGTCGACCAGCACCACGCCGAGCTCGCGCTCGTCGCTGGTCAGCACCGCGTTGCTCGATGCCAGCACGCCGAGGATCAGGTCATCGACCTGCAGCCCACAGCGCTGCACGCACTTGCTGACGTTGGCCGCGGCCGATTGCGCGCAGACCACTAGGTGGGCGTGGACTTCCAACCGCACGCCGGTCATGCCGACCGGGTTGCGGATGCCTTCCTGCGAGTCGTCAAGCACGTAGTCACGCGGAATTGCGTGCAGGATCTTCTGGTCGGCCGGGATCGCCACGGCTTTGGCCGCATCCAGCACGCGGTCGAGGTCGGCGAAGCTGACTTCGCCATCGCGGATCGGCGCGATGCCCTGCGAATTGCGGCACTGTACGTGGCTGCCGGAGATCGACGCATAGACCGAGCGGATCTCGCAGCCGGCCATCAGCTCGGCCTCCTCGATTGCACGCTGGATCGATTGCACGGTCGACTCGATGTCGACCACCACGCCCCGGCGCAGGCCGCGCGATTCGTGGCTGCCGATCCCGATGACCTCGATCGGGTTGCCCGGCGAGAACTCGCCGACCAGTGCCACCACCTTGGAGGTGCCGATGTCGAGGCCGACGATCAGCGATTTGTCGCCTTTGCGATTCATGACTTTCCCTGCTTGTCGGCTGGCGTGGCCCGGCTGCCGGAATCGGCGATCGGGGCCCAGCTCAGCGCAAAACCATTGGTGTAACGAAGGTCGGCGCGAACCAGCCGCTGGACCTGTTGTGCGAGCAGTTGCGGCATCAGCCGCACGAACCGGCCTATCCGTGCGCGCGCCTCGTTGCGGCCGACCACGACCTGCGCGCCGTTGGCCAGGCCGAGCGTCCAGCTGCCGCGCGGATCCAGCACCACCGCCTCCACATCCACGCCGATCGGCGCGAACAGCACCTGCACCTCGTTGTAGAGCGCGACCACGTCTTCGATCCGGCTTTCCGGGCCATGCAGCAGCGGCAGGCCGGCCGGGACCTCGATGCCGGCGGCCGGGAAGATCCGGCCGTGCTCGGACAGCACCTGGTCCTTGCCCCAGCGCGCGAACGGCACGTGCTCGACGACGTTCACTTCGAGCACGTCGGGCCAGCGCTTGCGTACCTCGGCGCGCTCGACCCACGGCAGCTTCGCGACCGCCGCCTGCGCATCGTCCAGGCGCACCGCGAAGAAGCCCTGGCGCGCGTACGGCAGCAAGGTCTGGCGCAGCAGCGCGTCGTCGACGCGATGGAACTGGCCGGTCGCGCGCAGCTTCGCCAGCGGCCAGTGGTCGCTGCCGACCCAGCCGTTGAGCACGGCCACCAGCGGCAGCGCGACCAGCGCCACCGCGAGCAGCCAACCCAGCAGGCGCAGCATCGCGTTCACGCGCGCGCACCTCCTGCGAGATCGAGGCTCGACTCGAGCACGCGCCAGCACAGGTCCTCGAAACCGATCCCGACTTCGCGCGCGGCCTTGGGCACCAGCGAGTGGCTGGTCATGCCCGGCGCGGTGTTGACCTCCAGCAGGAAGAATTCGCCGCTGGCGCGGTCGCGCATCACGTCGACCCGGCCCCAGCCACTGCAGCCCGCCGCTTCGAACGCAGCCAGCGCGATGCGGCGGATCTCGTCCTCGGCCGCGCCGTCGAGGCCGGGGCACAGGTACTGGGTATCCTCGGCGACGTACTTGGCGTTGTAGTCGTACCACTCGCCCTTCGGCACGATCCGGATCGACGGCAGCGCGACGTGGCCGGTCCCGCCGGCGAGGATGCCGACGGTCAGCTCGTCGCCGACCACCATCTGCTCCATCAGCAGTTCGCCGGGGTAGTTCGACGCCAGCGACACCGCGTCGTCGAGGCCCGCGTCGTCGAGCACCCGCGAGATGCCGACGCTGGAGCCCTCGCACGACGGCTTGACGATCAACGGCAGGCCGATCTTGCGGGCGGCGTCGTGCACGTCGTCGCCCTGCCCCAGCCGCAGGTAACCCGGGGTCGGCAAGCCGACACTGAGCCAGACCTGCTTGGTCCGGATCTTGTCCATGCTCAGGGCCGAGCCGAGCACGCCGGAGCCGGTGTACGGGACGCCGAGCGCATCGAGCAGGCCCTGCAGCACGCCGTCTTCGCCACCGCCCTTGTTGCCGTGGAGGATGTTGAAGACGCGGTCGACCTGGCCCTCGCGCACCTTGTCGACCAGCGCCGGGATGCCGTCGACCGCGAATGCATCGACGCCGCGCGACTGCAGCGCTTCGAGCACGTTGCGACCGGAGTCGAGCGAGACTTCGCGCTCGGAACTGGTGCCGCCCATCAGGACCGCGACGCGACCGAACACGGCCGGGTCGGTCACCTTCGGTGGCGAGATCCCGACGCTCATGCCGCGCCCTCCCCGTCCGGGGTGAAGCCATGCGTCGCCACGTGCTGCGCGGCCTGGCCGATGTCGCCGGCGCCCATCATCAGCAGCAGGTCGCCGTTCTCGAGCACGTCGCCGAGCACGGTCGGCAGTTCGCTCGCGCCGCCGACCACCACCGGGTCGATCCGCCCGCGTGCGCGGATCGCCCGCGCCAGCGACTTGGCATCGGCGCCGGCGACCGGCGCCTCACCGGCGGCGTAGACCTCGGTCAGCACCAGCGCGTCGACGCTCGACAGCACGGCGGCGAAATCGTCGAACAGGTCGCGCGTGCGGCTGTAGCGATGCGGCTGGAACGCGACCACCAGCCGCTTGTCCGGCCAGCCGCCACGGGCCGCGGCGAACACCGCTTCCAGCTCCTTCGGGTGGTGGCCGTAGTCGTCGACCACGGTGACCATGCCACCCTTGGCGAGCGGCGTCTGCGACAACAGGTTGAAGCGGCGGCCGATGCCGGCAAAGCCTTCCAGCGCCCGCGCGATCGCGGCCGGTTCGACGCCGAGCTGCCACGCCACCGCGGCCGCGGCCAGCGCGTTCTGCACGTTGTGGCGGCCGGGCAGCGCGAGCGTCACCGGGCAGCGCGCGCCGTCGGGCAGGCTCAGGGTGAAATGCATGCGGGCACCCTGCTGGCTGACGTCCTCGGCGCGCACGTCGGCGTCCTCGGAGAACCCGTAGGTCATCACGTGGCGCGGGGTGCGCTCGGCCAGCGCGGCGACCTCGGCGTCGTCGATGCACAACACCGCCAGTCCGTAGAACGGCAGGCGGTGCATGAACTCGAGGAACGCGGCCTGGACCTGGGCGAAATCGCCGCCGTAGTTCTCCAGGTGGTCGGCATCGATGTTGGTGACGATCGCGATCTGCGGGTTGAGGCGCAGGAAGCTGCCATCGCTCTCGTCGGCCTCGGCGACCAGCCAGTCGCCACCGCCGAGCCGTGCGTTGGCACCGGCGGCGAGCAGTTGCCCGCCGATCACGAAGGTCGGGTCGATCCCGCCCTCGGCCAGCACGCTTGCGGTCAGCGAGGTGGTAGTGGTCTTGCCGTGGGTGCCGGCCACCGCGATGCCGCGCTTGAAGCGCATCAGCTCGGCCAGCATCTCAGCGCGCGGCACCACCGGGATGCGCTGCGCACGCGCTTCCATCAACTCCGGGTTGTCGGCCTTGATCGCGCTCGACACCACCACGCAGTCGGTACCGAGCACGTTGGCCGCGCTGTGTTCGCGATGCACCGCGATGCCGAGCTTCGACAACCGGCGCGTGACCGCGTTGTCGGCCTTGTCCGAACCCGACACCTGGTAGCCGAGCGTGCACATCACCTCGGCGATGCCGCTCATGCCGGTGCCGCCGACACCGATGAAGTGGACGCGCGGGAACGCCTTGGCGAGGTCACCGCTGTGTTGCAGCCGGCGGCGCACGGTACTGCTCATGCAGCCTGCTCCTGGTCTGGGGAATGGGGGTTGGTTGCGAGCCGGGCGACGATCCCGGCGACGCGCGCCGCGGCGTCCGGCCTGGCCAGCGCGCGGGCGTCCTGCGCCATGCGCAGCAGGTCGACGCGCTCTGCGAGGATCTCCAGCGTTGCCGACAGGCGCTGCGCCAGGTCACGCGAGTCGACACCCTGCGGCAGCAACTGGGCGGCGCCGCGATCCACCAGGTACTCGGCGTTGCGGGTCTGGTGGTCGTCGACCGCCTGCGGGAACGGCACCAGCACGCTGCCGACCCCGACCGCGCACAGTTCGGCGAGGGTCAGCGCGCCCGCACGGCACACCACCACGTCGGCCCAGCCGTAGGCCGCAGCCATGTCCGCGATGAATGGTTCGATGCTGGCCTCGATCCCGGCTTCGGCGTAGGCGCGGGCGGCACCGTCGACCTGTTTCTCGCCGCACTGGTGGCGAACCTCGAAACCGTCGATCCGGCCGCGCAACCCGGCGAGCGCCGCCGGCACCGACTCGTTCAAGGCGCGCGCGCCCTGGCTGCCGCCGAGCACGAGTATGCGAAGCGGACCCTGGCGGCCGGCGAAGCGGTGTTCCGGTCCGTCGACCGCGGCGATCTCGGCACGTACCGGATTGCCGACGACCTCCTCGTTGTCGAACGTGCCGGGGAAACCGGTCAGCACCTTGCCGGCGAACTTCGCCAGCACGCGGTTGGTCATGCCCGGCGCGCGGTTCTGCTCGTGCACGACCAGCGGGATGCCGGCCAGTCGCGCGGCGAGCCCGCCCGGTCCGGCTGCATAGCCACCAAAGCTGACCACCACGCCCGGCCGGCGCTTGCGCAGCACCGCGGCGGCGGCCCGCACCGCGCCGATGATCTTGAGGGGCGCCCCCAGCAGGGTGCCGACTCCCTTGCCGCGCAGCCCGCGGACCGCGATGGTGTCGATCCCGATGCCATGCTGCGGGACCAGCCGGGTTTCCATGCCGCCCTCGGCACCGAGCCAGGTCACCGGCACGCCGCGGTCGAGCAGTTCGCGCGCGACCGCGAGGCCCGGGAAGATGTGCCCGCCGGTACCGCCGGCGAGGATCATCACCGGGCGCATGGCGGGACTGGCGACCTGCCCGTTCATCCGAGCCTCCCGATCACCGGCTCGACGCGCTGGCGCAGCCGGCTGGTGCCGCGCGCCGCGCTGGCCACCGGCGCCGGGCGGGAAGGCGCCGCCTGCGACGGCAACGGCTGGGTCGTCGACGGGGTACCGGCCGACGGCTTCGCCGCCTCGCCGCGCAGGCGTGCGACCTGGCGCTGCGCGCGGTCGAGTTCGTACGACACCCGTAGCAGCAGGCCCATCGCGGCGCACGTCATCAGCACGCTCGAACCGCCGGAGGAAATCAGCGGAAGGGTCAAACCCTTGGTCGGCAGCAGGCCGAGGTTGACGCCGATCGACACGAAGCTCTGCAGCCCGATCCACAGCGCGATGCCGAACGCGCAGTAGCCGGAGAAATGGCGGCGCATCTCGACGCACTTCAGCCCCAACCACAGCGCGCGCCCGACCAGCAGCGCGTACAGGCCGATCACCGTGCATACGCCGACGAAGCCGAGTTCCTCGGCGATCACCGCAAGGATGAAATCGGTATGCGCCTCGGGCAGGTACGACAGCTTCTGCACCGAGCCGCCGAGCCCGACCCCGAACCACTCGCCGCGTCCCACCGCCATCAGCGCGTTGGTCAGCTGGTAGCCGGAGTTGAACGGGTCGGCCCACGGGTCGAGGAACGAGGTCAGCCGGCGCACGCGGTAGGGCTCGGCGATCGCCACCACCGCAAGCAGCGGCAACAACACCAGCACCGGCCCGAACATCCGCGGCATGTTGACCCCGCCCAGCACCAGCATGCCGCCGGTGATCGCGAGGATCAGCGCCAGCGAACCGAAGTCCGGCTGCAGGATCAGCAGCAGCACCATCAGTACCGCGACGCCGAGCGGCTTGAACATCGCCATCCAGGTCGCGGTGACCTCCTCGCTGTAGCGCTTGAGGTAGCTCGCCAGCCAGATGATGTAGAGCAGCTTGACCGCCTCGACCGCCTGGAAGCTCGACACCCCGAGGTTGATCCAGCGGCGCGCGCCGTTGACCTCGTCGCCGAGGCCGGGGATGAACACCGCGATCAACAGCGCGAAACAGCCGAGCAGCAGCCAGTGGTTGTGCGACTCGATGGTCTTGAGCTCGGTGCGCATCAGCCAGACCGCCAGCCCCGCGCCGATGCCGAGGAAGGCCACGTGGCGGACCAGGTAGTGGAACGGGCCGACGCCGTAGTCGAGCGCGATCGAGATCGAGCTGGATCCGACCATCACCACGCCCAGGCACGCCAGCGCGCACACCACGCCGAGCAGCCAGCGGTCGTAGTGACCGCTGATCGCGTCGAGGCGGGTGGCCTGGCTGGATGCCTGGTGCGCGGTGTCGTTCATCAGCGCACCTTCAACGTCGCCAGGCCTACCAGCACCAGCACCACCGAGATGATCCAGAAGCGCACGATCACGCGCGGCTCGGGCCAGCCCTTGAGCTCGAAGTGGTGGTGGATCGGCGCCATCTTGAACACGCGCTTGCCGGTGAGCTTGAACGACGCCACCTGGATCATCACCGACAGCGTCTCGATCACGAACAGCCCGCCCATGATCACCAGCACCAGCTCCTGCCGGACGATGATTGCGATGGTGCCGAGCACCGCGCCGAGCGCGAGCGCACCGATGTCGCCCATGAACACCATCGCCGGATAGGTGTTGAACCACAGGAACCCGAGTCCCGCGCCGGCGATCGCGGCGCAGATGATCACCAGCTCGCCCGCCCCGGGCACCGCCGGGATCTGCAGGTACTCGGAGAACACCGCGTTGCCGGATGCGTAGGCGAACACGCCGAGCGCACACGCGACCAGCACGGTCGGCATGATCGCCAGCCCGTCGAGGCCGTCGGTCAGGTTGACCGCGTTGGAGAAGCCGACGATCCAGAAGTAGGCGACAACGATCAGCCCCGCGCCCAGCGGCAGCGCCAGCGCCTTGAACAGCGGCACATAGAAGGTGGTCGCGGCCGGGACGTCGGCGGTGGCGAACAGGAACACACCGGCGGCCAGTCCGAAGACCGACTGCAGCAGGTACTTCCAGCGCGACTTCATGCCATTGGGATCGCGCTTGACGATCTTCAGCCAGTCGTCGTACCAGCCGATGGCGCCGAACGCGACCATCACCACCAGCACCACCCACACGTACTTGTTGCGCAGGTCGCCCCACAGCAGCACCGAGGCGAGCACGGTGAACAGGATCAGCGCGCCGCCCATGGTCGGCGTGCCGGCCTTGGAGAAATGGGTCTGCGGGCCGTCGGTGCGGATCGGCTGGCCGCCCTTGTACTGGGCCAGCTTGCGGATCACCGCAGGGCCCCACCACAGCGACAGCGCCAGCGCGGTCAGCGCGCTGAGGATGCCGCGGAAGGTCAGGTAGCCGAACAGCGCGAAACTGCTCTGCAGTTGTTCGAGCCAGCGGGCCAGTTCAAGCAGCATCGGTATCCCCTTTGTTGTCGGACAGCAGCGCGGTCACGACCTTGTCCATCGCGCTGCCGCGCGAACCCTTGACGAGAATCCGGGGGGCGGTCGCCGGAGTGCCGCCGCCCGCCTTGTCCACGCCCGAATCGTCGCTGCCCGCTTCTGTAGGAGGGGCTTCAGCCCCGATAGGGAACCGGTTTCCGATCGGGGCTGAAGCCCCTCCTACAGAAGCCAGTTCCTTGCGCAGCGATTCGATCAGCGCGGCGTGGCTGTCGAAGACCTGCCCGCCTTCGCCAAATACTTCTGCCGCGGCGGCGCTGAGTTCACCCAGCGCGAACAGGCGCTTGATCCCGGCCGCCTTCGCACGACGCCCGGCTTCGGCATGCATCAGCCGTGCGTCGTCGCCGAGCTCGCGCATGTCGCCAAGCACCAGCCAGCCGTCGCCCGACGCCTCGGCCAAAGTGTCGATCGCCGCGGCCAGCGAGCCGGGGTTCGCGTTGTAGCTGTCGTCGACCAGTACCGCGCCGCCGTGCAAGGTATGCGCGACCAGCCGGCCGGCGACCGGCGCAGCCTCGGTCAGGCCGCGCACGATGGCATCCAGCGGGGCACCCAGGCCGATCGCCAGCGACGCTGCGGCGAGTGCGTTGCGGATGTTGTGGCGGCCCGGCATCGCCAGCTCGATCGCGGTCTCGCCGTCCGGCGTGACCAGGGTGAAGCCCGAGCCGTCGGCATTGACGCGGATGTCATGCGCACCCACGTCGCCGCTGGCCTCGAGCGCGAACCGGATCAGCTGGCGGCCATGCGCGCGCTCGGCGAAGTACGGCGCGAACGCGTCGTCGGCGTTGATCACCGCGACGCCATCGGCCGGCAGCGCGTCGTAGATCGCGGCCTTGGTGTCGGCGACGCCGAGCAGGCTGCCCATGCGCTCCAGGTGTGCCGGCGCGACGTTGTTGACCAGCGCCGCGTCGGGCCGGACGACCGTGGTCAGGTAGGCGATGTCGCCCGGCTTGCCGGCGCCCATCTCGTAGATCGCGAACTGCGCGTCCTCCGGCGCATCGAGCACCGCCAGCGGCAGGCCGATCTCGTTGTTGCGATTGCCGGGATTGGCATAGGCGTTGCCGGCGTGGCGCAGGATCGACAGCAGCAGGGTCTTGACGCTGGTCTTGCCATTGCTGCCGGTGATCGCGGCGACGCGGGTATCGCGGCCCCGCTGCACCGCGGCGGCCAAGTCGGCCAGCGCGCGCTCGGTGTCGGCGACGACGACCTGCGGAATCGGTGCATCGACCTGGCGCGAAACCAGTCCAGCCGCGACCCCACCCCGGGCCGCCGCGGCGACGTGGTCGTGGCCGTCGAAATTCTCGCCCTTGAGCGCGATGAACAGCGCGGCGCCGGTGGCCGGCAATGCGCGGGTATCGGTGGCAACCGCATCGACGGTGGCGTCCTCACCGTGCAGGCGGCCGCCGGTCATGCGTGCGATGTCGGAGAGCGACAACGGCTTCATGCCCGCGCCTCCAGGGCCGCGCGCGCGACCTCGGTGTCGTCGAACGGATGCAGCACGCCGCCGATGTCCTGGTTCGGTTCGTGGCCCTTGCCGGCGACCAGCACGATGTCGTCGGCGGTGGCGATCCCGACCGCGCGTGCGATCGCCACCGCCCGGTCGCGCTGTACGGTCACGGCACCGGCATCGATGAATCCGGCCATGATCTCGGCAACGATTTCGTCGCCGTCTTCGCAACGCGGATTGTCATCGGTGACGATCACCACGTCGGCATGGGTCTGCGCGATCGCGGCCATCTGCGGGCGCTTGCCACGGTCGCGCTCGCCACCGCAGCCGAACACGCAGATCAATCGCGCACCGGCGTGTGCCCGCAGAGAGACCAGCGCTTGTTCCAGCGCGTCCGGGGTGTGGGCGTAATCGATCACCACCAGCGGCAACCGGCCGTCGCCGCCAAGCCGGTTCATGCGTCCGCGCACCGGCTGCAGTTGCGACAGCACTTCTGCGATGCGCGACGGCGTGTCACCCAGCGCAAGCAACGCACCTGCAACCGCCAGCAGGTTGTCGACGTTGAAGCGGCCGAGCAGCGGCGAGGCCACGGCATGGCGTTCGTCGCCACAAACCAGTTCGAAACCAATCCCGGCGTTGTCGAGCTGCAACGATTCGGCACGCAGCCCGGCATCGGCATTGCCGCGCGAGCTCAGGCCGATCACCCGCAGTTCCGGCGGCAACGCATCCTTCATCGCGCGACCGTGGGCATCGTCGAGGTTGATCGCCGCCGCCTTCAAGCCCGGCCACAGGAACAGGCGGGCCTTGGCCGCGCCATAACCGGCCATGTCGCCGTGGTAGTCGAGGTGGTCGCGGGTGAGGTTGGTGAACACCGCGACGTCGAAGTGGACGCCGTCGACGCGGCCCTGGTCGAGCGCGTGCGAGCTGACTTCCATCGCCAGTGCATCCGCGCCGGCATCGTGCAGGTCGTCGACCAGGTCATGCAGTTGCAACACCAGCGGCGTGGTGAAGCCGGTCGGCACCACTTCGCCATGCAGGCCGGCGCCGAGGGTGCCGATGGTCGCCGCGCGCACGCCGCGCAGGTGCCAGGCCTGGCCGAGCAGTTGCACGGTCGACGTCTTGCCGTTGGTGCCGGTGACGCCCACCACGGTCATCGACCCGCTGACCCGGCCGTGGAAACGGTCGGCCAGCTCGCCCAGCCGGGCCCGCAGGTTGGGCACCGCGATCGCATCGGCGGGCGCGGGGATGTCGGCAGACGCCGGTGGCTCGAACAGGATCGCCGCTACGCCGGCGGCATGTGCCTGGTCGACGAACTTCAGGCCATGGGTGCCGAAACCCCCGATCGCCACGAACGCATCGCCACGCTTGATCGCGCGGCTGTCCTGCACCAGGCCGGTGATGACCAGGTCCGGCGCGATGCCCTCGACGTCGGGCAGCAGCTCGGCCAACGGCATGCTGCGATTCATCGGGCACCCCCGACGGCAACCGGATCGGGCAGGCCGCGGCCCGGGTCGTTCGCCGCACCGGCACCGGCCGCTGCCACGACGGGCAGCACCGGGGTGTCCGCGCCGGGCTTGCCGCCGTTGGCACGGATGCGCTTGGCCTGGGCCTCGGACTGCGCGGCCAGCCAGGTCTCGATGTCGTCCGGCGGCACGTCCATCAGACGCAACGCACCGGCCATGACGTTCTTGAACACCGGCGCCGCGACCGCGCCACCACCGTAGCCGTGGCCGGCGCTGGCATCGGGTTCGTTGATCACGACCACCATCGAGAACCGCGGGTTCTCCACCGGAACCACGCCGGCGAACAGCGCGACGTACTGGTCCGAGTAGCCGCCCTGCGGGCTGAACTTGCGCGCGGTGCCGGTCTTGCCGGCGACGTGGTAACCGAGGATCGCCGCGCCGGTGGCGGTGCCGCCACGCTCGGTCACGGTCTGCATCATCGCCAGCACCTCGTGCGCGAGTTCCGGCTTGATGATGTCCTCTGCCTCGTTGCGCTGGCCCTTGACGAAGGTCGGCGCGATCAGCTTGCCGCCGTTGGCCAGCGCGGCGTATGCCACCGCGACCTGCAGCGGCGTGACCGACAGGCCGTAGCCGTAGGCCATGGTCGCCTTGTCGGTGCCGTACCACTGGTCCGGCGACTTGAGTACGCCGGTCGACTCGCCGGGGAAGCCGCTGCCGGGCTTGCTGCCGTAGCCGAACTGGCGGACGAACTTGTAGTAGTAGTCGTCGGACAACTCCAGCGCGAGCTTGGCGGCGCCGACGTTGGAACTGTGGGTGATCACCCCAGTGACCGTCAACGCACCGTAGTTGCGGAAGTCGTTGATGGTGTAGGGACCGTTGCGCATGTACCCCGGCGAGGTGTCGACGATGGTGTCCGGGGTGACCTTGCCGGACGCCAGGGCCGCGGCAATGGTGATCGGTTTCATGGTCGAGCCGGGCTCGACCACGTCGGTCACCGCGCGGTTGCGACGCGCGTCCTGGCGGCCGCCTTCCAGGTCATTGGGGTTGTAGCTGGGCAGGTTGGCCATCGCCAGCACTTCGCCGGTATCGACGTCGAGCACCACCGCCGAACCGCTGGACGCGTCGTGCTCGAGCAATGCGCGGCGCAGCTCGCGGAAGGCCAGGTACTGGATCCGGCGGTCGATGGTCAGGGTCAGGTCGTGCCCCGGTTGCGCCGGCTGGAGCAGGTCGACGTTCTCGATGATGCGGCCCTGGCCGTCGCGGATGACCCGCTTGGAACCGGGCGTGCCGCGCAACCAGTCGTCGAACGCCAGCTCCAGCCCTTCCTGCCCGCGGTCGTCGATGTTGGTGAAACCCAGCACGTGGGCCAGCGCCTCGCCCTGCGGATAGAAGCGGCGGAACTCGCGCTGCGAGAACACCCCGGGGACCTCGTGGTCGAGCACGCGTTGCGCCTCGGCCGGGCTGATCCGGCGCTTGAGGTACATGAACTCCTTGTCCGCGCGCTGGCCGAGCTTGCGGGTCAGGTAGTCGGCCGGGACGCCGAGCAGCTTGGCCAGCTCGGGGATTCGGTCGACGTGCTTGAGCAGTTCCTGCGGGTTGGCCCAGACCGACTCGACCGGGGTCGACACCGCCAGCGGTTCGCCGTTGCGGTCGGTGATCATGCCGCGCGAGGTCGGGATCGGGATCTCGCGCAGCGCGCGGGCATCGCCCTGGCGCACGTAGAAGTCGTTGTTGAGCACCTGCACGTCGAACGCGCGGCCGACCAGCGCCACCGAGCACAACGCCAGCGTGCCACCGACCAGCGCCAGCCGGTGGCGCGGGTTGTAGCGCACGCCGCGACGCGGACGGCTGTCGTCGCTGGCGAACAGGTTCTTCAGCGAGCGCCACGACAGGCGTGCGTCGCCACTGCCACCATGACGGATGCCGCGATCATCGCGGCGCGGCTTGCGCTGGCCATCGCGCCAGCTCATGGACGGATCACCACGATTTCGGCGCCTTCGGGGAACTTCATCCCCAGCCGGTCGCGCGCGACCTGGTCGATGCGGTTGCTCTCGGCCCAGGTGGCCTGCTCCAGCTGCAACTGGCCGAACGCGATGTTGAGTTCGTCGCGCGCCTTCTCCAGCCGGCTGACCTCGACGAACAGCACGCGGTGGCGATGGCGCGCATGCACCACGCCGAGCGCGGTCACGACGTTGGCCAGCACCAGCACCGTCAGCAGCAGCCGGCCGGTCATGCGGCGTCCCTCAGCGGCAGCTTCTCGGCGACCCGCAGCACCGCGCTGCGCGCGCGCGGGTTGCTGGCGGTCTCGTCATCGTCGGCTTTCTGCGCGCCGCCGATCGCCTGCAGGACAGGCGTGAACTCGACCTCGACCGGCATCCGGCGATTGGCCGGGGGCGCCTTGGCGTGGCGGTTGATGAACTGCTTGACGATGCGGTCTTCCAGCGAATGGAAGCTGATCACCGCCAGCCGCCCGCCGGGAACGAGCCGCTCCAGCGCCGCATCGAGACCGGTCTCGAGGTCGGCCAGTTCGCGATTGATGAAGATCCGGATCGCCTGGAAGCTGCGCGTGGCCGGGTGGATCTTGTCCTTGCCACGCGGCATCACCGAGGCGATCAGCTCGGCCAGCTGCGCGGTGCGGGTCAGCGGCTGCTCTTCGCGACGGGCGACGATCGCGCGGGCGATCCGCCGCGACTGGCGCTCCTCGCCGTAGGTCCACAGCACGTCGGCGATCTCGCGGTCATCGGCCGTGGCCAGCCATTCGGCGGCGCTGGGGCCGCTGTCGGGGTCCATCCGCATGTCGAGCGGACCGTCCTTGCCGAAGCTGAAACCGCGCTCGGCGACGTCGAGTTGCGGCGACGAGACCCCGAGGTCGAACAGCACGCCGTCGAGACCGGCGGCGGTCGCGTCCCAGCCTGCCAGGTCGGCGAAACTACCGCGGAAGATCGACACGCGCGGGTCCGAGCCGAACTCGCGTTCGGCCACGGCAATCGCGTCGGGATCCTTGTCCATCAGCAGCAGCCGGCCTCCGGGGCCGAGTTGGTCGAGCACGCCGCGCGCATGGCCACCGCGCCCGAACGTGCCGTCCAGGTAGGTGCCACTCCCGCCCACCCGCAGGCCATCGAGGACCTGCCGATACATCACGGGAAGGTGGCCGGAGGTCGCGTTGCGCTCCATGCCACCGTCCGTCATAGCTGCAGGTCGAGCAGTTCGTCGCTCAGGTCGTCATCGGAGACCGTCTGACGGATCTGTGCGTGATGCGCCTGCTCGCTCCACAATTCGAATTTGTCGCCCATGCCCAGCAACACGGCCTTCTTCTCGATCCCGACCGCGGCGCGGTGGCTGGCCGGGACGGTGATGCGGCCATTGCCGTCGAGCTCGACGAACGTCGCCGCACCGACCAGCTTGAGCTGCAGGTTGCGGTTGACCTTCTTGGCCTTGGGCAGCTTGTTGACCTGGTCGCGCACGCGCTCCCAGATCGCTTCCGGGTAGATGTAGAGGGAACCGGACTCGAAGGGGTTGTAGGTGATGACCAGGCGGTTGCCGCATTCGCGCGCGACGACATCGCGGTGGGCGGTGGGCACCGCCAGCCGGCCCTTGTCGTCAATCGTGATGGCGGTCTCACCCTGGAACATTGCGCACCTGGTTGTTGGCCCGTCTCTACGGACGGTTTGCCTGTCGGACACCTGGCCTTGAAGACCGGGTGCAGCCACCGAAAACCACAAAAAACCCGGTTTTCCCTCTGAGGCCCACCTTAGGCAGGCCAAAATGGCTTGTCAACAACTTTCCAGACGCAATTTCATTAACGGGATCAACAAGTTGCGGCAAACTTCAGAGTCTTATTCAAGACTTATCCACTAACCGTTGTTTCGTCTCATATTTTGAGACAGACGGGCTTGGGACTGGATGTGAAATTCGGTTCAGGAACCCGCCCCGCCCGGCTCTCGCGTCATGTTGCGATGCAGCAATCAACGGCCGATCACCCCCGCCAATCGATATCAAGGTTTTGACAGGCAGCGCGCGCCCTGAGTCAGGGACTCTCGCGTAGCGACCTGGGGTCTGGGGAATAGGCGCCGGTGCCGCGATGCACCGCATCGTGGATTTCGCGCGGGCGAAAGGCGGCCGCCACTGTCCGCAGCCCGCATTTGCGGGCTCTGGACAGTGGCGGAGCCGGCCGATAAGCCGGGTTCTGTCGTGGACAGTCATTCCTCTAGGCGCATCGTCACCGATACGCTCGAGCAACCTACCCGGACCCGACGCGGGCCGCGCCATGAGGTCCCTATTTGGTCTTGCTCCCGGTGGGGTTTGCCGTGCCGGTCTGTTGCCAGACTCGCGGTGCGCTCTTACCGCACCGTTTCACCCTTGCCACGCACTCCCGAGGGAGCCGTTCGGCGGTCTGCTCTCTGTTGCACTTTCCGTCGGCTCGCGCCGCCCAGGCGTTACCTGGCACCGTGCCCTGTGGAGCCCGGACTTTCCTCGGCATCGGGCGGGTAAACCCGTTCCGATGACGCGACTGCCTGGCCGACTCCGCCGCGTGCAGTCTACCGGGTGTATGGAGGTAGCAGGCGGTTTGCGATGGCTTTGACTGGAACATATTCAGGGGGCAAGAGCAGGTTTCCGACAGGTCGTCGCGCAGGAGGCGGCCGGTGGGGGTGTTGCTCCAGCCCTTCATCAGGGCAGTCCTGCCCTGAGGCGGGCCGCTGGCCATCCATGGCCAGCTTTTCCGCAACACCCCCACCGGCCACCTCCTGCCCGGATGTCTGGGACTCCGGGAGCCGGCTTCGTGTAGGAGCGACGTAAGTCGCGATTTCACTGATGCTCGTAATCGTCGTGAAATCGCGACTTACGTCGCTCCTACAACGAAGGGTCCGCGCGTTGGCCGTACCTGCAAGTAACTGCTTTCCACGACTCCGACGAGGTCCCGCCCTCCAAACCGCGACGCGGCGTCCTGTCCGGGTGCTGCGGAGAGTGCGCCATGGATGGCGCACGGCCCCGACTCGGGCCATGGATGGCCCGATGGAGCGGGCGCAGCAGCACCCGGACAGGTCGGCGCTCCCTCCGGAGACGAGTACCCGCACGCACCGCTGTTGCTGTTGCTACCGCCCTCAGCTTCCCCCGCCGTACAACGCCTTGCGCGACGCCCCGCTCAGTTCCGCGGCGAGCTTGGCCGCCGTCGAGGGTGGCAGGTGTTCGGAGAGCTTCAGATACAACCGCTGCCCCTCGATCAGCCTGGCATCGGCATCCTCGCCCGCACCCTCGACCACCAGCACGAACTCGCCCTTGCGCTGGTTGGGATCCGCAGCCACCCGTTCCAGCAGTTGCCCCAGCCCACCATCCAGCACCGTCTCGAACAACTTGGTCAGCTCCCGCGCCAGCACCGCCGGCCGATCCGCACCGAATGCGGCGACGAGGTCGCCCAGAGACTCCTCGATCCGGTGCGCCGACTCGTAGAAGATCAACGTGCGCGACTCGGCCGCCAACCGCGCCAGCCGCTCGCGCCGGGCTCCGCTTTTGGCCGGCAGAAAACCCTCAAAGGCGAACCGGTCCGAAGCGATCCCCGCCACGCTCAAGGCCGCGATCGCCGCGCAGGCGCCCGGCACCGGCGACACCCGCACCCCCGCCACACGTGCCGCCCGCACCAGCCGGAAGCCCGGATCACTGACCAGTGGCGTGCCCGCGTCCGATACCAGCGCCAGCGACTCGCCGGCCTGCAAACGTGCGACCAGTTGCTCCGCCTGTGCCTCCTCGTTGTGCTGGTGCAATGCCAGCAACGGCCGCTCCAGCCCGAAGTGCGACAGCAACTGCCGCGTATGCCGGGTGTCCTCGGCGCAGATCGCGCCGACCGCCCCCAATACCTCCAGCGCGCGCGGCGACAGGTCGCCCAGGTTGCCGATCGGGGTGGCGACGATATGGAGGGTGCCGGGGCTTTGCATGATCGCGATGGTACAGGCGGTTAGAATCCATCCGTCCCCACACACACGCCGCCCGCGGCGCGCGCATGCCGATGAGCCCCAGGACCGTACGCTCCACGAGCCCCCGCCACTCCGCCGCCCGCTGGTTGACGGGACTGGTGGTCGCCACCGTCCTGCTTGGTGGTTGCGTGGCGATGCCGAGCCGCACCACGACCGACACATCGACCCGGCACGTGCAGCATCCGCTGATCGCCCAGGCCAGCGTATTGGCGCAGGCGGGTGGCAATGCCAGCCAGATCGACGCGCTGCTGTCGCAACTCGACGATGCCACCCTGGCCTCCGAGGCCGCCGCGCTGGCGATCGGCGATCCGCTCTACACCTACGCCGGCCGCGCCCTGCTGCGTCGCGGGCTGCCGTTGCCGCGACCGTTCGACCGCACCGCATGGCAGTTCGACGCCAGCAGTCGCCCGCCGGCCGCCTCCGACGGCTATCGGCCGCCGGTGAAGCTGGCCGTGCTGCTGCCGCTCTCGGGCGAAATGTCCCAGGCCGCCGCGCCGGTGCGCGACGGCTTCCTTGCCGGCTACTACGGCGAGGACCGGCGCCGGCCGGATATCCATTTCTACGATACCCACGGCACCGTCGGTGGCAGCCTGTCGGCCTACGACCAGGCCGTCGCGGCCGGCAGCGACTTCGTGGTCGGGCCACTCGGGCGTGAGCAGGTCGATGCGATGTTCGGCCGGGCCGCGTTGCCGGTGCCCCTGTTAGCGCTCAACCGCGGCACCGAGGCACCGCCGGCGGGCAACGCCAGTTTCTCGCTGTCGCCGGAGGACGAAGGCGTCGCCGCGGCCGAGCTGCTGATCGAGCGCGGCGCGCGTCGCATACTGGTGGTCGCAGGCAACGACGCCAGCCAGCAGCGCTCGGTCGACGCGCTGCGCGAGCGGCTTGGCGAGCGCGGTGCGGTGGTCACCGACGTGGTGAACGTCGGCATCGTCGACCTGGCCCCGCTGGCACAGAAGGAAGGCGGCATCGACGCGGTGTTCCTGGCCGTGCGCGGCAGCGCGGCGCGCGAGTTCATGCCGAAGCTGGCGCTCGCCGGACTGGCCGGCAAGCCGCGTGTCGCCACCTCGCAACTGCTGTCGGGCACCGGCAAGGCCGAGGAGGATCGCGTGCTCGACGGCATCGCTTTCCCGACCGAGCCGTGGACCAACGGTGGTTACGTCACCGGGCTGGCTCCGGAAGCCACTGTCGCCGAAGCCCTGCCGACCGCGCGCGGCGGTGCGGGCCGGTTGTTCGCGTTCGGCTACGACGCCTGGCTGCTGACCGCCTACCTGGAAAAGCTGGCGCTGGCGGCCGACGGCCATGTCGAGGGCGCGACCGGCACCCTGCGAATCGATGGTTTCGGCAACATCCAGCGCACGCCGGCGTGGGCGACTTTCAGCGGCGGCGTGCCGGTGTCGCTGGGCAATGCCGGCCGCTATTGACCGGCGCGGCCGTGGCGCGGCGGTCGAGGCCGCCGCCCGCGATTACCTGCTCAAGGTCGGCCTGCGCCCGCTCGCGGCCAACGCCAACTACCGCTGTGGCGAGATCGACCTGGTGATGCTCGACGACAGCGCCCGCGACGGTCCGTCCGTGGTGTTTATCGAGGTCCGCTACCGCGGCGACGAGCGCTTCGGTGGTGGCGCCGCCTCGGTCGACTGGCGCAAGCAACGCAAGCTGGTGCGCGCCGCGCAGATGTTCCTGTTGCGCAACCGGCGCTTCGCCGATTCACCGTGTCGTTTCGACGTGGTCGAGGCTGATGGCGATCCCGAAGCGCCGCGGCTGAACTGGCTGCGCGATGCGTTCCGGGCCGACGACTGCTGACGGCAACCACCGACACGCCGATGCCCCTGCCCGCCCCCCTTCACGACGAGATGGCTGCCCTGCTCGGCAGCGGCTGGCTGATTGACCCTGCGGAACGACTTACCTACGCCTACGACAACTCGCGGCGCCAGTCGCTGCCCGATGCGGTGGCGCTGCCGACCACGCGCGAACAGGTAGTCGCGCTGGTGAAGACCTGCCGCGCGCACCGGGTGGCGCTGGTCGCGCGCGGCCGCGGCACCAACACCACCGGCGCGGCGGTACCGGTCGCGGCCGGGGTGGTGGTGTCGTTCGAGCGCATGGACCGGATCATCGAACTGCGTCCGGGCGATCGTTGCGCGGTGGTCGAGCCGGGCGTGCTCAACGGCGACCTGCAGGCCGCGCTGGCGCCGCTGGGCCTGTTCTGGCCGCCCGATCCGACCAGCGCCGCCTTCAGCACCATCGGCGGCAACCTCGCCTGCAACGCCGGCGGCCCGCGCGCGGTCAAGTACGGCGCCAGCCGCGACAACGTGCTGGCGCTGACCGCGGTTACCGGCACGGGCGAACTGATCGAATGCGGTACCGCGACCACCAAGGGTTCGACCGGCTACGACCTGCAACGGCTGCTGGTCGGCAGCGAAGGCACCCTTGCACTGATCGTCGAGGCGACGCTGCGGCTGACGCCGGCGCCGACCGCGCGGCGTGCGATCCGCGCGATCTACCGCGACGTGTCGAGCGCGGCGCTGGCGGTCGCGCGGCTGATGGCGCAACCGGTGACGCCCTCGATGCTGGAGTTCATGGACGCGCATGCGGTGCGGCTGGCGCGCGATGTCGGTGGCGCCGACCTGCCATCCGATGCCGGCGCGCTGCTGATGATCGAAGCCGACGGCGACGCGGAAACCCTGCCGCACGACATCGAGGCCTTGATGCGCGCCGCCGGCGGCGACGGCCTGGTCTCGCTCGACGACGCCGCCGACGAGGCCGCACGCGCGCAGCTGTGGGCCGCGCGCAAGGCGCTGTCACCGGCCCTGCGCACGCTGGCGCCGGGCAAGATCAACGAGGACGTGGTGGTGCCGGTGTCGCGGATACCGCAACTGGTGGACGGCGTGCAGGCGCTGGCCGCGGAGTTCGCGCTGCCGATCGTGTGCTTCGGTCACGCCGGCAACGGCAACCTGCACGTCAACCTGATGTACGACCCAGCCGACGCAGATCAGAGCGCCCGCGCGCAGGCGGCGATGGCACGGGTGTTCGCGCTGGCGATCTCGCTGGGCGGCACGCTGTCGGGCGAGCACGGCATCGGCCTGGCCAAGCGCGACTTCATGCCGCAGGCAATCACCCCGCAGACGCTGGCGCTGATGCGGCAGCTCAAGGCCGCGTTCGACCCCGACGGCATCCTCAACCCCGGCAAGCTGCTGCCGCCGTGAAGCTGTCGCTCCATGACGGCAGCGCCACCGCGCGCAGGCCATATGTTGACCACGCCGACAGCCGCATTGGCAGCGTCGGGATCGGCATGGGGTCGTCTGCGTGACTGCCGAACTCGACCATCTTCTGCACGACATCCGTGCCTGCCGCCTCTGCGAGGCACACCTGTCGCACGGCCCGCGGCCGGTCGTGCGCGCGGGCGCCGGGGCGCGGCTGATGATCGTCGGCCAGGCCCCGGGCGCGAAGGTCCACGCCAGCGGCGTGCCGTGGGACGACGCCAGCGGCCGGCGCCTGCGCGAATGGCTCGGGATCGATGCCGACACCTTCTACGACGAATCGCGGGTCGCGATCGTACCGATGGGGTTCTGCTATCCCGGCAAGGCCGGCTCGGGCGACGCGCCGCCGCGCCCGGAGTGTCGCGCGACCTGGCATCCGAGGTTGCTGCCGCTGCTGCCGAACGTCGAGCTGACCCTGCTGATCGGCCAGTACGCGCAGGCGTACTTCCTCGGCACGCGACGCAAGGGCAGCCTGACCACGACGATGCGTGCGTGGCGCGAGTACCTGCCGTCGCAGTTGCCGCTGCCGCATCCGAGTCCGCGCAACGTCGCGTGGTTCAAGGCCAACCCGTGGTTCGAGGGCGAGGTGTTGCCGACGCTGCGCGAGCGGATGGGTGAGGTGTCGCGGCTGAAGCGTTGATCGGACTTGTTCGCTCCGTCCGGCGCTGTTTGTAGGAGCGGCTTTAGCCGCGATCGGAAAATGGTTCGCGCGCGCCGGCTGCCGATCGCGGCTAAAGCCGCTCCTACACCCCGAAGGAAGTCCCCCTGGGGGACAAAAGACGCTTCCCGTCAGCCGGCGAAATGCACGTACCCGCTTTGCCGCGGCTGCCAGGGTGCCCCGTCGCGATCAATGGCGCGAACACCCTCGCCTTCGACCATGCGACCGATGCGGGTGATCGACGTCGCTGTCTCCGCCGCAATCGCCTCGATGCGCTCGCGCATCGCCGGATCGGCGCTGAAGCACAACTCGTAGTCGTCGCCACCGGCGGCCTGCAACTCGCGGCGCCTGTCATCGCCGAAGCTGGCGGCCAGGGCCGGCGAACATGGCAACCGGTCGACTTCGATCTCGGCGGCGACCCGGCTGCCTTTGCAGATATGGCCGATGTCGGCCAGCAGGCCGTCGGAGACGTCTATGCCACTGCTGGCGATACCGGCAAGCGCGAGGCCAATGGCGACCCGCGGCGTCGGCCGGTCCAGTCGCGGCCGCAGTCCCGACAAGGCCTCGGCGATGCCCGGGTCCACGGCGTCATCGGCAGGCAGGATCGGCCCGGCCTCGCAGGCCGACGCCAGCACCGGTTCCGACGCACGCTGCAGCAGTGCCAGCGCACCGGCGGCGTCGCCGAGGGTGCCAGTCACCCAGACGTCGTCGCCGGCCCGCGCACCATCGCGACGCAGCGCGCGGCCGGGTTCGACCAGTCCATGCACGGTCACGCCGATCGACAGCGGCCCGCGGGTGGTGTCGCCGCCGACCAGTGCGACGTGGTGGCGCGCGGCCAGGTCGAGGAAACCATCGAGGAAAGCGTCGAGCCAGTCCGCATCGCTGTCGGGCAGGGACAGCGACAGCGTGCACCACGCCGGCTCGGCGGCCATCGCGGCGAGGTCGGACAGGTTGACTGCGAGCGCCTTCCAGCCGATGTCGGCGGGCGCGGTGTCGAGCGGGAAATGCACGCCGGCGTTGAGGGTGTCGGTGGCGACGACCAGATGTCGGCCCACGGGCACCTGCAGGATCGCGGCGTCGTCACCGATGCCGAGGATGACGTCGGGACGCGAGGCCACGCGGGCACGGATGCGGTCGATGAGGTCGAATTCCATGGCGTGCCTCCTAGCCCTGCGGGTTGTGCTCCCTCTACCGCCTGCGGGAGAGGGTTGGGGTGAGGGCAAGCGACACCGGCTTGCGACGGTTGTCGCGGTGGTGCGCGCCCTCATCCGCCCTTCGGGCACCTTCTCCCGCAGGCGGGAGAAGGAAAAATCATGTCCTTCCGCAAGCGGGGAAGGGAAGGACAACTGTTCTGCCGCGTGCGGGAAAAGGAACGCCATGCCCCCGGTTTACGAGGGGATGGCTACCGACCGCGCGCGGCGCCGACCTCGGTCGCGCGCCACTCGGCGGCGGCGTGGTCGAGCACGCCGTTGACGTAGGTGTGACCGTGCTCGGCGCCGAAACGCTTGACCGTCTCGATCGCCTCGTTGATCACCACCCGGTACGGCACGTCGAGGCGGTGGCGCAACTCGTAGGCGGCGATGCGCAGGGCCGCCAGCTCGATCGCGTCGACCTGTTCGATCTCGCGGTCGAGGAACGGCTTCAGCGCGCGGTCGAGTTCGTCGCGGTGCTTGTCGACGCCGTGGACGAGGTCCTCGAAGTACGCCAGGTCGGCAACTTCCTTGGCCTGCTCGTGGGCGAACTGGGCGACCACCTGGCGCGCGTCGGTGCCCGACATCTGCCAGGCGTAGACGGCCTGCAGCGCGCGGCGGCGTGCACGCGAACGCGCGACCGGATCGATGCCATCGGGACGGCGACGGTTCATTGCAGTTTCTCCAGCAGGTCGACCATCTCGATCGCGACCAGCGCGGCCTCTTCACCCTTGTTGCCGTGGTTGCCACCGGCGCGGGCCTGGGCGTCCTCGAACTTCTCCACCGCCAGCACGCCGTTGCAGACCGGCAGCTTGTGGTCGAGCTGGACCCGCATCAGGCCGTCGGAGCAGCCGTCGGCGACCTGCTCGTAATGGCGGGTGTCGCCGCGGACCACGCAGCCGAGCGCGACGATCGCGGCGTGCTTGCCGGCACCGGCGAGGCGCGCGGCGGCCAGCGGCAATTCCCATGCGCCCGGCACCCGGACCACGTCGATCGCATCCTCGGCCACGCCGTGGTCGGCGAAGCACTTGCGCGCGCCGGCGACGAGGGTGTCGGTGATGCGCGGGTTCCAGCGGCTGGCGATGATCGCGAAACGCGCGGCGGCAGGGCTGCGCAGGTCGCCTTCGAAATGGGGCATGGGCGGGTCTGTGGCGATTGGATGGGTAGTTTAGCCGGCTTGGGTGCGCCGACCCGGAATCCTGGTGCCCGTGCCGCCCATAGGCCCTCCATCGGGGGTGTAGGAGCGGCTTCAGCCGCGATCGTGGAATCGTGCGCTCGCGCCAACTTCAGATCGCGGCTGAAGCCGCTCCTACGACCGAAGGAAGTCCAGTCGGACAAGAGCCCGAAAGCAGCGCTATACGTACTCGACGACTTCCAGCCCGAAGCCGGCGAGGCCGATCTGCTTGCGTGGGGTGCCAAGCACGCGCAGCTTGCCGAGGCCGAGGTCGGCGAGGATCTGGCCACCCGCGCCATTGCGGCGCCATTCGCTGAGCGCTTGGCCGCGGCCCGGCTTGGCACCGCCACCGGGCTGCTGGCGGATTCGCGCCAGCAGGGTGTCGGCGTCGGCGTGGTCGCCCAGCAGCACCAGCGCGCCACGGCCCTCGGCGGCGATCGCGGCGAGCACGTCGCCGACCGCCGGGCCGAAGTCCGGACGGCGCCAGTGCAGGGCGTCGGCCAACAGGTTCTGCACGTGGACGCGCACCAGCGTCGGTGCCTCGCGGTCGGGCTCGCCGCGCTGCAGGGCGAAATGCAGGCCGTGGCTGAGGCGGTCGCGGTAGGTGATCAGCTGGAACGGGCCGTGCTCGGTCTCGATCTCGCGCGCGTCGATCCGCTCGACCGTGTGCTCGGTATCGAGCCGGTAGCGGATCAGCTCCTCGATCGAGCCGATCTTGAGGCCGTGCTCGGCGGCGAACTTCTCCAGCTCCGGCCGACGCGCCATGGTGCCGTCGGCGTTGAGGATCTCGACCAGCACGCCGGCCGGCTCCATCCCCGCCATCAGCGCCAAGTCGGCCGCCGCCTCGGTGTGGCCGGCGCGGTTGAGCACGCCGCCGGGCTGGGCCTGCAGCGGGAAGATGTGGCCGGGCTGGCTGAGGTCGGCCGGCGCCGCGTCGGGCCGAACCGCGGTGCGTACGGTGTGGGCGCGGTCGTAGGCCGAGATGCCGGTGGTGACACCCTCGGCGGCCTCGATGCTGACGGTGAAGTTGGTGTGGTGGGCCGAGGTGTTGTCGCGCACCATCGGCGGCAGGCCGAGCTGGGCGCAGCGCTCGCGGGTCAGCGACAGGCACACCAGCCCGCGCGCGTGGGTGACCATGAAGTTGATGTCGGTCGGCTTGACCAGTTCGGCGGCCATGATCAGGTCGCCCTCGTTCTCGCGGTCCTCGTCGTCGACGATCACGACCATGCGGCCGGCGCGGATTTCTTCCAGCAGTTCGGGGACGGTGGCGAAGCTCATCGGATGGCTCCCGGTTGCGATGCGGAGGGGCCGAGCAGGCGCTCGACGTAGCGGGCGACCAGGTCGACCTCGAGGTTGACCGCGTCGCCGACGGCAGTGGCGGCGAACGCGGTGTGGACGACGGTGTGCGGCACCAGGGCGACTTCGAAACCGGTCGCGTCGACCTCGTTGACAGTCAGGCTGACGCCGTCGACGCAGATCGAGCCTTTTTTTGCCACGTAGCGCAGCACCGTGTCCGGCGCGCTGAAACGCCAGCGCTGGGCGCGGGCGTCGTCGGTGATCGATTCGACCGTGCCGACACCGTCGACGTGGCCGCTGACCAGGTGGCCGCCGAGGCGGTCGTCGGGGCGCATCGCGCGCTCGAGGTTGAGCGCGGCGCCGAGCGACAGGTTGCCGAGGGTGGTCAGCGCGAGGGTCTCGGTGGAGGCGTCGGCCTCGAATGAGGTGGCGTCGAACGCGACCACGGTCAGGCAGGTGCCGTTGACCGCGATGCTCTCGCCCAGGGCGACCCGATCGAACGGCAGCGAGCCGACTTCGATCCGTAACCGGGCATCGCCGCCGACGGTGTCACGCGCAGCCAGCCGGCCGACGCCTTCGATGATGCCGGTGAACATCAGCGCGCCTCCGTCCGGACGGGGCCGGCAGAGGAATACAGGGGGAACTTGATGGAGTTGGACATGGAACGTTTCCCGCGTGGAAGGCTGGCGAAAAACGTCACAAGGCAATGGCATGCGCATGGCCACGGGGCCATGGACTGCCGTCTTCTTTCATCCGGACTGTGACCGTCGGCTCCGGCATTCGACCGGATCTGCTGACCCTCCGGCGTGGCCGGAGGCGCTCGCGGGCTTGTCGTGATGGCCGATGCGACCAGTGCGACCTACCGCCGGTGGGGAGTTTCGCCCCGCCCTGAAGACGTTACGTGTGCCGCGTGGGCGGCGGGAGGATTCTAGCACCCGGGCCCGACCCGACCGCCGCACCCGTGGAACGCTGCGTTGGCGGGAAGCGACGGGGATCGCTACGCGGGCGAAACACGACGGGGCTCGCTACGTTGTAGGAGCGACGTAAGTCGCGATTTCACTGATGCCCGGGATCGCCGTGCGATCGCGACTTACGTCGCTCCTACAAAAGCCGGGTGCGGCCGCCCGAGTGGCGGCCCTGCGCGCGCCACCGGGCAGACCAGTCAGGCCGAAGCCGACCGCGGCCGCAGCAGCACCCGGATATCCCGCCCGAAATGGCGCGACTCGACCACGTCGAGTTCCAACCGGTCGGCCATCGACTCGATGTTGAGGCCGTCGAACAGCGGCCGCGCCTTCGAGCCGAGGATCACCGGGGCGACATACAGCAGCAGTTCGTCGACCAGTCCGGCCTCCAGGAAGGACGCGGCCAGGGTTGCACCGGCTTCGACGTGGACCTCGTTGATCTCGCGGTCGGCCAGCAGCTTGAGCACCGCCAGCAGATCGAACTCGTTGTGCTCAACCTCGGCCACCGCCAATTGTGCATCGATCCCGCGGCTGAGCTTGGTGTCGGGCGCGTGCACATACAGCGTCGGCGCATCGCCCTCGCGGACCTTGCCGCGCGAGACCGTCGCCAGCCCCGGGTCCAGCACCACCCGCAGCGGTGGCTCGAACGGCGTATCGTCGCCCAGCCGCACGGTCAGCGAAGGGTCGTCAGCCAGCACGGTGCCGGCGCCGGTCACGATCGCTCCGGCACGGGCGCGCCAGCGCTGCACGTCGGCACGCGACGCCTCACCACTGATCCACTTGGATTCGCCACTGGCCAGCGCGCTGCGACCGTCGAGACTGGTGGCGAGCTTGACCCGTACCCACGGTCGGCCACGGACGATCCGCGACAGGAACCCGCGATTGAGCGCGCGCGCCTGCGCTTCCATCAGCCCGCTGACAACCTCGATGCCGGCCTCCTTGAGCTTCTCGAAGCCGGCGCCATCGACCTGCGGGAACGGGTCGCGCATCGCCACCACCACCCGCGCCACCTTGGCCTTGACCAGCACATCCGCGCACGGCCCTGTGCGACCGGTATGGGCGCAGGGCTCCAGCGTCACATAGACGGTCGCGCCCCTGGCCTTCTTGCCGGCAGCCTGCAGCGCGATGACCTCGGCATGGGATTCGCCAGCACGCTGGTGGAAGCCCTCGCCGACGACTTCGTCACCCTGCACCACCACGCAGCCGACCATCGGATTGGGGCGCGTGGTGTATGCACCGCGTTCGGCCAAGCGCAGAGCGCGGGCCATCATCAGGTGGTCGGTGGCGGTGAATTCGGACATCGGTCGGCAGTTCCTCTTGGATGGTTCGCTGGATTGCCGGCCAATCGGCTCCTTGGGCGGCAGACTGGCGGGGCGATACGATGCGACACGTCGCTAGCGTTTGCGGCCCTTGCCCGGTGCAGCCGGCTCACCGTCGAGCAGCGGCAACTGGCCTTCGCCGGAATTGTCGCTTTCGAGCCGGTCGAGCTCCTCGCGGAAATCGGCGACGTCCTCGAACGCGCGATAGACCGAGGCGAAGCGGACATAGCCGACGTGGTCGAGCTTGCGCAGTTCGGCCATCACGAATTCGCCAACCCGCAGCGACGCCAGCTCGCGCTCGGCGGTCATGCGTAACTGGTGCACGACCGCGCGCACCGCCGCCTCGATCTGCTCGTCGGCGACCGGCCGCTTCTGCAGCGCGCGGTCGAAACCAGAGCGCAGCTTGCGCGCGTCGAACGCCTCGCGGCGGCCGTCGGATTTGACGATCACCGGCAGCTTGAGCTCGATCGTCTCGAGCGTGGAGAAACGCTCGCCGCAGGCTTCGCAGACGCGGCGCCGGCGGATCGTGGCGCCGTCGTCGGACACCCGCGAGTCGATCACGCGGGTGTCGCCGTTCTGGCAGAAAGGACAGTGCAAGGTCTAGCCGCGGCTCAGCCGTAGACCGGGAACTGCGCGCACTGTTTGGTCACGTTCTCGCGCACCCCAGCGATGACCTTGTCGTCAGCGGGGCTGTCGAGCACGTCGCACATCCAGTTGGCCAGCGCGACGCAGTCGGCCTCCTTGTAGCCGCGGGTGGTGACCGCCGGGGTACCGATGCGCAGGCCGGAGGTGACGAACGGCTTTTGCGGATCGTTCGGCACCGCGTTCTTGTTGACGGTGATGTGGGCCTTACCGAGCGCGGCCTCCGCGTCCTTGCCGGTGATGCCCTTGCCGATCATGTCGACCAGCATCAGGTGGTTCTCGGTGCCGCCGGAGACGATCTTGTAGCCACGCCCGACGATGACCTTCGCCATCGCCTGGGCATTCTTCACCACCTGCTGCTGGTAGGCCTTGAACTCGGGGTCCAGCGCTTCCTTGAACGCGACCGCCTTGGCCGCGATGACGTGCATCAGCGGGCCGCCCTGGATGCCGGGGAAGACGATGCTCTGCAGCTTCTTGACCATCTCGTCGGACGGGTCCTTGGCGACGATGATGCCGCCGCGCGGACCGCGCAAAGTCTTGTGGGTGGTCGAGGTGACCACGTGCGCGTGCGGCAGCGGGTTCGGGTAGACCCCGGCGGCGACCAGCCCGGCGACGTGGGCCATGTCGACGAAGAAGATCGCGTCGACCGAGTCGGCGATCTTGCGCATGCGTGCCCAGTCGATCTTCTGCGAGTAGGCGCTGAAGCCGCCGATCAGCATCTTCGGCTTGTGCTCGGTGGCGAGACGCTGGATCTCCTCGTAGTCGATCAGGCCATCCGCATCGACACCGTACTGCACCGCGTTGAACAGCTTGCCGGAGATGTTGACCTTGGCACCGTGGGTCAGATGGCCGCCGTGGGCGAGGCTCATACCGAGGATCGTGTCGCCCGGCTGCAGCAGCGACAGGTACACGGCCTGGTTGGCCTGCGAGCCGGAATGCGGCTGGACGTTCGCGTAATCGGCGCCGAACAGTTCCTTGAGGCGTTCGATCGCGAGCTTCTCGGCGACGTCGACATATTCGCAGCCACCGTAATAGCGCTTGCCCGGATAGCCCTCGGCGTACTTGTTGGTCAGCTGGCTGCCCTGCGCCTCCATCACCCGCGGGCTGGCGTAGTTCTCCGACGCGATCAGCTCGACGTGGTCTTCCTGGCGCTGGGCCTCGTCGGCGATGGCCTGGGCGAGTTCGGGGTCATAACCTTCGATACGTGCGTCGCGCGGGAACATTGCCACTCCGGGTCTTGTGGGGGGGATGAAGGCTCCGAGTTTAGCGCGGTTGAGAGCGGGCTCCGAGGAGATACGCGGGGCAGGAGGCGGCCGGCGGGGGTATGGCTCCGGCCCTTCATCAGGTCCGCTCCGCGGCCCAGCCCGGTGCAGCGCGCCGGGCGTTCGCACAGGCCGCGCGGCAATGCCGCGCAAGCAGGCCTGCACTCACCCTGCCCTGAGGCGGGCCGCGGGCCATCCATGGCCGGCTTCTGCGCCACAACCCCACCGTCCACCTCCTGCCACGGAGGTCTGCCTAATTCGGCTGCATTTTGTAGGAGCGGCTTTAGCCGCGATCGGAAGCCGTTCGCCCGCCGACTCCGGATCGCGGCTAAAGCCGCTCCTACAAAGGGCCGTGTGATCGGAGGGGGGACAACGAAGCCACGCACTCCAAACGCCGAAGCGGCGGGGTGGCCGGGGGATGTGGAAAGCAGGCCATGGATGGCCTGCGGCCCCGAGTCAGGGCAGGAAGCCCTGACCGAGGGGAGGAACATCCCCCGGCTACCCCGTCGCCCTGTCCGAAGCCCGCGTCCCTCCCCGCTTTTTATCCGCCCGCCTTTAACCGCCATCAATCCCCGCATGGCACCCGGCCCGCGCATCCGCGATAATGGCCAATTCCCGAACACCTCCGGCCCCTGCCCCGACCTGCAGGCCGCCGCCGTACGCCCTTGCGCCGCCCCCGGGCGCCGCTCCACGGAGTCCCCATGTCGCAATACATCTACACCATGAACGGCGTGTCCAAGACGGTGCCGCCAAAGCGCCAGATCATCAAGGACATCTCGCTGTCGTTCTTCCCCGGCGCCAAGATCGGCCTGCTCGGCCTCAATGGCGCCGGCAAGTCGACCGTGCTGAAGATCATGGCCGGCGTCGACCAGGACTTCACCGGCGAGGCGCGCCCGGCCAAGGACATCAAGGTCGGTTACCTCGCCCAGGAGCCGCAGCTCAATCCCGAGCACACCGTGCGCGAGGCGGTCGAGGTCGGTGTCGGCGACGTGCTCAGCGCGCAGGCCGCGCTCGACCGGGTCTACGAGGCCTACGCCGAGGAAGGAGCCGACTTCGACAAACTCGCGGCCGAACAGCAGCGGCTGGAAGCGATCCTCGCCAGCGGCGACGCCCATACGCTGGAGACCCAGCTGGAAATCGCCGCCGACGCGCTGCGCCTGCCGCCGTGGGACGCCGTGATCGGCAAGCTGTCGGGTGGCGAGAAGCGCCGCGTCGCGCTGTGCCAGCTGCTGCTGCAGAAGCCCGACATGCTGCTGCTCGACGAGCCGACCAACCACCTCGACGCCGAGTCGGTCGAGTGGCTGGAGCAGTTCCTGTCGCGCTACACCGGCACCGTGGTCGCCGTGACCCATGACCGCTACTTCCTCGAGAACGCGGCCGAGTGGATCCTCGAACTCGACCGTGGCCGCGGCATCCCGTGGAAGGGCAACTACACCCAGTGGCTGGAGCAGAAGTCCGAGCGCCTGAAGCAGGAAGAGGCCGGCGAGAAGGCGCGGCAGAAGGCGCTGGCGAAGGAGCTGGAGTGGGTCCGCAGCAACGCCAAGGGCGGCCGCAGCAAGGGCAAGGCGCGACTGGCGCGGTTCGAGGAGCTCAACTCGGTCGAGTACCAGAAGCGCAACGAGACCAACGAGATCTTCATCCCGCCGGGCGAACGCCTGGGCAACTCGGTGATCGAATTCAAGAACGTGTCCAAGTCGTTCGGCGACCGCCTGCTGATCGACGACCTGAGCTTCATCATCCCGCCGGGCGCGATCGTCGGCATCATCGGCCCCAATGGCGCCGGCAAGTCGACCCTGTTCAAGATGATCACCGGCCAGGAAACCCCGGACAAGGGCGAGATCGTCACCGGCCCGTCGACCAAGGTCGCCTACGTCGACCAGAGCCGCGACAAGCTGGAGGGCAACCACAACGTCTTCCAGGAAGTCTCCGGCGGCGCCGACATCCTCAACATCAACGGCATCGAGATCCAGTCGCGCGCCTACATCGGCCGCTTCAACTTCAAGGGGCAGGACCAGCAGAAACTGGTCGGCACGCTGTCGGGCGGTGAACGCGGCCGCCTGCACCTGGCCAAGACCCTGCTGCAGGGCGGCAACGTGCTGCTGCTCGACGAACCGTCCAACGACCTCGACGTCGAGACCCTGCGCGCGCTCGAAGACGCGCTGCTGGAGTTCCCCGGCTGCGCGGTGGTGATCAGCCATGACCGCTGGTTCCTGGATCGCATCGCGACCCACATTCTCGCGTTTGAGGGCGACAGCCACGTGGAGTTCTTCCAGGGCAACTACCGTGAGTACGAGGACGACAAGAAACGCCGCCTCGGTGAGGAAGGTGCACGGCCGCACCGCCTGCGGTTCAAGGCGCTGAAGTGATGGAGCGGCGCCTGCGGCGTGGCGGGCGTCTTTTCGATGCCCGCTGCCGGCTCGAGTGACGGTGCATTTGTAGGAGCGGCTTCAGCCGCGATCGGAAATCGTTCGCTCGCGCCAATTCCAGATCGCGGCTGAAGCCGCTCCTACAAGAGCCCGGAGTTGCGCAACATCCAGACCGATCGCGCGCCGCATCGGCAAATACAACACCGAGGACGACCATGGATTTCATGCAGGCATTGCGGCAGCGCTGGAAGGACGCGGACTCACTGGTCTGCGTCGGCCTCGACCCGGAGCCGGCGAAGTTCCCGACGGCCTTCCGCGACGACCCCGACGCGGTGTTCAACTTCTGCCGCACGATCGTCGACGCGACCGCGCCCTACGTGTGCAGCTTCAAGCCGCAGATCGCCCACTTCGCCAAGCTCGGCGCCGAGGACACGCTGGCGCGGTTGATCGCGCACATCCACACCGCGCACCCGGGCATCCCGGTGATCCTCGACTCCAAGCGCGGCGACATCGGCAGCACCGCGGCGCATTACGCGAGCGAAGCGTTCGACCGCCATGGCGCCGACGCGGTCACCGCCAATCCCTACCTCGGGCGCGACTCGGTGCAGCCGTTCCTCGACCGCGCCGACAGGGGCGTGGTGATCCTGTGCCGGACCTCCAATCCCGGTGCCGGCGACCTGCAGGATCTGGAGGCGCAGGCCGGCGACGGCGTGGTCCGGCCGCTGTACCAGCACGTCGCGGCAAAGGTCGCGAACGAGTGGAACACCCACGGCAACTGCATGCTGGTGGTCGGCGCGACCTGGCCGGAGCAATTGCGCGAGGTGCGCGAAATCGTCGGCGAGGTGCCGTTCCTGGTGCCCGGCGTCGGCGCCCAGGGCGGCGACGTCGAGGCGGTGGTGACGAACGCGAAGACCGCCGACGGCACCGGGCTGGTGGTGAGCTCGTCGCGCGCGGTGCTGTATGCGTCGGGTGGCGAGGATTTTGCCGAAGCGGCGGCCGATGCGACGATGGCGCTACGCGACCAGATCAACCGCTACCGATAACGCGCGCTTTGTAGAAGCGGCTTCAGCCGCGATCGGAAAATCGGTCGCCTATGCCGACTCCAGATCGCGGCTGAAGCCGCTCCTACACAGTAGTGGCGATGCCCTCTCCGTCTCAACGACTCCGCAGCCACGCCCGCGCCGCGGCCAGCGGGAAGCGCAGCCAGATCGCGGTGAACACGCCGGCGCGCAGCAGCGGGCCGCGCTGGTCGGCCTCGAACTTCCCGAAGTAACGCCACAGCCCGCGGTGTTTGTGCCATTCGACGAACAGCGGCCGCGAGCGGCTCGACACGCCGCGCACGTGCATGACGCGTACCTGGTTGGCGACGGCGATGAACGCGCCGGCATCGAACGCGCGACGGCACAGATCGAGGTCCTCGGCGTGCAGCCGGTAGGCCGGGTCGAATCCACCCAGCCGTTCGAACAGGCTGCGCGAGATGAACATCAGCGCGCCGGAGATCGCCGCGACCTGCTGCAGTTCCTGGCTGTCGTCGGGCGCGACCGCCATCGTCGTGCCACCCGCGGTCGCGGCGCGGGACTTTCCAGCGCCTGCCCGCCCGGAAACCACCCGACCGGGCAGCAATGCACCCAGCATCGCCCCGAAGTCCGGATCGCGGCGGCGCGCGGCGGGATCGCGCACGCCGTCCTCGTCGACCAGGTCCGCGCCCAGCAGGACCTCGCCACGCGGCAGGGCCAGCGCGCGCAGCGCGGCCAGGGAACCGGCCTCGACCATCGCGTCGGGATTGACCAGCGCCACCCAGCGCGCGGCCGGCATTGCCGCCAACGCGTCGGCGGCGCCCTGGTTGCATGCGACCGCGAAGCCGGGGTTGTCCGGGTTGGCGATGAAGCGCACGCGCGGATCGGCGGTGGCGTGGCGTTGCGCGATCTCCAGCGTGCCGTCGTCGGACTGGTTGTCGACCATCCGGACCACGCCGACGCCGTCCGCCGCGCGCAGGCGCGCGAGGCAGTCATCGATCGTCGACGCGCTCTGGTGGGTGACCACGACGACGGCGATGTCGTCAGCCGGGGAAGAGGGTGGGGTTGTGGGTTCGGTCATGACTCGGGGGCGTCGGGGGAGCGGATACCGGTGACTCCGGCGTCGGCGGTCTCGATGGTCGGGGCCTGGGACGTTGCAGGTTCATCGCCCGGGGCGTCAGGCATCGCCGCGTCGAACAGGTCTGGCTGCGGCTCCGGCGGGCCGATGCCCTCAAGCAGATCCGCTAGTCGTTCCCGCGGACCACGCAACGGGTCGCGCATCAGGAAGCCGGCGATGCGCGCATGCCAGTCCGGCCAGCGCACGGCGATGCGGTCCATGTCGCCCTCGATCGCCGTGCCCTCGGCCGTGCGGGCGACGAACGCCGATTCGCACAACACGTTGCGCCAGCCGAGGCCGGACAGCCGCAGCGACAGGTCGATCAGGCCGGCATACCAGGACCCGTAACTGGCGGTGTCGAGCCCACGTGCCTTCGCGCGCGCGCTGCCGCGCAACAGCACCACATGGCTGACGGCGGCCGGCAGTTCGGGATGGATGCGGGGCATGCGTGCAAGCGCGCGGGCGAGACGCGCGGGTTCTCCGGGCATCGGGGCGATCTCGCCGATGCGCGGCCACGCCGCGGCTTCGCCTGCGTTGCACCACGGGGTCGCGGTGGCGATGGCGCCGTCGCTGGCCAGGCAACCGGCCAACTGTTCCAGCCAGCCCGGCAGCGGCACCGCATCGGCGGCCAGCACGGCGACGTCGGCGCTGCCGCACGCGGCGAGGATTTCGTCGAGATGGGCGACCTCGCCGATCGCGCGCTGGCGCCGGGTGTAGTCGGCCTTCAGCGCAGTGCGCGCGAGCCAGCGTTCGATGATCGCGTAGCCGCGTGGGCCGGCCTGGGCGTCGTCGGCCAGCCAGATCCGGGTGCCGGCCGGTGTACCGGTTTCCAGCGCGGCCAGGCAGGCATCGAGTGCGTCGTCGTCGCTGCCCACGGGCACGACGACGATGGGCAGTTCAGCCATGCGCGGGCTCCACCACGCGGATCACGCTCGCGACCATGCCGGGTTACTGCTCCGGCTGGCGATGCAGCGGCTCCAGCGCGCGGAAGCGGCGGCCGTACTCGTCGGTCAGGTCACGTGCTTCCTGCGGGTTGCGGATGATGGTCGGGGTCAGCAGCACGATGGTCTCCTCGCGACTGGTCGCGGACGACTGGGTGCCGAACAGGCCGCCGATCACCGGGATCCGGCTCAGCCCCGGGAAGCCCGACGAGCCGCGGGTCACCGCGTCGCGGATCAGGCCGGCCAGCATCACCGTGTCGCCACTCTGGATCGCCGCCTCGGTCTTGAGCTTGCGGGTGTCGATGCGGACGTTGCCGAAGCGGTCGGGCTCGCCGCCGGGCGCGCTCACCTCCTGCACGATGTCGAGGAACACCATGCCGTCCTGGGTGACCCGCGGGCGCACCTTGAGGATCACGCCGGTGTCGAGGTACTGCACCTGGCTGTAACTGGTGTCGTTGCCGATGCCGGGGTTGACCGTCACCGACGACACCGGGATCCGGCTGCCGACGTTGAAGGTCGCCTCGGCGTTGTTGCGCACCACCACCGACGGCGTCTGCAGCATGTTGACGTCGGTAACCGAGTCGAGCGCTTTGATCACCGCCGCCGCGTTGCGGCCGAGGAAGGTCCAGGCCACGCCGCCGGGGTTGCCGATCGCCTCGCCGACACTCCCGGCAAGCGTGCTCCAGGTGTCGCGATTGACCGCGTTGGGCAGGCCGTTGTCGGTCACCGCGCGCTCGAAGAACCAGTTGACGCCGTACTCGAGGTCGCCGCTCAGCTGTACCTCGACCACCTGGGCCTCGATATGCACCTGCATCGGCATCACGTCGAGCTGCTCGATCACGTCGGTGATCGACTGCCAGGCGCGCGCGCTGGAGCGCACCAGCAAGGCGTTGGTCTCCTCCACTGCCGACACGCCGACCTCGTCGCCGTCGACTTCGAGGCTCACGTTGGCGTTGCCGTCCTGGGCCGCGCCGAGCGACATCGAGTCGCTGCCGGAACCGCCTGAAGAGGAAGAATTTCCGCCGTCGTAACCTCCCTTGCCACCGATGCTGACCGAGCTGTTGCCGTCACGGTCGGATTCGATATCGACCGATTCCAACCCCGGCATCAGCGTCGGCGCGGCGGCGTCGCCACCGTCACTGCTCGACGAACCGCCAAACACCTCCGCCAGCCGGTCGGCAAGGTCGCGTGCCTTGATGTACTTCAGCTGGTACGTGTAGAGCCGCACGCCGTCGCCGGCGCTGTCGATCCGGTCGAGCCACTGCTGGATGTCATCCAGGTAGTCCGATTGCGAGGTGATCACCATCACCGCGTTGGCGCCATCCAGCGGCATGAAGCGGAACATCCCGGCTACCGGCGAGTTGCTGGCCTCGCCGAATACCTTCTCCAGGTCGGCGACCACCCGGCTCGCCTTGCCGGCGTGCAGCGGGAACACCCCGACCGACATTCCCGACAGCCAGTCGACGTCGAATACCTCGATCGTGCGCAGGTAGTTCTGCAGCTCGGCGCGGGTGCCGCCGACGCTGATCACGTTGCGCGCCGGGTCGACCCCGACGATCGCGTTGGGTCGCGCGTACGGCTCGAGGATCTTCTCCATCTCGGTCGCCGAGACGTAGCGCAACGGCACCGTGCGTACCTCGAAGCCGCGCGCGTTGGCGGCACTGCCGGTGCGTGGAGCGACGTTGCCGGCCAGCGCCTGGTCGGCGGCGACGATGTTGTAGCGGCCGCCGCTGTAGACCATGCGCGCGTTGTTCCAGCCCAGCACCTGGTCGAGCAGGCTGATCGCCTCGGCCGGGCTGACCGGCTTGGGCGTCGCCAGGGTCACCGTGCCCTGCACGCCCGGCGCGATCACGTAGTTCTGGCCGAGCATGTCACCGAGGATCGCCTTGACCACCGCGTGCAGGGATTCGCCCTCGAAGTTGAACGTCGCCGCGCCGCTGGTACCGCCGAGGTTGGGCAGCGGCGCGGCGGCAGCGGCGCGGTTGATGACCTGGCCGGTGCCACGACGGATCTGTGGTTGCGGGCCGACGTCGTCGCCGGCGAGCGGCTGCGCCTGCACGCCGTCGCCGACCACCACGGCATCGGCCCTCGCGTCGGTGCCGGCGGTGCGTATCTGTACCGCGCCGGCGCCGCGATCATCGGGTCCGTCGCGACGCATGCTGGCCACCGGACTACTCGTACAGGCGGCCAGCAGCGTGACAAGGACGAAACCAGGCACGAGCTGGCGCAGGAGCGGCCGCCGCCACGATGCCGCGGGGGCGGCACGCTGCGGGGACGACAGGGAGCGGACGGGGGATGGCTTCATTCCATGCACTCTAAGGTCTGTTGGCCGGCGGTTGCGATTGCGACTCGCCGCGCAGCCGCGCGCGACGTTGCTCGATTCGGTTGCGGATGGCCTCCATCTGGGCCTGGTCGGTGGCCTGCGCGGGCGGCGCGGCCGCGGCATCGTCGACCTTGGCCGGTGCCGGCGCGGGTGCGGCCGGCGGGGGCGCAACCGGGACGCGGTCGTCGGTGGCCGCGGGATCGAGCTGGGTCGGGCGCTCGCCGCCGACGCCGTCATAGACCCGCAACTCCAGCGTGCGCTGGCCCTCAGGGCCCTCGAACACCGCGCTGCGTGCGCCCAGTCCGACCAGCCGCCAGGCCGGGTGCGATTCCGGCGCCTGGTCCAGCCTGACCCGCGCCGGCATGCCGCCGTCGGCCGGCTGGATGATCGCCAGCTTCAGCCGTGGCGTGATCAGCACGCTGGTCAGCACGTAGTCGAATGCCTCCTGCTCGACGGCTTCGCCTTCCCCTTGCAGGAAGAACGGTTGTGGCTTGCGATCGGCGGAGAACAGCGGGCGCGTGGCGATGGCCTCGTACTGGCCGGGCGGTCCCAGTCGCAACGCCGGCGCGGGCCGTGCCGGCGGCAGCGGTTTCAGCAGCGCGGGATCGTCGGCCAGCGGCTCCACCCGTCCGCCCATGCCGGCAAGCGCGAGCAACCAGGCCGCCAGCGCCCAGCCGGCAATGCCGGCCAGCAGCCAGCTGCGCGGACCGGCGTCATCAAGGCGCATCGGGCGCCTCCAGCGGTGGTGCAAGGTAACCGTACAGGTCGAAGGAGGCGTCGAGCCCGCCGTTGCCGCCGTCCGACGCGCCGCGGCCGGGGCTGAAGTACATGCGCTGGGCGAGGATGTTGAGGTTGCCGATGAACAGCCGGGGGTCGCCGCTTTCGAGTGAATGCAGCACGCTTGCCAGCTCCGGGGTACCGCAGCGCAGGCGCACCTGCACCACCACCCGGGCGTAGCGCTCGCGGGTGTTGGCGTCGAGCGGCGAGCGATTGGTGATCGCACAACTGCGATTACCCGGGCTGGCCTGCTGGACGACGGTTTCCAGCCGCTGGATCAGGCTCGCGGTCGCCAGCTCGGGGTTGGACTCGGGCAGGAATCCGGGGCGGTCGCCCTGCTGCGCGCGTACCTGCTGCAAGCGTTGCTCGACCTGCGGCGCCTGTTGCAGTTGCGCGCGCAGCCGCAACTCGCGTTGTTGCAGGGTGTCGATCCGGGCATCGGCTTCCCGCATCGGCACGGTCCACCACGGGTGCACCAGCAGCGCATAGGCCAGTGCCAGCAGCGCCAGCAGCAGGCCGAGGGCGAGCCAGCGGTCGCGCGGGGTGAAGGTTTCAAGGGGCCGGGTCGGGGGCGTCATTGCCGGCCTCCTCGGGGGTGGACTCGGGTGTCGGCAAGGCCAGTTTGGCGACCAGGGTGAAGCGGTCGCGCCCGCTGCCGGGGTCCCGCTGCAACGCGCCTGCCAGGGCGGGCGAGCGCCACAGGTCGGTGCCCTGCAACTGACCGATCAACGCGGCGGCCTCGCGGCTGAGGCCGATCAGCATCAATTGCTGGTCGTCGATCGAGAGTTTTTCCAGATAGGTGCCGTCGGGCAGGCGCCGGGTCAGTTCGTCGATCACCTCGATGCTGGTCGGACGCTGCGCACGGGCGCGATCGAGGAAGGCCTGGCCTTCGATGAGTTCCATCAGTTCGTGCCGCTGCGCCGCGGCCTGGCGGCCGGCATCGGCCTTGCGCGCGATCGCCTGTTCGAACGCATCGGCGGCGTCGCGCCGGTTGTCCAGCAACTGCCACAGCAGCGCGGCGATCGCGAGCACGGCAACCGCCGTCAACGCCAGGTTCCAGCCGGCCCACGGGTCACGGTGGCGGCGGCGCTGCGACGGCGGCAACAGGTTCACCCCGAGCGGCAGGCCGTCGGCGGCGGCCAGGTCGACCCCGGCGAGGGTCGGCGCCAGCGGACCCAACGCCACCAGTTGCGGGTCGAGTACGGCGCGCGGCACCGCGACCAGTTCGGCGTCGATCTGGCCGTCGCCATCGCGGCGGCCGAGCACGCGGGCGTCGTAGGCCACCGCGTCGGCAGTGAACGGGGTTTGCCGGTCGATCTCGAACCCGACCACGTCGCGCAGGCGCTCGGCCGCGGCGGCGGGCAGGCTGATCCGGCGACGCAGCCCCTGTGCAGGCGCGAGCAGCAGCCAGCGCGGCAGGTCGGCGATCCGCGCGTCGAGCAGGCGCGCCAGCGGATCGTCCGTCGCCGGCCCGCCCTCGGACAGCGGCGGCAACAGCGGCAGGCGCCCGATGTCACGCAACTCGCCCGCACTGTTCAGGCGCAACTGCAGCTCATCGCCATCGCGCAGCAGCAGCAGGCGGCCGCGGTCGAAACCGAGCACGCGCCGCCAGCGCACCGGCAGCCACGAAGCCAGCGCGCCGCTCCACCAGCGCAGGAAGCCACCCGCGCCGGGTCCGAGTCGTGCACCGATGTGGCCGAGGCGACCGCCCAGGCTGCTTTCGAACAGGCTCATCGTGGTGAAGCTCCCTCCTCCCAACGCAACGCGGTATACGCCATCCCGGGAACGCCACTGCCCCCCGCGCGCACCACGACCCTGAGCAGCGACTGGCGCCCGTCGGCGAGCCGCGCAAGGCTGTCGATACTATACGTACCGCTGCCGCCTGCGCCGGGCAGGCCACCGGCGGGGTCGAACTGCGCGCGCGCGGCGACCAGCGCATCGCCATCCAGCCCGATCGCGGTGAGCACCGGCGCCGGCGCGAATGTCGGGTCCGGCCGCGGCAGGCCGCTGTAGACGGTGACGTTGGGCTCGACCCGTGCATAGACCCCGGGGCTGAAGCCGAGCACCTGCTGCAATTCGGCGATGCTTTCGAACGCGGCGTCCTTGGCCCCGTAGGCACGGCCGGCCGATGCGTAATCGCGGTCCTCGGCGCCCCCCTCGGCCTGGGTCAGCTGGTCCGGGTCGCGCCAGTCGACGACCGCCGCCGCCAGCCGCGCCGCTTCCACCTGGTCGACCCCAAGCGCGAGCAGCAGGTTGGCCAGGACGGTGAAGTCGGTCTGGTTGAGGTCGATCTTGCCGTTCTCGTCGACGATCCGGACCTCGACCTCGGCGCCGGCATAGCTCCACTGGTACGGCTGGCCATTGGGTTGCCATTGCAGGCGCGGATCGACCAGTTCCACCCGCGACAGCGCGTATTCGACTCCGGCACGGGCGGCGCCCTGGGCGGCCAGCCCGCGCACCAGCACCTGGCCCTGCAGCCGCTCGACCCGGGCCACCATCGCGAACCCGCCGACCAGCGCGGTCAGCAGCACGATTAGCCACAGCACCAGCAACAGCGCGGCGCCGTCGACCCGCGGGCGGGACGCGATGCGCATCAGAACCCTCCCATGGCATTGCCGGCGGCACCGCGTGCGAGCGGCAGCGCGACCACCAGTGGCGGCCATTCACGACCGTCGGCGTCGGCCAGGGTGACTTCGACCATCCACGGCAGTTGTTCGGGGGTGGTCCAGTCGTCCTGCCAGTCGGCCATGCCACCGTCCGGATCGGGGCCGCGATAACGGAAGCGGGCCGACTCCAACCCATCGACCAGCGGTTCCGGCGGCCGCGGGTCGGGGTCCTCGAAGGTCTCGCCGGCGAGCACCAGTTCAAGCACCAGGTCGATGCGAACGCCGTCGCCGTCGTCCTCGATGCGGAAGTCGTGCAGGTACGGCCCGCCGCGGCCGAGGTAATCCGGCAGGTCGGCGACGAAGCGCATCCGCCCGGATTCGCCGATGAAGCGTTGCGGCATCAGGCTGGCCTCGTCGGTGCCGAACGCGATCGGCCGCGCCGCGACCAGGCGCTTGCGCAGGAACCCTTCGACCGCGCGCATGCGCTCGCCCCGCGCGGCCAGCGCCTCGCCGGCACTGGCGGTGCGGGTGGCCGCGGTCAACGTCGAGAACGCGACCGCCAACCCGGCGGCCAGCAGCACCGTCGCCAGCAGCACCTCGATCAGGGTGAAGCCGGCAGCCCTGGCGACGGGGCGCGTCATCGCAACGCCACCTGCAGGTCCGGCGGTGCCAGCCGCAAGCTGCGCAGTTGCAGGCGCTCGCGCGGGCCGGCGTCGCCCCATTGCACGGTCAGCACCACCTCGTAGAGCCGGTTGTCAGCGGGAGCGACCGGGCCAGTGACCGGCAGCCCGTCGGACCATGGATCGACCTGCAACGACCAGCGGTAACGGCCATCGTCGAACTCGCCGGTGCGTTGTCCCGGCCGCAGCGGCTCGCCGACGCCGACGGTGTCCAGCAGCGACTGCGCGTGTAGTGCAGCGCGCCCGGCATCGCCCGACCAGCGCACCTGCCGGGTTGCGCCCGACAGCGTGCCGAGCAGCAGGCTCAGGGCCAGCGCGAGCAACGCGAAGGCGACGATCACCTCGATCAGCGAGTAACCCGCCTGTCCACGTCGCGACCGGGGCGAACCGATCCTCACGGCGCCGCTTCCGCGCGCGCCAGCGTCACTTCGCCGGTCAGCCAGGCCACGTCGATGTTCCAGGCCGCGCCTTCGCGGGCGAGCTGGATCCGTCCACCGGTCGCGGCGCCGTCGTTGAAGAACATCACCGCGCCTTCGCCCTCGCCCGGCTGGACCTCGCGTGCGCCGGTGAAGCGCACCTGCAGCGCGCCGGGAATTTCGCCGTCATGGCCATCGGGCGCCTGCCACGTGCGCGCGGCCGGGTCGATCACGAAGCGTTGCGGCTGCCCGGTCGCGATCGCCCGCGTGCGGGTGAAGCGCAGTTCCGCGGCGATCTCCTTGGCGACCGAGCGCAACTCCATGCCCTTGATCCCGCCACTGAACGCGGCCGCGGCAAGCAGGCTGGCGATCGCGATCAGGCCGACCACCAGCAGCATTTCCAGCAGCGAGACGCCGCCCTGCCCGCGCCTGCGCACGGCGCGGCTACTCGTAGCGGATGTCGCCATCGACGCTGCTGCCGCCGACCTTGCCATCCTTGCCGAGGATCACCAGGTCGAACGCACCGGCCTCGCCCGGCGTGCGGTATTCGATCGGATGGCCCCACGGGTCGTTGAGTTCGGCCGCCTTCGCATACGGCCCGAGCCAGCCGGGCGCGTTGGACGGCTCGGTCACCAGCTCGTCGAGCGCGGTCGGCAGGCGGCCGGTGTCCATCTGGAACGCCTCCACCTTCTGCGCCATCGTGGTCACCTGCGACTTGGCCAGGTTGGCCTTGGCGCGGTCGGCGCCGCCGAGCACGCGCGAGCCGACGAAGGTCAGCACCGCGCCGATCAACACGATCACGATGATGATCTCGATCAGGCTCATGCCGGCCTGTTTCGCGGCGGTGGGGGAACGGGTCAGGGAACGCTTGTTTCGCATCGCAGTCGTCCGTAGTTGGAAGTCGGGGGAATACCGGGCTCAGCCGATCTGGTTGGTCAGGTCGTACAGCGGCGTCAGCACGGCCATCACCACCACGCCGACCACGCCGGCCAGCACCACGGTGACGACCGGGACCAGCGCCGCGAGCATCCGGTCCAGCGCGAGCGAGGTCTGGTGCTCGAAGGTCTCGGCGGTCTTGACCAGCATCGCATCGAGCTCGCCGGACTCCTCGCCGACCTGGATCATCTGCAGCGCCAGCCGCGGGAAGCGTTTGCCGCGCCCAAGGGCGGTCGACAGCGCGACGCCGTTCTTGACCTCGTCGGCCGCGGTGGTGACATCGGCGGCGAGCACGCGGTTGTCCATCACCTTCTGCGCGATGCCGAGCGCGGACATCAACGGTACGCCGTTGCGCACCAGCGTGCCGAGGGTGCGCGCCAGCCGCGCGGTCTCGACCTTGGCGAACAGCCCGCCGAAGAAGCGGCGCCGCAGCAGCCAGCCGTCCAGCGCCTCGCGGAACACCGGATCGCGGCGCTTGCGGTCGATCCACAGCAGCGCCAGCGCCGGCACCACCACCAGCACGATCCACCAGTCGCGCACGAACAGGCCGACGCCGAGCACGATGCGGGTGAACATCGGCAGCTCGGCATCCAGGCTTTCGTACATCTGCGCGAACTGCGGCACCACGTAACCGAGCAGGAACAGCAGGCTCAGCCCGACCATCACCAGCAGGATCGCCGGGTAGATCAGCGCGTTGATCACGCGCCCCTGCATCGCGCGCGAACGCTCCAGGTAATCGGCCAGCCGCGCGAGCGTCTCGTGCAGGCTGCCGCCGGCTTCGCCGGCGCGGACCATGTTGACGTACAGCCGCGAGAACGTGCCGTGCTGCCGCTCCAGCGCGGTCGACAACGACGTGCCTCCACGCACCGCGTCGCGCACGTCGCTGACCACGCGCCGGGCGGTTTCGTCCTCGGGCAGTTCCAGCAGGATGGTCAGCGCGCGGTCGAGCGGTTGCCCGGCGCCGAGCAGCGTCGCCAGCTGCTGGGTGAACTGCACCAGCCGCTCGCCCGCGAACGGTTTGGGCTTGAACAGGTCCCTCCACACCGACGCGCCGCCGCCCTCGCTGGCCAGTCGCGCCTCGACCGGCAGGTGGCCCTGCTCCTGCAGTTTTGCCGCGACCTCGGCGTTGCTGGCGGCCTCCATCTGGCCGTCGAGCATCTCGCCGCGCGCGTTGAGCGCCTTGTAGTTGTAGAGCGCCATGCGATCAGGCGTCCTCGGTCACGCGCAACACTTCCTCGATCGTGGTCAGGCCAGCCAAGGCCTTGACGATGCCGTCCTCGTACATCGTGCGCATGCCGGCGTCGCGGGCGATCCGCTCGATCTCGCCCATGCCGGCGTGGCGCATCACCGCGCGCCGCAGTTCGTCGTTCATGACCATGAACTCCATGATCGTCGAACGGCCCTTGTAGCCGGTCGGCGCCAGCGCCGAAGCGCGCGGGCGATACAGGTGGATGTCGCCTTCGGGTTGGTACCGGCGCAGGCCGAACTTCTCGATCTCTTCCGGCGAGGCGGGGTAGCGCTCGGCGTGCGTCGGCTCCAGCTTGCGCACCAGCCGCTGGGCGAGGATGCCGTTGACCGTCGAGGTCAACAAATAGTCCTCGACCCCCATGTCGAGCAGCCGGGTGATGCCGCCCGCGGCATTGTTGGTGTGCAGGGTCGACAGCACCAGGTGGCCGGTCAGCGCCGACTGGATCGCGATGCGCGCGGTCTCGAGGTCGCGCATCTCGCCGATCATGATGATGTCGGGATCCTGCCGCACGATCGAGCGCAGCGCGTGCGAGAAGTCGAGGCCGATCTGCGGCTTGGCCTGGATCTGGTTGATGCCCTCGATCTGGTATTCGACCGGGTCCTCGACCGTGATGATCTTGACGTCCGGCGTGTTGAGCTTGCTCAACGCGGTGTACAGCGTGGTGGTCTTGCCCGAGCCGGTCGGGCCGGTCACCAGCAGGATGCCGTGCGGCTGCTGCAGCACGTGCTGGAACTGCGGCAGGAACTCGTCGGTGAAGCCCAGCCTCTCGAAATCCAGCACCACCGATTCGCGGTCGAGCAGGCGCATCACCACGCTCTCGCCATGCGCGGTGGGCACCGTGCTGACGCGCAGATCCAGCTCCCGGCCCTGCACCCGCAGCATGATCCGCCCGTCCTGCGGCAACCTGCGCTCGGCGATGTTGAGCTTGGCCATGATCTTGATGCGGCTGATCACCGCCGCGGTCAGGTTGACCGGCGGGCTCTCGCCGTCGATCAGCACGCCGTCGACGCGGTAACGCACCTTCAGCCGGTTCTCGAACGGCTCGATGTGGATGTCGGACGCGCGCAACTCGACCGCGCGCTGGATCACCAGGTTGACCAGCCGGATCACCGGCGCTTCGGACGCGAGATCGCGCAGGTGCTCGACGTCGTCGAGGTCGCTGCCCTCGCCTTCGGCGGTCTCGATGATCGCGCCCATCGCGCTGCGGCCTTGGCCGTGCCAGCGCTCGATCAGCTCGTCGATTTCGGAACGCAGGGCGACGCTGGCGTGGACCTCGCGACCGGTCGCCAGTTGCACCGCATCAAGCGTGTAGGTGTCCTGCGGATCGGCGGCGAGGATGGCGACGCTGGTGTCGGTCTCGGCGACCGGGCAGACCGCGAACTGCTTCATGAACTTGACCGTCAGCGCCACGCCCTCGGGCGGCAGTTCCGGCATGCTCTTGGCGCTGACCAGCGGCAGGTCGAGCACCTCGGCGACGGTCTCGGCGTGGTCGCGCTCGGACACCAGCCCCAGACGGGTCAGCAACGCCAGCAGGCTGCCACCGGTCTCGGCCTGCAGCCGACGCGCGCGACCGAGGTCGGCTTCTTTCAGCCGGCCTTTCGCGAGCAGCGCGTCGACGACCCGGTCCTCGACGGGATTGCTGTCGATGCCGCGGTCATCCGTACCGCCCGCGATGGTGTCTGCCGTTGCGTTCACGATCGCCTCCCATCCTTCAGCGGTCGACTTTAGCAGGACGGCAAAGGCTGGACGTCGGAACAGCACAGCCATGTAGGAGCGGCTTCAGCCGCGATCGGAAATCGTGCGCCGGCCCGACTCCAGATCGCGGCTGAAGCCGCTCCTACAAAAGGCATCACGCAGCGACGTGAATCGGGCGGGAGGTGGCCTGCGGGGGTATTGCGTAAAAGCGGCCATGGATGGCCGCGGCCCGCCTCAGGGCAGGATCCCCTGACGAAGGGCTGCAGCAATACCCCCACAGGCCGCCTCCCGCGCTGCGCAACTACACGAAGCGTTACTCGCGTAAAGGCGCTCTACCCGTTTCGACGGTCAACCAACAAACACCCGCGCGTTGCGGAACATCCGCAGCCACGGGGAATCCTCGCCCCACTCGCGCGGCGCCCAGCTCAGGTTGGCGCTGCGCAGGGTGCGTTCCGGGTGCGGCATCAGGATGGTCGCGCGGCCGTCGGCGCTGGTCAGGCCGGCGATGGCGTCGGCGGAACCGTTCGGGTTGCCGGGGTACTGGCTGGCGAGCGTGCCGTCACCGTCGATGTAGCGCAACGCGGTGCGTGCGGCGGTCTGGTCGAGGTTGCTGTCGAAACTGGCCCGGCCTTCGCCGTGCGAGACCACCACCGGGATCCGCGACCCGGCCATGCCGCGCAGGAACAGCGACGGCGACTCGACCACTTCGAGCAGGCTCAGGCGCGCCTCGAACTGCTCGCTGCGGTTGCGCAGGAACATCGGCCAATGCTCGGCGCCGGGAATGATCGGCTTGAGCTGGCTGAGCATCTGGCAGCCGTTGCAGACGCCGAGCGCGAAACTGTCATCGCGCGCGAAGAAGGTCGCGAACTGCTCGCGCAACGCGCTGCGCTCGAGGATGCTGGTCGCCCAGCCGCGGCCCGCGCCGAGCACGTCGCCGTAGCTGAAACCACCGCAGGCGGCGAAGCCCTTGAAGTCGGCCAACTCGACACGTCCGGCGATCAGGTCGCTCATGTGCACGTCGAAGGCTTCGAAGCCGGCGCGGTCGAACGCCGCCGCCATCTCGATCTGGCCGTTGACGCCCTGCTCGCGCAGGATCGCGACCTTCGGCCGTGCGCCGGTGGCGATGAACGGCGCGGCGATGTCATCAGCCGGGTCGAATGCCAGCTTCGGCACCAGTCCCGGCGCGTTGAAGTCGCGCGCAACGAGGCGCTCCTCGTCGGCGCATTCGGGGTTGTCGCGCAGCTTCTGCATCGCGTGGCTGGTCGACCACCAGGCATCGAACAGCTCGTCCCAGCGCCATTCGGCCAGGGTGTCGCCGTCCTCGCGGATGCGCACGGTGGCGGCGGTGGTCGGCTTGGCGATGCGCTGGGCGCAGTCGATCAGGCCGTGCCGCGCGACCAGGTCGGCGAAGTCGGCGCGATCCTCGGCGGTGACCTGCACGATCGCGCCGAGTTCCTCGTTGAACAAGGTGCGGAACGGGTCCTCGCCCCAGCCGTCGAGGTTGATCTCCAGCCCGAGGTGCGAGCAGAACGCCATCTCGCACATTGCCGCGAACGCGCCGCCGTCGGAACGGTCGTGGTAGGCCTGCAGCAGGTTGGCTTCGCGCGCCTCGCGGATCAGCTCGAAGAAATCGCGCAGGCGCTGCGGGTTGTCGAGGTCGGGCACGCCGGCATTGCGGCGGCCGTCTTCGGATGGCTGTCCGGCAAACGCAGGCAACGAGGTTTCCGGACCGCCATTCCGACCGACCGCGTCCGGATGTACCTGCGCCAGCACCGAACCACCGAGGCGCTGCTTGCCGGCGCCCAGGCCGATCAGCCACAACTCGGAGTCCTCTTCGCGGTTCAACAGCGGGGTCAGTTGCTGGCGCACGTCGAGCACCGGCGCGAACGCGCTGACGATCAGCGACACCGGCGACACCGACTTCCGTTGCTCGTCGTCGACCTGCCACTGCGCCTGCATCGACAGCGAGTCCTTGCCGACCGGGATGCTGAGGTCGATCTGCGGGCACAGTTCGATGCCGACCGCGCGGACCGCGTCGAACAGCAATGCGTCCTCGCCGTCATGGCCGGCCGCGGCCATCCAGTTGGCCGACAGCTTGATCCGGTCGAGCGACGCCACCGGCGCCGCGCACAGGTTGGTGATCGCCTCGCCGACCGCCATGCGCGCGGCGGCGGCGGCATCGAGCAGGGCCAGCGGGGTGCGCTCGCCGATCGCCATCACCTCGCCGGTGAAACCGTCGAAACCGGCAAAGGTGATCGCGCAGTCGGCCACCGGCACCTGCCACGGCCCGATCATCTGGTCGCGCGCGGTCAGGCCGCCGACGCTGCGGTCGCCGATCGTGATGAGGAATTGTTTGGACCCGACGGTCGGGTGCGCCATCACCCGCAGCGCGGCGTCGTGCAGGTCGAGCCCGCTCCAGTCCAGCGATGGCCACGGCGCGTCATCGGGACGGCGGGTGTCGCGCTGCATCTTCGGCGCCTTGCCGAACAGCAGGTCCATCGGGAGGTCGATCGGCCAGTCCTGCGGCGTGGCGTCGTCGCCGTAGATCGATTCGACGGTCGCGCCGTAGCCGACCACCAGCCGCTCTTCGGCGGTCGCGTGACCGACCACCGCGAACGGGCAGCGCTCGCGCTCGCAAATTGCGGTGAACTCGGCCACCCGGTCGACCGGCATGCCGAGCACGTAGCGCTCCTGCGACTCGTTGCACCACAGCTGCATCGGAGACAGCGACGGGTCGTCGGCCGGCACCTTGGCCAGGTCGATGACGCCACCGAGGGCGGAGTCGTGCAGCAGCTCCGGGATCGCATTGGACAGGCCGCCGGCGCCGACGTCGTGGGCGCTGGCGATCGGGTTGGCATCACCGAGCGCGACGCAGCGGTCGATCACTTCCTGGCAGCGGCGCTCCATTTCGGGGTTGTCGCGCTGCACGCTGGCGAAGTCGAGCGCCTCGTGGCTGTCGCCGGACGCGACCGAACTGGCCGCGCCGCCGCCGAGGCCGATCAGCATCGATGGTCCGCCGAGCACGATGACGGCAAAGCCGGGCTTGAGGCCGAGCTTCTCGACCTGGCTGCGGTCGATCGCGCCAAGCCCGCCGGCGAGCATGATCGGCTTGTCGTAGGCGCGCGCATGGCCGCCTTCGTCAAGCTCGAACGTGCGGAAATAACCCGTCAGGTTGGGCCGGCCGAATTCGTTGTTGAACGCCGCCGCGCCGATCGGGCCGTCGAGCATGATCTCCAGCGCCGGCGCCATCCGCGGGTTCAGCGCGCGCTCGCCCTCCCACGGCTGTGCAAGGGTCGGAATGCGTAGGTGCGAGACACTGAAGCCGCACAGGCCCATCTTCGGCTTGCCGCCGCGACCGGTCGCACCCTCATCGCGGATCTCGCCGCCGTTGCCGGTGGACGCGCCGGCAAATGGCGAGATCGCGGTGGGGTGGTTGTGGGTCTCGACCTTGATGCAGAACGCCGACTCGACCGGCGCTTCGGCGCGGTAGCCGCCGGTCGCGGGGTCGGGCCGGAAGCGCCGGCTTTCGTAACCGGCCACCACCGCGGCGTTGTCGCTGTACGCCGACAGGGTGTTCTCGGGCGTCTGCGCGTGGGTGTGCTTGATCATCTTGAACAACGAGGTGGTCTGCTCGCGCCCGTCGATGGTCCAGCTGGCGTTGAAGATCTTGTGCCGGCAATGCTCGGAATTGGCCTGCGCGAACATCATCAGTTCGACGTCGGACGGCTCGCGACCGAGCGCGGCGTAGCGCTCACGCAGGTAGGCGATCTCGTCATCGGCCAGGGCCAGGCCGAGGCGGCCGTTGGCGGTTTCCAACTCGTCCAGCGCAATGCGCTCCAGCTCGCCGCGCGCCGGCACCTGGAACAGCGCGGCCGCGTCCTCGCGCGCGGCCAGCAGCGACTGCGTCATCGGATCATGCAGGACCTTGGCCAGCTCGCCCTGGGTGGCGGCATCGACCGGCCAGCCGGCCAGGTCGTAGCGGGTGCCGCGTTCGACCCGCTGCACCGGCAGGGTCGCGCCGTGCAGCAGCTCGGTGGCCTTGCTGGCCCACGGCGACAGCGTGCCGAGCCGCGGAGTGACATAGCGCGAGACCGCGCCGTCGGCACGCGCGGCGGCCGCCGGTTCAGCCTGCAGGATCCTGCGCAGTGCCGCCTCGTCCGGGGTGGCGCCGGCGTCGGGCTCGACCCAGTAGACCGGCCATGCGTCGAGCAGGCGGATTTGCGGATGAAGGGCCTGGAGACGGGCTTGCAGGCGTTCGCGGCGGAACGCGGACAGGGCGGAAGCGCCCTCGAGGACGATCATGTCCGGGGAACCGTTAGGTCGACGGGGCCGGCTATTGTAGGGCAGTCGCCCATCGCCCGCGGAATCGGGCGGTTTTATGTAGGAGCGGCTTCGCTTGCGGCCGCCAGCTTGTCCAGTGCCTCGCGCAGCGCCTTCGGCGGCACGTAGCCGCCGAGCTGGGTGCCGTCCTCGGCCAGGATCATCGGGGTGCCGGTCAGGCCGGCGCGCTGGCCGACGTTGTACTGCATGGTCACGGTGTTCTTGCAGTCGCGGTCGGTGACCTTGCCGCTGGTCTTGGCCTCGGTCAGCGCCTTCTTGCGGTCGCTTGAGCACCAGACCGAGACCATCTTCTCGAAGTCCTCGCTGCCGATGCCCATGCGCGGGAACGCCAGGTACTCGACCGCGATGCCCTGCGCGTTGTATTCGGCGATCTCGCTGTGCAGCTTGCGGCAGTAGCCGCACTCCACGTCGGTGAACACGGTGACGGTATGCACCGGGTTCGGCGGCGCGAACACGATCCGCTCGCTCTGCGGGATCGTCGCCAGCAGCTTGGTGCGCATGCCGGCCAGCGCGGCCTCGCTGAGGTTCTTCTTCGCCTGCGTATCGAACAGCGCGCCGCCGGCGCCGGGCAGGAACAGGTAGCGGCCATCGTCGCTGACGTACACCACCTGGCCACCGACGATCGCCTCGCGGAAGCCAGGCAGCGGCGCGGCGGTGACGCTTTCGACCTCGACGTTCGGGTTGAGCTGGGCGATCGCGTCGACCGCGCGGGCCTCGGCGGTCCCGGACACGGGCTTGACCGCCGCCGGGGTCGAGGCGGCAGTTGGCTTGCCCTGATCGGCTTGCGGGGTCTTAGCACAGGCGGAAAGGCTGATCGCGCCAAGCGCGGCGACGAGGAGGATGCGCTTCATCGGGTGTCCTGGAGGGGGGCGGTGGTTCGACCGCCCCGGTCGGGGGAATGTTCGATTGTGGCACGGCCGCGGACGCCTCTCCCGTACCTGTAGGAGCGGCTTCAGCCGCGATCTGGAATCGCCGACCCATTCCGGCTCCCGATCGCGGCTGAAGCCCCTCCTACAAAAGCGACTAGCCGCGGGGGTGGTGCTTCGCGTGCAATTGCTTGAGCTGCTCGCGTGCCACAAGGGTGTAGATCTGGGTGGTCGACAACGAGCTGTGGCCCAGCAGCATCTGCAGCGCGCGCAGGTCTGCACCGTGGTTGAGCAGGTGGGTGGCGAAGCTGTGGCGCAGGCCGTGCGGGCTGATCCGCGAGGGGTCGATCCCGGCGACCGCCGCATGGCGCTTGACCAGTTGCCACAGCTGCTGGCGGCTGGGTGCCTCGCCATCGGCGCCGATGAACAGCGGCGCCAGCGCGCGCTTGCCGGCCAGCTGCGGCCGCGCCTGCGCGAGGTAGCGCTCGACCCAGTGCTGGGCCTCCTCGCCCAGCGGCACCAGCCGCTCCTTGCTGCCCTTGCCCATCACCCGCAGCACGCCCTGGCGCAGGTTGATCGCGGTCGCCGGCAGGTTGGCCAGTTCGCTCACTCGCAGGCCGCAGGCGTACATCAGCTCCAGCATCGCGCGGTCGCGCAGGCCCAGCGGAGTGTCGATGTCGGGCGCGGCCAGCAACGCCTCGATCTGGCTCTCGGCCAGTGCCTTGGGCAGCGAACGCGGCAGCCGGGGCGGATCGAGCAACGCGGTCGGGTCGTCATCGCGCTCGCCGCGACGGACCTGCCAGCCGGAGAACGCCCGCAAGGCCGACAGCAACCGCGCATTGCTGCGCGGCGAATAGCCCTCGCGCATCCGCCAGGCCAGGTAGTCGAACAGCGCCGCCCGGTCGGCGCCGGCCAGGCCGCCCCCAGCGCCATCGCGCCAACGCGCGAAGCCCGCGAGGTCGCGCCGATAGCTGTCGAGGGTCGGCTGCGCGAGACCGTTCTCGGCCCAGATCGCATCGAGGAACGCGTCGATCAAGCGGCTGTCGGCCTCCGGCACCGGCGGCAACGCCATGGCGGTCTGGCGGCGGTCGGCGGGCGTGCGGGAGCTCATGCGGAAAGCTTAGTCGATCGACCAGGGTGGCCTGGACTGGCGGAGGTTGCGCGTCATTGGGTCCGGTTGGGAGCGGGACCGGCGACATGCAGTGCACTCCCGATAACGGGACGCCGCGCCGGCAGCATCGAACGGCTGTTCTAAACTGCCGGCCGCTGCTTCCACTTCCGGCCCAGATGAGCGATCCCACCCCATCCGCGACCTCGACCCGTCCTGCCACACTGATCGGCTGGCGCCTGCTCGCGCTGTTCTACGACTTCTGGCCGGTGCTTGCGTTGTGGATGGTCGCCGGTACTGTTTTCGCGGTCGGCTACACACTCGCAGGACACGACCCGCACCAGAACATCGCACCTTTCAGCCCCTTGCAACTCGCGTTGTGGGTGGTGTGCTGGCTGCTGGCAGGCGCCTACGCGGTGCTCAGCTGGCGCCGCGGTGGCCAGACCCTCGGCATGCGGCCATGGCGGTTGCGGGTGGTCGGCATCGATGGCAAGCCGGCCGGCTACCGGGAGTTGGGGCTGCGCTATGCGATCGGCACGGTGTCGCTGCTGCTGGCCGGGCTCGGCTTCTGGTGGGCATGGTTCGATCGCGACCGGTTGACCTGGCATGACCGTGTGAGTGGTACGCGGATTCGTCGGGAACCGAAAGCCGGTTAGAGGGAAAACATGTCACCGCAGTCCGAGAGCGGGACGCGGCGAGCACGTGAGGTGCAAAGAAAAATCAATCTTGCGCGATGGGGTCGGTCGCGCAGGCGCGCGGCAGTGCCGCGCAAACCGCCTGCACTCACCCTGCCCTGAGGCGGGCCGCGGGCCATTCATGGCCCGCTTTTCCGCAATACCGCCACAGTCCACCTCCTGACCGGTTGGCAGTGCGTCGTGTAAGGACAAGCAGCTTCGTGCAGGAACGAAGTGAGTTGCGAATGCCTGCCGCCTCAAGGGTTCAGAGCGTCGCGACTTACGTCGCTCCTACACGAGGCCTGTAGCAGGGCAACTAAACCCCACTCGCGACGCGGCGTCCTGTCGGGGTGTTGCGGAGAGTGCGCCATGGATGGCGCACGTCCCCGACTCGGGCCATGGATGGCCCGACGGAGGGGCGGAGACAACACCCCGGCAGGGCGCCGCCTCTCTCCCGAAACCGCGAACCCCGCGCCGTTGTTCTTGCTGTTGCTATTGCTTGTGTTGCTGTTGCCTTGACCGTCGCTGTCGCGATCCCAATCAACTCAACCTGACCGCTTCTTGAACAGGAACACCGACACCGCAACCATGATCAGCGTCGGCAGCGCATACGCCACGCGGAAATCGAATTTGAAAGCACTGGCCATCTTCACGAACTGCGTCTGCAACAGCCAGAAGCCCAGCGCGAACACGATGCCGATGAACAACCGCTTGCCCAGCCCACCACTGCGCAAACTCCCGAACGCAAACGGAATCGCCGCCAGGCACAACGCCAGCACATTGAGCGGATAGAACCAGCGCCCCCAGTAGTGCTCCTCGTACTCGCTCGCATCCAGCGCATTGCGCACCCGATACCGGATCGCGTCGCGCAACTCGACCGCACTGAGATAACGCGGACGGTCGATGTCCGCACTCAACGCCGTCGCATCCAACTGCGACTCCCAGCGCTCCTCCGCCACCTTCGACTGGCTCACCGAGTCGGGCTCGAACGTCGTTCGCGTGACATCGCGCAGCAACCAGCCGCCCGGACGATGCTCGGCCACCTTCGCCAGCGCCAGCGACTCCAGCCGGCCGTCGTCGTCGAACTCGTACAGGCGCACGTCGCGCAGTTCCAGCCACTTGTCGGTGCCGTTGTCGTGCTCCTCGCCGCCCTCGGCATTGAGGATGATGTCGCCCTCGCGCGCCCACACGCCCGAGTACTGCGCGACGATCAGATTGTCCGAGCGCGACGACGCCTTGAGCGCGTCGGCCCGCCGCTGGCCCCACGGCCCCAGGGTCTCGCCACTGACCACCATCAGCAGCGTCAGGACCGCCAACGCCACCGCGACGGTGACGCTCAGGCGCCGGCGCGACAGCCCGATCGCCCGGAACGCGGTGAGCTCCGAGGTCGCCGCCAACTGGCCCAGCGCCATCAGCGAACCGATCACCGCGGCGGTCGGGAACAACGTGTAGGCCCGGCGCGGCACCGTGTAGAGCATGTAGACGATCGCCTCGGTCACGCCGTAGTTGCCCTCGCCGACGTCGCCGAACTCGGTGAACAGGTTCAACATCACGTCGAGCCCGAGCAGCACCGCCCAGGTCAGCAACACCGTGCCGATGACGACCTTGCCGAGGTAGAGGTCGTGGATCTTCGGGAACGGCATCATGGCGTCGCCCCCTGCGGCCCGGCCTGGCGAGGCGGGCGTGAACGACGCATCCGCCCGTCGGTGAAATACAGCCACAACGCCAGCGCCAGTAGCGGCAGCACCAGCCACCACAGGCCCAGCGCCACCGGGATCCGGCCACTCTCGAGCCAGTCGGTGCCCATCAGCATCATGTCCATCCCGACCAGGTAGGCCAGGAAACCCATCATCACCCGGCCGTAGCGCGCCTGCCGCGGGGTGCTGCGGGCCAGCGGGATCGCCATCAGCGCGAACGCCAGGGTCAGCAGCGGCGGCGCGATCCGGGCGTGCAACTGGGCATGGGCGGCCGGGCGTTCGTCGCCGAGCAGTTGCCGGGTCGGCAGGATCTCGGGATCCTCGGGGTCGTAGCGCGAATCGCCGGCCGGCAAGCGCACCTCGTTGCTGGCGTAGCGCATCAGCCGGTAATCCAGCCCGCCGTCGCGCGGCCCCTCGACCTGGAAGCCCTCGTCCAGGGTCAGGTAACGCTCACCGCTGTCGTCGACCGCGAGCGAGCCGGTATTCGACGTGGTGACGTCGAGCCGGTCCTCGGACTGTCGATAGATGAAGATCCGCCGGAACTGGCTGCCATCGGTCGACATCGCCCCGACGTAGACCACCCCGCCGCCGCCCGGGATTTCGGTGAAGCTGCCCGGCTCCAGCCCCGACACCACCAGGTTGCGGTTGGCCTCGTGGATCATCTGCCGCGAGATCCGCTCCGCCATCGGCCCCAGCCACAGCGAGCACAGCCCGACCACCAGCACCACCGGCACCACCAGCAGCAGCACCGGCTTGAGCAGGCGCCGCGGGCCGACGCCGATCGAGGCGATCACCGGCATCTCGGAGTCGCGGTAGAGCCGCCCAACGCCGAGCATCAGCCCCAGCATCAGCGCCAGCGGCAGGATCAGCGGCAGCCAGTTGAGCAGCACCAGGCCGAGTTGGGCCAGCATCAGCCCGGCCGGCAGGCGGCCGGAGGCGATGTCCTTGAGCACGTCGGTGATCACCCCGCCGACGCTGACGATCAGCAGGATCACCAGGGCGGCGAAGGTCGACTGGGTGAATTCGCTGAGCAGGTAGCGGTCGAGCTTGGGCATCAAGGTGCGGATTCCGGGATGTGCGGACGATGGTGCGGGTTGAACTTGGCAGGTGGGGCGTGGAGCGGGCGTTCGGAAACCGCAGGGGCTTGCTTTAGACTCACTGGTTCGTTCGAACCCGACCCGTGCTTACCGGGCGGCTACCGCGCCCGGCGCAATCCGACCCGCATTGTCACCCGGATCGGAGGTTTTCGCCGCACCGGTGCCACCGGCCACGGGTCCGAACCATCCTTTCACAACCCCCCGGAATCTGTTGCATGGCCCTCGAATTCGACCTGAACCGCGACGCGCCGACCACCGCCCAGGTGGACTGCATCGTCGTCGGCGCATTCTCCGACAACACCCTGACCGCCGCCGGACAGGCGCTGGACGGCGCGAGCGGCGGCCGCATCGGCAAGCTGCTGGAGCGCGGCGATGTCAGCGGCAAGACCGGCAAGACCGCGCTGCTGCACGACCTCGACGGTGTCACCGCGCCGCGGGTGCTGGTGATCGGTCTCGGCGATGCCGGCAAGTTCGGCGTGCCGCAATACCTCAAGGCGGTCGGTGATACCGCCCGCGCGCTCAAGACCGGCCCGGTCGCGCACGCGCTGTTCACCCTCAGCGATATCCCGGTCGAGGGCCGTGACGCTGCCTGGGCGATCCGCCAGACCGCGATCGCCGCCGACCACGCCTGTTACCGCTACAGCGCCACCCTCGGCGACAAGAACAAGAACAAGGCCGGTGAGCCGGGCCTGCGCAAGCTGTCGATCAGCGGCGACGACAAGACCGCCCTCGCCCAGGGCCAGGCCATCGCCGCCGGCGTCGCCTTCGCCCGCGAGCTCGGCAACCTGCCGCCGAACGTCTGCAACCCGGCCTACCTCGCGCAGCAGGCGCAGGAGTTCGCCGGCCGCTTCGACAACACCAGTTGTGAAGTGCTCGACGTCGCCGCGATGGAAAAGCTCGGCATGGGCTCACTGCTCGCAGTCGGTCGTGGCTCGGCCAACCCGCCCAAGCTCATCGCGCTGAAGTACGACGGCGGCGACGACGCGGACAAGCCCTATGTGCTGGTCGGCAAGGGCATCACCTTCGACACCGGTGGCATCAACCTCAAGACCCAGGGCGGGATCGAGGAGATGAAGTTCGACATGTGCGGCGGCGCCACCGTGATGGGCACCTTCGTGTCCGCGGTTGGCATGCGCCTGCCGGTCAACCTGGTGGTGATCGTGCCGGCGGTCGAGAACATGCCCGACGCCGACGCCTATCGGCCGTCCGACGTGCTGACCAGCATGTCCGGCAAGACCATCGAGGTCGGCAACACCGATGCCGAGGGCCGGCTGATTTTGTGCGATGCGCTGACCTACGCCCAGAAGTACCAGCCGCAGGCGCTGGTCGACGTCGCCACCCTGACCGGCGCCTGCATGGTCGCGCTCGGCAAGTACGCCTCGGGCCTGATGAGCAAGGACGACGACCTCGCCAACGAACTGCTCGCCGCCGGCGAGAACGTGTTCGACCGCGCCTGGCGCCTGCCGCTATGGGACGAGTACCAAGGCATGCTCGACTCCACCTTCGCCGACGTCTACAACATCGGCGGCCGTTGGGCCGGCGCGATCACCGCCGGCTGCTTCCTGTCGCGCTTCACCGAAGGCCAGCGCTGGGCGCACCTGGACATCGCCGGCAGCGGCAGCGACGACGGCAAGCGCGGCATGGCGACCGGCCGCCCGGTCGGCCTGCTGAGCCAGTGGCTGCTCGACCAGTCTGCCAAGTAACCCCGGCCCCGTGCGCGCGACCTTCTATCTGATCGACAAGCCGCGGTTCCGCGACGAGCCGCTGCTGCTGGTCTGCGAGCTTGCGAAGAAGGCCAGCGACGCCGGCATGGCGACGCTGGTGCTGGCGCGCGACGCCGCCCAGGCCGAGCAGCTCGACGACCTGCTCTGGTCGTTCGAGCCCGACGCGTTCGTCCCGCACCAGATCGCCGGAATCGAGGATGACGAGGAGGAGGCGACGGTGCTGATCGCCGCGCCCGAGATCGACGTCGCCCTTCGCCCGCTGGTGATCAACCTGCGCGACGCGGCGGTCGAGGGCGAATTCGACCGCGTGCTCGAAGTGGTCCCCGCCGACGAGTCCGCGCGCGCCCCGTCGCGCGAGCGCTGGAAGCAGTACGCGGCGCGCGGCCTCGACGTCAGCAAGCACGACATGTAGCGCGTTCCCATCCTCGCGTTCGCGAGGGATCTCCTTCCTTTCGCCGCAGCCCCATGACCGACACCCTCGCCTCCAGCTACGACCCCACCCAGTTCGAATCCCGGCTGTACCAGCAGTGGGAGTCCAGCGGCGTGTTCGCGCCGACCGGCAAGGGCGAGCCCTACTCGATCCTGCTGCCGCCGCCGAACGTCACCGGCACCCTGCACATGGGCCACGCGTTCCAGCACACGCTGATGGACGCGCTGGTGCGCTACCACCGCATGCGTGGCTACGACACGTTGTGGCAGATGGGCAGCGACCACGCCGGCATCGCCACCGAGATGGTGGTCGCGCGCAACCTCGCGCTGGAAGGCAATGGCGAGACCCGCGATTCGCTCGGCCGCGACGGCTTCATCGACAAGGTCTGGCAGTGGAAGGGCACGTCCGGCGACACCATCGAGCGGCAGATGCGCCGCCTCGGCACCTCCGGCGACTGGTCGCGCAGCGTATTCACGATGGACCCGATGGCGGCCGAGGCGGTGGTCGAGGCGTTCGTGCGCCTGCACGAAGACGGCCTGATCTACCGCGGCCAGCGTCTGGTCAACTGGGACCCGGTGCTCAAGACCGCGATCTCCGACCTCGAAGTGGTCAACGAGGAAGAGGACGGCTTCCTGTGGTCGATCAGCTACCCGCTGTCCGACGGCAGCGGTTCGCTGGTGGTCGCCACCACTCGCCCGGAAACCATGCTCGGCGACAGCGCAGTGATGGTGCATCCGGACGACGAGCGCTACAGCGCGCTGGTCGGCCAGACCGTGACCCTGCCATTGACCGGTCGCGAAATCCCGGTGATCGCCGACGCCTACGTCGACCGCGAGTTCGGCACCGGCGTGGTCAAGGTGACCCCGGCGCATGACTTCAACGACTACCAGGTCGGGCAACGGCATTCGCTGCCGCTGATCAACATCTTCACGCCCGATGCCGCAGTCAATGACATCGCGCCGGAAAAGTACCGCGGCCTTGACCGCTACGAGGCCCGCAAGCTTGTGCTCGCCGACCTCGAAGCCGCCGGCCTGCTGGTCGAGACCAAGCCGCACAAGTTGCAGGTGCCACGCGGCGACCGCAGCGGCCAGGCGATCGAGCCGTACCTGACCGACCAGTGGTTCGTGAAGATGGATGGGCTGGCCAGCCGCGGCATGGAGCTGGTCGAGAGCGGGCAGGTGAAATTCGTCCCGCCGAACTGGATCAACACCTACCGCCACTGGATGGAGAACATCCAGGACTGGTGCATCAGCCGCCAGCTGTGGTGGGGTCATCGCATCCCGGCGTGGTACGACGACGCCGGCAAAATCTACGTCGGCCGCGACGAGGCCGAAGTGCGCGCCAAGCACTCGCTCGGTGCCGACATCGCGCTGTCGCAGGACAACGACGTGCTCGAGACCTGGTTCTCCTCGGCGCTGTGGCCGTTCAGCACGATGGGCTGGCCGGACAATGAGCGAATGGACGAGCGCGGCTTCGAGCGCTTCGTGCCGTCCTCGGTGCTGGTAACCGGCTTCGACATCATCTTCTTCTGGGTCGCCCGGATGATCATGATGACCGACCATTTCACCGGGCAGGTGCCGTTCAAGGATGTCTACATGACCGGCCTGGTGCGCGACTCGCACGGCCAGAAGATGTCCAAGTCCAAAGGCAACGTGCTCGACCCGCTGGACCTGATCGACGGCATCAGCGCAGACGCGCTGGTCGCCAAGCGCACCACCGGGCTGATGAACCCGAAGACCGCGCCGAAGATCGAGAAGGCCACGCGCAAGGAATTCCCGGAAGGCATCCCGGCGTTCGGCGCCGACGCCCTGCGCTTCACCATGGCCGCGCTGGCCGGTCCGGGGCGCGACATCAAGTTCGACCTCGGCCGCGCCGAGGGCTACAAGAACTTCTGCAACAAGCTGTGGAACGCGACCCGCTTCGTGCTGATGAACACCGACGGCGCGCATTTCGAGGGCGCCCCGCAACCGAAGACCGACGCCGAGCGCTGGATCCTTGCGCAACTGGCGAAGACCGCCGCGCAGGCCGAACAACACTTCGCCGCCTACCGCTTCGACCTGCTCGCGCAAACGCTGTACGAATTCGCCTGGAACGACTTCTGCGACTGGTTCGTGGAGCTGGCCAAGCCCGCGCTCAATGCGGGACCGGATGCCGACGCGGCTGCAGCCAGCACCCGCCACACCCTGCTGTACGTGCTCGAACGTCTGCTCAGCCTGCTGCACCCGTTGGTGCCGTTCGTGACCGAGGAGCTGTGGCAGCAGGTCGCGCCGCGCCTGGGCATCGACGGCGACACCATCATGCTGCAGCACTACCCGCGCGCCGCCGACTTCGCGGTCGACGGCTACGCCGGGGCCGAGGCCGATGTCGAATGGCTCAAGTCGATGGTGTCGGCACTGCGCCGCGTGCGCAGCGAACTCAACGTCGCTCCGTCGAAGCAGGTCACCCTGCTGCTGGCCGGTGCGAGCCATGCCGACCGCGAGCGCGCGTCGCGCTTCGACAGCTCGCTGCGTTTCCTGCTCCGGCTGGAGCGGATCGACTCCATCGACGACGATGCCACCGCTCCCGCCGCGGCCACCGCCGTGGTCGGCGAACTGAAGTTGCTGGTACCGCTGGAAGGCCTGGTCGACCTCGGCGCCGAGCGCACCCGCCTCGACAAGGAGATCAAGCGGGTCGAGACCGAGATCGCCAAGTGCAACGGCAAGCTCGCCAGCGAGACCTTCGTCAACAACGCCCCGCCGGCCGTGGTCGAGCAGGAACGCAAGCGCCTGGTCGACTGGAACGTGCAGCGCGAAGCGTTGGCGACCCAGCGGGCGAAGCTGGGCTGACCCCAACCGGTCGGGCGCCCGCATTGTAGGAGCGGCTTTAGCCGCGATGTGGAATCGTTCGCCCGAACCGATCCCGATTGCGGCTAAAGCCGCTCCTACAAAAGCCCGTGGCAGAAGGCCACGGCAAGCCCGGCTACATTTCCGGCAACAGTTCCAGCGCCATCACCAGCGCGTCCTCGCGGCCGCCGCGGGCGGGGTAATAGCGCGGGCGACGGCCGATCTCGTTGAATCCTTCGCTGTCGTACAACCGGATCGCGGCGGCGTTGCTCGGCCGCACCTCCAGGAACACCCGCTCGACCCGCCGCGCGCGCGCGATCCGCAACAGCGCGTGCAGCAGTTGCCGGCCATGGCCACGACCGTGCAGCTCCGGCGCGATGCAGACGTTGAGCACGTGCGCCTCGCCGGCGGCGATGCTCATCAGGCAATAGCCGGCCACGCGATCGTCCATCTGCAATACCCACGCCGCGTAGTCGGCGCGCAGGCAATCACGGAAGATCCCCATCGTCCACGGGAATTCATAGGCACGGACCTCCAGTGCATGCACCGCGACCAGGTCGTCGTCGCGCATCGGACGCAGCGCCGTGACCGGGGCCGGGTCGCAGGCGACCGCGCTCATCTGTTCACCTTCCGCAACGGCCGCAGTTGCCGCCACAGCGTGCGCTTTGCGGCCGCGTCGCCACGCAACGCATCCGGGTCGACGCCGAGTTCGCGCAAGGTCCGCGCGGCCACCGCCGGCAACTGGCCGGTTGCGCGCAGCAGGGCCTCGCGCAGGGGGCCGTCGACTTCCCGCGTCGCGCCCGCGCGTGCAGCCTCGAGCGCGGCCATCTTGGTCGCCAGGTCGGTGCGGGGCCGGGTCGGCGCGCCCGGAGCCGGGTCTTCCGGACCGGTGGTGTCCAGAGCCGGCGGGACCGGAGGACGCGGACGGGCAGAGGGCGCCTCCGGCGGCCGGGACGCGGGACGCGGGACAGGCGTCGCCTGCCCGATATCCTGCTCGCCCGTGGACGGGACCGCCGCGGGCGGACCGGCTTCTGCCTCGACTTCATCCCCGGCCAGTCCCCACAGCGGATGACCAAGCGCCTGCAACCACTCGCGCTGCTGCGGGTCCCACAGGCTCACGGCGCCGGCTCCGCAGCCGGTAGCCGGCGCAACCGCCGGTAACCGGCGTGCAACGGTCCACTCAACGCATACAGGCCAAGGATCGCCAGCAATACCATCGGCGGATTGATCGCGATCGCGGCCAACACCGCCAGCACCACCACCACCGACAGGAACGGCAGCTTGTCGTGGCGCGGACCACCGCCCTTGAAACTGAAGTAGCGCACCCGACTGACCATCAGCAACGCCGCCGCCGCGGTCATCGCCAGCGCCAGGTAACGCAACTGGGATCCCTCGTAACCCAACTCGAAACAGACCCAGACGAAACTGGCCAGCAGCCCCGCCGCCGCCGGGCTCGCCAAACCGATGAACCAGCGCTTGTCGACCTGGTTCACCTGCGAATTGAACCGCGCCAGCCGCAACGCCGCGCAGGCCGCGTACAGGAACGCGACGACCCAGCCGACCTTGCCGGCGGTCGGCCCGTCCAGCCGCATCGAGGCCAATGCCCAGTGGTAGAGCACCAGCGACGGCGCCAGCCCGAAACTGATCAGGTCCGCCAGCGAGTCGTACTGCACCCCGAACTCGCTCTGGGTGTTGGTCAGCCGCGCGACCCGGCCGTCGACGCCATCGAGGATCGCGGCCACGAAGATCGCGATGCAGGCGTCGTCGAACCGGCCCTGGGTGGCGGCGATGATCGCGAAATAGCCGGCGAACAAGCCACCGGTGGTGAACAGGTTCGGCAGCAGGTAAATACCGCGCCCGCGCGGTCGATCGGGGGGCGTGCTTGGGTGCGTTGGTTCCATTTCGGCAGTTTAGCGCTTGCCCGCGGGGCGGCGGGATGCTGCAATCACGCCTCAGGGGTCACTTTTCAACACCATGCGTCACCGCCGGGGAGTCCACATGTCCAGTCCGAATCCGTCGTCCGTTGCCCGCCGGTTGCCGTGGCTGGGTGCCATGGGCCTGGGCATCGCCCTCGCGACCCTGTCCGTCGCATCGGCCGGCGAGTTGTACCAGTGGAAGGACGCCAATGGCGTCACCCATTATTCCGACGCGCCGCCGCCGGCCGGCGCCGACTACCAGAACCGCACCATCCGCAACAGCGGCACCGCGTCGGTCAAGCAGGACCAGGATGCCGCCGAGGCACCGGCCGGGAACGCGCAGTGCACCACCGCGCGCGCCAACCTCGAATTGCTGCAGGGCGAAGGCCCGGTCGGCACCGATACCGACAAGGACGGCAAACCCGACGCCGCTTTCAGCGCCGAACAGCGTGCCGCCCAGACCCAGCTCGCGGAAGCCGCGATCAAGGTGCATTGCGCCGTGGCAGCCGGCGATGGCGGCGACGGCACGCAAGCCAGCTGACCACTGGCATGGCCGGCTCGCGGCCGCTGCCGTCGTAACCGCCGCATCAGGCAGAATAGGCGCCCCGCCCAGCGTTGAATCCGGTCCGCCCATGCGCCTGTCGCAGTTCCACCTCCACACCAGCAAGGAAGTCCCCGCCGACGCCGAGATCATCAGCCACAAGCTGATGCTCAAGGCCGGGATGATCCGCAAGCTGGCCTCCGGCCTCTACACCTGGACCCCGCTGGGCCTGCGCGTGCTGCGCAAGGTCGAGCGCGCGGTGCGCGGGGAAATGGACGCCGCCGGCGCGATCGAGCTGCTGATGCCGGCGGTGCAGCCGAAGGAGCTGTGGGAGGAAACCGGTCGCTGGGAGAAGTTCGGCGGCCAGTTGCTCAAGATGCAGGACCGCAAGCAGGCCTGGTATTGCTACGGCCCGACCCACGAGGAGGTCATCACCGACTTCGCGCGCAACGAGCTGGCCAGTTACAAGCAACTCCCCGTGTGTTTCTACCAGGTGCAGAACAAGTTCCGCGACGAGATCCGTCCGCGTTACGGTGTCATGCGTGCGCGCGAGTTCCTGATGAAGGACGCATATTCCTTCCATCTCGACGACGCCGACCTCGACCGCCAGTACCGCGTGATGCATGACGCCTACAGTCGTATTTTCAGCCGGCTCGGGTTGCGGTTTCGCGCGGTATTTGCCGATACCGGTGCGATCGGCGGCAGCGCCTCGCATGAATTCCACGTATTGGCCGACTCGGGCGAGGACGCGATCGCGTTCTCCGACGGTTCCGATTACGCCGCCAATACCGAACTGGCCGAGGCGATGGCGCCTGGCGAGCGAGCCACAGCCGGCGAAGCCCTGCGCAAGGTCGAGACCCCGACCCAGAAGACCTGTGAGGACGTTGCCGCCCTGCTCGGCATTCCGTTGGAGCGCACGGTCAAGTCGATCGCGATCGTCGACGGGCAGGGTTTCACCCTGGCACTGGTTCGCGGCGACCATGCGGTCAACGAGATCAAGCTGGCCAAGCTCGACGGCCTCGACGGATACCGCATGGCAACCGAGGCCGAGATCCTCGACCACCTCGGCGGCGAACCCGGCTTCCTCGGGCCGATCGGCACGCGCCGCGATATCCGCGTGATTGCCGACCGCAGCGTCGCGGCGATGGCCGACTTCGTGGTGGGCGCCAATGAAGCCGGCTTCCACCTGGCCGGCGTGAACTGGGGCCGCGACCTGCCCGAACCCGCGCTGGTCGCGGATATCCGCAACGTGGTCGCCGGCGATCCCTCGCCCGACGGCCAGGGCAGCCTCGACATCGCCCGCGGCATCGAGGTCGGCCACATATTCCAGCTCGGTCGCAACTACGCTCAGGCGATGGGGTGCACCGTGCTGGACGATTCCGGCAAGGCCGCCACGCCGACCATGGGCTGTTACGGCATCGGGGTATCCCGGATAGTCGCGGCTGCGATCGAGCAGAACCACGATGCCAACGGCATCGTCTGGCCGGAGGCGATGGCGCCCTGGCGCGTGGCGGTATGCGTGATCAACCCGAAGAAAGACCCCGCGGTGTCCGACGCCGCCGAGGCGCTGTATCGCGAACTGGCCGAAGCCGGCATCGAAGCGGTGCTGGACGACCGCGGCCTGCGTCCGGGCGCGATGTTTGCCGATATCGAGTTGATCGGCATACCGCATCGGGTGGTTGTATCGGAGCGTGGACTGGCCGCCGGCACGTTCGAATACCGGCAGCGCCGGGCCGATGCCGCCGAAAACCTCGACCGGACGGAGTTACTGGCGCGACTGCACGCCTGAGCCGGACGTTTCCGACAGCCTGAACCGGCCATTACGAATGGCCGGGAATGGATATTTCTTCATTTACTCCGAACATCGGCTTGATTATCATCCGGCGGCAGGCCGGGTTTCGACCCGGGTTTTCACTCACCGTCCCGGGAGACCCCCATGTCGATCGACATCAATACGCTGTCCGCGAAAGAGCTCGAGTCGCTCATCAGCAAGGCCAAGAAGCGCAAGACCACGTTGAACAAGCGCAAGCCGGTTACCCAGGTGCGCAAGAAACTCAACCAGTTGGCCAAGAACGAGGGCTACACCATCGCCGAGCTGTTCGGCACCGGTGGCGCCGCGACGGCCACGCGCGCGCCTCGTGGCACCGCGAAGAAGGCACGCAAGTCGCTCGGCAAGGTCGCGCCGAAGTACCGCGATCCGTCCAATCCGGACAACACCTGGACCGGCCGCGGCAAGCAGCCGCGCTGGCTGGCCGCGTATACCGGCAATGGCCGCAATGTCGACGAGTTCCTGATCAAGTAAGTCGACGGGCTGCAACAAAAACGCCGGCGCATTGCCGGCGTTTTTGTTGGTGCGTTATGAATCATTGCAGGAGATCGGCCGCTCGATCCAGATCGCACCCCGATCGCGGCTGAAGCCGTTCCTACAAATTACGCCGAGCCGGCAGCAACAGGTTTCCGAACAACAGGCCGGCGATCAGCGCCAGCAGGATATTGATGACGCCCAGCGCCGCGACCTGGCCGGCATTGACGTCCTGTTGCTGGATCAGGTCGAGCAGGCCGCGCAGGCTGGCACTGCCGGGCACCAGCAGGATGATCCCCGGCACCCGCACGATCGCGCCCGGCCGTTGGCGCCAGCGCGCGTAGGCATTGCCGGCCGCAGTCATCACCAGCGCGGCGAGGAAGATGCCCGCCCCGCTGCCCCAGGCCAATCCGACCAGTCGCGAGACCAGGTACCCGGAGGCCGCGGCCAGCATCACCGCGGGATAATCGCGGCGCTCGCACCGGAACAGCACCGCGAACGCAAGTGAAGCGGCGGCCAGCGCGCCCCACTCGACCCATTCCGGTTGCGGCCGCAGCGCGCGCACCGCCGGCTGCAACCCGACCAGGTTCGCGATGTAGAGCGAAATGATCACTCCGACCGCGAGTTTCATCACCGTGGTGATCGCCCCGGCGAATCGCGCGGTGCCGGACACCAGGTGGTCGCTGGCCAGTTCGTTCATCGCGTTGGTCAGCGACAGGCCCGGCAGCAGCACGATCAGCGAGGCGATGATCACGGTGTTCTGGTTCAGCGGTGCGACGAAGGTGGCGACCAGGATCGCCACCGCGGTCGCGAACATCGCGACCAGCGCATCCACCGCCTCGCGCGTACGCGGCCGGGTTTCGGCCAGCTGCATGAACACGCCGATCGTCAGGCCGTTGAACCCCGCGACCGCGATGTCCAGCCAGGGCAGCCGCAGCAACCCGCCGACCGCGGCCGCGACCAGACCGTAGCCCAGCACCCGCAACGCCTGCGCGGTGCGGGTGGCCGGCTTGTCGAGCGCGTCCATCGCCTCGAACGCCATCGCCAGGTCCATCTCGCCGGCGATCAGCGCCTCGGCGATGCGGTCGGTCTCGGCCAGCTTGTGCAGGTCGTTGTCGCCCGGCGGCAGGCGGATCACCCGGGTGGTGTCGCTGGCGCCGGGCAGGTGCTGCGGGTCGCTGAAGGTCAGGATCAGCGCGGTCGGGCTCGACCACGGTTCGCATTCCAGTCGCAGCCGCTCGGCGACAAGGAGCAGCGCCGCCTCCAGCCGTTGCGCGGTGGTGCCGTACAGGTGCAGCCGTTCGGCCAACTCGACCATGAAGCGGATGCGGTCGGCGTAGCTGGCATTGCTCAACGGGATCGGGCTGGACATCGTCAGTGCCGGGTTGTTCATCCGCGTAGCATCGCATGCGAAAGTCGATGCGATGCCATGCCCGGATGCAGCCTGTATCCTGCGGCGACGAGAACCCATGACCGCACCCGCCGCGCCACCGCCACGGATCCAGACCGACGACCGCGACCCCGGACGCCTGCGGCTGGCCGGCCAGTGGACGTTGGAACACGCGACCGAAGTGGGCAAGTGCCTGGAGCAGGTGCCGGACACCGTCACCGCGATCGATGCCGGCGACATCGACCGGCTCGATTCGCTGGGTGTGCTGGAACTGAAGCGTTTCGCCCAGCGGCGCAAGCTCACGATCGAGGATTTCAGCTTCCGCGAGGACCATCGTGCACTGGTCGGGGCGATCCACGATGTCTCCGACGAGCGTCCGCGCGGCAAGCGTGAGTTCGGTGTCTACGCGGCGCTGGCGCGGCTCGGTTTCGCGGTCACCGACAACTGGAAGGAAGCCCTCGCCCTGCTCGGCTTCCTCGGCGAGGTGCTGGTCAAGCTGCTTCGGCTGTTCCGGCAGCCTTCCCGGTTCCGTCCCACCGCCACCGTCTTCCACATGGAACAGGTCGGCCTGGACGCGGTGCCGCTGGTCGCGCTGCTGTGCTTCCTGGTCGGCGCGGTGGTGGCGTTCCTCGGCGCCAACGTGCTGCGCGACTTCGGCGCGACGATCTTCGTGGTCGAGCTGGTCAGCATCGCGTTCCTGCGCGAGTTCGGCGTGCTGTTGACCGCGATCATCCTGGCTGGTCGAACGGCCAGCGCGTTCACCGCGCAGATCGGCGCGATGGTCAGCCGCGAGGAGGTCGACGCCATGCGCACCCTCGGGCTCGACCCGGTCGACCTGCTGGTGATCCCGCGGGTGCTGGCGCTGCTGCTGATGCTGCCGTTGCTGACTTTCATCGCCGACATCTTCGGCCTGCTCGGCGGCCTCACCGTCGGCGCCTACAGCCTGGACATCCCGCCGCAGCAGTACCTGGCGCGGATGCAGGACACCATCGAGCTGCGCCATTTCTGGGCCGGGCTGGTCAAGGCACCGGTGTTCGCGCTGGTGATTTCGCTGATCGGTTGCCTGGAAGGCCTGCAGGTCGAGGGCACGGCGCAGTCGGTCGGCGAGCGCACCACCTCCAGCGTGGTCCAGGCGATCTCGCTGGTGATCATCCTGGATGCGTTCGCGGCGATCTGGTTCATGGAGGTGGGCATCTGATGGCGGCCGCCACCGACACTCTGCAACCGATCATCCGCGTGCGCGGGCTGGTCAACCGCTTCGGCGAGCAGGTCGTGCACGACGGCGTCGACCTCGACGTGATGCCGGGCGAGATCATCGGCGTGGTCGGCGGCTCGGGCAGCGGCAAGTCGGTGCTGATGCGATCGATCCTCGGCCTGCGCCGTCCCGACGAGGGCGAGATCGAAGTGCTCGGGATCGATGCGCGCAGCGAGGACGACGAGGTGCGCCGGCAGATCGAGCGCCGCACCGGCGTGTTGTTCCAGGACGGAGCGCTGTTCTCGTCGTTGACCGTCGGCGAGAACGTGCAGGTGCCGCTGAAGGAATACCACCGCGACCTGCCCGACTCGCTGCGCTACGAACTGGCGCTTCTCAAGATCAAGCTCGCCGGGTTGCCGGCGGACGCGCTCGACAAGTTGCCGTCGCAGTTGTCGGGCGGCATGCGCAAGCGCGCCGGCGTGGCCCGGGCACTGGCGCTGGACCCGCCGCTGCTGTTCCTCGACGAACCCACCGCCGGCCTGGACCCGATCGGCGCGGCGGCGTTCGACCACCTGATCCAAACCCTGCAGCAGGCGTTGGGCCTGACCGTGTTCCTGATCACACACGACCTCGACACCCTTTACGCTATCTGTGACCGGATCGCCGTGCTGGCGGACAAAAAGGTCATCGCCTGCGCGCCGATCGCCGAGGTCGAACAACTGGACCACCCGTGGGTGCAGGAATACTTCCACGGCCCCCGCGCCCGGGCGGCGCAAACCGCGCGCGATGACAACACCCGGGCCCGCGACATGAAGGCAGTCGACTGATGGAAACCAAGGCCAATTACGTGTTGATCGGTGCGTTCACGATCATCATCTCGCTGTTCCTGCTGCTGTTCGCGCTGTGGGCAGCCAAGTACTCGTCGGAGAAAAGCTGGCAGGAATACCTGGTGATCTTCAACGAACCGGTCACCGGCCTCAGCGAAGGCAGCAGCGTGCAGTACAACGGCATCTCGGTCGGCACGGTGGAGCGGCTGAGCCTGGCGCCGGACGACCCGCGCCGGGTGCGCGCGCTGTTGCGGGTCCAGGCCAAGGCCCCGGTCAAGACCGACACCCGCGCCAAGATGTCGATGACCGGCATCACCGGCTCGCCGATCATCCAGCTGACCGGTGGCAACCCGGGCAGTCCGCGACTGGCCGATGTCGACCAGCGCGAGATCCCGGTGATCCAGACCGAGCCCTCCGCGCTGCAGAACATCGCCGATACCGCCAACCGGCTGGTCGCGCGGATGGACCAGCTGCTCAGCGAGGAGAACGTCGAACGCGTCGCCAGCACGCTGGAGAACATCGAGGCGCTGACCGGTTCGATTGCCGACCAGCGCGAGGACCTGCGCGCACTGATCGTCAACGCACGCGAGTCCAGCGAACAACTGGAGCAGACCCTGGCCACCACCAACCGGGCGATGACCGACTTCGACCGCGAACTGGTGCAGAAGCTGCCCGGCCTGGTCGCCAAGCTCGACAGCACGCTGACCGAACTCGATTCGGCCGCGGCCGGCGCCAACGGCATCATCAACGAGAACCGCGCCGCGATCGGCAGCTTCGCCAACGACGGCCTGGCCCAGCTCGGCCCCACCCTTGGCGAGTTGCGCGCACTGGTGCGCGACCTGCGCCGGATCAGCGACCGTCTCGACAACAACCCGACCGGCTACCTGCTCGGCCGCGACGCCCCGAAGGAGTTCGAGCCCGAATGAGCCTCCAACCCGCCAACCCCGCCGCCCGCGTCAGCTGGACCGGACGCTTGTCCCAGCCGCTGCGCGCGGCCATCGCAGTCGCCGCCGCCGTGCTCGTGGCCGGCTGCTCGATCCTCGGTCCCAAGCCGGAGCCCGGCACCATCTACGCTCCCGACCCGCGGGTCGAGGCCGCGCCCGCATGGCCAACGGTGGACTGGCAGTTGTCGCTGTCGCGCGCGACCGCCGGATCGATGACCGACAGCCTGCGCATCGCGGTGCGGCCGTCACCGAACGAGTTGCAGGTCTACAAGGGCGCCAGCTGGGCCAAGACGCCGACCAGCATGGTCGAGGACGCCGTGTTGCGCGCGCTGGAGGATTCCGGACGGATCCCGGCGGTCGCGCGCCAGGGGGCCGGCATCAGCGCCGACTACAAGCTGGTGCTCGACCTGCGCCGGTTCGAGGCCGACTACACCGCGGGAGGCAGCACTCCCGCGGCGACGATCGAGGTCAACGCCAAGCTGCTGCATGCCCCCGACCAGGCCGTCATCGCCGCGCGGACGTTCCTGCAGGCGCCCGCGGCGACGAGTACCGCCGTGCCCGACGTGGTCGTCGCGTTCGAGCAAAGCCTGGAAACCCTGGCCGGCGAACTGGCCGGCTGGGTGCTGGCCAGCGGGGATGCGCACGAGCACACCGCACACGATTGACGTCGTCATTCCGCCTCGGAATGCTGGCGTTGCTTTTGTAGGAGCGGCTTCAGCCGCGATCGTGGAGTCGGTACGGGCGAACGATCATCCGATCGCGGCTGAAGCCGCTCCTACAAATGCCCGCACGTTTCCGGTCGCACCCGTCGAAACGTCAGGTTGATCCGTTCGCCAACCGGCCGCGTGGTCCGCGGCAGTGCGTGTTTGTAGTTCCGCTGGGTTGCTCCCGACATCAGCAGCAGGCTGCCGTGGCCGAGTTCCAGCGCCACTTTGTGATCCGGCGCGCGCCGATGCTTCAACACGAACCGCCGCGCAGCGCCGAGACTGATCGAGGCAATCACCGGCGTCGGTCCGAGTTCCGGCTCGTCGTCGCTGTGCCATCCCATCGAATCGCGACCATCGCGGTACAGGTTGGCGAGCACGCTGTTGAAGTCCACGCCCAGTTCGTCGGTCAACCGATTTCGGATCGATCGCAGCGCCGCAGGCCACCCATGCGGTTCGAAACGCGTACCGGAATATCGATAAGCCGCGTCCGGATCGCCGATCCAGCAACTCAGGCGCGGACTGTCGACCTCGCGACCGAACATCCTGATGCGATGGACCTCCCACGTGACCTCTCCGCGCAACGCGGCGAACAACGCATCCGCAGCCGCGGGTGGCAGCCAGTCGGGGTCGACAGCCACCCCGGCATCCGGCAGCAACAAGGGTTCCAACGCCATGCGCCAAGCTAGCACGGTGCCCGACATCGATCCGGGCTCTTGCAGGAGCGGCTTCAGCCGCGACCGGATAACGGGTTGCCCACGCCGATTCCACATCGCGGCTGAAACCACTCCCTGCAGAACCGCAACGTCGACCCCATTTGGCGGCTCGCCCCAAACCCGCGACAATTCAGGCCTAGCAAGCAGGAGCCAGCCATGACCGATCCGACCAACGCCCCCGAAGCCGAACGCGACGTGATGGAGTACGACGTCGTCATCGTCGGTGCCGGCCCCGCCGGGCTGTCGGCCGCGATCCGGCTCAAGCAGCTCAATGCCGAAACCACGGTCTGCGTGATCGAGAAATCCTCGACCATCGGCGCCCACATCCTGTCCGGCGCGGTGATCGAGACCGGCCCGCTCGACGCCCTGCTGCCGGACTGGCGCGACAACCCGCCACCGATCTGCGTGCCGGCGACCGAAGACGAGTTCTGGCTGCTGGGCAAGGACGGCGGCCGCAAGCTGCCGGTACCGCCGGGCATGCACAACAAGGGCAACGTGATCGTCAGCCTCGGCGCGATGTGCGCCTGGCTGGCGCCGCAGGCCGAGGCGCTGGGGGTCGAGATCTATCCCGGCTTCGCCGCCGACGAAACCCTGCACGATGACGCGGGCAAGGTCATCGGCGTGCGCATCGGCGACATGGGCGTGGCGAAGGATGGGTCGCACAAGCCCGGCTACACCCAGGGCATCGACATCCAGGCCAAGGTCACCGTACTGGCCGAAGGCGCGCGCGGACACCTGACCAAGCGGCTGGTCAAACGCTTCCAGCTCGACGCCGACAGCGACCCGCAGGGCTACTCGATCGGCATCAAGGAGCTGTGGCAGGTTCCCGGGGAGCGCGTGACACCCGGAAAGATCGTCCACAGCTTCGGCTGGCCTGCCGACACTTCGACCTACGGCGGCAGTTTCATCTACCACCTCGACAAGGGCCGGGTTGCGATCGGTTATGTCAGCGGGCTCGACTACCGCGATCCGCAATACAAGCCGTGGGAAGCGTTCCAGCAGTTCAAGCACCACCCGATGGTCAAGCCGCTGCTGGAAGGCGGCGAGATCATCTCCGCCGGCGCGCGCGCGATCGTGACCGGTGGCTACCAGTCATTGCCGAAGGTCGAGATGCCCGGCGCGCTGCTGATCGGCGACACCGCCGGCCTGCTCAACGTGCCCAAGGTCAAGGGCACCCACCAGGCGATCCGCTCCGGCATGCTCGCCGCCGAACACCTGAATGCCAATGCATTGGCACCGGAAGGATTCGACGCCGCGCTGCGCGACTCGCCCGCAATGGCCGAACTGAAGCAGGTCCGCAACATCAAGCCCGGGTTCAAGCGCGGACTGTGGTGGGGGATGCTCAACGCCGCATGGGAGACCGTCACCGGTGGCCGCTCGCCTTGGACGCTGAAGAACAAGCCCGACTGGTCGTCGCTGCACAAGGTCGGCGAGTTCGAGGAACCCAAGCGCGACTACGTCGACCGCACCCTCGCCCCACGCGACCGCCTTGCCGGCGTCTACTTCGCCGCAACCGAGCACGACGAGGACCAGCCGGTGCACCTGCAGGTCGCCGACACCAGCATCTGCATCGACCGCTGCACCGTCGAATACGACAACCCCTGCACCCGGTTTTGCCCCGCCGGCGTCTACGAAATCGTCGAGGACGAAGCGGCTGGCCGACGCCTGCAGATCAACGCCGCGAACTGCGTGCACTGCAAGACCTGCGACATCAAGGACCCGTACGAGATCATCAACTGGGTGACGCCGGAGGGTGGGTCGGGGCCGAACTACCAGAATCTGTGAACGGACACATCCATCGTGGTGAGCGCGAATCACCACTACACACGGCCTGCCAAGACAAATGCTGATATCCCACAGACATCGATTCCTGTATTTCGTCGTGCCCAAGTGTGCTTCAGCTACGATTCGCAAATCACTGGCTGAATTTTCAGATGTCGGCTGGCCGGTCAGCAACTACCAGCAGCATGTCCCCATCGACAATTTCCTGGAGTCGGAAGAGGGGGGTCTTGCAAACGAATATTTCAAGCTCACCTTCGTTCGTAATCCGTACGACCGAATTTACTCCGGTTACCTGCAGGACCGGTACGCAGCAGACAACTACCCGCGATGGACTACGGTGAAAAAGCCAATATTCGATCGCATTGGCGATGACTTCAGCACGTATTTCAACGAATTCGTGGTCCCCGCCGATGCCAAGCGGGACTGGCAGTGGATATGCTTCTGCCCGATGTACGAGTTCGCGCAGTCGACCTCGGGCCACATCGGTGTCGACTTTGTGGGTCGTGCGGAAAACGTCGAGCAGGACCTCGCCCTTCTCGGCGAACGCCTTGGGCTGCCCATCCGGAAAGCAACGGATGAGAACGTACGGGGACAACCCTGCACCACCAAACCCAAGTATCTCGACAGATACGACAGCACCACGATCCAAGCTGTGAACGAACTGTACGAGCGAGACTTCAGGCAGTTTGGTTACCCGATGCTCGATCCTGCGGGTTTCCCCGGTTAACCGGCCGGCCCGGGGGATCGTAGGCATGCGGATCCCGGGCAGGCAGGAATCGCCGGAACATCTCGTGATTGTCGCCAATGTGCGGGACAAGGATTTCCAGGCGGCGCTCGTCGGTCATGAAATTCGCGGGCGGATGGTCGCGATTGGAATATTCCTTCTGGAGCTTCCGACCCAGCTTTCGCCGTTCGGCAACCTCCAGGTCCGGGAACGCTGCCATGGCCTTTTCGTAGGCCACCACCGACAAGCTGCGGTTGCTTCCCTCCATGTCCAGGGCAGGTACATCAACCCCCTCGATTCCTGCACGTGACAGAAAGTCGAGCACGTAGTGCCGGGCGCCCTGCCTGATGTCCTCGAACAGGCCAACGCTTAGCTTCTCGTGGCCGAATACGTCGGCCAGCAGGTCCAGGCGTCGCTTCCAGGAAAGCGTTTCGATCTCGAGCTTGCGGTAGAACTCTTCGAAAGGCACTGCGATCCCGCCGCCTTTCACGTACTCCAGATACACGGAATTGACGAACGAGTCCTGGCGCCGAACGTAGTAGACGATGCGGATGTCCTCGAACAGCCCAAGATCCCGGAATCGTTGGGCCGAATGTTCCATGTCCCCGTAGAAATGGCGTGGCGCGTTGACCCCCCACAGATGCGCGAAGGAGAAGACGCTTTCCGCAGAGAGCAGCAATGTTTCGGCTCGACTCCCATCAATGAGGTCCCGGAAGAATTCGACTACCTGCAGCCCCAGGGCGGGGTCTTTCCGCGCGGGATGCAGGTAGGCATACCAGCCCGACGCTTTCATCACGTTGTAGTCGACGTACTGGATGCCCCGCGCCAGCAGCGCAGGCGCCATCTCTGCCAGGACACGCTGGATCAGAGTCGTCCCCGTCTTGTGGGCACCGGCGTGCAGGATCAGGCGCATGCGGAATCCGATTGCTGGGCGACGCAGGTAAACGATGGCATCAACCGCGCCCGTCGAGGATCTTGTCGACCAACTGGTGGGCGAGGATGTCGGCATCCAGCTTCGTCGTCTCCATGACTATTTCGGGATGTTCCGGGCGCTCATACGGCGAATCGATGCCGGTGAAGTTCCTCAGCGTGCCCGCGCGGGCCTTGGCATACAGTCCCTTGACGTCGCGCTCCTCGGCAACCTCCAACGGTGTATCCACGAACACTTCGATGAACTCGCCGGTGGCGAACATCTCCCGCGCCATCCGCCGCTCGGCGCGGAACGGCGAGATGAAGCTCACCAACACGACCAGGCCGGCATCGACCATCAGCTTCGCCACCTCGGCAACCCGCCGGATATTCTCCACCCGGTCCTCGTCAGTGAAACCCAGGTCCTTGTTGAGGCCGTGGCGGACGTTGTCGCCATCGAGGATGTAAGTATGATGGCCCATCGCCAGCAGGCGCTTCTCGACCAGGTTGGCAATGGTGGATTTGCCCGAGCCCGACAAGCCGGTGAACCACAGGCACCTGGGCGTCTGGTGCTTGATGCGGGCGCGTGCCGATTTGTCGACGTCGACGTGCTGCCAATGGATGTTGCCCGCGCGGCGCAGTGCAAATTCGATGGTGCCGGCCGCGACGGTGCCGTTGCTTTGGCGGTCGATCAGGATGAACGCGCCGAGGTCACGGTTGTCGGCGTACTTCTCGAACGCGACCGGCTGGTCCAGATAGAGATTGCAGTATGCGACCTCGTTCAGTTCCAGCGACTTGGCGGCGAGTTCGTCCTGGGTGTTGACATCGATCTTGTGCTTGATTTCGGTGATCTGGGCGCCGACGGTGCGGGTACCGATCTTCAACCAGTAGGGACGCCCTGGCAGCAACGGCTGGTCGCCCATCCAGATCAGGTGCGCAGCGAACTGGTCGGCGGCTTCGGCTGGATTGCTGGCGGCAGCGATCACGTCGCCGCGGCTGGCGTCGATCTCGTCGGCCAGGGTGAAGGTGACTGCCTGGCCGGGGACGGCACACTGCAGGTCGCCGTCGGCGGTGACGATGCGGGTGATCTTCGAGCGCTGCCCGGATGGCACCACCACGATCTCCTCGCCGACCGCCGCCGGCGCGGCCACGACCGTGCCTGAAAAGCCGCGGAAATCCTGGTTGGGGCGGTTGACCCATTGCACTGGCAGGCGGAAGCCACTGGCACCGGCCTCGCGACTGGCGTCCACGGTCTCCAGGTGCTGCAGCAGGCTGGGGCCGTCGTACCACGGCGTATTGGGCGAGGCTTCCAGCATGTTGTCGCCCTTCAGTGCCGACAACGGGATGCAGGTGACCTCGGAGATCCCGAGCTGGCCGGCGAGCTCGCGATATCCGGCGACGATGTCGTCGAATATCTTCGGGTCGTAGTCGACCAGGTCCATCTTGTTGACCGCCAGCACCACGTGGCGTATGCCCAGCAGCGAGACGATGTAGCTGTGCCGATGGGTCTGCGTCAGCAGGCCCTTGCGCGCATCGACGAGCACGATGGCCAGGTCGGCGGTGGATGCGCCGGTGACCATGTTGCGCGTGTACTGCTCGTGGCCGGGGCAGTCGGCGACGATGAACTTGCGCTTGTCCGTGCCAAAGAACCGGTACGCGACATCGATGGTGATGCCCTGCTCGCGCTCGGCGGACAGACCGTCGACCAGCAACGCGAAATCGATATCCTCGCCTTGCGTGCCATGCCGACGGCTGTCAGATTCCAGCGCGGACAACTGGTCGTCCAGCAGCAACTTGGTGTCGTGCAGCAGGCGACCTATCAGTGTGCTCTTGCCGTCATCGACGCTGCCGCAAGTGATGAAGCGCAGCAGCCCCTTGGTCTCGTGCTGCTGCAGGTAGGCGGCGACGGTGTCGCGCGAATCGGCTGCGGAAACGGTGCCTTGGCTCATCAGAAATAGCCCTCCTGCTTCTTCTTCTCCATCGATGCGGAAGGATCCTGGTCGATGACGCGCCCCTGGCGTTCGGAGGTGGTGGCAACCAGCATTTCGGCGATGATCGCCTCCAGCGTTTCAGCATCCGACTCGATCGCACCGGTCAGGGGATAGCAGCCCAACGTGCGGAAGCGTACTTTCTTCATCAACGGCGTCTCGCCATCGCGCAGCGGCAGACGATCGTCATCGACCATGATCAGTGCGCCGTCGCGTTCGACGACCGGCCGCTCCTTGGCGAAGTACAGCGATGGCACCGGGATGTTCTCGCGGAAGATGTAGAGCCAAACGTCGAGTTCGGTCCAGTTGGAGATGGGAAACACTCGGACCGACTCGCCCTTGTGGGTGCGCGTGTTGTAGAGGTTCCACAACTCCGGGCGCTGGTTCTTTGGATCCCAACGATGCTGGTCGTTGCGGAAGCTGAAGATGCGTTCCTTGGCGCGCGATTTTTCCTCGTCGCGGCGAGCGCCGCCGATCGCGGCATCGAAGCCCCATTTGTCCAGCGCCTGCTTCAGGCTCTGGGTCTTCATCACGTCCGTATGCACGGTGGCACCGTGGCTGATCGGGCCGATACCCTGGGCCACGCCCTCGGCGTTGGTGTGGGTGCGCAGCTCCACGCCGGTTTCGCGGGCGCGCTGGTTGCGGAACGCGATCATCTCGCCGAACTTCCAGCCGGTGTCCACGTGCAGCATCGGGATCGGCGGTCTGGCTGGATGGAATGCCTTGACCAGAAGGTGCAGCAAGACCGAACTGTCCTTGCCGACCGAGTACATCATCACCGGATTCTGAAAGCCGGCGGCGACCTCGCGCAGGATGTGGATGCTCTCGGCTTCGAGTCGGTCGAGATGGGATAGGACTTTTTTATCCAGCATGGGGGAACAGGATCCTTGTTGAAACAAAGGGCCGACAACGCCATTAAAAGGGCCACATTCTTGGAATCGCCCACAATACCGCGGTTCCCACGACCAGGGACAAAGGGGCACCTACCTTCAGGTAATCCGAAAAGCGATACCCCCCCGGCCCGTAGATCATGAGGTTGGTCTGGTAACCGATCGGCGTCATGAACCCGGCGGATGCACCCATCATGATCGCGATCACGAACGGCATGGGTTCAACTCCAAGTTGCTGCGCCGCTGAGAGTCCGATCGGGAACATCAGGACCGCCGCGGCGTTGTTGGTCAGTATCTCGGTCGCGATCACCGATGCCACGTACACCAGTACCAAGGTCAGGTAAGGGTCGGCATTGGCCCACGCACCCAGCCCGGTGGCCACAACCGCGGCGACCCCGCTCTTGTCCATGGCAGCGCCCAGTGCGAAGGAACAGGCGATGACCACGATCAGCCGAAGGTCGAAACTACGACGCAGCTCGGCCAGGCTGACGCAGCGCGCGGCAATCGCCATGGCGGCAGCCGCCATCGCTGAAACCAGAATGTCGAGTCCAACTATCGTGTTGGCCGCGACCATCAGGCCGATGAGGGCAAGCACCGTCACCGCCCCGCGCCTGTCGACCGGTGCCGCCCCATCGATGTCACTGGCAACGAGGAAATCAGGCGAGCCACCATGGCGCTTCAGGAATCCATTGTCGGTTTCCATCAGCAAGGTGTCACCCGGCTGCAACACCACGTCGCCGGGCTTCTGGTGCAGCCGCTGGCCGTGCCGGGAAATTGCTATCACGGCAGCGTTGTACCGCGACCTGAAGCCCGATTCGACCAGCGTTCCTCCAACCGCCGGACAGAAGCGGGACAAGACCACCTCCACCAGGCGGCGCTGCCCACCTGCGTCATCGACCTTGAAGACCTGGTCCGTCGCCAGCCTCAATCCACCAAGGCTGCGCAACTCGCGCAGAGCATCACCTGCCCCTACGAATACGAGCCGATCCCCGGCGCGCAATTGCGTATCCGGGCCCACGACCGCATGAACGCGGCCATCGCGCACCAGCTCGATCAGGTAGGAGCCCGCGAGGTGCCGCAAACCCGCCTGGTCGATCGTCCTGCCCGCGATGCCTGCCTCGGGTTCGACCAGCATCTCCATCGCATACTCCCGGGTATCCGCCACGGCCTGCTGCATCGCCGAGCGGCGCGTCGGCAGGAGCCAGCGCCCCAGGGTCAGGAGGTAGGTGACGCCCGCAGTCGCCGCCACGACGCCGACGCCCAGCGGCGTGAACATATGCAACGCGGGCAGGCCCGCCTGGAGCACGAGCCCGGCGACGATCAGGTTGGTGCTGGTACCGACCAGCGTGCACATCCCTCCCAGGATCGTGGCGTAGTTCATCGGCATCAGCAGCTTTGACGGTGGAACGCCGCTGCGACGGCTCCAGCTCTCGACCGCGGACGTCAGCATCGCCACGATGGGCGTGTTGTTGATGAAGGCACTCAAGGGTGCCGAGAACCCGATCATCCGTGCCTGCGCGGCGATCTCGCCCCGGGGCCTGCCTAGGATCCAATCGCCAATCCAGCGAATCGCGCCGGTGGTCTTGAGCGCAGCGACAAGCACGAATAACAACGCGACCGTCAGCACCCCCGGGTTCCAGAAGCCAGCCAGGGCTTCGCCGGGACCAAGCACCCCGCTCAGCAAAAGCGCGAGGGCAGCTGCGGCAAGGACGCGGTCGGGACTGAATCGCTCCCACAGCAGCAGCGTCAGCGTCGCCAGGACGACGGCGATGGTGAACCAGCCTTGCCATTCGAGCGCGCCTGTCATCTGGATGAAACCGCCCCTCAGCGGGACGGCAATTCGTCCTTCCGCGTGAAGTAGACCGTGCCCCTCGCGCCGGGCGCAACCGCCTTGCGCGCAGGATTGACCCCCACACCCACGCCAGGCTCAGCGGATCCCGCCTGGCCACTTGGTGCGGCGCCGCCTTGCCATGAAGGACCGACTTCCAGGGGCACTCCGGTGGCCACACTGCATGTGGGAAGCCCGGGGCTCCCGCCCACGCTCCGGCATCCGGGAGCCGGGTCAGCCGTCGATGATCCCGCAGCCGGTTTTCGCACGCAGTTCCTCTTCGGACACGATCGGGGCCAGCTCCACGAGCTTGAGTCCCGCGTCGGTCACGTCCAACACCGCCAGGTCAGTGATGATCCGGCTGACCACACCCACACCCGTCAACGGCAACGTGCACTCCGGCAGGATCTTCGGCTCGCCGTGCTTGGTGGTGTGCTCCATCAGCACCACCACCCGCTTGACCCCGGCGACCAGGTCCATCGCCCCCCCCATGCCCTTGACCATCTTGCCCGGCACCATCCAGTTGGCCAGATCGCCCTTGTCGGTGACCTCCATGCCACCGAGGATCGCCAGATCGATGTGGCCGCCACGGATCATCGCGAAACTGTCATGGCTGCCGAAATAGCTGGCGCCCTCGCGTGCGGTGACGGTCTGCTTGCCCGCGTTGATCAGGTCGGCATCGATCTCGCCCTCGGTCGGGAACGGGCCGATGCCGAGCAGGCCGTTCTCGGACTGCAACCATACGTCGACGCCATCGGGAATGTAGTTGGCCACCAGCGTCGGCAGGCCGATGCCGAGGTTGACGTAGGCGCCGTCGGTGAGTTCCTGCGCGGCGCGTTGCGCCATCTGCTCGCGGGTCCAGGCCATTTCAATTGCCTCCTTGGCGCACGGTGCGCTGCTCGATGCGTTTCTCGGGGGTCGGGTTGTGCACGATGCGATCGACGTAGATGCCGGGCAGATGGACGTGGTCGGGGTCGATCGCACCGGTCTCGACGACCTCCTCGACCTCGACGATGCAGACCTTGCCAGCCATCGCGCAGGCCGGGTTGAAGTTGCGCGCGGTCTTGCGGAACAGCAGATTGCCGGCCTTGTCGGCCTTCCATGCCTTGACCAGCGAAACGTCCGCGACCAGCGCGGTTTCCAGCACGTAGTGGCGGCCGTCGATCTCGCGGGTCTCCTTGCCCTCGGCGACTACGGTGCCGTAGCCGGTCGCGGTGAAGAACGCCGGGATGCCTGCGCCGCCGGCGCGCAGGCGCTCGGCGAGGGTGCCTTGCGGATTGAACTCGAGCTCGAGCTCACCGGCGAGGAACTGCCGCTCGAACTCCTTGTTCTCGCCGACGTAGGACGAAATCATCTTCCTGATCTGGCGGGTTCCCAGCAGCTGGCCGAGGCCAAATCCGTCAACGCCGGCGTTGTTGGAGATCGCGGTCAGGCCCTTGACGCCGGAATCGCGCAACGCGGCGATCAGCGCCTCGGGGATGCCGCACAGGCCGAAGCCGCCGACCGCGAGGGTCTGGTTGTCGGCGACGACGCCTTCGAGCGCCGCCTTGGCGTCTGGATAGAGCTTGCTCTTCACTTCGCCGGTGGCGGGCGAGGCGACGCTGGTCTGGGCCATGGGCCAACTCCTTTGCGGGGGTATGCTTTGCGGACGCCCAAGTCTACCGTGAGCTGCCCTGCGGTCGAACCAATCGCGGATACGGGGTGGCGCATTGCCTATAATTCCCGAACACCGCCGACCGGAGCCGGAATGAAGATCGAGCAGTTCAGCTCCGGCTTGCGCCTCGGCGAGGACGGCATCTATTTTTCCCCTGGGTCGCGGGCGGTGTCCTATTCCGAGACAGGCCATGCGGACTGCTATCAGGTGGAGGACTCATCATTCTGGTTCAGGCACCGCAACCGCTGCATTGCCTCCGTGGTCGCCAACCACCAATACTCCGGGCTGATGCTGGACCTGGGCGGTGGCAACGGCTACGTTTCACAGGGTCTGGCGGCAGACGGCAACGAGGTGTTGCTACTGGAGCCGGGGCAACTCGGCGCGCGCAATGCCCGGCTACATCGTGGGCTTTCCCACGTCGTCTGCGCAACGGTCGAAGAAGCTGGTTTCCTGCCCGGCAGTTTCGGCGCGATCGGTATGTTCGACGTGATCGAGCACATCGATGCGGACCGGCAATTCCTGGAATCGATCACACCGCTGCTAGCCCCCGGGGGCAAGCTGTATCTGACGGTCCCGTGTCATCAGTGGCTATGGTCGGGAGCGGACGAACGCGCCGGCCACTATCGCCGCCACGATCTCACCAGTCTCCAAAAGTTGCTGGCGGGGCTGTTCTCGGTTGACTACATCAGCTATTTCTTTCGTCCGCTGGTCCTGCCGCAATTCCTGCTGCGGGCACTGCCACACCGACTGGGCTTGGGTCGCGGCGGCGTGCTCTCCGCGAAGGCCGAGCACGGCTCCGGCAACGGTCCCTCCGCGCGACTGCTGTCGAAGCTGCTTGATGGCGAAGCTCGCGCCATCGCCGCCGACCAGTCGCTTCACTACGGCGCCAGTGCGATTGTCGCGGCCTCGCGGATCGACTGACCGCACGCGCCGCCATGGCGCGCCGGAGACACGTTGCGGCAAGCAAAAAGGGCTTCCAAGTGCTGGTTGGTAACTAACCCGCCTGCAGTTCTTCGGCCTTGGCGTAGAACTCGTTGATGGTGTTGGCGTCATTGAGGTCGAACTCTCCAAAGTTGAGCCCGGTGATCGCCTCGACTTCCAACACCAGGTTCATGCTGTCGAGTGAGTCCAGTCCCGCATCGGTGAACTGCTCGTCATCGGCGATGGTCACCGAATCCATGTTTTTGACGCGCTTGATGCCTTCGATCACTGCCGCTCGGAACTCGTCTTTGTCAACCATGTTCTAGCCTCGGGTCGTGTTGTGTGTATCGATGAGTGATTCGAGCGCCATTGTGGCCCACGACAGCCCTACGCCAAAGCCACTAAGCAGGATGCGCGCCGGGGGAGACGACAGCCGATTTTCAAGTAGCAGCGGCAGGGACGAAGACACCGTATTACCGGTCTGCCCGGCCTCGAACGGCGCCTTCTCCGGCGGCAGGCCCAGCTTGCGCGCGAGATTGTCAACGATAAACCGGCTGCCTTGGTGCAGCAGGAACAAGTCGATGTCGTCCTGCGACAACCCCTCCCTTTCCAGGTAGCGCTGGATCTGCGCCGGCACCTCGGTCATGCTGAACTTGAACACATTGCTGCCAAGCATTTTGAGTCGGCCGCCGCGCTCCGCCACCGAGATCGAGTGGCCCAGCGACCCGTCCGTTCCGAACATGGCGGGCCGGCAACGATAGACAGGCTCTTCACCTAGCCAGGTCACCGTCGCCGCATCGCCAAACAGCAGCTCGGTATCCCAGTCTTGCTGGTCGATGATCTTGGAATAGGGATCGGCGGTGAACAGCAGGCCCGAGCGCAGGCTGTTGGCCGCCATGAACGCGGTGATCATGGACAGTCCGTAGACGTAGCCAGAGCATCCCAGCGAGATGTCGAAACATGCAACGTCGTGGCCAAGTCCGAGTTTGCGATGCACAACCGCCGAGGTGTGCGGCAGGCCATGTGCATCCGGATTTTGAGTGCAAACGATCAGGCAGTCTATTGCACTGCCGTCGAACGCGGGCTGGGCCTTGAGCGCCTCGTGGGCGGCCACGCACAAGTCCGAGGTTTCCTGGCCAGCATCGCGCTTGGCGAGCGATTCGAAGCCGATCTTGTCACGGATGAATGCCTCGTCCTTGCCGGCATCCTGCTTGCGCGCGATGTTCGAAACCCGATTGGAAGCAATATAACTGCCGATCGCCTTTATGCCGATCATTTCCACTCACCAAAAAATATCTGCCCCAGATTTTTCCCATTCGTGCAAATCTCGCCCTGATAAAACTCCCCTATTCGGCGGGTGTAACGAACTTCCACTGGAAGCTCCGGCAGTTCCGAAAACCGGGCGCGCACGAATACGACTTTAGGCTTATGGGTCACCACAGTCCGGTGCAATATTGCTTTGAACCCAGCGACAATCGCCTCCATCACGGTGTATTCCCCTATCTCGGAGGGCACCTCGACGCCATCCGGAGTAAACACGAACCGGTCAACCAGGGCTTCTTCGTCATACGGAACGGATTCGACGATTTCTTGATCACGCTCTACGACGAAGACAGTCGCTTCGCTGTCCCGCCAGACCGCAACCGAGGCTGATTCGTTCTCGGGCGGTACGGATTGATAACGAACTTGCCGCACCGTCTTCTTGTTGAACTTGAAATCAACCGACTTCACGTCATCGCCACGAACCAGCAGTATGTCGTCGAATAATGTCGCGCTTTGCAAATAATTCCGAGCGCCCCGAAAAGGCAGATCTCGATCAAGGTTCATCGCGGTTTTCCTTAAGAAAGCGTTTCATGTTCCTGCCATGTGGCAAGGCAAAATTTCCCGACACATCGCCTTTGGCTGGCACATCCTGGATCACCACTGCTCCGAGCCGGACTTCCGACCCTTCACCAACCACAACCATGTTGGACACCGTGGCCGACGCGCCAATCCAGGCCCGTGCTCCGACCGTAGCCCGTCCCGCAATGACCACGTTGCTGGACACGGTGGCGGCCTCGCCCACCTGCACGTCATGGCCGATGTTGCTGAGGATGCCGATGTGGGCGTCCTTGCCGATACGGGTGGCTTCTCCCCGAACCGCCGAGCGTACGATCACGGCACCGGCATGGATGAACGCACCTTCACCGATCGACACGCCGCCAAAATGCGGGACATGCTGACGCACACCAAGAATGGTCTTGGCATACAAACCTTCGCACCCAACGACCGCGCCCGCATCGACCCGGACATCGCGGCCGATTTCGACCGGACCATTGATCACCACCCGTGGGCCGATGTGAGCGCCGGGGCCGACCCGGACATCACCGCGTAGTACCGCGGAAGCATCGATAAATGCGGTGACGTCGACCTCTCTTGCGTCGACCTGCGGTTCGACCACCTGGCCCAGATGCAGGTGGTGATAAAGCTGATCGGCCTTCTCGCAAGCGATCAGCGCCTTGCCAGCGACCGTTTCACGGCCGGCCAGGGCCGGCGGCAGGATGATCGCAACCACATCCGGGTTGTCCCGGGCTGTTGCGAGGTACTCGCGGTTCATCGCCAGGCACACAATTCCGGCCTGGGCGGTCCATACGAAACCGGTCTGACGTGCTAACCCCAGCACCTCCGGATCGCGTATCTCGGAAATCCCGAAGGCAACGGAAACCTGCTCAAGCAACCGAGCCAGCGGTGTCGACCAACTGGACATCAATCGCTCCCAAGCACCGGCCGATGCCATTCACGACCGACCATAAACATCCTCCAACCGCACGATGTCATCCTCGCCTAGATAACTGCCCGATTGCACTTCGATCAGTTCCACCGGCTCGGTGCCATGGTTGCGCAACCGGTGCACGCTGCCCAGCGGGATGAAGGTGCTCTCGTTCTCGTGCAGGTCGAACACCCGGTCATCGCAGGTCACCTCGGCCACGCCGGACACCACCACCCAGTGTTCGGCGCGGTGCGCGTGCTTCTGCAGGCTCAGGGCCGCGCCGGGCTTGACCACGATGCGCTTGACCTGGAAACGCTCGCCGACGCCGATGGAATCGTAGCTGCCCCACGGCCGGTAGACCTTGCGATGAAACAAGTGTTCGTTACGACCGGCGGCCTTGAGCGCGTCGACCACGGCCTTGACGTCCTGCACCCGGTCCTTGCGCGCGACCAGCGTCGCATCGGGGGTATCGATGATGACCAGGTCGTCGACACCGATGGTGGCGATCATGCGCCGGTCAGACGCCTTGATCAGGCTGTCATGGGTATCGATCGAGATCACGTCGCCTTCGTTGCGGTTGCCGTCGGCATCGTGCTCGGCGACCGCCCATAGCGACGTCCACGAACCGATGTCGCTCCAGCCGCAGCTGACCGGCACCACCGCGGCGCGGCCGGTCTTCTCCATCACTGCGTAGTCGATGGAGTCGCTGGGGCTGGCGGCGAAGGCATCGGCGTCTACCCGGATGAAATCCAGGTCCGACGAGGCTGCAGCATGGGCCGCGCGGGCTGCCGCGAGGATCTCCGGGGCGTGCCGACCCAGCTCGTCCAGATATTTCCGCGCGCCGAACAGGAACATGCCCGAGTTCCAGGCATAGTTGCCCTCGGCCAGGTACTTCTCGGCGGTGGCGAGGTCGGGCTTCTCGACGAAGCGCTCGATCCGGTAGCCACCCTCGCCCAGCGCGGCGCCGCGCAGGATGTAACCGTAACCCGTCTCTGCGTAATCGGGCTTGATCCCGAACGCCACCAGCCAGTCTTCGCTGCCAAGGCCCCGGGCTGTCGCCACCGCCGCCTGGAACGCCGCCTCGTCCTCGATCAGGTGATCGGCCGGCATCACCAGCATCGTCGCTTCGGGGTCGGATTCCAGCACGTGCAGCGCCGCCAGTGCGATCGCCGGTGCGGTGTTGCGCGCCATCGGCTCGAGCACGATGCCGCCGCTGCCCACGTCGATCGCCTGCAACTGCTCACCGACCATGAACCGGTGGTCGTCACTGCACACCGTCACCGGCGGCTGCGCGCCCGGCAACGCATTGGCCCGGAGGATGGTCTCCTGGTACAGCGACCGCTCGCCGACCAGCGCCAGGAATTGCTTGGGCTGGTTCTGGCGCGACAGCGGCCATAACCGGGTCCCGCTACCGCCACTGAGTACCACCGGATGCAGCATGGCCAAACCTCTTCGTTCGCGGGTGCCGCAAGAATAGCCGACGCGCGCCCGGTCATGCGGGCCCCGGGCCGCTCCGCTAGAATGGCCGGTCATCGGCCCCCACGGCCGCGCACCTATCCAAAGGACCCCGCAAACGATGAAGATCCTCGTCGGCTACAAGCGCGTGGTGGACTTCAATGTCCGCATCCAGGTCAAGCCGGACGGCTCCGGCGTGGTCACCGACGGCGTCAAGCTGTCGGCCAACCCGTTTGACGAAATCGCCCTCGAAGAAGCCCTGCGCCTGCGCGACAAGGGCATCGCCACCGAGGTCGTGGTCGCCACGATCGCCCCGGCCGACGCCCAGGCGCACCTGCGCAACGGCCTGGCGATGGGGGCCAATCGCGCCGTCCACGTCGTCACCGAGGCCGGCCAGGACGTGCAGCCACTGACCGCCGCGCGCACCTTCCTGAAGCTGATCGAGAAGGAGCAGCCGGACCTGGTGATCCTCGGCAAGCAGGCGATCGACGACGACGCCAACCAGACCGGCCAGATGCTGGCCACGATCTGGGGCCGGCCGCAGGCGACGTTCGCGTCCAAGCTGGACGTTGCCGACGGCAAGGCCACCGTGACCCGCGAGGTCGATGCCGGTCTGGAGACGCTGGAAGTCGACCTGCCGGCCGTCGTCACCACCGACCTGCGCCTCAACGAGCCACGCTTCATCAAGCTGCCCGACATCATGAAGGCCAAGAGCAAGCCGATGGAGTCGATCCCGTTCGGCGACCTCGGCGTGGAAGCCGGCGAAGGCCTGAAGACGACCGCCTACGCGCCGCCGCCGAAGCGCAGCAAGGGCGTGATGGTGAAGGATGCGGCCGAACTGGTCGCCGCACTCAAGCAGAAGGGGCTCCTGTAATGGGCAAGGTACTGATCATCGCCGAACACCTCGACGGCAAGCTCAACGCCTCCACCGCCAAGTGCGTGACCGCCGCGCAGGCGCTGTCGCCGGACGCGATCGACGTTGCCGTGTTCGCCGCCGATCCGTCCGCGGTCGCCGCCGAAGCAGCGCAGATCAACAGTGTCGCCAAGGTATTGAGCGTCGCCAATGATGCCAACGCGCAGGCCATTGCACAGGTACTGGCGCCGCAGGTCGCGAAGCTGGCCGAGGGCTACAGCCACGTGTTCGGCCCGTCGACCACGTTCGGCAAGGACCTGATGCCTTGCGTCGCCGCCCTGCTCGGCGTGGCGCAGGTGTCGGACGTGATGGCGGTCGAATCCGGTCACGTGTTCAAGCGCCCGATTTATGCGGGCAACGCGATCATCACTGTCGAGGCGCCGGCAGGCCAGACCGTGGTCGCTACCGTGCGGACCGCCTCGTGGTCGGAAGCGGCCAAGGGTGGAAGTGCCACCGTGGAAGCCGCCAGCGTCGACGCGGAACTACCGAGTCACACCCGCTACATCGGTCTCGCCGCTGGTGAATCCGATCGCCCCGACTTGCAAAGCGCCAAGCGCGTGGTCTCCGGGGGACGCGGCGTGGGCTCGGCCGAGAATTTCAAGATCATCTACGACTTCGCCGACAAGCTCGGTGCCGCGGTTGGCGCCTCGCGCGCGGCGGTCGACGCCGGTTATTGCCCGAACGAGATGCAGGTCGGCCAGACGGGCAAGATCATCGCCCCCGAACTGTACGTCGCGATCGGCATCAGCGGCGCCATCCAGCACCTGACCGGCATCAAGGACGCGGGGACGATCGTCGCCATCAACAAGGACGCCGACGCGGCGATATTCGAGATCGCGGACATCGGGCTGGTCGGAGATTTGTTCAGCGTACTGCCGGAACTGGAAGCGGCGCTCTGAATCCATGACCACGATAGCCCCAGGCACGGGTATGGACTGCCGGAAAATCATGGTCGCCTTCGGCACCCGCCCCGAAGCCATCAAGATGGCGCCGATGGTGAAGGCCCTGCAGGCGCATCCGGGAGTGCGGGTCCAGGTGGTGGTGACGGCCCAGCACCGGCAGATGCTGGACCAGGTCCTGGATCTGTTCGAGATCACACCCGATGCCGACCTCAACGTCATGCAGCCTGGCCAAACCTTGCCGGACCTGACCGCCCGCATCCTCCAGGGCATGACTCCGATCCTGGGTGAACTCAAGCCGGACCTGGTGCTGGTGCACGGAGACACCTCCACCACGCTTTCCACCGCGATGGCCGCGTTCTATGCGCGGGTGCCGGTCGGCCACGTCGAAGCCGGCCTGCGGACCGGGAACCTGCAGGCGCCCTGGCCGGAGGAAATGAATCGCCGGCTGACGGCGCCGCTGTCCGACTTTCACTTCGCGCCCACGACCGGAGCACGCGCCAACCTGCTACGCGAAGGCTTCGACGAATCGGCGATCCACGTCACCGGCAACACGGTCATCGACGCGCTGCTGCAGGTCGACGCTCGGTTGAAACAGGACCCTGCACTGCGGACGGAAATGCAGGAGGTGTTCCCGTTCCTGGATTCGTCGCGACGCCTGCTGCTCGTGACCGGCCATCGCCGCGAGAATTTTGGCGGGGGTTTCGAGCGCATCTGCAAGGCGCTGGCGACACTGGCCGCCCGCGATGACCTCCAGATCGTCTATCCAGTGCACTTGAACCCGAACGTCCAGGAGCCGGTCCGCCGGCACCTGTCGGGACTGTCCAACGTCCACCTGATCGAACCGCAGGACTACCTGCCATTCGTGTACCTGATGCAGCAGGCCCACGTCATCCTGACCGACTCCGGCGGCGTGCAGGAAGAGGCGCCCTCGCTCGGCAAGCCGGTGCTGGTCATGCGCGAGACCACCGAGCGACCGGAAGCGGTTGCAGCCGGCACGGTCCGCCTGGTGGGCACCGACGATGCTCGCATCGTCGCGGAAGTGCACCGTTTGCTGGATGATGCGGAGGAATATTCGCGCATGTCGGAAGCGCATAATCCCTACGGCGACGGTCGCGCTTCCGCACGGATTGTCGAGATCATCATGGCGACGCGATGAAGCGTGCTGCGGAATCGCCACCAACGTTGGCTTGGACCACCCATCGATGAAGCGAGTCGCCATACTCCAATCCAACTACCTTCCATGGAAGGGGTATTTCGATCTTATCGCCCAGGTTGACGAGTTCATCGTCTACGATTGCGCGCAATACACCAAGAACGACTGGAGGAATCGCAACCAGATCAAGTCGACGCAGGGCAAGACCTGGCTGACCGTCCCGGTCCGGCACCACGGCCTTGGGCAGCCAATCGACGAGGTCGCAGTCGCGGATCCAACCTGTTTCAGGAAACACTGGGCGACGTTCCGGCAAACCTACGCCAAGGCACCGCACATCGACTTCTGCACGGAGAAGTTGCGTCCACTATTCGACGTCGCCGCAGGCTTCGACACCATCAGCGCAGTCAACCTTCACTTCCTGGGTGGCTTGACGAGCCTGCTCGGATGGCACACGCGGATCAACAGCGCGCGAAACTACCATCTGGTGGAAGGACGTAACGAACGACTCGTGGAGTTATGCCGACAGGCTTCGGCGACGCACTACCTGTCCGGTCCCGCGGCCCGCTCATATCTCGACGAGGCCGCCTTCGGCAGGGCTGGCATAACGGTGGAGTGGGCCGACTACGCCGGCTACCCGGAATACCCACAGCCATACCCACCGTTTGACCACTTCGTGAGCATTCTCGATCTGTTTGCCGGAACGGGAGAGCGTGCCGTCGACTACCTGAAGGGACCAAGCGGAGCATTCCGATGACAAACGCCTCCATCAGCGTTGTAGTACCCGTTTTCCGCAGCGGCGCAACCCTGCCCGCACTGTATGCGCGACTTGAACCGGTACTGTCCGCTTGCGCTTCGGACTGGGAAATCATTCTCGTCGACGACGCCAGCAACGACGGCACCTTCGGGGCCATGGCGGAGCTTCACCAAAGGGACAGCCGAGTGAAGCTGGTCCGGTTCTCTCGAAACATGGGCCAGCACAATGCGGTCCTGTGCGGCATCGGAAGGTCCCGCGGCGACTACGTCGTCACACTGGATGACGACCTGCAGAACCCTCCCGAGGAAATTCCGCGGTTCATCGCCAAGATCGATGAAGGTTTCGACCTGGTGATCGGCCGGATTGACGGCGGCAAGAAGCATGCATTGCACCGCAACCTCTCCAGTGGCCTGCTGCAGTTGCTGGTAACCCGGGTTATCGGAAAGCCGAGCCATATTTCCTTGTCAAGCTATCGCTGCATGACCCGCCGCGCCGCCGATGCCATGGCCGAATACGCCGGAGCGCACGTCTACATGCCGGCGGTGATGTTCAATGCCGTCCCGATTGAGCGGATCGACAACCTCTTGGTTGCCCATCACGAACGCCAGCATGGAAGAAGTACCTACACTCTTCGCAAGCTGGTGCGGCTGGCGTCCTACCTGTTGATCAACCATTCCAGCACCCCGCTCCGGATGGTCACGATGTGGGGGTTGCTGCTCAGCATCATCAGTCTGGTTTTTGCCGGATATGTCGTGCTCGACGTGCTGGCAAACGGATCCACGGTGGCCGGGTGGCCTTCGCTCGTCGTCCTGATCTCGTTTCTTTCCGGCAATATCATGTTCTGCATGGGAGTGCTCGGCGAATACATCGGTCGTCTTGTGCAGGCATCGGGCGCGTCGCCCTTCCCGGTATTCGAGGAGCGGTTGTGACTCGATTGTTTGTCAGCGGAATGCTGCGTTCGGGTACCAGCTTGATCCAGACGCTGCTGACCAATCACCCGGATGCGCTGGTGGCCTACCAGCCATTCCACCAGCTCCACGTGGACGTCAAGCGTCTGTTCCTCGCCGAGCGTGGTGCAATGCGGCCGCTGCCCCTCGACGATGGATTGCCCGCCCGCAAGATCGAGCGTGAGCAGTTCACGGCCTGGCTGGCGGCCCGGCGATTCGATGCCACCCGGGCAGCCGCCCTTGTCGCCAGCGCCACTTCCGCGAAGGGGAGCGGGATGCCCAACTGGCATCCTTCAATATCCCCCTCGTCCGGATCCTTCTTCGACATCCGGGAAGCATTGCACCGAGCCATGGCGTCGCACTTGGGGCCTGTTTCCCCGACCGTCCTTGGCTCGAAGGAGATTCTTTGCGAGGAGTACCTGCCGGCGATGCTGGACGCGGGAATCCACTGCATAGCTGTCATTCGCGACCCCTGTGCGGTCATTGCTTCCGCCAACCATGGCCGGTATCGCGACCAGGTCGGTGACCGCTATCCGCTGATGATGTTGCTCCGCCTGTGGCGCAAGAGTGCCGCCTATTGGCTGCGATACCGCAATCACCCCCGCACATTTGCCCTCCGGTACGAAGACCTTGTGACCGATCCGGCGTCTGTCCTGGATTCGATTACCCGATGGCTGGGGATTCCGCCGGCACCGGCCGGGCTGCTTGATGGTCCGCTCAAGGACCACAACGGCCAGCCTTGGGCGGGCAACTCGTCGTTCGGGGACAAAACCGGGGTGGACATGGCGAGCCGCGAGCGTTGGCGCAGCCAGCTGACGCCGGCCGAGCAGGGCTTCATCCGTGCGTGCACCGCACCGGAGTGCGCACTGCTGGGCTACCCCGCTGCCAATGCGGACATCGACTCCGTCTTGACATTCATCGAAGACCTGGAAGGCGTGCGCCAGTCCCACCTCCCAATGCACACCATCGACGACAAGACGCGCCGTTTTGAAGCCTCGCGCCTGTCGCGCTTCCAGGACGGAACGATCCATGCGGACAATGATGCAGCGGACTATTTCCTGTTCCCGGAGGTTTTCCAAAGCCAGGGCGGTGGCTTCGCGTCGTGAATTCTCCGAAAGCCCATGGATCACGCGCATCGCGTACCTTGCTGGTCACGCTGGTGTTGCTGAACGTGGCTTTGCAGCTTGCGGCGGCCTTGATTCTCAAGATCACCCCCGACCCGAGCATGGCCAACGCCATTCCCATAGTACTTCTGATGGGCAGCGTGCTGGTGCTGAGCGCCGGACGTTTCTGGCTTTGGGGAAGCCTGCATCGACACTTCCCCTTGAGCGTCGCATACCCGGCATCGGCGCTTCTCTTCCCCGGCATATTGGCGCTCGCGTGGTTCTTCGACGAACCCATCGCCACCGCGCAACTGGTGGGCGTAGCGCTGGTCCTGCTCGGCGTCGCCCTGCTGCTGTCCGAGAAGCACACCACTCCATGAAGAACATCCCAGCGCACGTCGGCTCGAATCACCGGGACCTTCGGGCTCCCCGGGACTTCGCGCATGCGAGCCGCATGGCAATCCCGCTCCATTCCGATGGCCGCCCGGGGACCGCCCGTCCCGCGCCGGATGGGAGCGGTACCTGATGACCATCGCGATACTGGCCTTGCTGGCCGCGCTGGTCACCACCACGACCGCACATATCAGCTACAAGCGCTACGCAATCGATCGGCGCAGGATGGACCTGTACCTCACCATCGTGTTGTTTGTCTCGACCACACCGCTGACCTACCTGGCCATCAAAAGCTTTGGCATCGGGCTTGTGTACGTGTGCACCAGTATCAACTACATTGCGGCAGCTGTCGCCGGCAGGTATTTGTTCGGTGAACGGCTGACGCGCCGCTCCATTGCGGCGATGCTGTTGATTGCTGGCGGCACCTCCGTCTATGCCCTGGGATACCCTCGATGAAAATACCGTTCAACAAACCGTTCATGACCGGCGAGGAACTGCGGCAGATCGCGAAGGCCCACGACAACGGGCACCTTTCGGGTGACGGGGAATTCACCCGTGCCTGCCACCAATGGCTGGAACACCACACAGGCTCGACCCGGGCGCTACTGACCCACTCGTGCACCGCTGCGCTGGAGATGTCGGCACTTCTGCTCGACTTGCGTGCCGGCGACGAGGTGATCATGCCGTCCTTCACCTTTGTTTCCACAGCCAACGCGTTTGTCCTGAGGGGGGCCATCCCCGTGTTCGTGGACATTCGCCCCGATACATGCAACATCGACGAGTCCTTGATCGAAGCTGCCATCACCCCGCGGACCAAGGCAATCTGCGTGGTTCACTATGCGGGTGTCGGTTGCGAGATGGACAGCATCCTCGCGATTGCACGAAAACACGGGCTTGCGGTAGTGGAGGACGCCGCACAAGGCGTCTGCGCGAGCTACAAGGGGCGCGCCCTGGGCGCAATCGGCGAACTGGGAGCCTTGAGCTTCCACGAGACGAAGAACGTCATTTCGGGGGAAGGCGGCGCGCTGCTGGTCAATGATGCCGGGATGGCCGAGCGGGCGGAGATCATCCGCGAAAAAGGCACCAATCGCAGCAAGTTCTTCCGCGGCCAGGTCGATAAATACACATGGGTCGACGTAGGATCGTCCTACCTGCCCGGGGAGATTGTCGCCGCTTTCCTGTCGGCACAGTTAGACCAGGCGGTTGATCTTACTCGCGAACGCCTGGCCATCTGGAACAGTTACCACGCCTGGGCCTCGGATCACGAAGACAATGGCCTGGTACGCAGGCCCATCGTCCCGGCGGATTGCCAACATAACGCCCACATGTACTACCTGCTGCTTCCGGGGGCGGGGGAACGCAGCAGCTTCATCGAAGCGTTGGCCAGCCGCGGCGTAGCCTCTGTTTTCCACTACATCCCATTGCATTCGTCGCCTGCGGGTAGGCGATTTGCGAGAACGTCCGGGTCGCTGGCGGTCACGGACGACATCAGTGACCGCCTTGTGCGCCTGCCCCTTTGGGTGGGCCTGGGCGAACGATTGCCAGAAGTCCTTGAAGCCGCCAACGAAGCACTGCGCGGAATCCGGGCATGAAATCGCTGGACTTCGTGCAGTCGATATTCTCGAACCAGCGCGTCTCCACGGGGGTTGTCGGCCTCGCCAACATCCTGGTGCGTTCGGTCTTGTTGCTCACCGTGGGATTGGTACTGTTCCTGGCGATGTTCGGCGCGGCCGATGCCGTGAATGCGCCATGGAGCATGGGCGGTATCCCGGTGCGCGGAACGGCGGTACTGGTGGTCCTCGCCGTCCTGCTGGCGACAATGCACCTCGCCACCCGGACCCACCCCATCCGGCCTGCTTGGTTCCTCATCACAACTGTTTCGATGGGGCTCCTCTTGCATGTGGGCTATGGCCTGCCACTGGATCTGGAATACGCCAGTGATTTCGGTGGCTATTGGCGCAGCGCGGCCACGCTTGCCGGCCAGGACAACCTGGACGTCCTTGATAACGTCCACATGCAGCGCGCTATTCCTTTCCTCTGGCCGCTGGTGGAGGTTTTCGGCCAAAGCCGGCTTGCGCTGATCTGCATGAATGCCGTGATGCTCGGCATTGTCCAGATTGCCGGGTACGACCTGTTGCGTCGGGCGGTCAGCCACCAGGCAGCCCAGGCCTTCTCGATCCTTTGGATCTTCGCTCCCGAGCCTCTGCTCGCTTCGGCCATACCAAGCCACGATGTCACCGGCACCGCCATGTTCGCCGTTGCGTTGTGGCTGAATGCCAGGGTATTCCTCGGACACGACGGGGTTGCTCCGGGCTCGCGCTGGACGATTTTCTCGGGCATTGCACTTGGCGTAGTGCTCTATCTGCTCGACATGGCGCGGGGCGCGGGAACAGGGCTGTTGATGCTGGCGAGTGGCGTCGGAATCCTGCTGATCCAACTGCTCAACGGCTGGAAAACCCACCGTGCCGGACAACGGGACAACCGGCCGCTCATGTTGGCGCTGCAGCTACTGTGCGGGGCAGCGGTGTTTTCGATCCTGTTGGCCATCGCCGGTGCAGCTGGTTTGCGGATGGACGGGGATTTGCAACAGACACGGACCCTCCGCGCCTCCGTCCCCCACCAGACCGCGCTCTCGGATGGCTCCTATCAGTTCGTGATGCGTTTCCACAACGCCTTCAACACCGACCTGATGGACGAGCCCCGGCAATTTTCCGATCAGGCGCGGGCGATAACGCGCTCGGAATTCCTGGAGCGTCCCGTCGCACGTCTCTGGAGTTCGCTCCATCGCGGCGACCGACTCTCGAACCTTGGCACCCAGCAGTTTTTCTATCTCGCCACGCGCGCCGACCAGCCCCCATGGCTTGTGAAGTTCGCCTCGGCCTACAACTCGCACTATGTGCTGATGATGGCCCTGTTGGCACTCTACGGCCTGGCGCAGTTGCTTCGCGCACCGCTGCGCGCCCCCGGGCTCCTGCAACAGTCAGCATTGCTGGCAGCGATGATCCTTGCGCTGATAACCATGCGTGAGAACCAGCCACGCTACATCTTCCCGATCTGGATGGTGGCGGCTTCACTGGCAGGATCGGGATTGTCCCTCCCGGGTTTTTCATCCCGTCAATTGCCGGGAAGCGCTTTGCGGGGATTGGGGCATGTAGCACTGGCAATCACCCTGACATGCGGACTCGCATTCGCGGCGTGGACCGTGCTCCGGGTAGGTTACGCAGCGGACGATGGTCGGGTACTCACCCGCTGGGCGCTGGATGGCAGCGACGGGGTGGGTCACTCGGACCGTCTCGAAGGGGAACAATCTGCGCCCTCCGACGTGCTCAACACCAATGTCGACGGCAGCCCGAGGACGGGACGTACGCCCTACATGGTCGATTTCGAGGAGCTGTCCCTGAAGCTCGCATTCTTCGACACGACCGCCCGGGGCGAGCACGTGGATGCCAGCAAGCAGGTCTGTACCAATGACGTTGCTCCGCTCTCGCTGACCTTCCAGTACTACACGCCGTACAAGCGACTGGAACGGGAAGGCGATTTCACCTTGTCGGTACTGGCCGACGGCAGGGAAATCTGGAGCGCGAAGCTTCCCCAGGCCACGCGGCCGGTGCGGGCTACCACACCGCCTGTGCTGGAAACACGTGGCACATGCGTCAACCTGGGCTTCCGGTTGCGGTCCAATCGCGTGTTGTCACGCGACTCGTGGATCCGGGCATCCAAGGTCGAGATTTTCTATCCCCACCTTGTCCCGGCACCGGAACCGGACAACCCGTGAAACGCGCGCCCCAAGCGTGTCAGATGGCGCGCAGCAACTCGGCCATCGTATGCCGGTACATGTCCGCGACGTAGTGGAACGGGGCCCTGCCCCACTTGTGCCCGCTGTCGGCGACCAGGAGTTCTTCGGGGTACCTGATGAAACGCAGGCCGGCTTTTGCGTCCAGATAGGCGTACATGTCCGTCAGGACCAGGTTGTGGCGTTCGATGCGTGGCTGGTCGGGTAGTTCGTCACCGACATCATCATGCGTGGCCCAGAACACGCGGTTGACAATGACGCGTCCGGGACCCGCCAACGCCAACAGGCTGTCGACGCCGAGCTTCCATGCATTGAGGTGGCGGTTGCTGCCGGGCCGGATCAGGTCTTCCTTTCGGACGGGATAGCCGGTGCCACGGAACTCGACCGAAGCGGTTACCAGCGTGCCACCGACATCGAGCAGCGCGAAGCGTTCATCCACCAGGTCCAGCAACAGGGCGTCGAAGTGTGCCTTGGCAAGGAGCCCGGGCGCGCGCCGACCCAGGTCATTGGCCACCATGTTTCGTTGCCAACGGCTGGGTAAACGTTCCAGGTGTGCCGACAGGGCTGGCGAAGGACGCCGATGATCGAATGCGCTCGCCAGCGAAGACCGCGCCAGGTAACCGGCAAGAATGGCGTCTTGGCGAGGAGCGATCTCGAATGCATCGCGGGAGACACAACTGCCGAATACGTATACGGACTTCGCCGCTGTCACGTTGACGCGGATGGGCGGCAACATCCGACCAGCTCCATCGCGGACAAACGCCGTGACACGCGTCGCTGGAAGATCGTCAATCTCGTGATGGATGAAGGTGCTGGCCGGCTTGTACCACCGGGTCGCGATTCGCTCGCGCCCGGAGTGCACGTAGAACGCGTACTCGAACGTTCCGGCATCGGCCTGCACGCCATCCAGTGACGCCTTGATATGCAACATGCGGCCATCGCTTTGGGCGATGACATGCAGGGGGCCTGCCTCTTGCTTCACGTGATGATTGGCGCTCTCCATCGGGTCGTTCATTGCAGGCCGGGATCGGGAGCATTGCGTATGAGATCGATCTCGGCGCCCAGTGTCTGCGCTCGTCCGCTTTGCCGACGCACTCGCGCCGCCGCCTCGCGGGACATCGAATGGAACCGATCGGCGTCCTCGGCGAGCAGTGCGATCCCTTTCGCCAAGCCTTCCCAGTCTTCCGGCGGGGCCAGCACGCCGCAGCTGTCATCCACGAACTCCGGGATGGCCGCCACCGCGCTGGTCACCGGCACCAGGCCCGATGCCATGGCTTCGTCGCGGGAGACCCCTTGGGAATCCATCCTGCTTGGCGCCAGGAATATCCCATACTCGCGATGCAGCTTCGCGACCTTCGCCTGGGAAAGGAAGCCACGCTGGATATGCACATTGGCGAGTCCATCCAGCGGTGCCAGGGTCTCGTCGAACAGCACACCATCCCCGACGAGATGGAATGTCATCCGCTCGAACAACGGATGGTCGCGCAGAGCCAGGATGGCCTTGACCGACAGGTCGTTCGCATACGTCCGCGATGCGTAGGGGCGAATGGACAGCACCTTGAAGCGCTGCTCCGGGGGCTTTTCCCGGTACTGGAACAGGTCCGCATCAATGAAATTGTGGATCACTGAATACTGCTCTCGCGCCAGCGCCACTCCGACGTCATGCATCGCTTCGGCGGCGAAATGGTCGGAGACAAAGATGAAGTGCAGGTTCGGATGCCGACAGCCAAAGACCTCCCGCCAGAACGCCGTGCGGACATCGCTGGCCTTCCTGGCTGCCTCGCGCTCCTCGTCGGTGGTGTAGTTGAAATCGCGCCGATGTGAAGGCTGGATCTCGGATCCGTGGATCCAGACCATCACGCGCGTGTCGCCAAGTCTCTCCCGGACCACCGTCCACATGCCCGGGTCGAGGAAATGGATGAGGATCGATTCGTGATCGCCCGCAGCCAACTGGGCATGCAATTGGTGCGAACCACCAACGTTCGCATCGACGCCTTCAAACTCATAGGCGTGCGGACGCGTCCTCTCGTTGAAGACGAAGACGTCGGCCGGCAACCCTGCCTCCCGGTAGCTCGCGACCCGGCGATGTACGAAGGCATTGCGGTAAAGATGCGCCGGGGAGGGGTAGATGTTGGTGAGCACCAGCGACCCCGTCCGCGAGATCGAAGGCGCGACCAGGTTGGCCTCGGCGATGAAGGCCGTGGACAACCCCTGTACGGTTGAACTCCCCGGGCCGAGTATCCGCAGCCCGAAGCGCACCGCTTGGGTGCCCTCCGGCAGAGGGCAAGCATGGTTCCTGCCGAACGGCTTGATCACCTGCCCGAGGCGCTCGCCTTCGGCATCCTGGAACAGGAAGACCGCCTCCAGGCGCAGCCCCGGCGTTGCAACCAGGTGGAACCTCAGTTCGTCTGTCGCGGTCAGCTCGGCGGGGTCAAGCAGACGCTGGGCGTAGAGATACTTGTGCTGGCCCTCGGGCAATTCCGACCTGGCCAGCATCGCATCGCCGGCCTTGCACAGTCGTACTGCACCCGCGCTGATCCCCCCTCCGAACAGCTCGAGAAGAGCCGCCGCGTCGAGTCCTGCCTCGATACCTTCCGGGGCCGGCGCCCCGCTGATCGAATCGGCCTGTTCCAGCAGCCTGTCAATGGACAACCCCTGGTCGATCCGTGGTTCGTCGACCAGGGGACAGTCAGGTTCCGGGTGATCGGCGACGTAGTTGAATTCGTCGATCGACAGGCAGGACACGCCGGAAATAGTCCGCTCCTCGGCATCCGCAAGCCACTCGGCCAGGGACGAGCCCGCGAATGCCGAAGCCATGGCGACGGAGCGTCGCAGGGGAAGCGAGTCCACCCAACGGTACTGGCTGCCCGGATCATGCAATTCCAGCTCGGTACCGGACGAATACCACGTTCCCTTGCCGACCACGTCGGCCGACGCATAGACGAAGGCGAGCGCAGCATCGGTCAGGTAGTGCTCACCGTGGAAATCACTCGGGCTCAGTACCGCGACGAGCTCGTCGCTCCACGCCTCCGCCGGCAGGATCCGGGAGGAATCGCGCCACGTGGCGACCTGGATGTCCGACCTCCCGACGATCGGCTCATTCGGCCTGTAGCCTTCGGCCAGCACCAGCACCAGTCGCTTTCGGGACCAGCTCTGGCGCTCGTACGATGCGCGCACGCGGCGCAGCTCCGATGCGTCTTCGACCACCGCGACCACGACCACGCGCGGCAACGCACGGGTATTCGTTGGGCCTCCAACCTTGTTCAGGATGTGGGTGAGGCGATGATCTGCCGTGTGCTCGAGCATCGTCTTGCGCAATGCCATCAGGCGTCGCTGCCGGTATCGGGTCGCCGACGCAGGATCCTCTCCCGCCACCGGCGCCAGCCGGCGGGCCATCTCCACCTGGTCATCCGTCGCGATGACGAGGTCGCCAAACATCAGCCGCAACCCGCGCGAATAGTTGCTGAGGACCAGGGTATTGGACAACATCAGGTCGAACACACGGCGCGCGAACATCGACTGCGATTGCTTGACCGAGTTGAGGTTGATCCCGAAGTCGTAACCCTTGTAGGCGCGATCGATCTCCGCATAGGGCAACGATCCCTGGATCAGCTCACGATAGCCCTCCGGGAACTGGTAGTTCGCGTCGTCCTTGCCATGGTTGCGGTCGAAGATTTCGACGTCTCCGAACGAACGTGCCGCGGAGATCAAACCGTCGAAGTCGCGTTGTCGCTCCGGGTAGCGCGTGTAGTAGGCACCGGCAAAACAGAACGCGTGCTTGCGGTCGAACCGCTCGATCGGGTTGTGCAGGCGGGGCTGTCCCCAGAACGGCAACAGGTGTACGCGATCGTGGCGCAATACCGTCTTGTACCGCGCAATGCAGTCGATATCAGTCGTGAAGACGTGTTCGAACAGGCGCGCGGTATTGATGAAAGTGTCGAAGTGGACCGGGTCTTCCTTGTTCCAGAAGATGGTCGGCACGTCGGTCCGCCGACACCACTCCAGGATTGCGACCAACTCGCGGGAAGGGTGGTTGATCCGCCCCGCCCACTGCCCGTTGTTTCCCTGCCAGGCCGACTCCACGAAGAGGATCTGCGGCCGGAAGGCTTCCAACTGCGCTTGCCATCCCACCAGGTCGACCGGACACAACACGCAGGAGTGGGCCATGGCCGACGTGGTGAACTCATCCATGATGCCGGCCATGCGCAGCACTCCTGACCCGCGTCGAGACCAGGCCCGTTGCGCATGGGTGTCGATCGGCGCATCCGCGATCGTCGAACTTTCCCCATTCAATGCCTCTCTCAGGGCGCGCTCCGCCAGCAGCAGGTCGTCCCGTTCGCGCAGGGCAGAATCCAGGCGCGCTTCCATCTTCGACAGCAAGTACTCGTGGTGCTCCTGCCTCGCGCGGAGCCGCTGGTTCTCCATCCGCAACTCGAACGGCAGCAGCCCGGATCCAGCGAGGGCGCCAGATTGCACCGACCCTTGCCGTGCGGTATCGCGTTTGGCTTCGTCCACCTTGGAGTCGTCGTTACCGGTCCGATTCACATGCCCGCCCGATTTGCGTTCGTCACTCATGCCTGACCAGCGCGGACACGCCATTCCCGCCAGAGGAGCATGGGCACGCGCCAAGCCAACGCCACCATGCGGCCCGGCGATCTCAGCGATCCGACGACAAGCGTACCGAGCCGGTACGAGGCCGAGTGCTCGACGCGTTGCAGTTGTTCCCTCGCCGCTCGCCGGCACTCCGCCAAGGCCCGATGCGCTCCCGAGATCCGTCGATCCTTGTCGCGCCCCTGCCGTTCAAGCTCCCGCTCGTGCCGGACCACCAGGCCTTGGAGAATACTTTCGCGCCGCGTCGCCAGGTCATTCGATTTCTCCGCCTCCGCCAATTGCGAACGCAGCTGTGCAACCTCCCGCTGGAGGTCCCGGCCACGGGCGACTTCCCCGTCAAGCTCGGCGAGCAGCCTTTCCTGCGTGGCATGGAGAGCCTGCGCGCGCGCCTTCTCTTCGGCCAGGTGGGTGGTCGCTTCCGCCAATCGGCGCGCGGCACCGGCAGCATCCGACCGGCTGGCCGCCATTCGCGCCTGGGCATCGGCAATGCCGCGGTCGGCGAAGCTGCGCTCGCGCTCCATCGCCCCGCTCAACTCGGCGATCTGCTTGTCCTTGGCTGCCATCGCACGTTTGAATGTCGCCGCATTAACGGCATCCACCCCCTCCCCGGTGGAGGACCACGCCGCCAGGCGCTGATCGACCTGGGCCAGCGCGTTGGCGCGTACCCGCTCGGTGTGACGCCCGGCCTGCGCAAGGCGAGCGGCGAGTTGGCGGTCCTCGCGCTGCAGCGACATCAGCTGTTGAAGGCCGCGCTCGATCAGCAACTCGCGTTCGGCAGGCGAGCGGGAGGGCAGGAACAGGTAGGTGTCGGTCGCGTTGTACACCCCGACCGACAGATAGCCGGACTCGCGCATGAATTCCCGGATCGTGGCATAGGCCTCTGCGGTACCGGCTTCGCATACTACCCATGGGCGGTCATCGGACAGGATCCGGCGCGCGCCCTTGAGCACGTCCAGGTCCATCCCCTCCACGTCGATCTTGATCAGCCGCACCGGTGATTGGTTGACGAGTTCGTCGAGTGGCTGGACATCGATCGACCCCGCCTCATCAAGTGAAAGGGTCGTGCCGCCGACGTTGGTTGGGTCGTAACGGAGTACCGCCGCATGGGCGGCCTCGGCCCCCAGTGCGACTTGGTGGACCTCGACGAGCTCTGCTGCATGGTTGATCGCTACGTTCTTCTTCAGCACCTCCGAGGTGTCGGGCATCGCCTCGAAAGCGAGGACCCGGCATCCGCAGACTTTCGCAAAAAACAGCGCGTGGTTGCCGATGTTCGCCCCGGCATCGACCACCAGGTCCCCCGCTTGCAGGTGGGAGGCCAGGGATACCAACATCTCGCGCTCATAGAAGGTTCCCGTGGAGCGCAACACCTGGGAAATATGGTCGGACTCCGAAGGCAACACGAAGCTGACCGACACCCCTTCATGCTCGACCGTACATTCAATCTGTTCTGGGCTGCTCATGGTCTATCCGTTTCGCCGGCGTGGACAGAATCACCGGGCCTGCCACGTATGCGGGAAGCGGAAAACATCGCCACCTCCCGAGCGATGGTCTGTGCTTCGCCGCTCTGGCTGCGCACGCGTGCTGCGGCGGCAGTCGAAAGCCTGGAGAAAAGCGCGGGATCGTCGTGAAGACACTCGATCTGGTCGGCCAATGCCATGGCGTCCTCGGGCGCGGATAGCAGGCCACAGGTTTCATCGACGAACTCGGGTATGGCCGCCACGCGGGTCGTGACCGGCACAAGGCCAGAGGCCATCGCCTCGTCGCGCGACACGCCTTGGCTGTCCATCCTGCTGGGGACAAGGAAAACCCCGTACTCCTGGTGCATCGCGGCGATTTCCCGTTGGGACAGGAAGCGCTGCTCGATGACGACATTGGAGAACCCGCGGAGGGGGCTGACGGTCTCTTCGAACAACGGGCCATCGCCCACGATCCTGAACTCCAGCCCGGCGAAGCATGCACGGGTGGAAAGCTCGACGATGGCAGCGACGGTCAAGTCGTTGGCATAGACCTTCGAAACAAACGGGCGAATGCTCAGTATCCGCTTGCGCTGGCTCTCAACCTTGGGCTTGTACGAGAACAGCTCTGTATCAATGAAGTTGTGTATGACGCGATAGCTTTCCCTCTGCAACGCGACGCCCACATCGGCCATGATGTCGCGGGCAGCCCACTCCGAAACGAAGATCATCCTCAGGTTCGGGTGGTGCTCGCTGAAGATGCGCCTCCAGAACCGCATCCGCCGTTCACCCAGTGCGACGGCACGGGCGCGAGCCTCCGGGGTCGCATCGAGATGTTCGAACTCGCGCCGGCCAGCCGACTGCATCTCCGACCCGTGCGCCCAGACAAACACCTTCACCGTGTCGACGAACTCCTTCACGACATCCCACATGCGCTCGTCCAGGACATGCACCAGCAACGAGCTGTAGCCACCCGAACGCAACATCGCCCGCAAGTGGTCCGCCTGGCCGTGGGCGACATCGACTCCTTCGAACTCATAGAAATTCAGCGCTTCCGAGCCGATGCGGAACACATCGACATCCACGCCCAGTCGCCGGTATGCCATGACACGACGATGCACGAAGGCATGCTTGTACAGATCGTCGTAGGATGGATAGTTCTTGGCCAGCAACAGGTGCCGCGAGCGCGTGACGAACGTACTCACCGGCAGCGGGACGTGGTCGAAAACCAGGCGCCGGATGCGGAAAACACCTGGCTTGGTGGCGCGCAAACCGATCTGAACGCGGTGTGTGGCGGCAGGAACACTGACGGTCAAGTTGGCTCCGGCCCGCAGCAACGAGTGCGAGATCTTCTCTCCCGCCGCGTCGAGGTAGACCAGCACCAGGCTCAAGCCGTCATGGCCCTCGGATACCAGCTGCATCTTCGCGATGTCGGTGAACTGCAGCTCCTGCGGCTCGTATGTCGCATCCATGTAGGCGTAGGCCGGCTGTCCGGAGGGCACGGTTGAAGTCAGCTGCATCACCGGACCATCGATGCTGATCGAAAGGTACTTGTTGGCCAGCGTGCCCAGCCCTTCAATCAGCGCCGCGGCTTCCAGACTGGGCATGCCGATGGACTCGTCCCGTTGCCCGGCCTTGCCCGGTAGTGAATCGGCATGGATGCCTTCGGCGACCGAAAACAGTTGGGCGACGGGGATGCCGGGGTCGATGCTTCCAAGGTCGTCGACCGCCGGGATCGCGCTGCGCCCGCCTCCACCTTCGCAGTAGTTGAACTCGTCCACTGCCGTGACATCGCCCCAGAGCACGAGATCGATATCATCCAGCCACCGCGCGATGGTCTCGCCTTCGAAATCCGCCGCCCTCGCAATCGCCCTCCGCCTTGAAACGCCCTTGCCTATACGGTACTGGCTCCCGTCTTCCCTGAGCTCGGGCGCACCGTCCACCAGGCAGTAATAGGCGGATTTTCCGATGAGCGGGTGAGCCACGTACAGCGTGGCCAGCGCAAGATCCTGCAGGTAGTTGGGCCCGTAGTAGTCAGCGGAGTGGAAGACACCGACATAACCGTGCGGATCCAGGCTGGCAACGGTGCGCACCGCCGACTGGTTGGCGGAGATGACCTGCACGCCTTCCCCGGCAGGGGACTCGGCAGGGAGGTACCCGCCTTCAAAGCACAGGACCAGCGTCTTTGCCGGATACAGCTGGCGTCGAAAGGACTCCAGCACCAACACGAGTTCCGCCTCCGACGCGACCCTCGCCAGTACGTGGATGTGTGGCTCCTCGCGTCGCGGCGCATGCGCGAACACTTTGTCCAACAGGTACTCAAGCCGATGGTGGTACGTGTGCTGGGACAGCACCTTGCGCAACCCAAGCAATCGGTGCTTGCGATGCACGACGACGTCTTCCGTCAACGGGCGCAAGCGACTCACCAGCTCGGCGCGGTCATCGCTGCTGACGACCAGGTCGCCGAACATGAGCCTCATGCCGCGCGAAAAGTTGCTCACTACCGTGGTATTGCTGGCCAACAGGTCGAACACGCGCCGGGCGAACATGCTCTGCGAGTGCTTGACCGTGTTGATGTTGATCCCGAAATCGTAGCCCTTGTAGGCGATGTCGATCTGGTCGAACCTGAGGTTGCCCAGGATGTAGGGGCGGTAGTGCTCGGGGAATTTGTAGTTGGGGTGGTCCTTGCCGTGGTTGCGGTCGTAGATGTCGACTTCGCCCAGCTCCGCTACCGCATGCAGGATGCTGTCGAAATCCCGCTGCCGTACCGGATAACGGACATAGTAGGAGCCGGCGAAGCAGAAGCCCGGCTTGCGGTCGTAGTGCTCGACCGGATTGTGGGCCCGGGGCTGGGTCGCGAACGGAAGCAGGTAGACCTGCTCGTGGCCGAGTTCCTGCTTGTAATGCCTGATGCAGTCGATGTCCGTTGTGAATACCACGTCTGCCAACTTCGCCGTGTCGAGGAAGGTCTTGAAGTGGACCGGATCCTCCTTGCTCCAGAACACGACGGGAATACCACTCTGCCGACAATGAGCGACGAGCTTCCTCAACTCACCCGAGGTGGCGGATATCTGCCGTTGCCACGTGGAATCCTTGCCGTCCCAGGCTGACTCGATGAACAGGAAATGTGGTCGAATCGCATCGACCTCGTCCCGCCAGTCCGTCGCCGTGACCTGGGTGGTCTCGCAACATTCCGAGAATGCGTTGAACGTGAATTCGTCCATGATCGATGCGATCCGGACCTGCTCCAATCGATTCGGCAGTACTCCAAACCGGGACACGCGGCGGGGCGACCGTGATTGCCGGCCGTGCAGGCCTCCGTCTGGATGCGTGGCCAGGTCGGAATGGAAGCGCTCGATCTCGTCACGCAACTCAGGCGCGAACCACTCGTGCGGGAGGGGCACCGCCACCACGCCGCGATCACGTCCGGTTATCTTGTTCTGGTTTCGCCGGGCACTGCGCAACAGCCGGAATGCCCGCACCGGGAGGGTCAGGACGCCCTTGATGGACCGCGTCGACTGGATGATCAGGTACCCCAATTGCAGTGAGACGGACCCCTGCAATTCGCGGACACCATTTTCCATGCCTTGGATCAGCCCTTGGGCACGCCCCAGCAGCTGGATCATCCGATGTTGCTCGGTCATTGCCGAACGCAAGCTTTCACGCAGTCTCCTGGCTTCATCCTGCGATCGACTCACCTCGTCGGCCAATTCATTCCGGATATCGGGGGCATGGCGCTCTCGCGATGCCACCCCGGAGGCGTCGGGGGCATGCCCCGTGGACACCCTGGCCTCGTCAGGATTCCGGATACCGGACTTGTCGCCGTTGCTGCCCATCTGCTTCCTCTTGAACGGTTGGCCTGGTCCAACCGGCTCCACTACGCCCAGAATCCAACCGGATCGATCACCTGCTTGCCTTGCGGTACCGGGAACGCCCGGAACGCGCTGTGAGGAACCAGCACCACGATCAGGTCGGCTTCCTTCAGGGCGACCTCGGTTTCCATGAACCTGAGGTTGCGCTGGGCCACCTCGCCATCATCCAGCGCGCCGGCGAACGGGTCGCAACAATGCACCTGGCCCGGGTACCGGTTGGACAGCCGGGTCGCGATCTCGAGCGAGGGGCTTTCGCGGAAATCGTCGACATCGGGCTTGTAGGCCAAACCCAGGCACGCCACCGAAAGCCCGGGGTGACGGGAAAGGATCGCGTCGACCTGCTCCACCACATAGGAGGGCTTGGCATCATTGACCTCGCGCGCGGTGCGGATCAACCGCGCACGTTCCGGCGCACTGGCAACGATGAACCATGGATCCACCGCGATGCAATGACCGCCCACGCCGGCACCGGGCCGCAGGATCGAAACCCGCGGATGCCGGTTGGCGAACTCGATCACCTTCCACACATCGACATCCAGGTCATGGCAGATCATCGACAACTCGTTGGCGAATGCGATGTTCACATCGCGGAAGGAGTTCTCAGTCAACTTCACCATCTCCGCGGTGCGATCCGTAGTGAGGTGGCAGACTCCACGGACGAATCGCTTGTAGAGTCCGGCGGCGGTCTCCGCGCAGCGCGGCGTCATGCCGCCAATGATCCGGTCGTTCTCCACCAGTTCCCGCAGCATCTGGCCGGGGATGATCCGCTCCGGGCAGTAGGCCAGGCAGATATCAGCCTCGTCGTCCGGACCTTGCGGGAAGCGCAGGTCCGGCCGTTCTTCGGCCAGAAGCCTGGCCAGCATCGCGGTGGTGCCAACTGGCGACGTCGACTCGAGGATGATCAGGTCACCCCTTTTGAGAACTGACGCGAGTGACCGGCCGGCGGCCTGGACGAACGACACGTCTGGTTCGCAACTGCCGGAAGTGTCGACCGGAGTCGGGACGGCAATGATGAAAGCATCCGCCGGCACTGGCTTGTCGACGGCTCGCAACAGGCCCTTGTGCACGCATTGCTCAACCAATTCGTCGAGGTTGCCCTCTTCGATGTGCGCCTTGCCGCTGTTCACCGCGTCCACTGCCCGCTTGCTGACATCGACTCCAGTGGTGGCAAGCCCCGTGGATGCGAACATCGCCGCGGTCGGGAGGCCGATGTATCCAAGACCAATCACCGCCAGACTCTGGATCTCCCGGGAACTCGAGTTGCCGTCCTGCATATACCTTTCCTCGCCTGACATGCCCCCATCAGGTTGGAGGCGACTGAATTTCGAACCGTGCTTTCGCTGGGGCGTAACCCGGATGCATGTCGGGCCAGCTTCCGGCGGGCATGGTCATCTACAAAGCTTTCGATACTCGAGAATGGATTCGATCACCCCGCCGTAGAACGCGACCCGGCCCTGTTCGAGAACCACGCCCTTGTTGCAGACCCGCCTCGCGATCTCGAGGTTGTGGGTCGCCAGGATCACGATCCGGCTACCATTGACGCGATCATTCATCCGGGCCCGCGCCTTGCGGATGAACTGCATGTCACCCGCACCCAACCATTCGTCCAGGAGCATGATGTCGCGCTCGGTCGCAGTGGATACTGCGAATCCCAGGCGCATCCGCTGGCCGGCCGACAGGGTCCGCAGCCGATGCTGCGCAACATCGGCAAGCCCCGCGAACTCGAGTATCTCTCGGGAAAGCTCGCGGATGCGCGCTGATTCGATGCCCATGGCGGTCCCGCGCAGCAGGATGTTCTCCGCCACCGTTGCGTCTGGCCTGAAGCCCAGGGAGATGTTCAACAACGCCTGGCGGTGGCCACTTACGTCGAGCACGCCCGCCGAGGGTGGGTAGGCCCCCGTGAGCACCCGCAGGAGCGTTGACTTGCCTGCGCCATTGCGGCCGATGAGCGCAACCCGATCCCCCTCCTCGGCGGAGAACGAGATGTCCTTGAGGATCTTGCGGAAGACACGCTGCGGCCGGTTGGTGGACGCACCGATCAGGGTCCCGATCCACGAGCCGGCGGTGTCGGGCCGCTGGACGTAATGCGGGACGCTCAGGCAGACGCCCCGGGCCCGTAGGTGAACACTCATGTCGACGCGAGCCTCGTCATATCCAAAGCGGAACAAAACGCGCGTAACGACGATAGAGCAGCGTGGCAAGCAGCCAGCCAAACACCGTCATGCCGACGATTACGTACAACGTACCCGTCTCGGGCATCGTGCCAAGCGCCGGCGCCCGCACGAATTCAAGCAGATGGAAGAACGGGTTGAACCGCATCACCATACCGCGCACGGTCTCGGGCGGTACCATCGATGCATCCCACAGGATCGGCGTGAGCAGGAATCCGAATACGAGGACCGTACTGATCATCTCCTTCACGTCGGGGAACCTCGCGCCCGTCAGGGCAACGACGACCGAGATCCATATGACATTGATTATGAAGATCGGCAATGTCACGAAAAGAGTCAGCAGGTCCAGGCGATGGCCGTCGGCGACCAGCATCACGATGGCCAGCACGATCAGGAGGCCCACCGCGAAATACAGGAAGGACTTGGCGAACGTCCGCAGGATGTAGTCGGTGAACCGCGTGCGGCCGTCCATGATGAACGCATGGTGCGCGGTGAAAACGTTCGCCGCGTCGGTGATACCGAGGATCGCAAGGCGCCACAGAATGTAGCCGAACCCAAGGTGTGGAATGAAGCTTTGCGGGTTGCCACCCATCATCTGCGAGTACAGATAGCCAATCCCCAGCACATATGCCAAGGGCGGCATCACCAGCCAGAGGGGCCCAAGCCGGGTACGCCGGTACTGGGTCGCGATGTCCAGCCAGACCGCATATGCCCAGAACCCCCGGTCACGGAGGCTGCCTCGCATGTCGTTTAGCAGGTTCATTCAGCGTCCAGGCGCACGTGCACGCTCGTCATTGACCCAGGGCCTTCGCCAGATCGTTGCGAAGGTCGGATATCGCTTCCACGCCCACGCTCAGCCGCACGAGGTTGTCTCCGACCCCCAACTCTGCCCGACGCTCCACCGGCACCGACGCATGCGTCATGATCGCCGGATGGTTCACCAGGCTCTCGACGCCGCCCAGCGACTCGGCCAGCGCGAACAATTCAGTCCGCTCGCAGAACCGCTTGGCAGCTTCGACCCCACCTTTGAGATAGATCGAAACCATCCCGCCAAAGCCATCCATCTGCCGCTTGGCCAGCTCATGCTGCGGATGCGACTTCAGACCCGGATAAAGCACCTTCTCGATCGCGGGATGCCCTTCCAGCCACTCCGCCAGCGCCTGCGCGTTCTCGCAATGCGCCTTCATCCGCAGGTGCAGCGTCTTCAACCCACGTAGCGCCAGGAAGCTGTCGAACGGCCCCTGCACGCCGCCGATGGAGTTCTGCAGGAACGCCATCTGCTCGGCCAGTTCGGCGTCATCGCCGACCACGACCATGCCGCCGACCATGTCGGAGTGTCCGTTGAGGTACTTGGTCGCCGAGTGCATGACGATGTGCGCGCCGTGTTCGATCGGGCGCTGCAGGATCGGCGAGGAGAAGGTGTTGTCGACCACCACGATCAGGCCGTGCTTGCGGGCGATCGCGGCGACCTGGGCGATGTCGACCAGCTTCAGCAGCGGGTTGGTCGGGGTCTCGATCCAGACCATCTTGGTTTCGGGGCGGATCGCGGCCTCGAAGACGGCGGCATCGCTGAGGTCGACCCAGCTGAAATCCAGCCCGGCGGTGCGGCGGCGGACACGCTCGAACAGGCGGTAGGTGCCGCCGTAGACGTCGTCCATCGCGATCACGTGGCTGCCGCTGTCCAGCAACTCCAGGATCGTCGAGGTCGCGGCCATGCCGGAGGCGAACGCGAACCCGCGGCTGCCGCCTTCAAGCGCGGCGACGCAGCGCTCGTAGGCGAAGCGGGTCGGGTTGTGGCTGCGGGTGTACTCGAAACCCTGGTGCACGCCCGGGCTCGACTGGACGTAGGTCGAGGTCTGGTAGATCGGCGTCATCACCGCGCCGGTGCTCGGGTCGGGGGACTGCCCGGCGTGGATGGCGAGGGTGCCGAGGCCGTGTTTCGTGCCGGCATCGTCGCGGGGAGCGTTGCTCATATTGGACTTTCCGTTACCGCGGTGAGGCGAACCGCGAAGTTTAACAGTTGGAAAAAGTTGGCACCTGAAGGAATTCGAGCCCGGGCCGGCGCCGATCGGGGCTGAAGCCCCCTCCTACGACTGCAGTAAGTCCAGTCGGACAAGGGCCGGACTGGCTCACTCGACGCGGCGGCGCAGGTAGTTGAGCAGGTCGATGCGGGTAATCAGGCCCAGGAAGCGCTCGCCATCGACAATGATCGCCACATGCCCGCGGTCGAACACCGGCAGCAGCGACTCGATCGGTGCGCTCACGTCGATCTTGTCCAGCTTGCTCACCATCGCGGTCGCCACCGGGTCGCGGAAGCGGCCCTCGTCGCCGTAGACGTGCATCAGGATGTCCGATTCGTCGACGATGCCGACCAGTTCGTCGTCCTGCATCACCGGCAGCTGGCTGACGTCGTACAGCTTCATGCGCTGGTAGGCGGTCACCAGCAGGTCGCCCTGCCCGACCACGACGGTGTCGCGCAACAGGAACGGGCGCAGGATCAGGTCGCCGAGGTTGCCGGCCTGCTCGCGCTCGAGGAAGCCGTTGTCGACCATCCAGTAGTCGTTGTACATCTTCGACAGGTACTTGTTGCCGGTGTCGCAGACGAACACCAGCACCTTCTTCGGCGTGGTCTGCTCGCGGCAGTATTTCAGCGCGGCCGCCAGCAGGGTGCCGGTGGACGAGCCGCCGAGGATGCCCTCCTTCTCCAGCAGCATGCGCGCGGTCAGGAAGCTTTCCTTGTCGGGGATGGCATAGGCCTTCTTCACCCGGGTGAAGTCGGAGATCCCGGGCAGGAAGTCCTCGCCGATGCCCTCGACCATCCAGCTGGCCGACTTGTCACTGAGCGTGCCTTCGTTGATGTACTCGGTCAGGATCGATCCGACCGGATCGGCCAGGATCAGTTCGGTGTGCGGGGACTGCTCGGCGAAGCAGCGCGACAGGCCGGTCATGGTGCCGGAACTGCCACAGCCGAACACGATCGCGTCCAGCCCGCCGACCTCGGCCATCTGCGCGAGGATCTCCGGGCCGGTGCCCTGCTCATGCGCGGCCGGGTTGTCGGGATTGCCGAACTGGTTGATGAAGTAGGCGCCCGGGGTTTCGCGGGCGAGCCGCTCGGCCAGGTCCTGGTAGTAGTCCGGATGGCCCTTGGCCACGTCGGAACGGGTCAGCACGACCTGCGCGCCCATCGCCTTGAGGTTGAAGATCTTCTCCCGGCTCATCTTGTCCGGCACCACCAGCACCAGCTTGTAGCCCTTCTGCTGGGCGACCAGCGCGAGGCCGAGGCCGGTGTTGCCGGCGGTGCCTTCGACCAGGGTGTCACCAGGCTTGATATCACCGCGGGCCTCGGCCGCCTCGATCATGCGCAGGCCGATGCGGTCCTTGATCGAGCCGCCGGGATTCTGCGATTCCAGCTTGAAGTAGAGCTCGCAGACACCGCTGTCGAGGTGCTGGGCCTTGACGATCGGGGTGTTGCCGATCAAGTCGAGTACGGACTGGGAAATGGCCATGCGGTTGCGCGGGATCCTTGCGCCGACTGGGTGCGGCGGACCCGGGCAAGTCTAAGGGATCGGTGCGGGGAAGGCGTGCCGGGGATCAAGCAGGCGCCGCGCGGTGTGCCGCGAAGCGGGCGATGGTGGACCGACGAGGATAACCACCACCGCCCGCGGCGGACTTTGGTCTCGGACCACTGATCCTATTGGGGTTGGGCGTCGTACATCCGGGTCAGGCGGTCCTTCGCAGCCAGCTTTTCGCGCTTCATCTGGGCCAGGGTGGTGTCGTCGATCGGCAGTACCCCGAGTTCCGCGTCCATCACCTTCTTGTCGAGTTTCTGGTGGTGTTGGTAGAGCTGCTTGAACTCGGGGTTGGCCTTGATCAGCGCGTCGATTTCCGGCTGCGGTTGTTCATCGAACATGAAAGCCTCCTTCACGAATGCAAAACGCCCCGACCGGGCGGTCGAGGCGTTGCGGGGGTGGTGTAAAGGCCGGCCGCCACCAGTTGCACGACGGCGGGATCCTGCTCCGGGATGTCGACTGACGCGTCGGTCTGCATGGTCGGCCTGGCTCTTCGCCAAGCGAAAAAACGGGTCGCTTGGGTATCCGACCCTACTCCTGCCGATGGGGGTCGGCAAGGGACTCGTCGGGCGGTTCGCGGTCCGTCCGCGCGGAACGCCCCGGGAAGCCCCGGCAGCCATGGCCGGGGCTTGCAAACGTCTGATGAATAACGATTTTTTTATCTATCAGTCGTCGTCGGACGCGTCGGATCCAGCCTCGACCTCGCGCAGCAATTCCGCTTCCTGGCGGGCCAGCTCGGCCTCGCGCTCGCGGGCCGCCCTGAGCTTCGCGGCCTGGTCGCCGGCGACGTTCTGCAGGGCCGACTCGATGTCCTGCATCGCCTCGGTGCTGCTGGTGGCCTGCGCGCGCAGGCGGGCGGCCTCCTCGGCCTGGATCCGGGTCTGGATCCGCAGGCGTTCGGCCTCGGCACGGGCCTGGGCGGCGTCGCGACGGCTGGCCTCGAGGATCAGTTCACTGCGCTCGCGCTCCAGCCGGTCGATCTGGCGCTGCATCGCCTCGGTGCGGGCGGCAGCCTCCGCGATCCGCACCCGGCGCTGGGCCACGTAATAGGCGGCGTCGTACTGGCTGCTGCGGGCGGTGGCCATGGCAGCGATGGCCTGCCGGGCCTGCAGGCGCTCATAGGCCGCCAGGCTTGCGGTTTCGCTGTCGGCGTCGAGCGCGTTCAGCTGTTGCGACAGCTCGATGGCGGCAGCATCTTCGGCCGCGTACGCAGGCACTGCGGCGAGCAATGACGTGGCCAGCGCAATCGCCAGCACGGTCGACTGGATCTTCATCGGCCACCCTCCCCTTGCAGGCGCTGCTGCAGCTGTTCCACCTCGGAACGGCGCTGGGCCAGTTCGGACGTGGCCAGTGCCTCCCGGCTCAATGCGTAGGCCAGGTCGGCATCCGACCAGGCTGCCAGCGCGAGCTTGCGGGCATCGTCGTTGCGGCCCTCGGCCATCGCCGCCTGGGCGCGGGTCAGGCCGGTGCGGGCGGTTGCCAGCGGGTCGGGCGCATACTGGTCGGCGTCGGCTCCGGTGGCCCGTACCACCGCCTGCTGGGCGCTGTTGAGCTCGGCGGTCGGCGGGGGCAGGGTCGCGCACGCACTGATCGTGCAAGCGAGAACTGCGCCCAGTAGCAGGTAACGAAATTGTGCGAAGCTGCGGTGCATAGGGGAGCCGTGTCGGAAGTTTTTCGCGCGGCCATTGTGATCAGGCCGGCGCCACGCTTGCAACGGTACGCCGGATTCATTGAGGGGTGTGTGCATGGACATCGGCTATTTCCTGAAGCTGATGACGGAGAAGAACGCGTCGGACATGTTCCTGTCCACCGGGGCGCCGGTCTACATCAAGATCGAGGGCAGGCTGCATCCGCTGGGCAATACCGGGTTGCCGCCGGGGATGGTCAAGAAGATCGCCTACTCGCTGATGGACGAGGGCCAGGTGCCGCAGTTCGAGCGCGACCTGGAACTGAACATAGCCTATGCGTTGCCCGATGCCGGGCGCTTCCGCATCAACGTGTTCAAGCAGCGCGGCGAAATCGGCATGGTGATCCGCGCGATCCGCAGCGTGATCCCGTCGATCGAGGAGCTGCAGCTGCCGCAGGTGCTCAAGAACATCATCATGGCGCCGCGCGGGCTGGTGCTGATCGTCGGCTCCACCGGTTCGGGCAAGTCGACCACGCTGGCGTCGATGATCGACCACCGCAACAGCAACATCGCCGGGCACATCCTCACCATCGAGGATCCGATCGAGTACCTGCACCGGCACAAGCGCTCGATCGTCAACCAGCGCGAAGTCGGGCTCGACACCCACACCTTCCACAACGCGTTGAAGAACGCGATGCGCGAGGCGCCGGACGTGATCCTGATCGGCGAGATCCTCGACCAGACCACGATGGAGGCGGCGATCGCGTTCGCCGAGACCGGCCACCTGTGCCTGGCCACGCTGCATTCCAACAACGCCGACCAGACCCTCGAGCGCATCCTCAACTTCTTCCCCGAGGGCGCGCACAAGAACGTGTTGATGAACCTGGCGTTGAACCTGAAGGCGGTGATCTCGCAGCGGCTGGTGATCGGTACCGACGGTCGCCGCCTGCCGGCCGCCGAGGTGCTGATCAACACCCCGCACATCCGCGACCTGATGCGCCGCGGGCAGGTCCACGAGATCAAGCACGCGATGGAGGAGACCCTGGAGGAAGGCATGGAGACCTTCGATCAGTGCCTGTTCCGGTTGCAGAAGGAAGGCCGGATCGGGATGGAGGAGGCGCTGCAAGCGGCCGACTCGCGCGACGGCCTGGCGTTGAAGTTCCGCTTGTCGGAAGGCTCCGACGCCGAGCACGACCCCTACGCGGACGTGTTCAACGCCGAGCAGTAAGGCTCAGTTCGGCTGCGGCGCGTCGGGCTGTCGTTCCGGCCGCGCCGCATCGAACGCCGGCAGGGCCAGGCAGGCCTTGTCGATACGGGCGATCGTCGGGAACTGCCCGACGTCGACCCCGAACCGGCGCGCGTTGTAGACCTGCGGGATCAGGCAACAGTCGGCCAGGCCGGGAATGCTGCCTTCGCAGAAGTCACCTGTCGCCGGATGGTCGGTCAGCATCTGCTCGACGGCCGCGAAGCCGCTGGTTACCCAGTGCCGGACCCACTCGTCGCGCTCGGGCTGCGGCACGTTCCATTCGCGGTCGAAATACTGCAGCACGCGCAGGTTGTTGAGCGGATGGATGTCGCAGGCTACCGCCTGGGCGATCGCGCGCACGCGCTGGCGGTCGCGGCTGGTCGCCGGCAGCAGCGCCGCCTCGGGCCAGGTCTCGTCGAGGTACTCGAGGATCGCGACCGACTGGCGCATGATCCGGTCGCCGTGCTTGAGCACCGGCACCAGTTCCTGCGGGTTGACCTCGCGGTAGGCATCCGAGTGCTGCTCGCCGCCATCGCGGACCAAGTGCACCGGGATCGTCTCGTAGGCCAGGCCCTTGAGGTTCAGGCCGATCCGCACGCGATACGCGGCGCTGGAACGCCAGTACGAATACAGCTGCAGTTGCTCCACCCGCGACCTTCCTTCCGTCATCTGCGCTCCCCCCTGAGCACGGTATCCGATGCGGGCGCCGGCGGATGACCATCCGCCGGGCCGGCGCCGCCGCCGGTCAGGCGTCGTGGCGCTCGATGCGCTGCTCGATCGCGCCGAAGATGCTGTTGCCGGCCTTGTCGAGCATCTCGATCCGGACCACGTCCCCATAGCTCATGAACGGCGTCGACGGCTTGCCGTCGCGCAGGGTCTCGACCGTGCGCTGCTCGGCGAAGCACGAGGCGCCCAGGCTGGTGTCCTCGTTGGCGATGGTGCCGGAGCCGACGATGGTGCCGGCCGACAACGGCCGGGTCCGGGTGACGTGCGCGACCAGCTGGGCGAAGTTGAACTGCATGTCGACCCCGGCCTCCGGTGCGCCGAACCACTTGCCGTTGACGTGGGTCAGCAGCGGCAGGTGGACCTTGCTGTCGCGCCAGACATCACCGAGCTCGTCGGGCGTCACGAACACCGGGCTCAGCCCGGAACGCGGCTTGGACTGGACGAAGCCGAAGCCCTTGGCCAGCTCGCCCGGGATCAGGTTGCGCAGCGACACGTCGTTGACCAGCCCGACCAGTTGGATGTGGCCGGCGGCCTGCTCCGGGGTGATCGCCATCGGCACGTCGTCGGTGATGACCACCAGCTCGGCCTCCAGGTCGATGCCGTACTCCTCGCTGGGCACCCGCACCGGGTCGCGCGGGCCCAGGAAGCCGGCGCTGACCGCCTGGTACATCAGCGGATCGGTGTAGAAGCTCTCGGGCACCTGCGCGCCACGGGCGCGGCGCACGCGCTCGACATGCGGCAGGTAGGCGCTGCCGTCGACGAACTCGTAGGCGCGCGGCAACGGCGCCGCCAGCGCGGTCACGTCGACATCGAACGCGCCCTCGGCCTTGCCCTCGTTGAGCGCATCGGACAGCGCATTGAGTCGCGGCGCGATGTTGGACCAGTCCTCAAGCGCATGCTGCAGGGTGTCGGCGATGCCGGTCGCGCGCACCGCGCGGGACAGGTCACGCGACACCACGATCAGGGTGCCGTCGCGGCCGCCTTCCTTGAGGGAACCAAGCTTCATTGAAATATCTCCAGATCGAATGGGGTCGGACCGGCGTCGAAACGCGATGGTTTCAATTGTAACGGTTGCCCGCAACGCCGGACCAGCGATACGCCGCTCCGGCAGCCCGGCTCCTGTCCGCCAAGGGGACTTCCTTCGGGGCGTAGGAGCGGCTTCAGCCGCGATCGGGAACCGTTCGCCCGTGCCGACTGCAGATCGCGGCTGAAGCCGCTCCTACAAAAAGCGGAGGCCGCGGCTGTCGGCGTCGGCAGCGGACACGAAAAAGCCCGCCGTGAGGCGGGCTTTTTCGTTTGGATCGTGGCAGCCCCGGATGGATTCGAACCACCGAATGCCTGAGTCAGAGTCAGGTGCCTTACCGCTTGGCGACGGGGCTATGGAACTTGTCGGACAAATATTAGCGCTTGGAGAACTGGGTTGCACGGCGCGCCTTGTGCAGGCCGACCTTCTTGCGCTCCACTTCACGGGCGTCGCGGGTGACGAAGCCGGCCTTGCGCAGCTCGCCCTTCAGCGACTCGTCGTACTCGACCAGCGCGCGGGCGATGCCCAGGCGGATCGCACCGGCCTGGCCGGTGGTGCCGCCGCCGGCGACGGTGACGTTGACGTCGAACTTGTCGGTGTTCTTGGTCAGCTCGAGCGGCTGGCGCACGATCATGCGCGCGGTCTCGCGGCCGAAGAACTCCTCGATCGAGCGCTTGTTGATGGTGATGTTGCCCTCGCCCTTGCGCAGGTACACGCGAGCGGTGGAGGACTTGCGGCGGCCGGTGCCGTAGTTCTGCTGGATTGCCATATTCGTAGTGACCTTAGATATCGAGCGGCTGCGGCTGCTGGGCGGCGTGCGGGTGCTCGGCGCCGGCGTAGACCTTGAGCTTGCGGTACATCGCGCGGCCGAGCGGATTCTTCGGCAGCATGCCCTTGACGGCGGTCTCGATGACGCGCTCGGGGTGGCGCTCAAGCGCCTGCGCGAGGGTCTCGGTCTTCAGGTTGCCGATGTAGCCGGTGAACCGGTGGTACTTCTTGTCGGCCAGCTTGTTGCCGGTGACCACGATCTTCTCGGCGTTGATGACCACCAGGTAGTCGCCGGTATCGACGTGCGGGGTGAACACCGGCTTGTGCTTGCCACGCAGGCGGTGGGCGAGCTCGGCGGCCAGGCGGCCCAAGGTCTTGCCGGAGGCGTCGACCAGGTACCAGTCACGCTGGACGGTCTCGTTCTTGGCGGTGAATGTCTTCATGACTGATCTTCTTTGGGTACCTAGCCGGGCTGATTCCGTGGTTGCGCCGCGAGGGCTGCCGTCGGAATTTCGCCGCGCGTTTTGGTATAGCGGAAACGAAAGAGGCGGAATGATAGCGGGCCTTGCGCTGCACTGCAAGCTCACTGAACCGCCCATGTTAGCATCCCGGCATGCCCCCTGCCATGCGCCCGCCACCCGTCGATCCGCTGGTGGCGCTGGCCGACCGCTGCGTGCAATGCGGCCTGTGCCTTCCGGCCTGCCCGACCTACCGGCATGACCGGCTCGAAGCCGAGTCGCCGCGCGGCCGGATCGCGCTGGCACGGGCCTGGGCACTGGAAACCATCGAACCGACTGCCGTTGGCGACACCCATCTGGACCACTGCCTGGGCTGCCGCAGCTGCGAAGCGGTGTGCCCGGCCGGGGTGGAGTATGGCGCATTGCTGGTCGAGGCCCGGCGTCGGCAGCGCGGGCGCCGGCGGCCGGAGCTGCGGCAACGCCTGGCCGGCGCGCTGGTCGCCCGGCCGCGCCTGCTCGCCGGGCTGCTGACGCTATACCGCTTCGGCCACCCGCTGCTGCCGCGGCAATGGCGCCTGCTACCGCCGCCACCGGCGCCCACGCCGCAGACGGAACCGCCCCCGGCCACCGCAATGGCCGCGGGATCGGCGGCGTTGTTCATCGGCTGCGTCGCCGGCCCCTACGAATCGGCGACGCGCGCCGCACTGACCCGACTGTGCGCGGCCCTGTCGATCGAATTGCGGGTCCCGGTGGCACAAGGCTGTTGCGGCAGCCTGCACGCCCACGCCGGTGACACCTTTGGCGCCGGCCAGCTCGCGGCAATCAACCGCGCCGCATTCTCCGGCCAGGATCGCGTGCTGACGCTGGCCAGTGGCTGCCACGAGGCCGTCGCCACCGCGCTCGGGCCGGCAACCGTCGACGCTCTGGCGTTCCTCGACGCCCACCGCGCACAGCTGCACTTCGCCGAACGCAGCGAGCGCATCGCCCTGCACCTGCCCTGCACCCAGCGCAACGTGGTGCGGTCGGTGCCGGCATTGCGCCGGCTGTTGGCGCAGGTGCCGGGGCTGACCGTGATCGAACTCGATGCCGGCTTCGGCTGCTGCGGCGCGGCCGGCCTGCAGATGCTGACCGACCCCGGCCGCGCCGCCGACTACCGCCAGCCGCTGCTCGACCAGCTCGCCGCCAGCGGTGCGGCCGCCCTGCTCAGCGCCAATATCGGCTGCCGCCTGCACCTGGCCGGCGGCACCGACCTGCCGGTGCGACACCCGCTGGAATTCCTCGCCGACGCCCTGGTGCCTGCACCGCCCGCTCACCGTCCCGCCGTAGAATCGACGCCATGACCGCTCGCACCCTGTCCCCGCTCGACCGCCTGCTCGGCGACGCCCAGCGCGCCCTCGAAACCGTGTTCGGCGCGCCGCCGGCACTGCGCCCGAACCCCGCGGCCGGCCAGGCCGAGATCGTGCTGGAGGACGACGAGCGCCGCCACTCGGCCGGCCTGATGCGGATCAACCACGTCGGCGAGGTCTGCGCCCAGGCGCTGTACTGCGGCCAGGCCGCGGTGGCGCGCGACGAGACGACCCGCGCCCACCTGCTCGACGCCGCACAGGAAGAGACCGACCACCTCGCCTGGTGCCACCAGCGCCTGCGCGAACTCGACAGCCGCCCCAGCCTGCTCAACCCGCTGTGGTACGCCGGCAGCTACGCCATCGGCGCGCTCGCCGGCCTGCGCGGCGACGGCTGGAACCTCGGCTTCGTGGTCGAGACCGAACGCCAGGTCGAGGCCCACATCGACGAACACCTGGAGTCGCTGCCCCCGGCCGATGCCCGCAGCCGCGCGATCCTCGGGGTGATGAAGGCCGACGAGGCCCGCCATGCCGCCAATGCCGAAGCGGCCGGCGCGCGGATCCTGCCGCCGCCGGTGCCGAGCGTGATGGCGGCCGCTTCGAAGCTGATGAAGACGGTCGCGTACCGGATCTGAGCACGCCAGTGCTTTTGCAGGAGCGGCTTCAGCCTCGATCGGGGGGTCGTCCGCCCGCGCCGACTTCAAATCGCGGCTGAAGCCGCTCCTACATGGTGCACGGGTGCAGGGTGGGCGCTGGCCATGCGGACACAAAAAAGCCGGCGATCGCCGGCCTTTTCCTAGTGCGAACCCCAGCTCAATCGACCAGGTTGCGCCCGTGGTACAGCTCCTCGATCTCGCGCTTCAGCCGCGCCTCGATCTTCATCCGCTCCTTGAACGACAGGTTGCGCGCTTTCTCCTCGAACAGGTACTGGTCGAGGTCGAAATCCTTCAGGTGCATCTTCGTGTGGAAGATGTTTTCCTGGTAGACATTGACGTCGAGCATCTCGTAGCGCGAGCGGATGTTCTTGTGCAGGTAGTCCTGGATCGAGTTGATCTTGTGGTCGATGTAATGCTTCTTGCCCTTGACGTCGCGGGTGAAGCCACGGACGCGGTAGTCCATGATCACGATGTCGGACTCAAGCGATTCGATCAGGTAATTGAGTGCCTTCAGCGGCGAAATCACCCCGCAGGTCGCCACGTCGATATCGGCGCGGAAGGTCGCGATGCCATTGTCCGGATGGGTCTCCGGATAGGTGTGCACGGTGATGTGCGACTTGTCCATGTGCGCGACCACCGCATCGGAGATCACGCCCTTGGCATCCTTCTTGTCGATCACCGGTTCCTCGGAGATGAGGATGGTGACCGACGCGCCCTGCGGGTCGTAGTCCTGCCGGGCGATGTTGAGGATGTTGGCACCGATGATATCGGCCACGTCGGTGAGGATCTGGGTCAGCCGATCGGCGTTGTAGGCCTCGTCGATGTACTCGATGTAGCGCTGCCGCTCCTCTTCGGACGCGGCGAAGCTCACATCGTAGATGTTGAACGAGAGTGCCTTGGTGAGGTTGTTGAAACCCTGCAACCTCAGGCGCGGCAACGGTTTGACCACGGTTGTTTCCCGGTACGTCGGACAGGGCGGGAATTATGGGGCAATTGGCTGCGCGGGGAAAATCCACGGCCTCGACCCTCCGCTGGCGGCCTCGCGCGCAGGTGCGCCCGCCGCTGCCCCTCAGCGGCGGGATTTGCCACGCGGCGCCAGTTCGACCTAAGCTCGCCGGATGCCTCGAGCGCCCAACCTATGTCCGCCAACCTGGTAGCCCCATTGACTGCTCTGCGTAAAACCAACAGCCCGCTGCTGCCCGACGGCGCGGTCATCGAACGATTCCTTGCCCACTGCCATCGTCGGCGGTACCCGTCGCGCACGGACGTGTTCCGCCCGGGCGATCCGGCCAGCACCCTGTACTACGTGGTGTCCGGCTCGGTCAGCATCATCACCGAGGAGGACGACGGCCGCGAGCTCGTCCTCGGCTACTTCGGCCCCGGCGAGTTCGTCGGCGAGCTGGGACTGTTCATCGAGAACGACCAGCGCGAAGTGATCCTGCGCACCCGCACCCCGTGCGAACTGGCTGAGATCGGCCACGAGCGCTTCTACGACCTGCTGCTTTCGCGGCTGGCCACCGACGCGCCGAAGCTGCTGTACTCGATCGGTGCGCAGATCTCCCGACGGTTGCTCGATACCAGCAGGAAAGCCGGCCGCCTGGCATTCCTCGACGTCACCGATCGCATCGTCCGCGCGCTGCACGACCTGGCCAAGGAGCCCGAGGCGATGAGCCACCCGGACGGCACCCAGTTGCGCGTGTCCCGCCAGGAGTTGTCGCGCCTGGTCGGCTGCTCCCGCGAGATGGCCGGCCGCGTGCTCAAGAAGCTGCAGGCCGACGGCAAGCTGCATGCCCGCGGCAAGACGGTGGTGCTGTACGGCACGCGTTGAGGCGTACATCGCTTCAAGCGCAACGGGCGGCCCCGCGGGTCGCCCGTTTTGTTTGGGGACCCCGAAACTGTAGGAGCGGCTTCAGCCGCGATCTGAAGTCGGCGCAGGCGGACGACTGCCGATCGCGGCTGAAGCCGCTCCTACAAGGGCGTCGGGGCGCCGGCGCGACCGGGACAGCCCCAGTTGAGGATCGGGGTGCCGGCCGGTAGCACGCGGCGGAACATCTCGACACGATCCGCCTTCGGGTTCACCACCACCGGCTTTTCGGCGGCCAGCAACAACGGCAGATCTGCACTGCTGTCGGAGTATGCGACGGCGACCGGCGCGGGGAAGCCGGCCTCGCGCAGCATCGTCATCTTCATTTCGTTGTGGCAGTGGCGCGTGGCGACCACCGCGCCGAACCGCGGGCCGACCTGGGTACCGACCACCGGCAGATCCTCGTGGGCGACGAAGGCGAGGATCGCCCGCGCCAGTTCCGGCGGCGCGCCGGTGGCGATCACCACCCTGTCGCCGGCTTCGCGGTGCCCGTGCAGTACTTCCAACGCGACCGGCAGCAGCCGCGCCCGGATCTCGTCGGCGTGGCGCGCGACGTAGCGATCGATCAGCGCGTCGAGGTCGCGGCGGCGATGGAAACCGATCGTCCCCGCCCAGACAAAACCGGAGATGCCGACCCGACGGGTCGGCAGGAACGCCACCATCGGCCCGAACACCGGCGCGATCAGCAGCGCCAGCAAACAGCGCCACCAGACGCGACGGATCAGCCAGGCGAACAGGTGGCCGCCGGAGTCGCCGTCGTACAGGGTGTGGTCGAAATCGAACACCACCAGCGGCGCGCCCTCGCGGCTGTCGGGATAGGCGTAACGCGTGGCCGGACCGGCGACGCTCACGGCGCGAACATCCGCTGCAGCGCCGCCCCCGGGTCGGGCTCGCGCATGAACGACTCGCCGATCAGGAACGTGTGGATGCCGGCGCCGCGCAGCCGGGCCACGTCGTCGCGGCTGGCAATGCCGCTTTCGGTGACCATCGTGCGGTCCGGCGGCACGGCGGTCTTGAGGTCGAGCGACGTGTCGAGCGAGACCTCGAAGCTGCGCAGGTCGCGATTGTTGACCCCGACCAGCTCGCAGTCGGCCTGCAGCGTGCGCTCCAGTTCATCGATGTCGTGGACCTCGACCAGCACGTCCATGCCGAGCTCGTGCGCGAGGTTGGCCATCTCCACCAGCGGGCCATCTTCCAGCGCGGCGACGATCAACAGGATGCAGTCGGCGCCGATCATTCGCGCCTCGTAGACCTGGTAGGGGTCGACGATGAAGTCCTTGCGCAGCACCGGCAGGCTGCAGGCGTCGCGCGCCTCGCCGAGGTAGCGGTTGCTGCCCTGGAAGAAGTCGACATCGGTCAGCACGGACAGGCATGCCGCACCGCCGGCCTCGTAGCTGCGCGCGATCGCCGCCGGGTCGAAGTCCTTGCGGATCAGCCCCTTCGACGGGCTGGCCTTCTTGACCTCGGCGATCACTGCGGCCTCGCCCGCGGCGTGCTTGCGCCGGATCGCCTCGACGAAGCCGCGCGTCGGCGGCTGGCTGGCGGCGCGCGCGCGGACGCTGTCGAGCGTGCGGATCTGGCTGCGCTGACGGATCTCCTCGTGCTTGCGCGCGAGGATAGTGGCGAGGATGTCGCTCATCGAGCGCCCTCGCCGGCCAGGCCATGCCCCGCCAACTCCCGGGTCACCGCCACGAACTCGTCGAGCTTGGCCCGCGCGGCGCCGGACGCGATCGCCTTGCGCGCGCGATCGATGCCGTCGCCGATGTCTTCGGCCACGCCGGCCACGTACAGCGCGGCGCCGGCATTGAACGCGACGATCTCGCGCGGCAGGCCATCGACGCCGTCCAGCGCCTCGCGCAGCATCGCGATCGATTCGGCGGGGTTGGCGACCTGCAGGTTGCGGCTGGCCGCCATCGCGATGCCGTAGTCCTCCGGGTGCACCTCGTACTCACGCACCTCGCCGTCACGCAGCTCGCCGACCAGCGAACCCGCGCCGAGCGACAGCTCATCCATGCCGTCGCGACCCCACACCACCAGCGCACGCTCGGCGCCCATTTCCTGCAGCACGCGGACCTGGATACCGACCAGGTCGGGGTGGAACACGCCCATCAGGATGCTCGGCGCGTTGGCCGGGTTGGTCAGCGGGCCGAGGATGTTGAACAGCGTGCGCACGCCCATCTCCTTGCGCACCGGCGCCACCATCTTCATCGCCGGGTGGTGCAGCGGCGCGTACATGAAGCCGATGCCGGTGCGCTCGATGCAGCGCGCGACCTGTCCGGGCTGCAGTTCGATCGACGCGCCCAGCGCCTCGAACGCATCGGCACTGCCGGACTTGGACGACACGCTGCGGCCGCCGTGCTTGGCGACCCGGCCACCGGCCGCGGCAATCACGAAGCTGCTGGCGGTGGAGATGTTGAAGGTATGGGCTCCATCGCCACCGGTGCCGACGATGTCGACCAGGTGGGTGCGGTCGGCGACCTCGACCGGCCGTGCGAACTCGCGCATTACCCGCGCCGCGCCGGCGATCTCGCCGACGGTTTCCTTCTTGACCCGCAGGCCGGTGATGATCGCCGCGGTCATCAATGGCGAGACCTCGCCGCGCATGATCATGCGCATCAGGTCGACCATCTCGTCGTGGAAGATCTCGCGGTGCTCGATGGTGCGCTGCAGGGCTTCTTGCGGGGTGATCGGCATCTCGTTCAACGCTCCAGGAAGTTCTTCAGCAACGCGTGGCCGTGCTCGGTCAGGATCGACTCGGGATGGAACTGCACGCCCTCGACCGGATGCTCGCGGTGGCGCAGGCCCATGATCTCGTCGAATGAACCGTCATCGTGGTCGGTCCATGCGGTGATCTCGAGGCAGGCCGGAAGCGTCTCGCGCGCGACCACCAGCGAGTGGTAGCGCGTGGCGTCGAAGTCGTCCGGCAAACCGGCGAACACGCCACTGCCCTCGTGCCGGATGCGCGAGGTCTTGCCGTGCATGATCGTCTTGGCCCGCACCACGTCGCCGCCGTAGCACTGGCCCAGGCTCTGGTGGCCGAGGCAGACGCCGAGGATCGGCGTGCGTGCGCCCAACTGGCGGATCAGTTCGACCGAAACACCGGCCTCGTTGGGCGTGCATGGGCCAGGCGAGATCACGATGCGTTCCGGCGCCAATGCCTCGATCTGCGCCACCGATAGTTCGTCGTTGCGCACCACCCGCACCTCGGCACCGAGCACCTGCAGGTACTGCACGAGGTTCCAGGTGAAGCTGTCGTAGTTGTCGATCATCAGGACCATGTCAGAGTCCCCGCGCCGCTTCGGCGACCGCGCGGAACAGCGCGCGCCCCTTGCTCATGGTTTCTTCCCATTCCTTTTCCGGGTCGGAGTCGTAGACGATGCCGGCGCCGGCCTGCACATGCAGGCGGCCGTCCTGGATGACTGCGGTGCGGATCGCGATCGCGGTGTCGGCGTCGCCATGCCAGCCGAGGTAGCCGATGCTGCCGGCGTAGACGTTGCGCTTGATCGGCTCCAGCTCGCGGATGACCTCCAGCGCGCGGATCTTCGGCGCGCCGCTGACGGTGCCGGCCGGGAACGTCGCGCGCAGCACGTCGGCGTAGCCGAGGCCCGGTTTCAGCGTGCCGGTCACTTCGCTGACGATGTGCATGACGTGGCTGTAGCGTTCGATCACGAACTGCTCGCCGACCTCGACCGTACCCGGCTCGCTGACCCGGCCGACATCGTTGCGACCGAGGTCGATCAGCATCAGGTGTTCGGCGCGCTCCTTCGGGTCGGCGAGCAACTCGACCTCCAGCGCGGCGTCCTCCGCCGGGGTCGCGCCACGCGGGCGGGTGCCGGCGATCGGCCGCACGGTGACGATGCCGCGGCCGGCTTCGTCATGTTCGAGCCGGACGAGGATCTCCGGGGAGGAGCCCACCACCTGCATCTCGCCGACGTCGAGGAAGTACATGTATGGCGACGGATTCAACGCGCGCAGGGCGCGGTAGACATCGACCGGGCGCGCCTTGAACGGCACGCTGAGGCGCTGGCTCAGCACGACCTGGAAGATGTCGCCGGCGCGGATGTACTCCTTCGACTTCTCGACCGCGTCGATGAAGCCTTCGCGGGTGAAGCCGGAGACGAAATCGGCCTCGTCCAGGCCATTGGGATCGAGCGTCTCGGGATAGGTCGCGCCGCTGTTGCGCAGGCGGTGGACCAGTTGGTCGAGGCGACGGTTGGCACGCGCATACGCCTGCGGTTCGGCCGGGTCGGCGTGGACGATCAGGTACAGCCGGCCCTTGAGGTTGTCGAACACCGCGACCTCCTCGCTGAGCATCAGCAGGATGTCGGGGGTGCCGAGTTCGTCGGGCTTCTCGCCGGTTGCAAGCCGCGGCTCGATGTACTGGATGCACTCGAAGCCGAACCAGCCGACCAGTCCACCGGTGAAGCCCGGCAAGCCCTCGATCCGCGGCACCGAGAATTGCGTGCGCAGGCGCTCGACCTCGGCGAACGGGTCTTCGACCTCGCGCGCCTCGACCAGCTCGCCGTGCTCGGTGACATAAAGCGTGTGGCCTGCGAACGCGTACACACGGGTCGCCGGCAGGCCGATGATCGAATAGCGGCCGAAGCGCTCGCCACCCTCGACAGATTCGAACAGGTAGGTATGCGGGCCGTCGGCGAGTTTCAGGTAGACAGACAGCGGGGTGTCGAGGTCGGAAAACACCTCGCGCACCACCGGGATGCGGGTATGGCCGTCAGCGGCCTGCTGGGTGAAGCGTTCGAACTGGCTGTCGGGCGTGGACACTCGGCATTTCCTCGGGATGCGACGGGACGTGGACGGCGGCGGCAAGCCACCATCGCCAGCCCGTGTCGGCACCGCAGGCACCGGCATCGTGGAAAAACTGGTTCGCCCGGAAATTCATCGGCGCAGTTTACGCCATGACCAGCCCGGGCGGGGGTTCGGGCGCCTCGTCCGTGGCTGGCAACGGGTTGCCGGGCGGCCGCAGCAAGGGGCAACCCGGCGGCAGGTGCATGCGCACGCGCCGGGCCACGCAGTCGACATGGAAACGGGTCGATTCGACTGGCTCGCCGTCGAGGTTGAGGGTCAGCGGTCCGGGCGCCTCGATCTCGACCCACGGCAGTTGCCGGCGCACCGCCACGCGATCGAGCGCGGCCTCCTTGCCCTCCGCCATCAGCGCGCCAAGGGTGGCACCGACCTCGCCTTCGAGTTCGGGGACGATGGTCAGGTCAAGCAGATCGTCATCGATCACCGCGTCCGGACACAGCGCCTGGCCACCGCCGGCCTGGCGGCCGTTGCCGATGCCCAGCGCAATGAAGCCGCCCTGCCATTCGAACGCCTCGCCGGCGGCGGTGGTCGCGCTGATGCGGGCCTGGATCGGTTCGATCCGGCCGAGCCTGGCGATGCCGGTGATCATGTAGGCCAGCCCGCCGAGCATTTTCTTCAGGCCTTCGTCGGTCTCGACCGTGACCTGGGTGCCGAAGCCGCCGCTGGCGAGGTTGGCGCACCAGTGGACGCGGTCGCCGCTGTCGATCCGCAGCAGGTCGATCGGTTGCGCGGTCGCGCTGCGCACCAGTTCCAGCGCGGCGTCGGGTTCCAGCGGAATCCCGGCGGCGCTGGCGAAGTCGTTGGCAGTCCCCATCGGCACCAGCGCCAGGCTCGGCAAGGCATCGGCGTCCGCGTCGCGGTGCGCGAGCGTGGTCGCCACTTCGCTCAGGGTGCCGTCGCCGCCGGCCGCGATCACGGTGTCGACGCCGTCCGCGATCGCCTCGGCGACATAGCGCTCGGCGTCGCCCTCTTCCCAGGTCACCCGCACGGTCAGCGCGATGCCCTGTTCGCGCATCGCCGCCACCGCCGCGCGCAACGGTTCGTCGCCGGCGGACTTGCCGTTGAGGATCAGGCGCCAGCGCGGCGTGCCCTGCACGGGTCGGGATTCGGTCATCGCGACAGGCTAGCAATATCGTCGTGAAAGCGGCCACGCACGGCAGGGGCCACAAACTGCGCCGGCTGTCATCACCGCGTCATGCAATGCACGGAGCATGGAAGGCCATAACAGGGACGACCGGCGGAGGCGGGATTGCCTCCAATCATTACTGAAGACCGATGCCCTCCCCGGGACATCGGTCTTCCTTTTCCGGTGGCCTCAACCGCGCACGCCGGCCACCGCCGCCTTCATCCGGCCGACCACGTCGGCATAGTCGGGGGCGTTGAAGATCGCCGAACCGGCGACGAAGGTGTCTGCACCGGCCGCCGCGATCTCGGCGATGTTGTCGACCTTGACCCCACCGTCGATCTCCAGCCGGATCGCGCGCCCGCTGGCATCGATCCGCTCGCGCACGCGGCGCAGCTTGTCCAGCGTGGACGGGATGAAGGCCTGCCCGCCGAAGCCCGGGTTGACCGACATCAGCAGCACCATGTCGAGCTCGTCGAGCACGTAGTCGAGCACCTCGACCGGCGTACCGGGATTGAGCACCAGCCCGGCCTGGCAGCCGTGCGACTTGATCAGCTGCACGGTGCGGTGGACATGGCGGCTGGCCTCGGGGTGGAAGCTGATCATCGACGCACCGGCCTTGGCGAAGTCCGGCACGATGCGGTCGACCGGCTCGACCATCAGGTGCACGTCGATCGGCGCGGTCACGCCATGCTTGCGCAACGCCTCGCAGACCAGCGGGCCGATGGTCAGGTTGGGCACGTAATGGTTGTCCATGACGTCGAAATGGACCCAGTCGGCGCCGGCCTTGATGACGTTGTCGACCTCCTCGCCGAGGCGGGCGAAGTCGGCGGAAAGGATGGACGGGGCGATGACGGTGGGGTGCATAACGGGGCCTCGGTTGGTATCGCGGACGATCATTTGGGCTTGCGCAGGGCCTGGATGCGGTCGTAGGCGCGGTTGATCTCGCGGGCCCGCGCCTCGACGCCGCCGGCCCGGTCGGGATGGTGGCGCGAGATCAGGCGCCGATAGGCCTGCTCGATCTCGGCGTCGCTGGCATTGGGGGCCACGCCCAGCACCGCATAGGGATCATCGCGCTCCGGGCGGGGCGAAGCCGGACCCGATCGCCGCCCGGACGAACCAAGCCCGAACCAGCCACGGTCGAACGCGTGCCCGACCAGCAATCCCAGCACGGCGCCCAGCAAGGGACGCGATCGCAGCAAGGCGACACCAATGACGACACCCAGCAACTTGCCGTACCAGCGGGTCATCGGTGCCGCACCATCGCGCTCCCCGGTTCGCCCGGTGCCAAGGCGGGCAGTTTACCTGCAGCCGGGCGCGGACCGTCGTACACTGCCCGGCCCCGTCGCGCACGCGCGCGTGGAACCGGCGGCCGACAGTCGCCCCGGCGCAGGCGGGGATCACGTGCCACCAAGGGATCCGACGTTGTCCAACACCCTGCTGCGACCCGCGCTTTCCGAATCCGACCTGCCCGGCCTGCCGTTGCGCCACCGCGGCAAGGTCCGCGACGTGTTCGACCTGCCCGGCGACAATCTCCTCATGGTCGCGACCGACCGCCTCAGCGCGTTCGACGTGGTGCTGCCCGACCCGATCCCGGGCAAGGGCGAAATGCTGTGCCAGATCAGCAACTTCTGGTTCGGCAAGACCAGCCACATCGTCGCCAACCACCTGACCGGGATCGACGTCGCCGACGTGCTCCCCGCCGGGGTCGACCCGGCGCTGTACGCCCGTCGCGCGGTGGTGACCAAGCGGCTCAAGCCGGTGCCGATCGAATGCATCGCCCGCGGCTACGTGATCGGCAGCGGCTGGAAGGATTACCAGCGCACCGGCCGGATCAGCGGCATCGCCCTGCCCGACGGCCTGCAGCAGGCGCAGAAGCTGGCCGAGCCGATCTTCACCCCGTCGACCAAGGCCGCGGTCGGCGACCACGACGAGAACATCGACTTCGACACCGCCGTGCGCCTGTGCGGCGCCGAGCTGGCCGAGGCGGTACGCGACGCGACCCTGCGGCTGTACCGCTTCGCCGCGGACTACGCCGCCGAGCGCGGCATCCTGCTGGCCGACACCAAGTTCGAGTTCGGCACCGACGCCGATGGCCGGCTGTACGTCATGGACGAAATGCTGACGCCGGACTCCTCGCGTTACTGGCCGGCCGACGAGTACAAGGTCGGTACCAGCCCACCGAGCTACGACAAGCAGATCGTGCGCGACTACTTGGAGACGCTGGACTGGGACAAGGCCGCACCGGGCCCGAAGCTGCCGGAAGAGGTGATCGAGCGGACCCGCGCACGTTACGCCGAAGCACTGTGGAAGCTGGCGGGCATTGCAATAGACTGAGTCCCGCCCGCTTTGTCCGACTGGACCTCCTGCGTTTGCAGGAGCGGCTTTAGCCGCGATCGGAAACTGTTCGCCTGCGCCGACTCCAGATCGCGGCTGAAGCCGCTCCTACAAACACCCCGCACTGCCGGAGATCGAAATGTCCGCGACGCAACGCCCGATCGACCGCTGGTTCGCCAGCTATTCCGGCGACCATCGCAGCGCGACCAACCAGTGGATCCACGTGGCCTGCGTGCCCGCGATCCTGTGGAGCGTGATCGCGCTGTTGTGGTGCGTACCGTCGCCCGGCACCTGGTTCCGCGCCGGGTTCTGGGCCGGGATCGCGATGTTCGGCGCATGGATGTTCTATTACCGCGCCTCGCGGAAACTCGGCGTGGGCATGCTCGTGGCGTTCGTCGCGCTCGGGTGGCTGACCCGCTGGCTGCATGACAGCCTCGGCACGACGAACCTTTTGTGGCTGGCGATCGCGGTATTCGTGGTGGCGTGGATCGGCCAGTTCGTCGGCCACAAGATCGAAGGCCGCAAGCCGAGTTTCCTGACCGACCTGACCTACCTGCTGATCGGCCCGGCCTGGGTGCTGGCGAAGTTGTACCGCAAGCTGGGATGGTCCTACTGAGATGATTTGCTGACATGTCATCGCGCGACATCGTCCTGGTCCTGCTGGTCTGCGTCGCCTGGGCCGGCAACTTCCTGACCTCGGCCTACGCGCTGCGCGAGGTGCCGCCGTTCCTCTTCACCGCGCTGCGCTTCATCGCGCTCGGGTTGCCACTGCTGTTCCTGATCAAGCGGCCGGCGCCGGGGCAGTGGCCGCGGCTGCTGTCGGTGTGCCTGTGCGTCGGCGTGCTGCATTTCGGCCTGAGTTTCGTCGCGCTGAAGATGGCTGGCGACCTGTCATCGCCGGCGATCGTGATCCAGAGCTACATCCCGATGACCACGTTGCTGGCGTGGGTCGTGCTGGGCGAGAAATTCGCATGGCGCACCGGGCTGGCGATCGCGATCAGTTTCGGCGGGGTGATGGTGCTGGGGTTCGACCCGCTGGTGCTGGACGATCCGCTGGCGCTGGGCCTGATGCTGGTGTCGGCGCTGTTCCTGGCGATCGGCACGGTCCTCATGAAGGGCCTGCGCGGGCTGGACGCCTACAGCATGCAGGGCTGGACGGCGCTGATCGCGGTGCTGCCGCTGCTGGCGATCAGCATCGTGCTTGAGCCGGGGGCGATCCCGGCGCTGGCCTCGGCCAGCTGGGTGGCCTGGGTCGGCGTGGCCTATGCGGCGTTCATTTCCTCGCTGCTCGGGCACGGGCTGTACTACGTGCTGGTGCAGAAGCATCCGGTCGCGCAGGTCACGCCGTGGCTGTTGCTGGTACCGGTGATGGCGGTCGGACTGGGCATCGCGTTCTGGGGCGACCGGCCCGGCCCGCGCCTGTATATCGGTGGCGCGATGGTGCTCGGCGGCGTGCTCGGCGTGGCGCTGCGTGCGTTGAAGAAGTCGCGGACGATGCCGCTGGCGAAGGAAATCTAGGCGCCGGCCGTCACGGCTCGAACATCTCCGCGGCGGGCTGGAACGGCCGCGGCGAATAGCCGAAATCATTGCGCGCGGGCGTGGCATCGAACACCAGGTCGTCCTGCATGCGCGCCACCGCGGCGCCGCCGAGCCCGCGCGCGCGACCACTGGCCTGGGCGACGCGCAGGACCAGTTTGAACAGTGCCGGCGGCAGCTCGATCAGTCGTGCCGGCGGCTGCAGCGTGGACAGCACGCGCGCGACCATTTCGCGATACGGCAACGTCTCGCCACCGGGCACCGCGTAGGCGCGGCCGGAGCTGGCCGCCTGCTCGAGGCAGCACATCGCCGCATCGGCGAGGTCGTCGACGTGCACCGGTTGGCGCAAGCCGACGGCATCGCGCGGCAACGGGAAGCGATGCCAGCGGCGCGCCAGTTGCGCGATCCGGGTCAGGCTGGCATCGCGCCCGCTGCCGTAGACCAGGGTCGGCCGCAGCAGCGTGGCCGCGGCTTCGCGCGAGCGCGCGGTCTCGAACACGTTGCGCTCGCCTTCCCCCAGGCGCCGCACCAGGTCGCGCTCGGCGGCATCGGCCGACACCTGCTTGGTCTCGATACTGGTCGAACCGAACGCAACCACCCGCGGGGCGACGACGTCCGCCCGCGCATACCAGCGTCCGAACCGGTCCAGTGGCCCGCAGCTGATGATCGCGTCGAACGACTTCGGCAACGTTGGCATCGCATCGAAATCGCCAACCCGCCAGCGCAGCCCGTCGGCGTCGGGCTGGCCGCGTCGCGACACGCCCGTGACCCGCCAGCCTGCCACACGCAGCCGCTCGATCACGGGACGACCGATCTGGCCCGTCCCGCCGAACACCAGCGCGTCGCGCACGTCAGCCGACCCGGTCGCGAGCCGGCAGCACCATACGCAGCCACCCATAGCCCAGGGCCGCGGCGATCACCGACGCACACAGCACGCCAAGCACCGCACCCTCATAGTTGACCGGATCGCGGTAACCCAGCGAGGCGATGAACAGGCTCATGGTGAAGCCGATGCCGCACAGCAGGCCCAGGCCGATCATCGCGCGCAGGTCCATGCCGTCGGGGAAACGCGCCCATCCCAGCGCGCGCATCCCGACCGCCGCACCGACGATGCCGATCGGCTTGCCGACCACCAGGCCCAGTGCGATACCCAGCGGTACCGCGGCCAGCGCCGAAGACGGGCTCAGGTCGCCCAGTGCGAGACCTGCGTTGGCGAACGCGAACACCGGCAGGATCGCGTAGGCCACCCACGGATGCAGCGCGTGCTCGAGGTGTTCCAGCGGCGAATGCTCGACCTCGTCATTGATCTTGTTGCCCTTGTCGACGTGCGGGATCATGAGGCCGGTGGCAACGCCGGCGAGGGTCGCGTGCACGCCCGACTTCAGCACGCACACCCACAGGAACACGCCGAGCAGGAGGTACGGCGTCAACGCGGTGACCCCGCGACGGTTCAGCAACCACATCAACGCCAGCGCCGCGCCCGCCCAGGCCAGCGCGGTCACCGACATGCCGTGCGAATAGAACAACGCGATGATCACGATCGCGATGAGGTCGTCGACAACGGCAATCGTCGACAGCAGCAGCTTCATGCCGACCGGCACGCGCGAGCCGAGCAATGCCAGCACGCCGAGCGCGAACGCGATGTCGGTCGCTGTCGGCACCGCCCAGCCACGCATCGCCTCGGCATCGGCATGGTTGAGCGAGTAGAAGATCAGCGCCGGAACAACCACGCCCGCGCCGGCGCAGATCAGCGGCAGGATCAGGCGCGAGCGACCCGCCAGCTGCCCGGTGAGCGCTTCGCGCTTGATCTCCAGCGCGACCAGCAGGAAGAAGATCGCCATCAATCCGTCGTTGATCCAGAGCAACGCCGGCTTGGCGATGTCCAGGTCGCCGACACGGACCTGCACCGGCATTTCGAGGAAGCTGTCGTAGAACTCTTCGAGCGGCGAGTTGGCGGCGATCATCGCCAGCACCGCGGCGCCGATCAGCAGGATGCCGCCAGCAGCTTCGAGCCGCAGGAACTCGGTCATCGCGCGTAGCGCGCGCAGCGACAGGGGGCGGCGGGGAGGGGGCGTTGCCGGGATGTGTTCGATCATCGGCCCAGTGTATCAACCGCTGTTCCGAAGCCCTGGATTTCGCCGTGCCAATGCTGTCCGCTCAACCCTGCGCGGCGACGCTTCCGGCGCTGCCGACCAGCACCAGTTCGAACACCAGCCAGGCGACGAAGCCCACCAGCAGGATCGCGCCTTCGCGCCGGCTGACTTGCAGGTCACCGCGCAGCATCGGGTAGATCACCAGCGCGAACGCCAGCGCCGCCGGCAACGCGTAGCGCACCAGCAGGCCCGGCAGCACCAGCGGTTGCCACGCCGCCATCGCGCCGATGATCACCAGCAGGTTGAACACGCTGGAACCGACCACGTGGCCGACCACCAGGTCGCCCTGCCCGCGGCGCGCGGCAACCACCGCGGCGGCGACCTCCGGCAAGGCAGTGCCGATCGCCACCGGGATCAGGCCGGTCAGCAGCGGCGACAGGCCGAGTCCTTCGCCAAGCGGCAGCGCATTGGTGACCACCAGCCGCGAACCGAAGTACAGCAGCACGGCGGCGATCGCGAAGCGGATCAGGTTGAGTCCGAGGTCATTGCTGGTGCGTGCGAACGCGGCCATCTCGGCCTGCAGTTCCGGCGCCTCGCGGCGGCTGCGTGCGGATGCGAAGGCGACCACCGCCACGAATGCGAGCAGCAGGCCGAAGCCCTCGATCCGTCCGAGCCCGCCATCGAGGCCGAGCACGATGACTGCCAGCGTGCCCACCACCAGCACCAGCAACAACGGCCCGAGGCTGCGCCAGCGCACCAGCAGCGGCGCCGCCAGCGCGGCCGCGCCCAGCGTCAGGCCGAAGTTGGCCACGTTGCTGCCCACGGCGTTGCCAAGCGCGAGATCCGGTTGGCCCAGCGCGATCGCATGCACGTTGACCGCGATCTCCGGCAGCGAGGTGCCGAATGCGACCAGCACCAGCCCCGCAACGAACGGCGATGCGCCGAAACGCTGGGCCAGCCCGGCCGAACCCTTGACGATCGAATCGCCACCCAGACCCAGCAATACCAGTCCCAGCACGAACAGGCCGATGGCTTCGAACATGATCCTGGCTCCCCGTGGTTGATCGTGCCGATTCTATGCCGATCAGCTGCAGCCTTCGACGTAATCGACCTGTGGCGGCACGCCGACCCGCCATTCGGTGACGACATCGTCGGCATCGGTCTCGAACACCAGCACGCCGTCGCCGCCTTCCTGGCCCACGCGCAGGTAATGGCCGCCCTCGACGTACTTGTGGTTCTGCTGCTCGACACCGGGGTACAGCGCCTCGATCTGCGTGGCATCCATCCCGAGCTCGCCGCCACCGGGCGCGGCCATGGTTTCGTTGGACACGCTGTAGCGCACGAACTCGCCGCCCTCGAACATCAGCGCGAAGTACGCGATGTCCGGTTGGCCAACGGGGTTGAGGTGGAAACAGGACGACCCGTCCGCGGCGGGCTCGCCGTTGAGTTCGCCGTCCCAGGCCGCGATGACCTCGTCGGCGCTCATGCCAAAACGGGCCGGGCCGTAGCCGTCGAAGCGGGCTGCGCCGACGTTGCTGTCGTCGGCGTCGGGCCCGGCCGGGTCGCCCGGCATCGGGGTGCCCGGAGGCGCGGTGGCCGGCGGAATATCCTCGCTCGGCTGGTCGACCGTCGCGGCCGGTGGGGAGGTCGTGGCGGCGGTGTCGCCGGCGCCGCGGTCGGCGCAGGCGGCCATGGCCAGGACCATGAGGGTCAGTGCGGGCAACGCAAGCTTCATCGGGATTTCCTGCTGCAAATGGACGCCGGCAGGCTACCGGGATGGCGTGAATGCAACGCGAAACGGACCCCGCCGGCCGCGCCGCATGCCGTTCCGCTACGAGGCGCCGAAATGCTTGCGCAGCCCCGCCCAGCAATCCTGGTAGTCGCGCTGCCGATGCGCGGCCTCGATCGCCTGCGCGGTCGGACGGATCACCGCGCGGGTCTCGAACATGAAGGCCATGGTGTCGCGCACCACGTCGGGCTTGGACAGGTCGGCCGCGCTGGCCTTCTCGAACGTCGCCGCGTCCGGGCCGTGGCCGGTCATGCAGTTGTGCAGGCTGGCGCCGCCGGGCACGAAGCCCTCGGCCTTGGCGTCGTAGGCGCCGTGGATCAGGCCCATGAACTCGCTGGCGATGTTGCGGTGGAACCACGGCGGCCGGAACGTGTCCTGCGCCACCAGCCAGCGCGGCGGGAAGATCGCGAAGTCCATGTTGCTGGTGCCGGGCGTGTCGCTGGGCGAATGCAGTACCAGGAAGATCGACGGATCGGGATGGTCGAAGCTGATCGAGCCGATCGCGTTGAAGCGGCGCAGGTCGTACTTGTATGGCGCGTAGTTGCCGTGCCAGCCGACCACGTCGAGCGGGCTGTGGCCGATGTCGGCGCGCCACAGGTGGCCCTGGAACTTGGCAATCAGTTCGAAGTCGCCCTCGACGTCCTCGAACGCCGCCTGCGGGGCGAGGAAGTCGCGCGGGTTGGCCAGGCCGTTGCTGCCGATCGGGCCGAGGTCGGGCAGCCGCAGCAGCGCACCGAAGTTCTCGCAGACGTAACCGCGCGCCACGCCGTCCGGCAGCTCGACCCGGAAGCGCACGCCGCGCGGGATCACCGCGATCTCCTGCGGTTCGACCTCGAGCACGCCCAGCTCGGTGGCGATGTGCAGCCGGCCCTGCTGCGGCACGATCAGCAGCTCGGCATCGGCGTCGTAGAAGAACCGCCCCTGCATCGAGGCGTTGGCGGCGTACAGGTGCACGCCGACCCCGGTCATCGCCGCCGGGCCGCCGTTGCCGGCCATGGTGAACAGGCCGTCGACGAAATCGGTCGGGGCGTCGACGCCCGGCATCGGCAACGGGTCCCAGCGCATCTGGTCCGGGCTGACCGGACCGGCGTCGAAATCGTTGTGCAATCGCGGCTGCGCGTAGGCCTCGAACGTCCCGTGCATCGCCGCCGGACGGATCCGGTACAGCCAGCTGCGCCGGTTGGCGCCGCGCGGCGCGGTGAACGCGGAGCCGGTCAGCTGCTCCGCGTACAACCCATGGGCGACCCGCTGCGGCGAGTTGCGCCCGACCGGCAGCGTGCCGGCGATGGCCTCGCTGGCGAACTCGTTGCCGAAGCCCGACTGGTAGCCGTTCGATTGCATCGCCGGCGCTCCCGCTTACAGCACGCCGCGCTTGATCTGGTCGCGCTCGATGCTCTCGAACAGCGCCTGGAAGTTGCCCTCGCCGAAGCCCTCGTTGCCCTTGCGCTGGATGATCTCGAAGAAGATCGGGCCGATCGCATTGGTGGTGAAGATCTGCAGCAGCAGGCGCTTCTTGGTCTCCATGTCGGCGTCGAGCAGGATCTTGTTCTTCTGCAGGCGCGCGACGTCTTCGGTGTGGCCCGGCACGCGCTGGTCGATCACCTCGAAGTAGGTGTCGGGCGTGTCGAGGAAGTCGATGCCGGCATCGCGCATCGCCTCGACCGTGGTGTAGATGTCGTCGGTGAAGCAGGCGATGTGCTGGATGCCCTCGCCCTTGTAGGCGTCGAGGTACTCGTTGATCTGCGACTTCGGATCATTCGACTCGTTGAGCGGGATGCGGACCACACCGTCGGGCGCGGTCATCGCCTTCGACACCAGCCCGGTCTTGGCGCCCTTGATGTCGAAGTACTTGATCTCGCGGAAGTTGAACAGCTTCTCGTAGTACTCCGACCACTTGGCCATGTTGCCGAAGTAGAGGTTGTGGGTCAGGTGGTCGATGAAGGTCAGGCCGAACCCCTTCGGGTCCTGGTCGGCGCCCTGCACCGGCAGGAAGTCGTCGCCGTAGACGCTGCCCTTGTCGCCGTAGCGATCGACCAGGTACAGCATGCAGTCGCCGATGCCCTTGACCACCGGCGCGTCGACTGCCTTGGTATCGGCCTTGTGGTCGATCGCCTCGCCACCGTTGCCGAGCACGGTCTGGCAGACCTTGTCGGCCGGCTCCTTGAAGCGGATCGCGAAACCGGTCGCGCACGGGCCGTGGGCCTTGGCGAAATCGGCGGCGAAGCTGTCCGGGTCCTCGTTGACCAGGAAGTTGACGCCGCCCTGGCGGTAGACCGTGATCTGACGGGTCTTGTGCTGCAGCACCGCGCTGAAGCCCATCTTGCGGAAGTAGTCGTGCAGCATCTCGCCCTGGCCCTGCGGCGCGGCGAATTCGACGAACTCGAAACCGTCGATGCCGAGCGGGTTTTCGAACGTGGTGACCTGCATGCCGAGGTTGGGCTGGGCGCTCATGGGAGACTCCGGGACTGGACTGGATGACGGGCGGGCGGCGGACGGGCCGTTCGCAATAGAGGTTATAGTTTCACATGAAACCATACACAAGGCACGGCGCAGCATGAATGGATACAGGGCCACCCCCGCGGCGCACGCGCAACTCGACCTCGAACATTTCCTGCCGTACCGGCTGTCGGTGCTGTCGAACCGGGTCAGCAGCGCGATCGCGCGGGTCTACGTCGAACGTTTCGCCCTGGGCGTAACCGAGTGGCGGGTGATGGCCGTGCTGGGCCGCTATCCGGACCTGTCGGCCAACGAAGTCGCCCAGCGCACCGCGATGGACAAGGTCGCGGTCAGCCGCGCGGTCGCGCGCCTGGTCGAGGCCGGCCGGCTCGATCGCGAGATCCACGACGACGATCGCCGGCGCTCGGTATTGCGCCTGAGCGAGACCGGCCAGTTGATCTACGACGAGGTCGCGCCGCTCGCGCTCGGCTTCGAACGCCGCCTGCTCGACGGCATGGATGCGGCCGAGCGCGAGTTGCTGTTCCGCCTGCTCGACCGGCTCGACGAGCTGGAGATCCGCGCCGAAGCGGAGCCGGCGCGGGATTGACCCCCGCCCGAAGTCGCTCGATCCAATCCCCTGTAGGAGCGGCTTCAGCCGCGATCTGGAATCGGTCGCCCGCGCCGGCCCCCGATCGCGGCTGAAGCCGCTCCTACCAAGCGGTGGACATCGCGCCGTCAAAGCAGAACGGCGACCCGTGGGCCGCCGTTCCGCTGTCCTGCAACAACCCTCAGGTCACCGCAGTTCCTGGTCCGTGCGGGTCCCCGCCGCACCCGGTTCGCCGATCTCGCCCTGGCCGGCCAGCGCGCGGTCATGGTGTGCGTTGTCGACGTCCTCGTGCATCAGCTTCTTGATGAACGGCGACACCAGGATCACGGCGGCACCGACGCCGACCGCGATCCAGCCGATCTTGCTGTAGACGTCCATGACCGGCGCGGCGCCCTCGGCCACTTCGGCACCATGTCCGCCGGTCGCGCTGGCGATCAGCCCACCGATGAAATTGCCGGCAGCGGTCGACAGGAACCAGGTGCCCATCATCAGGCTCATCAACTTGGCCGGTGCGAGCTTGGTCATCGCCGACAGGCCGACCGGCGACAGGCACAGCTCGCCCATGGTGTGCAGCAGGTAGATCAGGAAGATGAAGACCACCGGCGTCAGGTTCTCGGTGCCAGTCGCCAGCACGCCCGCCACCAGCACCAGGAAGCCCGCGCCAAGCTGGATCAGGCCGAGGCCGAACTTGGCCGGGGTCGACGGCTCCCAGCCGCGCTTGGCCAGCCACAGCCACAGCCACGCGAACACCGGCGCCAGCAGGATGATGTAGGCCGCGTTGAGCGACTGGAACATCGACGCCGGGACTTCCCAGCCGAAGATGTTGCGGTTGACCTGCTCGTCGGTATAGACGTTGAGCGACGAGCCGGCCTGCTCGAACAGCGCCCAGAACAGCGGCTGCAGCGCGATCAGGAACAGCGCCGCGAGGATGCGGTCGCGGTCGATGCGGTCGAGCTTGAACACCGCCGTGTACAGGAAATAGATCACCACGATCGCGCCGGTCAGGCCGAGCAGTCCGCCGACGATCGACTGGTACTGCACCAGCCACCAGACCACGCCCACGCCGACCAGCGCGGCCAGGTAGATCATCCATTCCAGCGGCACGCCCATCACCGGGCGCTTGAGCGCGGCCGGGTCCGGCGCCTCGCCGCGGCCCAGCAACAGCGGCTTGCCCCAGACGAACACGACCAGGCCCAGCAGCATGCCAACGCCGGCGGCGCCGAAGCCCCAGCCCCAGCCCCAGGTCTGCCCGAGGTAGCCGACGATCAGCGAACCCAGGAACGCACCCAGGTTGATGCCCATGTAGAAGATCGTGAACGCCGGGTCGCGGCGCGCATCGCCCTGGCCGTACAGCTGGCCGACGATCACCGAGATGTTGGCCTTGAGGAAGCCGACGCCCATGATGATGAAGGCCAGCGCCAGCCAGAACACGTTGAGCATCGGCGAGTCCTGCCCGCCGGTGCCCTCGAATGCCATCAGGCCGTGGCCGATCACCAGCAGGATCGCGCCGAACAGCACCGCCTTGCGCTGGCCGAGGTAGCGGTCCGCAAGCAGGCCGCCCACCACCGGGGTGATGTAGACCAGCGCGGTGTACGCACCATAGATGACGTAGGCCTTCTCTTCCGCGAACAGCCAGTGCTGCAGCAGGTAGAAGATCAGGATCGCGCGCATGCCGTAGTAGGAGAAGCGCTCCCACATCTCGGCGAAGAACAGCACGAACAGGCCGCGCGGATGGCCGAGGAAGGTCTTGCCTTCGACGGCGTTGGCTGGATTGGTGGCCACTGGTTTCGCTACTCCCAAACGGTGATCGACTGCCCCCTGGGGCCGCCTGGTTGGATATCAGACTGGCGCGGTCACGCCCGTACGGCGAATCGTCAACCCATGGGCTGGACGAAAACGCAGTAGGTTTAACTGGTGCGTAACACGTGCGTCAAATGAACAGGGCGATGGTGCGTCGCACCATGGCTGCGCCGACCGTCAGCGCGTCTCCAACCCCACCGAGGTCCGCACCTCGAACAGCTCCGGGAAGAACGTCAGCTCCAGCGCCTGCTTGAGGAAGCCGACCCCGGAGGAGCCGCCGGTGCCGCGCTTGAAGCCGATGATCCGCATCACCGTGCGCATGTGGCGGAAGCGCCACAGCTGGAACTGGCTTTCCAGGTCCACCAGGTCCTCCAGCAGGTGGTAGGCCTGCCAGTGCGCCTCGGTGTCCTCGTAGATGCGCTCGAACACCGGCAGTAGCGCCGGATCGGAGCCGCGCGCCTTCGACCAGTCGCGTTCGACCAGGTGCGCCGGCACCGCGTGGCCGTGCCGGGCCAGGTAGCGCAGCGCCTCGTCGTACAGGCTGGGTGATTCCAGCACCTCGCGCAGCGAGGCCTCGGCGGCCGGGTCGTGGGCGAACACCTTGAGCATCGAGGCGTTCTTGTTGCCCAGCAGGAACTCGATGGTCCGGTACTGCAGCGACTGGAACCCCGACGATGGCCCGAGGATGTCGCGGAAGCGCATGTAGTCCGACGGCGTCAGCGTCTCCAGCACCGACCACATCTCGGTCAGCTGGCGCAGCACCTGCTTGCAGCGCGCGAAGCTCTTCTGGCAGCTGCCCAACTGGTCTTCGCGCAGGTGCACCACCGCGGCCTTGAGCTCGTGGATCATCAGCTTCATCCACAGCTCCGAGACCTGGTGCTGGACGATGAACAGCAGCTCGTCGTGCTCGGCCGGGTTCGACAACGGGTGCTGGGCGTCGAGCAGCCGGTCCAGGTGCAGGTAGCCGGCGTAGCTCATCCGTCCGGACAGGTCGGTATGGATGCCGGTTTCCAGCTCACGCTCGTTGTTGTCGACGCTCATCGCTTGCTCCTGTGCGGTCGCAAAGGGTAGCGCATCGGGATCTGCCGCCCGCTTGATCCAGGGCAAGCGCGACGGCCCTCATGCCGCATCGCGCAACGGTTTTTTCCGGCGCCCCCGGTATGATCGGGGGTCTCCCGCATGACCGAGGAACGCGTGCAATGACGGTCGCCGCATCGTTCGAAATCGAATATCTCCAGTACCTCGGCCCCGACGGCAAGCCCGTCGGCGAGCTGCCCAAGGCCTTCCGTGATCCCAAGGCGCTGCTGCCGCTGTTCAAGCAGATGCTGTTCGTGCGCACCTTCGACAGCAAGGCGATCAAGCTGCAGCGCACCGGCAAGCTCGGCACCTACGCCGCCAGCCTCGGCCACGAGGCCACCCACGTCGGCATCGGTGCCTCGATGCAGCCCGACGACGTGTTCGCGCCGAGCTACCGCGAGTACGGCGCGCAGTTCATGCGCGGCGTGAAGCCGCGCGAGGTGCTGCTGTACTGGGGCGGCGACGAGCGCGGCAACGACTTCGCCGACGCGCCCAACGACTACCCCTGGTGCGTGCCGATCTCGACCCAGTGCCTGATGGCGGCCGGCGCGGCGCTGTCGTTCAAGCTGCGCAAGCAGCCGCGCATCGCGGTGGCCTGCTGCGGCGACGGCGGCTCGTCGAAGACCGATTTCTACGCCGCGCTCAACTCGGCCGGCGCGTTCACCTCGCCGCTGGTGCTGTGCGTGATCAACAACGGCTGGGCGATCTCGGTGCCGCGCAACTCGCAGACCGGCGCCAAGACGCTGGCGCAGAAGGGCCTGGCCGGTGGCCTGCACTGCCTGCAGGTCGACGGCAACGACCTGATCGCGGTGCTCGAGGCGATGCGCCGCGCCACCGAACGCGCGCGCAACGGCGAAGGCGGCAGCGTGATCGAGTTCATGACCTACCGCCTGCACGACCACACCACCGCCGACGACGCCAGCCGCTATCGCGAGGACGCCGAGGTCAAGGACGCCTGGACCCGCGAGCCGATGCTGCGCCTGCGCAGCTACCTGACCGATGCCGGGGTCTGGAGCGAGGCCGAGGAAGCCGCGTGGATCGAGGAGTGCGGCAAGCGCGTCGACGTCGAGATCAACGCCTACCTGGAGACCCCGGTGCAGCCCGTGGAAGCGATGTTCGACCACTTGTACGCCGACATGCCAGCCGACCTGCAGGCCCAGCGCCAACAGGCGATCGAACGGGAGGGCCGCGCATGAACAAGGCCGCCAGCAAGCAGCAGACCGCCGCCGCGACCGAAGCGAAGGCGCCGGCCGCGATTACCTTGATCGAGGCGATCACCCAGGCGATGGCGCACGAGATGCGCGTCGACGACAGCGTGGTCGTGCTCGGCGAGGACGTCGGCGTCAACGGTGGCGTGTTCCGCGCCACCGCCGGGCTGCACGCGCAGTTCGGTTCCGACCGCGTGATCGACACCCCGCTCGACGAAACCACGATCGCCGGCCTCACCGTCGGCATGGCCTCGCAGGGCATGAAGCCGGTCGCCGAGGCGCAGTTCGACGGCTTCATGTACCCGATGGTCGACTTCATCGTCTGCCACGCCGCGCGCATGCGCTACCGCACCCGCGGCCGGCTGTCGTGCCCGATGGTGCTACGGGTGCCGTGGGGCGGCGGCATCCGCGCGCCGGAGCACCACAGCGAGGCCAACGAGGCGATCTTCACCAACGTCCCCGGTTTGCGCGTGGTCATGCCGTCCTCGCCGCAGCGCGCCTACGGCCTGCTGCTGGCGGCGATCCGCGAGCCCGACCCGGTGATCTTCTTCGAGCCCAAGCGCATCTACCGGCAGTACAAGGAGTTGGTGCCCGACGACGGCGAGGCGCTGCCGCTGGACGTCTGCTACGTGCTGCGCGACGGCGACGACGTGACCCTGGTGACCTGGGGCGCGCAGGTCAAGGAAGCGCTTGAGGCCGCCGACAAGCTGGCGGAGGACGGCATCAGCGCCGAGGTCATCGACGTCGCCACGCTGCGGCCACTCGACTTCGCGACGATCGCCGAATCGGTATCGAAGACCGGTCGCTGCGTGATCGTGCACGAGGCGCCGAAGACCGCCGGCTTCGGCGCCGAGATCGCCGCGCGGCTGGCCGAGGAGTCGATGTACGACCTGCTCGCCCCGGTCGAACGCGTCACCGGCTACGACACCCACATCCCGCTGTTCCGGCTGGAGATGAAGTACCTGCCGAGCGTCGACCGCGTGGTCGCCGCCGCCAAGCGCGCGATGGCGGCGGGCTGAGCCCGGCGCACGACCGCGACATCCGAAGCACTGCCCGGGCGCCACGGCGCCCCCGCAAACGAAGGACTGCCATGAGCAACAACAAGAGTTTCTTCCTGCCCGACCTCGGCGAAGGCCTGCCCGACGCCACCATCGTCGAGTGGAACGTCAAGGTCGGCGACACCATCAAGCTCGACGACGCATTGGTCTCGATGGAAACCGCCAAGGCGGTGGTCGAGGTGCCCTCGCCGGTCTCCGGCAAGGTGCTGAAGCTGGCCGGCGCGGCCGGCGACGTGATCACCACCGGCGCGATGCTGGCCGAGTTCGAGGTCGACCCGTCGATGCCGCAGCGCGCCGAGGGCCAGGACACCGGCCACCACCACGGGGGGCCTGCCAAGGGCGTCGGCAGCGACGACCCGGCCGCCGACGACCGCGTGGTCGCGTCCGATGACGGTGGCGCGATCGAGGAAGACGGCGAGGCCGCCAAGGGCGAGCCACGCAAGGACAGTGGCACCGTGGTCGGGGCGATGCAATCGTCCGACGCGGTACGCAGCGAGCAGGCCAGCAGCGTCGGCGGGGTCAAGGCGATGCCGGCGGTGCGTGCGCTGGCGCGCAAGCTCAAGGTCGACCTGGCGCGGGTGAATGCCACGGGTGCTGATGGCGTGGTGACGATGGCCGATGTGAAAAAGGCGGCGGCCGACGGGTCGGCGCAGGCGGGTAGCGCCCCGACAGCGCCCTCATCCACCCTTCGGGCACCTTCTCCCGCAGGCGGGAGAAGGGAGGAGCCGGCGCGTAGCACGCTGTCGCAGGGTGGCAAGCCGATGCGCACCCAGCCCCCGGGCGTGGTTGCCAGCGGCCAGCCGGAGCAACTCAAGGGCGTGCGCCGCAACATGGCACGGGTCATGGCCGACGCGCACGCCAAGGTGGTCCCGACCACGCTGGTCGACGACGCCGACCTGCACGGCTGGATCGGCAAGCAGGACATCACCGCCCGCCTGATCCGCTCGATCTGCGCGGCCTGCAAGGAAGTCCCCGCACTCAACGCCTGGTTCGACGGCGACAAGCTGGTCCGCACGATGCACCCACACGTCGACATCGGCATCGCGGTCGACACCGACGACGGCCTGTTCGTGCCGGCCCTGCGCAATGCCGACATGCTCGACGCCGCCGGCACCCGCACCGCGATCCAGCGCCTGCGCGCGCAGGTTGGCGATCGTTCGATCCCGGCCAGCGAGTTGTCGGGCTACACCATCAGCCTGTCGAATTTCGGCATGTTCGCCGGCCGCTACGCGACCCCGGTGGTGGTGCCGCCGACGGTCGCCATTGTCGGCGCCGGCAAGCTGTCGCACGACGTCGTCGCGGTGATGGGCGGCATCGAAGTGCACCGGCGCATGCCGATTTCGCTGACCTTCGACCACCGCGCCTGCACCGGTGGCGAGGCCGCGCGCTTCCTCAAGGCGCTGCTGGACGACCTGTCCGCGCCGCAATAGACGGACGCGGCGAACATCGACACGAACGACAGGGCGGCCGCGTGCCGCCCTTGTCGTATCAGCGCCGCGTTAAAGTTGGACCGAGCCCTGTCCCGGAGAACACCCATGGCCCACCACAGCCGCCTCGCCGGATTCATCATCGACAGCCGCACCGATGATCTCGGCACGAGCGCGAACTTCTGGAGTGCCGCGCTCGGGATCGCGATTACCGACCCCGACTCCGGCGGCACCGGGCAGTACGCCGAGTTCGGCGGCGCCCCCGGCGACCTGCACGTCGAGGTGCAGAAGGTCGAGCACCCGTCGCGGGTGCACCTGGACATCGAGACCGACGACATCGACGCCGAGGTCGCGCGTCTCGAGGCGCTCGGCGCGACCAAGGTCGCGTTCGTCAAACGCTGGTGGGTGATGCAGGCGCCCGACGGCCAGCGCTTCTGCGTGGTGCGGATACGCGAGGACAACCAACGAGCCGCGCCGAACCGCTGGGATTGACCGGCGGGCTCAGTCCCCGAACCGCAACGTATCGTCGGCGACCACGCGGTCGCGGCCACCGGACTTGGCGCGGTAGAGCGCCTGGTCGGCGCGGTCGAACACCTGCTCCGGGCGGTCGCGCGTCGGGTCGCCGGCGGCGATCCCGGCCGACAGGGTCAGCGCGAACGGCAGCGACGCCCGGCTCGCTTCCGCGACGTTGCGGCGGATGCGCTCGGCAACCTCGGCTGCATCCCCGAGCCGCGCCGAAGGCAGCACCACCAGGAACTCCTCGCCCCCGTAACGCACGGCCACATCGCCGCTGCGCACCGACGAAGCCACCGCATCGGCGACCGCCCGCAGTGCACGGTCGCCCAGCAGGTGGCCGTGGCGATCGTTGACCAGCTTGAAGTGGTCGATGTCCAGCAGCATCAATACATACGGCGCGGTATCCAGCCGGGCCATGTCGATATCGCTCGCGCGCAGTTGCGACAGCCCGGCGCGATTGAGCAGGCCGGTGAGCGAGTCATGGGTCGCGGTGTGTTCGAGCCGGTCGTGGCGCCGTTGCAGGTCGAGCCGCGCCGCCTCCAACTGCTGCGCGAACGCCTCGCGCTCGGCCAGCAGGTGGCGCTGTTCCAACGCGTAGCGACGTAGTTCCAGCAGGTTCTGGGTCTGCCGCGCGAGCACTTCCAGGCTGTCGCACTGGCGCGCATCGAGGGTGCGCGGAACCACGTCGAGCACGCACACGGTGCCGATCGCATGGCCGTCGGGGCTGTGCATCGGCGCCCCGGCATAGAACCGCAGCGGGCGCCCGTCGATCCGCAAGGGGTGGCCTGCGAACCTCGCATCGGCCTCGGTATCCCCGACCAGCAGCAGCTTGCCGTCATTGGCGATCGTGTAGTCGCAGATCGCGTCGCGCCGCGGCGTTTGCGGCGGCAGGTCGCCGATGCGGGCCTTGAACCATTGGCGCTCGCGATCGACCAGCGAGATCGTCGCCGCCGGTACGTCGCAGATCATCGCGGCCAGCCGGGCGATGTCGTCGAAGGCCTGCTCCGGTCCCGTGTCGAGGATGGCATAGGCATCCAGCGCGGCCTGGCGCCTGGATTCGGTCACGGGAGGGCTGGAGCGACGGCGCGGCATGGGGACGGCTGGGTCGACGGTCACCAGCCCAGCCTATCGGGCGCGGCTGAATACGGCCCTCACGCCGACGCCACGCCCAGCCTCACGTTCCCTTGGCTGCGGCCTTCTCTCGCTCGGCCGCGACCAGCCGTCCGAGCGCGGCCTGGACCTCGGCGGTCGCGACGCCATCGCCAAGCGCCAACCCCGGGACGACCCCGCCGAACCCGTCGCGCTTGAGCGCACCGATGCGTTGCCCGGCCTCCTTCGGCGAATCGAAGCCGCCACCCTGCAGCAGCACGCGATCCCCGTCGACCAGCTTGAAGTGGAACCGGCCGTCGGCCTCGCGGTACTGCTTGAACACCGGCAGGCCCGGCCGCGCCGCGACCTCGCCGGGCTTGCCCACCGCAACGGCCGACAGGTCACGCAGGCCGACCGCATCGCGCAGCGCGCGCAGCGCCGGGATCGCACGCTCCTGCCTGAGCCGCGCGGCGCCATCGCGCAGGATCGCCTCGATCGCCGCCGGCTCGGCCATCAGCGCCTCGTAGCGCTCACGCAACGGCGCGACTTCGGAATCGATGCGCTCGAACAGCGCCTGCTTGGCGTCACCCCACGCGATGCCGGCGACAAACGCCTCGCGCATCGCGTCGGTCTCGGCCACCGACGCGAATGCCTGGTACAGCTGGAACACGTTGGAGGCATCGGCATCCTTCGGCTCGCCCGGCGCGCGCGAATCGGTGACGATCGAGAAGACCAGTTTGCGCAGTTCCGCACGCGACGCGAACAGCGGGATGGTGTTGTCGTAGCTCTTGCTCATCTTGCGGCCGTCGAGGCCGGGCAGGGTCGCCACGTGCTCCTCGATCACCACCTCGGGCAGCGTGAAGTGTTCCCCGTACAGGTGGTTGAAGCGCTGGCCGAAGTCGCGCGCCATCTCGATATGCTGGATCTGGTCGCGCCCGACCGGCACCTTGTGGGCGTTGAACAGCAGGATGTCGGCCGCCATCAGCACCGGGTACATGAACAGTCCGGCGGTGATCCCGGCATCGTCGTCCTCGCCGGCTTCGCGGTTCCTGTCGACCGCGGCCTTGTAGGCGTGTGCGCGGTTGAGGATCCCCTTGCCGGCAACGCAGGTCAGCAACCATGTCAGCTCGGTGGTCTCCGGCACGTCGGACTGGCGATAGAACCTGACCTTGTCGGGCTCCAGCCCGCAGGCCAGCCAGGTCGCGGCGATTTCCAGCGTCGAGCGTTGCACCCGTGCCGGATCCTGCACCTTGATCAGGGCATGGTAGTCGGCGAGGAAGTAGAAGCTTTCGACCCCGGCGGCATGGCTGGCGGCCACGGCCGGGCGGATCGCGCCGACGTAGTTGCCCAGGTGCGGGGTGCCGGAAGTGGTGATGCCGGTGAGGATGCGGGTGGATTGCATTGACGCGCGTTCTTGCAGGCAGGCCGGCCAGTCTACCTCTCGTGGCGGCCCTTCCCCATGCAAAGCGGGCCGGCATGGCCGGCCCGCTGGGTACCGTGCGCCGGGACGGCGCTCCGGGAGGATCCGCTCAGTTCAGGGTCTGGGTGAAGTCACGCACTTCCTGGTCGGCGCGGTCCCGGTTCCAGCCATAGCGCTCCTGCAGCTTGCCCGAGAGGTACTCGGTGTTGCCCTCGGCGACGTCGAAATCGTCATCCGTCAGGTCGCCCCATTTGGCCTGGGCCTTGCCCTTCAGCTGGCTCCACTTGCCGGCAATGATGTCGTTGTTCATGCGCGTGTCCTCTTTGTTGCGGGGGAGTCGCGATGCATCTGCACCGCACGGCCAGCTTCGCAGACACGGCATTCAAACCGGGTCACGATTGCGTTAGCTGCGGACGGTCCCGTTGCAACAAGGCCGTAAAAGAAAAAGGCCGGATTGCTCCGGCCTTTTCCTCTCAGCGACAGCGTGCTCGGATCAGCACTCGTCCGACGTATCGCAGTCGATATGGCCTTCGGCCTCGTCCTCGACTGCCTCACCGGCTTCCTGCACGTCTTCGCCAACACCCGCCATGGTGTTGCAGGCGGTCAGGGTGCCCATCGAAAACAGCGACAGCAGCATCAAAAAGACCAAACGCTTCATGGGTTTCTCCTCGAACATGGGCTTGCGGACGTTGGCCGGGCAGCGCGGGGTTGCACGACCGTGGACGCATCATCGCGTGAAGCGACGTGAAGCCGATGTGCATCCGCCGGAGTCCCGTTCAGCGTCGCGCCGTCAGTCGCGCATCAGGGTCGACTTGCCAAACAGACTCTCGACCAGGTCGATCGCGACCAGCGCGGTGGCATTGTCGCGGTCGAGGATCGGGTTGAGCTCCATGATGTCGAGCGAAGCCATGCGGCCGCTGTCGGCGATCATCTCCATGCACAGCTGCGCTTCGCGGTAGTTCGGGCCGCCCGGCACGGTGGTGCCGACGCCTGGGGCAACCGACGGGTCGAGGAAGTCGACGTCGAAACTGACGTGCAGGTGGGTGTCGGCGTCCATGCCCTCCAGCGCTTCCTCCATCACCCGCTTCATCCCGACTTCGTCGATGTAGCGCATGTCGTAGACGTCGAGGCCGTGCTGCTTGACCAGCCGCTTCTCGCCCTCGTCGACCGAGCGGATGCCGATCTGCCGGACCACGTCGGGAGTGATCGCCGGGGCGTCGCCACCCAGGTGGGTCAATGCGTGCGGGCCAAGGCCGCACAGGCACGACACCGGCATGCCGTGGATGTTGCCCGACGGGGTGACGTCGCTGGTGTTGAAGTCGGCGTGGGCGTCGAGCCACAGCACGCGCAGGGTCTTGCCGGCCTCCCGGCAGTAGCGGGCGACACCGGTGATCGAGCCCAGCCCGAGGCAGTGGTCGCCGCCGAGCAGGATCGGCATGCGGCCGCCGCTGAGCTCGGCGTGCATCGCCTCCATCACCACGCGGTTCCACTCGGTGACCTCGGGCAGGTGGCGGTAGCCGTCGACCGGCGGCAGCCACGGGTTGCGCGGGCCGCCCAGGTTGCCGCGGTCGAGCACGTCGACGCCGCGGGCGGTGAGTGCTTCGCCGAGGCCGGCGATGCGCAGCGCTTCGGGCCCGAGCCGCGCTCCGCGGTCCCCGGCACCGATGTCGGTCGGTGCGCCGATGATCGAGACAGGTGGGTGCGTGCGGCTCATGGGCGTCTCCTTGACGTGGTGCCGGCTGTCAGAGTCGAACTGACGACCTACCGCTTACAAGGCGGTTGCTCTACCAACTGAGCTAAGCCGGCGAAACGCCCATTCTAACGTGCGTCGGCAGTGGCTACCGGAGCGAAGCCATCACAGTCGATTGGCTCGGCGCGTTCGGCACCGACGCGGTCGCGGGCGGCTTCGATATCGAAACCGCCGGCCGCACCGGCATCGATCCAGTGTTCGGCCGGGCCGGCCCCCACCGGCGCGATCTCCGCCTTGAACCCGGCCGCGGAGAGCGTCGCCACCCGTTCGCGCGCCGACGCCGCGTTGCCGTACAGGCCGAGGGCGAGCGAACGCGCGTCGTCACCGTCGCGGACCACGAAATGGTCCCTGAACCCGGCCGCGGCGACCCGTTCGGCTGCAGCCTCGGTCTGTTCCATGCTTTCGAACGGCGGCAGGAACACCTTCCAGTTGCGCGGGGTGCCGCTGTACTCGCGTCGCGCCCGCGACTGCAGCACCAGCGGTTCGAGGTTCGCCTGCGCCTGCGTGGCGGCCGCGGTGGCGGCGAAGGGACCGAAGCTGGCGCATTGGCTGATTTCCGGTCCGGCCGATGCAACCGGCGGCGTTGCGGCCGCCGGGGCGGTCCCGCCTTCCACGAGTTGCAGGGTCGCGACGCCGGGCGCCGGCGGCTGTGACGGTGGCGCCGGGGGCGCCGGCCGCAGCCCCCACCACAGGGCCACGCCGAGGTTGAGAACCAGCAGCAATACGATGGACGCGCGGATCAGCATGGCGGCGATTGTAGGGCAGCCCGCTACGATCACCCACGCCAGTCGAAGGACGCCCAGTGCGCGAGGCCGTCGAGTACCAGGGTCGGTACGAGTCGCGCCGACGGCAGGTGACCTGCCAGGCCGGGCGCACCGCCCCCGTGCAGGACCAGCGCCGGTTCCGTGCCCAGCTCGCGCCGGGCCCCGGCCAGGCTGCGTTCGACCAGCCCGAGCGCCGCGCCGTCACAGCCCGATGCCAGCGCATCGATGGTGTCGTCGGCGAACTCGCGGTAGTGGCCCCCCTCGACGGGGAGTTGCGTGGCACGCCGATGCAACGCTTCGCGCATCAGCGTGGGCGACGGCGCGATGCGGCCACCGCGGTGCCGCCCATCGGCATCGAGCAGGTCGATCGTCAACGCCGTACCGATCCCGCACACAAGCGCCGGGCCGGTGTTCCCGGCCTGCACCGCGAGCATCGCGAGGAAGCGGTCGACGCCGAGTCGCGCCGGTTCCGCGTAGGCGATCCGCAGCCCGCCCCATCGACGGGCCGTGCGCGCGATGGCGATGCGTCGGCACCGGGTGGAGAGCGCCTGCAGAACGGTGACCCGTACGTCGTCCGCCGCGACGCTGGCGAGGTAGGCGACATCGATCGACCCCGGCAGTTGGCGCGCGATTTCGGCACCGAAATCCGCGCTGTCGTGCGCAATCGCAACCACCTCGCCCACCCGGCCCCCGTCATCCAGTGGCGCGGCCTTGAGCCGGGTGTTGCCGAGGTCGAATACCCAGTGGTTCACGTCGCCGTCCCCGCACGGCGCACGCTGACCTCGCCGGAATGGAAGCTGCGCTCGTCGCCATCGTCCAGGCGTACCTGCAGGGCGCCGTCCGGGGCGAGGCCGAGCGCGGTGCCGGCCAGTACCTCGTGGTCGCCGCATACGACGACCGGCTGCCCGGCAAGCGCGTCGAGCGCGGCGTAGCGCGGCAGGAATGGCGCCAGCCCGGCGGCGTCGAACTCGTCGAGCGCCGGCAACCAGCGTTCCAGCAACGTGGCGGCCAGTGCGTTGCGCGATGGCACCGTGTCCGCAAGCCCGGCGAGGTCGCACCAGGGCTGGTCGATCCGCGCCGCGGACGCCGCCGGCATCCGTACGTTCAGGCCCAGCCCGATCACGGCGCGCACCGGCCCGGCATGTTCGCCACCGCCCTCGACCAGCAGGCCGCCCAGCTTGCGCAGGCCGCCGTCCGGAGCCGGCACGACCAGGTCGTTGGGCCATTTCAGGCGAACCCCGGCGAAGCCAGCCGCGTGCAGCGCCTCGACGCTGGCGATGCCCGCGACCAGGCTGAGCCCGCCAAGCCGCGAGAGTCCGCCGGCAAAGCTGCGCGACACCGACAGGTACACGTGCGCGGCCAGCGGCGAAGCCCACTCACGGCCCCGTCGCCCCCGGCCGCCGGTCTGGCGTTCGGCCAACAGGATGGTCGCGGCACCGTCGGCCGCGCTGGGCCGGCGCAGCAGCTCGCTGTTGGTCGAATCCACCGTCCAGGCGACCTCCACCGTGGCGGCGCGGGCGCGGGCGGACGGAGGCAGCGCGGCCGCGATCGCATCGCTGTCGAGCAGTTCCAGCGGTTGCGCCAGCGCGTAGCCGCGGCCGGGCTTGGCATCGATCATGACGCCGGCCTCGCGCAACGCTTCGATCCGCTTCCAGATGGCCGCGCGGGACTGGCCGCCCGCGTCGGCGAGGACTTCGCCGGTGGCGGGGCCCCGCGCCAGCCGCACCAGCAGCGCGCGATCGTCCATCAGCGGACCATCCGGGACACGGCGGATACCGCGCGGACTTCGACCATTGGCCGTGTGGAGGCGGTCGGCGCCAAGCCAGCCGACGCGGAGCGGGAATCGGGCATGCGGCTGATTATGCGCGAACACCATCGGCCCCGGCCGGCCCATATCGCACTGCAACATGGGTTGTCCAACCCACCTGCCCGGGTTCGCGCTATAGTCAAGAGCTGGCCGGGGCGCCTCCCGGCACGCGAGAACTCCCATGCTGCGACTCTGCCTCTGCCTGCTGATCGCCGTATCGAGCGCGACCGCGGTCGCGCGCGAAGTCAAACTGAGTTCGCCCAACAGCGGCGCCTGTTCCGACGCCAAGCCTGCCACCGCCGGCAACAAGGCGGTCGAGAACACCGCCCCCGCGGCGCCGTCGCGTACGACCGAGGTCAAGCCGAGCATCCACAGCGATGCGCCCAGCCGGCTGGGCTCGCCGCGCTGGCACAGCTTCCTGCCGGGCATGTTCCGCTAGACCGGTATCGGCCGGCGCGCGCATCGATCCGTCTTGTTCGGCCTGTTTCGCCCCCGGCGACCCTCCCCCGATGCGATTGACCCCGAGGTCTGGGCCGACACCCGGCGCGACCTGCCGTGGCTGGCGTCGCTTGGCCCGGAACGCGACGCACGGCTGCGCACGCTCACCGCGCTGTTCCTGCACCAGAAGGCCATCACTCCGGTCGGCGGGCTGCAACTCGACCCGCGCCAGCGCACCCTGCTGGCCGCGGCCTGTTGCCTGCCGTTGCTGGAATTCGGCGAACAGGGCCTGCACGGCTGGTCGCAGTTGATCGTCTACCCGGATGCGTTCCGGGTGCAGCGAACCCACGTCGATGCCGCCGGCGTGCTGCACGAGTGGGATGACGAGTTGATCGGTGAAGCCTGGGACGCCGGCCCGGTGATCCTGTCGTGGGCCGACGTGCAATCCGATTGCGCGAATCCGCACGAAGGATTCTGCGTGGCCGCGCACGAGATCGCGCACAAGCTCGACGTGCTCGATGGCCTGCTCGACGGCACCCCGCCGCTGCCGCGGGCGTGGCAGCGCGAGTGGGCGCGGGACTTCCAGCAGGCATTCGACGCGCTGGTTGCGCAGGTCGATCGCGGCGAGCCGACCGCGATCGATCCTTATGCGGCCGAGGCGCCGGAGGAGTTCTTCGCGGTCGCGACCGAGTACCACTTCAGCGACCCTGCGACGTTGCGGGCGGCGATGCCTGCGGTCGCGGCACAACTGGTGCGTTTCTACGGAGCCTCGCCCTTCGCGGATGCGCGTCTGTAGGAGCGGCTCCAGCCGCGATCACGGCGCGGCAGGGACAGCCGACTTCCGATCGCGGCTGAAGCCGCTCCTACAAAAGCGGCGTGCCTACAGCCGTGGTGGCAACTGCACTTCGAAGCGCGCGCCGCCCAACTCGTCCGACGCACTCACATCCAGCACGCCGCGGTAGGCGCGGACCAGGTCCTGCACGATCGACAGGCCGATGCCGTGGCCCTGCACCCGCTCGTCGCCGCGCACGCCGCGTTGCAACACCAGCGCGACCTTTTCCGGCGGGATCCCGGGGCCGTCGTCGTCGACCGCGATCAGCAGCCCCGGGCGCCGGTTGGGCGCGGTCTCGCCTGGGCGGATGGTCAGCAACACACGCGAGTCCGCCCACTTGAACGCGTTCTCCAGCAGGTTGCCGAGCAACTCCTGCAGGTCGCCGGGCTCACCCAGGAATTGCACGCCTTCGGTGATGTCGAACTCGCACAGCACGCCCTTGTTGGCGTAGACCTTCTCCAGGCTGCGGACAAGCTGCTCGGCATGCGGTTCGATGTCGATCGGCACCGAGAACAACGCGTGGCCGCTGGAGGCGGCGCGGGCCAGCTGGTACGACACCAGGTCGTTCATGCGGCGCAGTTGCAGGTCGACGTCCTCTCGCAGCTCGGCTTCCGGTGCATTGTCGTCGAGCCGCGCGCGCAGCACTGCCAACGGCGTCTTCAGGCTGTGGGCGAGGTCGGCCAGGGTATTGCGTTGCTGGTCGAGGTTCTCGCGCTCGATCTCGATGAAGGCATTGATGCTTTCAGCCAGGGGCTCCAGTTCGCGCGGATGGCGCTCGCTCATGCGCGAGGTGACGCCGCGCTGGACCCGCTTGAGCTCCTCGATCACCCGGCGCAGCGGGCGCAGGCTCCAGCGCAGGATCAACCCCTGCAGCAACAGCAGGATCACGCCGGCGCCACCGAGATAGCGCCACAGCGCCTCGCGGAAGACCTCCACCTGCCGGCTCAGCGCGGTGGTGTCCTCGAGGATGTAGATCGTGTACGGGAATTCGGCTTCGGGATCGTCGCCTGCGCCGGCGTAGATCAGGCCGCGGCCGTAGCGGTAGGCCTGGCCGACCTGGCCGTTGATCTCGGTGATCTCCAGCGGGCCCTCGAAGGTTTCCACCGGCGCATCGAGCAGCTTGCCGTCGGGCAGGACCGGGCCGATCGACGAGGTCGAGTCCCAGTGCCCGTTGGGCAGCACGATTTCGGCATACAGCCCGCTACCCGGCCGGTCGAAGCGCGGGTCGGGCGGCGTGTACGGGGGAATGAACGTACCGTCGCGGGCGAACTCGCTGTCGGCATAGGCCGCCGCGTAGCTGCTCATGCGCTGGTAGAGGTTGCTCTCGGCGGTCTCGAGGAATGCGCGGTCAAGCGCGTAGCCGGCCAGCGCCAGGAACGCGACCAGGCCGATGCTGGCGGCCAGCAACTGGCGTGCCTGCAGCGATCGCGGCTGTCCCCAGCTCATGCGGCGCAACCGGCCGGGGCGCCGCCACCGTCAGTGGTGCAGGCGTCGCGGCGCGGGTGCTCAGTCCCCGCTGCGCGGGATGGCAAACCGGTAGCCTCGGCCACGCACGGTCTCGATCGGTTTCAGCGTGCCTTCGGGGTCGAGCTTCTTGCGCAGGCGGCCGATGAAGACCTCCAGCACGTTGGAGTCCCGGTCGAAGTCCTGCTGGTAGATGTGCTCGGTCAGGTCGGCCTTCGAGACCAGCTCGCCGGCATGCATCATCAGGTACTCGAGCACCTTGTACTCGTAGCTGGTGAGATCGACGTTGCTGCCGTTGACGCTGACTGTCTGCGCGGCGAGGTCGAGCATCACCGGGCCGCATTCCAGGGTCGGCTTGCTCCAGCCCGCGGCACGACGCACCAGCGCGTTGAGCCGGGCCAGCAACTCCTCGACGTGGAAGGGCTTGACCAGATAGTCGTCGGCGCCCTGCTTGAGGCCCTCGACCTTGTCCTGCCAGCTCGAGCGCGCGGTCAGGATCAGCACCGGGAATTTCTTGCCCTCCTCGCGCAGCGCCTTGATCAGTTCCATGCCGGACATCTTCGGCAGGCCGAGGTCGATGATGCCCAGGTCGAACGGCACCTCGCGACCCATGTACAAGCCTTCCTCGCCATCCTGCGCGGCATCGACGGCGAAGCCTTCGCGCTTCAGGCGTGCAGCGAGGGTTTCGCGCAACGGCGCTTCGTCTTCCACCAGCAGGATTCGCATGGGTACTCCTTGTGCGGCTCGGTCAGCCCTGAATGGGGGTCATCGAGTGAAGAGTGGCGGTTCAGTTGTCGTCGTCGCGTGTACGACGCGGACGCGTAGGCGCGTCGTTGCGCACGGCGCGGCTGCGGGGATCATCGACATACACTCGGACGCGGCCGCTGGCGTCGACCACCTTGACCCGGTTGATGTCCCGGCCATCGTAAGGCACGCGCTCCGCACTCAGCACCTGGCCACCCGTGCGGCGCTCGACCCGGCGCACCGCGGCGGACAGCGCGCTGTGGTCATCACTGCGTTCGTCGCGATGGCCTGCGTGGCCGCGGTCGCTGCGACGTTCCACGAGGCTGCGGTTGGATTCACGCGAATCGGCCCGGGTGCGCTGCGCCATCGCATCGCCGGCCACCACCGTGACGGTGGTGAACAGCAGGAGCGAAATGGTGGCGACGGCGGGACGGGTCTGCATGGCGCTCACAAAGACGACTGGGAATCCCCGCGCGGCACAAGGCGGCGCAGTGGTGTTGCTGCATTGTCGGAACGAGGCAGTGAATCCGATCTGAACTTTTTCTTCACATCATGGCCTCCATTCAGCCGGGAACCCGTTGCCTTGGCAAGTCCCGCGTTCCCCGTGGTCCGCACCTCCCTCAGTAGATCTCGCCGACGCAGCAGCGCAGCGAGCCGCCGCCGGCCTCGATCGCGTCGAGTTCGACCGTACGCACCTCGAAGCCGGCGCTGGCCAAGGCATTGCGGCTGGCTGCGGTCAGCGCACGGCCAGCGGCGGCGCTCATCCACGCGATATCCTCCGACAGCGCGATCGCATTGCCGGCAAACGCGGCATGCTCGACCGGTGACAGCATCACCGCGTGCGGCGCATACAACGCTGCGATCGTCTCGACCACCGCGGGGTCGGCAAAGCCCTTCGGGCAGGCCAGCGCGGCGCGGCCGGCGAGCACCGCCAGCACCACGTTGGTGTGGTATTCGCCATCGGCAAGGTCGAACAGCAGGGTCGCGCGCAGACCCAGGGCCTCGTGCATCAGTCGCGCGCCCTCCTCGTCGCAGCGCTCGGACAGTCCGGCGAAGCCGAGCCCGCGGGCTCGGTCGATGACAAGCGCGCCGGTCAGCTCGCACGGGTGCGGCTGGGTCGACAGGTCGATCTCGGCGTAGTCGAGCACGCCGCCGAAGAAACCACGGATGTCGTCGCGCGTCGCCTCGCGCTGGCGCACCGGGTGGCGCATGCGGCCGACCACGTAGCGGCCGGCCGCGGTCGCGAACACGTTGTTGGGGAACAGCGCATCCGGGGTCTGCGGATCGCCGGCAAAGCAGATCGTCGGGATGACGTCGGCAAACGCCCGCTGCAGCTCGCGGTGCTGGGCCGAGGCACGGGCGGCGTCGAAGCCGGCGGCGTCGGCCATGTAGCGGTTGTCGGCAGCGGACTGCTCGGCCAGGCGGAAGCCGTCGGGCGCGACCATGAAGGCGGCGCGCGCGGTCGCGGGGCCGAAGTCGGTGTCGAGCCTGCGGGCGTGGTCGAGGAAGGCGGCGGTGTTGCGCGTCAGCATGGGCGGTCCCTGCGGGTTCGGGTGGAGTCAGGCTGTCGCGTCGGCGGCATCGGACTGGAACGACTCGGTGACCGCCAGCGCGCGCTCGACCAGGCTCCAGTCGGCACCCGGCTTGTGCGCGCCCTCGCTGAGCACTTGGCGGAATGCGCGGCCACCGCGCTGGTTGGCGAACAGGCCGAGCAGGTGGCGGGTGATGTGCTTCAGGAACACGCCGCGCTCGAGTTGCGATTCGACGTAGGGGCGCAAGGCGCGCAGCAGTTCGGAGCGCGGACGTTGCACGCCGCCGAACCATTCGACGTCGAGCCGATGCAGCAGGTACGGGTCGTGATATGCAGCGCGTCCAAGCATTGCGCCGTCGACGTGGTCCAGGTGAGCGGTCGCCTCGAGCGCATCGTTGATGCCGCCGTTGACGACCACCTGCAGGTCCGGCCGCTCGCGCTTGAGCCGATACGCCCAGTCGTAACGCAGCGGCGGCACCTCGCGGTTCTCCTTCGGCGACAGCCCCTGCAGCCAGGCGTTACGCGCGTGCACCACGAACATGCGGCAGCCGGCGTCGGCGACCTCGTCGATGAAGGCGCGGAAGCGGTCGTAGTCGTGGTCGTCATCGACCCCGAGCCGGCACTTGACCGTGACCGGCACGTTGCAAGCCGCGACCATCGCCGCGACCGACGCCGCAACCAGCGCCGGCTCGCGCATCAGGCAGGCGCCGAAACGCCCGGCCTGGACCCGGTCGGACGGGCAGCCGCAGTTGAGGTTGATCTCGTCGAAACCGGTGTCGGCGCCGATCCGCGCGGCCCGCGCCAGCAGGTCCGGTTCGCTGCCGCCCAGCTGCAACGCAACCGGGTGCTCGACCGGATCCATCGCCAGCAACCGCGTGCGATCGCCATGGATTACCGCATTGGCGTGGACCATCTCGGTGTACAGCCGCGCGTGCGGCGCGAGCAGGCGATGGAACACGCGGCAGTGCGAATCGGTCCAGTCCATCATCGGGGCGACGGACAGGCGCAGTTGCTCGGACGGAATTGCGGGCGCGGAGATCATCGACGGCATTGTACGGGCGCCGCCTGAGCGCTTCCCAAGCCGTCAGCAACCAGTCAGTGCAACGCGCCGCCGCAGCTGGAACCCTGCCCCGCCGTGCAGCCGTAGCAGTGCTCGGCGGTGGCAATGCGGCGCGGCAGCGGGCCGTCCAGCAGGTCGCGCAGGTGCGGTCGTCCCCCCCCGGCGCCGACCGGCGCGGCGGCACCCAGCGGCAGATGCAGCATCTGGTTGAAATCGCAGTCGTACAGGTAGCCCTGGTAGTCGACGCTGACCAGTGAGCGGCACATCACGCCATCGACGTTGTCGTCGCGATGCGCGCCCTTGAGGGTCGCCATGTAGGTCGCGAAGTGGCCCTTCGACAGCAGCCACGAGCCGTAGCGCTGGATCGGCATGTTGGCCAGCGCAAAAAGCTGGTTGAACACGATGCCGAAATTGTCGCCGAGCAGTCGTTTGTAATCGGCTTGCAAGTGTTGCTGGTCCGGTGGCAGGAAGGCGCCGTTGGGGTTGTAAACCAGGTTCAGCACGAGGCCGCTGCCCTCGCGGCCGTAGCCGAGCGCGTTGAGCGCCTGCAACGCGCGGATCGAGGACTCGAAAACGCCCTGCCCGCGTTGTTCGTCGACATTGGCCTGGCTGTAACAGGGCAGCGAGGCGATCGCTTCGACGCGGTGTTCGGCGAGGAATTCGCCGACCCACTCGTAGCCGGGCTCCTGCATGATCGTCGGGTTGAGCCGGTCCATCATGTGCAGTCCGGCGGCGCGCGCCTGCGTGACCAGCCAGCGGAAATGCGGGTTCATCTCGGGCGAGCCGCCGGTGACGTCGAGGGTGCCGACCCTGTGCCGCTGCGCCACCTGCAACGCCAGCGCCATGGTGTCGCGATCCATCAGCTCGGTGCGGCGCGGGCCGGCGTTGACGTGGCAGTGGATGCAACTGAGGTTGCACAGGTAGCCGAGGTTGAGTTGCAGGGTGTCGAACCGGTCGCGTTCGATCGGCGGAAAGTCGCTGTCGCGCAGCAGGGGCCAGGTGTCATGCATCGTCGGGAAGGTCCGGGGTGGTCGGCGCGCACATCCAGCGGGCCAGTGCGCTCTGCTCCGGCGTCGGCCCGGGCAGCGCCTGCAGCGCGCGGCGCAGCGTGGGCAGGTCGGCGGCGGTATCGACGTCGGTCAACGTCGCCAGTGTGCGCCACTCGCCGAGGTCCTGCATCGCGCGGCGCAGGTCGGCGGCAGTGGAATCGGTGCTGTAGCTGACCGAGGTCCATGCCGGCAGCGACGCCGCGACGTTGCTGCCGAACAGCCAGAATCCGCCGTCGCTGGCCGGGCCGAGTGCCAGGCGTGGCCGGTCGCTGGCGAGCCCGTCGTCGGTGAGCCAGCCAATCGCCTCGCCCAGCAGTTCGGCGGTGATCTGCGGCGCATCCGCGCCGACCAGCAGGCCGAAGCCGTGGCTGGCGACAAGTCCGGCGTGCACGCGCGCCATCCGCGCGCCGAGGCCGCCATCTCCCTGTGCGATCGACGGCAGGTCCGGCCACGCGTCCAGCGCATCGGATTCGGCGACCGCCCAAAACGCGCGAACGCCGTACCGCCGTTGCGCCGCGATCGCGACGGAAGCAACCGCGGCCGCGGCGCGCCGATGCCAAGCGATTGCATATCGCTCGCCACATTCGGACGCCAGCCGTGTCTTGAGCGGTGACCGCCCCGGCGTCTTGACGAAGATCGCCAGTGCGCCGGTCATTGAGCCTCCTGTCGTGAATAACGGCGCGCCTGCCGCCAGGTTTCGGTCAGGTGCCATCGCGTGGTCGCCCACCAGCCGCGCTCGGCGTACTTGCGCGCGCTGGTGAAAAGTCGCGCGCCCACCGGCTGCATCGCGGCGCCGACGCGGCGCAGGCGCCAGACCAGTTGATGGTCCTCGCCGCATTCCAGTTCCGGATCGAAGCCGCCAACCCGCTCGAACAACGCGCGCGGCACCAGCAGGCCCTGGTCGCCGAACGGCAGGCCAAGCCAATGGCTGCGGATCCACGCACCCACCACGTTGAGGCGGGTCAGGCGCGGGCCGTCGTCGAGGAAGCGCAGCTCGAAATAGCCGGGCGCGCCCTGGGTGTCGATGAAGCGCGCCAGCGCCGCCAGCGCGTCGGGTGCCAACTGGCAATCGGCATGCAGGAACCACAGCCACTCGCCATCGGCTACGCGCGCACCGGCGTTCTGCTGCGGCGCTCGGCCACGCGGCGCGGTGATGACCTGCCATCGCGGCCCGCGCGCGACGGAAGACGCCGTCGCCTGCGCCTCGGCGACCTCCTCCGCGCCGGCATCGGCGAGCACCTCCATGACCTGCGTCTCCATCGGCAACGATCCCAGTTGCGCACGCAACGCCGGCGACAACGCATCGCCCGGCCCCACCGGCACCACCACCGTCACCCTTGCCAATGCCGCGGCGATCGCCATCGGCTCAGCCACGCCGCCACGCAAAGAAGCGTTCGGCCCAGCGCAGCGCCGCCTGTGGCGCGTGCGCGCGCTTCCAGTTGCCGGCGACGTATTTGTTGGCCTCGGCCATGGTCGGGTAGATGTGGATGGTGCCGAGCAGCTTGTTCAGGCCGATGCCGTGCTTCATCGCCAGCACAAATTCGGCCAGCAGCTCGGCCGCATGCGCGCTGACGATGGTCGCGCCGAGGATGCGGTCCTTGCCCGGCGCGGTCAGCACCTTGACGAAGCCGCGGTCGACGCCATCGGCGATCGCACGGTCGAGGTCGTCGATGCCGTAGCGGGTGACCTCGACTTCGATGTCGCGTTCACGCGCCTCGTCTTCAGACAGACCGACGCGCGCGACCTCCGGCTCGGTGAACGTCGCCCACGGGATCACCCGGTAATCGACGTCGAACGACCAGAACGGCGCCAGCAATGCATTGACCGCGGCGTACCAGGCCTGGTGCGAGGCGACGTGGGTGAACTGGTACGGGCCGGTCGCGTCGCCGCAGACGTGGATGTTGGGGAAGTTGGTGCGCAGCAGCGCGTCGGCCTCGATGGTGCCGCGCGCGGTCAGGTGCACGCCGAGCTGCTCCAGTCCGAAACCCTCGACATTGGCGCTGCGGCCAAGCGCCAGCAGCAGTGCATCGAACTCCAGCTCGACCTCCGCGCCGTCGTGCCGGCACACCAGTCGGCCGCCGCTGCCACTGGCCTCGACCCGCAATGCCTCGTGCCCGGTGGCGACTACCACGCCGTCGGCGCGCAACTGGTCGGTTACCAGCGCGGCGGCGTCCAGGTCCTCGCGCGGCAGTAGTCGCGGCGCCATCTCCACCTGGTTCACTGCACTGCCAAAGCGCGCGAAGGCCTGCGCCAGCTCGCAACCGACCGGGCCGCCGCCGAGCACGAGCAACCGCTTCGGCAGCACGCGCAGGTTCCACACGGTGTCACTGGTCAGGTAGTCGACGGTGTCCAGCCCCGCGATCGATGGCACCAGCGGGCGCGCACCGGTGGCGAGCACGATGCTGCGCGCGCTGACCCGGCGACCGTCCACTTCGACCTCCCACGGCGAGACGAGCCTCGCCCTGCCCTGGATGACGTCGACGCCCAGCCCGGTGTAACGCTCGACCGAATCGTGCGGCGCAATCTTCGCGATCACCGACTGCACGCGCTCCATCGCATCGGCGAACTCGAAGTCCGCGGTCATCGCGCGCACGCCATGACGCTGGCTGTCTCGCGCCTGCGCCAGCAATCGCGCCGTGCGCAGCAACGCCTTCGATGGCACGCAACCGGTGTTGAGGCAGTCACCGCCCATCCGGTGTTTCTCGACCAGCGCGACTCTGGCCTTTACTGTCGCGCCGATGTACGCCGACACCAGCCCGGCCGAGCCGGCGCCGATGACCAGCAGGTTGAAGTCGAACTTCGCCGGCCGCCTGAAGCCGCGATAGACCCGGCGCGCGGCCAGCCAGCGCGTCAACCATCGCGCCAGCAACGGCAACAGGCCGAGCAGTACCAGCGCACCGAGCAGCCCCGGCGACAGCACGTCGCGCAGCGAGTCGATCCGCGCCAGCTGCGTGCCCGCGTAGACGTAGACGAGGGTGCCGGCGAGCATGCCGAGCTGGCTAACCCAGTAGAACGTGCGTAGCCGGATCGAGGTCAGCCCGGCCAGCAGGTTGACCACGAAGAACGGGAACACCGGCACCAGTCGCAGGGTGAACAGGTAGAACGCGCCATCGCTTTCGATCCCGGCGTCGATCTTCTTCAACCGTTCGCCGTAGCGCGCGCGCAGGTTGTCACGCAGCACGAAGCGCGCGACCAGGAACGCCAGCGACGCACCGGTCGTGCTGGCGAACGACACCAGCAGCGTGCCCTCGAGCAACCCGAACAAGGCGCCGGCTGCCACCGTCATCACCGCCGCGCCGGGGATCGATGCCGCCGCCACCGCGACGTAGACCGCGAAGAACACGCCCGCCGCGAGCCACCGGTTGGCCGCCACCCAGGCCAGCAGGTCGGCCTGACGCGCCTTCAGGTTGCCCAGCGTCAGGGCTTCGGCCGCGCCCGACTGCCAGGTCCACGCCACCACCACGACGAGCGCGAGCAGCAGCGCCCAGCGCCATGCAGTGGTGACTCGCGATTGGCTCATGGATGGTCCGGTGCGTGGGTGCGGGGTTCAGGTCAGAACGTACCCGAAACCGGGGTCGATCCGCCCAATGCACATGTCGGACGCACGTGGCATGGAATTATTCCGCCTGACAGGCGTCCAACCCTGGAACCCCATCGCTTGGCCACCACCGGAGGCAAAGATGAACCGCCGTACCGTATTGCAGGGACTGGTCGCCATGGCGGCACTGCCGTTGTTGCCAGCCTGTTCACGTGCCACAGCACCCCCGTCGCCGGCGGGGACCAGGGCGGTTGCCGCGCTGGACCACCCCGAGGCGTTCTGGCGCGACAAGGTCAGCCCGGCCGCCTACGAGGTCCTGTTCGAGGAAGACACCGAACGCGCCTTCAGCAGCCCCCTGGACAAGGAAAAGCGCGAAGGCACCTTCATCTGCGCGGCCTGCTACCTGCCGCTGTTCGACAGCGCGCACAAGTTCGACAGCGGCACCGGCTGGCCCAGCTTCACCCAGCCGATCGCAGGCCGCATGGGGACCAAGCGCGACTTCGTGCTGCTGATCCCGCGCACCGAATACCATTGCACGCGCTGCGGCGGCCACCAGGGCCACATCTTCGACGACGGCCCGCCGCCGCTTGGCAAGCGTTGGTGCAACAACGGCCTGGCGCTGCGCTTCGTGCCGCGCAATGAATCGTTGCCGGCACTGCGGGGATGAACATGGCCAACACACGACAACCGAACCCGCGTGCGCCCCACCGCGCCCCATCGCGCCGGCGATCACTGTGCCGTGCCGCACTGATCGGCCTGTTGCCGCTGCTGACTGCGCTGGCGGCATGCGCCCGGTCGGATGGCGCCCATGAGCGCGCGACACAGGCCGCGGCTGCCGATATTACTTCGACCCCGGCCCGGGACAGCCGCGCCATCGCGATATTCGCCGGTGGCTGTTTCTGGTGCATGGAGCCCCCGTTCGACAAATTGCCCGGGGTGGTCTCGACAACATCCGGCTACGTCGGCGGGCATGTCGCCAATCCGACCTACGAGCAGGTCTCCGCCGGGGGTACCGGCCATGCCGAGGCGGTGCGGGTGGAATACGACCCGTCGCGGATCGGTTACGCGAAGCTGCTTGAGGTGTTCTGGCACAACATCGATCCGGTCGCGGTCGATCGCCAGTTCTGCGACGTCGGCGCGCAATACCGCAGCGCGATCTTCCCGGTCGACGACAAGCAACGTCGACTGGCCGAAGCGAGTAAGCGCAAGTGGCAGGACTCCGGCCGCTTCGACCGGCCGATCGCGACGGAAATCGTCGCGGCGACCACGTTCTACCCCGCCGAGGACTACCACCAGGACTACTACGAGAAGAATCCGGTCCGCTACAAGTTCTATCGTTTCAGCTGCGGCCGCGACGGGCGCCTGGAGGAGGTCTGGGACGCGGCGAAGTAAGCACTCAGGGAGGACGCTGGCGGCCTGGCCGGAGGTTTCGCCTCCGGCCGCGCCTTGCGCCACACTGCGGCAACCGCATCGACGCATGGATACCGCCATGAACGCCACCCGCTACGTCCTGCTGCTCAGCATCCTCGCCGTGCTGCTGTTGCTGGTTGCCGGCCCGGGCACGCGACTGGAGTGGTGGGATTTCCGCACCGGCTTCGGCCTGATGCGCTGGGCCGCGTACGCCGGGCTGGCGGCTGCCGCGGTCGCGCTGGTGATGCTGCTGGTACCGCGCATCCGTCGCGCCGGCATCGCGGCGCTGCTGGGGGCGCTGGTGATCGGCGTCGGCGTGGCGCTGGTGCCGTTGAACGGGATGCGCCAGGCGAAGAAGGTGCCGCCGATCCACGACATCAGCACCGACACCCGGCATCCACCCGGATTCGTCGCGATCCTGCGGCTGCGCGCCGACGCACCCAACCCCGCCGCGTACGGCGGTCCCGATGTCGCGCGGGCACAGGCCGAGGCCTACCCCGACCTGCGGACGCGCCGGATGGGACTCGCTCCGGACCGGGCGTTTGAACGCGCACTGGCGACCGCGCGCAACATGGACTGGGAAATCGTCGCCACCGATCCCGCCAGCGGCCGCATCGAAGCCACCGCGACCACCCTGTGGTTCGGCTTCAAGGACGACGTCGTGATCCGGGTCGAACCCGATGGCGGTGGCAGTCGGGTCGACGTGCGGTCGGTGTCACGGGTCGGCAAGAGCGATGTCGGCACCAATGCCCGGCGCATCCGGGCGTACCTGAAGATGCTCGGCAACTGACGGGTAACGGGCGCCCGGGACGCTAGTCCTTGCCGCCCTTGTTGCCTTTCCCGTTGTTGCCTTTCCCGTTGTTGCCCTTGCTGTTGCTGTTGCCCTTGCGGCGATTGTCGCTATTGCCCTTGCCACTCTTTTCGCTGTTGCCGTGGGCCTTCCCGCCGCTGTTGTCGTGGCCACGCTCCGCATCCACGCGCAAACGGATCGCGCGGGCCCGGTCCGGGTAATCGCGGTAGAGGTCCTCGTCGATCCGGATCGGCCGGGCCCATCGGTCGTAGGTCGGCACGAAGCCGCGCTTGAGCCGGTGGAATTCGGGCGAACCGGGCTTGATGCCCAACTGTTTGGCGACGTTGCCCCAACCCTGGCCGTGATCGCGCTCCCACACGTCGACGACGTAGCGGCACGGGCGGCCGAGGATCTGGGCGATCGCACAGGCGTAGTAGACATCGCCGGGTGCCCAGTTGCGCTCCACCAGCAGGGTGCTCACCAGATCGCGCGGCGCGCCGTAGTAACGCACCATTTCGTCGACGAACGGCTGGCGGTAACGGCTGCCATAGCGGTTGACGTCGCTCAGCTGGGTGTCGATCCAGACGTCGCCGCTGCGGGGGTTCCAGCCGAGGCTGAAATCCTGCGCGGCGACGCTGCCGGCGCCGGTGAGCGCGGCGATCGCAGCGGCGAACGCGAACACCCGGTTCTTGAGCATCCGGGACCGGGGCATGCCTGGATCGTGGGCGCGTTGGTTCGACATGGGTCTCTCCTGGTTGCGGTGCCGCCGGGGCGTTACGACGCTATCGTCGCGTCGGCGCAGTGAATACCTGCCGAACCCGAACACGGTCCGTTCAGAAAGACGGATCCATGCACGGCCACGCGCTCATCGCGAGATCACGAACTTGCCGAACGCCACGCCAAGGCTCCAGCCCTCACCCTTGCCGGCCAGCGCGAGCGAGACCTCGCCCTTGGTCATGACCTGGGCCTTGGCCGCCTTGCCGGCGCTGGCATGGGCCTCGGCGGTGGCGTAAGTACCGAGGATGTCGTCGATGTCATGGATGCCGGAGAACTCGCCGAGGCCGTCCTCGATCCGGGTCTTGCCGAAGCTCAGCCCGCCGCCCTTGGTCTCGATCTTGACCGGCATGCTCTGGCCGTTGTCGCAGGTGACCGTGCCGCTGCCCGATCCGGTCTTGTAGAACACCGACCAGCCGGACAGGTTGAAGTGCAGCTCGCAGTCGATGAGGCCGTCGGCGCGCGCCGGCGAAGCGACTACCAGCAGTCCGGCGGCCAGCGCGGGGAACAGCAGGATCTTGCGGAGGTTCATGGGCTCGGGCTCGACGATGGCGTAGCGCCGAAGGCTACCCGATCCGGTTGCCGGGGTTCATGTTGCAGCGCGGGACGGCACAACGACGAAGGCACCGCGGGGTGCGGTGCCTTCGAGGGTGGTAGCGACATCGACGCGGATGCCTCAATCGTCGTCGCGGCCCCGCCAGCGACGGGCCTCCCAGCGATAGCGATCGTTGCGGTCGTGGCGGTCATACCGGCCGTAACGGTCGCGGTCGTAGCGTGGATCGTAGTACTTGGCCTTGCACTTGCCGTGCTTGTTGCATTTGACGTCGCGGCGGACCTGGCTGCTGCGGTACTGGCCGTAGTTGCGATAACGGTCGTAGTTGTCGTGGCCACGACGGACCTGACGATAGTAGACCGGGCGACCGTAGCGGTCGCGCACCACGATCAGGCGATCGTCGCGACCGTAGTTGCCATGGCGGTAGTACGGCGTGCCACTGCGGAACATGACGTCGGCGACGTCGACCAGCACGCGTACCAGGTCATCGCCGCTCTGGGCGTGGGCCGGGGCCGGCATCATCGCCATGCCGCCAAAACCGGCGGCGAGGACGACAGGGGCGAGCCAGCGGGACAGAGTGGTGGTCATGGGCTTCTCCTCGGTTCGCCCGCTCCTGCGGGCACGCACCGACCATGCGTCAGCCCGTGTGAACGTGTTTTTAATGGCGGCGTCATGCCGCGATCACGCTCAGCCGGGGTTATGCCTCGCCACCGCGGCGAGCTCGGCGACCGCGGCCGGCAGGTCCGCGGCCTGCACCACGGTGCGCAGCCGTGGCGGATCGACGGCGAGGTCGACCTGGGCCTCGTGCGCCCACGTGGTGTGGTACGGCACGTGGATGCCCCATCCGCCCAGCGCCAGCACCGGCGCGATGTCCGATCGCAGCGAATTGCCGACCATCAGGAAGCGATGGGCCGGCAGTTCGAATTCGGCGAGCAGGCGCGCATAGGTCGCGGGGTCCTTCTCGCTGACGATCTCGATCCGGCGGAACAGGTCGGCGAAACCGCAGTCGCGGACCTTGGCCTCCTGGTGGAACAGGTCGCCCTTTGTGATCAGCACCACTTCGAAGTCGCGCGCGACCGTCTCGACCGCATCGCGGATACCGGGCAGCAACTCGACCGGATGCCGTAACAACTCCTTGCCGAGCCCGACGATGCGATGCAGGTCGGTGGCGCTGATGCGTTCCGCGGTCAGCTCGACCGCGGCCTCGATCATCGACAACACCATGCCTTTGACGCCGTAGCCGAACACCGCGATGTTGCGGGTCTCGACCTCGTACAGGCGCTGTTGCGCGCGGCTGTCGGCGAGGTCGACGTAGGCGCCGACGATGCGTTCGAACTCCAACTGCGCGGCGTCGAAGTAATCCTGGCTGCGCCAGAGGGTGTCGTCGGCGTCGAAGCCGACCATCGCGAGGCTGCGGGTGTCATCCATCGGGCGAGTATAAAAAAAGAGGGCGGCCAAGGCCGCCCTCCTTTCCGTCACGCCTGACGGGTCGAACGCTTACTGACCCGAGGCGCCGGCGCTGCCACCGGCGGCGCCCTCGGCCTGCACCTTGGCGACGTAGGCCTTGTACTCGTCGGCGGTCAGCGAACCGTCGGCGTTGGCATCGGCCTCACCGAACACCTGCACCAGCGACGGCACGGCGGCCGCTTCGGCCTGGCTCAGTGCGCCGTCCTTGTCGGTGTCGACATCGGCCCAGCTCTGCTTCGCAGGCGCCGTGGCCTGGCCCGCCGGCGCGGCGGTCTGCGCGGTCGGGGTAGCGGTCGCGGCTTCCGCCTCGGTGCCGGCTTCCTGCGCAAACGCCAGCGGCGCGGCCAGGGCGGCGGTCAGGGCGAGGGCGATCAACTTGGGGGAATGCTTGTTCATTAGAAATCTCCTGAAGTTCCGTCTGGAACGAGTGGGAACAGGTTGGAACCAATAGGTGAAAACCGCGCGGTCCGCCGTGGGGGAGGGCCACCGCACGATTCGCACCTTGCCGCCGGCGCCATGAACGGATGCCGCGTGCGAACCGTTAAGGCAACGTTGGTTTAACCAACGCCTCGGCCCATGGCGCTAGGCGCATGCCGATTCGGCTGGAAAACGTGACCGGCGGCGGACTCGTGAGGCCCGGGCCGCGGTGAACGGAAACAAAACCTTCACGCGGACGCGTTTTGCCTCCCATGTCGGAAGCGCATCCAGGACGCCCGGGCTTTTCGTCACGCGTGAATAACCTGTCCGGGGCAAAGCTGGCCTCGACGCCCTGCCTGCGCGGTTGCACGTCACGCCTCGTCGGCCTCGGGGGATGCCACGCCGCGATCGACACAGGAGCGAAACATGAAGCTGCGACACGTATTCAGTACGCCCGACCTCGCCACCGCCGAACTCGCGATGGAAGCCGCGCGCAGCGGTGGCGTGCACGACGACGACATCCTGCTGGTCGCGCGCTCCGACATCGAGGTCGAGTCGATCCCCAACGAGCGCAAGGAAGCCGACACCGACCTCATGCCTGCCGCCGCGCGCGGTGCGGGCTACGGTGCCGGTGCCGGCCTGCTCGCGGGGCTGGTGGCGGTGGCGATCCCTCCGCTGGGCGTGACCCTGGCCGGCGCCGCCGCCACCACGGTGGCCGGAGCGGTGGTCGGGTGCTGGGCCTCGGCCCTGGTCGGTTCGTCCCTGCCCGACCCGATCCGGCGCAACTTCCACGACGAGATCGAGGCCGGCAACATCCTGGTGGTGGTCGACGCGCAGAAGGAGATGTTGACCGCGATCGAACCCCGGATTGTCGCGGCCGGCGCAACAACGCTACCGTACGAGACCAGCAAGACCATGTCCTGAGGATCTCCGCGTGAAGAATCGTTCGGTGTTGTTTGCAGCGGTATCGCTGACCCTGTTGTGCGCGTGCGGCAATGGCAACGGCAGCGAGAACGCCGGCCCGCAGGTGGCCGCCGGAGCAGACGACGCGGCCCCGGCGCTGGCGGCCGATGGCCGACCATTCGTGGCCACCGAGGTGGCACGCTTCGACGAACCGTGGGCGATGAGCTTCCTGCCCGACGGTCGCCTGCTGGTGACCGAGCGCGCTGGCACGTTGAAACTGCTCGGCACCGACGGCAAGGCTGGCGAGGTCAGTGGCGTACCGGCGGTCGATTACGGCGGCCAGGGCGGCCTCGGCGACGTGGTGCCGCACCCGGACTTTGCCGACAACGGACTGGTCTATCTCAGCTACGCCGAAGCCGGCGAAGGCGACATCCGCGGCGCCGCGGTCGCGCGTGCGCGGTTGGCGTTCGACAAGCAGGGCGGCGGCGCGTTGTCGGACTTGGAGGTGATCTGGCGGCAGGTGCCGAAGGTGGCCGGTCGTGGGCATTTCGGCCATCGCATCGCGTTCGGGCCGGATGGCCACCTGTGGATCAGCTCCGGCGAGCGCCAGAAGTTCGACCCGGCGCAGGACATGCAATCCAACCTCGGCAAGATCGTGCGACTCGACGACGACGGCAGCGTGCCCGCGGACAACCCGTTCGTCGACGACGGCGAGGTGGCCGCGCAGGTCTGGTCGCTCGGCCATCGCAACCCGCTCGGCATCGCGTTCGATGCCACGGGCCAGTTGTGGAACATCGAGATGGGCCCGAAGGGCGGCGACGAGCTCAACCGCGTCGAGCGCGGCGGCAACTACGGCTATCCGATCGTGTCCAACGGCGACCACTACGACGGTCGACCGATCCCCGACCACGATTCCCGCCCGGAATTCAACGCGCCCGCGTTGAGCTGGAGTCCGGTGATCTCGCCGGGCGGTTTCACCATCTATTCCGGCGACACGTTCCCGGACTGGCAGGGCGACGGCCTGATCGCCGGCCTGTCATCGCAGGCGCTGGTGCGGGTCGAGTTCGACGGCAAGAACGCGCGCGAAGCCGAACGCTTCGACATGGATGCGCGCATCCGCGAGGTCGAGCAGGGACCGGACGGTGACATCTGGTTGCTGGAGGACGGCGAAGACGGCCGCCTGCTGCGCTTGACCCGGCCCGGCTGAGGACGACGCCACCGACGACGTGACCGGGGCCGGGCCAAGGCCCGGTGACGCGGCTCAGCCTCCGTCGCGATCGTCGACCGATTCGGTTCCGGTGGGCTCGATGCTGTCGTTACCCGTGCCGTCATCGTCCATGCGATCGCGGTCGTGCATGCCTTCGTGGTCCATGCCGTCGTGATCCATGCTGTCGTCGCCCACACCCTGGCGGTCACTGCCTTGCCCGGCATCGAACTCGGCCCGGCTGACGAAGCCGTCGCCGTCGCTGTCCATTGCCGCGAACCCGGTGCTGAACTCCGCATCGGCGGCGCTCTCCGCCTTGCTGATCCGGCCGTCGGCATCGGCATCGAGCCGGGTCCAGCGATCAGGCGCGACGTCGGTGCGCAGGGTGGACTGCGCGTCACTGCGCGCGGGTGGCGGGACCGCACTCATCGGATCCTCGGCCTCGTCTGCAACCGGCAGGCGCGGGTCGACCGGCTGGTCGGCGGTTTCGTTCGGGTTGACCTGCGGCGGCAGCTCCTCGGCGGCGTCCTGCCGGTCGAGTTGTTGCTGGGTGGTTTCGGTTTGCGCGACCGCGACCGGCGCAGCCAGTGCGGTGGCGAGTGCAACCATCAACAGGTTGCGGGTACGGGTGTTCATGGAGTGCCTCCTGGACGGCCATGCATGCGCGGAGGGCGCAGCGACTGGAAAGTGGTCCGGACCGGCTGTACTGGTGATGACCGTTTTCGCACCTAACATCCGCTTCACTCCGTCGTGCCACGGGCTTACCGGCAGCACGCGTTCAAGGGCTTCCCAAGTCCCGCGCCGGAGGTTTCATGCTGCCCTGCGGCATGCGCCTGCGCAGGCCGATTTCCGCAGTGAGGCACAACGGCCCACGCCGCAAACGTGCACAATCGCGCCTCTTTTATCGAATGGAAACACGCATGCAGTCGCGTCCATTCCACGGCCACCAGGCCGCGATCGCCTTCATCCTGGTCACCGCGATGCTCGACATCCTGTCGATGGGCATCGTGATCCCGGTGCTGCCGGCACTGATCGAGGAGTTCACCGGCTCCAACGCGCAGGCGGGCGTGATCAACGGCGTGTTCGTGGCGTTGTGGGCGGGCATGCAGTTCCTGGTCTCGCCGGTGATCGGTTCGCTGTCGGACCACTACGGCCGGCGCCCGGTGATCCTGGTTTCGGCGGCCGGGCTGGCGATCGACGGTGCGCTGATGGCGCTGGCGCCGAACCTGTGGTGGCTGGCGCTGGCGCGGATCATCGCCGGCATCACCTCGTCGAGTTTCACCACCGTCTACGCCTACATGGCCGACATCACCGCGCCGGAGGATCGCGCGCGCGGCTACGGCCTGATCGGCGCGGCGTTCAGTGCGGGCTTCGTCGCCGGTCCACTGCTGGGCGGTGTACTCGGCGAGATCTCGCCGCGCATGCCGTTCTGGGTCGCGGGTGCGTTGAGCGGCGTGGCGTTCCTGTATGGCGCGTTGGTGCTGCCCGAGTCGCTGCCGCCGGAGAAGCGCATGGGGTTCTCGTGGAAGCGCGCCAATCCGTTCGGCGCATTGCGGTTGCTGCGCTCGCATCCGGAGCTGTCCGGGCTGGCGGTGGTCAACTTCCTGCTGTATTTCGCCCACCACGTGTTCAGCGCGGTGTTCGTGCTGTATGCCGGCTACCGCTACGGCTGGGGCGCGTGGGAGGTCGGGCTGCTGCTGGCGCTGGTCGGCGCGCTCGACATGGTCGTGCAGGGCGTGCTGACCGGGCCCGTGGTCAAGCGGCTGGGCGATCGCAGGACGATGGTGTTCGGTTTGTTCGGCGGCGCCTTCGGCATCGCCTGCATGGGGCTGGCGCCGAACGGCTGGTGGTTCACCCTGGCGATGCTGCCCAACGCGTTGTGGGGCTTGGCGATGCCGACGCTGCAATCGCTGATGACGCGGCGGGTATCGGAGTCGGAACAGGGCCAGTTGCAGGGCGCCAACATGAGCGTGGCGAGCATCGCGGGCGTGCTGTCGCCGCTGTTCTTTGGTGCGGTGTACTCGGTCACGGTCGGGCCGGATGCGTGGGTGGCCTATCCGGGGACGTCGTTGCTGATCGCCGCGGTGGTGCTGCTGTGCGCGGCGCTGATCGGCTGGACGGTTGCGAAGCGTGCGGGGCGCGCGGAGCAGGCCAGCGCGATCCCGTAGGAGCGGCTTCAGCCGCGAACAGGAATCGTCCATCGTCATACGTCCGGTCGCGGGAGACGGCGGGGCTGCGAGGCGATCGGCCACACTTGCGACAACCCGGTCCTGGTTCGCGGCTGAAGCCGCTCCTACAACGGCGCTGGTGCGGTTGCCGGCAGCTCCATCAGTTGCAACTGCAGGTCGTAGAGGACTTCCGCATCGCCGGGCAGCCACGTGGTTTCCTCGCTGCCGCGGAAATGCCGGTGGAATGCGGCCAGCGCCTCCGACGGTGCACGCAGGTCGTAACCCACCAGTCGCATCGCCGCCCACGGGTCGAAGCCCGGCGGTGGCGCGGCGCGGACGTCACGCGGCCACAGGCCGAAACCGGCTTCGGCCAGCCGCTGCCACGGGAACAACACGCTGGGGTCGTCCTTCTTGGTCGGCGCGATGTCGCCGTGGCCGACCACCAGGTGCGGCGGGATGCCGTTGCGCTCGACGATGTCCTCCAGCAGCACCAGCAGCGATTGCAGCTGCGCCTCGCTGAAAGGCTCATGGCCGTTGTTGTCGAGTTCGATACCGATCGAGGTCGAGTTGAGGTCGCTGATGCCGGCCCAGCGACTGCCGCCGGCATGCCAGGCGCGCGACTGCTCGGACACCAGTTGGTAGAGATGCCCGTCGTCGCCGATCAGGTAGTGCGAGCTGACCGGACCGCCGGAGTTTTCCGTCTGCAGCACGTGCAACGCCGCCTGCGCACTGTCCATCGCGGTGTGGTGCAACACGATCACGCGCGCGCGGCGCGGCCCGAAGTTGGGCGATGCCTGCCATTCCGCCAGCGTGTTGCGCGGCAGGGTGCTGGCGCAGCCGGACAGCACGGCGAGGAGCAACGCGGCGACGGCGAGTTTGAATGGCTTCATGGTCACGGGTCTGTCGGCCTGCGCACACGGTAAGCGAATCAGGCAAGCCCTGCAGCGCGTGCCGAATGTTCCAGCCGCGGGACGCTGCATCCCCGCATTCAGGGCTTTGCGAACGCCATCACGACCCCACCTCTTGTCTGCAGCAACGGCTGTCCAGGCATGTCGCCGGGACCCGTCGCCAACATCGCCGCTCCCCTCCCCCACGCAGCGATGTCGAACCAGGAGTTCAACATGAGCAAGCGCAACATCCTTACCCGCAGCATCCTCGCCCTCGCCCTTGGCGCCGTCGCGCTCGGCGCGCAGGCCGACGAGCGCCCCGGCTTCTATGTCGGCGGCGGCGCCGGCCAGGCGATGATCGACGACGGCGCGCTGGACGACGAGGACACCGCGTTCTCGGCGTTTGGTGGCTACCAGTTCACCCCGTACTTCGGCCTCGAGGCGGGTTACGCCGACTTCGGCGAGATCGAGCCGCTCGGTTCGGCCGGCCCGAAGCTGGAAGGTGACGCGGCCTACCTGGTCGCGGTCGGCACCGTGCCGTTCACCGACAGCTTCTCCGGCTACGCCAAGGCTGGCATCAACGACTGGAACGTCGACGCCTCGGTCCCGGGCCTGCTCGCCGACGACAGCGGCAATGACCCGACCTACGGCCTCGGCCTGCAGTACCGGTTCACCGACAACGTCGCGCTGCGCGGCGAGTACAGCCGCTTCGAGATCGACGACAGCGAGGTCGACCTGGCCCAGTTGCAGGTCCGCTTCGACTTCTGATCGCGCGCCTGCCTGCAACACGACCCGAAGCCACCGGCCCTCCCGGTGGCTTTTTTGCTGGATGGTTGGACGCTGGCCGCCCGATCATGCAATCTGGCCCGCAGCCACTCGCCCGGGGAAATGCGTGAGCCCATCGACATCGTCCACCGCGCCCGTCGCGGCCGCACCCGTCCCCGCCGGCGAGCCCGGCATGGTCCGCGCGGTCAGCCGCTGGCAGTTGTTCGGCCTCGCACTCAACGACGTCATCGGCAGCGGCATCTATCTGTTGCCGGCCGCGGCCGCCGCATTGCTCGGGCCGTCCAGCCTGTGGGCGGTGCTGCTGGCGGGGTTGGCGGTGAGCCTGCTGGTGCTGTGCTACGCGCAGGCCTCCAGTTACTTCGACGATCCGGGCGGCGGCTATCTCTACGCCCGCGAGGCCTTCGGTTCGTTCATCGGCTTCGAGGTCGGCTGGATGCTGTTCCTGACCCGCATCGCCAGCGCCGCCGCACTGAGCAACGGCCTGGCCGAAGCGGTCACGCATTTCTGGCCGAGCGCCGCCAGTGGCGCGATACGGATCGCGATCGTGGTGGGCTCGCTGGCATTCCTGGTCGGAGTCAACGTGGTCGGCGTGCGCGCGGCCGCGCGCACCGGTGTGTTCCTGGCGATCGCCAAGCTGGTGCCGTTGCTGATGTTCATCGGCATCGGCGCGATGTTCGTCGACACCGCGATGGCGGCACCGCTGGCGGCGGGCTCGGTGTTCGACCTGCCGCTGGGCGACCTCGGCCAGGCCGCGTTGCTGCTGCTGTTCGCCTATGCCGGCTTCGAGAACCTGCCCGCCGCCGCCGGCGAGTACCGCAACCCGCGCCGCGACGTTCCGTTCGCGCTGCTGGCGATGATCGCCACGGTCACCGCGGTCTACTTCGCGGTGCAGTGGGTCGCGCTGGGCACGCTGCCGGGGCTGGCCGAGTCGCATACGCCGTTGGCCGACGCCGCCGCCCGCTTCGGCGGTGGCTGGCTGGCGCTGGTGCTCACGGTCGGCGCGACGGTGTCGATCCTCGGCACCAACAGCAACACCATCATGCTCGGGCCACGCTACCTGCACGCGCTGGCGATGGACGGCTACGGGCCGCGCGCGCTGGCGGACATCCACCCGCGCTTCCGCACGCCCACGGTCGCGATCCTCACCCTCGGCGCACTGTCGCTGGCGCTGGCGCTGACGGGGTCGTTCGTGCAACTGGCATTGCTGTCGGTGGTCGCGCGGTTGTTCACCTACATCGGCACCGCGACCTCGGTACTGGTGCTGCACAAGCGCTACGGCAACCAGCCCGGCGCGATGCGGCTGCCGGGCGGGCCGCTGATCCCGGTGGTCGCGCTGCTGCTGTCGATCGGGCTGCTGGCCAGCGCGAAGCTGGAGAACCTGGTTGCCGGCGCGATCGCATTGCTGGTCGGCGCGGTGATCTATCGCTTCCGGCGCAAACCGGTCGCCACCGCCGGCTAGGTCGACCCAGGCCGGGTCGGCATCGCCCGGCCGAAGAAGTCCGGCTTGCCCAGCGGCACCCCGGCCTGTCGCAGGATCGCGTAGGCGGTGGTCACGTGGAAGTACAGGTTGGGCAGCACGAATCCCAGCAGGTAGTCGCGGCCCTCGAACGCCATTTCGGCATCGCCGACCCTGAGTGTGATGGGCCGCGATTCCGAGCCATCGATCCGGGCCGGCGCGAAGGCCTCCAGGTGCGCGGTCGTTCGCGCGATCCGCACATGCAACTGGTCGAAGTCCGTCTCGTCGTCCGGCACCGACACCACGTCCCGGCCAGCCAGGCGCGACGCGCCGTTGCGGGCCATGTCGGTGGCGACCTGCACCTGCCGCACCAGCGGGAACATGTCTTCCACCAGGCGGGCCTGCAGCAGCTCGCGGGGATCACTGCCGCGCTCGAGCGCGTGCGCCTCGCCGAGTCGCAGTACGTGGTCGAGGCCACGAAAGGCACGGATGAAGACAGGAATGGAAGCGGAATACATCGAAATACTGCTGGACATGGCGGACTCGCTCGGCACGGGGTCCAAAGGCTAAGCGCAGCGACCCGCGTGGAAAAGCCATGCTGGCGGGATGGCGTATCCCGTACCGTGCGGCAGGCGATCGCCCCGGGTGCGACGCCGGCGTCCGGCGCTATGCCCGATTGGGCGGCAGCGCGTTGTGCACGTGGGTGGCGGCGATGGCCGCGTGGCCGGTCGCCACGGCGATCTGGTTGAGTGCGCTGACCACGTCGCCGATCGCGTACAGGCCGGGCACGCTGGTCAGCAGGTCGTGGTCGACCAGCAATGCGCCCTCGTCGTCAGTGGCCGCACCGAGCGCGGTGGCCAGACCCGCGTTCTGGCGCGTGCCCAGCATCGAATAGACCACGTCGAACGCGCGCCGCCGGTCGTCCAGCAGGAAACTGCAGCGCGATCCGTCGAACCGCATGCCACGGCCGACAGCGGTGATCGCCACCCCGGCATCGCGCAGTCGCGAACGCGCCCGTGGATCGTCGTGGTCGTCGGTCGGAACCAGCACGACGCGCCGGGAAAAAGTACGGATGAACAGCGCATGGTCGGCGGCCTGGGCCAGCGGACCGTACACCGCGATGTCGTGGTTGATCGCCTCGAAGCCGTCGCACACCGGGCACAGCCGGATCGCGCCGCAGTCGATCGCATCCGCCAGTCCGGCGACCGATGGCATGACGTCCTCGCAACCAGTGGCGAGGATTACCTTGCGTGCGCTGATCCCGTCGATTCCGGCGAGTCTGAAAAGCTCGCCGTCGCGATGGATCGCCGTCACTTCACCCGACTCGAAGCGCGCATCGCAAGCGCGTGCCTGCAACTTCAGCCGGGCAAGGTAGTCGCGGCCGCTCACACCGGTCGGGAAGCCCGGGCAATTGTGGCTCTCCGGGATCCAGCGCGCGCGGCTGGCGGCCGCATCCACCACCACGCTGCTGCGGCGGAAGCGGGCCAGGTAGATCGCGGCGGTCAACCCGCCCGGGCCGCCGCCGATGATTGCGCAGTCGAGCGGTTCCACCATCGCGTTCGCCTCCGTCGGGATCGGCGGATTCTGACCGCCAGAGTGTCAACGGCGCGGCACGGCCTGCGTGCCGCGCGGCCCCACGTCACCCGTCGGAGTACTTCTCGTGCAGCGCGACCGGCTCGACCTGCTGCTTCGCGCGCCGCCGGATCCACAGGTTGATCAACTCGACGAACACCGAGAACGCCATCGCCGCGTAGATGTAGCCCTTCGGGATGTGCTGGCCGAAGCCGTCGGCGATCAGCACCAGGCCGATCATGATCAGGAAGCTCAGGGCGAGCACCTTCACTGTCGGATGGCGCTCGACGAAGTCGCCGATCGGCCTGGCGAACGCCAGCATGAAGACGATCGAAATCAGGATCGCAGTGACCATGACCCAGCGCTCGTCGACCATGCCCACGGCGGTGATGATCGAGTCGAGCGAGAACACGATGTCGAGCAGCATGATCTGCGCGATCACGCTGCCGAACGTGGCTGTCGCCGCGCCGATCGTGACCTGTTCTGTGGCGCCCTCGAGCTTCTGGTGGATCTCGTGGGTGGCCTTGCCGATCAGGAACAGCCCGCCGCCGATCAGGATCAGGTCGCGCCACGAAAACGCGTGGCCGAACAGCGAGAACAGCGGCGCGGTCAGCCCGATGATCCATGCTATCGCCAGCAACAGGCCCAGCCGCGTGACCGCCGCCAGGGTGATGCCCACACGCCGGGCTTTATCGCGTTGCTCGGGTGGCAGTTTGCCGGCCAGGATCGAGATGAAAATGATGTTGTCGATGCCGAGCACCAGTTCCAGCGCGGTCAGCGTGGCAAGGGCGATCCAGATTTCGGGGTTGGCCAGGGCTTCCATGGGAATCTCTTCGATGGGTACTGCACAGGGTCCCGCGCCGCGCGGAAAGCCGCGTTGCGGGTTGGGCCATGGCCAGGATGCATCGAACAGACGCGCCTTCGCCGTGGAACGGCGAAGGTCTTGCTCGCAGGCCCGCCAAATCGCTGGCGGACCTGCTGCTGCACCGGAGCTTGGAGCGCTCGTAATGACGGCGACAGCGATTGGGAGCTACTCCCCTTCGGCGCCGATCCTAGCATGCGACTTCGACACCTGGATGACCGCCACGATGGGACTGCTGGCGTATCGTTCATGGGCCGCTGAGTCACGCATATTCATCAGGAGAAGCACCATGACCATCCAAGCCTACGGCGCCCACGCGGGCGACAAACCGCTTGAAGCGATGTCCATCACCCGCCGCGCCCCGGGTGCGAACGACGTGCAGATCGACATCGCCTATTGCGGCGTGTGCCACTCGGACATCCACCAGGTCCGCGCCGAATGGGCCGGCACCCTGTTTCCCTGCGTACCGGGCCACGAGATCGTCGGTCGCGTGTCCGCGGTCGGCGGCGACGTGTCCGGCTTCAAGCCCGGTGACCTGGTCGGCGTGGGGTGCATCGTCGACAGTTGCAAGCACTGCGCCGAGTGCGCCGACGGGCTGGAGAACTATTGCAACCAGATGGTCGGCACCTACAACGGCCGCACCGCGGATGCGCCCGGCCATACCCTGGGCGGCTACTCGCAGCAGATCGTGGTGGACCAGCGCTACGTACTGCGCATCCGCCATGCCGAGGACCAGTTGGCTGCCGTGGCGCCGCTGCTGTGCGCGGGCATCACCACCTGGTCGCCGCTGCGCCACTGGAAGGTTGGGCCTGGGCAGAAAGTCGGCGTGGTCGGCATCGGCGGGCTGGGCCACATGGGCATCAAACTGGCGCATGCGCTGGGCGCGCACGTGGTGGCATTCACCACGTCGGAACCAAAGCGCGACGCGGCCCGGGCGCTTGGCGCGGATGAGGTCGTGGTCTCACGCAATCCGGATGAAATGGCGGCGCAGGCCGGGAGCCTGGACTTCATCCTCAACACGGTGGCCGCGCCGCACGATCTGGACGCTTTCCTGGCGCTGCTCAAGCGCGACGGCACGATGACGCTGGTGGGCGCACCGGCCACGCCGCATCCGTCGCCGCAGGTGTTCAACCTGATCATGAAGCGTCGCAGCCTGGCCGGCTCGCTGATTGGCGGCATCCCGGAAACGCAGGAGATGCTGGATTTCTGCGCCGAGCACGGGATCGTGGCCGATATCGAGATGATCCGCGCCGACGAGATCAACGCCGCCTACGAGCGGATGATGAAGGGCGACGTGAAGTACCGCTTCGTCATCGACAACGCGTCGTTGGCCGGGTGAATCCAGTCATATCGCCAGATGAATGACCTGACGACCGATGCGCGTCGGCGCAGTCGGAAAATGCTGCCTGCGCGGCGCATTTGAGCGCATGAGCTTGCAGCCCGAATCACACTGACGATGTCGTGCCGGGCGTGAACCCGTCACCGTTGAAATCGCAGGGCCTGACGCACCGAAGTTCACTTGGATCACCAGACGTGAGAATATCCGCCGGGGATATGGCGCCTGCGACTTTTCGCAGAGACGAAGCCAACCAACGCGGAAATGGACCACCGCGCGTCAATGTGACGCACTTCATGCCAGGTGGCCATAAACGTGACGGATTTCCGAATTTCAATCTGCCGGACTCCAGCATTTCCGGCTGATTGCCACATCGGAATCCCGCCTCACCGCCAGCACGATCGTTGCCAACACGGATGATCGCCAATGCGTCGCCGCCGACGCTGTGGCAACGCCTCCTCGACTGGATGCGGAGGCGACCTTCCGTTACGGCGCAGGACCGACGCAATGCCTTGATGCTGGAAACCGTGCTCTTCATCGCAGGCGTTGCCGCCTTGTCGATGGCGATCACGTCCCATGTCACCGCAGGTGCTGCGGGGCGCACCGCAACCTTGGGCGCCTTGGCGATCGCAAGCGTTGCCTGGTCTGGCGTGTTGTTGTCGCGCCGGGGATATTTCCGCCTTTCGGCGAGCCTCACCGTGATCGGCGGGTTGACGTTGATCTGGCTCAGCTACGCCAGCTATGGTTTGCAGGCGCAGTCCAGCCTGCAGATGACACACCTGATGCCGCTGCTGTTCGCGGGCTTGCTGCTGGGAAGGGCTGCAGTGTGGTGGACGGCCCTGGCCAACGCCATCGCGCTGGGGATCGGTGCGTGGGTCGACATGGCGCACGCCACAAACGCCGCAGCTACATCCGCCGTGCTACCGGCGCTGTTCCTGTCCGCGATGAACTTCCTCGTCCTGGCGGTAATTCTGGATCGCCTCATCCTGTCGTCACAGCGCGCGATCCAGCGCAGCGTGGAGCTCGAGAGGGAGATCGAGCAGAAGGAGCTTGCCTTCGCGCGGCTGCTGCAGACGCAACGGATGGAAGCCATCGGCCGGCTTTCGACCGGTGTCGCCCACGATTTCAACAACATCCTGAGCGTGATCCTCGGCCTTGCCACGTCCAGCCGGCACCGCGGCTCCGTCGAGACCATCCTGCCGGGCATTCGCCAAGCGGCGCGTCGTGGCGCGGTGGTCACCCGCCGCCTGCTGAGTTTCAGCCGCACCCAGGTCCACCATGTATCGACGTTCGACCTCGCTGTTGCCATCGACGAGGCGCGACCGCTGATCCTGCCGATGTTCGGTGCAAATATCGAGGTGCGGCTGGATCTTCCCCAACCCGGACCATTGGTCAGAGCGGACCGCGACGAACTGGAGCTGAGCCTGTTGAACATCATCGGCAACGCCTGCGATGCGATGCCCAGGGGCGGACGGTTCGACCTGTCCGTAGAAACCAGCGGAGACCATGCGTTGATCAACATCGAGGACACCGGCGTCGGCATGGCGCCGGGTGTGCTGGCCCGCGTGTTCGAACCGTTCTTCACGACCAAGCCGAAGGAAAAAGGAACCGGCATCGGCATGGCGATCGTGCAGCGATTCGTCGCCGACAGCGACGGCGAGATGGACATCGACAGCGCGCCCGGACAAGGAACCCGAATCCTAATCCGTTTGCCGCTCGCGACCCGGGACACCGTTCCGCACGAAGCCGGGGTGCAAACATTGCGAATCCTGCTGGTCGGCGTCGATCCGGAGCTCTCGCAATTGGCGGCGTCGCAAGGTTATAGCCTGGTCCAGGTCGCCGATGCCGACGAAGCCATCTCACACGCGCTTCAATCAGCCGCCTTCGACGTGGTGATCACCAACCGTGTCATGCCCGATGCAAACGCGGCGATCCTGCTCCGCGAGATGGGGAGAATGCTTCCGAAGGCACGTCTGGCACTGGTCTCCGACCACGCCTCCGACGATCTGGACGACCCCCGCATCCAGCGGCTGCACAAGGCGCTCATGGGCGACCAACTGGCGGAGATATTGCGGGCCGCCCAGGCCAACCGCGTCCCATCGCACGCCACAGGCTGAGCCGAAGCACACGGGGAAGCATCGATCTACCGGCTCGCCGGACCCATCGTGTTGCAACTCCACGCCTCGAACGCTGCTGGCGCTCCTCCAACTGGGTGCTTCCCACCAACACCAACAGGCCCATCAACGTCGCCAGGGTCCAAATCCATGGCCGCAGGTACCACGGCTGCGGATGCACGATCCTCAGTTGCGCCGGAACCGGGGACCAACGACCGCCCGCGGTTCGGGCCTCGACTTCGAACAGATGTTCTCCCCAGGGAATCGACGGATAGAGGATGCTGCGGTTCTGGCCGGCGTCGACCCAGTCGCGGTCGAACCCTGCAAGACGGAAGCGGAAACGCGTTTCCCTGGGCCGGCTGAGGTTGATCGCGGTGTAATGGATTTCCAGGTTGCGCGCGAAGGGCTGCAACGTCAGCGTTGATCCGGTGATATCCCGTGTCGTCCCGGAGACCCCCGCCTGCTCGATGTAGGGTCGTAATTGTGCAGGCCGGGTATCCGGCACATCCGCGGGGTCGACGACCGCAAAACCTTCCACCATGGAGAACCAGAGTCTGCCTCGTGCATCGCGATGGCAGGGGGACGACATTCCTCCGTTCACCTCGGAGGGCACCAGCCCGTCATTCGTCGCGTATCCCACGGACTCGATCCCGGCGCCCGCGCGCTCTGGTGCCGGCAGCAGGGCCACACCCTGGTTGCCTCCCAGCCACAAGCGGCCACTGTCGTCGGGCAGGATGCACGACACCGTGTCATCCGACAGGCCATTGCGGGTGGTGTAGTGATTCACCTGTCCGTTACTGATGCGATTGAGGCCGCCGCCATAGGTGCCAATCCAGAGCACGTTGGCGGCCTTGTCCTCGTACAATGCGCGGGCGAAGCGGGAAGACAGCCCCTCCCGCGGCGTCCACCGCTCGACGACCTTGTCGCCGACCATCCGCAGCACACCGTGATCGCCGACGAACCAGTTCCCCCCATGCACGGCCGGGATCACCCGGTTGATGCCCATCCCGTCCAGGGCTGCGATGCGATGCCGCCCGACAATGCGTCCTGCGGTGTCGATATCCAACCGGTACGTCGACAGTTGCATGTTGACAAAGTAGCGTCCCTCGTCGTCCTGCGAGATATGGACGGCCTGAACGCCGGGCCAGGCAGCGACACGCGTGACCTCATCTCCGGCGATCCGCGCCAGGACGCCCGAAACCGTTCCCGCCCACAGCACGCCGGAACGATCGAGCAACAGGTTGTAGACACAGTCGTTTCCCAACGCCTGCCGGATCGGCAGCGCCCGCATGCTGCCGTCCTGGCGCCAATGGTAGAGGTTGCCGCAAGCGACCCCGAACCAGAGGCCACCGTGCCCGTCGGCGACCACCGCCCGTCCGGCCACCTTCTCCTCGCCGAGTTGCGGCGCCGATAGCAGGCCGAACAATGATGCCCGTACCCGCAGCAGGCCCTTGCTGGCGCTGCCAACCCACAGGTTTCCCTCGTCGTCGCTCGACAGGCTGCTGATGCCCTTGCCCGAAAGCTCGGGCACCCTGTGCCATGCACCTGTTTCGTCTTCGCGCATCAGGCCCCAGGGCCCCTGGGTCACCCACCATCGGCCATTCGCATCCCGGGTGGCATAGCCGGGCTGTTCCACGTCCAGGGGAGTCCAACGTCCATCCATCGCGCGATACCGGTACAACCTGCGCTCGGTTCCCACCAGCAACGCGTCGCCGTCGCGCTTCAGGACGCTCACCTCCCCGGCACCTTCCGGCAGCGGGATGGCCTGGAGCCCGTGCCCGACCACGACATGGAAGCCCCCGCTCCCACCGATATAGATGCGGCCGTCGCTGCCCTCGACCAGGAGTTGGTCGTAACCAGCCGGGCCAGGCGGATGGAAGCGAATCGCACGCCGCCCGTCCGGGGCCAGCGTGTAGAGGCCTGCACTGGTCGCGAACCATATCGTCCGGTCCGTCGATTGCAGGATGCCGGCGACCCCGCAAGTACCGCCGCACATCGACAGATGCCGGAACGTGCCGTGCTCCAAGACACTCAAGCCGGCATCCTGCGTTCCGATCCATAAACGCGCCTGGTCGTCTTCATACAGGGCCAGGATGCGGTTGCTGGACGGCCCCTCATGCGAGGTGTCCTCCTGGTCCCGCGAATCCGGATTCGGGGAATCCCTGAAGATATTGAATGCCGATCCGTCGAAGCGCGCCAGCCCACCGAAGGTCCCGACCCAAAGATACCCGTCACGGGTCTGGAGGATGGAGGTCACTCCCGCCTGCGGAAGACCGTCGTCGCCGGTGAACCCGGTCGGCACCATGGTGTGGCGGGGTAGCACCGCGTTCGACGATGCTACCGCCGGGGCGCATGCGACGAGCAGGCCGATGATCAGGAAGACCAGCTGCATTCCCTCCCCTGCCCCCTCGGATGCTTCCCCAACCTTATTCTGCCCAGTAGAGCACTGGCCGCCCGAGACCCCATTCGCATTTATTGCGGTGGGAATGGCGCGTGCGGTGCCAATGCCGAGCCTTGCTGGGCATCGTTGCCGGTGGCTACCGGCGCCAACGCGCACCCGCACCGAAGCTGGCGGTCTTGAAGCCGTCGCCGGCCTGGTAGTCGATATCCTGCTACGGAACGCTCAGCGTGCAGGCCATGCGGAGCGTGACCTGGCCGCCGCCGGGCAGTGTCGGGATGACCAAGCCAGGGGCTGCCTGCAGTTGGACGACGGTCGGGGCCGCGGGACAGGCTGCACCGCCGTCGGCCGCGCAGGACAGCGTGGCCGCGGCGCAATCGATCCCCGTCACCGCCGGGTCGTGGACGACGGCGTTGTCGCCGGCTTCGGGGCCGTTGTTGCTGACAACGATGGTGTATTCCACCGTTCCACCGTTGCCCACCGAATTGGCCGAAGCGGTCTTGGTAACCGCAAGATCGGCGTCGCGGCCCACGACCTCGTCGATGGTCGGCTCGTTTTCGGGGGTCGACAGATCGGCATCGCTTTCGTCTTGGATGGTCGTCTGCAGCTGCTCGGCGAAGTAGTCGAACAGCGCCTGGTTGCTGACGATGTCGCCGACGTCGGTGTCGTCGTCCACGCGCACCTGGAACCGCACCTGGAGCGTCGCGCCCTGCGCGAGCGTCCCGCCCTGGCCAGCGCCCGTCCCGGCACCGGCGCCGACGCGGAACTCGACGCGCCTGTTGGCGCTGTCATAGTCCGCCTGGTCGTCGTTGGCGCCATCACTCATGTCGCCCGTGGCACCGCCACCGCTGAGGATCTCCAGACTGCCCGGCACATAAGTCGTCCCCTCCGGAATCTCGTCGGTGACCACGACGCTGCTGGCATCGTCGGTTCCGTTGTTGATGGCATTGATGGTGTAGGTGAGCACGCCGCCGGGGAGGAGGTTCCCGGAGGCATCCTCAACCTCGGACGTCTTCAGGCGGTCCTCCAGAGATGGCAGGTAGGCGTCGTTGACCAAGCCCACCATGCCGATGTAAATCGATTCGTCTCCGCCGCCGCGCAAGCGCGCCACCGCCGACGTGGCCCCGTTGGGGAGCGGCACGGCGGGGACCACGACGTCCAGGTCCATGCCCAGAGTGTTGAGGTAGTTGGGCATCATGCCGGACGTGACCAGCGCCCCATCAATGCTGATGGTGCTGTTCCAGAAGTTGTTCGCGGGATTCATCGCATTGGACACCGGGCTCAGGTTGGCCGTGTCCGGGCCGAACTCCAGGCTGGAGCCGGTTTCCGTATCGGCGCGATCGCCGTCCCAGACGAGCACGGTGAGCCGCGAGGCTACCGGACCGCTCAGCGGTGTCGTGAAACCACTTACCGGGACGTCCGTCGCCGCACCAGATGTCGTCGCATACTTCCAACCGTCGAACACCGCCAGATCGCGCAGCGGCAGCCCCGGCATGGTGTAGACCACCACCAGGCTCCATCCGGCCCAGGTATTTATCCCGAAGGAGAGGGTCTCGATGTCACCGACGTAGTAGTCGCCACTGCCTGCCGTACTTACGATGTCGGTCACGTCGGCGAAAGACTGGTATACGACGAGGTTAGCCGCCGTACTGCTGTCCGATTGATCAGCATTCACCAGGTTGTACGTCGTCTGGCCGGGCGTCCGCACGCTGACCCTGGTACCCACTCCATTAGCCAGCGCGCCGGACCAATAAAGACCTGCAAATTCCACGGTCGCGCCGGTCGGTATCGACAGCGTTGCACGGCTGTTGTTGCTGCCGGGGCCGCTTGGATCGACCTTTATGTACCGTGCCGGAAAGTCGTTGTTGTTCTGTCCCCCGGTGGGGAACCCGTGCACGCGCGTCGCGTTGCAGTCGGCATTCGAGGTGTCGTTGTACGGAGCGCAGTTCAGGACGACATTGCCGATCGCGATGATGTCGCCGGGCTTGGTCGTGTGGAAGCGCGCCTGGAACTCGCGATCCACCGCATGCGCCGGCCATGCGGCCAGCAGCACCGAGAACAGCACCACCAGCGCGACGATGGTCTTGGCTGCAACCAGCTCGCGCCTCTTGCGCCGGCGCGTCGCCGCCCATGGATCGCGGAGCTCGAGTCGCGCCGTCGTCTTGATGTTCCCGTGTGCCATTGCAGCCATGTCAGTAGCTTCCAACGAAGTTGATGAACCACCCGCGGTGGTCGTAATCGAAGTCGGTCAGGTCGTCGCTGAACTCGGTGAAGTTGTAGCCGACGCCCAGCCTCAGGTTCCGGGTGACGTCGCGATCCACGCCCAGCAGCCAACCGCTGCGGGCACCGCCATCGTCGACGTCGAGCCAGCGGTATTCGGCCAGCGCATGCCACTTCCGGGGCAGGTCGTAGCGCAGCTGCCCGGCCGCGAACGTGGTCGCCGAATCGAACCACGCGCCGGTGCCGCGTCCGTAGCGCATCTCGCCCTCGCGCCGCGCCAGCTTGCCGGCCACTTCCCAGGACTGGTCGATGCGGTAGACGCCTTCGAGCGAGAGCACCTGGGTCCTCTGGTCGTAATCCGTGCCGCCCACCTGGCCCTGCGTGGCCAGGTCGTACAGGTAGCTGTAACGACCGAACACCCCCCAGCGGTCACTGTTCCACGGGCGGTAGGCGAAGCCGAGGCTGCTTTCGATGAACTTCGCGCCCGCCGCTGGATTGATCTCGTCGTCGGTGTCGGCGTAGTTGAAGCGCGCCGCGATCCGCCAGCTTTCGGTGAGCTTGTGCGCCAGCCGGTTGGTGGACACCCACTGGGTCCTGCGCTCGGCTCCGCTGTCGCGGCGCCATTCCAGCTTGCTGTTCCAGTCGGTACCCGGTGAAGTGCGGCCGGCGTTGACGCTGATCGCCTGGCGATCCACCTGGCCGCCGCTACGGTTGGTCAGTTCGCCGTCGCTCAGGGTGAAGCCGGTGTTCCAGCCCACGCCCGGGTAGAAGTCCATGCCGAAGGTATGGGCCAGGCCGGACTCGTTGCGCTCCTTGAGGAACTGGCTTTCATTGAACACGTTGACCTGGTCGGACAGCCGCCAACGCTGGCCCAGCGTCCAGCCGTTGCGTGCGGACGGGTTGAACAGCGGGTCGTACGCGGTGTCGTCCGTCGAGAAGGTGTAGTTGCCGTAGAAGCTGTGCTGCGGCGACACCCGGTATTCGGCATTCACCTGCGCCGCGTGGCCGCGGTCGCCGTCGGTCAACTCGGCACCGACCGTCGACAGATTGGCGAAGTTGTAGCGCCCACCCACGGTGTAGGCATCGTTGTCGGCGTAGGCGCCGCTGTCGTCGTCCAGGGTGAGCTGGGCGGTGCCGTACAGATCCAGCGCGGTACCAATGCGATGGGTGTAGCGCAGCGCGCCGAGAATGCCGGCGGCCTGCAGTGACGCCCGCTGCTCCTCGATGCGGCGGACTTCCGCAGTCAGCGCATTGTGTTCGGCAAGCCGCCACTCCAGCGTCGCCTGTGCCTGGGTGAGGGTTTCCACGCCGCGTTCGGCGCGGCTGTAGCGCGCATACAGGCCAAGGTCGTCGGTCAGCTGGCCGAGCATCTCGGCGCCGTACTCCTCGATGTCCTGGCCGGTGTCGTAGCGCGAGATGGAATAGCCGTGCCCGACCCTGCGCCACCAGGCGCCTGCGCTCATGTCGCGCCCGGCCCAGCCGAGCTCGCGGAAGTTGGCCCGCGCCTCGATCGAACTGGCCTCGCCTTCGCGCGTGCCGGCCGGGTTGAGCCGGGTGAAGCTGAGGCCGCCGTTGTCGGAGAAGAACACCGGCGCGCTGGTCGACTTGGTCTGCGCGTGCTCCAGCTTGACGTAGGTGCCCTTGCCGGCCTGCAACGTCAGGTCGGCGGCGGACAGGGTGTAGTCCTCGCCGGCGCGGTTCTCGTCGACATGGGTCAGGCCGACGCCGAGGTGGTCGCCGAACCAGTGCTTGGCGCGCACGCCACCCGCGACCTCGTCGGCATCGAAGTCGGTGGGCACCCATTCGTAGTCCGCGATCAGGCGCTGCTCCAGTCCGTCCAGCGGCGCGTCGCGGGTGATGGTCGGCATGTTCTCCCGGGTCACCTGCGCCAGTGGCCGGGTCAGCAGGATCCGACCCTGCAGTTCGTCGATTTCGTAGTCGGCGCCGCGCAACATCTCGACCCGCCGCTCGACACGGCCGGTGGTGGTGTCGCGGATTTCCAGCACCACATGGTCGGAGCCGGGCAGCACGTCGGTGTGGCGCAGGTAGTACAGGCTGCCGCCGGTACCGATGAATTCGCTGTGCCCCGGCGCGGTCTGCGCCTCGGAGGCGAACACCCGCAGCTCGGTGTTGGGCGCGCCCCAGGCATTCGCACCGCGCGAGCGCCAGTTCAACGCGGCGCCATAGAGCGAACGGCTGTACTGGCCGTACTCCGTGCCGGTGATACCGGTGGCGAAGTTGCCCCACAGCGCCTCGTTCTTGTCCCAGTCCATGCGCACGTAGAAGCGGCCCATGGTGTCGACGTCGCGGAACGTGCTGGAGTCGTCGCCGTAGGTCGGGTAGTAAAGGTCCGGATCGACGCGACGGAAGATGTCCTGCGGATCGGCCTGGGTGAAACCGTCGAACAGGTCCTCCAGCGGCCGCTCCTGGGTGTCCGCCTGCGCGGTCACCAGGTACTTGCCGTCGAACTTGGCCTTGCCGTAGAAGGCCAGCCGGCCGTCGCTGAGGATGTCGTCCTCGCGGCCGCCCATCGCCAGGTCCTTGCCGGCGCCGCTGGCGCTGTTCTCGTACACGGTCACGTCGGCGATGCCGACACCGAAGAAATAGCGTCCGGTGACGTCGACTTCCAACGCGTGGTTCGCCACCGGCTCGCCTTCACCCCCGGCCAGTTCGATCCGGTAACGGTGCTTGCCAATCGGCTCAAGGTATTCGGCGACGAACTTGCGTTCCAGGTCGACCGGATAGCTCTCGCCGTTGATGCGCAGGCCGCGCCCCTCGGGCAGGTTGCGGCCCTGCACGCGCACACGCGAGCCGTAGATGGGGATGTTCTGCTGGCGCAGCCCGTTGCCGGAGAAGGCATCGTCGACCAGGCTCTGGCTGAGCGCCTGGTCGGCACCCAGCGACGTTCCGAGCGATTTCTCCACGCTTTCGCGGCGCTGCACCGAGGCGCGCTCGGCTTCGTCCGGGCGCACGAGTTGCAGCTTGCGCGGCTGGGTTTCGTCGAAGTTGCCCTCGGCATCCCACGCACGCAACACGTAGATCAGCTCGTCACCCGCGCGGAACCGCCCGTTGGCCGGCAACGCGCCGTTCCACTGCGTCTCGGACACGGCCGCGACATCGATCGGCAACCGTACGATCGGCTCGATCAGGTCGGCGTCGGTCGCGCGGAACACCGCGATTTCCATGCGGTCGATGAAGGCCGGATAGTTGCCGCGCACGAAGAAGCGCACAGGTTCGGTGATCGCCTTGCCGTCGAAGCCGGCCATCGAAGGCGCCGAGACCGACAGCTCGGGCTCGCCCAGGGCCGGGTCTTCGGTTGCCCAGATCACCCCGCCACCGGGCAGGTGCACCACGAAGCGCCCCACCGCCTCGGCACGGCCGGGACGCTCCAGGCCGATGCTGACGCGGCGGTCGGGCTGCAGCGCCTCGGACGTGGAGGCCGCGCTGGTCCCACTGGTCACCGGCTCGTCGTAGCTCCGGGTGCGCAACTGGAACAACAGGCCTTCGTCGGTGCTGCAGGCGCCGTCGCTGCAGTCGATCCCGGATGCCTCGGCTTCTTCGAGCAGTTCCGGCATCGGCATGGCCGCATCGCCTTGCGCGGCATCGGCGGCGTCCTGGGCCAGGGCCTGGGGCGCCATGCCGGCCAGCAGGCCGATCAGGGTGTAGTCGAGCAGCTTCATCTTCATGTCCACGCCGGCCCTCACTTTTGTTCCGTCCCGAGGGGAGCGTTCGGATCGTTGCTGGATTCCACGCGCAGGTGCGCACGCGCCTCCGGACCCAGTCGCCCGGCGAGCGCATCGAACACCGCTTGCGCGCGCCTCAGACCGAGCGCCGTGTTGTACGCATGCGATGCGCGCACGTCGGTGTGGCCCACGATGCCGACCACGCCTCCCCCCATTTCTTCCAGGCGTCCGGCGACGCTGTCGAGCAGGCCGTTGAATTCGGGCCGGATGGTGGAGCGATCGGTGTCGAACAGCACCGTCCCCAGCAGCGTTTCGCTGCCGCCGATCATCGCGACCAGCGAGTGCGGGTCGTCCACTCTGGTGCGAAGCGACACGGTCAGGGCAGCCGCCGCGTCCTCGCCGGTCTTCGCGACCAGCGCGTCACGCACCGCTTCGGCCCGGGCGAAGGCCAGCGGTTCGTCACCGCCTTCCGCGGTGATGACCACTTCGCCACCGCCATGCACGTCGACCTGCGCGGCCATCCTTGCGATCGCCGGCATGTACTCCGGACGCAGCTCCGAGCTGCCCGGCGCGAAGAACACCTCGCCCAGTTGCAGTTCGAGCACCTGGGTCGAGCCCGGGATCTCCTGTACCGGCAGTTGCACGCCGAAGCCGAAGCGCACCGGCACCCCCGGCGTGATCCGCCGCACGAGCGGGTTGTCGGTGGTGAACACCGTCTGTGCCGGCAACGTGGCCGGATCGACCTTGAGGATGAAGTTGCGGCCATGCGCGCCTTCTCCGCCCTGCACGTCGACCAGGTGGTAGCGGCCGTACTGGTCGGTCTCGATCAGCAGGCCTTCCACCGAAGCAACGCGCACGCCGGGAATGCCGCGTTCGTCGATCCCTGCATTGCCGATGGAGTAGGCGACCTCGTAGCCACCCTCGACGCGCGAGATGCTGCGCTCGACCACCGGCTCACCCGCGCCGATGTCCTTGGCGACATCGCCGCTGCGCTCGATGGCGGTGTTGCCTTCGGCGTCCATGCGCAAGGTGAGCCCCTGGTCGCTGGTCAGCACGAAATCATCGGTGAACGCCGGCTCGCGCAGATGTTGGCGGATCACCACCTGCTGCACGGCCCTGGTATCGGCGATGGATTCGCGGCCGGCGATCGCACCAATGTCGATGCCATGCAGCAGCGGCGCACTGGCATCGGCTTGCGGCACGGCGCCCCGCCCGCGGTCGACCGTGGTCGTGCCCGCGATGTAGGCATCCGCGCTGAAGCCACCCTGCACGTGCACGCCATCCAGCCCGGCGTTGTCCTGCCAGCCGTCTGCGTCGCGGTCGTCGAAGACGGTGCCGAACACCAGGCTGTCGTCGAGCAGCGGATCGGATTCGACCGCCACCTGCGCGGTCGCGACATTGGAGACCGGATCGTCGCTTGCGTTAATCGCGACTGCCTCGTTGATGTACACGCCCGCCCGCACGCCGGCGCCGACGCGCAGCAGGTAGGCCACGGTGGCGTGTTCGCCGACCGCGATATCCAGGCCTTCGATGCGTAGCGGCGACAGGCCCGGCGAGAGCGTGAAAGCGCCGTCGCCATCGACCACCGACATCGAACCGTCGACGTAGACGAAGCCCGCCGGCGGCGTGTCGAGCACCGTTCCGCCGATGAGGTTGCGCGCGCCGACATTCTCGATCGTCAGCGTGTAGCGCAGCAGGTCGCCAATCTTCGTGGTGCGCGCACTGACGGCCTTGGTGATGCGCAGCGAGGTGTCGTCGATGACCTTGTGCGTGATCTCGCACACGTCGCACTCGGGCACCTGGCCGCCGGACTCGCCGGTGAGCAGGTTGACGACGGTGTCGCCGGCATCGGCGCCGACGATCGCCGTATAGGTAAAGGTGGCGCGGCCAGGCACGGTGCCCGCGGGCAGCAGGCAGCGGAACCCATCGCCGGACCGGGTGCAGCCGGCAGGCAGTGTTCCGATTTCCAGGCCCAAACCCGGCGCATCGACCAGATACGCATCGTCGAGCGTGGCCGAGTTCTCCACCAGAGCGGTCAGCGTGTACTCGATGGTGTCGCCGATACCGACTTCGGCGTCGGAACCGGGAGTGGACGACTTCGAAATGGTGATCTTCGGGTCGGCCAGTAAGTGCTCGACGCTGCAGCTGGTGCAATCGGGCGTGTCCCCGCCGCCACCCGCCGCGGCCACCTGATTGCTGACCTGCGTCTTCGCGTCCGCGCCGATGGTGGCGGTGTAGGCCACTTCGTAGAGTCCCGGCAAGGTACCGGCGGGCAGCGCGCATTCGAGCGTGCCCGAGCAGATGAACGCGCCCGTGTCGGTGACTTCGCCGAAGGCCAGCCCCGCGCCAAGGTTGTCGGTGAGCGTCAACGGGGCGGTGGTCGCCGAGTTGGCCACGGTGACCGCCACCGTGTAGGCGATGGTGTCGCCGACGCGCACCTCGGCACCCGCCGCGGGATCGGCCGACTTGACCACCGTGATGGCGACCGGCTCGATGCTGTGCTCGGTCGCGCAGGTCACGCAGGTCGGCTCGGGATCGGCACCCTGCGGGTCGTTGCTCGCCGCCACGGTGTTGCCCACGGTACCGGTCGCATCGGGGTCGACCGTGGCGGTGTAGGTGACCTGGTAGGAACCGACCGCGGTGTCCGCCGGCAACGTGCAGTCGAGCCCACCGCTGCACTGGAACACACCGGCACTGGTCACCTCGACGAAGGTCAGGCCGTCGCCCAGGGTGTCGACCAAGGTGATGTCCTCGGTCGTGGTGGACCTGGCGACCGCCACCGTCAGCGTGTACTCGATGGTGTCCCCGGGCAGCACGGTGCTGCCGGTCGCCGGACTGGCGGCCTTCGTCACCGTGGTTTCGGTCGGCACGATCATGTGCTCGGTCGTGCACGTCGCGCAGGCCGGGTCGGGATCGCCGCCGGGCGGATTGCTCGCCACCACGCTGTTGCCCACCGTGCCGGTTGCACCTGCATCGACCCTGGCCGTGTAGGTGACGGTGTGCGAATCCACGTCCGCCCCCGCCGGCAACACGCAGGTCAGCGCATCTCTGCAGTCGAATCCGCCGGCATCGGTCACCTCGACGAAGGTCAGGCCAGCGCCCAGCGTATCGACCAGGGTCAGGTCCTGGGTCGTGGCGGAGTTCGCGACGGTCACCGTCAGCGTGTATTCGATCAGGTCTTCCGGCGCCACCGTGCTGCCCGGCGCCGGGTTGGCGCCCTTGGTCACCACGATCTCCGCGGGCACGATGTTGTGCTGGGTCGTGCACGACGTGCAGACCGGCGGCGCATCGATGCCCTGCCCGTTGCTCGCCGCCACGCTGTTGCCCACGGTGCCGGTCGCGTCGGTATCGACGGTGGCCGTGTAGGTCATGCTGTAGGTGCCGATCGTCGTACCCACCGGCAACGTGCAGGTCAGGTCGTTACAGACGAACACGCCGCCGTTGTCGGTCACCGCGCCAAAGGTCAGGCCGGGGCCCAGCGTGTCGACCAGGGTCAGGACCTGGGTCGTGGCCGCGCTGGCGATGTCCACCGTCAACGTGTAGGTGAGCGTGGCGCCCGGCAGCACCGTGCTGCCGGAGGCCGGGTCGGCGGATTTCTCGACCGCGATCTGCGCCTGCAGCGGATTGGTGGTGGTGCACGTCGTGCAGGTACCCGTGTCGGTCTCGACACTGTTGGATACGGAGATGCTGGCGTCCTGGTCGACCGTCGCGGTGTACGTCACCGGGTGGTCGCCGGGTGGCGTGCCGGCCGGCAATGTGCACTCGAGGCGGTTGCCTGTGTTGCTGCACGCCAGCTCGCTGCCGGGCGTGACCGCGCCGAAGGTCAGGCCGTCGCCCAGGGTATCGGTCACGACCACCGGGTCGGGCGTATCGGTATTGGCCACGGACACCGTCACCGTGTAGGTGATCGTGTCGCCGGTCTCCACCTGCGTGCCGTCGCCGACATCGGAGGATTTGGCCACGGTGACCGTCGCACCGATCGCGCTGTCCTCGATGCAGTCGTTGCCGGTCGCGGCGCAATCGACATCGACCACGGCCACGGCGTTGTGGATGGTGGTGGCGCCCGGGGGCAGCGGATCGATCACCTCGACCACGAAGCCCAGGTCGACGCTGCCGCCTGCCGGTACGTTGACGCCATCGGTGTTGGGGCAGGCCGCGGCGCTGCAGGTGAAGTCGTTGTCGCCGTTGTCCACCACCGTGGTGTGGTCCGGCAGGGTTTCGTCGACATCGCCCGGGGCCAAGCTGGCGAGCACCCCGCCTTCGTTGGCAATGGCGATGTTGTAGGTCAGCACGTTGCCCGGCACGACAGGCGAGCCGTCGTATGCGTCTCCGTCGACCAGGGCCAGCGTCTTGGTGACGGTGAGTTCCTGCGCCGCGAAGCGCGGGAAGGAACAGGAGGCGAGATCCATGACGCGCAGGTCGTCCGACGGCCCGGCGGACATGTCTCCGGTAGCCGTGTCGTAGACGTGGTACGCGGGTCCGCCGTTCGGGAATTCGCTGACCAGGAGCAGACGGTTGTCAGCCGTGAACGACGCGCCGTTCAACCTTTCGGCGGAAATGCCTGCCAGATCGGCCTGCTTGTGCGCTGTCAGGTCGCCAGCGGACAGGTCAACGGAGTACAGGGCCTTGCCGATCACGATCCAGGCCACCCCGTCGGCGTCGATGGCAAGATCGCCGGAGATGGGGTCGACGGGCGGCTCGTCGTAACTCAGCGAGCCGAGGTCCGTCGTCGTGTACTGGGTGTTTCCTGCTCCGGGCTCGATCCGGAAGATCCTTGTCCCAACATCGCTCCCATCATCTGCGACGATGTATCCCGTTCCATCGGATGCCATCGCTCCCATGCGGGGAATGACAGCGCTCATCTGCGAAGTCAGGTCCGCACCTGTGACCCAGCCCCCACTGCTGGCGTCGTACACCCTGAGGAGTATCTGGCCAGCGCCACCCCAGATGTACAGCAGGTGGTTACGCACCGGATCCACCATCAAGACGTCAATCGTCGCGTCGGTCGGAATCGCATAGTCATTCAGCTCGGGAACGGGTGCGGCCGCCCCTCCCGGAGTTCCGCCGTACCGCCAGACCATGCTTCCCTGAGAGAACCGGGAAAGACCGTAGTTCTCGCCGTCCACAGGACAAAAGTCGTAATCGACCGCCGCAACCACGTCGACAACTGCGCTGGCGGTGTTGTTGCCCATGTCCGCGTCGACCACCGATGGTGCCGGCGTCACAGTGACCGTGTTGGTCAGCGAAACCTGGGCGGCTGCGGGCTCAAGCGGGACGGATGCGAGGACCAGCGAAAGCATCGTGCCTGCAAGCAGGCGATGCGACGCGACTTTCATTCCTGGAATTTTCCACAACACCTGGTCGTCCCCTTGCTGATGCCCGGCTTTCCGCAATGGGCACGTTGGAAGCCGGCGATGCATCTATGCGCACGCACCAACTGCAGATTTGCTGTTACCCGTTTACTGCTATCCGGTCCGTGGAATTGCTGCCTGCCGGCACGCAAGACACCGGGCTTTTCGGGTGGCGCCCTGCGCCGATCTCCGATGCGGAACCGAACGATGACCGGTCAGCGCCAGTTCGATTCGCGATGTCTTCTGCTGTGCAAGTCATGCGCGTTCCCCATCCATTCCGGACTGCGGCGCGAGGGACTCTAGGGCGCAGCCGTCATGGATGCACGCACCTCAAATTCGCTTTTCTCACGCGTGGTGATTCTTCGGAACGCGATGCGCTCCTGTCGCTCCGAACGCGTCGAAAGACCGCTTCGATCGCGTCTGCGGTCCTGTATGCTTTTTCCCCTGCTTCGGTTCTGGGGTTGGATCAGGCAATGGAAACAGGCATCACCAATCGGACCCCGCCGGGGAAGGCGTCTCGGCTGGCGGTGGTCGAAGACAATGACGAACTGCGCGAGTCCGTCCTGCTGCCGGAGTTGCTCGACGCCGGTTTCGAAGTAACCGGCATGTCAACCGCGCTGGAGCTTTACCGCTCCATGCTGGATACGCAGTACGACCTGGTCCTGCTGGACATCGGTTTGCCGGATGACAATGGCCTGGAGATCACGAAGCGCTTGCGAAGCCTGTCGCCAACGCTGGGCATCGTCATCCTCACTGGCTACAACGCACCAGCGGCCCGCGCGGTTGGCCTTGCGGTCGGCGCGGACGCCTACCTGACCAAACCGGCCGACATGGCTGAAGTGGTGGCAACGCTGCGCAACCTGGCGCGCCGGGTTGCCGGTGAAACGGCAGTCTCCGGGCACGGATCCGGACACTGGAGACTCGACCAGAGCGGATGGCGACTGGAGTCACCATCCGGCCACAAGGTCACGCTGAACCTCGCCGAACGACAAGTCATCGGATTGCTGGCTGCAGCAGACGGAATGCCGGTCCGGCGCGAAATGCTGATCGCGAAGCTCGTCGACAACATCCACGATTTCGATCCGCATCGCCTGGAAGTACTGGTGTACCGGCTGCGCAGGAAGTGTGCGAATGAAGGCGACCAGGAGTTGCCGCTTACCACCGTACGTGGAATCGGTTACGCGCTCAGGTGGTAGGGCCCGGGCGAGCAGCAGCTCCCATGCAACAGATGGGAGCCGGCGACTTCAGCCGCTGTTTTTCACGGCATCAGATGCAGCTCAACCGCACTTCGAGTAGCCGCAATTCAGGCAGGTCGCGCAGCCATCCATGATCACCACCGCCTTGGCGCTGCACTTGTGGCACATGGTCGCCGACGGCGGGAACGAGGCACCGTCGCCGGTCACCTCGACGTCTTCGCTGCGCGGTGTATCGCGGATCCGGGGTTCGGCGAACAGGTCGCCGGCATTGCCGCTTGCGACGGTGCCTACAACGTGTCCGTCAGAGTTTTTTTTTGAGTCGAGCGCGGCGTAGGCGGCGCGCTTCTCGGCGATCAGGGCGCGCTGTTCGGCGCTCATCTCGGGGTCGTGCAGCAGGCCGATCGCCTTGAGGTGGTCCTCGACGATGCTTCCCAGCTCGGCCACCAGCGACGGCATGTAGACGCCGCCGGCCTTGAAGTAGCCGCCCTTGGGGTCGAACACGGCCTTCATCTCGTCGACCAGGAAGGTCACGTCGCCGCCCTTGCGGAACACCGCGGACATGATGCGCGTGAGCGCCACGATCCACTGGAAGTGGTCCATGTTCTTGGAGTTGATGAAGATCTCGAACGGCCGGCGCTGCTCGTGCTCGCTGCCGGCGTTGAGCACGATGTCGTTGATCGTCACGTACAGGGCGTGCTCGAACAGCGGGGTCTTGAGCTTGTAGGTGGAGCCGATCAGGGTTTCGGGACGCTCGATCTTCTCGTGCATCTGGATGACGTTGGCGCCGGGCTTGGCGGCGGCCTCGGCGGCGTCGCGCGCAACGGCGTCGGCCTTCGCCTCGCGGGCGCGGTCCTCCTGGCTGACGACGCTGTAACCCTTGATTTTCTTGTCGATCTTGACGGCCATCGGTTCCGGTCCTGTTCGGTGGTGCGTGTTCAACAGCGCCCTCGCCCCAGCCCTCTCCCGCAAGCGGGAGAGGGGGGAGATGCGCGACTACTTCCTGCGTGCAGCGGTCTTGCGGGTGGCGGCCTTCTTGGCTGGCGCCTTGCGGGCGACGGCCTTCTTCGGAGCTGCCTTCTTGGCGGTCGCCTTCTTCGCCGTCGCCTTCCTGGCGACCGGCTTGCGGGCAACGGCCTTCTTGCCGGCGGCCTTGCGGGCCGGCACCTTGCGGGCCGCGGTCTTCTTGCTTGCGACCTTCTTGCTGGACGCCTTCTTGGCCGGTGCCTTCTTCGCGGTGGCCTTCTTGGACGCCGCCTTCTTCGTAGCCGTCTTCTTCACCGGCGCCTTTCTGGCGGTGGTTTTCTTCGCAGTCGCCTTCTTGGCCGCAGCCTTCTTGACGGCGGCCTTCTTCGCGGTTGCCTTCTTGGCCGGAGCCTTCTTCGCAGTCGCCTTCTTGGCCGCAGCCTTCTTGGCCGCAGCCTTCTTCGCCGAAGTCTTCTTGGCCGCAGCCGTCTTCCTGGCCGCGCTCTTGCGGGCCAGGCTGTCGGCTTCCTTCTTGCCGTCGGCGCTGGCCTTGGCCAGCTTCTTCTTGGTGCTGCCGACCTTCTTGGCGGCGGCCTTGCGGACGCGGCTGGCGCTGCTGAGGACCGTGGTGGCGGCGCCCTCGGCGGTAGAGGCGATGCTGCTGCCGATGTTGCCGGCGGTTTCCTTGATGCTGTCGGCGGCCTGGGAAAGGGTTGCCGTCACTCCATTACCGTTGCTCATGTGCCCTCCTGACGGGCGTCTTGTTGGCGATGCGGGTAACGCGGTGAAACCGTTGTGTCACCGAGGCGATCGTATACCCGAGTCGCGCGCAACACACCATGAAATCATGCCGGCGGAAGCATGCCGTCAGAACTTGCCGTAGTACCCCTCCTTGAGGGCGTCGAACAGGTTGGCGGCGGTATGCATCTCGCCGTCGTACTCGATCTGCTCGTTGCCCTTGACCTCCACCACCTGGCCGTCTTCCAACTCGAAGCGGTAGGTGGTTTTCTCGAGGTCGGTTTCCTTGACCAGCACGCCCTGGAAGGCGGCGGGGTTGAAGCGGAAGGTGGTGCAGCCCTTGAGCCCCTTGGAATGGGCGTAGGTGTAGATGTCCTTGAAGTCCTCGTACGGGTAGTCGGTCGGGACGTTGGCGGTCTTGGAGATCGAGCTGTCGACCCACTTCTGCGCGGCGGCCTGGACGTCGACGTGCTGCCTGGGGGTGACGTCGTCGGCGGCGATGAAGTAGTCGGGCAGCTTCTCGGCGTCGTCCTCGGAGAACGGCATCGCCCGCGGGTTGACCAGCGCGCGGTAGGCCAGCAGCTCGAACGAGAACACGTCGACCTTCTCCTTCGACTTCTTGCCCTCGCGGATCACGTTGCGGCTGTAGTGGTGGGCGAACGACGGCTCGATGCCGTTGGAGGCGTTGTTGGCCAGCGACAGCGAGATGGTGCCGGTCGGCGCGATCGAGCTGTGGTGGGTGAAGCGCGCCCCGGTCTCGGCCAGTTCCTTGACCAGCTCCGGAGCGACCTCGGCGACGCGCTGCATGTAGCGCGAATACTTCGCATGCAGGGTCTTGCCGGGGATCTTCTGGCCGATCTTCCAGCCGTCCTTGACCATCTCCGGGCGCTTGCGCAGCATCTCGGCGTCGACCTGGAAGTTCTCGACCATGATCGGCGCCGGACCCTTCTCGCGGGCCAGCTCCAAACCGGTTTCCCAACCAGCGACAGCCATCTCGCGGGCGACCCGCTCGGTGAACTCGCACGACGCCTTGGAGCCGTACTGCATCCGCAGCATGGTCACGGTGCTGCCCAAGCCCAGGAAGCCCATGCCGTGGCGGCGCTTGCGCATGATCTCGTCGCGCTGCTGCTGCAACGGCAGGCCGTTGACCTCGACCACGTTGTCGAGCATGCGGGTGAACACGCGCACGACTTCCCTGTACTCGTCCCAGTCGAACGCGGCCTTGTCGGTGAACGGATCGCGCACGAACTTGGTCAGGTTGACCGAGCCCAGCAGGCAGGCGCCGTAGGCCGGCAGCGGCTGCTCGCCGCAGGGATTGGTCGCGCGAATGTTCTCGCACCACCAGTTGTTGTTCATCTCGTTGACCCGGTCGATCAGGATGAAACCCGGCTCGGCGTAGTCGTACGTCGAGACCATGATCATGTCCCACAGGTGCCGGGCCTTGATGTGGCCGTAGATCTTGCAGGCGACCAGGCCATCCTCGCGGGCGATGTAGTTCTTGTGGGTCGGCCAGTCGCGCCAGACCACGCTGGCGGCATCATTGACGTCGATGTCGCCCTTTTCCTTGATGTTGATCGGGAACACCAGCGGCCAGTCGGCGTCGTCGGCGACCGCTTCCATGAAGCCGTCGGTGATCAGCAGCGACAGGTTGAACTGGCGCAAGCGGCCGTCTTCGCGCTTGGCGCGGATGAAGTCCTTCACGTCCGGGTGCGACACGTCGAACGTGCCCATCTGTGCGCCGCGGCGGCCGCCGGCCGAGGACACGGTGAAACACATCTTGTCGTAGATATCCATGAACGACATCGGGCCGGAGGTGTACGCGCCGGCGCCGGCGACGAACGCGCCGCGCGGGCGCAGCGTCGAGAACTCGTAGCCGATGCCGCAACCGGCCTTGAGGGTCAGGCCGGCCTCGTGGACCTTCTCCAGGATGCCGTCCATCGAGTCCTCGATGGTGCCGGAGACGGTGCAGTTGATCGTGCTGGTGGCGGGCTTGTGCTCGAGCGCACCGGCATTGGAGGTGATGCGGCCGGCCGGGATCGCCCCGCGGCGCAGCGCCCAGGTGAAGCGCTCGTTCCAGTACTGCTGCAGCTCGGGGGTCGGCTCGGCTTCGGCCAGCGCCTTGGCGACGCGCTGGTAGGTCGCATCGATGTCGGCATCGACCGCGTCGCCGCGCTTGCTCTTGAGCCGGTACTTCTTGTCCCAGATGTCCTGGGACGCGGGCTGCATCGGGATGTCCATGCCTGCCTTGTCGCTGCTCTTGTTCACTGCCTCGAGGCGCACCGTACTCATGCCTGCCCTTTCTCCTCGTGATGGCCGCGGATGGCGACGCGGCCGGGTTGTTCTGGACCGGGTGCATCCCGGTTCGTTGCTTGTTCTGGTTGTGGGTGTTGCCCGTCACCGACGCCGATGTCGCGACTGCGCCACGCGCGTCGCTTCAGGTACCGGTTCTGGAGGTGGTTCGAGCGGTCGCCACGGCCCTGCTCCGTCAGACGCCAAAAGCCCGCGATCCTGCGGTTTCAGGCGGCCAGCTGACCCAAACGAACCCCTATGCTTGGGTTTCCGATGCCCCGCCGACCACAACATGTTGTGTGCGAGGCAGGGACTCAAGCTAACCCCGCCCCCGGGCCAAGTCAACGCTTTCAAGGCTGCAGAAGGGCAGATCGGCGAGTTGGCCTGCGGGCCGACGGATTTGCGTTGACGGACACCCGATGTGAAGTGTCGATGGCGTCGATTTCATCGACGATTAAACGCGCATCCGCCAGACTGGCGGGAATGCGAGGACTCCCGATGCGACCGATCTCGACTCCCAAGACGCTGCTGGCGCTCACCGTGGCCGCCTGCTTCGGCGGCTTCGCCGCGACCGCGATCCGCGATGGCCTGCAACCGGCAAAGGCATCGCCGGCGGTGGTCGCGGTGGCACCGACGGTGGGCCAGTTGCCGGCCGCGGTTGCCGGCCAGCCGATGCCGTCGCTGGCGCCGATGCTGGCCCGGGTCACGCCGGCGGTGGTCAGCGTGCAGACCAAGTCGCGGGTGCGCATCCGCAATCCGTTCGCGAACGATCCGATCTTCCGCCGGATGTTCCCCAACGTGCCGCAGGAGCGTATCGAGCAGTCGCTTGGCTCCGGCGTCATCGTCGACGCGGAGCGAGGACTGGTGCTGACCAACCACCACGTGATTGAAGGCGCCGACGAGGTCACGGTGACGCTCAGCGACGGCCGCACGCTCAGCGCCGAGTTCGTCGGCTCCGATCCCGACACCGACGTCGCGGTGATGAAGATCCCGGCGCAGGACCTGCACGAGATCCCGCTGGCCGATTCGGGCGCGTTGCGGGTCGGCGACTTCGTGGTCGCGGTCGGCAACCCGTTCGGGATCGGCCAGACCGTCACCAGCGGCATCGTCTCGGCGGTCGGGCGCAGCGGCCTGCGCGGGCTCGGCTTCCAGAACTTCATCCAGACCGACGCCTCGATCAACCCGGGCAACTCCGGCGGCGCACTGGTCAACCTCGACGGCCAGCTGGTCGGCATCAACACCGCCAGCTTCAACCCGCGCGGCTCGATGGCCGGCAACATCGGCCTGGGCTTCGCGATCCCGGCCAACCTGGCGCGCAACGTGATGGCGCAGCTGATCACGACCGGCGAGGTGCGCCGCGGCACGCTCGGGCTGGAGTCGCAGCAGGTGAATCCGCGACTGGCCACGGCGCTCAAGCTGGACAACGCCCGCGGCGCGGTGGTGACCCGGGTCTACGACGGCTCGGCGGCGGCGGCGGCAGGACTGCAGCCCGGCGACGTGGTGGTGGCGGCCAACGGTGAACGCATCGACGGCCCGCAGGACCTGCACAACTTCGAGGGCCTGCAGCCGGTCGGCGGCAAGGTCACGCTCGACATCCGCCGCGATGGCGAGGCGCTGCAGCCGGTGCTGGAAGTACGCGAGCAGCCACGGGTGTTCCCCGGCGGACAGCTCGATCCGCGCCTGACCGGTGCGACCTTCGCCGAGCTGCCCGAAGCCGTGCGCCAGTCCGGGGCCAGCGGCGTGGTGGTGGAGTCGGTCGCACGCGGCAGCCGCGCGGACCGCAACGGCCTGCGCGTGGGCGACCGGGTGGTCGGGACCGGCACCGACCCGGTCGAGGACCTGCCCGACTTCCGCGCGGGCTTCACACAGTCTCCGGCACAGTTGGTGCTGCGCATCGTGCGCGGCAATCGACAGGGCGTCCTGCCGATGCAGTGACACGGTGCAGCGCTCGTCCGTTCCCCAACACGCCAGGAGTAATCGCGCCATGAGCCCCACCGACACCAGCCCTCTCAAGAACAGCCTCGGCGAAGCCGGCGATCACCTCAAGCAGGCCGCGCGCGATGCCGGTGACGCGATCAAGGGTGCAACCGGCGCTGCCGGCGATGAGCTCCGGATTGGCAAAGCCCACGTCAAGTCCGACCTTGCCGACAGTGCACTGGCCGGGATATCCGCAGCCGAGGAAGCCAGCGCCGCGGCGCGCGAGCAGGCCGACGTGCTGATGGACAAGGGCCGCGACCTCATCGACAGCGCCGCCGAACTGATCCGCGAGCGACCGATCGCCTCCTTCGGCGCCGCGTTCGCGGCCGGCTGGATCATCGCCAAGCTCGCCCGCAGCGGCGACAAGTAAGCCATCGCCATGGGCGCATCCAGCGCACCCGACGACGGCGGCAACCGGGGTGACGGTGGCGACGGTTTCGATGCGCTGCCACCCGACCTTCTCGAGGCCATGCGCCAGATCGGTGCCACCGGCCGCGCCAGCCTTGGCGCCGCCGGCGACACCGCCAAGGCGCTGCGCACATTGCTCGCCGCGGACGTGTCGCTGGCGCGCAGCGCGCTGGGCCGGACATTGGCCCTCAGCGGTTTCGCGATCGCGTTCGGCGCATCGGCCTGGCTGCTGCTGATGGCAACGCTGGTGGTGTTCCTGAGTCGCCAGGTCGGCCTGCCATGGTCCGCCGCGCTGCTGATTCCGGCGGTGCTCAGCGTCGCAGCCACGGTTTTGGCCGCATGGCTGGCGATGCGCTATTTCGAACACACCCGCCTGCAGGCGACCCGGCGCCAATTGGCCCGGCTCGGGATCGGCGAGTTGGCCGACTTCATGCCCTCACCCGAGTCACCCGAGTCGGCGCGCCACGCTTCCCGCCGCGGCCCCGCCAGCGAAACCGAGGGCCAGCCGGTAAAGGATGAGCGCGGGGTCGACGTGACGCCGCCCTGACGCGTCGTCGGCGCAACATCCGGCCAGCACCGCCCGGCCAACACCGCATGCACACCCAGGGGAGAACCACCGCGCCATGAGCTTCGACAAACTCATCGCCAAGGTCACGCAAGCCGAGGATGCACTGGAGGCGAACGAGCGCCGCGTCGGCGCCGACCTGCGCCAGCTGAAGCAGTCATGGAAGGCCAGTTGGACGCCGACCCGGATCATGGTCGCCGGCGTGGTCACGGGTTTCCTGGTCGGCCGCGCCGAACCGCTGCGCAGCGCGGCCCGTGGCGGCAGCGTGGTTCGGATCGTGTCGTTGCTGAGCGGTCTGTTCGCCAGCACCGCCGCCACCCACGCCGCCAGCGAAGCCGAGCAGGCCGCGGACACGGCCAGCGATGTCGCCACGGCGGCCACGCCCGAAGTGCCCGGGTCCGCACACGACGCGGCCGCGGCCGCGGCCAGCGAGCGGATCGCCCACGAACGGTTGCTGCGCCATGCCGCCGCGGCCCGCCAGACCAACGCGGAGTCGGTCGACTGATGGGCCCGGCCACCCCTGGCGACCCCGGCGGCGACCCGTCATCCGGCGACGACCTGCCGGAGACCGCGCCCGCTCCCGCAGTACCCCCGGGCGCGACCCCGCTGCCGGATGCCGACTCCGGCGCCGAACCTCCGCTGTCGCCGCTGCGCCCGCGCGCATCGACCGCGCTGGTGGTGCTGGCGACGCTGGCGGTCGGCTACACGCTATGGGCCGCGCAGGACGTGATCCTGCCGATCCTGCTGGCGGTGTTCTTCGCGTTGATCGGCAACCCGATCATCCGCGGCCTGCAACGGTTGTTCATCCCGCGCGCGATCGGCGCGATGCTGGTGTTGCTGCTTGGCCTGGCCGGCGCCGTCGCGCTCGGCAGCCAGTTGGTCGAGCCGGCTTCGGAATGGGCCCGGCAGGTCCCGCGCGAGATGCGCGACCTCGCGCCCAAGCTGCGCGAGTTGACCAAGCCGATGAAGGCGGCCAACGAGGCCGCCGAGGATTTCGCGCGCGCCACCGACGGCGAGGACGGCAAGCCGGTGGAGGTGGTCCGTACCGAGGTCAACGACCCGTACAAGTCGCTGACCACCACCCCGATGATGATCGCCTCGGTGCTGGCGGTGGTGCTGCTGACGTTCTTCTTCATGGTCTACGGCGAGAACCTGCAACGCAACGCGCTGTCGTTGTTGCCGACGCGCCAGCAGAAACGCGTCACCGTCGAGATCATGCAGTCGATCGAGCGCGAGATCTCGCGCTACGTGCTGACCATCAGCGTGATCAACGCGCTGGTCGGGCTGGCGCTGGCCGGCATCCTGTACCTGCTGGAGGTGCCGCTGGCCGAGGCGCTGCTGTGGGGCACGATGGCGATGATCCTCAACTTCGCGCCGTACGTCGGCCCGTTGCTCGGGATCATCATCATGCTGATGATGGGCTTCGTCGCGTTCGACGAGTTGTGGATGTCACTGTTGCCGGCCGGCATCTACCTTGGCCTGCACACGCTGGAAGGCCAGATCCTGACACCCATCGTGCTGGGCCGGCAGATGCGCCTGTCTCCGCTGGTGCTGATCCTGGCGCTGATGCTGTTCGGCTGGCTATGGGGGATCATCGGCCTGTTGCTGGCGGTGCCGCTGCTGGTCTGCGTCAAGATCGTGCTGGCCCGGATCGAGGGGCTGGAAGGCTGGGCGCGGCTGTTCGAATAGTGGCAGCGTCGACGCTAGAATGGCCCGGTGCAGTTCCCGGTCCGCGCCATTACCCTCGACCTCGACGACACGATCTGGCCGATTGCCCCGGCGATCGTGCGCGCCGAACAGGCGCTGGGCGACTGGCTGCACCGGCACGCGCCGCGCACCGCCGCGCGCTGGCCGCTGGAGGCGCGACAACAACTGCGCCAGCAGGTCGACCGCGACCGTCCCGAACTGGCCCACGACATGACCGCGCAACGGCACTGGATGCTCGAGCGCATGTTCGAGCAAAGCGGTGACGACGTCGCCCTGGCGCAACCGGCCTACGACGCCTACTTCGCCGCCCGCTGCGAGGTCGAGCACTACGGCGACAGCCTCGACGCGCTGCAACGCCTCGCGGCAAGGGTGCCGCTGGCCGCGCTCAGCAACGGCAACGCCTGCCTGCGCACGATTGGCCTGATGCATCTGTTCCGCTTCCAGCTCGGCGCCCGCGAACACGGCGCGGCCAAGCCCGACGCCGGCATCTTCCACGCCGCCTGCCGCCAGCTCGACTGCCACCCGTCGCAGGTGCTGCACGTCGGCGACGACACCCGCACCGACGTGCTCGGCGCCCACCGCGCCGGCCTGCGGACCTGCTGGATCAACCGTCCGGACGAGTCCGGCACGGTGCGACGCTGGCCGCACACCGAGATCCGTCCCGACCTCGAATTCCCCACCCTTGCCGCGCTGGCCGACTGGCTCGATGCGGTGCATCCCCAGGAGTCGCTGTCCGCATGAGCCTGCCGCTTGGTTTCACCGATGCCACCACCGACGCGCTGCCGCTGCACGTGGTCGACCGCGAGCGCCTGGCCGACTGGCGCGCTGCGCAACCGGCCGCGATCGGCGCCTGGCTGGACGCGCAGGGTTTCGACGGCGCGCCCGGCAGCGCGCTGCTGCTGCCCGGCGACGACGGCGCCAGCGGTGCGGTCATCGGCATCGGCGACCCGCTCGATCCCTACAGCCATGGCCACGCGCCGTTCGCGTTGCCGGCGCGCGCGTTCCGGCTGGTCGGCGAGCACGACGCCGCGGTGGTTGCCGCACTGCAACTGGGCTGGGGCTTGGGCGCGTACCGCTTCAGCCGCTACAAGCAGCCGTCGCGCGCACCGGCGCTGCTGCAGGTCGACGAAGATTGCCCCGATGTCCGCGACGCGCTCGCCGCCTGCGTGCGCGTGCGCGACCTGGTCAACACCCCGACCGAGCACATGGGGCCGGACCAGCTCGAACAGGTCGCCTGCGAGATCGCCGAGCGTCATGGCGCGAAGATCGAAGTCATCAGCGGCGACGACCTGCTGGCACGCAACTTCCCGGCGATCCATGCGGTCGGGCGGGCCAGCCACCGCGCACCGCGACTGATCTCGCTGCAGTGGGGCGAGGACGCACACCCACACGTCGCGCTGGTCGGCAAGGGCGTGTGCTTCGACACCGGCGGGCTCGACCTGAAGGGCGCAGACGGCATGCGCAACATGAAGAAGGACATGGGCGGCAGTGCCCACGCGATCGCGCTGGCCGAGTGGGTGATGGCGCGCAAGCTGCCGCTGCGGATCACGTTGCTGGTGGCCGCGGTCGAGAATGCGGTCGGCCCCAACGCGTTCCGCCCCGGCGAGGTCATCGAGACCCGCGCCGGCATCAGCGTCGAGGTCGACAACACCGACGCCGAGGGCCGGCTGGTGCTGTGCGATGCGCTGACCTATGCCGGCGAGCAGTCGCCGGAATTCATCCTCGACTTCGCGACCCTCACCGGCGCGGCCCGCATCGCGCTCGGACCTGACCTGCCGGCGCTGTACAGCAACGACGAGGCCCTCGCCGCCGACTGGCTCGCGGCCGGCCAGCAGCAGCGCGACCCGCTATGGCGCATGCCGTTGTGGCGCCCGTACTGGCGCTACCTGACCAGCAGCATCGCGGACATCGCCAACGGCGGCCCAAGCCGGATGGCCGGCAGCGTCACCGCCGCGCTGTACCTGGAGCGCTTCGTCCCGGCGACGCAGAAGTGGGCGCACCTGGATGTCTACAGCTGGAACGACGCCGACCGCCCCGGCCGCCCCTGCGGCGGCGAAGCCCAAGGCCTGCGCGCGGCGTTCGCGATGTTGCAGGCGCGCGCCGAGCGCTGATCCCGGTTACCGGAAACCTGTAGGAGCGGCTTCAGCCGCGATCGGACAATCGGTCGCTCGTACCGACTCCGCATCGCGGCTGAAGCCGCTCCTACAGGTGCATCCGGAACAGGTGCATCCGAAATCCAGCCGCAGGCGACCGATTGTCGGCGACACCATTGCGTTACTTGACAACTCTATTTTTCAGAGTACTTTGAAAATCATCATCCACGGAGCCCCGCCATGACCAGCACCGACAACCTTCGACAGGATCTCGACTACGTCGCCAGCGCCGTCCGTCGCCACGACCGCTGCAGCGGCGTTCCCTCGATCTACTTCATGTGGGCGGCGATCATTGCCGTCGGCTTCGCCCTGCCCGACTTCGCGCCGACGCTGGCCGCACCGTTCTGGATGGTCGCCGGCCCCGGCGGTGGCCTGCTCAGCTGGTGGCTCGCCGCCCGCGACGAGCGCCGCCACGGCACCATCGACCGCGCCGAAGGGCGCCGCCACGGGCTGCACTGGCTGATCACCGGCATCGCGTTCCTGGTCTGTTGGTTGCCGGTCATGCGTGGCGCCCCGATCGAGGCGGCGGTCGGCAACTTCCTGCTCGTCGCCGGCCTTTCCTACGCATTGGCGGGCGTGCACCTGGAACGGCCGATGCTGTGGAGCGGGCTGATCATGCTGGCGGCCTACGTGGTGTTGAACCTGTTCGCGCTGCCGTATACCTGGACCCTCACCGGCATCGCGATCGGCATTGCGCTGGCCTGGGCCGGCATCTCGGTCAACCGCAGCCGGCAGCCGGCCATCCACCAATGAAAGCGCTCGATGGCCTCGATCCGGTGTTCGAACACCGCGCGCGGCTGGCGATCGGCGTGTTGCTGGCGCGCCACGGCGAGATCAGCTTCGCCCGCTTCAAGCAGCAACTCGAACTGACCGACGGCAACCTCGGCGCGCAACTGCGCAAGCTCGAAGAGGCCGGCTGCATCGACCTGCGCCGCGACTTCGTCGAGCGCAAGCCGGTGACCTGGTACCGCCTCACCAAGGACGGTCGAAAGGCGCTCGACCGCCACCTGCGTGCGTTGCAGGCGGTGATCGCCGAGGCCGCGGGTTGAGCGAGTGTCCGGAAATCGCTACTGACTTCCGGCAGGTTGGCGATCGCGGCCGTCTGCCGTCACACTCGGCGCTGTCCTGCGTCCAGGGTTGCATATGACTGCACAAGCCGACCTGTTGAAGGAACTCCGCATCGACCGTAGCGCCCCGCCGCCCGCGCCTTCGCGGCGCGGTCTGTGGATCGCGCTGGCCATTGCCGTGGCGGTGGTGTTGCTGGCGCTGGCCGGCTGGGCGCTGTTCGGTCGTGGCGACGCGCCGGAAGTACGGACCGCGTCGGTGGTGGCGATCGGTGGCGGCAACGGTGGCAGTGCCTCGGTGCTCGACGCCACCGGCTACGTGGTCGCGCGACGGATGGCGACGGTGTCGGCCAAGGTCACCGGCAAGGTCCGCGAGGTGCTGATCGAGGAGGGCCAGCATGTCGAGGCCGGCGAGGTGATGGCGACGCTCGACCCGGTCGACGCCGCCGCCCAGCGCGACCTCGCCGCGGCCCAGCTCGCCGCGGCGCGCAGCCAGATCGGCGGCGCACAGGCACGGATGGACGAGGCCGAGGCCAATGCCGCGCGTCTTGGTCCGCTGGTCAAGCAGCAACTGGTATCGCAGGCGCAGTACGACCAGGCGGTCGCCGAACGCGATGCGCTGCGCGCGCAACTGCTGACCGCCAGGCGCCAGGCGCAGGTGGCGCAGGACCAGCTCGCGGTCGCCGACAACGGTGTCGACAACACCGTGGTGCGCGCGCCGTTCGCCGGCGTGGTGATCGCCAAGGCGGCGCAACCGGGCGAGATGATCTCGCCGCTATCGGCCGGCGGCGGCTTCACCCGCACCGGCATCGGCACGATCGTCGACATGGATTCGCTCGAGGTCGAGGTCGATGTCGGCGAGTCCTACATCGGCCGGGTCAAGCCAGGCATGCCGATCGAGGCGACCCTCAATGCCTACCCGGACTGGCAGATCCCCGGCGAGGTGATCGCGATCATCCCCACGGCGGACCGGGGCAAGGCCACGGTCAAGGTGCGCATCGCCCTCAATGCGAAGGACGAGCGGATCGTGCCGGAGATGGGCGTGCGGGTGAGCTTCATGGAGAAGGCCGCGCCGGCCGACGCGCCGAAGTCCAAACCCGGCGTGCTGGTGCCGGCGGCGGCGATCGTCGATCGCGACGGCAAGCAGGTCGCGTTCGCGCTCACCGAACCCGGCGCAGCGGAAAGCGAAGTCGCACAGCGCGTGGTCACCGTCGGGCGCAGCCTCGGCGACGACCGCGAAGTCACCGCCGGGCTTGCCGGCGGCGATGAAGTGGTGCTGGACCCGCCCGAAGACCTGGTCGACGGCGCCAGCGTGCGCGTCGCCGACGCCGCCGAGGCGGGCGACAGCGAGTAGTACTGGACATTGCCAAGGCGGGTCCGATCTGGAGCCCGTCGATCACCAACATCGCATAGCGAGGAACGTCCCCATGGCACTGGTATCGATCCGCAACCTCACCAAGACCTACCAGCGCGGCCCCGAGAAGGTCGAGGTGCTGCACGGCGTCGACCTCGACATCGCCGAGCGCGATTTCGTCGCCCTGATGGGCCCGTCCGGCTCCGGCAAGACCACCCTGCTCAACCTGATCGGCGGGCTCGATTCGCCCAGCGGCGGCGAGATCGAGATCAGCGGCCAGCGCATCGACCAGATGAGCTCCGGCCAGCTGTCGCACTGGCGCAGCCAGCACGTCGGCTTCGTGTTCCAGTTCTACAACCTGATGCCGACCCTGAGCGCGCAGAAGAACGTCGAGCTGCCACTGCTGCTGACCAAGCTGTCGGGCGCGCAGCGCAAGCGCAATGCCGAGATCGCGCTGCAACTGGTGGGCCTGGCCGACCGCGGCAAGCACCGGCCCAACGAATTGTCCGGCGGCCAGCAACAGCGCGTCGCGATCGCCCGCGCGATCGTGTCCGACCCGACCCTGTTGATCTGCGACGAACCGACCGGCGACCTCGACCGCCAGTCCGCCGAGGAGATCCTGGCGCTGCTGCAGTCGCTCAACCGCGACCACGGCAAAACCATCGTCATGGTCACCCACGACCCCAAGGCCGCCGACCACGCGCAGCGCACGATCCACCTCGACAAGGGCACCCTGGTCGATCGCGAGCTGGCGGTCGCCGGCTGAGGAGGCAGACATGAAATACCTGCACCTGATCTGGGCCTCGCTGTTCCGCAGCAAGACCCGCACGGCGCTGACACTGTTGTCGGTGGTGGCGGCGTTCCTGCTGTTCGGCATGCTCGACTCGGTCCGCGTTGCGTTCACCTCGGGCGGCAGCGTCGCCGGCGCCAACCGGCTGGTGGTGTCCTCGCGGTTGTCGATCACCCAGACCCTGCCATACCGGCTGCTGTCGCAGATCGAGGCGGTTCCGGGCGTGGAGAACGTCGCCTATGCCAACTGGTTCGGCGGCATCTACCGCGACCCGAAGAACTTCTTCGCCAACTTCGCCATCAGTCCAAATTATTTCGAGATCTACCCCGAGTACACGGTGCCACCGGAGCAGATGAAGGCCTTCCAGGCCGACCGCACCGGCGCGATCGTCGGCGCATCGCTGGCCGAGCGCTTCGACTGGAAGGTCGGCGACACCATTCCGTTGCAGGCGACCATCTTTCCCAAGGACGGCAGCAACGACTGGGCCTTCACCCTGCGCGGCATCTACACGATCGCCGACGAGAAGCGCAAGGGCGAGGAAAACCAGATGATGTTCCACTGGAAGTACTTCGACGAATCCAACGACTACATCCAGGACCAGATCGGCTGGTTCATGGTCACCCTCGCCGACGTCGACCAGGCCAGCCAGGTGGCACTGGCGATCGACGCGATCTCGGAGAACTCCGACCACGAGACCAAGGCCCAGACCGAACAGGCCTGGAACCAGTCGTTCATGAAGCAGTTCGCCGACATCGGCCTGATCGTCACCGGGATCATGGGCGCGGTGTTCTTCACCCTGCTGTTGCTGACCGGCAACACCATGGCGCAGGCGGTGCGCGAGCGCATCCCGGAACTGGCCGTGCTGAAGACGATCGGCTTCACCAACCGCAGCGTGCTGGCGCTGGTGCTGGCCGAATCGGTGCTGCTGATCGTGATCGGCGGGCTGGTCGGACTGGGCCTGGCGTCGCTGGTGCTGGTCTGGGTCAGCGCCAACAGCGGTGGGATGCTTCCAATGGGTAGCGTTCCGACCGGGACCTGGGTCATGGGGCTGGGACTGATGCTGCTGATCGGCGTGGTGGTCGGCTTGTTGCCGGCACTGCGCGCGATGCGCCTGAAGATCGTCGACGCGCTGGCCGGGCGCTGAGGAGAACCTATGAAGACTTCCGCAAACACGCACGGCTCCTCGCGCACCAGGCGCTGGCTCGGCAACCTCGGCATCGTGCTCGGGGTGGCGGTGATGCTGGCGGCGTGGGTCATGCTGCCGTGGCAGGCCGTGCTCGGACTGGTGGTGGCACTGGCCGCGTGGCTGGGCCTGACCCGGCGCGGCCGGCAGGCGCTGGCGGTGGCCGCGGTCGGCATCGCCGGGCTGCCGCAACGCTGGGGCGCCTCGATGGTCATCGTGATCGGCATCGCCGGCGTGGTCGCGGTGCTGGTGGCGATGCTGGCGATGGGCAAGGGTTTCGAGGCCACGCTCAACCAGACCGGCGGCGAGGACAGCGCGATCATCCTGCGCGGCGGCTCGCAGGCCGAGACCAACTCGGTGATCAGCCGCGAACAGGTGCCGTTGATTTCATCCCTGGCCGGGATCGCCGAGGGCGCGGAAGGCCGGCCGCTGGTGTCGCCGGAACTGTCGCAGGTGGTCAACCTGCCGACCAAGGCCGACGGCAATGACGCCAACGTGCAACTGCGCGGGGTCGGGCCGCGGGCGTGGGAACTGCGCCCGGAAGTGAAGATCATCGAAGGCCGCAAGTTCGAGCCCGGCCTGCGAGAACTGGTGGTCGGCAAGGGCGCGCAGGCGCAGTTCGCCGGGCTCGAGGTCGGCAAGCAGATCGAGCTGGGCAACCAGTTGTGGTCGGTGGTCGGCAAGTTCGCCAGCGGCGATGCGCACGATTCGGAGCTGTGGGCCGACGCCGAGGTGGTCGGGTCCAGCTACAACCGTTCGGCTTACCAGTCGGTCACGGTCAAGCTCGCCGGCAAGGCCGGGTTCGACCAGCTCAAGGCCGCGCTCGCCGCCGACCCGCGGCTCAAGCTCGACGTGCTGACCACCCACGACTACTACGCCAAGCAGTCCGAGGGCCTGACCAAGCTGATCACGATCCTCGGCACGGTGATCGGCACGATCATGGCGATCGGCGCAGTGTTCGGCGCACTCAACACCATGTACGCGGCGGTCGCCGGCCGCGCGCGCGAGATCGCGACGATGCGCGCGCTCGGCTTCCGCGGGCTGCCGGTGGTGGTGGCGGTGATGCTGGAAACGATGCTGCTGGCGCTGCTCGGCGGCATCCTCGGCGCCGGGCTGGCGTGGCTGGTTTTCAACGGCTACACGGTGTCGACCCTGGGCAGCAACTTCAGCCAGGTGGTGTTCCAGTTCAAGGTCTCGCCGGAACTGTTGTGGCAAGGATTGAAGTGGGCGCTGGGCATCGGCCTGGTCGGCGGCTTGTTCCCGGCATTGCGGGCGGCACGTCTGCCGGTGACCACGGCGCTGCGCGCGGCGTAACGGAGTCCGACGCGGATACGACACGGGCGCCCGAGGGCGCCCGTGTTGTTTGGCGACTGTACCGGCCATTGTAGGAGCGGCTTTAGCCGCGATCGGAAGTCGGCGCGGGCGAACGATTCCGGATCGCGGCTAAAGCCGCTCCTACAGAGGTGCAATACGACACGGGCAGAGGGGCAGACACGACACGGGCGCCCTGGGGCGCCCGTGTTGTATCTGACTCGTGCAGTCGCCTCAGTCGGCCCAGTGCCCCGCCGTGCCCGACCCCGGCAGCACCACTGCCGACAACTGGTCGTCGTTGCTCAGCAGCCACAGCGCATCGGCCAGGATCGCGGCCGATTCGCGCAGCAATGGATCGGGGCGGTCCTCGGCGGCCTTCTCGCGGGCGGCGTCCTCGATGATGTCGCGCTCGTTCGCGGTCAAACCGTCGTCCAGTTGGGCGGCCGCAAGCGGATCAAGGGCGAGACCCAGCTCCTTGCGGGTTTCCTGACGCTGTTTGCGGCGGGCCTCGTTGGCGTCGCGTTCGGTGCGGCGCTCGGCCTCGTTGAGCGAAATCGAGGTCTTCGCCGCCTCCTTGCGGTACCTCGCCACGTCCTCCTTCCACCACTGGAACTCGCGGTTGTCGGCCACGCGCTGCGTATGCAGCGTCTCCAGCTTGGGCAGCAGCGGCTCGAAGTTGCCGTAGTTGACGTGCGGCACCGCGGCGATCTTGGTCCACGGCAGCGCGTTGTCGTAAGTGCTCTCGCCGTACTCGGTGGCGTCGACCGAGGCCGGGAAGTTGATGTCAGGCACCACGCCCTTGTTCTGGGTCGAGCCGCCGGCGACGCGGAAGAACTGGGCGATGGTCAGCTTGACCTGGCCGAAGCGCTCTTCCTCGTTGGCCGGCCAGCGGTCGAGGTCGACCAGGTTCTGCACCGTGCCCTTGCCGAAGGTGGTCTCGCCGATGATCAGGCCGCGGCCGTAGTCCTGGATCGCGCCCGCGAAGATCTCCGAGGCCGACGCCGAGCCGCGATTCACCAGCACCGCCAGCGGGCCGTCCCAGGCGACGCCGTTGTCGCTGTCGCCCTCGACGCTGACCCGGCCGCCGGATTCGCGCACCTGCACCACCGGACCCTGGTCGATGAACAGGCCGGTCAGCTCGATCGCCTCGGTCAGCGAACCGCCGCCGTTGTTGCGCAGGTCCAGCACGACGCCATCGACGTCCTTGGCCTTGAGCTCCTTGAGCAGCCGCGCGACGTCGCGCGTGGCCGACGCGTAGTTGTCCTTGTTGAGGCGGCGGGCCTCGAAATCCTGGTAGAACCCCGGCAGCTCGATCACGCCGATCTTCTGCGCCGGCGCGTCGCCCTGGCCGGGAATGGTCAGTACCTCGGACTTGGCGGCCTGGTCTTCCAGCCGCACCTCGTCGCGGGTGATGGTGACGCGCACCGGCTTGCTGTCCAGCCCGGCCTCGGCCGGGACGATGTCGAGCCGCACCTGCGAGTCCTTCGGCCCGCGGATCAGCTCGACTACGTTGTCAATGCGCCAGCCGATCACGTCCTCGACCGGGCCGCTGGTGCCCTGGCCGACGCCGACCACGCGGTCGCCGGGCGCGAGGATCTCGGACTTGTCGGCCGGGCCGCCAGGCACGATCTCGCGGATCGCGACGATGTCGTCCTGCTTCTGCAGCACCGCGCCGATGCCTTCCAGCGACAACGACATCGACAGGTTGAAGTTCTCCGCCGAACGCGGGGTGAAGTAGTTGGTATGCGGGTCGATCGCACCGGCATAGGCATTGAGGAAGGTCTGGAACACGTCCTGCCCTTCCAGCTCGGCGATGTTCTCGGCGAGGTTGGCGTAGCGCTTGTCGAGCGTCTCGCGGATCTTGTCGGACTCCTTGCCGGCCAGCTTCAGGCGCAGCCAGTCGTTGCGCACCGACTGCTTCCACAACCGGTCGAGCTCGGCGGTGTCGGCGGCCCACGGTGCGTCCTCGCGGTCGTAGCGGAATTCGTCATTGCCGCTGAAATCGAAGATGTCCTGCTTGAGCAGGCCGCGCGCATACGCCACGCGGTCGTTCACGCGCTCGCGGTAGGTCGCGAAGATCGCATACGCCGGCTCCAGTTCGCCGCTCTTGATCGCGTCGTCGAGCAGGGTCTTGTAGCGGTCGAAACGGGCGACATCGGCCTGGGTGAAAAATTGCTTGCCCCCATCCAGCGCCTCCAGGTACCGGGTGTACATGTCGGCCGACAGCGCATCGTCGAGGGCCTGCGGGCGGTAGGCGTAGCGGCTGTCCGACAACAGGCCGTAGACCAGCTTGGCGGCGGTGGTCTGGTACTCGGTCGGCCCGGCCGGGAGTTCGGCCGCCACCTTCTTCGCCGCCTCGGGCTCGACCGGCTCCGCCAGGGTCGGCGGCGGGGCGGCTTCCGGCGACTGCAACAAAGTCGTGTCGACGCGAGGCTTCGGCTCGGCCTGGGCGGTTTGCGGCGCGCCAGTGTCGGCGCGGGCCAGCAGCGCCAGCGGAGCGGTCAACAGGAGCGCGAACAGGGGATTCTTGATCATGGGGGACTTCGCGTCAGGCTCGCGTGGGAGAGGGGTGCGTGGATCACAGGGTTGCAACACGCTGGGACCACCCGACAGTGCCGAAAGTTGCGGTGGCTGTCACGTCGACAGCTCACAAACCGGCACGGTCTGGCGGCATCACGCGGGTTGCGGTTCAGCTGGCGCGTCGACCAGCGGGCATTTTCCCGCCGATGAACGCGTCCCCATCACACCATGCACGACGCGAAGACCGCGCCAAGACGGTCAACGCGGGTGCCTCAGGCGGTGGCGTAACCGGCTTCGATCGCGGAACGGTCGGCGTGGTACGAAGAGCGCACCAGCGGGCCGGAGGCGACGTGGCTGAAGCCCAGCGCCATGCCGAACAGTTCCAGCTCCTTGTATTCCTCCGGGGTCCAGTAGCGCATCACCGGGTGGTGGTGGGCGCTGGGCTGCAGGTACTGGCCGATGGTGATCATGTCGACATCGTGCGCGCGCAGGTCGCGCAGCGTCTCCTGCACCTGTTCCATGGTCTCGCCCAGGCCGAGCATGATCCCGGACTTGGTCGCCACCTCCGGGTGCTGCGCCTTGAACTTCTGCAGCAGGGTCAGCGACCACTGGTAGTCGGCGCCGGGACGGACGTTGCGGTACAGGTGCGGCACGGTTTCGAGGTTGTGGTTGAACACGTCCGGCGGGCTGTTGGCGAGGATTTCCAGCGCGCGCTCCATCCGGCCCTTGCCACGGAAGTCCGGGGTCAGGATCTCGATCTTGGTGCGCGGGCTGAATTCGCGGATCGCCTTGATGCAGTCGACGAAGTGGCCGGCGCCGCCATCGCGCAGGTCGTCGCGGTCGACCGAGGTCACCACCACGTACTTCAGGCCCATGTCCTTGACCGTCTGCGCCAGGTGCAGCGGCTCGGCCGGGTCCGGCGGCTTGGGCCGGCCGTGGGCGACGTCGCAGAAGCTGCAGCGGCGCGTGCAGACCTCGCCGAGGATCATGAAGGTCGCGGTGCCGTGGGTGAAGCACTCGTGGATGTTGGGGCAGCTGGCTTCCTCGCAGACCGTGACCAGCCGGTTCTCGCGCAGCTTTTCCTTGAGCCGGGCGACGGCGTTGCCGGACGGAATGCGGACCCGGATCCACGACGGCTTGCGCAGCACCGGGGCGTCGGCGAACTGCACCGGCGAGCGGCTGATCTTGTCGCCGGCGACCTGCTTCGCGCCGGGCTGCAACGAAGCGGGCGCATCGCCGCTCACGACCGCGAGCGGGATGGTCTTGGTGGCGGTATCGGTCATGGCGGGGCTTTGCGGAAGGACGCGGAGGGAGGGATCAGGGCTGCGGCAAGGCCGGCGGCGGCGCGTTTTCGACCGTCAGGCCGAACTGCGCGGCCACGTGTGCGACCAGCGCTGTCTTGACCGCTTCAAGCCCGGAGGGGCCGCCCAAGTCTACCATCGAGGTCACCCGCAACCCCTCGTAGCCACAGGGGTTGATACGCAGGAACGGCGACAGGTCCATGGCGATGTTGAAGGCCAGGCCGTGGAAGGTGCAGCCGCGGCGCACGCGGATGCCGAGCGCGGCGATCTTGGCGCCGGCGACGTAGACCCCGGGCGCGCCTTCGCGGCGGACCGCCTCGATGTTCCAGTCGCCGAGGGTGTCGATGATCGCCTGCTCGATCCGGCACACGTACTCGCGCACGCCGAGCTTGAGCCGGCGCAGGTCGAGCAGCGGGTACAGCACGATCTGGCCGGGGCCGTGGTAGGTCACTTGGCCGCCACGGTCGACGTGGATCACCGGGATATCGCCGGGCGCCAGCACGTGTTCGGGCTTGCCGGCCTGGCCGAGGGTGAACACCGGGTCGTGCTCGACCAGCCACAGCTCGTCGGGCGTGGCTTCGTCGCGGGCGTCGGTGAAGGCCTGCATCGCGCGCCAGACCGGCTCGTACGGCTGGCGGCCGAGATCGCGCAACCGTGCGGGCTTCTTGGCTCCCTCTCCCGCCTGCGGGAGAGGACTGGGGTGAGGGCAAGCCGCTACAGCGTCCACTTCACTTCCGGATGGTCGCGCAACGCCTGGTGGGCGAGGTCGTACTGTTCACGGCTGTCGGCGCGGAACGCGATCCGCACCGACACGTACTTGCCGTTGGACGAATGCTTCCACTCGACCGACTCGGTCTTGACGTCGATCCCGGCGTCGATCAGCCGCTGCGAAAGCTCGTTCTCAAGGCCAATCCCGGCTGGCCCCATGGCGCTGAGCTGGAACTCGCCGGGGAACTGGAAGCCGTGTTCTGGGTTGTCGGATTTGATTTCCATCGAGCAATTATGGGTCCGCTACCCGGCCAACCCAAGCCGCTCAGGTCGAACCGGTCAGACCGACTCCCACCACATCCAGAACTCGTCCCACAGGCGCTTGAAGAATCCGCCCTCCTCGACCGCGTCGAGCGCGACCAGCGGGCGCTGGGCGACCACCTTGTCGTCGAGCATGACCTTGACCATGCCGATCTCCTGGCCCTTCTGGATCGGCGCGACCAAGGTCCTGGGCACGTCCATCATCGGCTTCAGGCGCTCGTAGCGGCCACGCGGGACGGTGACCAGCAGCGGTTCGGCGACGCCGAGCTGGACCAGGTCGGCCGCGCCCTTCCAGACTTTCTGCTCGGCGATCTGCTTGCCCGCGTCGTACAGCTTGTGGGTCTCGTAGAAGCGGAAGCCCCAGTTGAGCAGGGCCTGGCTCTGGTCGGCGCGCTGCTTCTCGGAGCCCGACCCCAACACCACCGTGATCAGGCGCTGGTCGCCGCGCTGGGCCGAGGCCATCAGGCAATAGCCGGCCCCGGACGTATGGCCGGTCTTGATGCCGTCGACACTCTTGTCGCGCCACAGCAACACGTTGCGGTTGGGCTGGGTGATCGGACCGACCGTGAACTCCTTGATCTTGTTGTAGGAGTAGGCCTTCGGGAAGTTGTGGATCAGCGCGCGGCCGAGCAGGGCGAGGTCGCGCGCGGTCGACACGTGGCCCTCGGCCGGCAGTCCGGTCGGATTGACGAAGTGGCTGTTCTTCATGCCGATGCGGGCGGCGTACTGGTTCATCAGCGCGGCGAACGCATCGACGCTGCCGGCGACGTGCTGGGCCAGCGCGATCGCGGCGTCGTTGCCGGACTGCACCACCATGCCCTTCTCCATCTGCACCAGCGGCGCGGTCTTGTTGACCTCGAAGCCCGAGTAGCTGCCATCGGTGCCGGCACCGCCGGTGCGCCAGGCGTGCTCGGTCATCATCACCGGGTCGTCCTCGCTGATCTTGCCGCCAGCCATCTCGGCGGCGATCACGTAGCTGGTCATGACCTTGGTGATGCTGGCTGGTTCGAGCGGCTGGTCGATGTTCTCGCCGGCCAGCACGTTGCCGCTGGCGGCGTCCATCACGATCCATGCCGCGGCCTCGGTCTCCGGCGGCGGCGGTACCGGCAGCGCATCGCTGGCGGGGGCCTGCGCGCCCGGCTTGGGCAGCGGCACCGGGGTCTGGGCAGTGGCGAGGCCGACCGCGAAGGTGGCCAGCGCGGCCAGGCCAATCGCACGAAGGACAGCGGGGACTTTCATTGTTCAACTACTCCGGGGCGGGCGCGTGGCCGGCGTCTGTCAGGGTGATATCGAAAGGGTGGGGCAGCGGCTCATTCGCGTACGCGCTGCGGCACGCCGAAGCCGAGGCCGGCGATGCGATGGGTCAGGGTCGACGCGGTCCCTGCGTCCAGCGGGCCGACCCGCAGGCGCCAGACCTGCTGGCCGTTGGAGGTCGCGCCCTGCAATTGTGCCCGGTCGATGCCGGCGTCGCGCAGCATCGCCAACGCACGGTCGGCATTGCCGCGCGCGGAGAAGCTCGCGACCTGCAGGGTTACATCGTCGGCGGTCGCCACCGACGTGGAAGCGGCCGGCGGGCTCGACGCGGGGTTCCGCCCAACCGCGGCAGGCTTGCCGGTGGCGATACGCACGCCGGGCGGCAACTGCAGTGCGCCGGCCGCGGACACCGGAAGGGCGGCGACCAGCTTGTCCATGCTGGATGGCGCGACCGGGGCAGTGGCCGGCTGGACCTCGGGTTTGTCGGCACCACGCTTGTCGGCGTAGGTCGCGTTGCCCTCGCCCGGCAGCAGTGCACGCACCTCGACCCGGCCCGTGCCTGCATGGGTGATCCCGAGCTTGATCGCGGCGGCATAGCTGAGGTCGATGATCCGGCCCTTGTGGAACGGCCCGCGGTCGTTGACGCGAACCACCACCGACGTGCCGTTGTCGAGGTTGGTGACCTGGGCGTAGCTCGGCAGCGGCAGCGTCTTGTGCGCGGCGGTGAACGCGTACATGTCGTAGACCTCCATGTTGGAGGTCTTGCGGCCATGGAACTTGGTCCCGTAGTACGACGCGAGACCTTCTTCGACATAGCCCTCGGCGTCGTCGAGCACGTGGTACTTCTTGCCCAGCACGCTGTAGGTGGACCGGTTGCCGTAGCGCGAGCGCGGCTCGGCGACGACCTCCGGCTCGGGGATCAGCGAGACATCGATCGCCACGTCGGGCGCGGCATCGGCGACGCCGGGCGCATACAGGCCGCCGGCGGTGTAGTTGCCGCGCTTGGACGGGTCTTCTTTCGCGGGAGCGTACGGCGAGACCTTGCGGGCATCGCTTCCGGCCCTGGCGGTCTCACCCGCGGGTGCGGGTGTCGATTTGGGCGGGGAGCCGGCGCAACCCGCGAGCCCCAGCAGCAGCCCGCAGACCAGTGGCGCGGCCAGCCGTCGATTCATGCGCCCGGTTGGTCCGCCGTCGCGGCGGCGGTGCGGCCGTCGATCGCCTCGGCCAGTTGGTAAACCGCCATCGCATAGTGGCGCGAGTTGTTGTAGCGGGTGATCGCGTAGAAGTTCTGGAAGCCGATCCAGTACTCCTTGCCGCCGACGCCGTCGAGGTTGACCAGGGTCGCCTTGTCCACGCCCGGAACCGGGGTCGCCGGTCGGAAACCACGTGCGGCCAGTTGCTCGAGCGTGTAGCGCGGCTCCAGGCTGTCGGGCAGGAAATCCTGCGCATCCGCGCCGGCGGTCGCGCGCACGGTCACCGGCGCACCGCGCACCCAGCCGCCCTTCTTGACGAAGTAGTTGGCGACCGAGGCGAACACGTCGTCGAGATTGCTGAACAGGTCGACCTTGCCGTCGCCATCGCCATCGACCGCGTAGTCGCGATAGCTCGACGGCATGAACTGGCCCCAGCCCATCGCCCCGGCGTAGCTGCCCTTGAGCGTGGTGATGTCGAAACCGTTTTCCTTGCCGAGCGCGAACAGCTGCGCCAGCTCGTCGCGGAAGAACGCCTCGCGCTGGTTCTCGCGGGCGATCTTGTCGGGCTCGTTGGTGCGCGGGTAGGCGAACGCGAGCGTGTACAGCGCGTCGACCACCGGGTAGCTGCCCATGTTGCCGCCGTAACTGGTCTCGACCCCGATGATCGAGACAATGATCTCCGCCGGCACCCCGGTGTCGGCCTCGACCCTGGCCAACGCGTCACGGTGCTCGGCGAGGAAGGCCTGGCCGGCATCGATCCGGGCCTGGGTGATGAAAATCGGGCGGTACGCGCTCCACGGCTTGGCCTCGGCCGGGCGGGTCATCGCGCTGATGATGCTGTCGCGGATCTCGGCCTGCGCCAGCACCGACTCGATGGTGGCGGGCTCGACCTCGTAGCGCGCCGCGGTGGTGCGCACGAATTCGGCCTTGGCCTGCTCGATCGGCTCGGCGGTCGACACCGGCGGCGGGGTCGGCGCGGGCGCCGGCTCGGTGGGCGCAGGCGCCTCGGGCTGCGGGGTCGGCGGTGGCGGGGTCTGCGTGGCGCAGGCCACCAGCGCGAGCGGGAGCGCACAAACCAGGGCGCGGCTTACAAGGCGTCGGATCGTCATCTGGACGAGGTTAGCACTTGTCCGCGGGCGTCAAAACCGCGTGAGTGCAACCGGCGACCCGCGAGTCAGGTTGCATTGTCGATCAGGCCGGCTCCCGGCCCGCCGCTCACGCATGGTGTCCGGCTAATGCCCATGCACCGGCCGGTGCGCCCTCACCGCCATCACCACGCCCAGCCCCGCCAGCAGCGATACCGCCGAGGTGCCGCCGTAACTCAGCAGCGGCATCGGCACCCCGACCACCGGCAGCAGGCCGGCGATCATGCCGCCGTTGACCACCACGTAGACGCAGAACGCCAGGCCCAGCGCGCCGGCGACCAGCCGCGAATAGCCATCGCGCGCATCGGCGGCGATCCACAAACAGCGGCCAACCACGAACAGGTACAGCGCCAGCGTCACCACCACGCCGACCCAGCCGAATTCCTCGCTGAGCACGGCGAAGATGAAGTCGGTGGTGTGCTCCGGGATGTAGTTCAGGTGGGCCTGGGTGCCCTCGCCCCAGCCCTTGCCGGTCAGCCCGCCGCCGCCAATCGCGATCTTGCTCTGGATGATGTTCCAGCCGGCGCCGAGCGGGTCGGACTCGGGGTCCAGGAAGGTCAGGATGCGGTCCTTCTGGTAGTCGCGCAGCATCCAGAACCAGGCCGCCGGGGCGGCAGCGGCCACGCCGGCGAAGGCCGCGCCGAACCACCACCACGACAACCCGGCCAGGTACAGCACGAACGCGCCACTGATGCCGACCAGCATCGCCGTGCCGAAATCCGGCTGCAGCAGGATCAGGCCGGTCGGCAGACCGATCACCGCGCCGGCCACCAGCACGGTCGACAATCGCGGCGGCAGCGGCTGGCGGTTGAGGTACCAGGCCACCATCATCGGCAGGCTCAGCTTGAGCAGCTCCGAAGGCTGGAAATAGAACACCCCGAGGTTGATCCAGTGGGCGCCATGGCGGCCCTGGCCGATGCCCGGCACCAGCACCAGCAGCAATGGCAGCAGCGAGGCGCCGTAGATCAACGGGCTCCAGTTGCGCAGCTGGTTCGGCGGCAACCGCGACAACCCCCACATCGCCGCCAGTCCGACGCCGAAGCGCGCGCCCTGGGCCACCACCAGCGACACCGACTGGCCGCCCGCGCTGTAGAGCACGGCCAGCCCGATCCCCATCAACGCCGCCAGCGCGCCGAGCAGCGGCAGGTCGAGCGTGCGCATGAAGCGCGACAGCAGGTCGAACAGCCAGCGCAGTATGGTCTTCATTGGGCTGGCTCCGGCGTCGTGGCTTCGGTCCTGGCCTCGTCCGGCGCATCGGCCGGTGCCTCCGCGCCGGGCCGCGTCGCCGCCGGCGGCGCGGCCAAGGCCACGTCCTCGACCCCTTCCGGCATCTTGCCCAGCAGCCACGCGTCGAAGGCCGCGCGCGCCACCGGGGCCGCGGCGCTGCCGCCATAGCCGCCATGCTCGACCACCACCGCGACCGCGATGGTCGGGTCCTCGGCCGGGGCGTAGCCGACGAACAGCGCGGTGTGTCGCAGGTGGTACGGCAGCGAATGCGGGTCGTGGCTGATGTTGCCCTTGCGGCTGGAGCGCTGCGCGGTACCGGTCTTGCCGGCGACCGTGTAGGGCGCACCGACCCCGATCGCACGGGCCGTCCCGCGCGGTCCGTTGACGGTCATCACCATGCCCTCGTGCACCGCTCGCAGGTGCCCCGGGTTGTCGCTGATGAGCGTGCTCGCGGTTGCGGGCAGCTCGTGCCATGGCTCGCGGTAGCCGTCGCGGCGGGCGTCGACCAATCGCAGTTCATGCATGTCGCCACGGTTGGCGATCGCCGCGGTCGCACGCACCAGCTGCAGCGCGGTGGCGATCCAGTAGCCCTGGCCGATGCCGGCGATCACGGTCTCGCCGGGGTAGAACGGCTCGGTGCTGATCGAGCGCTTGTAGTCGCGCGACGGCACCACGCCGGTGTTCTCGCCGAGCAGGTCGATACCGGTCTTCTCGCCGAAGCCATAGCGGTGCATGTACTTCGCGAAGCTCTCGATGCCCATGTCCATGGCGAGCTTGTAATAGTAGGTATTGACCGACTGCGCGATCGACTGGCGCAGGTCGACCCAACCGTGGCCGCCGCGGTGCGAATCGCGATAGCCGCGGCGCTGCCCGGGGATGAAGAACTCGCCGGTCGACAGGGTCTTGTCATCGGCATCGCGCAGGCCACTGTCGAGCCCGGCCAGCCCGACCATCGGCTTGACGGTGGACCCCGGCGGGCCACCGCCGAGCACGTTGCGGTTGTACAGCGGCCGCGACGGGTCGTTGAGCAGCGCGTTGTAGTCCTTGTGCGAGATGCCGTTGACGAACAGGTTGGCGTCGTACGACGGCTTGCTGACCATCGCCAGCACCTGCCCGGTCTTCGGGTCGATCGCGACCGCCGAACCGTCGGCGTCGCCGAACGCGGCCACGATCGCGCGCTGCAGGTCGAGGTCGATCGACAGCCGCAGGTCCGCGCCCGGGGTCGCCGGCACCCGCCCGACCACGCCCAGCGGCCGACCATCGACGTTGGTCTCGACCCGTTCGAAACCGATCTTGCCGCGCAGCGCCTGCTCGTAGGAACGTTCCAGCCCGGTCTTGCCGGTATGGCTGAAGTTGGCGATGTCCTCGCCCATCTCCTCGACATCGCCGGCATCGACCCGGCCGACGTAGCCGATCACGTGGGCGAAGAGCGATCCGTACAGGTAGCGCCGGTTGAGGTAGGACACCACCTCGACGCCGGGGTAACGCCAGCGGTCGACCGCGAACCGAGCGACCTCGTCCGGCGTCAGGCGCATCTTCAGCGGGATCGGCTTGAAGCCGCGGGTGACCTTGCGGGTCTCCTGGAACTCGGCGACGTCCTCCGGCGACAGCTCGACCAGCCGGCCCAGCGAGGGCAGCCAGTCCTTCGGGTCGCCGGCCTCGTTGGGGGTCACCTCGAGCCGGAACGCTGGCACGTTGTCGGCCAGGATCCGGCCCTTGCGGTCGTAGACCAGCCCACGCCCCGGCACCACCGGCCGCAGCTTGACCCGGTTCTGCTCCGAGCGCAGCGCGTAGTCGTCGTACTGCCAGACCTGCAGCCGGAAGTACCACAGCGACAGGCCGCCGAGCGCCAGCACCACGCCGGCGAATGCCAGCAGCGCGCGGCGACGGAACTGGTCGGCTTCCGCGGCGGTGTTCTTCAGCAGGCGGCGTGGTCGGCGGACCACTCAGCGCCTCCGCCAGTGGCCCAGGCGCAGCGCGTCCAGCAGCAGGAACACCGGCGCCCACAGCAACATGCCGAGCAGCGGCGCCAGCCAGGCTATCGGCAGCAGCGACGGGATGCCGAGGGCGACGTGGATCGCGGCGACCACGATGCGGTCGTTCAGCAGCAGGCCGCCGATGGCGAGCGCCTGCTGCGACATCGGGAAAAACCGCAGGCGTGCGCGGAACCGCTGCAGGATGAAGGCCATCACCACCAGCCGCAGCGCCTGCTCGCCGAGCAGGCTGCCGAACGCGAGGTCGGCGACCAGGCCGACGATGAAGGCGAAGCCCAGGCCGATCCGGTCGGGGTCCTCGATCACCCAGTACGCCACCACCAGCGCCAGCCAGTACGGGCGCAGCGGCTGCAGTTCGGGGGGCAGCGGCAACAGGCCGAGCACCAGCGCGAGGATCACGCTGAGCGGCATCAGCCACGACGGGCGCTGGCGGGTCATCGGCCGGCTCCGGGAGGCGGGCTGGCGGGAGTCGGGTTCGCCGGATCTTCGATTGACACTGCATCTGGACTGCCGACCGGCGGCCGCGCCGGCAGCGTGCGCAGCAACAGTACGTCGCGACCACGGTCGAGCTGCGCGGCCGGGCGCACCTCGCCAAGCAGGAATGCGCGACTGTCGTCGGGTCGCAGCGAGATGATCGTGCCAATCGGGAAGCCGGCCGGGAACCGCCCGCCCAGGCCCGAGGTGACGATCCGGTCGCCGACCTGGATGTCGCTCGACAACGGGATGCTCGGCAACCGCAATACGTCGCTGCGGCCGTCGCCATACGCGACCAGCCGCACCCCGCTGCGCGCGACCGCGACCGGCACCGCGTGCGACGGGTCGGTCAGCAGCAGCACGGTGGCATGCATCGGCGTGACCTCGATGACCTGGCCGACCACGCCGCCGGCGTCGATCACGCTCTGGCCGACCTGCACGCCATCGTTGGCGCCGGCATCGAGCACCAGCCGCTGGCGGGTCGGGTCGAGGTCGACATCCAGGATCGGCGCCAGTTGCACGTCGAGGTTGCCGCGACGGGCGGCACCAAGCAGCGCGCGCAGGCGTGCGTTGTCGGCATCGAGGGTCTGCAGCCGTGCGATCCGGGCGCTGTTGACCAGCAACTCGTTGCGCAGGCGCTCGTTCTCTTCGGTCAGCTGGCTGAGCGTGCCGGCGTCGTCGTACAGGGTCTCGGCGATCCGGCCCGGCCAGCCGGCGACCATCCACAGCGGCTGCACCAGCAGCGAAGCCTGCTTGCGAGCCTGGTCGAGCCAGCCGCCGCGGTGGTCGAGCACGATCAGCACCACCGCCAGGGCCAGGTAGGCCAGCAGGCGCAGGGTCCCGGCGACATCGCCGCCTCGGTTGGGCGTGGTGGGACCGGCGTAGGAAGGCACGTCAGCAGGTCAGTCGTTGGCGGCTTGAAGGAGTCATCGAAGCGGGGTTTATTGGCCCATGGATGGGCCAACGCAGGCGGCCGTGGGCCGATTGCGGCCCCGGACAAGAACCACGCTTCCTGTCCGGGGTGTCGGGGTCGGCCATGGATGGCCGATCCCCGACAGCCGGTCACTCCGGCGCGAAGAATTCATTGCCGTGCATGTCGACCAGCTCCAGCGCACGGCCACCACCCCGGGCCACGCAGGTCAACGGATCGTCGGCGACCTGCACGTGCAGCCCGGTCTCCTCGCTGATCAGGCGGTCGAGGTCGCACAGCAGCGCGCCACCGCCGGTCAGCACGATGCCGCGCTCGGCGACGTCGGCGCACAGCTCCGGCGGGGTCTGCTCCAGCGCCAGGCGGATCGCGGTGACGATGCCTGCCAGCGGCTCGCGCAGCGCGTCGAGCACCTCGTTGGAATGCAGGGTGATCATCTTCGGCACGCCTTCGGCGAGGTTGCGGCCGGAGATTTCGATCGAGCGCTGCTCGTCCTGCGGATAGGCGCAACCGATCTCGAGCTTGATCCGCTCGGCCGTGGCCTCGCCGATCAGGGTCCCGTAGGTGCGCCGCACGTAGCCGATGATCGACTCGTCGAAGCGGTCGCCGCCAATCCGCACCGACGCGGAGTAGACGATGCCGTTGAGCGCGATCACCGCGACCTCGGTGGTGCCACCGCCGATGTCGACCACCATCGAGCCGCGCGCCTCGGTCACCGGCATGCCGGCGCCGATCGCCGCGGCCATCGGCTCCTCGATCAGGTACACCTCGCGGGCGCCGGCCTCCTCGGCCGATTCCTTGATCGCGCGGCGCTCGACCTGGGTCGAACCGCACGGCACGCACACCAGCACCCGCGGGCTCGGCCGCAGGAAGCGAGACTTGTGCACCTTGCGGATGAAATGCTTGAGCATCTCCTCGGTGTAGGTGAAGTCGGCGATGACGCCGTCCTTCATCGGCCGGATCGTGGTGATGTGGCCGGGGGTGCGGCCGAGCATCTGCTTGGCCTCCGCGCCAACCGCGGCGACCGAGCGGTTGCCGCCGATGATCCGGTCCTGGCGCACCGCGACCACCGATGGTTCATTCAGGACGATGCCCTGCCCGCGCACGTAGATCAGCGTGTTGGCCGTGCCCAGGTCGATGGACAGGTCGTTGGAGAACATGCCACGAAACTTCTTGAACATCGTCGAATGGGCCGTCTGGAGGGGTGCCGGGAGCGATCGGCTAGCGTAGCAACCGCCCCACCCCCGGGCAAGGCGGAATGGCTTGGCATACGGCCTTTTCGACGCCCCCTGCGGCCACGTGCGACGCCCGTCACGACCCGTGCGGCGAATGGACCGCGACCGCCCCCGGCTGGCCCCGGCCCGGGGCAGCGGCTAACCTAGCGCCTGCGTGCGCCCCGGCGACGCGCGTCCTGCCCCAGGATTCCCCGAACCAGACCCGCCAGGCCATCCCGCCCGGCCCACCCGGAGTGTGACCACCGATGCCTGCCCTGATCTGCGGATCCTTGGCCTACGACACCATCATGGTGTTCCAGGACCAGTTCAAGAACCACATCCTGCCGGACAAGGTGCACATCCTGAACGTCTCGTTCCTGGTGCCGCGGATGCGCCGCGAGTTCGGTGGCTGCGCCGGCAACATCGCCTACAACCTCAAGCTGCTCGGCGGCGACCCGGTGCCGATGGCGACCGTCGGCCAGGACTTCGGCCCGTACCGCGAGTACTTCGATGAGCTGGAGATCCCGCTGACCCAGGTCCGCGAGATCCCGGAGCTGTTCACCCCGCAGGCCTTCATCACCACCGATTTGGACAACAACCAGATCACCGCGTTCCATCCCGGCGCGATGATGCGCAGCTACGAGAACCACGTGCGCGACGTGCCCGGCATCACCATCGGCATCGTCAGCCCGGACGGTTACGAAGGCATGATCCAGAACGCCGCCGAGTTCGCCGAGGCCGGCATCCCCTTCATCTTCGATCCGGGCCAGGCGATGCCGCTGTTCAACGGCGACGAACTGCGCGCCTTCATCGAGCAGGCCGACTACGTCACCGTCAACGACTACGAGTCCAACCTGCTGCAGGAGCGCACCGGCTGGGACGAGAAGACCATCGCCGGCAAGGTCAAGGCCTACATCACCACGCGCGGACCGAAGGGCGCGGTGATCCATGCCGAGGGCAAGACCTGGGACGTCGCGCCGGCGCACGAGCGCCGCATCACCGACCCGACCGGCTGCGGCGATGCGTTCCGCGCCGGGCTGATCTTCGGCATCGAGAAGGGCTACGACTGGCTCACCATCGGCCGCATCGGCAACCTGATGGGCGCGCTGAAAGTCGAGCACCCGGGCACCCAGAACCAGCGCTTCGACTACGCGCAGTTCGCCGAGCAGTTCCGCCAGCAGTTCGGCTACGCGCTCTGAGGCAGGCGCCGCGGCCCGCTCACATCACGTGCGCGAGCCATAGCAGTTCCGGCTCGGCCAGGCGCTCGAATTCGGCATAGGACATGCGCACTGTGTCGGTGTGCGAGCCGGCGTTGAACGCGATGTCCGGCTGCTGCGCCAGCCGCGAGTCGATGTAGACCTGCATCCCGTAGAGGTGGCCGAACGGTGGCATCGCGCCCAGTTCGCAATCTGGGAACGCGTCGCGGAACTCCGTCTCCTCGGCCAGCTCGACTTCGGGGCCGCCGAGCGCGCGTGACAGCCGGGTCAAGTCGACCCGGTACGGTGCGGGCATCACCATCATCGCCAGTTTGCCGTCGACCTTGATCATCACGGTCTTGGCGAAGTGGCCGGCACCGACATGCGCGGCGTGGGCGGTGGCCTGCGCGGTGAGGGTACGGTCGTGGGTGAGCGTCGCGTAGGGCGCGTGGTGTTCGTCGAGGAAGTTGTGCAGGCGTGGGGAGAGCATGGTCGCCTCCGCTGGACCCGCCGTCCGTTCCGCTGCGGCGGGTGTCATCGATGGACCGGCCCGGGCATCCCTGCGGGGGCGCCGACATGGCGATGTGGTCGCCACGTCGAAACCATACGCCGGTGGCGACTGGCCGGCGTGATGGCGGCCGCCGGCTCAGTTCCAGTCCGGCAGCTTCGCGGTATCCAGCCCGCCGACCTCGAACACCGCGGTGCGGGTGCCGCCAAGCTTGACCGGGAACTCGATCGCGATCACTTCCGCATCGCCGGCCAGCTTCCACAGCGCGGCCTCGTCCTCGATGAACATCGCGATCGCCTCGTCGGTGTCGGGACGGCTGGCCGCCATCGATTTCGGCTCGGCATCGTCAACGGCGACCTTGACCCGGCAGCCGCCGTAGCAGTCGAAATCGCCGGCTTCCAGCGTCAGGTAGGCGCTGTCGCCCCACTCGGGGTGGTCGCGGAAGATCAGGCGCACCGGACGCGGGCCGCTGCCGTCGGTGTCGAGGTTGTCCTTGGCGTAGATCGCAGCCGACAACTGCTGCTTCGAGCCGACCGCCTCGCTCTGGTAGGCCCACAACGCTTCGACCCGGGCGGCGTTCTCGGCGGCCTCGGCCTTGCCGGTCGCTTCCGCATGGTCGGCCTTGATCCGCGCGGCGGCCTGGCTGTCCGGGTACTCGGCCAGCAGCACGTCGCCGTGGGCCTTGGCCAGCCGCCAGTTCTGCGCGGCGAACTGCTCGTCGAACTGCCTGGCCATGGTCTCGGCGGCCTGCTCCACTGCCGCGGCCTGCTGGGCGCGCACGGCTTCTGGATCGGGCGCGGGTTGGCAGGCCGCCAGCATCAGTGCTGCGGACAACAGCGTGACTTGCATCTTCATCAAGTTATCTCCTCAGGCAACGGGATTATCCGCCCCATTGTAGGAGCGGCTTCAGCCGCGATCGGGAGTCGGCGCGGGCGGACGATTCTCCGATCGCGGCTGAAGCCGCTCCTACAGAAGCAGGAGTCGGGTGCGCGACGAAAACAACGCGGCCGCCCGGAGGCGGCCGCGTTGCAATCATCGTTGGCGACGGTCAGTCGCGGACCGGCGCGGCGTCCTCGCCCTTGGCCTTGGCGATCACCGACTCGACCGAGCCGGTGGTGATCGGGTGGTAGCCCGGCCGCGCTTCGGCGAAGGTTTTCTCGGCCAGCGCCAAGCCTTCGGGCGTCTTAACCAGCGCGTCGTAGGTCGGCATGATCAGCTTGCGACGGCCGATCTTCTTGAGGAACGCGGCGATCGCGTCGTTGGCCTGCGTGTAGCCGCTGCGCACCGCCAGCGGATACCAGCGCATCGCGATCTCGCCGTTCGGGGTGCCGGTGAACTCGTAGGCCTCGTCCAGCGCGGCCAGCTGTTCGGTGCTGAGTGTCTCCGGCATGCCTTCGAGGAAGTGCACCCACTCCTGCGTGGTCCAGGCCTCGGTGACCGACGCTTCCGGCAACGTGCCCGCATCGACCCAGGCTTGGCGCGCGGTGTCGACCGCGTCCATGCGCGGCGACTCGGTCTTCGGCGCGGACGCCGGGATGCCCGTGCCGTAGACCCACTCGTCGAGCTCGGCTTCGGTGACCTTGCCCGGGTTCTTGTCGAGCAGGTTGGCCTGGGTGTACTCGACGAACGTGGTGGTCGGGATCGACTGGAACGCGAAGTGGTCGAAGTAGCCGCGCAGGTACTCGTCGAACACCTCGCGACCGAAGCGCTGCTCGAGGAACTGCATGAACCACGCGCCCTTGTCGTAGGCGACCGCGGTCAGGGTGTCGCCGGCCTTGACCTGCACGTCGGGGCGGATCGCCAGCGACTGCGCGTGCGGCTCCATCTCGCCGATGGTTTCGCTGAGCTCGTTGCGCGCGATCACGAATTCCATGTCGGCGCGCTCCTTGCCGTACAGCGACTCGACGATGCGGTTCTCGACGTAGGTGGTGATGCCTTCGTTGAGCCACTGGTCCTTGGGGCTGGAGAAGGTCACCAGGTTGCCGGACCAGCTGTGCGCCAGCTCGTGTGCGATGAGGGAGACCAGCGAGCCGTCGCCGACGATCACGGTCGGGGTGATGAAGCTCAGGCGCGGGTTCTCCATGCCGCCGTACGGGAACGACGGCGGCAGCACCAGCATGTCGTAGCGCTCCCAGCGGTACGGGCCGTACATCGCCTCGGTGGCGTCGATCATCTTGCCGGTGTCGGCGAACTCGGCGGCGGCCTTGTCGACCATCGCCGGCTCGGCCCAGACGCCGCTGCGCTCGTTGATCGGCTTGAACACCAGGTCGCCGGCGGCGATCGCCAGCAGGTACGACGGGATCGCCTGCGGCATCTTGAAGCTGTAGTCGCCGTCGCGCTCGGCCTTCGGGTCGTTGTCGGCGCTCATCAGCACCATCGCGTCCTTCGGGCTGGTCACGTGCGCGGTGTAGGTGAAGCGCACGCGCGGGGTGTCCTGCAGCGGCACCCACGAACGCGCGTGGATCTGCTGCGACTGGCTGAACATGAAGGGCTGCTCGCCGCCCTCGGTCATCGCCGGGGTCAGCCACTGCAGGCCCGACGCCTCCGGCGAGGTCTCGTAGGTCACGCGGATGCGTTCGGGTTGCTGCGGCGCCTCGATCGTGAGCTTGCTGCCAAGGCGCTCGTCGGCGTCGGCCAGGTCGTACTTGAGGTCGATCCACTTGTCGTCGCCGCGCTCGCCGACCACTTTCTCGATGGTCAGGTCGCGGGTGTCGAGCACCAACTGGGTGGCTTCCGGATTGGTCCAGTCGAGCTGGTAGGTGGCGCTGCCGCTGATCTGCTTGGCGTCGAAGTCGACCGCGAGCTCCAGCGCGAGGTCCTTGATGCGGACCTGGTCGGGCTGCGCGTACGACAGCGAGTCGTACTCGGCCGGCGGCGCGGCGGTTTCGGCATCGGGCGTGGCGGCGGTGTCGCCGGTCGGCGCGCCATCGCGCGAACAGCCGCTCATGACCACGGCGGCGGCAACACAGAAAGTCAGGATCGAGGAACGCATGGCAGGCCCACGGTTACGGGTGAGCGGCCGAGTGTAGCGCCCCGCGGCAAAGGGCGCGAAGTGCCGATACGGTCGATTTTGTGTCCTACGCGGCGTCCTGCGGCTGCAGGAACGGTTTCAGCCGCTCCCGGAAAAAACCTCAGACCTTGTAGCCGGTGTGGATCGCGACGATCCCGCCGGACAGGTTCCGGTAGTCGCAGCGCGCGAAGCCGGCCTCGCCCATCATCGCCTTCAACTCGTCCTGCGGCGGATGCTTGCGGATGCTCTCGGCGAGGTACTGGTAGCTGTCGGCGTCGCCCGCGAACAGCTTGCCCAGCCGCGGCAGCACCTTGAAGGAGTGGAAGTCGTAGATCGGCTTGAACCAGTCCTGCGTGACCTCCGAAAACTCCAGCACCCGCGCCTGTCCGCCGACCTTGAGCACGCGCTGCATCTCGCGCAGCGCGGCGTCCTTGTCGGTGACGTTGCGCAGGCCGAAGGCGATGGTGACGAGGTCGAAGCTGGCATCCGGGAACGGCAACGCCTGCGCGTTCATCTGCACGTACTCGAAACCGGCGACCTTGCCCTTGTCGACCATCCGGTCGCGACCGACCCGCAGCATGTCGCCGTTGATGTCGCCGAGCACGATCGAGCCGGCATCGCCGACGCGGTCGCGCAGCAGCAGCGCGATGTCGCCGGTGCCGCCGGCGAGATCGAGCACGCGGTCGCCGCGCCTGACCTGCGCGGTGGCGACGAAGAAGCGCTTCCACACCCGGTGCACGCCCATCGACATCAGGTCGTTCATCAGGTCGTAGTTGCCGGCGACCGAGGAGAACACCTGGCCGACCAGCTTCTGCTTGTCGCCGGTGGGGACGTCGCGGAAGCCGAAGTGGGTGGTGCCGGAGGTACGGTCGTGCGGGGTCTGGTCGCTCATGGGCGGATTATCGCATCGCGAGGTGGTCCGGCGTGTTGACGTCGACGCCCCGGCCAGTTCGCCCGGTCACAGGGGTGGCGGCGAGTGCCGGAAGCGCTCGAACCAGCGCAGGGTCTGATCGTGCACCTCGGCGCGCACCCCATCGAGGTAGTGCGATTCGCCCGGATACACAACCAGCTGGTGCGGGCGCCCGAGCCGGTCCAGCTCGGCGGCCAGCGTACGCGACGAACCCACTGGCGCGCGCTCATCGGCATCGCCATGGAACATCAGCACGCCGGTCGACGGCGGCAGTTGCACGGGCCAGTGGGTCACCGAACGACGGTCCAGCTCGGACACGCGCTGCTGGCGGTAGTCCGGAATCAGGGCTTCGAACAGCTCGTCAAAGGCCGGACGCATCTCCAACAGGTCGTACAGGTCGTACACGCCCGAGTAGATCGCGACCGCCCGGATCGGCAGCGGGCTCTCCCGCAACGCCCGGAACGTCATGATCGCGCCGCGACTCTGGCCGATCATGAACAGGTTGTGCGGGTCCGCCATGGGCAGCCCGGCGACGATCCGCAGCAGCTTGGTGACATCCCGGACGTCGTCGCCACCGAACTGGTCGGGCGACGACCCGGCATCCTGCGGCGCGGTCGCGCCGCGATACTGGCTGGCGGCGACGATGTAGCCCCGCTCGGCCAACGGGAACACATGGGTAAACAAATGGGCGAATCGCAGCGCGCCGTAACTGCGGTTGCCGCCCCGGTTATAGAGGATGACCGGAAACCCTCGGCCTGCGACTGCACTTGTACCTTCATCGGGATCGCCCCTCGGCACCACCAGCCAGGCGCCGACTACGTACCCGTCGCTTCGATATTCGATGTATCGACAATCGAGCTGCCGCCGGTAACGCTCGAAGTCGCGCTCGGAAAACCTCATCCGAAGCATGGCGTAGATCAGGACGCTGTTGTTCTCCCAGAGCCGATCCATCCACCGGTCATAGGAGCGCGACCCGAAACAATCGCCTTGCGACACGATGTGGTCGGAGACCAGTGGCGCGGCGGGGACAGGCTCGGCCGGCGCATCCGGCTCCGAGCCGCATCCAACGAGGCAGAGCAGCAGCCCCGCGACCACAGTCCGACAGGTGAACCCGGGCATCCGTGCAGAATCCTTTCATGCGGGCGCGCCCGTCACGGGACGCACGGTGGTGGTTGCATGCCCCGTACCGGCGATCTTCGGGTTGGGGCAGGTCATCACCGTACTGTCCGGTGGCAGGATCGCCCTCTGCCGTTCGATCGCATGACGTCCGGCCTATCGGCCGTGATGCTCAGCGATTCGCGACCTTGGCCAGCGCCGCGATCAGCTCGCGCACCAGCTTGCGATGGCCGTCGTCCAGCGACAGGAAGGCATCAACAGCATGCCGGTCGACCACGCTGGCCTCCCAGGCGACCTTCGGTTCGCGGACCTTGCTCCCACCCGGCTCTTCCCCGTAAAGCCAGTCCAGCGGAACGCGCAGCAGGGTAGCCAGCGCCCGGATGTTCTCCGGCCGGGGTATCGACTGTCCCTTGATCCAGCGATGGGCGGCGGCCGTGGTAACCGCCGTGCCGCCGTACTGCGGCACCAGCCGTGCCAGTTCGGCGGCGCTCTCCGGCAGCTTTGCCTTCTGCAACGCCTCGCGCAACCGCGCGCCAAACCCCGCCTGCTCGCTCTTCATGCCGCGATGGTGGGCGGCAGGCTGACTCGCCAATCAATTATTGATTTATGATTTGATCAATTATTGATTGATCCGCGCCTACCCATGCCCGCGCACCTGCTCGAACAACTGCCGGAGATCTCCAGCACGTGCCGACGGCAGGTCGGGGGCATGGGGTTGCCGGGGGACAGGGATCCCGCGCACCAACAAGTGCGACGGTCGGTGGGGAACCGCTAGTGCCGGTACTGGACTGGATCGGGAAGTCCGCGGTGGTGAAGCACCACAAGGATGTCCCCTACCGGCTGCTGGAGCCGGTGCCCGCGCTCAGCTGTGAGGCGCCGGACGGGAGCGACACCGGCAACCTGGTCGTCCAGGGCGACAACCTGCACGCGCTGAAGGCACTGCTGCCACGCTACGCGGGACAGGTGAAGTGCATCTACATCGACCCGCCTTACAACACCGGCAACGAAGGCTGGGTCTACAACGACAACGTCAACAGCCCCGAGATCCGCCGGTGGCTGGGTGAAGTCGTGGGCAAGGAAGGCGAAACGCTCGACCGCCACGACCGTTGGCTATGCATGATGTATCCGCGGTTGCTACTGCTGCGGCAGTTCTTGCGCGACGACGGCGTCCTGTTCTGCAGCATCGGCAAGGACGAAGTCGGAAACCTGCGACTGATGCTCGATGAAATTTTCGGAGCTAAGTGCCACATAGAGACTTTCATTTTCGTCACCGAGGGAAATACCGAAAACGCCGAGGATGTCACTGCGGTTCATGACTACGTCCTTGCATATGCTCGCAATCCCGGCGCCCCGAAGATCAATTCGACCATCGACCCCGCCGTGAAAGAGGGGTCGAAACTGCTACGGGACTTCGCGGAGAACTCGGTCGTAAAGAACGGGAGAGCCAATCCCGCATCGACGATCGAGCTTCCCCCCGGCTTTCCCTGCGAGGCCGACTCCCTGGACCTCCCGGAATTTGCCTGTGCCGAAGAGTTCATGGCTGCGGTCGAGAAGAACGGGGGCTGGGTTCCCCGTGAGTTCAGAGAGGAGTTCAGCGCCACCTACCCCATCCGGCGCGACAACATGGTCGTGAGAGATGGTCGGTTGATGAATTCCTGTCGCGTCTACTCGGGGTGGTCGTCGGCAGCCAAGTTGAGGAAGTTCATCTCCTCGGAGTGCCGACCGATCGAGGACGACGGCACAAGTCTGAGGTTCTTCCTGTCAAAGAATGGCGTTCCAACCTATCGACGGGAAGGACGTCAGGCTCATTTTGTGTCGACGTTGCTGAGAAATCTCGGCTCAACCGAAAAGGACAAGAACGAACTCGAGCGCATGGGATTGAAGTTCGACTACCCGAAGCCAAGGAAGCTGATCAGCTACCTGCTCGGGCTCTACGCGAGACCCCATGACCTGGTGATGGATGCGTTCGCCGGGTCAGGCACAACCGGGCACTCGGCCTTGGCTTCCCGGATCGATGGTTTGCGCTTCCTTCTCATTGAGATGGACGAAAGGAATGCAACGCAGGTGATCGCGCCGAGACTCAAAAGGGCGGCCGAAGGGTACGTAGTACGTCGCGGACAGAAGCACGAACAGATCGAAGGACTGGGCGGGAACTTCAGGTTTTGCACGTTGAGCGCGGATCCGCTGTTCACAGCGGACGGCCAGATCCGCGAGGACGTATGTTTCTCCGACCTGGCCGAGTTCGTCTGGTTCGTGGAAACAGGTTCCGGACGCCTTCGCAGTACGCGGCACGAAGGCAGGTCTCCCTTGCTGGGCATCGCCAACGGCAAGGCGATCTTCCTGCTCTACAACGGCATCCTCGGCGACCGCAGCGAAGTGGGCGGCAACGTGTTGAACGGCCGCACGCTGGAGATCCTGAAGGAGGAGACCGGCGATTTCGGCGGCCCGTGGGTGGTGTATGGCGCGCGCACCCGCTTCGATCCGGCCCGGCTCGGCCAGTTGGGCATCGACTTCAAACTGCTGCCCTACAGGCTGAAGGAGATGTCGTGGGCCTGAAGGAATACCAGCGACGCCTGCTCGACGATTACGAAGCCTTTCTGGCGCGCACGCGCGAACTCGACAACCCCGCCCGCGCCTTTGCCGAAAGCACTCTGGAAGCGTTCGGACATTCGCTTCCCTACCATCCGCTGCCCGGCGCTGAATCCGTTCCGTATGTCTGCCTGCGCGTCCCCACGGGCGGCGGCAAGACGCGGCTCGCAGGGCAGGCGATCGAGCGCGTTCGTCGCAGCTTCCTGTCCGCGGACTTCCCGCTTGTGATCTGGCTGGTACCCTCTGATCCTATTCGGGAACAGACGCTGCATGGGCTGACCACCCCGGGCGAGCTGCTGTATGAAGACATGCGTTCGCTGTTCGGTGCGGTCAACGTCCTGAATATCGACCAAGCCCTGTCGGTCCAGCCGGCGACGCTGGATACCGCGACCACCATCCTCGTCGCCACCATGCAGTCATTCAAGCGGGAGGGCTCCGAAGGGCTTCGCGTCAACCGCCAGAATGGCAGCCTGATGGCGCATTTCACCGACACCCCGGAACAGGTGCGCGGCGACCAGTCACTGGTGGACGTCATCCGGTTGCGCCATCCCTTCATCGTGGTCGATGAGGCGCACAGCCAGGGCGCGCCGCTGGCGATGGATACGCTGGTGAAACTCGGCCCGAGCGGCGTGCTGGAGCTGACCGCCACGCCGGACCGCAACCACCACCCTTCCAATGTCCTGCGCAGCGTCTCTGCAGCGACCTTGCAGGGCGAAGACATGCTAAAGCTGCCACTGGAGCTGGCGGTGCACGCCGAATGGCGCATAACCCTGACCGAAGCCATCGCCCGGTTGCACGCGCTGGAAAAGGACGCAGTCGCCGAAGCCGGGCAAACCGGCGAAGTCATCCACCCGATAGTGATGCTGATACAGGCTGAGCGCCGGAACGCCAACACCGCGACGTTCACACCTGACGTGGTCAGGAAGCATTTGATCGAGGACTTCCAGGTTCCTGCCGAGTCCATCGCCATCGCGACCGGCGAGCTGGACGAACTGGCCGGAAAGCGACTTGGAGACCCGGACTATCCGCAGTTCATCATCACCGTGGACAAGCTACGCGAGGGCTGGGATTGCCCCAACGCCTATGTCTTGTTCACCTTCCGCAACACGACCTCGGCCACCGCGGTGGAACAGGTACTCGGACGCGTCCTGCGGATGCCGAACGTCAAGCGCAAACAGCACGAGACCCTGAATCGCAGCTACGCCTATGTGGTATCGACCGAACTCGCTGCCACCGTGCAGGGACTGCGCGACGGCTTGGTGCAAAGTGGCTTCGAACGACTGGACACGAAGCAGCTGATCCGGTTGCCGGACGATGTCGAATCGACAGGCAGCGTCTTCTCGCAGGACCTGACTGTCGCGCTTCCGGAAAATGGGGACGCCGTCGCCCTACCGGAGCCGGAAGCGGTCGCTGCATTGCCTGCCGCACTCAGGAAGCGACTGGAAATATCGCCGGAGATCGGCACGCTGACGATCAGGGGTGGCACGAACTCGCAGGATATCCGGAAGATCGCCGCAACCTTTTCCCTCAGAGCCGCGGCAACGGCAATCGAACAAGGACTGGATGCTGCACTGGCCGCCCGGGTTGCGCCGCCGCCCGAGACAAAGGCGCCGGCCGACCGTGGCGAGGAGGCCTCGATCCCACAACTGGTCCTGAAACAGGGAAGCTTTTTCGAGGTCTTCAACGAAACCGCCCTGCTGGACGCGGACTGGGAGATCGACAGCTTCGACCCGGAGCTGACCGAAGGCGAGTTCGCCCACGACCTCGAAGCGATGCGCCGCGCCAAGCTCTCGATATCGGAACTGGAGAAAGTGGAGTGCGGCATCTACGACCGGCTGGACAGCCAGTTGGCGCTGTTCTCGGTCGAGGACGGCTGGAGCGCGACCGAACTGGTGCATTGGCTCGATGCCAACATCCATTTTCCCTATGCCGATCGCGACCAGAAAGTCGCCTGGATCGGCGCGGTGATGACGTGGCTGCTTGAACAGCGCCAACCGCCCTTCACCATCGCGGAGTTGGCGTATCGCAAGTACCGCCTGCGCGGTGCGGTGGAGCGGAAGCTGGCAGCGGGCTTGAAGATTGCGAAGCAGTCGGTATTTGACGCCTTGGTCAGCGACGAATCCCGCTTCGATGCATCTGGCGACAAAGCGTTGGTGATCAAGCAGGGACGCTACGCCTATGACACGCCGTACACCGGCCTGATCCCGCTGAAGCGGCATTTCTTCCCGGTCATCGGAAATCTCAAGGATCGTGGCGAGGAATTCGACTGTGCCGAGTTCATCGCAAACCAGTTGTCCGACGTGGCGTGGTGGATTCGAAACGTGGAGCGCAAGCCGACGTCCTTCTCACTGCAGACCGCGTCTGATCGCTTCTATCCAGACTTCCTGATCGGCTTGGAGGGCGGTGGCACCATAGCCGTGGAGTACAAGGGCGCCCATCTTTCCGACAGCGGGGAGAGTCGCGGCAAAAAGCGTATCGGAGAACTGTGGGAAAGGCGCAGCAGGAACTGCGCGTTCGCATGGGTGGAGCGACGCGACTGGACGGCGATCAAGGACGCAGCGACGCGTATCACCAAGCAACCCGGACAGGCTGGCTTGGCTAACGATACGCGGCTCGCCGACCAGAATTGAGGCGCGGCTGGGGCCGTTGCTTCCCCAGCGTGACCTCGTCGCGTACTACAGGATGTACCGACTCAAATCCGGGTCCTGCACCAGCTCACCCAGGTGCTCATCGACATAGGCACGGTCGATGCCGATGGACTGGCCATCGCGGTCTGGTGCTTCGTAGCTCAGCGTGTCGAGCAAACGCTCCAGCACCGTGTGCAGGCGGCGGGCGCCGATGTTCTCCTGGCGCTCGTTGACGGTGGCGGCGATCTCGGCGATGCGTTCGACCGCGTCGTCGGTGAAGGCCAGCTCGACGCCTTCGGTCTTCAGCAACTCCACGTACTGGGTAGTCAACGCGGCCTTGGGCTCGGTCAGGATGCGGATGAAGTCGTCCTTGCTCAGCGCGCCCAACTCGACCCGGATCGGGAACCGGCCCTGCAGCTCCGGGATCAGGTCCGACGGCTTGGCCAGGTGGAACGCGCCGGAGGCGATGAACAGGATGTGGTCGGTCCTGACCACGCCGTACTTGGTGCTGACGGTCGAGCCTTCCACCAGCGGCAGCAGGTCGCGCTGCACGCCTTCGCGCGAGACATCGCCGCCAGTGGTGCCCGCTTCGCCACGCTTGGCGACCTTGTCGATCTCGTCGATGAACACGATGCCGTGTTGCTCGCAGGCTTCGATCGCGGCCTCGCGCACCTCGTCTTCGTTGACCAGACGCGCGGCTTCCTCCTCGATCAGCTGCGGACGCGCGGCCTTGATCGTGAGGGTCTTCTTGTGGGTCTTGTTGCCGGCGACCTGCGAGAACATCTGGCGCAGTTGCTGGCCCATCTCCTCCATGCCGGGCGGCGCCATGATGTCGACGCCGACATTGACCGCGGCCTCGATGTCGATCTCGCGGTCGTCGAGTTCACCGGCGCGCAGTTGCCGGCGCAGCTTGGTGCGGGTGTCGGACTCCTGCGACGACGGCTCGGCGCCGATATCGACGGTGGTGGTCGACGATGGATCCGGCGCGCCAAAGCCGAAGCCGGTCGGCTGCTGCTGGCGCCGCGGCAGCAACGCATCGAGGATGCGGTCCTCGGCACGCTCCTCGGCGCGCGTGCGGACCTTGTGCTTGGCCTGCTCGCGATACAGCTTGACCGCGGTATCGGCGAGGTCCCGGATGATCTGCTCGACGTCCTTGCCGACGTAGCCGACCTCGGTGAACCGGGTCGCCTCGACCTTGACGAACGGCGCGTTGGCCAGCGTCGCCAGCCGTCGCGCGATCTCGGTCTTGCCGACGCCGGTCGGGCCGATCATCAGGATGTTCTTGGGCATGACCTCGTTGCGCAGCTCGTCGTCGAGCTGGCTGCGGCGCCAGCGGTTGCGCAGCGCGATCGCAACGGCGCGCTTGGCGTCCTGCTGGCCGACGATGTGGGTGTCGAGCGCCTGCACGATCTCGCGCGGGGTCATGGTGGCGTTGGAGGTATCTGGCTTGAGCGACATATGCGGGGGCTTCTGTAGGAGCGGCTTCAGCCGCGATCGTGGAGCGGATTCGCGCGACCGGGGCTCCGATCGCGGCTGAAGCCGCTCCTACAGTTCTTCGACGACAACGTTGCGGTTGGTGTAGATGCAGACGTCGCCGGCGATGTTGATCGCCTCGGTGGCGATGGTCTTGGCATCCAGTTCGGTGTGCGCCATCAGTGCGCGTGCGGCCGACAGCGCGTACATGCCGCCGGAGCCGATCGCGATGATGCCGTCGTCGGGCTCGATCACGTCTCCGGTGCCGCTGATCACCAGCGAGGTTTCCTTGTCGGCGACTGCCAGCAGCGCCTCGAGCTTCCCGAAACGGCGCTCGGTGCGCCAGTCCTTGGCCATCTCGACCGCGGCGCGGGTGAGCTGGCCGTGCTTGAGCAGCTTGGCTTCGAACAGCTCGAACAGGGTGAACGCATCAGCGGCGGCGCCGGCGAAACCGGCGATCACCTGGCCGTCCTTGCCAAGCCGGCGGATCTTGCGCGCGTTGGCCTTCATCACCGTGTTGCCGAGCGTCACCTGGCCGTCGCCGGCGACGGCCACATGGCCGTTGCGGCGCACCGAGACGATGGTGGTGGCGTGGAATACGTTGGGGTTCCGGCTGGGGTCCATTGCAGGCTCCGTGGGTCGAATCCCTTGGATGGGGGTTGCCGGCGGTGGGTGCAAGGGCGGACCACGCCGAACTGGCTTTTCGTAGGATCGGCTTCAGCCGCGATCGTGGATCGGTGTGGGCAGACGATTGTTCGATCGCGGCTGAAGCCGCTCCTACGGGGGCTTGCGGCGTCGACCGGTCAGCTCTTGAGCTTGGCCCGTGGATGGGCAGCGTCGTAGACCTTGGCCAGGTGCTGGAAGTCGAGATGTGTGTAGATCTGCGTGGTCGAGATGTCGGCGTGTCCGAGCAGCTCCTGCACCCCGCGCAGGTCGCCGGACGACTCCAGCACGTGGCTGGCGAAACTGTGACGCAGCAGATGCGGATGCACGCGCTTGAACAGACCCTGTCGCTGGGCCAGCTGGCGCAGCCGGTACTGCACCGCGCGCGGCGTGATCGGGCCATTGCGGCCGGGAAAAACCGGCGCATCGTTCCCGGCACCGGTCGACCCACGCCACTCGCGCAGGGCATTACGGGCAAACGACCCCAGCGGCACACTGCGCTGCTTGCCGCCCTTGCCGAGCACGGTGACGAGCCCGTCGCCCAGATCGAGATCGTGCCAGCGCAACGCGCACAGCTCGCTCAACCGCAACCCGGACGAATAGAACAGCTCCAGCAACGCGCGGTCACGCAGGCCCAGCGGCACGTCCGTCGGCACCTCGACCAGCGCCTTGGCCTCGTCCGGATCAAGCACCTGCGGCAACTTGCGCGGCGCCTTCGGCGCACGGATCGCCGCCGCCGGACTGGCACTGATCCGCCCGTGCTTCAACAACCATCCATAGAAACTGCGACACGCCGACAGCCGCCGCTGCAGGCTCTTGGGCGACAGCCCGCGACGATGCTCGGCCGCAATGAAAGCGCGCAACTGCTCGGCCTTTACATCCACGACCTCGACACCCTGCTCCTGCACCCACTGCGACAACACCGCGAGATCACGCCGATACGCATCGAGCGTATGCGGCGACATCCGCCGTTCGACCGCGAGATGGGACAGGAAGTCGTCGACAGGAAGCGAAGTCACGCCCCCGCCCCCCGGCCTGCAATTCCTAAAGAATTCCCAAACGACTCACCGGAGCATGACCCAGCTCTCTCGCCAGCGGGAAGGCCGCGACGCGACCGGAGACCCACAACCCCGTCCCCCACCAGGCGAAACCCTCCACGCCCACGAAGCGGCGACCTGTCCGGGGTTTGCGAAAAGCGGACCATGGATGGTCCGCGGCGGCGAGTCAGGCCATGGATGGCCTGACCGAGCCGGGTAGCAAACCCCGGACAGGTCGCCGCCCCACCCGAAGCCGGGAAGCCGCTCCTGCTTTTGCCCTCGCTATCGACGCAACTACCGCACATACCTCGCCAACGCCGTCTCCAGCGCCTCGCCCATCATCCGCAGGAACAGCGTCCCCATCCCCGGGAAGAACCGGTTCGGATCGCCACTGCCCACCGCCACCAGCCCGACACCCGCCAACGGCAGCAACGCCGTCGACTGCACTTCGTCCGCACGCGTCCCATAGAGCAGCGCATGCTTGTCCGGCTGCAACCGCCCACACAACGGCTCGCCATCGGCCAGGCAATCGCGGAACGGCTGCAGCCGCGCGTCATCCGCATCGATCTGCTGCAACCACTCCGCATCATCAAGCCCATCGACCGGCGAAAACATCACCAATCGCACCAGGTCGCCATTGAAATCCTCCGCCAGGCTCGCCGCCATCGCCCGCAGCGTGTCGGCCGCGCTGTCCTGCCGCATCAGCGCCAACGTCAGCTGCTGCGTGCGTACCGCCAACCGCTCGTTGTCCTGCGCATTGCCCGACAACTCCTGCAGGCGCCGGTTGAGCTCACGGTTCTTGTCGCGCAGCACCTCCAACTGGTAGCTCGCCAGCGACGACGCCGAACCCGCCTCGCGCGGCACCACCAGGCTCAGCGCCAGGTCCGGGAACTGCTGCAGGAAATTCGGGTGCCGTCGCAGCCACGCCGCGACCTCGTGCGCACCCAGCTTTTCAGTGGTCTCGGTCATGCAGCCATTCTCCTTCGAATACGAATGTCGCCGGCCCCGCCATGGTGACCGGTGCGTCTTCACCGGCCCAGCCGATCTGCAGCGTACCGCCGGGTAGCACGACGCTGACCTCGCGACCGATCTTGCCTCGACGCATCAGTATCGCCGCTGCCGCGCAGGCGCCGCTGCCACAGGCCAGGGTCTCGCCGACCCCGCGCTCGAGCACGCGCAGGCGGATGCGCTGGCGCGACTCGACCTGCACGAAACCGATGTTGGCCGACTCGGGGAACCCCTCATGCTGCTGCAACACGACACCCGTGGTCCCGAGCGGCGCCCGATCGATGTCGTCGACCTCGACCAGTGCGTGCGGATTGCCCATCGACACCGCGCCAAAGCCGATGATCGAGCCGCGGGTACCGAGCACGTAGGTGTCGCGCGGGCCATCGAAACCACGCAGCGGAATCTTGCCGGGATCGAACTCAGGCACGCCCATCGCCACCCGGAAGCCATCGGCGAGGCGAGTCACCGCATGGCTGCCGACCGGACTGTCGAGGGTGAACTCCGAGTCTTTCGCGGCGCCATCGCGGACCAGCCAGGCGGCGATGCAGCGGGCGCCGTTGCCGCATTGCTGCGATGGCGAACCATCGGCGTTCCAGATCCGGTAGCTGGCGACGGAGCCGGCTTCACGCGGGTCCTCGACGGTCAGGATCTGGTCGCAGCCGACCCCGGTGTGGCGGTCGGCGAGCGCGCGGCAAAGGTCCGCACCGGGAGCGGGCGCGCTGCCGCGCAGGTCGAGCACGACGAAATCGTTGCCGGCGCCATGCATCTTGCTGAAAGGCAGCCGGGTCGACTGTCGGGCGGACTGCACCTCAGCCATTGCCGTCGTCGGCAGTCCCCGGCTCGGGCGGGCTGTCGGGCACGGTGGCCGGATCGATCGGGATGGGGTCGAACGGAGCCGGGTCGGCGGGCGACACGTCCTGCTCCGAGGTCGTATCGATGTCGCCCCCGTCGACCGGCATGGATGCCGGATCGGCGACACCGGCATCGTCGAGAGCGGGGTCGTCGACAGCCGGCTCGTCGAACTCGACCGGCACCGTGCCGGCGGGAACCTCGGGTGCCTCGACCGGCTCGACCTCGTCGGGCATGACCAGCGGGCCCTTGTTGCCGCAACCGGCGATGGCCAGCGGCAGCGAGACGACCAGGGCGGCGAGCAGCATTGGGTTTCGTGCGTTCATCGGCGCAGTGTAGCCGCGCCGGTCGCGGCTGCGAAGCTCATGCCGACGGCGGTTCAGGCCGATGCCACAACCAGGTGCCGACCACCAGCATGATCGCGCTGCCGAGCATCGCCATCCACGGCCGGGGCGCGGTCAGGAACATCACCACCGCACAGGCCGCCATCGTCGTGACCGCGAACCACTTGGCCCGCCGCGAGACCGCTCCGTGCCGCTGCCAGTCGCGGATCATCGGGCCGAATTGACGATGGGCCAGCAACCAGCGATGCAGCCGCTGCGACCCGCGCGCGGCGGCGTAGGCCGACAGCAGGATGAAGGGCACCGTCGGCAGCCCCGGCAGCACGACGCCGAGCAATCCAAGACCCAGGCTCAGCCAGGCAAGCAGCCACCAGGCCCAGCGCAGGCGGGACGGTGGTGGCTCGGGTGCGGAGTCGGACATCCTTCCATTGTAGGAGCGGCTTCAGCCGCGATCTGGAATTGGCACGGGCGAACGGTTTCCGATCGCGGCTGAAGCCGCTCCTACAGGAGTCCTACCGCGCAGGCTGGGCGACGCCCAGGCGGTCCAGCATGAACGCATACATCTCGGCCTGTTCGCGGTAACGGCGGAAGCGACCGGACTTGCCGCCGTGGCCGGCGTCCATGTTGGTGCGGAACAGCACCGGCTCGCTGCCGGTATTGAGGTCGCGCAGGCGTGCGACGTACTTGGCCGGCTCCCAGTACTGCACCTGCGAATCCCACAGGCCGGTGCCGACGAAAGTTGCCGGATAGGCCTGCTTCGAGAGGTTGTCGTACGGCGAGTAGCTGAGCATGTACTCGTACGACTCGACGCTGGTCTCCGGGTTGCCCCACTCGTCGTATTCGTTGGTGGTCAGCGGGATCGACGCGTCGAGCATGGTGGTGACCACGTCGACGAACGGCACCTGCGACAGGATCACGTCGTAGGTGTCGGGCGACATGTTGGCGATCGCGCCCATCAGCAGCCCGCCCGCGCTGCCACCGTACGCGGCGACGCGGTCGGGCGCGGCATAGCCCTGTTCGACCAGATACTTGGTGACGTCGATGAAGTCGGTGAAGGTGTTCTTCTTGTTGAGCAGCTTGCCGGCGTCGTACCACTTGCGACCCATCTCCTGGCCACCGCGGATGTGCGCGAGCGCGTAAACCATGCCGCGGTCGAGCAGGCTGACCACCGACAGGTTGAAGTTGGGGTCGGTCGAGCTGCCGTAGCTGCCGTAGGCGTACTGCAGCATCGCCGCGCTGCCGTCCTTCTCGAAGCCGTTGCGGTAGACCAGCGTGACCGGCACCTTGACGCCGTCGCGGGCGGTCGCCCACAGGCGCTCGGTGGTGTACTTCGACGGGTCGTAGCCGATCACCGGCTGCTGCTTGAGCTGGCGGCGTTCGCCGGTCTTCGTGTTGAGTTCGTAGGTCGTGGCCGGGGTGGTCAGCGAGGTGTAGCTGTAGCGCAGCCAGTCGGTGTCGGGCTCGGAGTTGGTCGACAGGCCCATGCTGTACGCGGACTCGTCGGCCTTGACGTACTCGGACGCCGGGTCGGGCTGCCCCGCTTCTCCACGCAACAGGCGGATGCGCTCGAGGCCACCGGAACGCTCGGCGACCGCGGTGAAGCCGTCGAACAGCTCGTAGCCGTCGACGAAGACGTCCTCGTCGTGGCCGATCCACTCCTGCCATTGCGCACGCGAAGTCGCATCGCTGGGGGCGGTCATCAGCTTGAAGTTTTCGGCGCCATCGGCATTGGTGCGGATCACCCAGAGGCCACCGTGGTGGTCGGCGTCGTACTCGACGTCGCGCTCGCGCGGGGCCAGCACGGTGAACTCGCGCGGGTCGGCGGCCGGGGCGCAGCGCGACTCGCTCGACACCGTGCTCTCGACGCCGATGCAGATGAACTTGTCATCGCGGGTTCGGCCGATGCCCATGTAGAAGCTGTCGTCGTGCTCCTCGTAGACCAGTTCGTCTTCGCTGGAGGGCGTGCCTAGCACGTGCTTCCTCACGCGCACGGTGAGCAGGGTTTCCGGGTCGTTCTCGACGTAGAAAATCGTGCGGTTGTCGTCAGCCCAGACGATGTTGGCCGAGACGCCACGGATCACGTCGTCCAGCACCTTGCCGGTGGCGATGTCCTTGACCCGGATGACGTACTGGCGGCGGCCGACGTCGTCCTCGGCCCAGGCCAGAAGCGTGTTGTCCTGGCTGGTTTCCCAGTCGCCGACGTTGAAGTAGTCCTTGCCTTCGGCCATCACGTTGACGTCGAGCAGCACCTGCTCGGCCGCGTCCATCGAGCCTTCGCGACGCGCATAGACCGGGTAGTCCTGGCCGGTCTCGAAGCGGCTGTAGTACCACCAGCCGCGCTCGCGGTACGGCACCGAGCTGTCGTCCTGCTTGATACGGCCGACGATCTCGTCGTACAGCGTGTCCTCCAGCGGCTTGAGGCGCGCCATGTACGCATCGGCGTAGGCGTTCTCGGCGTTGAGGTAGGCCAGCATCTCCGGGTTCTTGCGGGTGTCGTCGCGGAGCCAGTAGTACTCGTCCTGGCGCTCGGCGCCATGCGGCGCGGTGACGGTGTGCGGGCGCTGCTCGACGTCGGGCGGCGGCAGGTCCTGGGCAAGGGTCGGAGCGGAAACGGTCATCAAGGCGGCCAGCAGCAGGGTGGGCTTCATGGGATGGGGTCCGGGGGTGGGAAGTGCAACCGGGAGCGGTGGACGGGTGTTCTGTCCGGGCTTTTGTAGGAGCGGCTTTAGCCGCGATCGGATGGTTGGTCGCTCGCGCCGACTCCTGATCGCGGCTAAAGCCGCTCCTACAAAGGCACGGGCATTCGGGGGAACGGGCCGGCGGGAGGCCGGCCCGCTATGCGACTCAATCGTTCAACTGGTTCCACAGGAAGGTGAAGGCCAGCGCGCTCATGTGCGCGGCCTGCTTGTTGTTGGCCGAGCCGCCGTGGCCGCCTTCGATGTTCTCGTAGTAGCGCACGTCTTCGCCGCCTTCGAGCATCTTCGCCATCATCTTGCGGGCGTGGCCGGGGTGCACGCGGTCGTCGCGGGTGGAGGTCATGAACAGCGTCGGCGGGTAGTCCTTCGCCGGGTCGTACAGGTGGTACGGCGAGAAGGTCTTGATGAACGCCCACTCTTCCGGCTTGTCGGGGTTGCCGTACTCGGCCATCCACGACGCGCCGGCGAGCAGCTTGTGGTAGCGCTGCATGTCGAGCAGCGGCACCTGCACCACGATCGCGCCGAACAGTTCGGGGTACTGGGTGAGCATGTTGCCCATCAGCAGGCCGCCGTTGCTGCCGCCCTGGATGCCGAGCTTGTCGGCCGAGGTGATCTTGCGTGCGACCAGGTCCTGCGCGACCGCCGCGAAGTCCTCGTAGGCCTTGTGGCGGTTCTGCTTCAGCGCGGCCTGGTGCCAGCGCGGGCCGTACTCGCCGCCGCCGCGGATGTTGGCGACCGCGTAGACGCCGCCCTTCTCAAGCCAGCCCTTGCCGACGCTGCCGGAGTAGCCCGGCGTCATCGAGATCTCGAAGCCGCCGTAGCCGTACAGCAGGGTCGGGGTGCTGCCGTCGAGCGCGAGTCCTTTCGGCTTGACGATGAAGTACGGCACGCGGGTGCCGTCCTTGCTGGTGGCGAAGAACTGGTCGACCTCGTGGGTCGACGCATCGAAGAACACCGGCATGGTCTTGAGCACCTGCGGTGCCTGGCCGACCTCGGCGATCGCCAGCGTCGCCGGGCTGAGGTAGCCATCGGCCTGCACCCAGACCGCGTCGCTGTGGTCGGGGTCGACCGCGCCCACCGAGACGCTGCCTTCGGGCTGGCCGGTGAAATCGCTGCGCGCCCATTCGACGCCACCATCGGCTGGAGGGGTCAACACCTGCAGGTCGTTCTTGACGTCGTCGAGGATGTTGAGCACGAAGTGGTTGGCGGTGGTGGTGACGCCGGCCAGCGAGGTGGTGTCGCTCGGCTCGAACAGCACGGTGAAGTCGCGGCCTCCGGCCATGAAGGCGTCGAAGTTGGCGGCGACCAGGCTGCCGGCCGGGAAGGTCTTGCCAGCGGCCTCGTACGGCTCGCGCAGCTCGAGCACCAGCCAGTCCTTGTGCACCGACTTGTTGGCCGAGTTCGGCGCGTCGACCTGGCGCAGTTCACCGTCGTCGCCGACCAGGTACAGCTCATCGTTGTAGAAGGCGATGGTGCGGCTGACGAAGTCGCGCTCGAAGCCCGGCGTGTGGTCGTGCATCGCCGCGATGTACATGTCGTCGTCGGTGCCTTCGTAGACCACGGTGGCCTCGCTCATCGGCGTGCCGCGGGTCCAGCGCTTGACGATGCGTGGGTAGCCGGACTCGGTGAGCGTGCTCTGGCCATCGGCATCGGGCCCGAAGTCGGTGAATACGTAGACGTTGTCGCGGTCGATCCAGCCGAGGCCACCCTTGGCTTCATCACGGAAGAAACCGCCTTCGACCCACTGCTTGCCGGCCAGGTCGAACTCGCGGGTGACGTCGGCGTCGGCGCCGCCGCGCGACAGCGCGACCAGGCAGCGCTGGTACTCCGGCGGCAGGCAGTCGGCGCCGTGCCAGACCCAGTTCTCGCCCTCGGCCTTGTTGAGCGCGTCGAGGTCGATGACGGTTTCCCACTCGGGGTCGTCGGTCCGGTAGGACTCCAGCGTGGTGCGGCGCCAGAGGCCGCGCTCGTGCTGCGCGTCCTTCCAGAAATTGTAGTAGTGGTCGCCGATCTTGCCGACGTAGGGGATCTTGGCGTCGGAGTCGAGGATGGCGCGGATCTGCGTTTCGAGTTGCTTGAATTCGGGGGTGGCCGCCAGTTCGGCTTCGGTCACGGCGTTGCGGGCCTTGACCCAGTCGAGGGCCTTCTCGCCTTCGACATTTTCGAGCCAGAGGTAGGGGTCGGTCACGGCGGGCTCCTGGGCGTGGGAGGCGCCCGCAGCAGCCAGGCCGGTGACGAGGATGGCGGCCTGGACGGCCTGCGACAGCTTGGACATGGGCGCTCCGGGGTATCGGTGGGGGGCGGGAAAGGCGAAACCCGCAAGCTAGCACGGAGGTGGCTGGCGGGTGGCGTGCACGAAGCCACGACGACTTGGACCTTCGGGAAGTGGCTCGCGCGGGAGCCGGCGCGTGGGGGATTGCTCCAGCCCTCGGTCAGGGCGTCCTGCCCTGACTCGGGCCGCGGCCATCCATGGCCGCTTTTGCGCAATCCCCCACGCACCGGCTCCCGTCCGGTTGGCGAGGATTCCGGGGGGGTTCAATGCACGGTGCTCGATGGCCAGATGGCGTGGCCGTAGGAGCGACGTAAGTCGCGATTTCACCGACGCCGGGATCGCCGTGCGATCGCGACTTACCGGCGACAGCATGCTGTCGCCACTCCTACATCGGACCGCTTGGTCGAGTTACGCAGCTTTTGGCAACGCGGGGCGCGGCACTGGACGCACACGGCGGCGGGCCTGCGGGCCGCTCCGGCGGCGAGTCGCGGCATGGGTGCGATGATCCGCGGTTGCGGCGCGCAGGCGGAAGCGGTGCACGGCCCACCATGCGCTCAGCGGCATCGCCAGAAGCCATAGCGGCAGCCAGCCGAGGGTTTCGCTGGAGCCGCGGGCGGCGGGAACCAGCAGCAACAGGGTCGCGCCGATCGCGATGGCATAGCGCAGGACGTCTTCGAGGCGTGGGTCGATCGGTTCGGCGGCGGTCGGGGCGGAACGGGTCATGGCGCGGCTCCTGGGTGACTGGAGCTGCAGGATTGCGTCGGGGTATCTCAGGGACTGCGACTTGGTGGCGCGATGGGTCTGCCGTCTCGAGGTTCGATCCGCGCTTTTGTAGGAGCGGCTTCAGCCGCGATCGTGGAATCGGCGCGGGCAAACGACCACCCGATCGCGGCTGAAGCCGCTCCTACAACGGCCCCGACGTTCAGTAGCCGGCTTCATCGAGGGCCTTGTCGGCTTCCACGCGGCCGATCGCGATAAGTTCCTTCGCGCGCCAGAACTCGTAGAACTGGCAGGCGTCGCGCGGGATCCGGATCACCAGTTCGGGCGGGTCCAGCGCCATCTGCACGCGGGCGATCTGGGCCTGCATGGTGTCGAGCGATCGCGCCATCAGTTCGGTGAAGCCGTAGTGGGGCGAGGCGTCCGCGTCATCGCCACTGCGATGGAAGCGATGTTCGATCCAGTCCAGCAGCCGCGAGTGCGCGGGCGCCTCGTCGCCGCTGCGCGGTTCCGGTTCGTCGGGCTTGGCCGGCGCGCCCGGCGGTGTCATCGGCCAGCTGTTCATGTCGACCGCGATCAGCCGGTGCGCATCCGACAACCGGGTGGCAGCGATCGGCAACGGCGCGAGCAGGCCGCCGTCGACCAGTTCGCGGCCGTTGACGCGGTGCGGGGTGAACACGCCGGGGATCGCGATCGAGCCGCGCACCGCGTCCCACAGGTCACCCTGCCGCAGCCAGACTTCGCGTTGACGCATCAGGTCGACCGCGACCGCGGTGAAGTCGATCGGCAGGTCTTCGATCTGCAGGTCGCCGGTGCGCTCGCGCAGCGCCGCCATCAGCCGGGTGCCCTCGAACAGCGCCGGCTTGCCGAACACCGGGTCAAGCAGGCGCAGCATGTCGGTGCGGTTCATCGACAGCAGCCAGTCGCGGAACACGCCGAGCTCGCCGGCCGCGTACAGCCCGCCGACCAGCGCGCCGCTGGACGAGCCGGCGACCGCGACGATCTCCAGTCCCCGCGCCACCAGCGCGTCGATCACGCCGATCTGCGCCAGCCCGCGCGCACCACCGGCGCCAAGCACCAGTGCGACCGGTTCACCACGTTCGATCTTCGGAGCGTCCGCGCCCGCCATCAGCCCGGGCTGCGCTCGTAGTTGGAGATCGCCAGTTGCAGCAGGGTCCGTGCCTGCTCGCGCAACGGCGGCGGCTCGACGATCTCGGCGTCGCTGCCGTAATGCAGCACGTCCATCAGCAGTTCGCGGCCGGAGCTGTAGGGCAGCTTCAACTCGTAACGGCCGTCCGGCAGGAACCGGCCCTGCTGCTGCGAATGCCAGTGCTCGTCAGCGACCCAGCGCGCGGCCTTGGCGCTGAACAGGATCGTCGCCCAGCCCTTCGGGGTGCCGGAGAAGATGCCGTAGCTCGACGCCAGCTGGCGGTCGAGTTCCTCGTCGGGCACGTCGCGGGCGGCCTCGTCGAGCTGTCGCGCGGCGCTGATGCGGTCGACCGCGAAGCTGCGCAGGCCATCGCGCTCGTGGTCCCAGGCGTCGAGGTACCAGTTGTCGCGATAGTGGGTCAGGCGCTGCGGCGAGACCGCGCGGCGGGTGTGCTGGTCGGTCGAGCGCGCGCGGTATTCGAACGCCAGCTGCTTGCGATCGAGCACCGCGGTGGCGACGTGGCGGAACGCGGTCTCGTCGAGTTTGCGGGTGCGATGCGGGATCACCCGCACGCGTTCGACCGGGACACGGCGGCCGCCGGCATGGTCGTCGAGCAGCTTCTCGATGCGCTGCTGCAGCGGCGCCAGCGCATCCGACAGCACCCCGCCGCCGCTGCGCAGCATCAGCTGTTGCGCGGCCAGCAGCGAGTGCAACTCGTCCGAGTTCAGCCACAGGCCCGGCAGTTCGAAGCGGCTGCTGTCGTCGGGGTCGTAGCGGAAGCCGGCCTCTCCATTGCCGATCACCGGCGCCATCAGCTGGTCGCGCAGATAGGCGAGGTCGCGGTAGACCGTCGCGCGCGAGCATTCCAGCTCTTCCTGCAGGCGCTGCACCGTCACCGGGTAGCGCGCGGCGGTGAGGATGCGGTGCAGGGCGTGGATGCGTTCGATGCGTTCCATGGGCGGCGGTTTCCTGATTCCTGCCACAAGCATGGCACCGAGCGATGCAGGCCCGCCACTGTGGGGCGGCATACTGGGCGCCGTCATTCGGGAGACCACCATGAAACGCATGCGCCTGTACGCCGGTTACCTCTGCGTCGCGATCGCCTTCGCGCTGATCGTGATGCTGGGCTACGGCTTCATCGACCCGATCGGCATGGACATGACCGCCCATCCGGAAACGATGTGGGCGGCGCTGATGGGATTGTTGCCGAGCGTGCTGATCGCGGCGGTGGTGTTCGCCATCGGGCTGGTTTTGGTCAAGGGTGCGCGCAAGCCCTGAGCGGGCGGAAGCACGGGGATTCCGAACAAGTTCATTGCCCGGCATCGACAATGCACCGGCGGCCGATTGATATCCGGCCGTTTTTTTTGTTCCCAGCCGGAGTTGTCCATGCACAAGTTCCTCCTGGCGACCGCGATCGGCGCGGTCATGGCGCCAGGCCTCCTTCACGCCAACGAACTTCCCGCCAGCGACACCGAAGCCCCCCACTGGAGCGGCAACGGTGAACTCGGCCTGGCGCTGTCGCGCGGCAATACCGACAGCCAGACGCTGATCGGCAAGCTGAGCCTGGCCCGGGAGGACGAGCGCTGGAAGCACGAGGCCGGCCTGGCCTTCCTGTATGGCCAGCAGGACGAAATCGACAGCGCCTATCGTTATGAGGCATTCGGCAAGACCGGCCTTCGCCTCGGCGAGCGCAGCCGGCTGTCCGGATCCGCGCGTACCGAGCGCGATCATTTCGCCGCCTACGAATACCAGTCGACCGCCGCGTTCAGCTACGGCCACGACGCGGTCAAGACCGAAGCCACCCACCTGGATTTCGAGATCGGCCCGGGTTACCGCTGGTCCAAACTGCAGGGGGTGCGGGTCCACGAGAACGGCGGCGTCGTGCGCGGCCTGATGGACTTCGGCCACCGCTTCAACGATTCGACATCGATCTACGACACCCTGCTGGTCGAGGCCGGACACGACAACACCTTCGCCCGCAACGAGGCCGGCGTGCTGGTCAAGATGAGCGACGCACTGGCACTGAAGGCGGGCGTCGAGGTGCGCCACAACACCGACGTGCTGCCGGGTATCCACAAGACCGACACCCTGACCACCGTCAACGTCAGTTACGGCTTCTGAGCCGCACGGCCCCGACCTGCACCTGCCACGCGGCCTTGGCATAATCGGCATTCCAGTCGTGAACCGGAGGGACCGATGTCGGCCCTGCTGGGGCTGGTCCTGCTGACCGCTCCGTTCGTCACATTGCCGTCGCCGGCGTTTCCCGCCGACCCCACCCTGGCCGCGCTTGGCAGCGACCCGGCGCAACTGCGGCTGTTCTGCTATTCGACCCGCTGCGGCGACGAGGAGTGGCGTCGGATGCGGTCGCCGACGGAGTCCCCGATCGTCCCCGACTCGGGTGCCCGGCGGGGGCCGGCGCTGCCACGCAGCACGCCGTGGATCGGCCTGCACGTATCGGCGCGGTCGCGTGAAAGCACCGCCAGCTACTCCAACGACTGGCGCATCGGCACCCGCTACCGGGTGGAAGCGGTGCGCAACGGGCCGACCCGGGTCGGCGTGCAACTGGGCGCGGGCTACCGGCTGGCGCCGCTGAGCGACGACGGCATCCACATGCCGGGGCCGGTGATGCGCGGCGTGGTGGAAATCGGCCACCGGATCACGCCACGCGCCGAGTGGAACCAGCGCATCCAGTTCGAGACCGGCCAGGGCACGACGTTCGTCAAGCAGTCGGTGGGGCTCGATGTGTCGTTGTGGCCGGCGTGGACGCTGGAGTCGGATTTCACCATCCGCCACGACGAGTACGGCCGCAGCGGCAGCGAGTCGGCGGAGTCGTCGTTGCAGTTGCGCCGGCGGTTCTGAGGCGGGACCGCCGGACCGGTGCGGGTCGCGCAATTGTAGGAGCGGCTTCAGCCGCGATCGGACACTCGGTCGCTCGTCCGACTCCAGATCGCGGCTGAAGCCGCTCCTACACTTTTACAGACCGAGCAGTTCGCCTGCGCCTTGTGCGAGCAGTCCGGCGGCAACCTCGCGACCCAGCGCATCGGCCGACGTACCCCCGGCCTGCGTGCGCACGATGCGACCGTCCTCGGCCGAACCGACCAGTCCGTGCAATTGCAGCCGCTCGCCTTCGAGTGTCGCGAATGCCGCGACCGGCACGTGGCAGCTGCCGTGCAACGTGCGGTTCATCGCCCGCTCGGCCTCGACGCAGCGACGGGTGTCGGCATGGTCCAGTGCGGCGCACAGGGCGATGGTGGCAGCATCGTCGTCGCGGCATTCGATCGCGATCGCACCCTGTGCAGGTGCCGGCAACCAGTCCGGCGCCTGCAGCCGCGCACGGATGCGGTCGTCGAAACCGAGCCGCTGCAGGCCGGCGCAGGCGAGCACGATGGCGTCGTAATCGCCGGCGTCGAGCCGCGCCAGACGCGTGTTGACGTTGCCGCGCAGGTCGCGCAATTGCAGGTCCGGGCGCCTCGCGCGCAACTGGGCCTGGCGGCGCAGCGAAGAGGTGCCGACCACCGCGCCCTGCGGCAGCGCGTCGATATCGTCGAAACGGTTGCTGACGAAGGCGTCGGCGTAGTCGGCGCGCTGCAGGATCGCCGGCAGCGCGAAGCCCGGCCCCAGCTCCATCGGCACGTCCTTGAGCGAGTGCACCGCACAGTCGGCCTCGCCGCGCAGCATCGCGATTTCCAGTTCCTTGAGGAACAGGCCCTTGCCGCCGATCGCGGCGAGCGAGCGGTCCAGCACCTCGTCTCCGCGGGTGCTCATGGGCACCAGTTCGACCACGAGGCCCGGATGGGCGGCGCGCAGGGCGTCGGCGACGTGTTCGCTCTGCCACAGGGCGAGCGGGCTTTTGCGGGTGGCGATGCGCAGGGTGGTCATGCGGTGATTATCGCAGGGCATGGCCGGGGTCGTGGACAGGGCGGTACCTGTCGTGTGTGCCTGCCGTGTGTGCCTGCCGTTGTAGGAGCGGCTTTAGCCGCGATCTGGAGTCGGTGCGGGCGAACGATTCCCGATCGCGGCTAAAGCCGCTCCTACAGGTGCTTCAGGGTTTCTCGCAGGCCGGCTACGCAGCGGCGGCTGACTTCCAGCGGCTGCGGGGCATGGCGCAGCACCGCCTGGGTGTGGCCGTCGGGGTTGCGGCGCAGGCCGGTGATCTCGTGGCGGGCGACCAGGCAGTTGCGGTGGATCCGCACGAAGCGCTCGCCGAATTCGTCCTCCAGCGACTTCAGCGACTCCTCGATCAGGTCCTCGCCGTGCGCGTGGTGGACGATGACGTACTTTTCCTCGGCCTGCAGGTAGTGCACGTCGTCCAGCGGGATCAGCCGCAGGCTGCCGCGCAGGCGGGCGCACAGGTGGCTGCGCGCGGCCGGGGTGTCCCGTGCGCTGCGTTCGCGGCCGGCGGCGAAGGTGCGCACGCGTTCCAGCGCAGCTGCCAGGCGCTCGGCACGGACCGGCTTGACCAGATAGTCGATCGCCTCGGCCTCGAATGCGGACAGCGCGTGGGCGTCGTAGGCGGTGCAGAACACCACGGCCGGGCGCGGCTCGAATGCCGCCAGGTGGCGCGCGGCCTCGAGCCCGTCGATACCGGGCATCGCGATGTCGAGCAGCACCAGGTCCGGCGCGTGCTCGGCGCAGGCGTGCAGCGCCTCGGTGCCGTCGGCGGCCTCGGCGACCACCTCGATCCCGCCCGCCTCGCGCAGCAGGCTGCGCAGGCGTTCGCGTGCCAATGGTTCGTCGTCGGCGATGACCACCTTCATCGACCAGCCCCCCGTATCGGTGCGGCCGCGCGATGGGCACGGCCGGCAGGTCGATCTTAGCGCGGACCCGCGTGCACGGACGGTGGCGTCACGGGCTGCGGGTCACGGATCCGGAGTCCGCCGACGATCAGCCGGCAACGTCCTCGCCGCAATCCAGCGCATCCTCGTCGTCGCCAGCGCCGGCCACCACCCTGATGCGGGTGAACGACGCGGCGAACGGCGCATCGGCCTCGATCGCGAACGGCACGTCGGTGGCGCCCAGGTTGGCGCCGCGCCCGGCGAAGCACGCCAGCGGCACCTTGACCGTGTGCTTTTCACCCGGCTCCAAACCGGCGAACACCGGCGCCAGGTCGATCGCACCGCCGCAGTCCGGCCCACAGGTCATCGACAGCATCACCGGGTCGGCCGGTGCATGGACCAGCGCGACGTCGAACTGCAGCGCCCCGTTGTTCAGCGCAAAGGCGTTGAAGTTGTTGCGCGCCGCGCTGCGCGACAACAAACGCGCGGGTGCCAGCCAGGTCACTTCCTTGGCGTCCTGCTGGGTGTTGACCTGCACGGTGCGCACGCGCAGTGCCGGTGCGTCGCGCGGCCATTCGATGGTCGAGTTGAGGTCGGCGCCGACCACCTGCTCTTGCGCGCCGGCACCCATCGTCAAGGTGTAGGGCGGCACGTCGGCATTGTTGAAGATCGGCAGCGAAGTCGCCTCGCCGCATTGCGTCGCCTCGTCCAGCGGCAGCGTCGCCACGGTTCCGCCCTTGGCATAGGACAGGCCATAGCCGAGCGCGAACTGCGGCGCGGCGCCATCGGGACCCAGCGCGCGGGGCCCCGGGCAGGCAACCGCCGGCCACGCGAACGACAGCGTCGCGCCGAAGTCGTACGCAGGCCTTCCGTCGGCGCCCGCCACCAGCACGTCGGACACGCCCTTGCCCTCGGTGCCGGGAAGCCACGCGGCGACGAACGCATCGGACAGGTTGATCAGGTCGTTGGTGTACAGCGGCCGTCCGGACAGGAACACCGTCACCACCGGCGCGCCCTTGCCGGCCACGGCCTGTAGCACCGCGAGGTCCTCCGGGTGGCGACGGCTGTGGGTCACCGTGTCGGACGCGACGATGTCGCCGTTGGTCTCGGCGTACGGCGTTTCGCCGATGACCGCGACCACGGCATCGAAGCCGGCGACGTCGATGCCTTTGGCGGTTTCACTGAAGGTCACGTTGGCCTCGCCGAGGGCCTCGTTCAAGCCGTCGAGGATGCTGTCGGCATCCGGGAAGTCGGCGTTGGTGTTGTCGGTGCCCTGCCAGGTCAGCGACCAGCCGCCGGCCTGGTTGGGGATGCTGTCGGCGCTCTTGCCGACCACCAGCACCCTGGCGTCGCGCGACAGCGGCAACGCGCTGTCCTCGTTCTTGAGCAGCACCAGCGTCTTGCGCACGGCCTCGCGTGCCAGCGCGCGGTCCTGTATCGCCTCGACGGTGCCGGCGCCGGTGTGTTGCGACGGCTTCCTGCCGTCGAACAGGCCGGCGCGCAACTTGACCCGCAGGATCCGGCTGACCGCATCGTCGATGCGCGCCATCGGGATGTCGCCGGCCTCGACCTGTTCGATCGTGTTGGCGATGAACGCCTTCCAGTCATCGGGCACCATCACCATGTCGATGCCGGCGTTGATCGCGTCGGCGCAACTCGAGTTGCTGCAGCCGGGCAGCTGGCCGATGCCGTTGTAGTCGGAGACGACGAAGCCGTCGAAGCCCATCTTCTCCTTCAGCGCGCCGGTCAACAGGATCTTGGCGCCGTGCATCTTGCCGTGGTCCTCGCCGCTGTCGGTGTCGACCCAGCTGTTGTACGACGCCATCACGGTCTGCGCACCGGCGCCCAGCGCGCCGTAGTAGCCGGCACCGTGGATGTTGATCAGCTCGCCGAGGGTCGCCCGGGTCACGCCCTGGTCCTGGCCGTGCTCGGTGCCGCCATCGCCGATGAAGTGCTTGACGCTGGCGATCGCGTTGGCGTCGTCGGCAAAGCCGCCCTGCAAGGCCTGGGTGTAGCTGGCCGCGTACTCGCGCACCAGCGCCGGGTCCTGCGACCAGCTTTCGTAGCTGCGGCCCCAGCGCGTATCCAGCACCACCGGCACCGCCGGCGCGAACAGCCAGTCGATGCCGGTTGCGCGCACCGCCCGGCCGGTCGTCGTGGCGATGCGGCCGACCAGCTCCGCGTCGTGCGCCGCGCCCAGGCCGATGTTGTGCGGGAAGATGGTCGCCCGGTACACGTTGCTGTGGCCGTGCATCGCATCGGTGCCCCACATGATCGGCACCGGCACCTTGGCGTCGACCGCCATCGATGCGTCATGGAAGCCGTCGGCCACCGCCACCCAGTCGGCGACGCTGGCGTGCTTGTCCTGCCCGGGCCACGAGCCGCCGCCGTTGAGCACCGAGCCGATGTAGTACTCGCGCACTTCCGCCGGCGTGATCGACTTGATCTCGGCCTGGGTCATCTGGCCGACCTTCTGCGCCAGGGTCATGCCGGCGACGATCTCGCGCACCCGCGCTTCGAGCGCCGGATTGGACTTGATCGCGCTATCGACGTGCGGCCAGTCGGCCAGCGGCTCCGGCATCGCGGATTGCGTGTCCCGGGCGCCGGATGTGTCGGCACTGGCGGCGTCGCGCTCGCCGCAGCCGTACAGCGCCAGGGTGGCCAGCAGGCTGGCGGACAGGACGTATCGATGCAATTTCATGGCGATCCTCGATTTCCGCCGGGCGCACTTCACCGCGACGCATGGGGAAGACAGGGCAAGATGCAGGCCATGGAAATCCTTGCGGCTTGCGTGTTGACAGCGTTGTCATACCGGCGCCCAATGTAAATGTCAAAACACGATCGTTCAATTGCGCGCACATCGAGGAGTGACATGCGTATCCGGATCGAGGACGTGGCGGCCGCCGCGGGCGTGTCGATGAAAACCGTCTCGCGCGTGCTCAACAGCGAGCCCAACGTGCGCGAGGCGACCCGCCAGCGCGTGCTGGAAACGGTCGAGAAGCTGCAGTACAAGCCCAACCCGTCCGCACGCAGCCTGGCCGGCCAGCGTTCTTACGCGATCGCGCTGGTCTACGACAACCCGTCGCGCAACTACCTGATGGAAATCCAGGCCGGGGTACTCGACGCGTGCTACTCGCACCACTACAACCTGGTGCTGGCCCCGGTCGACGCCAGTGCGCCCGGGGCGACGGCGGGCATCCGCGGCGTGTTCGAGCATTTCGGTCCCGATGGCGTCGTGCTGATCCCGCCGCTGACCGACGACCCGGTGGTGCTCGACTACCTGCAGGAACACGGGGTGCCGTTCGCCTGCATCTCGCCGCACTCCCTCGCCGACCGCATCGGCGTGACCATGGACGAGCGCTCCGCGGTGCGCGACCTGATGGCGCACCTGCTTTCACTCGGGCACCGGCGCATCGGCCACATCCAGGGCCATCGCGACCACGGCGCATGGGAATGGCGCCACGACGGCTATCGCGAGGCGCTGCAGGACGCGGGGATCACCTACGACCCTGCGCTGGTGGTGCGGGGTGAATTCGTCTTCGAATCGGGCGTGCGTGGCGCCAACCAGCTGCTCGACCTGGACGACCCGCCCACGGCGATCTTCGCCGCCAACGACGACATGGCCGCCGGCGTGATCCGGGTCGCCGGCGAGCGCGGCCTGCACGTGCCACGCGACCTCTCGGTGTGCGGTTTCGACGACACCCCGATCTCGCGCCACATCTTCCCGGCGCTGACCACGGTGCGCCAGCCAACCATGGAGATGGGCGCGGCGGCCACGATGCAGTTGCTCGACCGGATCCGCGCCGAAGATGCCGGGCGCATGCTGGAAGTCCGGCATGCCCTGCTGCTGCGCGAGTCCACCGGGCCGGCGCGCCCGCGCAACTAACCCCGGCGCGGCCTCACGCGGACGCCGCGGGCGCCAACCCGGCTTCGCGCACGCGCGAGCCGCGCAGCGCGTAGTACAGGATGAAGCCGTAGCACAGCATCGGCAGCAGAAACGCCATCTGCAGGCCGAACCCGTCGGCCAGCCAGCCCATCGCCAGCGGGATGATCGCGCCGCCGACGATCGCCATCACCAGCAGGCTCGACGCCTTGCTGGTCAGCGGCCCGAGGCGCTCGATGCCGAGCGCGAAGATGGTCGGGAACATGATCGAGTTGAACAGGCCAATCGAGACCACGCTCCATTTCGCCAGCTCGCCGCTGCTCATCATCGTCACCGCCAGCAACGCGGCCGCAACCAGCGCGAACACGCCGAGCAGCTTGCGCGGATCGACCCGGGTCAGCAGCACCGCACCAACCAGCCGTCCGACCAGCGCCCCGCCCCAGTACATCGACACGTAGGTCGTGGCCTGCTGCTCGGTCAGGCCCAGTCCGATGTGCGGCATCGCCAGGTAGTTGACCAGCACGCTGCCGACCGACACCTCGGCGCCGACGTAGAAGAAGATCGCCAGCACGCCGAACAGCACGTGCTTGTGGCGCAGCGCGTCGCGGATGCTGTAGCGGTGATCGTGCGCGACATCCTCGACGCCGCCGATCGCCGGCAGGCGAAACGCCATCACGATCGCCGCGAGCACGAACAGCGCCAGCGCCAGCCCGAGGTACGGCCCCTGCACCGCCTGCGCCTCGGTAGCGCGATAGGCCAGCGCTTCCGCCGCCGGCATTACGGCCAGTTCCTCGACGGTCTTCGGCGCCGCCGACAGGATCAGCAAGCCGCCAAACAGCGGCGCGATGGTGGTGCCGAGCGAGTTCATCGACTGCGCCAGCGTCAACCGGCTGTGGCTGGTCTTCTCCGGGCCGAGCAGTGCGACATACGGATTGGCCGCGACCTGCAGCACGGTGATGCCGGTGGCCAGCACGAACAACGCGGCAAGGAACACCGGGTAACTGTGCACGGCCGCGGCCGGCCAGAACATCAGCGCGCCGAAGCCGGCGATGGCCAGCCCGGCGACGATGCCCTTCTTGTAGCCCAGCGCCGCGACCAGCCGCCCGGCCGGCAGCGACATCAGGAAATACGCGCCGAAGAAGGTGAACTGGATCAGCATCGCCTGCACCCAGCTCAACTCGAACTGCGCCTTCAGGTGCGGGATCAGGATGTCGTTGAGGCAGGTGAGGAAGCCCCACATGAAGAAGATCGAGGTGACCACCGCCAAGGCCAGGCGGTGGGTCTGCCGGGGCGACCCGGCGGCGGTTGCAATCTGGGGTGTGGCGAGATCCATGTGGTTGCTCCGGTCCGCGTGGGCGCAGGCATCGTGTGTCCGCGATCGTGCTATGGAACCTGCTTCAGGTCCTGCTGTCCAGCGCTGTCATCGATGCCGTTCTGCTGCCTGACGTACTGCATGATCTCGACGAAGGGGGCGACCCAGTACACCTCGGGGTGGCGCGCGAGGTGGTCCAGCAACGTCTCGTGGGCCTCGCTGGAGACGGCCAGGTAGTCGCCGCCGACACCGTGGAACGTGAGGTTGGCCATCGTGCCTTTGCGCGCGGCCGCCTCGACGATGGCGATCAGTTGCGTGCCGGTGACCTGCGCCGGTGTGTCGACGCTTAGGGCGTGCGGATCCAGCGTCGCCATGTCCTCGACGACCGCACCGTTGCCGAGCCGGATCGCCACGAACTCCTGCTCGACCAGTTCGACATAGTTCACGCCGTCGGCCACGGCATCCCCGCAGGGCACCGCCAGCGTGCGCGCGGTGCGGCCGTCGATTGCTCCCAGCATGGCGTTGGCCAGCCGCACCTGGTCCGCCATCTGCGCGGCCGTCGTGGTGTCGAGGTCACGCTGTGGTTCGACCCAGCCGCGCCCCTCGCCCGCCCCCGAACACTGGTGGAACAGGGTGTGGTTGCCGAGCTCGTGCCCGCGCGCGGCGGCGGCGCGCCATTCGGGCAGGCGCGTGCGCAGCGTGTCGGCGGACAGCGGCAGGTAGAAGCTGGCCCTGAACCCGTGGCGCTCCAACGCGGGGATCGCGTTGTCGAGTTGCGAGTCCAGCGCGTCGTCGTACGCGAGGCTGACGGCGGCACGCCGGCCATCGGGCCATTGGTACGGCTCGCGCTCGCCGGCGCTGGCGAATGGCGCGCCCAGCACCGCCGCAAACAGCAACATCGACATTGGACCGATGGCCTTCATCGCGCGCCCTTTTCGAGGATCTGCCTCAACCGTACCGGAGTTGACAACGCTGTCAATTGGGCGTTCCATGCGACTCGACACCAATTTCGTGAAGGTCCGGGGAGGGAATTTCGATGAATCGCGTGCATTTCGTTCCAAAGCGCAGTCTTTTGAGCGCCGCGCTGTTGCTGGCGCTGGCGCCCGCCGTATCGGCCCAGGTGGCCACGGACGACCCGGACAACCAGGACGCCTCGACCACGCAGGCCGAAGCCGAAGCCGACCCCCAAACCCTCGACCGGGTGGTGGTGACCGGCATCCGCGGCAGCCTGACCTCGTCGATGAACCTCAAGCGCGATGCGCAGGGCATCGTCGACGGCATCGTTGCCGAGGACATCGGCAAGTTCCCCGACACCAACCTGGCCGAGTCGCTGCAGCGCATCAGCGGCGTGTCGATCGACCGCTCGATGGGCGAGGGCTCGAAGGTCACCGTGCGTGGCGTCGGCCCCGACTTCAACCTGGTGCTGCTCAACGGCCGCCAGATGCCGGCGTCGAGCATCGAGGCGACCAACGCTTCCAACTCGCGCGCGTTCGATTTCGCCAACCTGGCCTCCGAGTCGATCTCCGGGGTCGAGGTCTACAAGACCAGCCGCGCGGAGACGCCCACCGGCGGCATTGGCGCGACGATCAACATCAAGACCGCGCGTCCGCTCGACAATCCCGGCTTCCTCGCCAACATCGGCGTCAAGGGCGTCCACGACACCAGCGCCGGCAACCTCCCGGATTCGCTGCAGGGCGACGACCTCACCGGCGAGATGTCGGGGATCTTCAGCAACACCTTCGCCGACGGCACGTTCGGCGTCGCCCTGAGCGGCAGCTACCAGGAACGCGACTTCGGCTACAACGAAGCGGCAGTGGGCGGTGGCTGGTACGCCTTCCCGGGCGCAGAAGGTCCGCTGGCGAACGCGGAGCCGGCCGCCAATGCGACCAACGCGCCCGGCCCCGACGACATCTATTCGATCCCGCAGAACCTGATCTACGCGGTCAACGGTGTGCAGCGGCAGCGCTCCAACGGACAGGTCACCCTGCAGTGGGCGCCGACCGACCGGGTCACCACGACACTCGACTACACCTACTCCGAGAACAAGATCCAGGCACGGCGGCACGAGCTCTCCACCTGGTTCAACCAGGCGGCTTCGGAAACCTCGTGGACCGACGGCCCGATCGCGGCGCCGACCAGCTACACGGAGTACGCGGGCTGCTTCAACCCGGCCACCGAACAGTGGACCGCGAGCGATGCCGCCAACGTCTGCCCGGCAGGCTTCGAACCGCGCTGGGGCGACCTGGCGATGGCCGGCTCGTTCAACGCGACGCGCAACGAGAACAAGTCGCTGGGCTTCAACGTGGCCTGGGAAGTGACCGACGCGCTCGACCTCGAGTTCGACTACCACAGCTCCAGCGCGGAGTCGGGCGCGGACAGTCCGTACGGCTCCAACAACGTGATCGGCACCGCCGCCTTCGCGCGCGGTGTCACCAACGTGGACTTCAGCGGCGACTTCCCGGTGCTGTCGGTGCTGCTGCCCCCGGGCATGTCCTCGGTTGGCGCAGACCAGATGATGGTGACCGGTTCCTCCTTCCGCAACAGCTACATGAAGTCGGAGGTCGACCAGGCGCAGGTACGCGGCAGCTTCGACTTCGCCGACTATTCGCGCCTGGATTTCGGCGTGGCGTCCACCGAGGTGCAGAACCGCACGGCCTACAACTTCACCCAGCGCGACGACTGGGGCGGTTTCGGCAACGGCGCGGCGGACTATGCCGATGATCTTTGGATCGCCGACGACATCAGCGGCTATTTCGACCAGTTCGGGGGCAGCGGCGACGCCTTCGGCCAGTTCTTCCTGTTCGACTTCGAGGCCCTGCGCGAGGCCGCGATCGCGGCGCGTGGCGGCGATGAGGCGTCCTACCTGCCGCCGCCGAACTTCAGCACCGATCGCCGCACCACGGAGAAGTCGAAGAGCGCGTTCGCGCAGTGGAGCGACACCTTCGGCATGGACATGCCGCTCAACGTGGCCGTCGGCGTGCGCTACGAGGAAACCGAAGTGACCTCCAGCGCGCTGGTGCCGATCCCGACCGGACTGGTCTGGGCCGGCAACAACGAGTTCACGGTGCAGTTCGGGCCCGACGACTTCACCACCCTGCGCGGCAAGTACGACTACTGGCTGCCCAGCATCGACCTGGGGTGGGAACTCACCGACAGCATGATCCTTCGCGGCAGCTACGGCCACAGCATCGGCCGCCCGCAGTGGAACCACATCCAGGGCGGCCAGACCATCGACCTGTTCGCCGGCTACGAGGGTGGCACCGGCTCGCAGGGCGATCCCGGCCTCAAGCCGCTGGAGTCGAAGAACTTCGACCTCTCGTTCGAGTGGTACTACGACGACGCCAGCTACCTGTCGGTGGGCTACTTCCGCAAGGACATCGACAACTACATCGGCACCGCGCAGCGCGAAATCCATCCCGGCCTGACCACGCCGGTCGGCGGCGCCTACTTCCAGGAGGCGGTCGCCAACGGCTGCGTCGAAGGCTCGGTCGATTTCCGCGGCTGCGTGCGCAGCTACATCTTCGACAACTATGCCGGCACGCCGGGGGTGGTCGTGACCGGCACCGATCCGAACGGCCAGCCGACCGGCACCATTGCCGGCCAGCCGGGCGATCCGCTGGCGTTGTTCCGCGTCACCGTGCCGGTGAACAAGGAGTCTTCGCAGATCGATGGCTGGGAGCTCAACGTCCAACACATGTTCGGCAACAGCGGCTTCGGGGTATCGGCCAACTACACCATCGTCGATTCGGACCTGACCTACGACGACTACAACCTCGGCGACCAGTTCGCCCTGCTGGGCCTGAGCGACTCGGCCAACCTGATCGGCTTCTACGACAAGGGGCGGTGGCAGGTCCGCGCGGCCTACAACTGGCGCGACGAGTTCCTGTCCTCGACGTTCGACAGCTGGCGTCCGAACCCGGTCTACGTCGATGCCTACGGCCAGTTCGACCTGAGCGTCGGCTACCAGGTGACCGAGCAACTGTCGCTGCAGGCCGAGGCCATCAACCTCACCGACGAGACCACGCGTTCGCACGGCCGCCACGACCGGGAAGTGTTCTACGCCACCCAGACCGGGCCGCGTTACATGTTCGGGTTCCGCTACAAGTTCTGATCACCGGCGCGGCTGCGCGATACTGGGGTCTTCCGCGGCGGGCCGTCCCGCCGCGGGGACGCCCGCCGCTGACGGAGACCTGTAGTGGTGAATGCCGTGGTGAATGCGGTACTGCTGAACAACATCGACCACCGCGACCTGCGCGTCGATCCGCGCCGCGGCGCACGTTTCGACGACGACCGGGTGATGTCCTCGGTGACGTTCCCGGCCGAGTTCCGCAACGTGCAGGCGCACTACCCGATCGTGTTCCGCACGACTGGCGACGGTGGCTTCCAGCCGATCGCGCTGTTCGGACTGCGCGAGGGCGAGAACCTGTTTCTGAAGAAGAGCGACGGTCCCGACGGCGAGAGTTGGGACGCGACCTGCCTGCCGCTCGCGGTGGAGCGCCAGCCGTTCCTGATCGGCACCTCGGACGACGGCGGGCTGCTGATGCACATCGACCTCGACAGTCCGCGCGTGGGCACCACGACCGGTGAGCCGCTGTTCCGCGAACACGGCGGGACCACCGATTTCCTCGACCGCATGAACTCGGTTCTATTGGCGTTGTACGAAGGCCTGCAGGGCACGGCGGCATTCATCGATTCGCTTGTGCGCCATGAGCTGCTGGAGCCGTTCGCACTGGACGTCCGGCTCGACGACGGCTCGCAACTCCGCCTCGCCGGCCTGCATACCATCGCCGAGGAACGGCTGCGCGCGCTCGATGGCGATGCGCTCGCGCAGCTGTCGCGCGACGGCCACCTGGAAGCGGCCTACATGGCCGTCGCCTCGCTTTCGAACCTGCGCATCCTGATCGAGCGGATGAACCGCACACATGCCGGTCGATAACCCGATCCGGGAGCTCGCCGGCGTCGATCCACGCGCACTGCCGGACGACGTCCTGCATTCCACGACGCCGGTGGTCCTCCGGGGGCTGGTCGATGCATGGCCGCTGGTGCGGGCCGCACGCACGTCGCCGGAAGATGCGGCCGCCTACCTGCAACGTTTCGACCACGGCACGATGCCGGCGGTCGCGATGGTCGCGCCGCCCGAGGTCAAGGGGCGCATCTTCTACGATGACGACCTGCAGGGCTTCAACTTCCGCCACGAGCGGATCCCCCTCGCGGTCGCGCTGAAGACCTTGCTGAAGTACCTGCACGACGACGCGGCGCCGACGATCTACCTCGGCGCCACCACCATCGACACCTACCTGCCGGGGCTGCGCGCCGAGAACGACCTGGACCTGGGCGACCGCGATGCGTTGGCCAGCGTGTGGATCGGCAACCGCTCGCGGATCCCCGCGCACCAGGACCTGCCCGACAACCTCGCCTGCGTCGCGGCCGGCCGTCGCCGCGTCACGCTGTTCCCGCCGGACCAGCTCGCCAACCTGTACATCGGCCCGCTCGACTTCACTCCCGCGGGACAGGCGGTCAGCCTGGTCGATTTCGACGCGCCCGACCTCGCGCGCTTCCCGCGCTTCGCCGAGGCGCTAAGGCAGGCGCAGGTCGCCGAACTCGGCCCCGGCGACGCGGTGTTCATCCCGAGCATGTGGTGGCACCACATCGAGGCGCTGGACGGCTTCAACGTGCTGGTCAACTACTGGTGGCGGCACAGCCCGGCATGGATGGACACGCCGATGAACGCACTGATGCTCGCGATCATGACCGTCCGCGAGCTGCCGCCGGAGCAGCGCGCGATCTGGCAGGACGTATTCCGCCATTACGTGTTCGAGCCCGGCGACGCCACCGCCGACCACATCCCGGAGGGCGCGCGCCGCGTGCTGGCGCCGCTGGATGAAACCGGTGCGCGGGCACTGCGTGCCCACTTGCTGCAGCGCCTCAATCGCTGACGGCAGCCCGACGTTTTCTAAGCCGTGGCGAAGCGCACCGAGAGCCAGTCGCCAAGGTCGCGGATCTGCTCGGCACAGACCTGGTGCGCCATCGGATAGGCATGCCAGTCGAGCGTGAACCCCAACGCACGCAACCGTGCCGCACCGGCCTCGCCGGCGGCGAACGGCACCACCGGATCGAACTGGCCGTGCGCCATGAACACCGGCTGCGCGCGCGCCGCGGCCGGCACCGAAGACTCCAGGCCAGCCAGAGCCGCCGTCGACAACGGCAGGTAGGTCGACAACGCGACCACCCCGGCCAACGCCTGCGAGCGCCGCAACCCCGCCGCCAGCGCGACCGCGCCGCCCTGCGAGAATCCGGCAAGCACCACACGCTCCGGCGCGACTCCACGCTCGCCCTCGCGAGCGATCAGCGCCTCGACCTGCGCCACCGACTGGTTGACCCCGGCCTCGTCGGCACGGTCGGCCATGCGCCCGGCGTCGAGACTGACGATGTCGTACCACGCCCGCATCGACATGCCGTTGTTGATCGTCACCGGCCGCACCGGCGCATGCGGGAACACGAAGCGCAGCGCCGGCCAGTCCTTGCGGACCAGTTCCGGCACGATCGGCGCGAAGTCGTTGCCGTCGGCACCGAGGCCATGCAGCCAAAAGACGGTCCAGGTCGGCGACGGACCGGTTTCATGTTCAACGGTTTCGAGGAGCTGCGCGGTATCGTTCATCGCGTCATTGTCGCCGCTGCGCGCGGAGGCGGCCAGCAGCGAAGGTATGGTCTGGGCCCACCAGGACTCGAACCTGGAACCAAGGGATTCGCGTATTCCATCGGTTTCCCGATGGCGCGGACTATCTCTTCACCCTCCGCTGAAGCGGGTGGGGTGCGGGACGCTCGAGCCTGTTATCAAGGGCGCTGAAGCCCCCAGGTAGTCTCTGCACCTTCCGTCGGTGTACCGCCGGCTTGGCTCAGGGTTGCCACCGTCCGCGCCAGGCGCGCCGCTGAGGTTTCCCTGAATTCATCCCGATCCCGTCCACGGATTACGCCGTGGCGGCACCTTATCGATGAGTCCCCTGCTCTAACCAATTGAGCTATAGGCCCGTAGGGCAAGATCTTACCGAATCCACGCAATCGAACCGCATTGAACGGATCTTTGGATTATTCTGATTTGATGAAATCCGAACTTCGCTGTGTGGAATGCGGTCAACCGCTCCAAGGTCGCCAGCGGCGATTCTGTTCGCTGACTTGCAAGAACCGCGATACCAACAATCGGCACCAGAACTACGCCAGCCAACAGGCACGTGGCCTGCGCCGCAAACTCCAGCTGATCGACGAGGCGGGTGGTTGCTGTACCGCATGCGGCTACAAGCGCAACTTCGCCGCGTTGACCTGGCATCACAGGGACCCAGCCGCCAAGGCGTTTGCCCTCGACGTGCGCGCCATGTCGAATCGCAGCGAGACCGAGATCAGAGCGGAGGTCGCCAAGTGCGTGCTGTTATGCGCGAATTGCCACGCCGAGGTGCACTTTCCTTCGCTCTCCATCCCGTTGCCCGACCGAAAAAACGACAACGGCCGCAAGCGCGGCCGTTGAAGCAAAGCAAAGTCGCGAGAGTTACTCGATATCGAGGAAGCTGCGCAGCTGTTCCGAGCGGCTCGGATGACGCAGCTTTCGCAGCGCCTTGGCCTCTATCTGGCGGATCCGCTCACGGGTGACATCGAACTGCTTGCCGACTTCCTCGAGGGTGTGGTCGGTGTTCATGTCGATGCCGAAGCGCATGCGCAGCACCTTGGCCTCGCGCGGGGTCAGCCCGGCCAGCACGTCGCGCACGGTCTCCGACAGGTTGATGTCGGTGGTCGCGTCGACCGGGGACATCACGTTGGTGTCCTCGATGAAGTCACCCAGATGGCTGTCCTCGTCGTCGCCGATCGGGGTCTCCATCGAGATCGGCTCCTTGGCGATCTTCATGACCTTGCGGATCTTGTCCTCGGGCATGTCCATCTCTTTCGCCAATTCTTCCGGCGTCGCCTCGCGGCCGTACTGCTGCAGCATCTGGCGGCTGATGCGGTTGAGCTTGTTGATCGTCTCGATCATGTGCACCGGGATGCGGATGGTACGCGCCTGGTCGGCAATGGACCGGGTGATCGCCTGGCGGATCCACCAGGTCGCGTAGGTCGAGAACTTGTAGCCGCGGCGGTACTCGAACTTGTCGACCGCCTTCATCAGGCCGATGTTGCCTTCCTGGATCAGGTCGAGGAACTGCAGGCCGCGGTTGGTGTACTTCTTGGCGATCGAGATCACCAGGCGCAGGTTGGCCTCGACCATCTCGCGCTTGGCCTTGCGCGCCTTGGTCTCGCCGTAGGCCATGGTGCGGCTCATTTCCTTGAGGTCGCCCAGGGTGATGCGCATCGCCTGCTCGGTGGCGATCGAGGCCTGCTGCTCGGCGATGATCAGGTCCTTGACGTCGCGCAGGCCCGAGGCCCACTTCTGCTTGCGCTTGAGCAGCTCGTCGACCCATTCCAGGTTGGCCTGGTTGCCGTCCCACGAGCGGATGAAGTCCTTGCGCGGCATCTTGGCGACGCGGGTGGCCAGCTCGAGGATGCGGCGCTCGTGGCGCTTGAGCTCGGCGACGGTGTCGCGCATGTTGCGCACCAGGGTGTCGGTCAGCGGCAGCGGCAGCTTGAGGGTGACGAAGATCTCCGCCATGTCCTCGCGCAGCTTGACCACCGACTTGTGGCTCGGGCCGTGCTTGGCGTAGGCCTTCTCGAACTTGCCGTACAGCGAGACCAGGTTTTCGAAACGCTCGGTGACGATCAGCGGATCGGGGCCGGTCGGGCCCTCGTCGGCGCTCGAATCGTCATCATCGTCGTCGTCGGAATCGTCGTCGCTGTCGTCGTCGTCCTTGCCCTTCGCATCCTTGCCGTTCTTGTCGTCCTTGCCGTTCTTCGCCTTGTCGTCGGCGACCGGAGCGGGCGCCGGCGGCGGCTCGTCAAGCATGTCGAGGAAGCCGACCAGCAACTCGGCCAGGCGCTTCTTGCCGGCCTTGTGCAGCTCGTAGTCCTGCAGGATCAGCTCGATCGTGCCCGGGAACAGCGCGATCGAGGCCTGGACCTGGTTCAGGCCCTCCTCGATGCGCTTGGCGATCGCGATCTCGCCCTCGCGGGTCAGCAGCTCCACCGTACCCATCTCGCGCATGTACATGCGCACCGGGTCGGTGGTGCGGCCACCCTCGGCGTCGATGCCGGTCAGCGCGGCGGCGGCTTCCTCGGCGGTCGAGTCATCGACCTCGCGGTTGGAGCCGCCATCGGCGAGCAACAGCGTCTCGGCGTCGGGCGCAACCTCGTGCACCTCGATGCCCATGCCGTTGATCATGCCGATGATGTCCTCGATCTGCTCCGGATCGACGATGTCGTTCGGGAGGTGATCGTTGACTTCGGCATAGGTCAGGTAGCCCTGCTCCAGACCCTTGCTGATCAGCGATTTGATGTCGGACTGGGGGGCCTGACGTTCGTTGGCCATACGGCTGCGCCACCACGTAATTGGAGGGAAATGAACCGTCTATTATACCAGCCCGCCTGCTCGAACGCCCGGAAGGACGCGGTTACAGGGTCTGGCCGGGCACTCAGGCCCGCAGAAGGAAGGTGACCGGGCCGTCGTTGACCAGGCTGATCACCATATGGGCACCAAAGCGCCCGGTTTCCACCCCCGGGGCGTGTTTTTCGCGGCAGGTTCGCAGCAATTGGTTGAACACCGGTTCAGCCGCGGCGGGCTCGGCGGCGGTGCTGAAGCCCGGGCGCATGCCGCTGGAGGTGTCGGCGGCAAGGGTGAACTGGCTGACCAGCAGCAGGCCGCCGCCGGTGTCGGACAGGCCGAGGTTCATCCGGCCGGCTTGGTCCGCGAACACGCGGTAGCCGAGCAGGCGCTGGGCCATGCGCGCGACCTGGGCGTCGCCGTCGCCGGGCTCGATCCCGACCAGCGCGAGCAGCCCGGGACCAATCGCGCCGACGGTGTCGTCGTCGATGCGGACGGAGGCCTGGGTGACGCGCTGGATCAGGGCGAGCATCGCGACAGGATAGCGAGGCCATCGATCGAGGGGCGAGTCCTGCAGGAGCGGCTTCAGCCGCGATCTGGAATCGGCGCGCGCGGACGATTATCCGATCGCGGCTGAAGCCGCTCCTACAGAAGCCGCTCCTACAAAAGCGTCTTTTGGCCGCTGGCGCCGCGGGGCGCCGGCTACACTGCGGCCGATGACCGACCTCGCTGCCCGCCTGCTGCATGCCCTCGTTGCCTTGCTGGCACGCTTGCCGTGGCGCTGGCTGATGCGGTTGGCCGATGCGCTGGCGGCGCGCTCGCTGCGAAGTGACAGCCGCGAGGCGCGAGTGGCGCGCTGCAACCTCGAACTGGCCTATCCCGAACTGTTGCCGGGGCAGCGCGAGCAGTTGTTGCAGTCGATCCTGCGCAGCACCGCGCGGCAGCTGCTCGGCACCCTGCGGCTGTGGACCCGGCCACACGCCGAGAACCTCGCACTGATCCGCGAGCAGCACGGTACCGACCTGCTCGACGCCGCGATCGCCGCTGGCAAGGGCGTGATCATCGTCGCCCCGCACCACGGCAACTGGGAACTGCTGAACCAGTGGCTGGCCGCGCGCACGCCGCTGGCGATCCTGTACGCGCCGCCGGAATCAAAGGTCGGCGCGGCGTTCCTGCAGCGGGTGCGCGCCAGTGACGACAACGCCGCGCGGGTGACCCAGGTCCGCGCCGAGGGGGCGTCCGGGGTGCGCCAGTTGTTCAAGCGACTGGCCGCGGGCGGCGTGGTCGGCATCCTGCCCGACCAGCAACCCAAGCGCGGCGACGGCGAGTTCGGCCCGTTCTTCGGGGTCGAGGCGCTGACCATGACCCTGGTCGGCCGGCTGGCCGCGCGCAGCGGCGCGGCGGTGCTGGTGGCCTGGTGCGAGCGGATCGAAGGGGACAGCGGCCCGGCGTTCGCGCTGCATGTCGCGCCGACACCGACGGAGATCGCCGACCCCGACCCACGCACCAGTGTCAGCGCACTCAACGCGGCGATCGAGCGTGTTGCCCGGCGCGACCCGTCGCAGTATCAATGGACCTACAAACGCTTCTCGCTGCGCCCGTCCGGACGCGGCGAGGACAACCCGTACTGGCCAAGTTGCTATCGCCGTTGATGCCGGCGCGGTCGCGTCAACAACACCAGGGGAATTGCTGTGCACGACCCAGCTCCGTCAGCCCATCCGGTCGAGCCGGCCGACCCGTTCGACCCGTCGGCCTGGCAGCCGTTGCCACCGCGCTCGCGCAACCTGTTCCTGATCGGCACGGTGCCGCTGGCGGGCGCGGTCGGGCTGGGCGCCGGCGTGGTCTGCGCGTTGGCAATGGACCGGTCGAGCACCGGGATGGTCGCGATCGCCGTGCTGGGGTTGCTGCTCGGCGCCGCATTCGGCCTGTGGCTGGGCCTGAAGCAGTACCGCCACACCTTCTGGCGGCTCGACGACGAGGGTCTTGCGGTGCGCCGTGGCCGGCTGTGGCAACGCGAGACGCGGGTCCCGGCCAGCCGGGTCCAGCACCTCGACCTCAAGCACGGGCCGCTGCAACGCGGCCGCGCACTGGCGACCCTGGTCGTGCATACCGCCGGCACCCGCCACGGCGCGGTGACCGTGCCCAACCTCGATGGCGCCGATGCCGAGCGACTGCGCGACCGGCTCGGCCGCCAGATAGACCACGACGACGATGACTGAGGCCGAACCGCAGCCGCCGGCGCCGACCGCCAGCGCCACCGATGCCGAGCGCCGCCTGCACCCGATGTCGTGGCTGTTCGTGCTGCTGGCGCAGCTCAAGCAGTTCATCGTGCCGCTGCTCGCGCTGCTGGTGTTTGGACAAGGCGATCGCAACGAGTTGTGGCCGCTGATCGGCGTCGGCGTGCTCGCGCTGGTGTCGTTGTGGCAGTACTTCACCTATCGCTACGGCGTGGCCGGCGACGCACTGGTGGTCCGCAGCGGCTTGCTGGAACGCAGCCTGCGGGTGATTCCGTTCGCCCGCATCCACAACGTCGCCTTGCAGCAGTCGATGCTGCATCGGGTGTTCGGGGTCGCCGAGGTGCGGCTGGAATCGGCCGGCGGCAAGAAGCCCGAAGCCGAGATGCGCGTGCTCAAGCTGGAGGACGCGCTGGCGCTGGAGACGCTGGTGCGGCAACGCGGCCGGGCGGCCGGCCCCGCAGCGGCGGCCGCGAGCGTAGCGTCGGACACGCTGCTGGAACTGTCGCCGGGCGAAGTGCTGCGGCTCGGGCTGGTGTCAAACCGCGGGCTGATCCTGGTGGCGGCGGCGTTCGGCGGCGCCTCCCAGTTCAACCGCGAGCTGATTCCCAACCTGTTCGAACACTGGGGCAAGGCGCTGTTCGGCTGGGCCGGCGAACGCCACTTCGGCGTCGCCGAATATGCCGTTGCCGCGATCAGCCTCGCGCTGCTGGCGGTGCTGCTGATGCGGCTGCTGTCGATCGTGCTGGCGCTGCTGCAGTACTACGGCTTCCGGCTCAGCGAACACGGCCGCCGGCTGACGGTCGAGCGCGGACTGCTGGCGCGCTGGCGCACGAGTGTCTCGCGCCGGCGGATCCAGGCCTGGACCTTGCGCGAAGGACTGCTGCATCGCTGGCTTCGGCGACAGACGCTGGAGGTCGACACCGCGGTCGGTGAGCAGCAGAACCAGCAGCGCGCGTTGCGCGAGGTCGCGCCGATCGCGCCGCCCGGCAAATGCGCCGAACTCGTTGCCCACCTGCTGCCGGCGAAGGGCTGGGACAGCCTGTCGTGGCAACCGTTGCCGCCCCGCAGCTGGTGGCGGCTGTGGCTGCCATCGGTGCCGTGGGTGCTGTTGGCTGCGGCAGTGCTGGCCTGGAACCTGGGTGGCTGGGGCCTGCTCGCGCTGGCGTGGCTGCCGTGGTCGGCATTCAAGGCGCGGCGGCGTGCCGCGCGCGCGGCGTGGGCGCTGGGCGACGAGCTGGTCGCGATACGCGAGGGCTGGATCAACCGCTACTGGCGCTTCGCCGAGATCGACAAGCTGCAGGCGCTGCAGCTGACCCGCAACCCGGTCGACCGCCGCTGCGGCACCGCAACGGTGTGGCTGGACACCGCCGGCGCCGGGGCGATGTCGCCGCCGCTGCGCGTGCGGTTCCTGCCGCTGGCCGAGGCGCAGGCGCTGTACGCGACGCTGTCGCGGGAAGTGGCGCGGCGGCCGCTGCGCTGGTGACCGGTCGGTTCGCGCGGCTCAGGCGCCGCGCAGGCGGGCCAGGCCTTCGCGGTAGAACGCCTCGACCTGTGCCAGCTTCGACTCGATCCGGAACGCATCCATCGGGTACGACAGCCGACGCTGTCCCGCCGCGTGCATCCGCTGCAACGCCTTGGCCATCGCCCCGGCATCGTCGATCGGCACCGGTGACTCGGGCAGTTGCGATGCCAGGTGGCGCGCGCCCTCGCTGGCGGTGGCGACGATCGGCAGGCCGGCCTGCATGGCCTCCAGCAGCACTAGCCCGAACGGTTCCCGGCGCGCCGCGCTGACGAACCCGTCGAACGCCGCCAGCCAGTCCTGCGGATGCTCGGCGAACCCCGGCATCAGCACCTCCGGCCCGGCCTGCCCGCGCACCGCCTTCCACGCCTTGCCCTGGCCGACGATCACCAGCCGCGCATCGGGCAACTGTGCGCGTTCGAACGCCTCGACCAGCACGTCCAGCCCCTTGGCCGGCTCGACCCGGCCCAGCGCACCGACCACGAACGTGCCGTCGTCGATGCCGTGTTCGGCGCGCAACCGCGCACGTGCACCGTCGCTGGGGTGTCGCGGCAACGTCCAGTTGTCGACCTGCACCGTGTGGGCGCGCAGCGGTTCGGGGATCGCATCCAGCTGCCACGGCGCGATCGCGATCAGCCCGTCCAACGGTGCGTGCTGGCTCGGTTTGTAGTGGATGTGCAGGGTCGCCACACGCAGGCAGCCGGGCACGTCGAGCCCGTGCAGCGCGCGGCAACCGCCACTGAGGTGCGCATGCGCGACCTCCGGCCGCAGCCGCCGCAACACGCGGCGCGCCTGCCATGCGGTGAACAGATCACCGACCACCTCGACCTTGACCCGCGGATCAACCCGGTGGGCGATCGCATCGGCGCGCGACGCGGTGCCGGCACGGCGCAGCACCACCGTCACGTCATGCTCGGCGGCCTGCGCCGCGGCCAGCTCCAGCGCATGGCGTTCACTGCCGGCGAAGCGGCTGGTCAGGATCAGGTGGACGATGCGCATCAGGCAGGCCCCCAGTAACGCAGGCGCCGGCGCAACTTGAACTTGCGCCACGGGTCGAGCGGTCGACGCTTCAGCGACGCGGTGCCGCCCTCGGCGAGGAAGCGGTCGACCGCCTCCAGCGTGCGCTCGCTCGAACGCCCGTCGCGATACGGATGGGTGCGCTCGGCAAATTCGCGGATCGCCGCCATCAGCTCCGGCGGGCGCGACAACGCGCGTTCGATCGCCGGCTCGAAGTCGGCCGGATCGTCGATATCGATCAGCTGCGGCCCCGGTCGGCGGTTCTTGAACGTCACCACCGGCTTGCCGGTCAGCAGGAACTCGCTCAGCGCCGACGAGGTGTCGGAACACATCATGTCGACCTGTCCGAACAGGTCGAGGATGTTGTCATCGTCGGCGAAGCGCAGGTGTTCGTTCTCCAGCGCGCGGTACATCGCGACCACTTCCGGATCCATCTTCGGGTGCAGGGTCACGATCCAGCGCCAGCGGCCGTCGCGCGACAGTCGTTTGACCTCGTCATGCAGCAGCTTCGCCGCGCTCCACGAGGGCGAGAAAGTCGAGTGATAGAGGATCACCGGCGGCTCGCGCACCGATGGCAACGTCTCCGGCAGGCCGCTCAGGAACGGATCGAGCTTGGGCCAGCCGGTCTCGATCACGCGGAAGAAGCGCTTGCGATCGGCCAGCGCCTGGAATGCCGCGGTGTCCTGCGGCCCGGTGGTGCAGTACAGGTCGAAGAACGGGCGGATGTAGATGTGCCGCGGCTTGCCGGCGTCGAAACCGTGGAAGGTCTGCACCTTCACGCCGGGGAAGAAGTGCGGCAGCGCGTTGCTCGAGGTGAAGATCGCGGTCGGGTTCCAGTCGCGCACCTGCTCGACGCTGGTGAGCAGGTGTTCGTCGGCGATCAGTTCGTCAGCGCCGTCGCCGCCATCGAAGAACCACGCCGCCTCGTCGCCGCGCGCACGCGCCGCCGCCTGCAGCGGCCGCAGGATGCCGAGCGCGTAACGCACCGAGCCGTAAAGCAGGTAGCGGTTACCAGCCATCAATCCTCCATCGCGATCTGTACGAAGTTGTTGCGGAACGCGGCGTCGTTTTCCTCGAACCGTGTCCGCGCCCGGCGCGAACGGGTCTCGCGCTCGGCCAGCGGCATCACCAGCACGCGATCGACCGCGACCTCGATGTCATCCGGATCGACCCGGTAGCTCGGCGCGAGCCCCAACGATCCTACGCTGGACGGCGGGATCAGCATGCCGTGGCTGTCGTCGACCAGCTCGTTCATCGGCTCACCGTCGACGGTAAGGGTGATTGCGCCGACGCTCATCGCCTCCATCAGGCAATGGCCGAAGCCCTCGGCTTCCGACGGACAGATGTGGAAGCGATGGGCGTTCTGCAGCCGGCGGACTTCGGCGTCGTCGACCTTGCCGATGCGATGTTCGATGTTGGAAGCCGGCGGGCCGGGACGTGCATAGCGCGGGCCCTGCACCACCACCAGCCGCGGCCAGTCCGGACGCCTGCGCCACGCCGCCAGCACGGCCTCGGTGCCCTTGACCGGGCTGCGTCCGGCCAGGTGGAGGAACGCATCCTCGCGCGGCACCGCGGCATCCAGCCGGTCGTCGCTGGTGAAGCCGATGTGCCGGGTGCGGCAACCGAGTTCGCCGAATATCCGTCCGGCGTGACGGGTCTTGCACAGCACGGCGCCGAACCGCGGCAAGGTCGGCTTCCACTTGTCGCGGAACCACTCGGGGTTCGGGATCAGCAGATTGCGACGGCCCAGTCCGAGCGAGAGCGGGTAGACGTGTTCCAGCGATATCTGCAGGTCGGCCCGGCCGCGCCAGCTGCGCGCCGCCCACAAGCCTGCCTCGCGCAACATGCGTACGCCCTTCTCGTTGCCGAAGCCCACCACCTCGACGTCGTGGCCGGCCTGCTCCATCAGTTGCGCGACCAGCCGCATGTCACGGGCCAGGCCGGCGCCGTTGTCGCGACCGAAAATTCTTGCCAATGGCATTCGGCAGGTCCATCCGCTTGCGGGGCGGACAGGATACGGCGCTTCTTCAGCGCGAACCGTGTTCGGCGCGGCAGGACACGGTGGCCGCGGCGGGCAGCAACCACCATCGGCGCCGGTTGGCGACGCCCAGGTCGACCGCGACGCTGCGGTCGATGCAGTCGCCCAGCGCCGACTCCTCGAACTGCAGCCAGCGCGTGGCCGGGGCATCGGCTTGCCACGCCAGTGCATCGCGGCGCTGCTCCGCGACCGGGCGGCGGAAGCCGAACGTGCGCGCCGGCCGGTCGGCCATCAGCAGATTCTGCTCCTTCCATGCGACCAGCCCGAGTTCGGCGTCGGCGCCGATCAGCGCGCCGGTACGCTGCATCAGCCCGCGCGCGGAACTGGCGTCGTTGAGCAACGGGTAGCCGATCAGGCCAAACCCGATCCACAACCCGGCCAAGGTGAAGAGCAATCCGGCTACCGCGCCCCGCACCCGCCACCACGCGAGCGCGCCGAGCCCGAACACGCCGATACCCAGCACCATCGCGCCCAGCGCATTCGCCCCGTCGACCAGTCCCCGTGCCTCATCAAGCTTCTGCTCGAACGACGGCTCGCCGGCCAGCACCCAAGCACCGGCCAACGCCAGCCCCGTCGACAGCAACAGCGCGAACGCGAACGCCAGTCGTCGCGGCCACGGCTTGGCGACGATCACTGCCAACCACGGCCCCAGCAACAGGCACAGCATCGGCAGCGCCGGCAGGATATAAACCTCGCGTTTGCCGCGGCTGAGGCTGAAAAACAGCACCACCAGCGCGATCCATGCCAGCGGCAGCAACACCCGCGCATCGCGTCCGCGCAGCGCCTCGCGCCAACGCGGGATCGCCCACGGCAGCGCCAGCACCGCCGGCAGCCACTGACTGGCGATCACTCCGCCGAAATACCACCACGGCTGATGGTGGTGCCAGGCATTGGCATAGCGCTGCGCGGTCTGCTTCAGCAGGATGTTGTCGGCGTAGGCGTGCAGCGCCGGGTCACCACTGGCCTGCACCGACCACAGCATCGGCAGCAGCCACGCCAGCACCGGCGCGAGCAACGCCACCAAGCCCAGCGCGAATCGTGTCGCGCTCATCCGCGACAAGCCAGGCCAGCCGCGCCACGACGCCCACGCCGCGGGCAGCAACACCAGCAATGCGACCACCCCGACGCCCTTGCTGATGACCCCTAGCCCGGCAGCGAACCAGCCCAGCAGCCACATCCGATTGTCCGGCCCGCACAGCAGGTGCCGAAGCAGTCCGTACACCGACAGGGTAATGAAGAACGTCACGGTCGGATCGATCTGCGCGCGCTTGGCCTGCCAGGTGAACTGGATTGCGAACAGCAGCGCCCACGCGGCATACGCACCGGCTTGCGGGGTCCAGAGGCAACGGCCGAGGTCACGCACCAGTGCCAGCGTGCCGAGTGCGGCCAGCAGTGACGGCAGCAGGAAGGCGATCCGCAACTGCCCGGTCATTTGCAGGAACAGCGCCTGCAGCCACATGAATAACGGCGGCTTGTCCGGATACAGCTCGTCGCCGCGCATCGGAAACAGCCACTGGCCCGACTCGACCATCTGCCGCGCAACCAATGCGTAACGCGGCTCGTCGGCCGGCCACGGGTCACGCAGGCCGAGCCCGGCGCCGATCAGCAGTAATGCGACCGTCCAGAACAGCCAGCGTTCGCGATTGACTTCGATCCCTGGGCGCACGTGACAAGTCCCTCCGGATGGCGGTCGGGGTAGGCCGCCTGCGGGCAGAGTATCGATGCCGCACGGTCGGAAAATTGTCCAGACGCCCGCGTCCACGCCCTGCCACGCCGGCGCTTCCTCACCGCGTCTGAACAAATTTCCGACAGGGATCCGGCGACACTGGCCCGCAGCTCCGCAATCCGATGTGCGACCCGCCCATGAACCCTGCTCTCCCACTGTCGGTGGTCGTGCCGGCCTTCAATGAACACGACAACATCGTGCCGCTGGTCGAAGAAGTGGTGGCGGCGCTGCGTGGCGTGGTCGCATTCGAGCTGGTGGTCGTCGATGACTGCTCCAGCGACGGCACCCTCGGTGCGTTGCAGGCGCTGAAGTCGCGGGTGCCCGAACTGCGCGTGTTGCACCACGCCGCACGCAGCGGCCAGAGCGTCGCGATCCGCAACGGGATCAAAGCGGCCCGAGGCGACTGGATCGCGACCCTCGACGGCGACGGCCAGAACGACCCGGCCGATATCCCGATGCTGCTGGCCGCGCGCGCGGCCGCGGCGCCCGGGGTCAAGCTGTTCGCCGGCTGGCGGGTCGAACGCCACGACTCCGCCGGCAAGCGCCGGGCATCGCGCTGGGCCAATGCGATCCGGGCCCGGATGCTCGGCGACGACACCCCCGACACCGGCTGCGGCACCAAGTTGTTCGAGCGCGCCGCGTTCCTCGAACTGCCATTCTTCAACCACATGCACCGCTACCTGCCGGCGTTGATGCAACGCGACGGCTGGCTGACGGTCAGCGTGCCGGTCAACCATCGCCCGCGCAGCCACGGCCAGTCGAAATACAACAACTTCGGCCGCGCCTGGGTCGGCCTGCGTGACCTGCGCGGGGTGGCGTGGCTGATCCGGCGCGGCAGCACCACGCGCGCCGAGGAGTACTGACATGCCTGCCGACTTCATGAACACCGAACTTGCCTGGTTGACGTGGACCGGGCTGCACATGTCGCCGTGGAAGATCATCGGCCTGACCGGCGCGCTGATGTTCGGCTCACGCTGGCTGGTGCAGTTCCTGGCTTCGCGCAAGGCGCGCCAGCCGGTGATTCCGCGGCTGTTCTGGTACATGAGCCTGCTGGGCAGCGCGATGACGCTGGCCTACTTCGTGTTCTCGCACAAGCAGGACGCGGTCGGGATCGTGCAGAACCTGTTTCCCGCATTCACCGCCGGCTACAGCCTGTGGCTGGATATCCGCCACCGCGGCTGGAATCGCGACCGCAATGAAAGCGACGACCACGCTGCGGCGGAATTGCCGGCTCAGGCCTTGCGTAGACGCGCGTAGAAGAAGCCGTCCATGCCATCCTCGCCGGGCAGGCGTTGGCGGCCGACGCCGCTGGCGTGGCCGAACCTGGCGTCGAGTGGTTCGGCGGTTGCGTCGGGCGTGCGCGCGAGGAAGGCGTCGACCTGCGTGGCGTTCTCGGCCTTGAGGATCGAACAGGTCGCGTACAGCAGCACGCCGCCGGGGGCGACGGTGCGCCACAGCGCGTCGAGCAACGCGGCCTGGGTTCTGGCCAGTGCGGTGAGGTCGGACTCGCGCCGGTGCAACAAGACGTCGGGCTGGCGCCGGATGATGCCGGTGGCCGAACACGGTGCGTCCAGCAGCACCGCGTCGAATGCGCTGCCGTCCCACCAGTTGTCGATGTCGGCAGCATCGGCGGCGCGCAGTTCGGTGTTGCCGTCGAGCTGCAGGCGATCGAGGGTTTCGCGGACCTGCCGCAGCCGCGTCGGGTCGATGTCGAGCGCGGTCAGCCGCAGGGTCGGGTCGCGTTCGAGCAGGTGCGCGGACTTGCCGCCGGGCGCGGCGCAGGCATCCAGCACGCGCGCGCCGGGCGCCGGTGCGAGTGCATCGGCGACGCGCTGGGCGGCGCCGTCCTGTACCGACACCGCGCCGTCGGCGAAACCCGGCAGCGTGGCAACCGGTACCGGGGTATCGAGCCGCAGGCCGTCGGCGAGGTCGGGATCGGACGTCGCCTCGATGCCGGCTTGCTGCAACTGTTCGCGATAGTCGTCGCATGCGCCCTGCCGGCGATTGACCCGCAGCCACAGCGGCGGTGCCTGCGCGCTGGCGGCGAAGATGGCATCGCTCTGTCCGGGCCAGTCGTGCTCGATCCGCGCACGCAACCATTGCGGCCATTGCGCGCCCGCCTCGGCGACCGGCAGACCTTCGCGCAGTGCGCGTCGCATCAACGCGTTGACCAGCCCGGACTGGTGCTGGCGGCCGAGCACGCGCGCGGCTTCGACGGTCGCGGCGACGGCCGCGTGCGGTGGCAGGCCGATCGGATCGAGCTGGGCGAAGCCGGCCAGCATCAGCGCATGCAGTTCGCGATCGCGCTTGGCCAGCGGGCGCGGCAACCATGCGGCCAACGCCGCGTCGAAACGTGCGCCCTCGCGCAGTACCGCAAAGCAGATCGCCTCGACCAGCGCGCGGTCGCGTGGATCGGGCAACTGCTTGAGCGAGGTCGCCAGTTCCGCTTTGAGCGACCGGCCGTTGTGCAGCACCGCGTCGAGCACGCGGGTGGCGATGACGCGCGGTTGGGTTCCGACCGTCGGCTTCATGGGCGGTTATGCACCCGCCAGCAGGTCGCGTCGGCCGTTGAGGTAATCGGCGGCGGTCATCGCCTTGCCACCGTCGCGTTGCAGCACACGGATACGCAATGCGCCTTCGCCACTGGCAACGTCGATGCCATCGCGGCCGGTCAGCAGGATGGTTCCCGGCGCGGCGCCGTGGGCCAGTGGCAACGCCACCGCGCCATGCAGGCGCACACGTTCACCGGCCAGCTGCGCCTCGGCCATCGGCCACGGATTGAACGCGCGCACGGTGTTGGCCAGTTCGGTCGCCGGGCGACTCCAGTCGAGCCGCGCCTCGGCCTTGTCTAGCTTGTGTGCGTAGGTGACGCCTTCGACCGGCTGCGGTTGCGGCACCGGGCGGATGCCGGCACGCAACAGGCCGAGACCGTCGGACAGCACCTGCGCGCCGAGTTCGGCGAGGCGGTCATGCAGTTTGCCGCCGGTCTCGTCGGCAGCGATGTCGATCGCCTGCTTCAGCAACACCGGACCGGTATCCAGGCCCTTCTCCATCTGCATCAGGCAAACCCCGGTCTGCGCATCGCCGGCCTGGATCGCGCGCTGGATCGGCGCCGCACCGCGCCAGCGCGGCAGCAATGAGGCGTGCACGTTCCAGCAACCGTGGGTCGGGATGTCGAGCACCGCCTGCGGCAGGATAAGTCCGTAGGCAACCACCACCAGCAGGTCGGGCTTGAGCGCAGCGAGCGCCTCGCGCGACAGCGGCGACTTGAAGCTCTCCGGCTGCAGCACCTCGATCCCGCGGATCAGCGCCTCGCGCTTGACCGGCGACGGCGCCAGCGTACGGCCACGCCCAGCCGGTCGATCGGGCTGGGTGTACACGGCAACGACTTCATTTCGTTGGGCCGCCGCACGCAGGCACGGCACGGCGAACTCGGGGGTTCCGGCGAAAACAATTCTCATGTGGCGATTCTACAACCGCCGCCGCGACACTCAGGCCGCGTTGCGCTTGGCCTTGGCCAGCTTCTTGCGCACCATCTCGCGCTTCAGCGGCGACAGGTAATCGACGAACAGCTTGCCCAGCAGATGGTCCATCTCATGCTGCACGCAGACCGCCAGCAGGTCGTCGACCTGCAGCTCGAACGGCCGGCCGTCGCGCCCGATCGCCTTGACCGTGATCCGGTCGGAGCGGGTCACGTCGGCGAAGATCCCAGGCACCGACAGGCAACCTTCCTGGCAGACCTGCTCGCCGGTGCGCTCAGTGATCTCCGGGTTGATGAACACCAGCGGCTGGTCTTTCTCTTCGCTGACGTCGATCACCATGAAGCTCTGGTGCACATCGACCTGACTCGCCGCCAGGCCGATGCCGGGCGCGGCGTACATGGTCTCGAACATGTCGTCGAGCAATTGCTGGAATTCCGGCGATGCCACGTGCGACAGGTCGACGGGCGCGGCGACGGTGCGCAGGCGCGGATCGGGGAATTCGAGTATCGGTAAAAGGGCCATGGCTCTGAAAATGGGGGCGTGGGTCACAACCACAAGCAGCCGATGGATTGTAACGCTGTTGAGGGGTCGGATTGCTTGCAACCGCGCGGTTCTTCTGGGATATAGTGCGGGCAGCCCCCTCCGTCAGATACTGACGCTCGGGCGCACCTGCAAGGGGAATCAGGTAGAACTGCCATGCTAAAACCGATCCGTGCGGTGATGACCGCTGCGTTGTTGACTATTGCCGCCCATGCGTTGGCCGCCGAGATTCGTGGCGACCATCCGGACACCTACGTGGTGCAGAAGGGCGACACCTTGTGGGATATCGCCGGGCGCTTCCTCGAGAAGCCGTGGCTGTGGCCGGAAATCTGGCAGGCCAACCCGCAGGTGGCCAATCCCCACCTCATCTATCCGGGCGACGTGCTGTCGCTGGCCTACCTCGACCGCGTGACCGTGGCCGAAGCCGGCCCGCGCGAGGTCGCCCCGGTGACCGGCGTGCCGCTGTCGGAGGTCGAGCCGTTCCTGAAGGACCTGCGGGTGGTCGACGAGTTCGAGCAACTGCCATACGTGGTGTCGCTCGAGACCGAGCGGCTGCGCAGCACCCAGGGCCAGGTCGCCTACATCGAGGGCCTGGAGAACGCACAGCCAGGCCAGCGTTACCAGGTGGTCCGTCCGACCCAGCGCTACACCCGGCTGGATCGCGAAGCCTGCTGCGACATCTTCCACAAGGACGATCTCGATTTCCGCGGCAAGCGCACGATCGATTTCGAGCAGTACTGGACCAACGCGGTGGTGTCCGACAACGGCCACGAGCTGCTTGGCTACGAGCTGATGCGGCAGAACACCGGCACCGTCACCCGTGGCGAAGTCGGCGGCATCGAGGTCACCACCCTGCTGCTGGACGACAGCGGTCGCGAAGTCCGGGTCGGCGATCGCCTGATCCCGGTCGAAGCCCAGCCCTACGACCTGCAGTTCTTCCCGCACGCGCCCAACCGCCAGCTCGACTTCGGTCGCGCCCGCATCATGGCGGTCGCCGACATGCTGAGCACCGGCGGTCCGCGCGACGTGGTGGCGATCTCGGTCGGTGCCCGCGACGGCGTCGACAACGGCACCGTATTCTCCAGCTGGCAGGTCGGCAATTCGGTGGTCGACCGCGTCGAGAACGGGCCGTGGGACCGCAGCGAGGACACCTTCGGCAAGAACAGCAAGGTGCGCCTGCCGGACGAGTTCGCCGGCCACCTGATGGTGTTCCGCACCTTCGACAAGGTCAGCTACGCGCTGGTGATGGATGCAATCCGGCCGATCCAGGTCGGCCATGAGCTCAAACACCCGGACGCGCCTTACTGATCGCCCGGGGATTTCCCTACGGCTACACGCGACGGCGCCCTAGGGCGCCGTCGTCGTTTGCGGCCGATGCTGGGCGGATGCCGACCCCGGACTCTCCCCGCCCCGAACTCTTCATCGACGACCCGGCGCGCTCCGGGTCGCCCGCATCCACCGCCGACACGGCCGCCGATGTCGAAGCCCTGCTGCGCCTGCTCGCCTGCGGTGGCGCCGCCGCGCCGCGGCGACTTCTGCTGGAACAGGCGCGACCCGCGGCCGTGATCGCCGCTGGCGCACCGCTGTGGCGCGCCAGCGGCCTGTCCGCGGCCCAGGTCACCGCATTGCGCGGGCCCGCACCGGCCGAGCTGGGTAGTGCCCGCGACTGGCTCGCAGATGGCGACCACCACCTGCTCGGCTGGCACCACCCCGACTACCCGCCGCTGTTGCGGCGCAGCCCGAATCCGCCGCTGGCGCTGTTCGTGGCCGGCGACCCCGCCCTGCTGTGGCGGCCCGCGGTGGCGATCGTGGGCAGCCGCTCGCCGACCCCGGTCGGCCGCGAGAACACGGTGGCGTTCACCCGCGCACTGGGCGCCGCCGGCCTGCTGGTCGCCAGTGGCATGGCGGCCGGCATCGACACCGCCGCCCACCATGCCGCCCTCGCCAGCGATGCGCTGACCGTGGCCGTCCTCGGCACCGGGCCGGACGTGGCGTACCCACGCAGCAACCGCGACCTGCACGGAAAGATCGCCAAACAGGGCGCCATCGTCAGCGAACACCTGCCGGGAACCGGGCCGCGCAAGGAGCATTTCCCGAGCCGGAACCGGATCCTCGCCGGACTCAGCCTCGGCACCCTGGTGATCGAGGCAGCGCACCGCTCCGGCGCGCTGATCACCGCCCGGCTCGCCGCCGACTGCGGGCGTGAGGTGATGGCCCTGCCGGGCTCGATCCACAACCCGCTCGCGCGCGGCTGCCACCGCTTGATCCGCGATGGCGCCGCGCTGATCGAACATCCGCAGGAGGTGATCGACCTGCTCGCCCCGGCCGTGGCGGGCCTGGCCGGCGACTTGCGCCAGCGCCTGCTCGCCCCCACGTCGATGGGCCATGCCGTCGTCGGCGCCGGTCTTCACGATCCTGACCACGGAACGCTCACCCACCCGCCCGGGCCTGCCCGGATTGAACCGCCGGCCACCATCCGTGGTCCAAACCGGCAGTCGGAGGCCAACGACGATGCAGACAGCGACCACCACATCGTGTGGTGTGCGCTCGGTCACGACCCAACCGGTATGGACCAGTTGGTCGAACGCACCGGATTGACGGCCGCACGACTGTCATCCATGCTGCTGCTCATGGAGCTGGAGGGTCGCGTGGCGGCGCAACACGGCCGGTATTTTCGCAACCGTTGAACCCATGCGTGAATTTGCGCGGATGGTCCGGCGGTCTCAGCAACTCCTGACCCACCGCGCCGCTTGCGGCGCAGGCCGAGGGGAAATGAAAGAGAGCATCCTGGACGTCCTGCTGTACCTGTTCGAACACTACTTCACCGAAGATGCGGACCTCGTCCGCGACCGCGAAAACCTGCAAAGCGGCCCGCTGTTCCAGGAGCTGGGCCAGGCCGGATTCAGCCCGGCGGAGATCAACAAGGCCTTCGAATGGCTCGATGCGCTGGCCCTGCAACGGCCGGCGGCCACGCCTGCGCGCGCCGATGGCCCGATCCGGGTCTATGCCGGCCCCGAACTCGACCGGCTCGACACCGATTGCCGCGGCTTCCTGCTGTTCCTGGAGCAACGCGGCATCCTCGACGCCGGCCAGCGCGAACTGGTGCTGGACCGTGCGATGGCACTGGACCAGGACGGCATCGACCTCGACGACCTCAAGTGGGTCGTGCTGATGGTGCTGTTCAACCAGCCCGGCAGCGAGGCCGCCTACGCGTGGATGGAGACCCAGATGTTCGAGGAAGACCCGGAACCGGTGCACTGAACGGCCAGACCATCAATAATGTGTGCCTTGCGGCCGGCTTCGACCGGCCGCTCGCGCATCCGGCTTGACAGCGATGCCTGCCGCGTGATTCCACTAAAGAAGCATTCCTGAACGCCCGGGTCCACCCCGGGCGTCGGCCTTGTCCGGTTCCGGCCGTTCCCGGCACTCCCCTCCGGCTTGGACAGCGCGCCTTCACGGCGCGCCCTCGCCCCCAACGACAGGCTCTGCCGCGTGGCCAAGAACCTCCTCATCGTCGAGTCGCCGGCCAAGGCCAAGACGATCAACAAGTACCTCGGCAAGGACTTCATCGTCCTGGCCTCCTATGGCCACGTCCGCGACCTGGTGCCGAAGGAGGGCGCGGTCGATCCCGCCGCCGACTTCGCGATGCGCTACGACCTGATCGAGAAGAACGAGAAGCACGTCGCCGCGATCGCCAAGGCGGCCAAGGGCGCCGACGCCGTCTACCTCGCGACCGACCCGGATCGCGAGGGCGAGGCGATCAGCTGGCACATCGCCGAGATCCTGCGCGAGCGCGGCCTGCTCGACGGCAAGACCCTGCAGCGGGTGGTGTTCACCGAGATCACCCCGCGCGCGATCAAGGAGGCGATGGCGCAGCCGCGCGACATCGCCGGCGACCTGGTCGACGCCCAGCAGGCGCGCCGCGCGCTCGACTACCTGGTCGGTTTCAACCTGTCACCGGTGTTGTGGCGCAAGGTCCAGCGCGGCCTGTCCGCCGGCCGCGTGCAGAGCCCGGCGCTGCGCATGATCGTCGAGCGCGAGGAAGAGATCGAGGCGTTCAAGGCGCGCGAGTACTGGTCGATCGAGGCCGAGTGCCAGCACCCGAGCCAGGCCTTCAGCGCGCGCCTGACCAAGCTCGACGGACAGAAGTTCGAGCAGTTCACGATCACCGACGGCGACACCGCCGAGGCCGCGCGCCAGCGCATCGTGTCGGCGGCCAACGGCGCGCTGCACGTCACCGACGTCACCAGCAAGGAGCGCAAGCGCCGGCCGGCCGCGCCGTTCACCACCTCGACCCTGCAGCAGGAGGCCGCGCGCAAGCTCGGTTTCACCACCAAGCGCACCATGCAGGTCGCGCAGAAGCTCTACGAGGGCGTGGCGCTCGGCGATGAAGGCACGGTCGGCCTGATCAGCTACATGCGTACCGACTCGGTCAACCTGTCGGTCGAGGCGGTCAGCGAGATCCGCGACGTGATCGCGCGCGACTACGGCACCCGCGCGGTGCCCGACCAGCCGGTCACCTACAAGTCGAAGTCGAAGAACGCGCAGGAAGCCCACGAGGCGGTGCGCCCGACCTCGGCGCTGCGCACCCCGGCGCAGGTCTCGCGCTTCCTCGAGGACGACGCGCGCCGGCTGTACGAGCTGATCTGGAAGCGCGCGGTCGCCAGCCAGATGGTGCCTGCAACGCTCAATACGGTGTCGGTCGACCTCGCCGCCGGCAGCGAGCACAGCTTCCGCGTCTCCGGCACCACCGTGGTCGATCCGGGCTTCCTCGCCGTCTACGAGGAAGGCAAGGACGCCAAGGCCGCCGATGCCGACGACGAGGGCCGCAAGCTGCCGCCGATGAAGACCGGCGATCGCATCCCGCTCGACCGCATCCACGCCGACCAGCACTTCACCGAGCCGCCGCCGCGGTTCTCCGAAGCGAGCCTGGTCAAGGCGCTGGAGGAATACGGCATCGGCCGGCCGTCGACCTACGCCTCGATCATCGCGACCCTGCTGTTCCGCAAGTACGTCGAGCTCGACAGCCGCCGCTTCCGTCCGACCGATGTCGGCCGCGCGGTCAGCAAGTTCCTGTCGGCGCATTTCACCCAGTACGTCGACTACGACTTCACCGCCAAGCTCGAGGACGACCTCGATGCGGTGTCGCGCGGCGAGGAGGCCTGGGTGCCGTTGATGGAGCGCTTCTGGGAGCCGTTCCACGAGCTGGTCGAGGACAAGAAGGAATCGCTCGACAAGGTCGATGCCGGCAGCGTGCGCATCCTCGGCAACGACCCGGCCAGCGGCCGCCCGGTCAGCGCGCGCATCGGCAAGTACGGTCCGCTGGTGCAGATGGGCACGGTCGAGGACGAGGAGAAGCCGAAGTTCGCCTCGCTGCAGCCGGGCCAGAGCATCTACTCGATCAGCCTGGAAGCGGCGCTGGAGCTGTTCAAGATGCCGCGCGCCCTCGGCCAGCACAACGGCGAGGACGTCAGCGTCGGCATCGGCCGCTTCGGTCCGTTCGCCAAGCGCGGCAGCGTGTACGCCTCGCTGAAGAAGGAGGACGACCCCTACAAGATCGACCTGGAGCGCGCGGTGTTCCTGATCGAGGAGAAGGAGGAGATCGCCCGCAACCGGATCATCAAGGAATTCGCCGGCAGCGACATCCAGGTCCTCAACGGCCGCTACGGCCCGTACCTCAGCGACGGCAAGCTCAACGGCAAGATCCCGAAGGACCGCGAGCCGGCGTCGCTGACGCTGGAGGAAGTGGTCAAGCTGATGGAGGAAACCGGCAAGCCGATGCGCAAGGGCTTCGGCAAGAAGGCGCCGGCGAAGAAAGTGGCGAAGAAGGCCGCGGTCAAGAAGGTCGCGAAGAAGGCGCCGGCGAAGAAGGCCACAAAGAAGGCGACCAAGAAAGCCACCGCGAAAAAAGCCACGAAAAAGGTCGCCAAGAAAGCCGCCAAGCCCGCCGCCTAGCGCGCTTCTGTAGGAGCGGCTTCAGCCGCGATCGGAAATCGTTTGCCCGCACCGACTCCCGATCGCGGCTGAAGCCGCTCCTACAAGGGCCCTCGCACACCAGCGGCGGCGCTATGCTTTGCCCATGCCGGCCATCCCCGACCTGACCCCTGCCATCGCCGCCCTGCGCCGCGGCGGCGTCATCGCCTATCCGACCGAGGCGGTATGGGGCCTGGGTTGCGACCCGTTCGACCAGGCCGCGGTCACCCGCCTGCTGGCACTCAAGCAACGCCCGGTCGACAAGGGCCTGATCCTGATCGCCGGCGCGCGTGCCCAGCTCGACGGCCTGCTCGATTTGGATGCACTGCCGCGCGACCGCCACGACACCGTGCTGGCCTCCTGGCCCGGCCCGAATACCTGGATCATCCCCGCCACCACGAAGGTCCCACGCTGGATCACCGGCGACCACGCCGGCGTCGCGGTGCGGGTCAGCGCGCATCCGACCGTGGTCGCGTTGTGCGCCGCGTTCGGCGGACCACTGGTGTCGACCAGCGCCAACCCGGCCGGCGCCGAACCGCCCCGCCAACTGGATGCCTTCGACCCCGCCCTGCGCGATGCCATCGATGCGATCGTCGAGGGCGACACCGGCGGGTTGTCGAGCCCGACCAGCATCCGCGATGCGCGCAGCGGGACCACCCTGCGGTCCTGAACCGGCACGACCCCGCCGATGCCAACCCGTGTGCGTGGCAGCATGCGGCTTGTTCGCTCGCCGGCAGCTACTGGCGTTGCACCGGACCATTGACGGTCGGGTTCACCCGCGTCAACCGAAGCCGGTGCAAGATGACGGCATGCACTCTCGCTTGCCGCCGCTGCTCGTCCTGCTGCTCCTGCTCCCTGTGGTACGGGCCGACGCACGGCCGGACCAGGTCACGATCTACCGCTGCACCGATGCCGACGGCGCGCTGACCCTGCGCGACACCCCATGCAAACACGGCGAACAGCAGCAGGCGATCGAGATGCAGCGGCCGAAGGACCCGCCGCCACGGCCCGCCGCGAAGCCGGCGCCGACCCCGGCGTCAGCGCCCGCACCGGAGAAGATCGTCACCCGGGTGGTGGTGCTCGAACGACCGTCGCCGGTCTACGAATGCACCACCGCCGACGGCGAAACCTATACCAGCGACAGCCCCGCCGGAAATCCGCGCTGGGTGCCGCTGTGGACGCTGGGCTACCCGGCGCGGCCGCCGTATGCCTACCCGCGCCGGCCACCGCTCAACGTGCCGGTCCGGCCCGCCAGTCGCAGCGGGCACCTCGGCAACGACCTCGTGTTCGACGGCATCGGCCGGCCGAGCCCGCCCCCACCGGGCGATCCGCAACGCGCGCCCGAACTGCCGTCGGCCGTGGGCCTGGCCTACACGCCCGGCGCCTGGATCCGCGACACCTGCCAGCAGCTGCCGCCCGCCGAAGTCTGCCAGCGCCTGCGCGACCGCCACTGGGAGCTCGGCCGCCGTTACAACAGCGCACTGCAGAGCGAACGCACCCTGATCGATGCCGAGCAGGACCGCATCAACGCGCGGCTGGGCAGCGAATGCACGGGGTGATGACGATGCCGACGACGAAACCGGCATCAGCGTCGCGCTACGGTCGATCGCGCGATGCGATCGCGCGCGCTTGGGCATGGCTGCCAATCATCGCCCTCGCGCTCGGGACTGTCGCTCCCGCCGGCGCACAGGACTCGGTGGTGATCTACCGCTGCACCGACGCCAGCGGCGCGGTCACGGTGCAGAACGACGTGCGTTGCCCCAAGGGCAGCCGGCAGGAACGGCGGGTGATCGAGACCGCGGCGGCGGCGCCCTACACGCCACCGGTCGAGCCCGCGGTTCCGCCGCCCGAACCGGCAGCACCCGTCGAGCCGACGCCCGCCTCTGCAGTGATCGAGGCGCCACCGCCCGACGCGCCGTCCGACCCATCCGTTCCTCTGGCCGAGCGCACGCCGCCGCCCCCGCTGTTCGCTTGCAAGACCTGGAACCGCGAGGAGTATTTCAGCGACAGCACCACCCCGGCCCAACGTTGCGCGCCGATGCAGACCACCGGCCTCGGCGGCGACCCGGCGCAGGGTGCGGGCGCGGCCTGCATGGTGGTGTCGGACTTCTGCCAGCCGGTGCCCGAGGCGGCGCTGTGCGAGAGCTGGCGCGACCACTTGATCCGCAGCGAGGCGATCGTCGAGTTCGATCGCGCGCAGGACCCGGACGCGGCGGCGGCCGAACTCGAGCGCGTCCGGACGATCGTCGCCCACAGCACCTGCGACTGAGCGTTCGCTGCGCTCAGAACCCGTAGCGCAGGAACCCGCCGTCGACCGCGATGCATTCGCCGGTGACATAGCCCGCCGCCGGCAGGCACAGGAACGCGACCGCGGCGGCGACTTCCTCCGGCTCGCCGATGCGGCTCAGTGGCGTGCGCAGCAGCACCTCGTCAAGGTAGTCGGGGTCGGCCAGTTTGCTGGAGGTGCGGCGGGTGCGGATGTACCACGGCGCCACCGCGTTGACCCGGATGCCGTCCTCGGCCCATTCGACCGCGAGGTTGCGGGTCATCTGGTGCATCGCCGCCTTGCTCATGCCGTAGGGCGCGCCGGTGCGCACGTGGGTCAGGCCCGACACACTGCCGACGTTGACGATGCTCGACGCCGCGTGGCGGGTCAGCAGCGGATGCAGGTAGCGCGACAGCTCGAACGCGGCGAACAGGTTCACCTCGAAGATCTGCCGCCACTCGTCGTCGCTGTAGTCGGTACTGGGTTTACTCAGATTGGCCCCGGCGTTGTTGACCAGGATGTGCAGGCCCTCACCGAAGTCCTCGACCCAGTCGAGCAGTTCGCGGCGCTGGTCCTCGAGGCCGACATCGCAGGCGAACACCTGCACCTCGCGCTCGGGGAAGTCCTCCAGCAGTTCGGCGCGGGCATCGTCGAGCCCGGCTGCGTCGCGCGCGGCCAGCAATACGTCGGCGCCGAAGCCGAGCAGTTCGCGCGCGATCGCCCGGCCGATGCCGGCGCTGCCGCCGGTCACCAGCGCCAGTTGTCCGTCCAGCCGCCAGCGTTTGGGGTCCATGCCTGCTCCTGTCGATGACCGGGGTAGCATAGCCCCGAGCTTATCGGAGGATGCCGTGATGTCGCGAAGCCTGGTCCTGATCGCCACGCTGCTGGTGCTGTGCGCCTGCAACAAGCCGACCCCGCCCGACCCGGAACGCCCGGTGGAACCGCAGGCGCGCGCCACCGAACTGCGCGATGCGATACAGGAGCCGCTCGACAAGGCGAAGGCGGTGGAAGGCGACATGCAGAAGGCGGCCGACGCCCAACGCGCGGCGATCGAGGCCGCCGGCGGCTGAAACCGGCGGCGATGCCGATCACCACAATGCTTGAAGGCCCCTGTAGGAGCGGCTTCAGCCGCGATCTGGAGTCGGCACGGGCGGACGGTTCCCGATCGCGGCTGAAGCCGCTCCTACAAAAGCATCAGCCCATGCTTATTGCAGGCTGCAAAAGCAGTAGGCCAACGCCTTCACCGGAACCCCGGCAACCGGGGTGATCGCGCCTTCCAGCAACGCCATGTCGGCCCGGGTCTGCGGCAACGCCTTGGCGACGAGTTCGCGGGCGAGCGCCGAGTCGCCCAGCAGGTTCGCGCCGATGCGGCTCTGCGCGAAGCCGGTGAAGAACTGCTCGAACGGCGATGCCGCCTTCTCGACGTAGCGCACCGCATAGTCCCCGGGCTCGCCGAGTTCGGCGCGTTTGGCGGCGTCGGCGATCGCGGGACGGATGCCGCCCAGTTCGTCGACCAGTCCGCGCGCCTTGGCCTGCGCGCCGCTCCAGACCCGGCCACGGGCGACCTCGTCGATCTTCGCCACCGGCTGCTCGCGCGCACCGGCGACCTTGCCGATGAAGTCGCGGTAGCCCTTCTCGATCACCGACTGGATGACCTGGCCGACCGCCGGGTCGAGTTCGCGGGTGATATTGAACGCACCGGCAAAGCGCGTGGTGCCGACGCCATCGGTGTTGACGCCGATCTTGTCGAGCGCGCGCGGGATGGTCGGGATCATGCCGAAGATGCCGATCGAGCCGGTGATCGTGGACGGATCGGCGTAGATGCGGTCGGCGTCCATGCTGATCCAGTAGCCGCCGGACGCGGCCAGGTCGCCCATCGACACCACCACCGGCTTGCCGGCGTCCTGCAGTGCGACCACTTCGCGGCGGATCTGCTCGGAGGCGAACACTTCGCCGCCGGGCGAATCCACCCGCAGCACCACCGCCTTGACGTTGTTGTCGTCGCGCGCCTGGCGCAGCAGCGCCGAGGTCGACTCGCCGCCGATCGTGCCCGGCGGCTGCTCGCCACCGGTGATCGATCCGGCCGCCACCACCACCGCCACCTGCGGCCGCGGGTCGGCGGCCATCTTCAGCGCGCCGTCGAGATGCGCGAGGTAGCCGTCCAGCGAGACCTGGCGGAAGCCGCCTTCGGCATCGAAATCGGCAACACCGCGCTCGACCAGCATTTCATCGAGCTGCCCGCGCGTCTTCAGCGCGTCCACCAGCTTGTGCTGCAGCGCGTATTGGGCGAGGTCGCCGTTGACCTCCGCGATTCCGGCCGGCAGCTGGTCGATGTCGGCGGCGATCGTCGCCGGCGCGATCCCGCGCGCCTTGCCGACGTCGGCCAGGTAGCGGTTCCAGAGGTCGTTCATCCAGTACAGGTCGGCCTGCTTGGACTCCGGCGAAGCCGCATCGAGCACGAAGGGTTCCGCCGCCGACTTGTACTCGCCGACCTTGAACAGGTGCACGTCGACGCCGAGCTTGTCCTGCAGGCCTTCGCGGTAGTACTGGCGATAGCGGCCGAGGCCTTCGAGCATCAGGCCGCCCATCGGATCGAGGTAGACCTCGTTGGCCTGCGCCGCGATCAGGTACTGCTGCTGCCCCATCATCTCGGAGAACGCCAGCACCTGCTTGCCGCTCTCGCGCAATCGCGCCACCGCGGCGGCGACCTCGCGACGGCTGGCCATGCCGCCGCCGCCCAGTTTGTCGAGCTGCAGCACCACCCGTTCGATCCGCTCGTCGGTCGCGGCGGTGTCCAGCGCCCGCAGCAGGTCGCGCAACTGCACCTCACCGCTCTTCTCGCCCATTGCCCGGGTCAACGCGCGGGTCGCCGGGTCGACGCTGTACTGCTCGACCAGCGCGCCGTCCGGCGCGATCACCAGAGTGGTGCGGTCCAACAGCGGCTCGACCCGGTCGCCGGCGCCGAGGATGGCCAGGAACAGGATCAGCAGGACGAAGAACACCAGGTTGAAGATCAACCGGCGGGTGAAGTTCATCGCGTCCCACAAGCCGATGAAGAAGCGGGCGATGGGTCCGCGACGCGGGGGCTGGTTCATTTTTTACAACTCCGATTCGATTCCACAGCCTACCGGCTGGGCCGTAGTGAATCATCCGTCATTGGTCATCCGGGTGGCGTCGGGCGTGCGGTCGAGCGGGCGGGCGTTCAGCAGACGCTGCAAACGCGCCGGCCGGCTGGATCGCCAGAACCGCATCCCCAGCAGCACCGCCGCGACCAGCAGGCCGGCGATCAGGCCCAGCCACATCCCGCGCGGACCCATCGCCGCGACCAGGCCGCCCCAGCCGAGGCCGAGCACACCTCCCAGCGGCATCCCCACCACCCAGTACGCCAGCACCGCCAGCAGCATCGGCACGCGGGTGTCGCCGAGTCCGCGCAGGGCGCCGGCCGACAACACCTGCACGCCATCGGGGAACTGGAACGCCGCCGCAAACAGCAGCAGCGAAGCGGCCAGCGCCGCGACCGCCACGTCATCGGTATAGAAGCCGACGATCCACTCGTTGCCCAGCAGCAGCACCAGCGCCGACAGCGTCTGGGTGCCGAGCACGATCACGTAACCCGCATTGGCGGCCCGGCGCACCCCAAAGCCATCGCCACGACCCAGCGCATGGCCGACCCGCACCGTGGTCGCCTCGGCCAGGCCCATCGGGATCATGAAGCACAGGCTGGCGACGTTGATCGCGATCTGGTGCGCGGCCGCGGGGATCTCGCCAAGCCGGCCGATCAGCAACGCGGTGGTGACGAACAGGCCGCCCTCCATCGCCACCGTCACCCCGATCGGCAGGCCGGTCGCGAGCAGGCGACGGACCATCGGCCACCGCGGCGGGTCGAGGCGCGCGAACAGGCGCAGCCCGGCAAACCGTCGCGCCCGCCGCAGGTACAGCGCGAACGCGATCGCCTGCGCCCACAGCATGGTCGCCGAGGCGATGCCGAGGCCGCCGGCACCGCGCTCGGGTAGGCCGAACGCGCCGTAGGTCAGCGCGTAGCCCAGCGGCACCAGCAACAGCAGGCCGCCGAAGCCGAACAGCATCGTCGGCAGGGTGAAGTGCAGGCCGTCGCAGAGGTAGCGCATGCACAGGTACAGGGTCAGCGCCGGCACGCCCCAGCGGATGCCGCGCAGGAAGTCGCTGGCGCCGGGCACGATCTCCGGTGCGATCCCCATCGGCCCCAACGCATGAACCGCCGCGGTCATGAATGCGAACAACACGATCCCGAGCATCGCCGACAACCACAGTGCCTGCCGGAACAACGCGCCCACCTCGTCGCGGCGGCCCGCGCCATCGAGTTGCGAGACCGCCGGCGGCAACGACATCAGCGTGCCCATCGGCACCATCATCGGCAGCCAGAACAGCGCGGTGCCGACCGACACCGCGGCCAGCGTCTCGGTGCCGTGGTGGCCGGCGATCACGGCGTCGACGAAGCCGATCAGCCCGGTCGACAGGTGGCCGAGCACCAGCGGCGCGGCGAGCAGGCCGGTGCGGCGGACCTCTTTCGACAGGCGTGGTTCGGTGGGCAGGCGCGGCGATGGCGCCACCGGAACAGGAGGGGAAGACATCGGATGACCGGATCGCACGACTGCAGCCGCGCCGCCGAACGGATGTCGGGCGCTGGCGCCGGGTCGTGGCGGCCCGCTATCTTAGCCGCTCGCCGGTGACGGCCCATGGAACAGAAACCACGATGAGCGACGCTGCGAGCCAACACGACGCCCACGCCGATCCGACCCGCTGCGAGAACTGCGACGCCGCGCTGCAGGGCGAGTTCTGCCACCAGTGCGGGCAATCGGTACACAATCCGATCCGCCATGCCGCGCATGCGGTCGAGGAGTTCTTCGAGGCGTTCTGGCACCTCGACGGCCGGTTGTGGCGCACCCTGCGCGACCTCGTCAGCCCCGGCCGGACCGCCATCAACTACCTCGCCGGCCACCGCCAGCGCTACATCGCGCCGCTGCGGCTGTTCGTGGTGCTGAGCCTGCTGACGTTCTTCATCGGCGCGGCGACGATGCACTTCGACGATGCGACGGTCTCGACCGACGGCATCGACACGATTGCCGCGGCGACGACGGTCGCGGAGGTGGAAAAGGCCCGCGACGAGCTGGTGGCCGAGATCGAGCAGGCACGCGTGGAGGCCGGCAACACGCCCGGGGTGGACCCGGCGCTGGTCGCCGCCGAGGTCCGGATACGCGGTGCGGCGGCCAACCGCATCGTCGAGCTGGGCGGTACGCCTGACAAGAACGACGTGGCCACGGCGGATACCTCGCCGTCCCAGCCTTGGCGCAGCGGGCTGCAGTTCAACATGCTCGGCCATCATGGCGTGTGGGACCCGGAGACCAACCCGCTGGTGGTCGGCTGGTGGCCCGACTTCGCCAACGCGTGGCTAAACCGCAAGGCGGGCAACATCGATCGCAACATGGAGAGCGAGTCCTTCGCCTCGGCCGAGTTCTGGGTGCAGGGCATGATGGCGTCCGCGCCGACCGCACTGTTCCTGCTGGTGCCGGTGTTCGCGCTGCTGCTGAAGATCTTCTACCTGTTCACCCGGCGGCTCTACCTGGAGCACCTGGTGGTTGCGCTGTACAGCCACGCGTTCCTGCTGCTGGCGTTGACGGTGTTGTTCCTGCTGTCGCTGCTGGGCGGCTGGCTGGCGAACGCGCCGGTCTGGATCGGCATCGTTATCGCCACCGCGTCGGCCGCGATGATGATTTGGATGCCGGTCTATCTGCTGCTGATGCAGAAGCGCGTCTACCGGCAGGGCTGGTGGCTGACCGTGCCGAAGTACCTCGCCATCGGCATGGTCTATTTCATGATGCTGCTGTTCGCGACGATCATCGCGTTCCTCGCGCGGCTGGCGGGCAGCTGACCGGTCAGCGGTGCAGGCGGTCCCACAGCCAGTCGTTGCGGTTGGCGGCGGCGGTCGAGACCAGCTCGCGACGCAGCAGCGCGCGCTCCTGTGGCGGTGTGCGTTGCACCAGCACCGACAGGTCGTGGCGTTGTGGCGGCGTCATCGCACGCAGCACGCGTAACAGACCGTCGTGTTCGCCCGGCGGAACCTGCGCCAGCAGCGGCTGCAGCGCGGCGTAGTCGGCACCCAGCTCCGGGCCGAGCAGCCAGCCGCGGCGCTCACTGCGGTCGAGCGCGTCGAACCGGCTGCGCAGTGCCTCCCGCTCTTCGGCTGGCAGGCCCGCAAAGCGGCGCGCGGCCGCGCGTACGCGGGCCTGCTCGTCGGCCGGCAAGGCCTGCCAGGCCTGGTATCGCTCCCGGGCGGCACCACGCCCGGCGGCCGGCATGGCGTTCCATTGCTCGACACGATCGAGGAAGGCACGGCGTTGTTCCGCACTCCACGCGGTCCACTGCGCGGCTCGCTGCTGCAGCTCCGCGCGTCGCTGCGGTTGCAGTTGCGGCAGGACCACTTCGAGGTCATCCAGCACGGCCGGCGCCGCGTGCGCGAACGCCGCCAGCGCCAGCAAGCCGGCCGTCAACAGCGGCCAACGGCAGGATCGTGAACGTCGATCAACGCGACTCATCGGCGGCCTCGCTGGAAAAATGGTCGATCAGCCAACTGTTGAAAGCGAGCTGTTCGGATTCGGCGAGGCCTTCCGGGTCGGCCAGCAGCGCGAAGTCGCGATGGGTGACCAGTCCGGCCTCCGCGCCGTAACGCGACGCCGGTGCTTCCGCCGGAAGTCCATGTTGCCCGGGCCTGCCGCGTGCGCTGCCATCAAGCCAGCGCGCGGCACCCGGCCAGAAGGTCGCGGCGAATCCCAGCACGCACAACCCCAGCAACGTCCACAACACGACCGGCAACCAGGCCAGCGACGGCCGCCTGTCGACGGCCCTGGCCGGCGCGCCGACCTCGCCACTGCCGGCTGTCCCCGCCAGGGCGGCCTCGCGATTGCGGCCCAGCCGCACCAGTCGCGGCGGCGGCAGGGTCTTGATCCGGCGCCGCACCTGGTCGCCCAGGCGTTGCCACGCTTGCGGATCGGCACGGCCGTCGGCGTGGCGCGGCAGCGCGCGGCGCAGCGCGAGCTGGTAGGTCGGCTCGGCGACACCCAGCACCGCGGCCGCCGCGGCCGGCTCCAGCCCCGCGGCCAGTCGCAGCAACAATGCCGCCCGCGGGCCATCGCCGAGTGTGGCCAGGCAATCGGTCGCATCCAGCTCCATCGCCAGCGGCGGGTGGTCGCGCAAGCCGGGCTGGGCCAGCAGCAAGGTCCAGAACCGTCGGGGCCACTGGTCCATCGGCAGGCGACCGGCCTCTGCGCGGAACTGCCGCATGGTCGCAGCCAGCGCGGCATCCCCGGTGGCGACGTCGCCGCATTGCAGCTCGGCCAGCACCGCGCCGCGGCGCTCGACCCCGCGCAGGAACGCGGCCAGCGCCGGCGGGGCCGATGGCCCGGCAGCGGACGTGGCACCCGTATCGGAATGGGGCATGCCGGAGGACCCCGGCGGAGGACGGACACTCATCGGAACGAATTCACCATGCCTGCATCATAGCGACCGCAATGCCTCCACCAGATGGCTTGACAAGCCCTGTAAAACTTCGCGAACAAAGCGTGACGGGGGCTTGCGTCGAATCCGGTTGTGCACAGCGGCGGGTTTTCCGTCATGAACGACCCGTTCAGGAAGATGCAGGGCCATATTGCAGCGATGTTTCACGGACAAGTGCCTGATTTCCGGGGCTTTATCGCTCATGGCACTTTTTTGACCAACCCGGCGCAGGGGCTTGTGGCAACGGCATCGCGCATTCTTGCGCCGCGACCATGCACAGAGTTATCCACAGTCGATGTGGATAACGGGCATTTCCCTTGAAAAACGCGAACTTGCGCACGTTTTGTCAGGCACCCCGAAGCAATGCAGCGCAACTGCCGTGCCTGCCGGAAGCACCGCTCGCTAGACTGGCGCCAATGCCGCCCGCACCGTCCAACCCGCCCGTGTCGACCGTCCTGCGGGTCGCCCTGCCGCTGCCGCTGCCACGCCTGTTCGACTACCTTGCGCCCCCCGGTGACGGCCCGGCCGCCACCATTGGCGCGCGGGTCCGGGTGCCGTTCGGCCCGCGCGAGCGGGTCGGGGTGGTGGTGGCGATGCCTGCGGCGGCCGAAGCCGACGCGCCGACCCTGAAGCCGGCACTGGCGGTGCTGGATGCCGAACCGCTGTTCGCCGACGAATTGCTCGACTCGCTGCGCTGGCTGGCCCGCTACCTGCACGCACCGCTGGGTGAAGTGCTGGCCACCGCCCTGCCCGGACCGTTGCGCCACGGCGAACCGTTGCCGGACACCCACAACTGGGCTTGGCGACTGACCGAGGCCGGGCGAACCGCCCTGGACGGGCTGCGCGCAGGCAAGCCGCGCCGGCTGGCCGAACAGCTGCGCGACGGGCCACTCGCCGAGGCCACGCTCGACGCGCCTGCGGATGCCGCCCTCGACGGTTGGCGCAGCGCCGCCCGTTCGCTGGCCAAACGCGGGTTCGCCGAGCGCATCGCGATCGAGCCCTCGCACGGGGCGCCCGCGCCGCAACCGGGACCCGCCCCCAACCCGCAGCAGCAGACCGCGGTCGAGGCCGTGCTGGCCGGTGCCGGCCGGTTCGCGCCGTTCCTGCTCGACGGCGTCACCGGCAGCGGCAAGACCGAGGTCTACCTGCATGCGATCGCCGACTGCCTGGAACGTGGCCGGCAGGCGCTGGTGCTGGTGCCGGAGATCGGCCTGACCCCGCAACTGCTCACGCGCTTCCGCGCGCGCCTCGGGGTGCCGGTGCACGTGCTGCACTCGGGGCTGTCGGATGGCGAGCGCGCGCGTACCTGGGCGGCCTGCCATCGGGGCGAGGCGCGGGTGGTGGTCGGGACCCGTTCGGCGGTGTTCCTGCCGCTGCCGAAGGCGGGCCTGATCGTCATCGACGAGGAGCACGACGGCAGCTTCAAGCAGCTCGACGGCATCCGCTACCACGCCCGCGACTTCGCCCTGGTCCGCGCCCGCGCGCTGGCGGTGCCGATCGTGCTCGGCAGCGCGACGCCGTCACTGGAGTCGCTGCGCAACGCCCAGCAGGCCGGACGCTACAGCCACCTGCGCCTGCGCCAGCGCGCCGGCAATGCGCAGCCGCCGGTGGTGCGGGTGGTCGACGTGCGCAAGCGGCCACTGCAGGCCGGGCTGTCGCCGGAACTGCTGGATGCGATCGGCCGCGCGCTCGACGCCGGCGGCCAGGTGCTGGTGTTCAAGAACCGCCGCGGTTACGCCCCGGTGCTGTTGTGCCACGACTGCGGCTGGAGCGCGCAGTGCCCGCACTGCAGCCTGCCCGAGCAGGGCACGCCGATGACCGTGCATGCCGGTGGCCGACGACTGCAATGCCACCACTGCGGCGCGCGTCGGCCCGCGCCCAACGCCTGTCCCGACTGCGGCGGACTGGCGCTGCAGTCGCAGGGCGCCGGCACCGAGCGGATCGAGGAAGCCCTGCGCGAACGCTTCCCTGAGGTGCCGGTGCTGCGGATCGACCGCGGCACCACGCGCCGCCGCGACGCGCTGGAGCAGCACCTGGCCGGCTTCGGTGACGCCCGCGGCATCCTCGTCGGCACCCAGATGCTGGCCAAGGGCCATGACCTGCCGAACCTGACCCTGGTCGCGGTGGTCGGCATCGACGAAGGCTTGTTCAGCGCCGACTTCCGCGCGCCGGAAAAACTCGCGCAACTGCTGATCCAGGTCGCCGGCCGCGCCGGCCGCGCCGACAAGCCTGGGCAGGTGCTGCTGCAGACCCACCACCCGGAGCACCCGTTGCTGGCGACGTTGTTGTCGGGCGGCTACGGCGCCTTCGCCGAGCTCGAACTGGAGCAGCGCGAGGCCGCCGGTTTCCCGCCATTCGCGCACCTGGCGATGCTGCGCGCGGAAGCAAAACAGGTCGAAGTCGCCAACGACTTCCTGCAGGCGGTGCGTCGCTGCGTCGAGCGCGATGCCGAGCGCACGTTGGAGATCAGCGGCCCGCTGCCGGCGCCGATGCCGCGTCGCGCCGGCTACCAGCGGGTGCAGTTGTTGTTGTCGGCGCCGCAGCGTCGCGCGTTGCACGGTGCGCTCGATGCGGCGTTGCCGGCGATCCACGCGCTGCCCGAGGCGCGCAAGGTGCGCTGGTCGCTGGATGTGGACCCGGTGGACCTGTACTGACGCCGCTCTTGCCCCCCAAGCTGGCTTCCCTGGGGGTGTAGGAGCGGCTTTAGCCGCGATCTGGAACCGTTCGCCCGCGCCGACTCCAGATCGCGGCTGAAGCAGCTCCTACAGGTCCTATGCCGAGGGTCGCTTGCGCGGGGCGCGCTTGGCTTTCGCCGCGGCGCGGGGCTTGGGCTTCTCGCGTACCCAGATGATCTGCTCGTCGCGGCGCACCTCGAACACGCCGGTCGCCTCGATCAGGTCGCTGAGTTTGCGGTAGCCGAAGTTGCGCGGATCGAACGAGGCCTGGTTGCTGATCTGGTGGCCGACCGCGCCGAGCGGCGACCAGCCGTCGTCGCCGCCGGTCGAGTCGACCGCGCCGCGCAGCATCTGCAGCAGGCGCGGATCGCCGCGCAGCTCGGCGGCACTGCGCGGCTCGGTCGCGGTGGTCGCGCCGGCCTTCTCGGGTTGGCCCAACGCTTCGACGTAGGTGAACTTCGAGCACGCATTGACGAACGGTTCGGGCGTCTTCTTCTCGCCGAAGCCGTAGACCTTGACGCCGTCGGTCAGCAGCCGCATCACCAGCGGGGTGAAGTCGGCATCGCTCGACACGATCGCGAAGCCGTCGAGGTTGCGCGCATACAGCAGGTCCATCGCATCGATCACCATCGCCATGTCGGACGCGTTCTTGCCGCGGCTGTAGGCGAACTGCTGGATCGGGCGGATCGCGTATTCGTGCAGCGTCGCCTCCCATCCCTTGATGTGCGGGTTCTTCCAGTCGCCGTAGGCACGGCGCACGTTGGCGACGCCGTAGCGCGCGACTTCGGTCAGGATCGCGTCGATCTTGGCGGCCGGCGCGTTGTCGGCGTCGATCAGCAGGGCGATGCGCTTTTCGGTCTCGGCCGTGGCCATGGCGGTTCCTTGCGGGATGATGGCCCGAGCCTACCGCAGTGGCGGTGGGTGGCCGGACATTGGTCGGCGACGACGCGGCTGTCAGACTATGCCGACGCGAACGCAGGAGTCGGCATGCACGGCAACGGCAGGCAGCACCATGTGGTGGTGGTCGGTGGCGGATTCGCCGGGCTGTGGGCGACCCGTGCGCTGGCCGGCGACGACGTCCGCATCACCCTGGTCGACCGCCGCAACCACCACCTGTTCCAGCCGCTGCTGTACCAGGTCGCGACCGCCGGGTTGTCGGCGCCGGACATCGCCGCGCCGCTGCGGCACATCCTGCGCGGGCAGGACAACGTCGAGGTGCGGTTGGGCGAGGTCACCGGCATCGACACCGCGGCCCGGCGGCTGACCCTCGCCGATGGCGACCGGCTCGACTACGACACCCTGCTGCTCGCCAGCGGCGCGACCCATGCCTACTTCGGCCATGACGACTGGGCCGATGACGCGCCCGGGCTGAAGACACTCGACGACGCGCTGCGGATCCGGCGCCGGGTGCTGCTGGCGTTCGAACGCGCCGAAGCTGCCGACAACCCGGCCGAGCGCGACGCCTGGCTGAGCTTCGCGGTGGTCGGCGGCGGCCCGACCGGAGTCGAACTGGCCGGCACCCTGGCCGAGATCGCGCGCAAGACCCTGCGCCGTGAGTTCCGCCATATCGATCCTTCCGCGGCCCGGGTGCGGCTGGTCGAAGCCGGGCCGCGGGTGCTGTCGACGTTCCCGGACTCGCTATCGGAAAAAGCGCGGCGGCAATTGCAGAAACTCGGCGTCGAGGTGCTGACCGACTCGCCGGTCAGCGCGATCGATGCGCACGGCTTCACCCTGTCGCGAAAGGATCCGGCAAGCCCCGAAACCCCGGGCACCGCCCGGTCATCGGACGGCGGCTCGGCGCCCGATGTCCAGTTGCCAGCCACTGACGCGACAACAACAACCAGACTGCCTGGCAGCGACGCCCCATCGAATGCCGCCGCCACGCCGGTCACGATTCCCGCACGTACCGTGCTGTGGGCCGCGGGCGTGGCCGCCTCTCCACTGGGGGCGCTGCTGGATGCAGAACGTGATCGCGCGGGCCGGGTCGTGGTGAACCCGGATCTCGGCGTGCCCGGTCATCCTGACGTGTTCGTTGCCGGCGACCTCGCCAGCATCCGGCAGGACGGCAAGCCTGTCCCCGGCGTGGCGCCGGCGGCCAAGCAGATGGGCACGCACGTCGCCGCCGCGATCCGCGCGCGACTGGGCGGCCAATCCGCACCGGTGTTCCGCTACCGCGACTTCGGCAACCTCGCGACCATCGGCCGGATGGCCGCGGTGGTGCACTTCGGGCGGCTGAAACTGTCGGGGCTGATCGCCTGGTGGTTCTGGCTGGTGGTGCACATCCTGTTCCTGATCGGTTTCCGCAACCGGCTGGTAGTGATGCTCAACTGGGCCTGGGCGTACTGGAGCTACCAGCGCCACGCGCGGATCATCTTCGGCAAGCCGGACGCCCCCGACGACCCACCGCTGATGTAGGAGCGGCTTCAGCCGCGATCGGATGGCTGGTCGTCCGTACCGGCTCCAGATCGCGGCTGAAGCCGCTCCTACAAAAGCCCGGGACTCGCGCCCACCAACGCGAACGGCCCGGTTTCCCGGGCCGCCGCTCGATCACTGCGATGTCGCCATCGCCTACGCGGTGAACAACGCGCGCATCTTCTTCAGCGCGTTCGCCTCGATCTGGCGGATCCGCTCGGCCGACACGCCGTACTCGTCGGCCAGCTCCTGCAGGGTCACCTTGTTCTCGTTGCCAAGCCAGCGGCGCGCCACGATGTCGCGCGAGCGCTCGTCGAGCTCGGCCAGGCCTTCGTGCAGCAGCGCGATCTGGCTGTCCTCGGAATCCTCGCGCTCGTAGATCTGCGACGGGTCCTCATCGCTGGTGCGCAGGTACGCGGCCGGCGACGGCGGAGCGTGGTCGTCGTCATCATCGCTCGACAGGTCGAAGCCAATGTCGCGGCCGGACAGCCGCGACTCCATCTCCAGCACCTCGCGCTTGGAGACGTTGAGGTCGGCGGCGACCTGGGTGACCTCGGCGTCGTTCATCCAGCCCAGGCGCTTCTTGCTCTTGCGCAGGTTGAAGAACAGCTTGCGCTGCGCCTTGGTGGTCGCAACCTTGACGATGCGCCAGTTCTTGAGGATGAACTCGTGCATCTCGGCGCGGATCCAGTGCACCGCGAAGCTGACCAGGCGCACGCCCTGGTCGGGGTCGAAGCGCTTGACCGCCTTCATCAGGCCAATGTTGCCTTCCTGGATCAGGTCGCCAAGCTGCAGGCCGTAGCCGTTGTAGCCGCGGGCGACGTGGACCACGAAGCGCAGGTGCGAATGGACCAGTTCGCGGGCGGCGTCGAGGTCTTCCTCGCCATGGAAACGGCGGGCGAGCGCCTGCTCGTCCTCGGCGCTGAGCACCGGGATCTTGTGGACGGCGCCGATGTAGGCGTCGAGCGAGCCGATCGGGGTCAGCGCATTGAGCGCGGAGACCGGCAGGCTGTTGGAAACGAGGGCGTTGGAGGCTGCAATCTGGGTCATGGGGTGATCTTAGCAGTCGTTATGGGTGAGTGCTAAGGCTCCGGCGGGGCTTCAGCATCCCATTCACGGAACAATCAGCGGTATTTCGAAGATGAATCGTGCACCGTTGGACGTAAGGTCCGGGTCAAAAGTTTCAATGCCCGCTGACTGTCTCGCCGCCGCCCTTCCCCGGGGACGGGCTCAGGCCAATTCCAGCGCGGACACCGGAGGCAACGACCAGTCGATCGGTGCCTGCCCCTGGCGGGCCAGGTACTGGTTGGCGGCGGAAAAATGGCCGCAACCGAGGAAGCCCCGGTGCGCCGACAGCGGCGAGGGGTGCGGCGCCTTCAATACCCTGTGGCGCTGGCGGTCGATCATCGCGCCCTTTTTCTGCGCGTAGCTGCCCCACAGGAGGAACACCAGGCCTTCTCGCTCACGGTCAAGCGTCTCGACCACGTGGTCGGTGAAGCCTTCCCAGCCCTTGCCGGCGTGCGCACCGGCCTGGCCGGCCTCGACCGTCAGCACCGCATTGAGCAACAGCACGCCCCGGCGGGCCCACGGCAGCAGGCAGCCGTGGTCGGGGCGGGTGATGCCGAGGTCGCGCTCGATTTCCTTGTAGATGTTGAGCAGCGACGGCGGCACCGGCACCCCGGGGCGGACCGAAAAGCACAGGCCGTGGGCCTGGCCGGGGCCGTGGTACGGATCCTGGCCGAGGATCACCACCCGGGTGGCGTCGAACGGGGTGGCGTCGAACGCGGCGAAGATCTCCGGGCCGGGCGGGAACACACGCGCCCCGGCGGCCTTGCGCTGGCGCAGGAACCCGGCCAGCGACTGCATCTCGTCACGCTGCAGGTAGTCCCCGATGCGTGCCTTCCAGGAGGGTTCGAGCTTGATCCGGTCGTCGGTCATGCCTGCGAAAGAACTCCCCGCCCTTGTAGGAGCGGCTTCAGCCGCGATCGGAAAATCGTTCGCCCGGGCCGACTCCCCATCGCGGCTGAAGCCGCTCCTACAAAAGCAAGTGCACAGGCGTCCACAAATGCCCTCGGCAACACGCTCACGCCAGCTTGGCGAGGCGAAGCTGGAACAGCGTCTTGGTCACCAGCAGGCGCTCCTCGATCGGCTTCAGCACCAGGTCGTTGGCGCCGGCACGCAGCAGTGCGCTCTGGTTGTCGGCGTTGGCGTCGCCGGTCATCACCAGCACCGGCAGGCGGCGCTTGCCGTATCCGAAATCGTTGCGTACCCGGTCGAGCAGGTCCTTGCCCTCGAGTTCCCCCTTCAGGTAGACGTCGGTCAGGACCAGGTCGGTGCCCGGATCGTCGGCGCCGCGCTGGCCTTCGAGGTACTCCAGCGCCGACTCGACATCGACGAAGTGCAGCACCTGCATCTGCTGGCGCTCGAGCATGCGCTTGGTCGCCAGCGCCACCACCTTGCTGTCCTCGACGTACAGCACGCGCGCTCCGGGGATTGGCGCAGGCTGCACGTAGCCGCGGATGAATTCCGCCAGCGCGGTGTGGCCGAGCGATTTGTCGAAATAATCGGTGACGTCCTCGGTGAACTGGCGCGACTCCAGGTGCGACTGGGCGTCGGCGGAGACCACGATCACCGGCACGTAGGCCTGCCCCGCGGCCTCGCGCACGGCGTGGGCCAGCGCGATGCCGTCGCCGTCCGCCAACGCCAGCGAGGTGGTGACCAGGTCGACCGGGCCGGCGGCAAGCGCGGCGCGCGCTTCGCTGATGTCGGCGCAGGGCACGACCTCGACGTTGTCCAGTTCGCGTACCAGCACGTCGCCGATCAGCTTGCGTACCAGCTTCGAGCCATCCACCACCATCACCCGCGGGGCGGCGGCGGCGACGTGGCGCAATTTGTCGTCGTTCACGGTCATGCGTGCGCGCTCATGTGTCGGTGGGCCGGGTCTGGCGCAGGTAGTGGCCGGTGACCAGGCCGGCGCCGATCCAGCCGAGCACGCCGGCGCCAAGGACAATGGCAAGTGCCGCCAGCGGGCCGAAACCCTGCAGCGCGAAGTCGCTGCCGTAGCTGCGCGCGAGGGCGGCCAGCGGCGCGCGCAACGACAGGTCGGCGGCGGTCAGCAATGCGAGCGCCAACGTGCCGGCGACCACCCCGTAGCTCAGGCCGAGGTACAGGAACGGTCGGCGGATGAAGCCGTCGGTGGCGCCGAGCAGTTGCAGCACGCCGATCTCCTCGGTGCGCTGCTGGATATCGAGACGCACGGTGTTGCCGACCACCAGCAACGCACCGAACCCGAGCATCGCCGCCAGCACCCAGGCCAGCCGGCCGCCGAAGCGCAGCCAGCCATCGAGGCGTTCGCGCCATTCGGCGTCGTGCTGGACGATGTCGGTCTCCGGCAATTGCTGCAGCGACGCCGCCAGCAACGCCTCGTCGCCGCTCGGGCTGACCACCAGCAGGCTCGGCAGCGGGTTGCCGTCGAGGCTGGAAATCGTCTCGCCCAGGCCGCTGGTGTTGCGCAGGTCGGCCAGGCCCTGCTCCGGGGTGTGGTGCTCGACCGCGGCGACGTCGGCGCGAGCGCGTAACTCGTCGGCCAGTTCGCCGGCGCGCTCCAGGCTGATTTCGGGTTTCAGGAACAGGCTGATCTGGCGCGCGTCCTGCACGTCGCCGGCAAAGCGTTCGACATTCGCCAGCGCCGCCCACAGGCCCAGCGGCAACGCCAGCGCCACCGCCATCACACCGATCGTGAGCGCGGTCGACCACGGCTTCTTGAGCATCCGGCCGACGCTGGCGACGAGGCTGTAGACGTGGTGGTCAAACCAGCTGCCGAAGCGGGACTGCGATCGTGGTGCAGGGCTGTTGCTCACGCTCATTCGGCGAGATCCTCCGGCGCGATGTCGTCCACCAACTGGCCCTGGTTGAGCACCAGCACGCGCTTCTTCATCCGCTTGACCAGCGCCAGGTCATGGCTGGCCACCAGCACGCTGGTGCCGCGCTCGGGCAGCGCCTCGAACAGCGCCATGATCTCGGCCGACAGGGTCGGGTCGAGGTTGCCGGTCGGTTCGTCGGCGACCAGCAGCGCCGGTTCGCCGACGATCGCGCGGGCGATGCCGACGCGTTGCTGTTCGCCTGCGGAAAGTTGGGTCGGCAGCGCCTGCGCACGCGCGCCGAGGCTGACCCGGTCGAGCACTGCGCGCACCCGCTTGTTGATCTCGGCGCGGCGCAAGCCCTGCAGAAGCAGCGGCAGGGCGACGTTGTCGGCGACGCTGCGGTCGGCCAGCAGCCGATGGTCCTGGAACACCACGCCGACGTTGCGCCGGTGCAGCGCGACCTTGCTGCCGCGCACCCGCAGCAGGTTCTGCTGGCCGAACAGCACCGCGCCGCGGCTGGGCCGTTCGGCGAGGTGGATCAGTTTCAGCATGGTGGTCTTGCCGGCGCCGGAATGGCCGGTGAGGAACAACATCTCACCGGTACCGACCTCGAAGCTGACTTCGCGCAGCGCCTGCTGGCCACCGCTGTACTGCTTGCTGACGTTGTCGAAGCGCAGAACGCTCATCGCGCACCTGTCGAAGACGATGACGCCAAGTATCGGCGGCGGCGGCGGTGATGGCTACCGCGACGCGTCAGTGTTGCGAATTCGGTCCGCGGGTCACCATCGACTGCAGGCCGCGCTTGATCCGGTCGAGCAGGCCGGGCTTCTCGCCACCCTTGTCGGCGACGGGTTTGGCGACCGGCTTCGGCTTGTTGGCCGCGACCTGGGTGGCCTTGCCGCTGCCGGCCGGGCTGCGTGTGGGTTTCGGCTGCGCCGGCTGGCTGGCGGCGGTGTCGCCGGCGCCCTCGATCTTGCGGCCGCCGCGGCGACGACGACGCTTGCGCGGCGGGCGCTGCGCCTCGCCGTCGGCACCGGTCGGGACGCCGTCGGTTGCGGTTGCCGCGGTTTGCGGCCGCGCGCCGGACGCCACCGGGCTTCCGTCCTTCGCCTCCGCGGTGACGGCAGCATCGGAACCGGACGCACCGTCGCGACGCGGACGTCGTGAACCACGCCCGCCGCCCTCGCCGCGCCCACCTGCGCCGCGGCTACCGGAGCCCGAGCCGCCGCTGCGGCCGCGACCGCCACCGCGACGCTCCTCGTCAGCCGCGCGCTGCTCGCGCGCCTCCTTGAAGATCGCGCCGACGCTTTCCTGTTCCTCGCCCTCGGCCGGCTCACGCTTCGGGCGCGGCTTCGCCACCAGCAACTCGGCCCCGACCGGTGCGGTCGGCACTTTCTGCTCGATGTAGGCCTCGATGTCCGGCAGGCTCATCGCATAGCGCTCGCAGGCGAAGCTGATCGCGTCGCCCTCGGCGCCCAGCCGCGCGGTGCGGCCGATGCGGTGCACGTAGTCCTCGGCGTCGAACGGCAGGTCGTAGTTGTAGACGTGGCTGACGCCGTCGATGTGCAGGCCGCGGGCGGCGACGTCGGTCGCAACCAGGATCTCCAGCTGGCCCTTCTGGAACTTCGCCAGCAGCGACTCGCGCTTCTTCTGCGGCACGTCACCGCTCAACACGCCGACCCGGTAGCCACCGCGCTCCAGCGCGCGCGCGACCCGCTCGACCCAGACCTTGGTGTTGACGAACACCATCGTGCGCGCGCCCTCGCTGCGCGACAGCAGGCCCAGCAGCAACGGGATCTTCTCCTCGTCGGACGGGAAGTACATCAGCTGGCGCACGCTGGAATTGGTGATGAACTCGGACTCGACCACGAGCTTCTCGGGCTCGTTCATGTGCTCGTAGGCCAGTTCCAGCACGCGGTGGCTGAGCGTCGCCGAGAACAGCAGGGTCTGCCGCTCGGTGCGGATCGGCATGCGCCGCAGCAGGAAGCGGATGTCCTTGATGAAGCCGAGGTCGAACATGCGGTCGGCCTCGTCGAGCACGCACATCTCGCAGGCGTGCAGGCTGACCACCTTGTGCTGCTTGACGTAGTCGATCAGCCGGCCCGGCGTGGCGATGATCACGTCGACGCCCTGCTGCAGCAGTTCGCGCTGCTTGTCGTAGTCGACCCCGCCGTAGACCAGCGCGAACTTCAGGCCGAGCTCGCTGCCGAACTTGACCGCGTCCTTGTGGATCTGGATCGCCAGTTCGCGGGTCGGCGCCAGGATCAGCGCGCGCGGATCGCCGGGATTCCGCTCGGCCAGTGCCGGCCGGGTCAGCAGGCGGTTGATCACCGCGACCAGGAACGCCAGCGTCTTGCCGGTGCCGGTCTGGGCCTGGCCGGCGACGTCGCCGCCCTTCAGCGCGACCGGCAGGGTCATCGCCTGGATCGGCGTGCAGCGGGTGAAGCCGGCGCCCTCCAATCCGGCCAGCAGGCTGGGGTGCAGGTCGAACGAGGAAAACGCGATATCGGTCAGGGGCTTGTCGCTCATGCGGTCATTCATCTCGGGTCTGGGAGGTCCCACGCGCTGCGCTAATGGGCGTGCTTGCGTGGGTGGCGTCGGCGAAGCAGACTGCCGGGGTCGGCCAGTTTCATCCCTGACCGCAGCGTGCGGAGGCCTTGAATGCCGCCGCGAAACGCCCCAGTTTAACGCAACACCCACCAAAAGCCCGGCCGGCCCGCGTCCGCCGGCACCCGCCCCACGCAGGAGAGCCTTGTGAGCGATAAAATCATGCAGGTCGGCGACGCCGACTTCGATAGCGCCGTGCTGCAGTCGTCCGAACCCGTGCTGGTCGACTTCTGGGCCGAATGGTGCGGCCCGTGCAAGATGATCGCCCCGGCGCTGGACCAGCTGGCCGAGGAGTACGCCGGCAAGGTCAAGATCGCCAAGGTCAACGTCGACCACAACCGCGCCACCGCGATGAAGTACCACGTGCGCTCGATCCCGATGCTGCTGCTGTTCAAGGACGGCCAGGTGCAGGAGACCCAGATCGGCGCGGTCGGCAAGGGCCAGCTGGCGCAGCTGATCGACAAGGCGCTCTGAGCCTTGCGGGTCGGCCCACCGCCGACCCTTCCCGTGATTTTGTAGGAGCGGCTTCAGCCGCGATCGCAAGTCGGACGAGCGGCCAGGCATCCGATCGCGGCTGAAGCCGCTCCTACAGGGGTCCCTCCCCGGCGCTGCGACAAAAATCATGAACAGCCCGGCATCGCCCCGCTTGCTGCGGCCCGGCAGCAATGCTAGTTTCACGAAACCCGGCGTGTAACAGGCGCCGCACCCCTTCTAGAACATCACTTAACCAGTGACCACGTCCCCGACGTTCCGCTCGCCATTCGCGCGAGCGCTCGCCGCTTAGCGAGGAATACCCGCTTGTCCGATAACACCCCCGACGCTGGCGATACCGCCGAAAAGCGCGTGCGCAAGCCGCGTGCGAGCAAGGTCGATACCGCGCCCGCAGCCAGCAAGACCGAATCGGCCAAGGCCGATACGCCGAAAGCCGAGCCCGTGAAGGGCGAACCCGCCAAGAGCGAGCCCAAGTCCGCTCCGGCCGAAGCCAAGCCGGCTGCGCCGAACGCCGGCGAAGCGGCCGCGCCCGCGCCGAAGCCGGCCGCGACGCCGCCCCCCGCCAAGGCCGAGGCCGCTGGCGGCGGCGAGTCCGCGCCCTCCGGTAACGGCAACGCGCCGCGCGCCGAAGGCCAGGCCAACCAGCCGCGCGACAGCCAGGGCCAAGGCCAGAACCAGGGCCAGAACCAGCAACGCGGCGGTGGCGACCAGGACGGCGGCCGCGGCAACCGCCGCGAGCGTTTCCGCAACCGCCGTGAACGTGGCGGTGGCGGCGGTGGTGGCGGTGGCAACCGTGGCAACCGCGACGGCCTGCCGAGCGATGACGGCGTCAACGAAAACTTCGTCCCGCGCCCCAACCCGCAGGTCCCCGAGGGCTTCCCGGTGTACTCGCTGGGCGACCTCAAACGCATGCCGGCCCACAAGCTGCTGGAGATCGCCGAGCAGCTGAGCATCTCCGAGGGCGTCGCCCGCGCGCGCAAGCAGGACGTCATCGTCGCCGTGCTCAAGGTGCTGACCCGCCACGGTGAAGGCGTCGCCGCCGACGGCGTGCTGGAGATCCTGCCCGACGGCTTCGGCTTCCTGCGCGCGGCCGAGGCGTCCTACCTCGCCGGCCCGGACGACACCTACATCTCGCCGAGCCAGATCCGCCGCTTCAACCTGCGCACCGGCGACCACCTGTCGGGCCGCATCCGCTTCCCGAAGGACGGCGAGCGCTACTTCGCGCTGTCGATCGTCGACACCATCAACGGCGAGCCGCTGGAAGCGTCCAAGAACAAGGTCCTGTTCGAGAACCTGACCCCGCTGTTCCCGCGCCGCAAGTTCACGCTGGAGCGTGGTGACGGCTCGACCGAGGACATCACCGGCCGCATCCTCGACCTGATGGCGCCGCAGGGCAAGGGCCAGCGTGCGCTGATCGTGTCGCCGCCGAAAGCCGGCAAGACCATGCTGATGCAGCAGGTCGCCACCGCGATCACCCACAACCACCCCGACGTGCACCTGATCGTGCTGCTGGTCGACGAGCGGCCCGAGGAAGTCACCGAGATGCAGCGCACCGTGCGCGGCGAAGTGGTGTCCTCGACCTTCGACGAGCCCGCCGGCCGCCACGTGCAGGTCGCCGAGATGGTGATCGAGCGGGCCAAGCGCCTGGTCGAGCACAAGAAGGACGTGGTGATCCTGCTCGACTCGATCACCCGCCTCGCCCGCGCCTACAACAACGTGCTGCCGAGTTCGGGCAAGATCCTGTCCGGCGGCGTCGACGCCAACGCCCTGCACCGGCCCAAGCGCTTCTTCGGCGCCGCGCGCAACGTCGAGGAAGGCGGCAGCCTGACCATTATCGCGACTGCGCTGATCGATACCGGCAGCAAGATGGACGAGGTGATCTACGAGGAGTTCAAGGGCACCGGCAACTCCGAGGTCCACCTCAACCGCCGCATCGCCGAGAAGCGCGTGTACCCGGCGATCGACATCAACCGCTCCGGCACCCGCCGCGAGGACCTGCTGATCGAACCGGAGCTGCTGCAGAAGATCTGGATCCTGCGCAAGCTGCTGCACGGCATGGACGAGATCGGCGCGATGGAGTTCCTGCTCGACAAGATGAAGACGACCAAGTCCAACGACGAGTTCTTCAGTTCGATGAAGCGCTGAGTCGCGTCTTGTTCGCAGCAAAAACGCCCCGCAATGCGGGGCGTTTTTGTTTTTCGGACGGCTAAGTCAAAGCACAGTGCCGACTAAAGGTCACTGCGATATCACCAACCACTAACGCCGTCCTACTTACCCCTTCCTCGCATGGCGAGAACAAAAGATAATGTTGCACCCAATACTGCCAAGCCACCAGTCACCAGCAGAGAAACCCCAGCGAACGTCATCAAGTTAAAGTAAGGGATACCTCCCAACAAGAGCGCCAGAAGGCTTATGTCCGCCAACGGCAACAAAACCAAAGCTGATATTCCTGAATTAAATCCAATGCCTGAGCGCCGGCCTCTATTTAGGCCAACGATAGCAAGCGCCACTACGATGACGTTGACTAAAACTAATGAGAATATAAGAATCATTTCAAGCTTCTTTTTCTAAGCCAGAAATATTTAAGTAGTTTATCAAATTCATTCATGACCGGCACGCTTCATGTCTTGATACTGCACATGGACGATATCGAGCCGAAGATCCGGCTGAGCTTTGCTAAACAAGTGCAATATCTGTTTAGCACGCAAATCACCGCGATCACTGGCGAGCATTATTCCAGCCGCCAGAGGCTCCGGCATTCCAAGTTGCACCGAGCTGACTTTGCCATAAACATATGCGGAAAACGGATCCCGCCCTCCTTTTAAAGCCGTAGCCGCCTGGACAGTTGCATCAATAGCGATTCTCTCAACTTCCGGTGCTCGCTCGCCGAATCTGCCAGAGGCCAACTCTACTCTTTGGATCAATCTATCGGCGTAAAATAAACGAGCCATTTTTTCGTTGGCATGCACTCGCTTCTCGATCTCATAGTCACTCATTTCTTGGAACGCAAGCCACTCTTTCGGCTTTGGAAATCCCGCCTTGACTAAGGCGTCATACTCCTGGGGTGAGCTGAATTCCAAGAGACCCATATAACGATGATTGGCTCTCGTTAACACCTCTCGTTCCTCATGCGAAAGTATCGATAGCAATTGCCCCCAAGAAGCCGCAGGGGGCGCCTCCCCCGCAAGCCGTTCTGCATTTCGATTTGACATCCCTCCAGCCTGCTCACTTGGCTGCAGAGGTATCTTTGAGCTTGCTTGTACTCGGACATCAGCACTATGATCAGATCTTTCTTTACTCTTTTCGCAACTACCCAGCACCGAGACAAGGCCAATAGAAATCAGCACGCAACACACGGAATTTAAGGTGTGCATTCATTTTGCCTCATGTCCATGGCCCAAAGAGCATACGACCGATCCGCTAACGTAGAATCATAGTGATCGCCCGCTACGTCTGTACTCACTGCAGCATGATACGCGCTTGATAAACCCCGGCACGCTCCCCACCCGCTTGTGTTGGTCACCGCTTCACAAGCAGTGTTCATGTCGCTCTGGAAACTAATATCGCACCACGTTCGATCGCTGCCTGATCCCCAGCAGCCATCATGCGCATCACATGCGTTTTCAAAGCTGACCCCAGGATAAGGCGCGTTCAGATCGCCCGTGTAGACACTCCCATAGCCCAGCCCCACGATCTGGCTTAAAAACCAGTTTTTGGAAGGACCTATCCCGCATCCATTCGGCTGCCAAGCAGCTTGTCCTGGCACTGGGATACCTGAAGACGCAGGTGGCTGACTGAGACTACAACTTTGCGGCTGCTTTGACGCAAGCGTTTGACAGAACCGTGCACCGTTCAGGGGTAAGTCTTCCTGAGGGAACGTGTCGTACATCCTCAGGTACTCCGCAAACATGCGAGCTGATTCTTCTTGAGCAGAACTCAAGCACGCACCGCTCATGCAGACGAGAGATCCACCATCTTCACGCTCTCCGACAACTGTCACGGGCGGCACATCGTGTATGTCCGCAAAGGCATACAGGCCGGTTAGTAGTATCGGAATCATTTGCAACAAGAGCGAGCTTCTTCTCAAACTTGATGTATATATTTTTCATTCCTACTTCCCCTTTTAGCTTCCAAGCAAATAGCGCCGTCCATTTCTCCCGTACTTGCCCGGCGCCACACAATCTCAAGACGGGTGGTCTTTTAGGGTGATAGATGACTACTTTGTTTCGTCATGAAAAATTAAATGGCCTATAGAAAAGCGCAATGGCACACACTTTTCATAAGCACAATCATGCCAGCTATATACCTAGGTATCTGCTGCACGTTTGGCATGGAGCCCCATGAACTGGAGCCAAACATATACTTCCCCCTCGCGCAACTCGAGAAGTCGAACCGACGACGAGTTCTTCAGTTCGATGAAGCGCTGAGCCGGATCAAGCAGTTCACACAAAAAAGCCCCGCAACGCGGGGATTTTTCAATGAAGATGCCAACCTCAGTTGGTGGCCAGCCGCTTGAATGGGCTATCCAGTGCGACAGTTCGATCCTGTTCGGCTTCTTTTCCCAGCGCGACCTGGCACGACGGGGATTCCGGCGTGCCTTCCTGTTCCGGAAGGCGCCGGCCGATATGAAATTCCACCGGGACACTCAGCCGCGTTGCCACCGGCTGGCCAGCAATCAATTCGGGTTTATGGGTCGACTTTTCGATCCAGTTACGAAGCGATGACCGGAAGTCCCTCGCATGCGGGCCGGAGCCCTCGATTGCTTCGACCACCGCAGTGCCATCGGGCTCCACCCGATAGGTCACGTTGAAGTCGCCCCCGACCTGTGCAGCAAGCGCGTCCATCGGATAGCGCGGCGCCGGGAAGCTCAACTTGAGGGGCCCGTTCCCGTTGTACTGGAACGCCAGTCGGTAGCCGCCGCCAACGATCGGTACCGCGCACGCACCGAGTCGCACGTACGTCACGCCTCCGACCCGCACCCCGTCGAGGACCGGCGCCTTGAACTTCCAATCTCGGACTGTGGCTTCGAGCGCTTGACCGATCGCGACGGGCAGAGTCGCATCCTCTTGCACGTCGACCACGTTGCCTGCGGCATCGACCTCGACGCGCGCGTTGCTTGAAAACACGACCAATCCGTCCGACGGCGGTTCGCTCGCGGCGGCCGAACCGGCCATCAACGCTGCGAGGCACAGTGTGGCGATACGCATCGGGTTTCCCTCCCCAGGGTGATTGCGGGATCTTAGAGTCTGCCAGACCGCCGGGCAACAGACCCGATAGCGGGGTCCGCGATACACCCGCGGCATAATCGTCCAAGGAGGTGCGCATGCACGGTGGTGGTCTCGAACTGGCCCTGGTGTTCCTGCTCGCGGCAGTCATCGCGGTGCCGGTGTTCCGGCGCTTCGGCCTCGGCGCGGTGTTGGGCTACCTCGCCGCGGGCGTGGTGCTGGGACCGTACGGGATCCGGGTGATCCGCGATGCCGAGCCGGTGCTGGCGGCTTCGGAGATCGGCGTGGTGATGATGCTGTTCGTGATCGGGCTGGAGCTGTCGCCATCGCGGTTGAAGGTCATGCGCAAGCCGGTGTTCGGCGCCGGCGGCGCGCAGATGCTGGCCAGCGGCTTGATCCTCGGGCTGCTGGCGACGCTGGTCGGGTTCGGCTGGAAGGCGGCGCTGGTGGTCGGCCTCGGGCTGGCGCTGTCGTCGACCGCGGTCGGGCTGCAGCTGCTGTCGGAGCGCAAGGCGCTGACCAGCGAGCACGGCCGGCTGGCGTTCGCGATCCTGCTGTTCCAGGACCTGTGCGCGATCCCGTTGCTGGCGGCGATCCCGCTGCTCGGCCAGGCGGCGGCGGTGGAGGCCGGCGGGCTCGGTTGGGACGCGGTGCTGAAGGCGGTCGCGGCGATCGTGGCGCTGGTGTTCGGCGGCCGGGTGTTGCTGCGCCACGTGTTCCGGGTGGTCGCGCGTTCGATGATGCCGGAGGTGTTCACCGGCGCGGCGCTGTTGACGGTGCTGGGGTCGGCGTGGGTGATGCAGATTGCCGGATTGTCGGCCGGACTGGGGGCGTTCCTGGCCGGCGTGCTGCTGGCCGACTCGGAGTTCCGCCACGAACTGGAAGCGCAGATCGAGCCGTTCAAGGGTTTGTTGCTGGGGCTGTTCTTCATGGCAGTCGGCATGAGCATCGACCTCAAGCGGGTGATGGCCGAGCCGCTGCTGATCGAGGCGATCGTGCTGGCGCTGCTGGTGGTGAAGTTCGCGATCCTGTTCGCGGTCGGTGTACGCCCGGGCGGCCTGTCGCGGCGCGATGCGCTGCAACTGGCGGCGGTGCTGGCGGTCGGCGGCGAGTTCGCCTTCGTGGTGTTCTCCGAGGCGGTCAAGGCCGGCCTGCTCGACGAGGTGATGCGCGACCGGCTGGTCGCGGCCGTTGGCATCTCGATGGCGTTGACGCCGCTGCTGATGATCGCGGTCGCACGCTTCCTGCGCGGCCATCCGGTGGCGCGGCCGGCACGCGATTACGACCCGATGCCCGATGACGGCCACCCGCAGGTCCTGATCGCCGGTTTCGGCCGCTTCGGCCAGATCGTCGCGCGCCTGCTGGTGGCGCAGAAGGTGCCGTTCATCGCGATCGAGCACAGTGCCGACCAGGTCGACTTCATGCGGCGCTTCGGCAACCCGCTGTTCTATGGCGACCCGGCCAAGCCCGAGCTGTTGCGTTCGGCCGGCGCCGCGCACGTGCGGGTGTTCGTGGTCGCGATCGACGATCCCGAGGCCAGCCTGCGCACGGTGCGGGTAATCCGCCGGCTGTATCCGCAGGCGAAGGTCATCGCCCGCGCGCGCGACCGCCGGCATGCCTGGGACCTGATGGACCTGGGCGCGCAATCACAGCGCGAGATGCTGCTGTCGAGCCTGCAGGTCGGCGAGGACGTGCTGGTCGCGCTCGGCGTGCCGCCCGCGGTGGCGCGCGACCACGGCCGCCGGTTCCTCGCCCACGACGAGCGCCTGCTCAATGCGCAGTACCTGGTGCATGACGATGCCGAGGCGTTGGCGCAGGCGTCGAGCGACGCGCGGCGCGAGCTGGAGCAATTGTTCGACGCCGACCAGGGCACCGGCGTGCTTGGCGGCATCACGCGGCGCAAGGACGCGCCGCCACCGAAGGAAACCGGGGAGCCCGGCAGCGCCTAGCGCGGGTCGTCGCGCAGGAAGCGTGCCATCGACACGTCGCCGCCGGCGGTTGGCGGCGAGAATTCGGCGGCGATGTCGATGAAGCCGCGCATGACCGCGATCTCGCGCGGACTGCGGTTGAGGGTGTCGCGCAGGTCCGGATCGGCAGACGCGCGCAACAGCCACTTCACCACTTTCAGCAGGCCGTGCAACGCGGCCAAGTGCAGCGGGCCGAAGCCGCGCGGGTCCTGGCGGTCGAGCCGGGCGTCGTGGTCCATCAGCTGTTCGAGGCCGGCGATCAGTACGTCCTCGTCGGCGGCACTGCCGGGTTCGGCGCGCGCGCCGAGCAGCAGCAGCAATGGCGTGGCACCGCCATCGGCTGCGCTGTCGGCGTCGGCTTCGGCGCCGGCCAGCAACAGGGTGTCGAACAGCGCGACCAGGCGCGTGCGCTCGCGCGCGCCGAAGCCGAACATCGCGGCGCAATGCAGTGCGTTGCGGCCCTGCGCGTCGACCGCGCGCACGTTGGCGCCGGCACCGAGCAGGCGCGCGGCGAGGTCGGGCAGGCCGAGCGCGCACGCGACCATCAGCACCGTCAACTCGCCCGGCAGGCGCTGTTCTATATCGGCGCCGGCCGCCAGCAGCCGGTCGACGATGTCGTTGTGGCGCATGCTGACCGCCGCCGACAGCGGGGTCGCGCCGGAACCGGCCGCGAGCTGCGGATCGGCGCCGCGCGCGAGCAGCAGGTCGACCACCGCGCGGTGCCCGCCACCGGCCGCGCGCAGCAGCGCGGTGCAGCCCTGGCTGTCGAGCGCATCGACCGGCAGCCCGAGGTCGAGCAGGCGACGCACCGCATCGGCGTCGCCGACGATCGCGGCGGCCGGGACGTCAGCGGCCTGCAGGCGCCGGCGCGGCAGCGGCCAGCCGCGCCAGTCGAGCCAGTCGGCCAAGTCGCGGCGACCGGCCGACAGGGCAACGCCCAGCGGCGTCTGTCCATCGGCGGCGAGCTGGTCCGGCGAGGCGCCGTGGGCGACCAGTTGGCGCAGCATCGCCTCGCGCCCGAGCGCGGTGGCCAGGTGCAGCGGGCTCATGCCGCGGCTGTCGCGCGCATCCAGGTCGACCCCGCTGTCCAGCAGGCGCCGCAGCAGGCGCGACCAACCCAGACGAACCGCCAATGTCAGCGGTGGATCGCCGGCGCGACCGGGCGAGAACGGGTCGGCGCCATGCTCGACCAGCGTCAGGGCGAAGTCTTCCGCCCCACCCGCCGGCTTTTCACTGGCGACGCAGGCACCGAGGAACATGGCCAGGCCACCGGCACCGGCCGGCGACACCGCGCGCTCCAGCAGCACGCGCAGCGACGGCAGGTTCGCGGGACCGCGTCGCAGCAATACCGACATCGGGGTGTTGCCGGACCCGTCACGGACCTCCGGGTTGGCGCCACGGGCCAGCAACCATTCGATCTGGTGCGGCGGCACGATCGCGTCGCCGTCGTGCAGCAGGGCACCGAGTTCGGCCGGGCCGAGCAGGCTGGCGACGGATTCCAGCTCCAGTTCGCGGCCGTCGCCGAGGCCTTCGCGCAGCAACGCGGCCGGGGCGCGGTCGGCCAGCGCGGCATCGTCGGCGCCGCTGACGCTGGCGGGCAGCGCATAGCCGGCGTCGAGTGCGGCCACCAATGGCCAGCGGCCGGCCTCGGCGGCGCGGTCGATCGGGCGCTTGCCTTCGCGGTCGCGTTGCTCGGGGTCGATCCCGAGGCCGAGCAGGCGCTTGGCCAGCGCCGGGGTCGCGCCTTCGGCCATGCAGGCCAGGGCCAACACGTTGCGTCCGTGCTCATCCTGGCTGGCGACCTCGGCCGCGCCGCCGCTGGGCAACTTCTCCAGCAGCCGGTCGAGCACATCCAGATGGCCGCCTCGCGCGGCTTCGTGCAACGGGCTGGCGCCGTGGGCATCGGCAATCGCCGGCGAGGCGCCCGCCGCCAGCAGCGCATCGACGATGCCGGCGTGGCCGGCCAGCGCCGCCTCGTGCAGTGCGCTGCGACCGTCGCCGTTGCGGGCGTCGACCCTGGCCTTGAGCTTGAGCAGCAGCAACACCCCGGCCGCGTCGTCGTCCTCGCCGCTGGCGGCGGCCAGCAATGCCGGCTGACCGTCGGTCGGCTCGGGCCGGGCGCCGCGCTCGAGCAGGAACCGCGCGAGCCGCCAGTTGCCGGCGGCGCAAGCCACGCCGAGCGGGGACAGGCCGTCGTGGTTGAGCACTTCCAGTTCGGCCGCGGCATCGCGCAACAGCGCGGCCACGCCCGGGTCGGAGCTGCGCGCGGCGAAATGCAGCGGGGTGTTGCCCTCGGCGTCGACCGCGCGCGGGTCGGCGCCGTTGGCCAGCAGGGTCATCACCGCGTCGGGCCGGCCGTGCCAGCTGTCGCGGGTGGCGGCCAGCAACGGGGTCATGCCAGCCTGGGCGTTGTTGAGTTCGACCCCGCGCGCGATCAGCGCACGCAGCAGGCGCAGGTCCGGCAACACCGCGGCCAGCACCGCGAGGCTGCGCTGGTCGCGATCGTCGGCCGGTGGCGGTGCGTGCGGATCGGCGCCTTCCTCGATCAGTTCCAGCGCGCGCTCGACCCGGCCGCTACGGGCGGCGGCATACAGTGCCGGCTCCAGTGGCTCCGCGGGTGGCGCGCGGCGGATGACGACATCGTCGACCAGCGCGTCGACGCCTGCGTCGGTGTGGCCGGCCGGCAACTCGCCCCCTTCGGCCGCTTCGGCGACGTGGCCTTCGCGGTTCAGCGACGCCTGCTCCACGGCGGCCTCGCCTTCGACCTGCTCTTCGCCGAGATCTTCTTCGAATTCGTCCTCGCCGAGGTAGCCCAATGCATCGGCCGGCGCCACGCGCTGCAGCCACGCATGCAGCGCCACCGAAGCCGCCAGCAGCAGCGCCGCCAACAACCAGCGCAGGCCGCCATCGACCAGCCCCGGCCACGCCAGCGCCACGATCGTCGCCGCCACCGCGGTCACCGCCACCGCCACGCCCAGCCCGCGCCAGGCGCCCGGGTCGACCGCCACCAGCGCGCGCCAGTGGTCGCCAAAGGCGCCGCCATCGCGCTCGAGTCCCTGCCACAGCGGCCACAGGCGCCACAGCACGATCAGCGCGACGCCGATCACCACGCTCAGGCCAAGCACCGCCGGCAGCGAACCACCGCGCAACAATGCCGACAGCGGCCAGGCGACCGCGAGCGCCAGCGCCGCGACCACGCCCACCCAGAGCAGCAGCACCGGCGGCAATCCGTGGCGCAACCGCGACGGGGTCACCGGCGCACGGTTGCGCCAGTGCCGTGCCGCCATCGCGAACAACGGCTGGGCGAGGGTACCGGCGACGCCAGCGAACCAGCCGCCGAGCCCGCCCAGCAACGCCAGCACGGCTGCACCGGCAGCCAGTCCAACCAGCGGACCGCGGTGCTCGGGTCGCTCAGCCATCGGTGCCCCAGTCCTCGGTCATCGGGTCGGCCGTTTCGGCCGGCAACTGCAGATGGAACCCGCGCAGGGCCAGGTTCTCGCGCACCACCGCGGCATCGCCGCGGGCCAGTGTCCGCCCGGGCGTCAGCGCCAGCTCCATCACGAACTGCAGCCGCCCCAGCGGCGCGCGCACGGCCTCGGGCACGCGCGTGAAGTCATCGCGCGCAGCGAGGAACACGTAGGTGTCGTCCTTGCGGAGGCTCTTGTAGACGTAGGCTTGCATGGCGCCCGGGGGAAAGCTGCACGGAAACTGTGCCGACAGCATACCCGCAGCCCACGGGCCCGCGACAACGGCATTCAGCCGCCATCGCAGGCACCTGTGCCAGCACCGCCCCCCCCCTGTAGCAGCGGCTTCAGCCGCGAACCAGAATCGTCAGCCCACGCCGTCGCCGGTCGCGGCGCCCTCAGTATCTAGTGTCAGTATCTAGTGGTAGCCCGAGTCGGCCTCGACCTTGCCGCGGAACACCCGGTACGACCACCACGTGTAACCCAGGATCAGTGGCAGCAGCACCACCAGCCCGGCCAGCACGAACATCTGCGACGACGGCGGCGACGCGGCCTCCCAGATGGTCAGCGCCGGCGGCACGATGTTCGGCCAGATCCCCAGCACCAGCCCGATGAAACCGAGCGCGAAGAAGCACAACGTCAGCACGAACGGCGTGGCGTCGCGGCCCTCGCGCATCGCCGCGCGCCACAACGCGACGGCGTTGGCCAGCGCAAGCAGCGGCACCGGCGCCAGCCACCAGAAATTCCCGCCCTCGAACCAGCGCGCCATGATTCGCGAGTCCAGGAACGGCAGCCACGCGCTGACCAGCCCCATGAACGCGACCACCACGAACACCAGCGGCCGGGTCAGGTTACGCGCGACCAGCTGCATCCGGCCGTCGGTCTTGAGGATCAGCCAGCAGGCGCCGAGCAGCGCGTAGCCGAACACCACCGCGACCCCGGTCAGCATCGAGAACGGACTGAACCAGTCGAACGCGCCACCGACGTACTTGCCTTCCTGCAATGGCATGCCCTCGACCAGCGCGCCGAGGATCACGCCCTGCGCAAACGCTGCGAACATCGAGCCCAGCGCGAACGCCGCGCCCCACGCCGGTTTGGCGCGCCGCGCCTTGAAGCGGAACTCGAACGCGACGCCGCGGAAGATCAGCGCAATCAGCATCAGCAGCACCGGCAGGTACAGCGCCGACAGCACCAGCGCGTAGGCCTTCGGGAACGCCGCCAGCAAACCGGTGCCGCCGAGCACCAGCCAGGTCTCGTTGCCGTCCCAGATTGGCGCGGCGGTGTTCATCATGTGGTCGAGCTGGGCCTCGTCCTCGGCGAACGGCGCGAGGATGCCGAGCCCGAGCACGAAGCCGTCGAGCACGACGTACATCAGCACGCCGAAGCCGATCACGCCGAACCAGATCACCGGCAATACCGTCTGCAGTTCCATCAGCCCGTCTCCGCGTCGTCGCGATCGCCAACCGACAGCGGCCGCGCCGGGGTCTTGTCGCCATCTTCGGTATCCGGTGCCGGTTCGTGCGGTTGCGGGCCCTTGCGGACGAGGCCGATCAAGTACCAGATGCCGGCGCCGAAGATCACCGCGTAGGCGATCGCGAACGTAATCAGCGAACCCATCACCGCCGCCGCGGTGATGTTCGGGCTGACCGCGTCGCTGGTGCGCAACAGGCCGTAGACCACCCACGGCTGGCGACCGATCTCGACCACGTACCAGCCCGCCAGTAGCGCGATGAAGCCGGCCGGGCTCAGCAGCCGCCAGCCGTTGAGCAGCCACTTCGATTCGAACAGTTTTCCGCGCCACCACGCCCACGCCGACACTAGCGTCAGCAGCAGCATCAGCACGCCGAGCCCGACCATCACCCGGAACGCCCAGAACACCGGCGCCACCGGTGGCCGCTCGCTCGCCGGCACCGCGGTCAGCGGCTGGATCTCGCCGTCCCAGCTGTGGGTCAGGATCACGCTGCCCAGTCGCGGGATCGCGACCTCGTAGTCGTTGCGCTCGGCCTCCGCGTTTGGCAGCGCGAACAGCACCAGCGGTACGCCCTCGCCCGCCGGTTCGGCATGCCAGTGCGCCTCCATCGCTGCCAGCTTGACCGGCTGGTGCTCGCCGACGTTGAGCCCGTGCAGGTCGCCGACCAGCACCTGCGCCGGCACCGCGACCAGCGCGAATGCCACCGCCAGCTTCAGCATCCGGCGCGACGGTTCGATATGGATGCCACGCCGCAGATACCACGCGCTCACGCCGCCGATCACGAAGCAGGTGGTGATGAACGCCGCCAGTGTCATGTGCACCAGCCGATACGGGAACGACGGGTTGAAGATGATCGCCGACCAGTCGACCGGCACGAACATGCCGTCGATGATTTCGTGGCCCTGCGGCGTCTGCATCCAGCTGTTGGCCGCGAGGATCCAGAACGTCGACAGCAAGGTGCCGAGCGCGACCATGCAGGTCGAAAAGAAATGCAGGCCGTGCGACACGCGCTTCCAGCCGAACAGCATCACCCCGAGGAAGCTGGCCTCGAGGAAGAACGCGGTCAGCACCTCGTAGCTCAGCAGCGGACCGAGCACCGCGCCGGCGCGCTCGCTCAGCACCGCCCAGTTGGTGCCGAACTGGAAGCTCATGACGATGCCGCTGACCACGCCCATGCCGAACGAGATCGCGAAGATCCGCAGCCAGAAGAAGTAGAGGTCGCGCCAGACGTCGGCGCGCGTGCGCAGCCAGCGCCACTCGATGAAGGCCAGCCAGTGCGCCAGGCCGATGGTGAAGGCGGGGAACAGGATGTGGAACGAGATCACGAAACCGAACTGGATCCGTGACAACAGCAACGGCGACTGCAGCAGCTCGTCCACGCATTACCTCCGCGGCACGCGGGGGTGCGCCGCGCCGGCCATTGTACGCGCCGCCGGTTTTGCACCATCGGTCGTCGTACCGCCGCCCATGACCGCTGGCCGATCCCCCGCCGCGCGGGCGCTGCTACCCTGCGCCAAATTTGTTGCCGGAACCGTGCCGATGCCCCGTCTGTTGCCCTTGTCCGCCGCCCTGCTGCTGTCCGCCAACGCGTTCGCGCAGGCCCCGGCCACCGCGCCCGCCGCCGCCGGCTCGACCCCGATCAGCCTCGAACAGGCCATGGCCGACCCGGACTGGATCGGGCCGCCGGTCGAACAGGCCTGGTGGGCGTGGGATGGCAACAGCGCGCAGTACGAGCTCAAGCGCGAGGGCGAGACGATCCGCGACACCTGGCAGGCCGGCATCAACGGTGGCACTCCGGTCAAGGTGGACGACGCCGCGCGTGCACAACTCGACGGTGCGCGGCCGGTGTACGACGCCAGCCGCACGCGCATGGCATTCGCGCGCAACGGCGACATCTTCGTCCGCGACCTGCGCAATGGCGCGCTGACCCAGGTCACCCGCACCGGCGAGCAGGAATCGCGGCCGCAGTGGAGCACCGCCGGCAGCCTGGTGTTCCGCGCCGGCAACGAGTGGTTCCAGTGGCGCGCCGGCCAGGGCAGCAGCCAGGCCGCGATCGTCAAGGCCGAGAAGGACCCGGCGATCGAGCCCAAGCCCGACGACCTGCGTGACCGCCAGTTGCGCCTGATCGACACCCTCGCCAGCGACCGCGCCAAGCGCGAGGCCGAACGCGAGCAGGAAGCCGCATGGCGCGCCGCCGACCCGACCCGCGCGCCGCTGCCGGCCTACCTCGGCGAAGACGTGGAGATTATCGACAGCGCGCTGTCACCGGACGCGAAGTGGCTGCTGGTGGTGACCGAGGCCAAGGACGCCAATGCCGGCCAGGCCGGCAAGATGCCCAAGTACGTGACCGAGTCGGGTTACGAGGAGTTCGAGGAAGTCCGCGTGCGGGTCGGCCACAACGCGCCGCTGCCGCACCGGCTGTGGCTGGTCGAGGTCGCCACCGCCGAGGTCGACGAACTGCAGCTGCATGCCCTGCCCGGGATCGAAACCGACCCGCTGGCGGCGCTGCGCGAACAGGCCGAACTGGAGTCGCTCAAGGGCGACCGTGCAGTACGCGTCGAGAGCGAGGGCGGCGGCAGTCCGGCGATCCACTGGCGCGCCGACGGCAGCAGCGCCGCGGTGCTGCTGCGCGCGGTCGACAACAAGGACCGCTGGATCGCCACCGTCAGCCCGCAGGCCGGCCAAGTCGATGCGGCCGCGCTCGCGGTGCGCCACCGCCTGCACGACGACGCCTGGATCAACTGGAACTACAACGACTTCGGCTGGACCGCCGACGGCGCGCTGTGGCTGCTGTCGGAACAGAGCGGCTACTCGCACCTCTACATCGCCGACGGCCAAGGCACGCCGCGCGCACTGACCTCCGGCCAGTGGGAAGCCTCGTCGCCGGTGCTCGGCGCCGACGGCCGCACATTCTTCTTCGTCTGCAACCGCGACTGGCCGGGCGACTACGAAGTCTGCGCGGTCGACCGCGATGGCGGTGGCGTGCGCGAGGTCACCGCGCTCGATGGCGTCGAGGGTTTCGTGTTGTCGCCCGATGGTTCGAAGTTGCTGGTCAGCCACTCCGACAGCTACCTGCCGACGCAACTGGCGGTGGTCGACACGCGCGGCGAGGAAACCGCGCTGCTGACCGACACCCGCAGCGCGGAGTTCAAGGCGCGCCAGTGGATCCAGCCGGAGATCGTGCAGATCCCGTCGAGCGATGGCGCAGGCACCATCTGGGGCAAGTACTACGGTCCGGCGACGATGGAACCAGGCCGTGAGTACCCCGTCGTGATGTTCGTCCACGGTGCCGGCTACCTGCAGAACGTGCACGACCGCTACCCGGTCTACTTCCGCGAGCAGATGTTCCACAACCTGCTGGTGCAGCACGGCTACGTCGTGCTCGACCTCGACTACCGCGCGTCCGAGGGCTACGGCCGCGACTGGCGCACCGCGATCTACCGGCAGATGGGCACGCCGGAGCTGCAGGACTACCTCGACGGCCTCGCGTGGATCGGCGCCAACAAGCAGGGCGACGTCGACCGCGCCGGCATCTACGGCGGCAGCTACGGCGGCTTCATGACCTTCATGGCGCTGTTCAAGGCGCCCGGCGCGTTCAAGGCCGGCGCCGCGCTGCGCCCGGTCACCGACTGGTCGCAGTACAACCACGAGTACACCTCCAACATCCTCAACACCCCGGAAGTCGACCCGGAGGCGTACCTGAAATCGTCGCCGATCGAATACGCGGCCGGCCTGCAGGACAACCTGCTGATCGCGCACGGGATGATGGACAACAACGTGTTCTACAAGGACTCGGTGATGCTCGCGCAGAAGCTGATCGAGCTGCGCAAGGACGACTGGGAGCTGGCCTCGTACCCGCTGGAGCGGCACGGCTTCGTACACCCCGACAGTTGGTATGACGAGTACCGCCGGATCTTCGAGCTGTTCGAGGACAACCTGAAGTAACGCCCACTGCTCCAGGCTTTTGTAGGAGTGGCTTTAGCCGCGATCGGGAGTCGGCTCGACCAAACGATTCCCGATCGCGGCTGAAGCCGCTCCTACCAAGCGCAGACCAAGCGCAAGACCAAGCGCAAGAGCCGGGTCGATCCATGTGCCGACCCGGCGGTGCTCCGGCGCCATCGGTAGAATCCGCCGCATGAGCACCACCGACACCACCCCCGACTTCACCCGCGTCCGCGACTACCTCACGGGCCTGCAGGACCGCATCTGCACCGCCATCGAGGACGCCGACGGCGGCGCCCGCTTCATCGAGGACCGCTGGGAACGCAGCGCCACCGGCAACACCAGCGGCCTCGCCGGCGGCGGCGGCCGCACCCGCATCCTGCGCGACGGCGCGGTGTTCGAGCAGGCCGGCATCGGCTTCTCCGACGTCTCCGGCACCAAACTCCCGCCTTCCGCCACCGCCAATCGCCCCGAGCTGGTCGGCGCCTCGTGGCGCGCGGTCGGCGTGTCGCTGGTGTTCCATCCGCGCAACCCGTACCTGCCGACCACGCACGCCAACGTCCGCCACTTCCGCGCCGAGCGCGACGGCCGGACCGTCGCCTGGTGGTTCGGCGGCGGCTTCGATCTCACCCCGTTCTACCCGTTCGACGAGGACGTGCTGCACTGGCACCGCACCGCGCGCGAGCTGTGCGAACCGTTCGGCGGGCAGGCGCGCTACGACGCGCACAAGCGCTGGTGCGACGAATACTTCTTCCTCAGGCACCGCGACGAGACCCGCGGCGTGGGCGGGCTGTTCTTCGACGACCTGCAGGGTGATTTCGACACCGACTTCGGCTACATGCGCGCCGTCGGCGACGGCTTCCTCGACGCCTACCTGCCGATCGTCGAACGCCGCAGGGATACCCAGTACGGCGAGCGTGAGCGGCAGTTCCAGTTGTATCGGCGCGGCCGCTACGTCGAGTTCAACCTGGTGCTCGACCGCGGCACCCACTTCGGCCTGCAGTCGGGCGGACGCACCGAGTCTATCCTCATGAGCCTGCCGCCGCTGGTGCGCTGGGAGTATCGGTTCGAGCCGGAACCCGGCAGCGCCGAGGCGCGGCTGGCGGACTACCTGCGGCCTCGCGACTGGCTGTCGGAACGGGCGTAACCCCCGACGCCGCCCGCAAACGGCAACGATATCCGGGGCGGCCAACGCACCTGTAGGAGCGGCTTCAGCCGCGATCTGGAACCGGACGGGCGACCAACCATCCGATCGCGGCTGAAGCCGCTCCTACGAAAAGCCAAAAGCCGAGGCGTTTCATGGGCACGGCCTGCCAACCAACGCCAAATCGCAGGCAATAAAAAGCCCCGCAGGCAGGGGGGGCCGGCGGGGCTGGTGGAGCGGGACCTGGGGAGGGGTCTTCGCTCCGGGATCACTCCAGGGGAGGGAGAGATCGTCGACAGACGTTGCATCTGTCGAGAGCTATATGACCATTCCGTACATGGATGGATCGTGAAGATCGGGGTTAATTAATTGTTGGATTCAGTAGCGATTCAGAGCGCCAACTTCGGCTAACGTGACGTTAACAACCCCGCCTGGGCACTGATCGCGTGATTGTGCCAACCGGGGGCAATTTCTGCCGCAGTTGATCCCCTCAATCGCGCCTCGCGGGCCGAATCAGGGGTCCAGCACGCCGGGATTCAATGCGCTTCGTCCCAATTGAGCCCCACCCCGCTGTCCACCACCAGCGGCACCCGCAACTGCGCCGCGCCGACCATCCGCGTGCCGACTTCAGCCAGCAGCGTGTCGACAAAGCCGGCATCGGCCTCGAAAACCAGTTCATCGTGGACCTGCAGGATCATCTGCGCCGGCCCGCTGCCATCGGCGCGGCGCTGGGTCGCCAGCCACGCATCGACCTTGATCATTGCGCGCTTGATGATGTCGGCCACGGTGCCCTGCATCGGCGCGTTGATCGCGGCCCGCTCGGCGCCCGCGCGCAGGCCCTGGTTGCGGGCATGGATGTTGTCCAGATAGAGCCGGCGGCCGAACACGGTTTCGACATAGCCGCGGTCGCGCGCCTGCTGGCGCGTGTTGTCCATGAACTCGCGCACGCCCGGGTAGCGGCTGAAGTACAGGCCGATGTAATCCTGCGCCTCGCCGCGCGACACGTTGAGCTGCTTGGCCAGGCCGAACGCGCTCATGCCGTACATCAGGCCGAAGTTGATCGCCTTGGCCGCGCGCCGCTCGCCCGGCTCGACCGTCTCCAAAGTCTTGCCGAACACTTCCGCCGCGGTCGCCTTGTGGATGTCGGCGCCGGCGCCGAACGCGCGCAGCAGGCCCTCGTCCCCCGACAGGTGGGCCATGATCCGCAGCTCGATCTGCGAGTAGTCGCAGGCGACGATGCGGCGGCCGTCCGGCGCGGTGAACGCGGTGCGGATGCGGCGGCCGTCGGCGGTGCGGATCGGGATGTTCTGCAGGTTCGGATCGGATGACGCCAGCCGCCCGGTCGCGGCGCCGGCCTGGTGGTAACTGGTGTGCACGCGGCCGGTGCGCGGGTTGACCATCAGCGGCAGCTTGTCGGTGTAGGTGCTGCGAAGCTTGGCCAGCCCGCGGTATTCGAGGATCACCCGTGGCAGCTCGTGCTGGTCGGCAATCGCCTCCAGCGCCTCCTCGTTGGTCGACGGCTGGCCCTTCGGCGTCTTGACCAGTGCCGGTAGCTTGAGCTCCTCGAACAACAGCGCGCCGAGCTGCTTGGGCGAGTCGAGGTTGAAGGTGCGCCCTGCCAGTTCGGTCGCCTTCTGCTGCGCAGCGAGCATGCGCTGGCCGAGGTCGGCCGACTGCTTGCGCAACTCGTCCATGTCGATCATCACGCCATTGGCCTCGATCCGCTCCAGCACCGAGACCAGCGGCACCTCGATTTCGCGATAGACGCGCTGCAGGTCCGGTTCGGCCGTGAGCTTCGGGCCGAGCACGCGATGCAGGCGCAACGTGATGTCGGCGTCCTCGGCCGCGTACGGCGTGGCGTCGTCGATCGCGACCTGGTTGAAGGTGATCTGCTTGACGCCCTTGCCGGCCACGTCGGCGTACTTGATGGTGTCGTAGCCGAGGTAGCGCTTGGCCAGCGAGTCCATGTCGTGGCGGCTGGCGGTGGCGTTGAGCACGAAGCTTTCGAGCATGGTGTCGTCGGCGTAGCCGTTGACCTCGACACCGTGGCAGCGCAACACGTGCAGGTCGTACTTGCCGTGCTGGCCGATCTTGCGCTTGCCCGCATCGGCCAGCAGCGGACGCAACGCGTCGAGCACCTCGTCGAGCGGCAACTGCGCCGGTGCGCCCGGATAGTCGTGGCCGACCGGGATATAGCAGGCGCGGCCCGGCTCGACCGCGAAACTCAGGCCCACCAGCCGCGCACACAAGGCGTCGAGCGAATCGGTCTCGGTGTCGAACGCGAACTCGTCGGCGGCCTGCAACCGGGCGACCCACTGGTCCAGCTGCTCGCGCGCCAGCACACACTCGTACTCGCCCTTCGCCGACAGCGCGGGGTCGATGTCGGCGTCGCCCGCGCTGGCCGAACGCGCATAACCGGCCGCGGTATTGCGCACGCTGCCGCTGTCGGTGGCCGCGTCACCCGCGCCGCCATCGAGCTCGCGCAGCGCCTGCTTGAAGCCGTAGCGCGCATACAGCCCACGCAGGTTGTCGGCGTCGCGCTCGCGCAGCAACAGCTGGTCGTGACGCTGGTCCAACGGCACGTCGGTGCGGATCGTGGTCAGGGTGCGGTTGAGCGGCAAGCGCTCCAGTGCCGCGCGCAGGTTGTCGCCGATCTTGCCCTTGATGTTGTCGGCATTGGCGATCACGCCATCGAGCGTGTCGTACTCGGCCAGCCACTTGGCCGCGGTCTTCGGCCCGCACTTGTCGACGCCGGGGATGTTGTCGACCTTGTCGCCCATCAGCGCCAGGTAGTCGATGATCTGGTCGGCGCGTACGCCGAACTTGGCGAACACCGCCTCGTCGTTGTCGAGCCGGCTGCCGCTCATGGTGTTGACCAGCGCGATGCCGGCGCGCTCGTTGGCGTGCCGCACCAACTGCGCGAAGTCCTTGTCGCCGGTCGAGATGGTCACGTCGACGCCGGCGTCGGCCGCCTCGATCGCCAGCGTGCCGATGACGTCGTCGGCTTCCACGTCCGGGATGCGGATGATGTCGATGCCCAGCGCCTGCACGATGTCGCACATCGGCTGCACCTGCGAGCGCAACTCGTCGGGCATCGGCGGCCGGTTGGCCTTGTACTGCGGGTCGAGGTCGTCGCGAAAGGTCTTGCCCGGCGCATCGACCACATAGGCGATGTAGTCCGGCTGCTCCTTCAGGTGCGCGCGCAGCATGTTGACCACGCCGAACAGCGCGCCGGTCGGCTCGCCGGCGTCATTGGTCAGCGGCGGCAGCGCGTGGAAAGCGCGGTAGAGGTAGCTGGAACCGTCGATCAGCACGAGTCTTTTCATGGGCCCGATTCTACGTGCCCGCCGCACCGCCCGGACCCCGGTTGCCCTGCCCCGGCCGCGGCGTATCCTGAACCTCCGCGTCCGGAGACACCGCCATGCGTATCGCCACGACCGCCCTGCTCGGCCTGCTGCTGCCCGTCGCGCTGGCCGCCTGCGCCACCATGGGCCAGCCCGCCGACCCCACCGCCGGCCTCGAAAACGCCGACGTCACCCGCCAGGTGGCCGAGAACGGCGACGTCATCGAGCAGTACCGCGTCGCCGGGCAGCTCAAGGTGGTCAAGGTCACCCCCTCGCGCGGCCCGGTCTACTACCTGATGGACACCGACGGCGACGGCCGGCCCGACGACGGCGCCCCGGTATCGCCGGTGTACTGGAAGCTGTTCGAATGGAACTGAGCCAGCCGACGCCGACCATCCGCACCGTCACCGAAGCCGCCGACCTGCGCGCCGCCTGGCCGGTGGCCAGGCAACTGCGCCCCGCGTTCGATGAAGAGCGTTTCGTCAGCCAGGTGTTGCGCCAGATCGACACCGACGGCTTCCGCGCCACCGTGCTGTACGACGACACCGGCACTCCGCGCGCATTCGCCGGCTGGCGGGTGTTGGAGATGCTGTCGGTCGGCCGGCACATCTACGTCGACGACCTGGTGACCGACGAGGCCAGCCGCGGGTGCGGTTACGGCAAGGCGATGCTGGACTGGCTGAAGGCGGAAGCGCAGCGGCTGGGCTGCGAGCGGCTGCAATTGGACTCGGGGACGCAGCGGCAGGATGCGCATGCGTTTTATCTAAGGGAACGGATGCGGATCGAGGCGTTTCATTTTGGGGTTCGGGTGGGGTGACGTGATCGGGTGGGTGACGGTCATGGCAGCAGCACAGCCACTCGCTCATCCACCTCCACGCCCTTCCCGAAGCACCTTCCCGAACACCTCCAGGAACTCCATCGCCGCTTTCGACGGCGCGCGATCTTCCAGGTGCACGCACTGCACCTTGAACCGCAATGACGGCGAGAACGGGCGGAACGCGGTGCTCTCATCAACGCTCGCACGCGCGGTGAACTCGTCGACCACCGCCATGCCGGCGCCGCACCGGGTCAGCGCGGCGGCGATGTAGAAGGTCTGGTTGGACACCACTTCGCGCACGCTGACGCCCAGCCGGCGCAGTTCGCGGTTGAACAGTTCGCCGACCGGGCCGCCGGTGGTCAGGCCCACCATGTCGCGGCCGTCCAGCAGCTGGATCGATACGGTGTCGCCGACGTCCGGCAGGCTGGCCTTGCGGAACAGCAGCATCAGTTCGCCGGCGTCGAGGTCACGGCGCTTCATGCGCGGATGGGTCGGCGGGTCGTAGGCGATGGCGATGTCGCAGCTGCGCTCGTAGAGCGCTTCGAACACTTCGTCGTGGTGCAGGGTCTGCACGTCGAACGTGACCTGCGGGTGCTGCTGGCGGAAGCGGGCGATCGCCAGCGGCGCCAGTTGCAGGCCGAGCGACGGCACCACCGCCAGCCGGATGTGGCCGGTGGAGACGTTCCTGAGGTTGCCGACGGTCTTCTGCAGCGAGTTGACGCGCTCGAAGACATCGGCGACCTCGACGAACAGCGCGTGCGCCTGGTCGGTGGGCACCAGCCGGCCGCGCACCAGGCGGAACAGCTCCAGGTCGAGTTGCTGCTGGGTGTGGTGCAGCACCTTGCTGACCGACGGCTGCGAGACGTGCAGCGCGCGGGCGGCGGCGCTGATGGAGCCGGTGGTGTAGACGGCGTGGAAGACTTCGATCTGGCGGAAGCGCATGGTCGGTCCCCGGTGAGCAGCCGCCATGATCGCCGATCGCGGCATGCGGGCTACAGTGCGGCGGCGGTGCCTTCGCGCCGCGGATCGGCGGCGCCGTGCAGTACGCCGTCACGCAGCACCACGCCGTGCAGCCCTGAGTCCTCGCCCGAACCCGATTCCACGTCGACTCCGAGTGTGGACAGCGCCTGTAGGAGCTGCGGATCGAAAGCGTCGGCCTCGCCGTTGAAATTCTCGCCGCGCGCGACCAGGTTGGGCAGGTCGATCGCGCGATCCAGCGGCAGGTCCCAGAACAGCCACCCGACCAGCGTCTTGGCGATGTAGGCGGGGATGGCGTTGCCGCCCGGCGAGCCGACCGCGCCGACGAAGCGGCCGTCGCGATCGAGCACGATCACCGGCGACATCGACGAGCGCGGGCGCTTGCCGGGTGCGATCGCGTTGGCCGCGGCGCCGCCCGGCGACCACGAGAAGTCGGTCAGCTGGTTGTTCAGCAGCATGCCGCCGACCACACGGCCGGAGCCGAAGAACGATTCGATGGTGGTGGTCATCGAGACCGCATTGCCGTCGCCATCGACCACCACGAAATGGCTGGTGCCGCCGGGTTCGTCGGTGGCGTCGGGGGCCAAAGCGGGCGCGCCTTCGGGCGCGCCGTGGACCGGGGCCAATGCGGCCGCGCGATCACCGATAAGGGCGCGGCGGCGGTCGATGTAGGCCGGGTCGAGCAGGCCCTGCACCGGCACGTCGACGAAGCGCGGATCGCCGACGTACTGGTCGCGGTCGGCGTACATCAGGCGGCTGGCTTCGGCGAACAGCAACCACGACCGCGCATCGTCGGGGCCGCGCTCGGCGATGTCGGTGCCGTCGAGGATCAGCATCAGTTCCAGCAAACCGACGCCACTGGACGGCGGTGGCGGCACGCAGACGATGTAGGCGCGTACCGGGCGGCACACCGGCTCGGTGCGTTCGACGCGATAGCTGGCGAGGTCGGCCAGCGTCACCTGCGCGCCGCGCGGCGGCTGGCCGAGGCGTTCGACGATGGCTTCGGCCAGCGGGCCGCGCTGCAACGCGGCGGCGCCGTCACTGGCGATCCGGCGCAGGCTGGCGGCGTAGGCCGGATTGCGAAAGACCTCGCCCGCACGCAGTGGCGTGCCATCGGGATGCGAGAACAGCTGCTTTACGTCCGGCGCGGAGGCTTGCGGGAAGGTGCCGTCGATGTGTTCCTGCAGCCGCGGCGTGACCTCGAACCCCGCCTCCGCGCGCTCGGCGACGGGTTCGAACAGCGCGTTCCAGGGCAGGCGGCCGTGGTCGCGATGCGCGAGTTCGAGCGCGGGCAGCACGCCGGGGATGCCGGTCGCGTGGCCGCTCAGCATCGCGTCGGCGCGGCTCAGCGGATGTCCTTCGGCGTCGTTGAACATCGCCGGGCTCGCGCTGGCGGGCGCCTGTTCGCGGCCGATGTAGGACTCGATCTTCTGGTTGTCGGCCGAGTAATGCAGCAGGAACGCGCCGCCGGCCGGCCCGGAACTCTGCGGTTCGACCAGACCGAGCATTGCCTGCACGGCGATGGCCGCGTCGATCGCGCTGCCGCCGCGTCGCAGCACGTCGAGCCCGGCCTGGGTGGCGAGCGGGTTGGCGCTGGCGACGAAGCCGGATGCGGCGGCGTCCGCAACCGCAACCGTGGGCGCGGTTTGCGCGTCGCTGCGCGGCGGTGAGGCGGCGCAGGCCACCAGCAACGTAAGCAGCGTCGCGGCGAGCATTGGACGCAGGACGGGAAGGCACATCGGCTTGGAGGTCGTCATGGATCCAAGGCTAACGCCGCCGTGCGCTCTCCATCCCGCGGATTGGTTGCGAAGGGTCTAACCGCCGGCTATGGCCGATCCGACAGCCGGCCGTCCGACTTTGCCCCATAACCTGCCGCTATGCCCCATCGGCGTCTTTTCAATGGCGGCGCCGGCGGCCAGCCATGAAGATGCTGCAACCCCACTTCCCGGGCGCCGCCCACTGGCTTTGCACCATGTCGACCGATCCCGACCCCTCCCTCTGGCCGCCGCCGTTCCTGCTGTACCTGGGCAACGCCCCGGACGAATTGTCGGGCAAGACCGCGCGCGGGTTGGCGGCGTTCCGGCCGCAATGGTGCGTGGGCCAGTTCCGCGGACCCGAGTGCAGGATCAGCCTCGACCTGCCGGATATGGACTTCGCGCAGGCGCGCGCCGCGGGCGCCAACACGATGATCGTCGGCGTCGCCAATGCCGGCGGCAAGATCGATCCGGCGACGGTGGCGCACGTGGTCGCCGCGCTCGATGCCGGCTTGAACGTCGCCTCCGGGTTGCATGACAGGCTGGCCGCCTATCCCGAGATCGTAGCGGCGGCGCAACGCAACGGCCGTCACCTGTTCGATGCGCGCACGCCGCCGGCGACGCCGGTCGGCAAGGGCCACAAGCGCGCGGGCAAGCGCCTGCTCACGGTCGGCACCGACTGCTCCACCGGCAAGATGTACACCACGCTGGCACTGGAAACAGAGATGCGCGCGCGCGGACTCGCGGCCGACTTCCGCGCGACCGGCCAGACCGGCATCTTCATCGCCGGCCGCGGCATCCCGCTCGATGCGGTGGTGGCCGACTTCATTTCCGGCGGCGTCGAATGGCTGTCGCCGGACCGCCACGACAACGGCTGGGACCTGATCGAAGGCCAAGGGTCGCTGTTCCATCCGTCCTTCGCCGGCGTCTCGCTGGGCCTGCTGCACGGTGCCCAGCCCGACGCGCTGGTGCTGTGCGATGAACCCGGCCGCCCGCACATGCGCGGGCTGGCGCATTACCGGTTGCCGCGACTGGCCGACACGCTGGAAGCCAACCTCGCGGCCGCGCGCCTGACCAACCCGGCGGTGGTCGCGGTCGGCGTGTCGCTCAACACATCCAAGCTCTCGGCCGAAGACGCCGCCCGCGTCTGTGCGGAGGCCGAAGACCGGCTCGGGCTTCCGGCGCAGGACCCGATGCGCGATGGCGTCGCGCGGATCGTCGACAGGCTGCAGGCATGCTTCCCGGACTGACGCTCGAACATCCCAACTACCCGCTGGTCGCGCCGTTCCGGATCTCGCGCGGGGTCCGCACCGCCACCGAAGTCGTGGTCGCGACCGTCAGCGACGGCACCCACGTCGGCCGCGGTGAGTCGCTGCCGTATCCGCGTTACGGCGAGAGCATCGAGTCGGTGATGGCGCAGGTCGCGTCGCTGGCCGATGCGATTGCCGGCGGCCTCGATCGACACCAGCTGCAGGCGCTGCTCGATCCCGGCGCCGCGCGCAATGCCCTCGATTGCGCGCTATGGGACCTGCAGGCGCGCCGGCAGGCGATCCCGGTGGCCTCCCAGCTTGGCCACTCCGCTGTACTGCCGCCGCTGGCCAGTGCACACACCGTCAGCCTCGACACGCCGGCAAACATGGCGCATGCCGCGAAGGCGCTGCGCCACCTGAAGCTGGTCAAGATCAAGCTCGATGCGGACGACCCGGCGACGCGGATCCGCGCGGTACGCGGCCAGTTGCCGGATGCGCGGCTGATCGTCGACCCCAACGAAAGCTGGAACATCGAGTTGTTGCGCGCGTTGCAGCCGGTGCTCGCCGAAACCCGGGTCGACCTCATCGAGCAGCCATTGCCGGCCGACGAGGACGACGCGCTGCAGGGGTTCGAGTCGGTGTCGCGATTGTGCGCGGACGAGAGCTGCCACGTCGCCGCCGACCTGCCGCGCCTGCGCGGGCGCTACCAGGTCGTCAACATCAAGCTCGACAAGACCGGCGGCCTGACCGCGGCGCTCGACCTGCTGCATGCGGCGCAGGCGCAGGGCTTCGGCATCATGGTCGGTTGCATGATCGCCTCGTCGCTGGCGATGGCGCCGGCCTGGCACGTCGCGCGCCATGCCGAGTTTGTCGACCTCGACGGGCCATTGTGGTTGCGCGACGACCATCCCGGCGGCGTCGTGATGCGTGATGGACTATTGCAGCCGCCCGCTTCGCGACTGTGGGGTGCCCCCGCGTAATATCGCCCGGTCGCGCCTGCCATCGACTGCCGCAACAACTCGGCACACGCAGGACATCGTTCAAGGAGTCTCCTTTGCTGCAACTCGACGCCGTACAGACCCTGGCCTTTGCCGGACTCGCGCTGTTCCTGGGTTACGCGTTGTGCCGGGTGATTCCCGTGCTGGGTCGCTACAACCTGCCGCCGCCGGTGATCGGCGGACTGGTGTTCGCGATCGTCGCGTGGATCGCGTACGAGCGCGACACCGCGCTGTGGACAATGGACACCTCGTTGCAGACGCCGCTGATGGTCGCGTTCTTCACCACCATCGGCTTCAACGCCAGCCTGAAGCTGCTGAAGATCAGCGGCAGGCAGGTGATGGTGTTCCTGGCGCTGGCATCGGTTTTCGCCGTCGCGCAGAACCTGCTGGGCATGGCGGTGGCGGTCGGCTTCGACCTGCCTCCGCTGTTCGGCGTGCTCGCCGGCTCGACCACGCTGACCGGCGGGCCGGCCACCGGACTGGCATTCGCGCCGCTGTTCGAGGAGGCCGGCATCCGCGGCGCCGAGTCGATCGCGATTGCCTCGGCGATGGGCGGCATCGTGCTCGGCGGCCTGGTCGGCGGGCCGGTCGTCACCGTGCTGATCCGGCGCTTCGGGCTGGTGTCCACCCGCCCGCAAGACCACCACGCACCCGACGACGACGCCAGCGGCCTGCTGATGACCGAAGCCCAGCGCGAGTTCAGCGCGCTCAAGAGCATCGTCGCGATCCTGGTCGCGATGTGGATCGGGTCGTGGGTCAGCGGCTGGATCTCGGCCACCGGCATCACCCTGCCGGCCTACGTCGGCGCGATGCTGGTCGGCGCGTTGATCCGCAATATCGACGACGCGTCGGGCCTGTTCCGCATCCCGGTGCCGACGGTGGAGCTGATCGGCAACATCTGCCTGGCGCTGTTCCTGGCGGTGGCGCTGATGAACCTCAAGCTGTGGGAACTCGCCGGCCTGGCGATGCCGCTGGTGGTCAACCTGGGTGTGCAGGTGGTGATGGTGGCGGCGTTCTGCCTGGTGGTGTTCCGGATGATGGGGCGCGACTACGACGCCGCGGTGATGGGCGGCGGCTTCATCGGCTTCATGCTCGGTACCACCGCCAACGCGATGGCGGTGATGCGCACGCTGGTCGAGCGTTACGGCGTCGCCCCGCGCGCGTTCCTGGTGGCGCCATTGGTGGGTGCGTTCTTCATCGACTTCACCAATGCGCTGATCATCACCGGCTTCATCAATTTCTTTGATTGACGTGGCTTTCGCGGCGGGTTAACCCACCGCGCGGATAGTCGACCCCTCCAGCAGCGGGAAACGACCATGCCTTACGACCGCATCACCGACCTTCCCGACTCGGTCAAGGACAACGTGCCCAAGCACGCCCAGGAGATTTACAAGGAAGCCTTCAACAGCGCCTGGGACGAGTACAAGGACTCCGACGACCGCCGCGGCGACGCCTCGCGCGAGGAAACCGCGCACAAGGTCGCCTGGTCGGCGGTGAAGCAGAAGTACGAGAAGGGCGACGACGACAAATGGCACGCGAAGTAGGTGAGCTGAAGCCATAGCAGCGAATCTGACCGGGAAACGGTGGCCGAAAGCCGGTGGTGCCCACCGACGGCCACGGTCGCTGGGAACGGGTAGTATCCGCTGAGCGCGGCCCGGGGAGGGGCGCGCGACATCAACCGACTCTGGGGAGATCGCAATGGACTGGTATCTGAAAGTATTGAAGAACTACGTTGGCTTCGAGGGGCGCGCGCGCCGCAAGGAGTACTGGATGTTCGCGTTGTTCAACCTGATCGTCTCGATCGTGCTGGCGGTCATCGACGGCATCGGCGGCTTCATGACCGAGAGCGGCATCGGCATGCTGGGCCTCCTTTACACGTTGGCCGTACTGCTGCCGAGCATCGCGGTCGGCGTGCGCCGCCTGCACGACATCGACAAGAGCGGCTGGTGGCTGCTGCTGATCTTCATTCCGCTGATCGGCGCGATCGTGCTGCTGGTGTTCGCGGTGATGGAAGGCACCCGCGGCAGCAACCGTTTCGGCGAGGACCCCAAGTCCGACGAAGGTGGCATCCCGGCAATGGCATAAGGCCGGTCTGCTTGAGAAAACGGCGCCCTTGCGGCGCCGTTTTCATTGGCGTGCTGACGCGACCGCTCAGCCCGGCTGCAGGTTCGCATACGACAGCACCAGCCACTTGCTGCCGACCTCGTCGAAGTTGACCTGCACCCGTGCGTGCGCGCCGCTGCCTTCGAAGTCGGTGACTACGCCGGTGCCAAACTTGGCGTGGCGGACGTTGGCGCCGAGCGGCAGCGCCGGGGTTTCGACGGCGGCGTGGCCGTAGTTGCGCCGTGGCGCGGTATTGAACATCGGCCGCGACACCTGCACCTTCGGGCGCACCTCGTGCAGCAACGCCGGCGGGATCTCGCGCAGGAACCGCGACGGGATGCCGTACATCTCCTGGCCGTGGATGCGGCGCGCCTCGGCGTAGCTCAGTACCAGTTTCTCGCGGGCGCGGGTGATGCCGACGTAGGCGAGGCGACGCTCTTCTTCCAGCCGGCCGGCTTCCTCGATCGAGCGGGCATTGGGGAATAGCCCCTCCTCCATCCCGGCCAGGAACACCAGCGGGAACTCCAACCCCTTGGCGCTGTGCAGGGTCATCAGCTGCACGCCGTCCTCACCGGCCTGGGCCTGGCTCTCGCCGGCCTCCAGCGAGGCGTAGCTGAGGAACGCGACCAGCTCCGGCATCGCCGCGGCGTCTTCCTCGTCGTTGCGCGAGAAGCGCGAGGCGACCGAGACCAGTTCGTCGAGGTTGTCGGTGCGTGAGTCGAGCTGGCCCTTGCTCTCGCGTGCGTAGTGTTCGCGCAGGCCGGAGCGGGCCAGCACGTGGTCGATCTTTTCCTGCAGCGGCATCTCGGCGACATCAGTGTCGAGGCCTTCGATCAGTTCGATGAAACCGGCGAGTGCGTTGCGTGCGCGTGCCGCCAGCACCGGTTCGGTGGTCAGCCAGCGCGCGGCGACCATCAGCGGTGCGCCATCGGCCCGGGCGCGACGACGCACCTCGTCCAGCGTGCGCTCGCCGATGCCGCGCGTCGGCGTGTTGACCGCGCGTTCGAACGCAGCGTCGTCGCTGCGGTTGGCGACCAGCCGCAGGTAGGCCAGGGTGTCCTTGATCTCGGCGCGCTCGAAGAAGCGCTGGCCGCCGTAGACGCGATATGGCACCTGCTCCGATAGCAGCGCCTCTTCGAACGCACGCGACTGCGCGTTGCTGCGGTACAGGATCGCGACCTCGCCATGGCTGCCGCCGTCGCGCACCCACTGGCGCAAGCGTTCGACCACGAAGCGGGCCTCATCGATCTCGTTGTAGGCCGCGTACAGGTCGACCGGTTCGCCGCTGCCGCTGTCGGTCCAGAGCTTCTTGCCCAAACGCTCGGGATTATGCGCGATCACGGCATTGGCGGCGTCGAGGATGTTGGCGCTTGAGCGGTAGTTCTGCTCGAGCTTGATCGTCTGCGAGCCGGGGAAGTCCTTGAGGAACCGCTGCACGTTCTCGACCTTGGCGCCGCGCCAGCCGTAGATCGACTGGTCGTCGTCGCCGACCACGAGCACGTGGCCGCTGTCGCCGGCGAGCAGGCGCACGAAGCCGTACTGGATCGCGTTGGTGTCCTGGAACTCGTCGACCAGTATCTCGCCGAAACGGTGGCGGTAGTGCGCCAGCAATGCCGGGTTGTCGCGCAGCAGTTCGTGCGCGCGCAGCAGCAGCTCGGCGAAATCGACCAGGCCGGCGCGGTCGCAGCGTTCCTGGTAGGCGGCGTAGCAACGACGCATGACGTCGGACCATTGGTCGCCCGGCTCCGGTTGCAGGTGCTGGGGACGTCGCCCTTCGTCCTTCTGCGCGTTGATCCACCACGCGATCTGGCGCGGCGGGAAGCGGCTGTCGTCGAGTTCCAGCCCCTGCACCACGCGCTTGACCAGCCGCAGCTGGTCGTCGGAATCGAGCACCTGGAAGCCTTCCGGCAGCTTGGCTTCCTGCCAGTGCAGGCGCAGCAGCCGGTGGGCGAGGCCGTGGAAGGTGCCGACCCACATGCCGCGGGTGCCGCCGCCGAGCTGGGCGTCGACGCGCTGGCGCATCTCGGCCGCGGCCTTGTTGGTGAAGGTGACCGCGAGGATGCCGTGGGTCGGCACCCCGAACACCTCGTGCAGCCAGGCGATGCGGTGGGTCAGTACGCGGGTCTTGCCGGAGCCGGCGCCGGCCAGCACCAGGTAGTGGCCGGGCGGCGCGCTGACGGCCTCGCGCTGCGCCGGGTTGAGCGCGTCGAGCAGGTGGGAGACATCCATCGCGCCATTCTACCGGTGGGCGTCGCAGCGACTGCGCCGCCCCGGCTGCCCTGCGCCCCGCGCCCTCAGAGGTGGGCCAATTCCACGTCCCCACCTTCGAGCGACCGTGGCCGCTCCGGCCGGGTGCGGTGCATGAGGCGACGCAGGTCGGCTTCGAGCGCTTCGATGCGGGCTTCGATGCTGGCGGTCTCCACGGCGTCCAGATGGAACATGCCTTCCAGCAGCGAGGCCATGCCATCCAGTCGCAGCTTCTGCTCCTGCAGCTTCTGGCGCCGGTAGCGGCTGTCGATATCCTGGCGCTCACGCGACACGGCCCGCGCACGGCCGCGCTGTTCACGCAGGACCAGGTGCAGGCGCTCGGCGCCACGCCGGTCGCTGGCGGACCACGCCTGGCTGCGACCGGAGACCGTCTCGCGCCAGGTGGCGAAGCTCTTGCGCGGTGCGAGTCGCTGGCCATCGTCGGTGGCGACCAGCGCCTTGTGCGGCTGACCGGCCCAGCTGACCGTTTCCACCTGCTCGACGCGGAACAGGAACAACCAGTCACGCGGCGTGCCCAGGTTGATCGCCATCAGGCCGGCCAGGCCGGGTGCGCCCAGCGCCAGGCTGTTCCAGTCTGTCGCGGCGTCCGTCATCAGCACCTCCGACGGATCCTGGCGGGCCACCCAGTCGAGCAATGGCGCCGGATCACGCGACGCCGGCGCGCGCCCACTGGCGTGCCACGAGCCGCCGATCGACAGGCCGGCGCCGGCGCAGTCGAGCACATCGCGGACGAGTTCCAGTTCCTCGGCGAGCGCACGGTCGAAGTCGCGCGCCCGCGCCAGTCGCTGAACCAGGGCGTCGCGCAGTCGCTGGGCGCGGTTGAAGCGCTCCATGGTGAGTTCCTGCTCACGCGCGGCGACCCGCATTGACACGAACATGCCGAACAGGTCGGCGGCGGCACGCGCGCTGGCGGACACCACGCGCGGCACGCGGTGGTGGCAGGCGATCAGTCCCCACAGGCGGCCGCCACTGACGATCGAGATCGACATCGACGCGGCCACGCCCATGTTGCGCAGGTACTCCAGGTGGACCGGCGCGACACTGCGCAACACGTGCTGGCTGAGGTCCAGCGGTTGCCCGTCCGGGTCGAGTGGCGGCACCAGTGGCACCGGCTGGTAGGTCGCGTCGGGAATGATGCGGATGCGGTTGCGCAGGTACAGCGCGCGCGCCGGCGGCGGAATGTCCGTGGCCGGGTAGCGCAGGCCGAGGTACGGCTCCATGTCGTCGGGCACCACTTCGGCGATGACCTCGCCGGAGTCGTCCTCGCGGAACCGGTAGATCATCACGCGGTCGTAGCCGGTCAGCAGCTGGACCTGCCGGGCCACTTGCTGGAAGAACCCCGGATCGCTGTCGTCATGGCCCAGTTGCGCGACCATCCGCTGCGCGATCGTGGTGGGGGTGCCGGCCGCCGGTCGCGCGGGTTGCGGCTCGAACTCCAGGTGCAGCAGGCCATCCACCGCGTGCGCGGTGACATCGCAGATCGTCATCAACGCGCCGACGTTCGCGGTGCAGGCGCGTTGCGCGGTGGCGTCGCCGGGCACCGCGGCGGCGACCGTGTCGGACACCTGCGACAGCACGTCTTCCTCGACGAACTCGCTCAACGGCAGTCCGATCAGGTCCTCGGCCGGCAGCCCGAACAGGGCGCCGACATTCGCCGACACGTGGCGGATACGCCAGTCGGCCCGCGAACAGCTGACCAGGTAGCCATGGGGCTGGATGGCACCCGACAGGTGCACCGGCGCCCGCAGGCACGCATCCAGATCGAGGGGGGTGGGAGTCTTGGATTCGTTCATCGGGTCAGTTCGTCTCCGGCACCCCGGAAGGCGGCCTCTGCAGTGGCGAACGCGGACAGCGCGGCAGCGCGGCAGCGGTCGGCTTGTTGGGTATCCAGCCTCGCGGCCGAGAGTTGTGACAGCACGTCTGTCCACAACGGACTTCGTGCGAAATGATGCAAGAAGCCGGCGCGGCCAGCGGTTCCGTGCCCGAGTGTTTCGGCATCCCTCAACAGCTGACGCGCACCGACCGAGGAGCCGGCGACCACGTACGCCCAGCCCAACCGGGCTGCATCATCGGTGGGCATCGGCAACCCGGTGCCCGCCGCGGGCTCGGGGGCCATCCCCAATGCCTGCATGTCATCGAACAACCGCGCCCGCAGCGGTTCGAGCGGCCAGCCCGGTCCCAGTGCGGCCTGGCTGGCGACGATGAAGCGGTACATCCCGCGCAGATAGCGCCGGTAGCCCGCGTCGTCGACGAGGCCGCCGCCGACAAGCGCGTCGACGCGTCCGTGTGCGTCGGAAGTCGTGGTGCGGAGCGTGGCCCTGAGCGAGGATTCGATCATCGGGCCGTACCTTACGAGAGTGCAGATGAACAGGCCCGGCCCGCGTTCAGCTCAATTTAAAGACCCGCAACCGTGCCGGTTGCGGGTCCGTGGCGGATCAGTCCGATCCCATCTTGTACTGCGCCGGCGGGGTCGCGCCCATCAGGTGCTCGACGAAGTAGTCCCAGCGGCGGCGGGTCATGTAGTTGCTGTCCTCGCCAAAGCCGTGGCGGGCGTTCGGGAACAGCAGCAGGTCGAAGTCCTTGTTGGCCTTGACCAGTGCGTCGACCACCAGCAGCGTGTTCTGCGGCGGCACGTTGTCGTCCATCATCCCGTGCGCCAGCAGCAGGTGGCCCTTGAGGTTCTCCGCGCGGTTCTGGTTGGCCTGGGCGTCGTAGTTGCTGTCGCCGTTTTCGTCGACCACCTCCAGCCCCTGCCATTTCTCGGCCCAGTCGTCCTCGTAGTTGCGGTTGTCGTGGTTGCCGCTTTCGGAGATACCGACCTTGTAGAAGTCCGGGTAGGTGAACATCGCGTCGGCGGTCGCGTAGCCGCCGCCGGAATGGCCCCAGACGCCGACGCGGTCGAGGTCGATCCAGTCGAAGCGTTCACCCAGTTGCTTCAGGCCGGCGACCTGGTCCGGCAGGGTGTTGTCGCCGACGTCGCCGCCGAAGGCGTCGTGGAAGCTCTTGGAGCGCCACGGCGTGCCCATGCCATCGATCGCGACCACGATGAAACCCAGTTCGGCCAGCGCCTGGTGGTCGCTGCGCGCCGGCGTGAAGCTGCGGCCACGAACCGAGCCGGTCTGGGGACCCGGGTAGATGTAGTTCACCACCGGGTATTTCTTCGAGGTGTCGAGGTCGGTCGGCTTGAACATCATCCCGTAGAGGGTGGTCTTGCCGTCGCGTGCGGTGACCGTGATCGGGGTCGGCGGCACCCAGCCGGTGGCGCGCAGGCGGCTGTCGTCGGCGCGGGCGACCTCGGCGACGATGCGGCCATCGGCGCTGTCGCGCAGCACCGTCACCGACGGCACGGTCGGGGTCGAGTACGCATCGACGAAATGCTTGCCGTCGGGCGACATCGTGATCGTGTGGTTGGCGTCTTCCGGGGTCAGCAATTGCGCGTTGCCGCCGTCGAAGCCGACCTTGTAGAAGTGCTGGTAGTACGGGTTGCGGCCGTCCTCCATGCCGACGCCGCGGAACCAGATCGTGCGCGATTCCGGATCGACCTCGAGCACTTCGGTGACGTTGCCTTCGCCGGTGGTGATCGCGTTCTTGAGTTCACCGCTGGCCAGGTCGTACAGGTACAGGTGACCCCAGTCGCTGCGCTCGGAGAACCAGATGAACTCGTTCGACGCCGGCAGGTAGCGCCAGTTGACCGCGCCGTTGCCGCTCTCGAAATAGGTCGGCACCTTCTCGTGGTAGACCTCGCGAACCTTGCCGGTGGCGGCATCGGCGACGCGCAACCAGGTCTGTTTGTGGTCGCGCGAGGTCGAGGCGAACGCAAGCGTCTTGCCGTCGGGCGCCCATTGCACGTCCTCCCAGCCGCCGGAGCAGCTGACGTCGTCGCACAGGGTCGAGCGATGCTGGTCGGGCGGCATGTCGAGCTGGACGACCTTGCGTGCCGGCACGTCGATGATCACGCGCTCGATCATGGTGACGTCGTCGTCGCCGACGAACGGGTACTTCCAGCGCTCCACCTTCGGCGCACCGACATTGGTGCCAACCAGCACCATCTCGCTGGTCTTGCGCTGGTCCTGCTTGAAGGTGGCGATCTTCGTCGAGTCCGGCGACCACACCAGGATCGCGCGGTCGCTGTGGGTCCAGCCGGCGTTGTCGGTGGCGTAGCCGTAGTCCTCGACGCCGTCGGTGGTCAGTTGGGTCTCGACACCCGTGGCAGTATCGCGCACCCACAGGTTCCAGTCGCGGATGAATGCGGCGAGCTTGCCATCGGGCGACTCGACCACCGGCGCGTTGCCAGGACCGCCGGTCTTTTCGGCGCCGGGCTTGCGGGTTTCGGTGTCATCGGCGGCGACGCAGGCGGGCTTGTCCTGCAGGTCGCACAGGTAATGCTGCTTGCGCACCGCGACGTCGAGGCGGCCATCGTCGGCGACCTCCAGCCCGGTCACCGGCAGCTTGGCCGCGTCGACGTCCTTGCCGGTGGCGGCGGCCAGCGCCGCGGCGAGCTTGTCGTGGTCGAACGCCGGAGTGGCGGTACCGCCGGCGACGTCCATGCGCATGAAGTGGTCGCCATCGGCGTCGTGGTCGCGATACCAGAAGTGGCTTGCGTCCTGCCAGACCACGGCATTGACCGCGTGGTCCAGCAGCGGCGCGGTGTTGTAGCCCATGAACTGTTCGGCGCGCCGGTAGTCCGCGTCGGTCAGGACCTGCCCGGCGTCCTGCGCCGCGACCGGCAACGCCGCCGTCGCCAGCAGCCCGCCCATCACTGCGCCGATCACGCGCGCCTTGCCGTTCATCACACCCATGCGGTTCCCCTCGACTGAAGACTTGCGAACCGGCCCACCCTAGCGCGACCCGGCCCCGGGCTCCCCTGCCGGAAGTCCGGGCTGGGACCCACCCTGCCACGAACCGGCGGGCGCGTCAGGTCACCCGGGACAGCATCCGCCGGTTGCCGATCAGCCGTGCCCAGCGGGTGCCGAGGTCGGACCAGCAGACGTAGGCGGCCTCGCCGGCGATCCGCAGCAGGGTGCGCGGGCCGAGGTGCAGGCGCGGTTCGGCCGCACACAACTCGGCATCGAAACCGAGCTGGCGGGCGAACAGGGCGCAGCGCGCGAGGTGGTAGCGGCTGCTCAGCAGGGTCACCTGCAACCGTCCGGGCGCGACCGGCACCAGCGTGACCACGACATCGTCGGCCGGCACCGCCGGCGACAGCATCGTGCGGGCATTGCGCAGGTTCTGCAGGGTGTCGCGGGAGCGCGATTCCAGTTGCAGCGGGGTATCGACGCCGAAGCCGCGCGCGAGCAGGCCGTGCCGTGCGAGTTCGGCTTCGGTCGCCTCGCCCGGGGCGCCGCCACCGAGCAGGACCATGCTGGCCGGCGGGCGCTCGCGCCAGAGCGACACCGCGCGGTCGAGCCGGGCCTCGAAGTCGACGTCGATCCGCCCCGCCGGCGCGTGCTTGCCGAACAACAGCACGCATTCGCCGCGCTCCGGCACGCACGGCGCCTTGCGCGCGACACGCAACACGTGGACGAAATAGCCGACGTAGACCAGCCCCAGGCTCAACACGCAGGCCGCCCCGGCGACCACGCCCGAATGCCAGACGTCGCGATCGCCGACCAGGGCCAGCATGTGCGCGGTGCGCGAAGTCGGTGGGTGGGCCACGGCGGCAGGGGTCGACGGCGGGATGGAAAGTGTACGCGGGTGCACCTCCGCAGGGCGCTGGCATACTGCCGCCAGCGGCACGTTTTCGACCGTCCAGCCGCTCCCCAGTTCAGGATTACTGCGTGCCAGCTGCGTCCCCGTCGTCCCAACCACCGCCATCGTCACCCGCACCGATCGCGCCGATCGCGATCCGTGCCTTCACCGCCACCACGGCGCTCGGCCGCGGGGTCGAGGCGCAGCAGGCCGCCCTGCTCGCGCGCCGCGGCGGATTGCGTCGCAACGATTTCGGACCGGTGGGCGCCGACGGCGAGCCGCTGCCGTGCTGGATCGGCCGGGTCGACGGCATCGAGGGTGCGCCGCTGCCCGCGGCGCTTGCGGGGTGGGAATGCCGCAACAACCGGCTCGCGTGGCTCGCGTTGCAACAGGACGGCATCCCCGATCTGCTGGCGGGCCTGGTCGGGCGCCATGGCGCTGATCGCGTTGCGATCGTGGTCGGCACCTCGACCTCGTCGATCGGTGCGACCGAAGAGGCCTACGCGCGGCTCGGCGACACCGGCGCATTCCCCGACGACCTGGACCGCCCGGCGGTACATACCGTGCATTCACTCGGCGGCTTCCTGCAGGCCGCGACGGGGCTGCGGGGACCGTGCGTCACCGTGGCCACCGCGTGTTCATCCAGCGCCAAGGTGTTCGCGCAGGCGGCGCGACTGATCGAGGCCGGCGTGGTCGATGCGGCGCTGGTCGGCGGCGTCGACACCCTCTGCGGCAGCGTGCTGTACGGGTTCAACTCGCTGCAGCTGGTGTCGCGCGCGCAATGCAAGCCGTTCGATGCGAGCCGTGATGGTCTCTCGCTTGGCGAGGCCGGCGGGTTCGCGGTACTCGAGCGCGCCGGCGACGGCGATGAAGGCGGCCTGCAACTGCGTGGCTACGGCGAGTCCAGCGACGCCCACCACATGTCCAGTCCGCACCCGCAGGGACTGGGCGCGCAGTACGCGATGCGCGACGCGCTGGCACGGGCCGGGATCGATGCGACGCAGGTCGGTTACCTCAACCTGCACGGCACCGCGACCCCGGCCAACGACAGCATCGAGGCCGCCGCGGTCGCCGCGCTGTTCCCGGACACGCTGCACGCCAGCTCGACCAAGGGCTGGACCGGCCACACCCTCGGCGCGGCGGGCATCGTCGAGTCGGTGTTCGCATTGATCGCGCTGCGCCACGGGTTGTTGCCCGGCACCCTCAACAGTGACGTGCCGGATCCGGCCTGTGGCGCGCACATACGTTTCGACAACGCGAACGCTGGTATCGGTTATGCCATGAACAATTCCTTCGGTTTCGGCGGCAACAACTGCTCGCTGCTGTTCGGACGCGGCGCATGATGCTGTCCGCCACCATCGAAGGCATCGGATTCTGGAACCGCGGCTTGCCGTCGTGGGATGCCGCGCGCGCATTCGCGGCCGGCGGCGCGTTGCCCGACGCCGCTGCATCGCGCCCATCGCCACAATTGCTGGCGCCGAACGAGCGCCGCCGTGCGCCGGACACGGTCGCGGTCGCGCTCGAGGTCGCCCTCGCCGCCTGCAATGCCGCCGGACGCGACCCGAAGACGCTGCCCTCGGTGTTCGCCTCGACCCACGGCGAACTGGCGATCACCGATTACATCTGCGCGACGTTGGCCACACAGCCGGAAGCGGTCTCGCCAACGCGTTTCCACAACTCCGTGCACAACGCCGCCGCCGGCTACTGGACCATCGGCAGCGGCGCGATGCAGCCGGCGACCGCGATCAGCGCGTTCGACGCCAGCTTCGCGCAGGGGCTGCTGGAGGCAATGGTGCAACTGGCCGCCGGCAGCGAGGCGGTGTTGCTGGTCGGCTACGACGCCACCTCGGCCGGCCCGCTTGCGGCGGTGTCGCACAGCGAAGGCCTGCTCGGCGGCGCGCTGGTGTTGTCGCGCACGCCGAACGTCAACGTGCCGCAGCTGCAGGTCGAACTGGTTGATGGCGCGGTCGACCGGCTCGCGGGTGGCCCACTCTCGCGGCACGCCCACGGCAACGCGATGGCACAGATGCTGCCGTTGTTCGATGCCTTGGCCGTCGCCGGCAACCCAGCGCCAGTAGTGCTGCCGGCCGGCGCCGGCCGCGTGCTGCGGGTCGCGATCGAAGCCGCCATCACGGAGCACGCATATGCTTGATCGGCTGGACCGGAACAACATCGCCGTGGTTATTCCCGCGCTCAACGAGGCGCTGCGCATCCGCGGCGTGGTCGAGGGCGCACTGGCCGAATGCGCGAACGTGATCGTGGTCGACGACGGTTCCGACGACGACACCGCCGAGCGCATCGCCGACCTGCCGGTCACCGTGCTGCGCCACGCCGCGCGGCGCGGCAAGGGCGCCAGCCTACGCGACGGTTTTGCCGAAGCGCTGCGACGCGGCTTCAAGGGCGTGCTGACGATGGACGGCGATGGCCAGCACCTGGCCAGCGACATCCCGCGCATGCTCGACACTGCCAGCCGCTACCCCGGCCACATCGTGATCGGCGCGCGCCTGCGCAAGCGCGCCCAGCAGCCGCGCTACCGCCGGCTGGCCAATGCGTTCGGCGACTGGGGCATCGCCTGGGGCACCGGTTACCGGATCGCCGACACCCAGAGCGGCCAGCGCCTGTACCCGGCCGCGGTGGCGGCGCTGGACGACGTGCCGGGCGAGGATTTCGTGTTCGAGGCGCAGATCCTGATTTCGGCGGCGCAGCAGCTCGGCACGCGCTGCGTGTCGGTGCCGATCGAGTCGCGCTACCAGTGCCACGACTCCGACGAGCAGTTCCGCGCGAGCCATTTCCGGCCGCTGCGTGACTTCAGCCGGATCACCTCGCACATCGTCGCGCAATGCCTGCGCCGCGGGAACCTCGCGTCGGTCTCCCGCAGCATCCGCGCCAACCCGGCGGTGGTCGATGACCCCACTGGCGAGTTCAGCGCCCTTCCCGCACGCCAACCGGCAGGAACTTCATGAACCGATCCAAGCCCGATTGCGATGTCGTCATCCTCGGTGGCGGCCTCGCCGGGCTGTGCCTTGCGATCCAGCTCAGGCAGCGCGACCCGTCGACCCGCGTGACCGTGCTGGAGCGCAACGCGCACCCGGTGCGCGAGGCCGCGTTCAAGGTCGGCGAGTCGACGGTGGAAATCGGTGCGCATTACTTCTCCCAGGTGCTCGACCTGCACGCGCACCTGGACGAGCAGCAGATCCGCAAGTTCGGCTTCCGCTTCTTCTTCAGCGAGGGCCGCCAACAGGTCGACCAGTGCACCGAGCTCGGCGTCAGCCAGCTGCTGCCGGCGCCGTCGTGGCAACTCGACCGCGGCCGCTTCGAGAATTTCCTTGGCGAACGTGCGCGCGCGCTCGGGGTCGACTTCCGCGACGCGGCCATCGTGCGCGGGTTCGAACTCGGCGACGGCGACGCGCCGCACGTGGTCCGCTTCGAACACGCCGGGAATACCGCGACGCTGACCGCGCACTGGCTGGTCGACGCCGCCGGCCGCGCCAACCTGCTCAAGCGCAAGCTCGACCTGGCCGAGGCCAATGATCACGACGCCAACGCGGCCTGGTGGCGGGTCGACGGCCATGTCGATCCGCAGGACTGGTCCGGCGATCCCGACTGGCTGCAACGCTGCACCCCGCCGCTGCGCTGGCAGTCGACCAACCACATGTGCGGACCGGGTTACTGGTTCTGGCTGATCCCGCTGGCCTCGGACTCGCACTCGCTGGGCATCGTCTGCGATGCCGCGATGCATCCGCTGGAAACGATCAACACGCATGCCAGGGCGATGGACTGGCTGCGCGAACACCAGCCGCGGATGGCGACCGCGCTGGAGGATCCGCGCCATGCGGTGCAGGACTTCCGCTTCCTGCGGCACTTCTCGCATGGCTGCAAGCAGGTGTTCTCGGACCGGCGCTGGGCGATCACCGGCGAGGCCGGGGTGTTCCTGGACCCGTTCTACTCACCCGGCAGCGACTTCATCGCAATCAGCAACGGCTACGTCTGCGACCTGATCGAGCGCGAACGCGCCGGCGAGCCCATCGCACAGCGCGCCGACCTCTACCAGCAACTGTATTTCTCGTTCTACCGCAGCACCTTGACCCTGTACCAGGACCAGTACCCGCTGTTCGGCGACGCGCAGGTGATGCCGCTGAAGGTGATCTGGGACTACACCTACTACTGGGGCATGCTGGCGCCGCTGTACATCAGCGGCCGGGCCGCCCACCTGCCGGTGCTGGGGCGTTTGCGTGAGGTATTCACCCGTGCAGACGGGCTCAACGTATCGATGCAGGCGATGCTGCGCGAATGGGGCCGGCGCAACGGGGAGCTCGATGGCGACGTGGCCGGGCCGCTCGACGGCCGTGACCTCGACCAGTTCAAGCTCGAGTGGTTCCGGAGGATCAACCGCTCGATCACCGCCGAACTGGATGACGAGGCCTTCGTCGCACAACTCAAGGGCAACCTGGCGTTGATGGCGCGACTGGCCGCGGAACTGTCCGCAAACGCGCGGGCCGCTCATCCGTCGCTGGATGACCACGGCCTTTCGAAGTGGCTGTCGGTTCCGGGCGACACGGGCGAGCCGTTGCTGCCACCGCACTGGTACGGCGCGACCGAAGCCGTCGCGGGTTGATGCCTCAGTCGACCGGCTGGCGGGGCTGGCTGCCGGGCGCCGGCGGGTCGTACACGTGGATCGCGATGCCGCGCGCGTGTTTCGGTGTCGGGGTGATGCTGACCCCGATGCCACCGCCGACATGGCTGCTTCCGCCGAAGCGGCCACCGCCGATACCCACGCCCACGTTGCTGCCGCCATAGCCGGAGGCCGAACCCTCGAACAGCACGCCATTGGCACCGAGCCCGGCCGCCGCGGTCCGCAACTTGCCGATCACCTCGTCCATCTTGTTCTGCTCGCCGTAGGTCAGGCCGCCGCTGGACGTCTCGAGCATCGCGATCTCGTCGTAGCGACCCGGCGGTGGCGAGAAATACACCATCACCTGCTCCGGCGCGATCGCCGGGCGCGCGGCGCCGATCATGACCTTGGAAGTGCTGGCGCAGCCGACGGCGGCAAGCGCCAGGCCCAGTACGAGTGCGGTTTGGATTCGCATGGTGGTTCTCCTGCGGATATCCGGTTGGATGGCCGCGAGTATCGCGCAGCGGCGGAGAGGGCGGATGAAATCCGGCCGTCGGAGCATGAACCGCTCACGCAGCGTTGCCGGTCGCTCGCCCGTCAGCCCATGCCGCCGTTGATCCCGATCACCTGGCCATTGATATACCCGGCCGCATCCGAACACAGGAAAGCGACCAGCGCGGCCACCTCCGCGGGCCGGCCGGCGCGACCGGCCGGGACCATCTGTTTGATCACCTCCGGCGGGAACGCGTCCCCCGCCATCCGGCCTTCGACGACCCCGGGCGCGACCACGTTGACGCTGATCCCACGGCTGGCCATCTCGCGTGCCAGCGACATGCTGGCGCCGTGCAGGCCGGCCTTGGCCGCCGCGTAATTGCTCTGGCCGCGATTGCCGAGCACCGCCGCCACGCTCGACACACTGACGATGCGGCCCCAGCGCGTACGTGCCATCGGCAGCAGCAACGGCTGGGTGACGTGGAAGAACCCGTGCAGCGACACGTCGACCACGCGTTTCCATTGCGCGTCGCTCATGCCCGCGAGCGGTGCGTCGTCATGGACGCCGGCGTTGTTGACCAGCACCTGGATCGGCCCATCGGCGAGCAAGCCTTCCAGCGCCGCACGGGTCGCCTCGCCATCGGCGACGTCGAACGCGACCGCCTCGGCGCTGCCGCCCTCGTGGTGGATCGCCGCGACCACTTCCCCGGCGCGCGCGAGATTGGTGTTGGCGTGGACGATCACGTGCAGGCCGTCGGCGGCCAGCTGCGTGCAGATCGCGCCGCCAAGGTCGCCGCTGCCGCCGGTGACCAGCGCGCGGCGGGTTGTGGGGGGAACGCTCATCCGGCCTCTCCTCGCATAATGACCCCCATTGTAGGAGTGAGGCCGGCATGCCGGACTCGGTGAGTCGCGATCGCACGGCGAAGTCGTGTATCGAGGTTGGCCACGAGGCCAGAAGCCCGCATCGATGCACCCATGCGCGCAATACGCGTCTACGAAAGATCAGTGAAATCGCGACTTACGTCGCTCCTACATCAAGGGTTGTTGCAGCATCACTGCGGCGCGACCTTCGGCCAGCAACTCGCCGGCGTGGTAGATACGAAATGCGTACTGCTGGCTCGCTTCGGACTCGGCCAGCACCTGCGCCTCGCACTCCAGCGCGCCCGCCAGGTCGTCGATCCTTGCGACATGCAACTGCACGTCGCGCAGCGCGACCAGCACGCCGGCCTTCACCGCGTCGCCCGAGGTCCGTGCACGCAAACCACCATGCACCGCCATCGCCTGCGCACCGTATTCGCACAGATGGATCGCGCGCAGGCGGTCGTTGCTGCGCAACGGATGGGTGGGGTCGCGATGGTTGTGTGCGCGAAGGTGGATGCGGTCCGCGTCCCACTCGATCACTTCATCCCACAGACACATCGCGCCCTGGTGCGGGACAAGGGCGAGGATGTCGGCACGCCCGATCATGCCGCGCCACCCCTCGCACCTGCAGGAGCGGCTTCAGCCGCGAGCTTTTGATCGGAACCAGCTGCCGCCGGCTGGCGCGAGATCAACAACGCCAGCACGAAGTTGCCGAGCACGCCCAGCGCCACCGTGCTGCCGATCGCGCGCAGCACCGGGATCGACGACAACGCCAGCAGGGAGAACACCAGCAACGTCATCAGGCTGCACACGATCAGCGCATGCAACGTGCGCAGCTGGTCGGCGTAGTCGTCACCGGCGTGGTCGAAGAACAACGCGTAGTCAAGGCCGAGGCCCGCGGCGAGGATCAGCGCGACCAGGTGGAACAGCGTCAGCTCGACCCCGCACAGGCGCAGCACCGCGAGGATCAGCAGCGTGGTCAGCGCCATCGGCAGCAGCACGCGCACGGTGCGGCGCGCGGTTTCGCGCGCAATGCCGACGCGCGGTGACGTGGAGCTGACGTCGGCTTGCGCCGCGCGGCGATGCGCGACCACCGCCATCCGCATCGCGATCCACACCGTCAACGCGAGCAGCACCGCGGCGACCGCGAGCGCGGCCAGCACGCGGCCACGATAGGCGACCACCAGCGATTCCGACGCCGCCTTCATGTCCAGCAGCGCGGCGCCGTTGAGCCGCGCCACGCGCGCGACCGTGGCCGGGTCTTGCAGGCCGGTCAGCGATACCAGTGCGGTGGCGTGGCCGTCGCCGCCGAGCAGCAGACCACCGACGGCGGTTTCCAGTGGCGTGCCGGCAAGGTCGGCGCGTGACAGCGGGGGCAGCGTCTTCGCCTTCGCCACGTCGTCGACGAATTCGCCGAACACATCGGCACGGAACGGGCTGTCGGCCAGCGCCGTGTCGAGCGCGGCACGCAATGTCGGTGCATCAGGCAGCCTGTTCCGTCGCGCAGCCTGCACTGCGGCGCTGGGCAGGTAGCGTGCGGCCATGTCGTAACCGGCCAACGCACCATCGCGTACCAGCTGGTCGAGTGCGGGGCGCAGGCGTTCGGAGGCTTGCAGCACCGCCTCGTCGTCGCGGCCCTGCAGTGTCAGCACGTAGCGCACGTCGGGGGCACCGAGTTCGGCCCGCAGGTCGGCGTCGCGCGCAAGTGCATCGGCCGGCACCGGCGTGAGTTTCGACAGGTCGTTCTGCCAGAACGCGCCCGGCGCCAGTGCGGTCGCCACCAGCGCGGCCAGTGCGAACACCAGTAGCGACCAGCGCGGCCGCGGCAGTCGCTGTGTCCATGACCACATGCGGGCCAGCAGGCGCGAGTGGGCGAAGTCACGCGGCGCCGGGTCGATCAACCGCGGCAGCAGCAACCGCGTCGAAAGCGCGGCCACCGCGAGGCCGGTGATCGTGAACACCGCCAGTTGCTGCAGGCCGTCGACCCCCGAGAACAGGAAAGTGACATAGGCGATACAGGTGGACACCACGCCGGTGGCCAGCGTCGGCCACAGCGCGCGCGCGTTCTGGCGCGGCGTGACGCCGGGGCGCTGGTGGCTGAAAAGATGGATCGGATAGTCCTGCACCACGCCGATCAGGGTGAAGCCGAACGCGACGGTGATGCCGTGCACGCCATCGAACAGCAGCGCCACCGCGCCCAGCCCCGCGAGCCCGGCGCTGGCCAGCGGCAGCACGCCGAGCACCGGGATCTTCCAGCTGCGGTAGGCGACCAGCAGCAACAGGACCAGGCCGACGGTATCGAGCGTGCCGATCCATTGCGCCTCGGCCTCGGTGCGGCTGCCGATCTCGACCGAGAACGCGCCCGGGCCGCTGAGCAGCAACTCGCCCGCGCCGTTGCCACGGGCCTGGGCGTAGGCGGCCTGGATCGCATCCACCGCCCGCTGCTGGCCGGTGGGATCGAAACCGGGGGCCCGTGTCTGCACCACCAGCAGCGCGCGCTTGCCGGCGCGGTCGAACCAGACGCCCTGCACGCGTTGGGGTGCGTTCGCCGGCTGCAGTGCTTCGGCGACCTTCAGCGTTTCCAGAGTCGGGTCGCTGCCGACCAGCGGCTCGACCAGCACGCCGGCCGGCGAACCCAGGTCCTGCACGCGCTCGTCGAGCTGCGCGGCGAGGTAGGCGGCGTCGAGTGGCTGGGTGTCGAGCGTGGGCGAGAGCAGGTAGCGGTACGGACGCAGGCGCTCGGGGATCGCATCGAGGCCGGTATCGCCGTTGGCGACCAGCGCAAACCGGTCGTCGCCGGCGAGCGCCGACCGCAGCGCCTTCGACTGCGTCGCGAGGGTCGTCGGGTCAGCGCCGGACAGTGCCACCAGCAGCAGGCGCGAACCCGGACCCTCGCCGAGTTCGTCGATCAGCAGTGTCTGTTCCGGCGTTTCCGGGGCGGGCATGAACTTGCGCAGGTCACCGGTCAACTGCAGGTGCGCGCCGATCCACCAGCCCGCCAGCAGCAACAGCGCCAGCCATGCCAGCGCGAGACCGAAACGACGGACGGAGCCCGAACGCCGGTCCGACGAGGCCCCTGCGGTCATTGCGCGCCCGGGCCGTCGCCGTGGCACAACGCGGCGAAGCCGGCCGCGTCATCGACCTTGGCCGCTGCCCGCGCGGCACCGGCCAGCAAGGTGCGTTGCGGCGTCTCGTCGTCTGGGGTGCGGGTCTCGATGCAACGCAGTTCGGCGCCACGGCCGCGCAGGACGATGTCACGCACCTGCGCGGCCAGTTCGGCGCGCTTCGGCACCAGGGTCAGCGTCCAGTGTTCGCGGGTGCCTTCACTTTCGATCGTGTAGTGCTCGGCCAGGCCGCTGCGGTCGCCCGACAGCAGCGCGCCGAAGCTCGCCTGCAGACCCGCCAGTTCCGGCGCGCGCGACAACGAGAATGTGCGCGATGACTTGCCGGCGCGCTCGATGGTCGCCTCGCCTGCGCGTATGGTCGTGGTCTCCGCGTACGGCACGCGCACCTCGCGCACCAGCACGCCGTCGGAAGGGCGCCGGTACTCGCCGCTGAGCCGCAACGGCTGCTTCAGCAGTTTCGATTCGCGCAGCTCGACGAACCCGGTGCGCATCGGCGCCGGGCGGGCCAGCTTGTCGAGGATCCAGTCGGCCTCGACCGCGCTGCTCTCAGCCTGCGGTGCGGCGCGCAGCGACGGCGCCGCGAGCAGCATCACGGTCGCCAGCATCGACAGGACAGCGGTGGGGATCATTCGCTTCATCGGTCTGCCAGAAGTCGTAGAAGTTGAACCAGTTGTACGGCGCGTTGCGTGCATGGTGCTGCAACCGGTTGGCGTAACGCTGCACCAGTTCAGCCAGCATCGTGCTTCGTTGCGGCCGCGGGATGTCGATGCCCTCGCTGAACAACTCGAAGGCGAGGTCATAACGGTTGCCGCCACGGTACAGCCCGAACGCCAGCACCACCGGCACTTTCAGCACCGCGGCGATCAGCCACGGCGCGACCGGGAACCGCGCGGTGTCGCCCAGGAACGCGGCCGGCTGCGACGGTTGCCCCGCATGCGTGCGGTCGACCAGCAACGCTACCAGCGCGCCGGCATCGGTGGCCTGCTTGATCGCCAGCACGATCGACGGACCGTCCTGGCCGGCATCGATCACGGTGCGCGCGATCTCCGGGTTGAGTGCATCGAGCAACTGGGTCATCGCCGGGTTGTGCGCCGTGTCGAGCACCACCCGCACGGTCACGTCCGGCCGCTGCTGCGACAGCACGCGCAACACCTCGAAGCTGCCCAGATGCGAACCGAACAGCAGCAGCCCCTGCCCGCGATCGATCTGCGCGTGCAACTCCGCGAGGCCATCGGTGCCGATCTCGAAACGCTCCAGCTGTCCGCCCAGCATGAACACCCGGTCGAGGATGGTCGAAGCGAAGGCGTGGATATGCCGGGCGATATCGAATACCCGCGCGGGTCGTCCCAGCACCCGGTCGAGGTACTCGCGCGAGGCGCGTCGCTCCGGCCCGCGCACGATCAGGAAGTACAGGGTGATCGGCGCCAGCAGCAGGCGCGCAATCGTGCGGCCGCCGCGCCGTGCGATGGTGCGGATCAGCCAGATCGCGAACCAGCCACCACCCTCGGGCCGCTGCTTCCAGTTGCCGCTCATGGCGCGTCCGTGGCGACGACTTCGCCGCTGGCCAGTACGTCGCCATCCCGCAGAACCCGGAAGCGCCAGCGTGGCATCGCGCCGTCGAGTTCGACCCGGGCCGATTCGCCCGGCAGCAGCGGCTGCATGAACTTGACCCGTGGCAGCGCCAGCGCACCCGTTGCCACGCCATGCACCGCCTCGACCGCATCGAGCACCCGGTCCAGCAGCACTACCCCGGGCACCAGCGGGCGGCCGGGGAAATGCCCGGGCAGGCTCGGATGGTCGGCGGGGACAATGAACGACATGGAGGACACGGCAGCGGAGGGGACGGGCGGCGGGGTCGCAAGGATAAGCCAGCACGGCCCGCGCCGCCGGAGCCGCCGGCGGGCGGCAGACCGGATTTGCCGCTAACATAAGCGCGCCTCCGCCGAACAGCGGCGGCCGTCCCCACAGGAAGTGGCAGGCAACCCGTCAAGGAGCGACAGGCGTGAACATGATGGACGCGGTGCAATCGGTACTGGCGGCGTTGGCCCGGTACACCGATGCACACCGGTTATATGCATTCGAACTCGACGGCCTGGCGGCCGGCACCCTCACGGTCGAGCGCTGGCAGGGCCGCGAGTCGCTGTCGGCCGGCTTCGAGTGGCAGGTCGACCTGCTGTCGACCGATGCCAACTTGCCGCTGGACGACCTGATCGGCAAGCGCGCGACCCTGTTGACCCGTGCCGCCGACGGCTCGCGCCTGCCGCGCAGCGGGCTGGTCCGCGAGGCCGCCTGCATCGGCTCCGACGGCGGCCTGGCGCGTTATCGCCTGAAACTGGTCCCATGGACCTGGCTGCTGACCCAGGGCCGCCACAGCCGGGTGTTCCAGGACCACAGCGTGGTCGGGATCATCGAGGCGGTGTTCGCCGACTACGCGCCGCTGGCGACGTGGCAGGTTGGCGACGAGGTGGGCGCGTTCCTCGCCGGGGCGCGCCCGCGCAGCTACTGCGTGCAGTACCGCGAGAGCGATTTCGACTTCGTCAGCCGCCTGCTCGCCGAGGAAGGGCTGGGCTGGCGGTTGCAGGAGTCCACCGACGCCCCCGGCGGCCACGTCATGGTGCTGTTCGCCGACAGTGGGCAGGGCCCGCAGGATGTTTCCGCCGAGCTTGGTGGCGGCATCCGCTTCCACCGCTCCGATGCCACCGAGGCCAGCGACACCATCCAGGCGCTCGGCACCGTGCACGGCATCGCGTCGACCGCGCTGACCCTGCTCAGCCACGACTACAAGGGCCAGTCGCTCAGCGCCAGCGCATTGCTGGGCGAGTCGGCCGATACCGCCGCGGCGCTCGAAATCTACGACCCCGCCGGCGCCTACGCCTTCGCCAGCCAGGCCGAGGCCGGGCGATACGCCGAACTGATCGGCGAGGCCCGCGCCGCCCAGCGCAGCCAGTGGCTGGGCCAGTCCAGCGTGCGCAGCTTCCGCGCCGGCCAGTGGTTTGCGGTCACCGACGCGCCCCTCGATGCCGAGGGCACGCCCGCGGAACTGCTGCTGGTCGCGGTGCACCAGCTGGGCATCAACAACCTGCCCGACATCGTGCGCGAGGGCGCGGCGCGGCTGCTCGGCGACGAGGCGCCGGCTGCGGTGCCGACGGGTGGGGTCGATGGCATCGGCCGTACCGCGTGGGCGGCGTTGCAGGCCCGCGCCGCCGCGGTCGGCTACGCCAACGCCTTCGTCGCGGTCCCGCGCGACCTGCCGTGGCGGCCGGCGTTGGCCGACGACACCGGCATCCGCCTCAACCCACGCCCCACCGCACCGGGCTACCAGAGCGCGATCGTGGTCGGCGGCGACGGCGCATCGGCCGGAGAGCTGCACAGCGACGCGCTGGGCCGGATCAAGGTCCGCTTCCACTTCCAGCACGATACCGGCGAGGCCGCATCCGGCCACAGCTGCTGGCTGCGCATGAGCCAGCGCTACGCCGGCCCCGGCGTCGGCAGCCAGTTCCTGCCGCGGATCGGGCAGGAAGTGCTGGTCGGCTTCCTTGACGGTGACATCGACCGGCCCGTGGTCGTCGGCGCGCTCTACAACGGCCAGGGCGACGCGGGCATCGCGCCCACGCCGGGCGGTGCGAGCGCCGAATCGAGCACCGACGCCTACGCCGACGCCCGCGACCACCGCCCCAGCGCGCAGTCAAACCGTGCCGGCGGCAACGCCCCGGCCTGGCACGGCATGAGCGGCGACGAGACCGGCCATCGCAACCCGGCCGCGTTGTCGGGGTTCAAGTCGAAGGAGTTCGGCGGCAGCGGCCACAACCGACTGGTGTTCGACGACAGCGACGGCCAGCTTCGGCTGCAGCTGGCGACCACCCTTGCGGCCACCGAACTCAATCTGGGCCACCTGATCCACCAGGCCGACAACTACCGTGGCAGCTTCCGTGGCGAAGGTTTCGAGTTGCGTACAGACCGCTGGGGCGCGATCCGCGGCCAGCGCGGCCTGTGGCTCAGCGCCTACGGCCAAGGCGAGGCCGACCCGGCCGGCGAGCACCTCGCTGCCAGTGCCCTGCTCAAGCAGGCCGCCCAACTGGGCCAGAGCTTCAGCGACATCGCCCGCACCCACCTGACCGTCAAACTGGCCGCCCACCAGGGCGCGGACAAGGCCAACCAGCCGGCGCTGATCGACGATGCCGCCCCGCTCAAGGCCCTGCATACCAGCGCCGCCACCGTGGTCGACGGCACCGAGCTTGCGAAGGGCCAAGCCGACGCCCCCAACCGCAGCCCGGCCGTCGGCCAAGATCGCGTCCCCCACAGCGGCGACGCCCTGCTCGGCCTGACCGCCCCGGCGGGGATCGGCTTCGTGGCCGGCCAGTGCCTGCACTGGAGCGTCGGCGAAACGCTGACCGTCGCGTCCGGCCAATCGGCCAACGCCGCCATCGCCGGCGACCTGCGCATCCACGCCGGCCAAGCCATCGGCTGGTTGGCCGGTGCGGTCGAAGGCCAGGCCACCGCCGCCGACAGCCTGGCCCTGGTCAGCGCCGAAGCCGAACTGGTCCTGCAAGCGCAACACGACAGCGCCAAGCTGCAGGCCAAGGACCAGCTGACGCTCATCAGCGCCAACGCCGAAGTCGAACTGGCCGCCGGCAAGACCGTCCACCTGTCCACCGAAGGCGGCGCATCCATCACCATCGAAGGCGGCAACATCGCCATCGCCTGCCCCGGCAGCATCACCGTGCATGCGGGGAAGAAGTCATTTGTGGGTGGCGCTTCGCTGAGCCACGAGCTGAATGGCTGGCCACAAACCAGATTCGATGAACAGTTGCGACTGAAGTTTAGCGACGGAACGATAGCCAAGCACTACGATTACAAAATCGTTCGTGCCGATGGCGCAATCATCCGTGGGAAAACGGATGAAAATGGGATGATCGCCCTCCAGCAGGGCATTTCAATGGAGCGCCTGAAAATACATGCAATTAGGCCGACCAGGGAGAACTCCCTATGAGCTGGCAGCCGGAGAACGGAAGATCGACGAGGGCTGGGTATTTTCCGGACCGAAAGGAATGGGTAGCGGAGTGGTATTTGACGCCGTCTTCGCAGACGGATGTCGTGGAAATTGTTTTGGCCAAACAGGTCCTGATCACGCTACCCATGATGAAGAGCATTTTTCCAGACAGCGATGACCAGCACCTGAAAGCAATAGCTGACGAACTGAACTCCGATCTAAAGAAATACAAGCTCGATACGAAGCTACGACTAACGCACTTTTTTGCTCAAGTTCGAGAGGAGACTGGATCTTCCGCTCGCATAGTTGAAAACTTCAATTATTCCGTCACCGCGTTGAGATCGATCTTTTCGTACTTTCGTCGCAACCCCGAAGAAGCGGTAATGTATGGCCGATCACAAGATCACCCGGCCGATCCACAGGCGATCGCCAACCGGGCGTATGCCGGGCGAAATGGAAACGGAGACCTAGCGAGTGGAGACGGGTGGAAATACCAGGGCAGAGGACTCAAACAATTAACTGGCCGTGGCAACTACCAAGACTTTCAAGATGCATACGGGACATACTGGAACGACTCACCTGACTTTATCAGTAGCCCCGAGCTTCTTGCGGAACCGAAGCACGCAACACGTTCAGCAGTTTTCTTTTGGCTCAAGCATGGTCTGTATGCGATAGCCGACCAAGGCTCAGAAAGGGAACAGGTAGATGCGATCACAAAGATCATTAACAAGTACACTGACAGTTACAATGCACGCTGGCAGCACTTCGAGCTCATCTGGAGCGCGGGCACCTTTGATGAATTTAGCGATGATTAGACGCGTGCTCGCGCTGACTACATTATTGTTACTAGCTACCAACGCCTGGGCCTTCGGCCGCCATGGCCCGGCGCTGGGGAGCGCTCACGCCCCAGTTAGAATGTCCTTGCTGGGGGAGTGCTCTGTCATTTATTTTTTTTATGTCGGGGAAGGCGACGGTAGACACATAGAGGCGTACGCACTAAATCCCGACGGGAAAAACAAGATGCTGTTTGTTGGCTCGATACTTCCCGAAGGTGGCCCACCTCATATTGAATCGGTTCTGCTCAGAAACGTAGATGCCGATTCGGACATGGAGATTCTTATACTCTCTCGATGGGAGATCCGGCACTCCGGGATGGGCACAACCGGAGACTATTATCGCACTTATGTTTTCGATCAGAATTTGAAACACAGCCTTAAGGAGCCCCGCGAGTTAAAACGCTTGCCGGAAGTGGAAAAGACGATTGGCGAGGGTTTTGATGGGGTAAGCGAGGGACAGAGCGTGAACTTCCCCGTGAAGTCGGCAGATGCCATAGATCAAGTGCTTGAAGCGAGAAGTGGTCAGTAAGGGCATTCTGACACGGAATCAGACAGCACTTCATTGCTGGTCACGGATGCAAGTTGAGGGAAGTGACGCACGTGCTAGCCACAACACGCGTAGAGCATGTGATTTCCGGCGTGGAATCTTCTTCTCTCCTGTCGCCGAATGAATAGGTTGACCAGATGCGCCACTGTGATGTGTCTCGCTTTAATTGTTGGACGCAGTGACAACGAACCCCCCATGGCCGATTGCCATGTGGAGTTGGACTGGTTTCCCATTGTCGAGACCACCATCATCGACGTGGAGCGGCTCGCGCAATACATCGCCGTGGAATCCGGTGGCGAGTTTTACTGGCAGGGCGTTCCGCAGATCGATACCGCTTGCAAAGCCCCGGCAATCCTGCCGGGCCAGTTCGATCGGCTCAGCTCCATGCCAAACGCTGGTCAAATGGCCAAGCCCGTCAGCCGCGTGCGTCTCGAGGGACTTTCCGGCGTAGTTTTCGTTTACATATCCCAAGGAGCGGAAGAGGTCGCGACCGGGCTTGCCGCCGCCTTGGTGGAGTATCGACCAGACGGCACACCTTGGCGCGTGTACAAAGCGTCGGAGCTTCTTCGGGATGAGGGGTGGGGACGGCTGACCACCAGCACCCTTACCGCAACGTCAATAGAGCGTTGCGATCAGGAACTCGAGTACTTCGCGTATTCACCCGAGGGCGATATCGTTGAAGAACTGGAAGCTCCCATCCGAACTCCGCGCTTCTGCGAACTGATCGTATTGCTTCCAACCCGATAAGTCGCAGGGCAGCACTGCTAGAGTGCCCGCGGGCCTGGTCGAGAAACAGCTTCCATGATCAATGGAAGCGCCGCTTGCCCGCATACGCGCAACAATCGCACTAATCAAACAACGTCCGCCAGAACCCCGGCCCCAATGCTGCCATCCGCCGCAGAAAATCCGGGAAACTCTGGTACGGCCGATCCGGGAAGCGGTGCTTGCGATAGATGTACTCGCCAACAAAGAAGCCGCCGACGATGCCGTAGTCCAGCAGGTTGGCAAACCACGACCACGCATCCTGCGAAACCGACAGCAGCGGCGGATAACCCAGCCGCATCAGCACGCCATCGGGCACCGCGACCAGCGCCAATGTGGTGTTGGTCAGTGCCAGCGCGGCCAGCAGTCCGGACCAGATGACGGTGAGACGACGGGTGTAGTGCTTGAGTTCGGGCTTGAGCGCGGCCGGCTCGCAGCCTTCCAGGCCGGAGACGATCCGGCTGATCAGCGGCACCCGGCCGGCACGCAGGCTTCGGCCGAACCACCATGACAGCAAGCCGGTAAAGACAACCGGCGGTGCAAGCAGCAGCAACGCCAGCATCCCGCTGTCGTGCAGGGCCCACAGGCCGGCTCCGATCAGCGCCAGCAGCAGCCAGGCCCAGCCGCGGCCGTGAGCCAGTGGCCACAGCAGCACGATCACCGCGAGGTCGATGAGTGCCAATGCGGCGACCCATCCGCTGCCATCAACGCTGGCCCAGTGAGCCAGCAACGGATAGGCGACCGCCAGCAACAGTCGCAATGCGGCGAGTGGACTCGACATCGGGCAGGACCGGATTCGGTCGCGGTCAGGCCGCCTTGTTCAGCTCGATATGCGCAGACAGCGCGCGCAAGGAAGCGAATATCCGCCGGTTTTCTTCACTGTCGGAGCGCAGCTGAAAGCCGTATTTCTTGCTGATCGCCAGCGCCAGTTCCAGCGCGTCGATCGAGTCCAGGCCCAGCCCGTCACCGAACAACGGCGCCTCCGGATCGATCTGCGCGGCGTCGACGCCTTCCAGGTTCAGGCTTTCGACCAGCAACTGCGCCAGTTCGTGTTCGGCGGGGCTTTGTGCGGACATCTGTGGTTTCCGGATCGGAGAAAGCGGAAACAATCGGTGATCGCGGGTCACGGCGCAACTGCGACGCGTGCACGGGCCACGGCTATCATGGCCGGCATGACCGACCCCGCTTCCGCCGACGGCGCCAACCGCGTCGCCCCGGCACATTCCACGACCCACCCGCAGGCCCATCCCAGCCCCGACATCGCCCGGCCCGACGTGCTCGTCATCGGCGGCGGTCCAGGCGGCTCGACCATCGCCACCCTGCTTGCCCGCAAGGGCTGGCAGGTCACGTTGCTGGAGAAGGCACGGCACCCGCGCTTCCACATCGGCGAGTCGCTGCTGCCGATGAACCTGCCGATTCTCGAGCGCCTCGGCGTGCTCGACCAGGTCCGCGAGATCGGCACGTTCAAGCCGGGTGCCGAATTCCCGGTCGATGACGACAACTACAACACCTTCCAGTTCAACCGCGCACTCGACGCGCAGTTCGGCTACGCCTACCAGGTCAAGCGCGAGCAGTTCGACCGGATGCTGTTCGGCCATGCGCGCGACAATGGGGTCGATGCGCGCGAGCAGGTCACGGTCGATCGCGTCGAGTTCGATGCCGATGGCCGGCCGTCGCAGGTGCTGGCCCACGATGCCGATGGAGCCACGCTGCAGTTCCAGCCGCGCTACCTGGTGGATGCCACCGGCCGCGATGCCCTGCTGGGCCGCCAGCTCAAGCTCAAGCGCAAGAATCCCGAGCACCAGTCGGCGGCGATCTTCAGCCACTTCACCGGCGTGCAGCGACGCGACGGCGACGATGCCGGCAACATCACCATCCAGCGTTTCGACCACGGCTGGATGTGGCTGATCCCGCTGCAGGACGACGTGATGAGTGTCGGCGCGGTGTGTTTCCCCGAATACCTCAAGCAACGTCGCGGCGACACCGAGGCCTTCCTGCTGCAATCGCTGCAGTCCGAACCCTCGGTCTGGCGGCGCATGGCCAACGCCCAGCGGGTCGCGCCAGTCCACGTCACCGGCAACTACTCGTATACCTGCGAGCGCATGCACGGCCCCGGCTGGTTGATGGTCGGCGACGCGTTCGCGTTCCTCGACCCGGTGTTCTCCTCCGGTGTCTACCTGGCGATGGACAGCGCCGAGCAGGGCGCGGCCGTGGTCGACGGCGCATTGCGCGAACCGGCCCGCGAGACGCAACTGCAACAGGCAATGGAGCGCCGCCACCGACGCGGCATGAAGCACTTCAGCTGGTTCATCTACCGCTTCAATACGCCGGTGATGCAGCAGCTGTTCAACTCGCCGCGCAACCTGTGGAAAGTCGAGCAGGCGGTGATCTCGATGCTGGCCGGCGACGTGTTCGACAACCGCGACGTGTTGCGTCGGCTGCGACTGTTCCGCCTGATCTACGCCCTGACCGCGTTGCGGATGGCCCCGGCCGCGTTGCGGGGCTGGCTGCATCGGCGCCGGCAGGCCTCGGTCCGGTTCGGCGATGAAACCCTGCAACCGGGTGCGCAAGCGGACACGCAGATGGATGCACGGTCGGACGCGAATGCGGATGCGCGCGCACAGACGGAGCCGGCATCGTGACGGCGGCGGCGCACTCCAGCGTGCGGGGCGCACTACTTGCGGTCGACTACGTGGAAGGCGATCTCGATGCGTTGCTCGCGGCCGACGACACCCTCGCCGTGTTCGGGTTCGGCGACGGCGCGCCCACGCACGACGACCCGCGCTATCTGCTGGTTGGCCTGCAACCGCACGGTCCCGCGCCCTTCGAGATCTGGCGCGGGCAAGCGCCGGTCCGGCACGGGCGTGAAGGCGACATCGCCTGGGCCACGGACGGCCACCTGCAGTTCGGCGCGATCGAGCTCGACGAACCGGACGACAACGACATCAGCACGGCGGCCGGGGCGGCCTACCGCCAGCTGCTCGGGTTCGTTGCCGGGCATGGCTACCCGCACCTGCTGAGGATCTGGAACTACCTGGACGGCATCACCCTCGGCGACGGCGACGAGGAGCGCTACCGCCAATTCTGCGTCGGTCGCGCGGTGGGCCTGGGTGCATTCGAACCGACTTCGCTGCCGGCCGCCACCGCGATCGGCCGGCTCGATGGCCGGCGCCGCCTCCAGGTGTACTGGCTGTCGGCCAAGGCGCCCGGCGTGCCGCTGGAAAATCCGCGCCAACTCAGCGCCTACCGCTACCCACGCCAGTACGGCCCGCAACCGCCCAGCTTCGCCCGCGCGATGCTGCCGCCGGCCGGGTCCAGCATGCCGCTGCTGCTGTCGGGCACGGCGGCGATCGTCGGCCACCAGTCACTGCACGCGGACTCGGTCGAAACCCAGCTCGACGAAACCCTCGCCAACCTCGACAGCCTGCTCGCAACGGCCCACGCCCGACGGCCGGAACTGCCGCTGCACTTCGGCCCGGGCTCACGCCTGAAGGTCTACGTGCGCGACGCCGCCGAGCTCGACCACGTGAAGGTGTTGCTGAACGACCGCCTCGCCCCGTCCGTGCCCCGCCTGGTGCTGCAGGCGGCGGTCTGCCGGCGCGAGCTGCGGATCGAGATCGACGGTGTGCATGACCTTTGAGCCGTGCGCGGTGCCGCCCCGCGGGCGACCATGGACACAACGCAAGATGGAGACTTTGAAATGGGATTGATCAGCCTGCTCTGGGGCGTGGTGGCGATGGTCTGGATGGTGATCGCGCTGATCCCGCTGCTGGGTTGGGGCAACTGGTTCCTGATCCCGTTCGCGACCATCGGCGCGATCATCGCCGCGATCGGCATTGCCGTGACCCGCAGCGAGAACCGCGGCCGGGCCAAGGCCGGCCTGGTGCTCAACGGCATCGTGATCATCGTCGGCATCGTCCGGCTGAGCCTGGGCGGCGGGATCATCTAGCCATCCTTGTCCGACTGGACTTCCTGCGGTCGTAGGAGCGGCTTCAGCCGCGATCTGGAACCGTTCGCTCGTAGCGATCCCAGATCGCGGCTGAAGCCGCTCCTACATGCAGCACGTCCAACCGTCGCGCGCCGGGGCGTAGAATCGCGCTCCATGAGCAGCCACCCCTACACGCGCCCGCGGCGGATGCGCCGCGACGAGTTCTCGCGCCGCTTGATGCGCGAGACGGTCCTGACCGCCAACGACCTGATCTACCCGGTGTTCGTGCACGAGCTGCAGGGTCGCGAGGCGGTCGCGTCGATGCCCGGCATCGAGCGGCTGTCGATCGACGAGCTGTTGAAAGTCGCCGAGCAGGCCTGCGAACTGCGCATCCCGGCGCTGGCGCTGTTCCCGGTGACCGCGCCGGAAGCCAAGTCGCTCGATGCCGCCGCCGCATGGGACGACGACGGTCTGCTTCAGCGCGCGGTGCGTGCGCTGAAGCAGCGTTTCCCCCAGCTCGGTGTGATTACCGACGTCGCCCTCGACCCCTACACCAGCCACGGCCAGGACGGCCTGCTCGATGCCGACGGCTACGTCATCAACGACGAAACCGTCGAGGTGCTGGTCAAGCAGGCGCTGTCGCACGCCGCCGCCGGTGCCGACGTGGTCGCCCCCAGCGACATGATGGACGGGCGGATCGGCCAGATCCGCGGCGCGCTGGAGGTCGAGGGCCATATCCACACCCGCATCCTGGCCTACTCGGCCAAGTATGCCAGCGCGTTCTACGGCCCGTTCCGCGATGCGGTCGGATCGGCCGGAGCGCTCGGCAAGGCCGACAAGAAGACCTACCAGATGGACCCGGGCAACAGCGACGAGGCCCTGCACGAGGTCGCGCTCGACCTCGACGAGGGCGCCGACATGGTGATGGTCAAGCCGGGCATGCCCTACCTCGACATCGTGCGCCGGGTGAAGGACGAGTTCGGCGTGCCGACCTTCGTCTACCAGGTCAGCGGCGAGTACGCGATGCTGAAGGCGGCAGCGCAGAACGGCTGGATCGACGAGCGCGGCTGCGTGCTGGAGGCGCTGACGAGCATCAAGCGCGCGGGCGCGGATGGCGTGTTGAGCTACTTCGCGCTGGACGCGGCGCGGTGGCTGCGCGAGGGGTGAGCGGCATGCCACCCGCCAAGCTACGCGCCGGCTGCCGCTTTCGTAGGAGCGGCTTCAGCCGCGATCGGAAGGTCGGCCGTCCGCGCCGGTTCCGGATCGCGGCTGAAGCCGCTCCTACAGGACGCGGATCGGGACCGGCGCCGTGACCGGCTATTCGACGCAGCCGGCGTGCCCGGTCACCGTCGGGGCCTTCATTCGATAGATGTCCATCTTGCCCGCGCGCGGCGACTTCGCACGGCCGCTGACCAGCAATTCGCCGGGCTTGTTCCAGTCCAGCGCCGGCCCGAGGGTCGTGCCATCGGCGGTGTTGAACGACAGCTCCAGCGGCGCCGCATCGGTGTAGCGGCGGCCATCGCATTGCGCGAGCTGCAGCTGGATCGGATCGTTCTCGACATCGGTCGAGCGCGCGAACACGATCGCCTTGCCGTCGCCGAGCCAGGCACCGTCGAATTCGTCGGCATCGGTATTGATCCCCGCCAGCGCGCGCGGCTCGACGAACGCGGTGCCATCCCAGCGCACGACGAACAGGTCGTGGCCACCGACGCCGCCGTGGCCATCGCTGGCGAACAGCAGGTGCCGGCCATCGGCGCCCGGTGTCGGCGCCCACTCGTTACCTGCACTGTTGACGCCGGGACCGAGGTTCTCGACCGCGCCATGGCCGTCGGCGCGGACGGCGACGCGATACAGGTCGTCGCCACCCATGCCGCCATCGCGGTTGGAGAAGAAATACAGCCAGCGGCCATCCGCGCTGAACATCGGGTCGAAATCATTGGTATCGGAGTTGATCGACAGCGGCGCGGCGTCCTGCCAGCGGCCATCCTTCAATCGGGCCTGCCACAGATCCCAGCCACCGGCGCCGCCTTCGCGATCGGTGCTGCCCCAGACGATGCGCTGGCCATCCGGACTGACGCTGGCGCGGACCTCGCTGGCCGGAGTCGAGACCACCCGCATGCCCTCGATGCCGAACTCCGACAACCACGCCGCGGCGCTGCCCGCGATTAACACGCCGGCGAGTAGACTGGAGGCCAGCAAGGCCGTGCGTGCGCGCATCGTACGTCTCCCTTGGTACCGCTTCGTCGAATGTCACCCCGGCGGCAGCCGTCGTGACCCATGTCGCCCCAGTCTAAGCGAGGTCACCATGTCCACTCCGCGCTACGCCGTGATCGGCCACCCGGTCGCCCATTCGCTGTCGCCGTTCATCCATGCCACGTTCTCGCGGCAGACCCGCATCCCGCTCGAGTACGTCGCGATCGATGCCGCACCCGACGACTTCGACGCCGCGCTCGCCGAGTTCGCCGCCCACGGTGGCGTCGGTGCCAACATCACCCTGCCGCACAAGCGGCGCGCGGCGGCGCTCTGCGGCAACCTCGGCGAACGCGCGCGCCGTTCCGGCGTCGTCAACACATTGATCCGGACCGCCACCGGATGGGACGGCGACAACACCGACGGCGTCGGACTGGTCCGCGACCTCACCGACCGCCACGGCCAGGACCTGCGTTCGCGCAAGGTGCTGCTGATCGGTGCCGGCGGCGCCGCGCACGGCGTTGCCCCAGCGTTGCTCGACGCCGGCATCGCCGATCTGTTCATCGTCAACCGCAGCGGCGACCGCACCGATGCACTGGCCGACGCACTGGGCGAGCCGATGCGGGTGCATCCACGCTATTTCGAGGACCTCGGCACGATCGGTTCGTTCGACCTGATCATCAACGCGACCTCGATCGCGCGTTCGGCCGACGGCCATTTCCCGTTGCCCGCCTCGTTGATCGCGCCGCGCTGCGACGCGGTCGACCTCGGCTACGGCGAAGCCGCGATCGGTTTCCTGACGTGGGCACGCGCCGCCGGTGCCGATCACACCATCGATGGCCTGGGGATGCTGGTCGAGCAGGCGGCCGAGAGTTTCAAGTGCTGGCACGACGTGCGCCCCGACGCCGACGCGGTATACGCGGAACTACGCGCGCGTGAATCGGCGCTGGCGGTGCCGGGCTGACGGCCGGCAGGCCCATACAAGACCATGGATTGCCGCGCCCACTGCGGCGCGTGCTGCATCGCGCCCTCGATCACCTCGCCGATTCCCGGCATGCCGGATGGCAAGCCAGCGGGTGTCGCCTGCGTGCAACTCGATGCGCAGCTGCGTTGCAAGCTGTTCGGCAAGGCGGAGCGGCCGGCGTTCTGCGCGTCGCTGCGACCCGGCCCGGACATGTGTGCGAGTAGCCGCGACCAAGCGATGGCGGCATTGGGCGAAATGGAACGACTAACCCGACCGGGCTAGCGATTCGCCCATCGGTGGCGTTTGCAGAAGCGGGAACATTCGCGCCCAGGCGCAGGGAACGCAGAGCGTCACCCCATCCGCAGGTACTCGTCCTTCAACCGCATGTAGTGCTGCGCGCTGTACTGCAGCTGCTCGATCTCGCGGTCCTTGAGCTTGCGCACGAACCGTGCCGGATTGCCCAGCCACAGCTCGGCCTCGCCGACGGTCTTGCCGGGCGACACCACCGCGCCGGCGCCGACGAAGCCGTAGCGCGACACCACCGCGCCGTCGAGCACGGTCGCGCCCATCCCGACCAGGCAGAACTCCTCCAGCCGGCAGGCGTGGATGATCGCGCCGTGGCCGATGGTGACATCGTTTTCGATCACGGTCGGGAAGCCGCCGGGCCGGGTGAATGGCCCCTCGTGGGTGACGTGGACGATGGTGCCGTCCTGGACGTTGGTGCGCGCGCCGATCTCGATCGAGTTGACGTCGCCGCGCACCACGCAGCCGGGCCAGATCGAGACATCGTCGCCGAGGACGACGTGGCCGATCACGGTGGCGGCGGGGTCAACGTAGACGCGGGCGCCGAGGGTAGGGGTATGGTCGAGGAACGGGCGGATGTTCATGCCGCGATTTTAGCCGATGCCCTCGTGCGCGGCGGCACCCGGCTAAACTGCGCCGATGAAGATCGCCTCGTGGAATGTCAATTCGCTCAACGTCCGCCTGCCACACCTGCAGCAATGGCTCGCCAGCGCCGCGCCCGACGTAGTCGGCCTGCAGGAAACCAAGCTCACCGACGACAAGTTCCCCGACACCGCGCTGGCGGAACTCGGCTACCGCAGCGTGTTCTCCGGGCAAAAGACCTACAACGGCGTGGCGATCCTCTCGCGCGAGCCGGCGACCGAGGTGCAGGTCGGTATTCCCGGCTTCGACGACGAGCAGAAGCGGGTGATCGCGGCCACCGTCGGCGGCGTGCGGGTGATCAACCTGTACGTGGTCAACGGCCAGGACGTCGGCACCGACAAGTACGCCTACAAACTGCGCTGGCTCGACGCGGTGCACGACTGGGTCGCCGACGAACTGCAGCGCCACCCGCAACTGGTGGTGCTGGGCGACTTCAACATCGCTCCCGACGCGCGCGACGTGCACGACCCGGAAGTCTGGAACGAACACCACATCCTGACCTCGACCGCCGAGCGCGCGGCGCTGCAGCGGCTGCTTGACCTCGGCCTGCATGACGCATTCCGCCTCCATAACGACGATGCCGGGGTGTTCAGCTGGTGGGACTACCGCCAGGCCGGATTCCGCCGCGACCTCGGCCTGCGGATCGACCTGACCCTGGTCTCGGACGCGTTGCGCGCACGCTGCGCCAGCGCAGCCATCGATCGCGAGCCGCGGACGTGGGAGCGGCCGAGCGACCACGCGCCGGCGTGGGTCGAACTGACCGGCTGAGCGCACTGCAACCCGGCGACGGACCTTGCCGCCGTCGTGTCCCGCATCCGCAGGACGGCACCCGGCTGCGGATGTCCCTCAGAGCACCCGGAATTCGATCCGGCGGTTGCGCGCGCGCCCTTCGTCGGTGGCGTTGTCGGCGATCGGCCGGTCGGGGCCGAAGCCCTGCACGCTGAGGTTATCGGCGGCGACGCCGTGGCCTTCGAGGTAGGCCTTGACCGCGATCGCGCGCTGCAGGCTCAGGGCGACGTTGGCCTCGCGCCGGCCGACATCGTCGGTGTGGCCGATCACCTGCACCTGCTGGTCGCCGACCTGCTGCAGCGCGACCACCATCTCGTCGAGGATCGCGGTGCCGGCCGGGGTCAGGGTCGCGCTGCCGCTCCGGAACTCGATGATGCGGTCGGCCAGGGCCGCGTCGAGCAGGTCCTGCTTGGCGTTGCCGCCACCGCGCAGGGCGTTCTTGACCAGGTAGCTGGGGCCGGCGGCGGTCGCCAGCGCGCTGGTCACCTGCTGGCGCTCGGCCTCGTTGCCGACCTGGCCGCTGATGCGCACGCTGTTGCCGTCGATCTTCAGCTCGCCGCCGGAGACCTGCTGCAGGTCCGGGCCGAGCATCGCCACCACCCGCTCGCGCCAGTTCGGCGGCGCGATCACCGCGTCGACCTCGATCCGGTCGACCACGCGCTGGGCACCGTACAGCTCGCGCAGGCGGCCAAGTACCGCGGCCTTGGTCGCCTCGTCGGGCACGGTGCCGGCGGCGATCACCGGTTGCGCGGCCGCGACCGGCGCCGGCGCGGTCTGCGCCAGGGCGAGCGGCACGACGCCCGTGGTGGCGAGCAGCAGGCCCGCGAACAGGGCACGGCGGAGGGATGGGGTCGAACGATTGCTTGCTTGCATGTCAGGTTCCGAGGAAGGTCTCGTTGAACGCCTTGCGGGCCACGCGCAGCGACAGGTCGTCGCGCTCGATGTAGCTGACCAGCTTGTTGAGCGCGTAGTCGCCGCCGATCTGGTCGTCGACCCATTCGGCATCGTCGATGCGGATGATCCGCTCGGCCGCGATCTGCGGATCGAGCGCGGCCTGCACGGTGCGGCCGTCGGCGCCGTTGAAGCCGATCAGCAGTTGTGGGCCGACCTCGCCGATGCCATCGCGCACCAGCAGCATCAGCTCGAAGTCGGAGCGGCCGAGGAAGCCGCCGACCAGGTCGAGCCAGAACGCCGCGACCAGTGGCCGGTACAGCGCATCGCGCGGCAGCGGCAGCGCCAGGCCCTTGTCGATCTGGCCGGCGCCACCGGCGACCAGCGGCTGCATCAGCAGGCCCAGCGCCGGGATCACCCAGCGCAGCTGCAGTTGCGGGTGCCCGGACTGGCGCAGCAGGTCCTGCAGCGAGCCGATGTCCTGCAGGTCGATGAAGTCGTTGAACGGGGCGTCGTAGACCTGCGGGTCGGGGCTGATGGTGACCCGGGTTTCGCCGAGCGTGCGCAGCACCTCGGTGGCGTCCTCGGCCGCGACCGCCTGCTGGCCGAGCCGGGCCAGGCTGGTCCACAGCCGCGACAGCGCCAGCGGGCTGCGGGCGATGAATGGCAGCGGCTGGGTCACCTCGAAACGGGTCGCGGTCAGGAACGGGAAGCGCCGCTGCGAGGCATCGCGGCTGGGCAGGAAATGACCACCGATCGCCAGCTTGCTGCGCGAGCCGAGGAAGGCGAAATGCAGCGGCGGCGCCTGGTCGTACAGCTGCTTCCAGCCGGGGTCGGTCGCCAGCAGTTCCAGCCCGCCGCCGGCCCAGCGGTCGAGCATCACCATCAACTGGTGGTTCTCCGGGGTGCGGACGAAGTCGCCGCGGCTGGGCAGCTTGCCGAAGTAGCTCAGCGCGAACGCGGTCTCGGCGACGACCATCATTGCGCTCCCGCGGCGGCGGCTGTGCTCGCCGCACCCGCCGGCTGCACCGGGGCCGCACCGGCCACCAGCGCCGGCAACTGCAGGCCGAGCGCGTCGTTGGCGCCGCTGTTGGGCTGTACCACCGAGACGATCTTCAGCTCGACCGAGACACTGGCGCCGCCACCGCTCCAGGTCAGCTGGTAGTGCTGCTTGCCGAGCGCCTTCTTCTCGGCGGCGGCGTACATCTCGACCATCGCGTTGTCGCCGGCGTGGGTGAACACGTCGACCGTGCGGCCATCGCCGGTGACCGCGGTGATCCGCACGCCCGGCACACCCTGGCCGGGCAGCTGGAACGTGGTCCATTGCGGCGGTGTGTTGCGGTAGCGCATCTGCTGGCCGTCGATATTGACCGTGTACTCGCGCCCCTGCGCGCCCAGCGGCAGCAGCTGGATCACCATCGTCGGGCCGTCGGCGGTGGCGCTGGCGCCGACCCACCGACCGTAGTTGGCGACCAGTTCCGGCCGCAGGTTGATGCCGATGTCGGCCCACTGGCGCGGGGTCAGGCTGTTGCCGCGGCGGATCACCAGCGAGCCCAGCGCGGCCTCGCCGAACTTGGCGATGGCGCCGGCGCTGCCGAAGATCCGCTCGATGTCGGCGGACGCCGCCTCGACCGTGGCATCCGGTGCGTACGGGTATTTCTGGCCGATGCCGGTTTCGAACGGCTGGTACACCTGCGCCGCCCAGGTCCGGTTGATCTCGCCCTCGGTTGGCCGCACCAGTGCCGCGAAGCTCTGGATCAGCGGGCGCAGCAGCAGCGGCCGCAGGGTATTGCGCTGGTCCTCGGCGAGGCCGTTGAGCATCTGCTCATCGACCAGGCCCAGCGCCACGGCCAGCTCGGAGCCTTCGCCGTCGAGGGTCTGCTGCATCAACTCGCGCGCGCCCGGGCCCGGGTCGCCCTGGGTCTTGATCGCGTTGAAGCGGCTGCGGACCTTGCCGAGCGCCTCGAAGTACTGGTCCAGCAGCGCCGGGTTGCCGTCACGCTCGACCAGCAGCCTGGCCAGGCCGTCGAACTGCTGCCCGATCGGGCCGGCGGCGACCGCGACCTTCTGCCCGGTTTCCGGGTCGACCTCGACCGCGATCGAGGTCGGGTTGCGGCGCATGATGACCCGGTTGAACCAGGCCACGATGCCGCTCCTGGCCTCGCCCGCGACCGCGCTCTGCGCCTCCGGGTTGTCCCACACGGTCTGCTGGTTGACCGCTTCTAGCAGTGCCCGCAACGGCGAGTTGGCCGGGTCGCCGAGGCGGTTCATCTGCGCCACCGCGTCCTCGAAGGTGTCGAAGCGGGCGACGCTGACGCCGCGCAGGAACCGGCTCCATTCGCTGGCGTAGTCGGCCTTGTACAGCGCGGTCAGTTCCTTGGCGATGTGCTGCGGGCTGCCGGCGAGGGTCAGGTCGTTCTGCACGGTCGCTTCCAGCACCCAGTCGGTGCTCGACAGTTCGGTGTTGGCGGCTTCCTTGATCGCATCCTCGACGTAGTTCTCCCACGCCTCGCGGGTGAAGGTGCCGGGGATCTGGTGGCTGCCGGTGATCGCGGCGTGCCTGGCGGCGTCCTCGCCGAGCAGGGCGGCGACGGTGATCGGGCTGAAGCGGGTCGCCGCGCGCGCCTTGATCTGCGCGTACACGCGGTCACGTGCCGGGGTGCCCTTCATCACCTGTTTGAGCGCCTGCCGGCTGTCATCGACCAGGCTGTACTTGGTTTCCAGTTGCGGCCAGTCGGCGCGCTGCGCCTGCTGCACGTGGAACGTCATCAGCCGGCCGGCGGCACGCAGCAAGTCCTCGCGCGGCATCGCCCCGCGGTTGGCCTCCAGCCAGCCGCGCCAGAAGCGGGTCAGCTGGTCGCTGAGGTGGGTGGGCTCGACCTTGGTGCGGTCGCCCAGCATCAGGTAGGTCTTGAGCGCGTTGTAGGCGTCCTGCGAATCGGTCGGCGAGGCGTCCTGGTACAAGCCGGGATCACCGGCCTGTGCGGCATCGGCCAGCTGGGCATCGTCATCGGCGCTGCGGCCGGCCACCGACGGCGGCTTGAGCTCGCCGCGACGGGCGATGACCTCGCCGAGGAAGCTTTCAAGCTTGGTCCCGACCGGCACCAGCATCAGCTGGCGCATGCCGTGGAAGTATTCGTCGCGCAGCTTGGCCTCGATCGCCTCGCCCTGGTACAGGCCCAGACCGAGGCTGACCGGGTGGTCGTCGCGCCAGGCCTGCAACTGCTCCAAGCGGTCCTGCAGTACCAGCAAGGCCTCGATCCGCGACTGCAGCCCGACCTCTCCTTGCTGCATCGCCACCGCCTTGTCGAGGTCGGCGCGGACGTCGGCGACCAGTTGCTGGTTGCTGGTGTACGACCAGGTCCAGCCGGTCAGCGCGACGCCGAGCGCGAGCACCGCGCCGAGGAACGCGGCGTAGCGCAGCTTGGTCCGGCCCGGATTGGAATACTGCCGCACCAGTTGCTTGTCGGCGAAGATCACCTTGCGGAACAGGCCGAGCAGGAAGTGGCTGCTGTCGTTGGGCGGCAAGGCCTCGAGGTTGGCGCCACCGGCCAGACCGAACTGGCGGCCGACCCGCTCCGACGCCGGCTGCACCGCGACGCCTTCCTGCAGCGCGCTGGTGAAGTAGAAGCCGCGGAACACCGGCTTGAACTGGTAGGGGTTTTCCTCGAACAGGGTGGCGATGAAGGTGCGCAGCGCCGGCTTGATGCCGGCGAACTCCATCGGCATCGTCAGCAGGCCGGGACCGACCTCGCGGCCGCGGCTCATCGCCATCTGCGCCAGGCTCATCTCGCGCAAACCGTCGGACAGTTCGTCGAAATGGCTGTCGAACGCGGCCAGCGCATCGGTCTCGCCGTTAACGTCGAACGGCAGCGTCGCACCCCAGGCGTTCTCGCGCTCGGCCGGGTCGAGGCCGCGGAAGAAGTCGCTGAAGCCGGAGATCAGGTCGGCCTTGGTGAACACCACGTAGACCGGCGCGTGCACCTCCAGCCGCTCGGTCAGCTCCTGCACGCGCTGGCGCAGGTTCTTGGCCAGGTCGATCGCGAACTCGGGCTTGCTGCCCGACAGCTCGGCGATCGAGGCGGCGATGATGACGCCGTTGATCGGCGCGCGCGGGCGGTTCTTCTTCAGCAGGTCGAGGAAGGTCAGCCACTCCAGCCGGTCCTCGGCGCTGACCGAGTAGCGGCCGGCGGTGTCGAGCACGATGCCTTCGGTGGTGAAGTACCAGTCGCAGTTGCGGGTGCCGCCGAGGCCGTGGATGACGTTGCTGCGGTTGTCCTCGAACGGGAAGCGCAGCCCGGAGTTGAGGATCGCGGTGCTCTTGCCGGCGGCCGGGTTGCCGATGATGACGTACCACGGCAACTCGTACAGCGCCGCGCTGCCCTTCATCTGGCCGAGCTTGGACGACTTGATCGCCTTGACCGCCTCGCCCATGCGCTCGCGCAGGGCCTCGGCGTCGCCACGCGCGGCCGGCGTCGCCGCGCTGACGGCCTGGTTGGCCTGCTCGGACACCATGTTGTCGATGCGCTTGGCGGCGCGGTTGGCCAGCACCTTGCGCACGATCACCACCACCAGCCACAGCGCCAGCGCGGCAATCACCGCGACCAGCAGCCAGCCGCCCGCGGCCAGCAGGCCGTCGACGCCGAAGTAGGCGATTGCGGCGGCGGCGGCGATGCCGAGTGCGGCGAGCACGCGGTAGTCCATCAGCCAGTAACGAAGGTTCATCCAGAAACTGCTCATCCAAGTACTTCCATCGTCGTCAAGCGGTGGCCGCGACCGCGGCTGCGGCCTCGGCGGAATCGGGGGTTGCGGAGTCGGCGTCGAGCGCCGGGGTTGGTGACAGCACCAGCGCGACCCGCGCGCGTGGATCGGCCAGGCCGAACGCCAGCACCGGCGCCTCGTCCTGCGCGGCCTGCGCGGCGGCGGCCGCCAGCAGCGCCAGCGGCGCGACCGCGCCGAGGTCGCCACAGGCCAGGCCGAGGTGGCGGGCATCGTCGACCGGGTCGAGTTCGGGCAGGGTAGCGGCGATCGCGCCGGCGATCTCGATCGCGCGGCTGGGGCGGTGGTCGGCGTCGCTGAACACCACGGCGATCGATTCGGCCGGCTGCGCCGCAGTGGTCATTGCGTGCTGCAGCAGTTCCGCAGCCTGGCGGCTGGCGCCGCGACCGCTGCCGGCCTGGCCGCGCAGCAGCCGGTGCAGGCGCAGCGGCGCCGGTGCCGCCGGGTCGGTCGCGACATGGGCGCCGACCAGCAGCAAGCCGGCCGCGCCCTCGCCGGGAATCAGGCCTTCGGGGTGGCCGCTGACCAGCAGCTCGCGGCGGGCATCGAGGCGCTCGATGCTGGCGTCGCCGATCGCCGAATGTGCAGCCAGCAGCAGTTGCGGGTCGTCGTCGCGATCGCGCGCCTGCACTTGGATCAGGTGGTCGAGAATCCGCCAGCTGTCGCTGCCACCGGCGACCGGCAACACCTCGACCTCCAGTTGCGACGACACGAACCCCAGCGCCGCGGCCTTGGCCCGCAACCACTCGCCGGCTGCCTGTCGCACCGCCGGGGCCCACGCCGCCGGCAGCAACAGGCGCACCCTGAGCACCGCGACCACCGCCACCACTTGCGTCGGCGCGCGCGCCGAACGCGAGTGGTGCATCGCGTGCGGGTGCAATCCAGCGTGCCCGGCCGCGAGGTGCTCCGCAGCTTCGGGCGAGATCGGTGGCAGCGCCGCCAGCAGCAGTTCCTCGGCCACCGGATCGAGCAGCGCGATCGCGCGCAGGCTTTCTTGGTCGAACACGCGATCGAAGGTTTCCGGTTCGGCCATCACCGCCCGCAATGGCGCCTCGATCGCGGCGGGATCGAGGTCCTCGACCGCCGCGGCGAACGCCGGCAGGCCGAGCGAATCCTTCAGCCGCGGATGCAGCGACGGCCGCTCCGGCTTGACCAGCGCCTCGGCGATCGCCGCACCACCGGCGCCGGCGCGCAACCACGCCGCGCCCGCCAGAAGGTGCACGATGCGATCGGGCTGCGGGCCGCTGTCGATTGGCGATGCGGACTCATCCTGGTCGCCCGTAGCCGCAGGCGTGGCCGCGCGCGCGGCGCGGCGGCGCAGGCCCCAGCGCAGCAACAGGAAGGCGCCGAGCAGCGCCAGCGGCAGGCCCAGCAGCCACAACGCCAGATCGCCCGCACCCGGACTGACCTCCGCGACCTGCCAATACAGGACCACCGCGAACCACACGACCGCTGTCACCAGCAGTGCGGCCAATAATCTGCGAATGATGGTCCCCATGATGCTTCCCTGCTTTCCCACGAACTTCCAAAGCGCATGGCTCGTCCTGCCAGCGCCGACTCAATGCTCTTTATCCGTCAGGAGTCGAGCCCACAAACATCCCAGCGTCGCTTGTGCGCGTGTTTATCCCATTCCACCTGACGCACGATCTTGTCGCCGTCCTCGCCCGCGCCAAGACAGAAATACGCGCGGTAACGCCTGTTGGTGCCATCTGGGGAAAACGTATTGAGGAACAGCGAGTACCGCGCCCCACGTCGAAGCGGGGCCGCGCGCTCACCTGGAACAGCGCCATAGACAAGGCAGGAACGCGAGGACACTGTCACTTCGCGAAGGGGTGTACTCAAACCCGGATCCCACGGCTGGGAGATGACAGCTCCTTCGCGAGTCACCTCCGTGACCACCAATGCGGTCACTTCAAGCTCGGTCGCGCGCCAACCGGTACGCGGTACCGAGAAACAGGGCAGGTCGCCCGACTGTTTGACGACCGCATCGAGCATTCGCTGCCTTGCATGGCACCCGGTGGGCAGCAGTGCGAGTACAACAATGGCCGCGGCGACGACTCTTGGCAGGATCATGACAAGTTTTCCTTGTTGCCCGGATCGCGCAGGAAATCAGCCAGGACGGCCTCCATGAGCTGCAACGCATTCGCGTCACGGGAATAGCGCCGTTCACTGATCGCGCCAGGCGCGTTGCGGAACTTGATCAGAAAGTAATCCGCAAGGATGTTTCCCTGCGCTTCCATGTTGTAGTCGCCTAGCCGCTTTTCCGGCTCCAGCTCGTAACGATAGGAGAGCCCGATCCGTACGGCGCCACGCAGCTTGACCGGGTAGCCCAGCTGGTGTTGCCAGACGTGAGTCATTTCGTGGATGAACCAGTGCTGGAGATCGATGCGCTTGACCGAAAAATCTTCTTCAAAATAGCTTTCGTTGAAGTACATCTCGCCATTCGGCGTCATCGCGGTGTCGTTCGGCTGCATGCCGAACCACAAGTACTCCCCGTTGTGGACCTTTACCCGGCTGTAATCGACGGAGTCGGCGAACACGAGCCGCGCCATTGCGATCTCACCCGAGGTCAATCCGCGCGCGGTGCCGGCTGGAGTAGCTACCTGCTGGATCGAGCTGCCCAGCTGTGTCGCATTGGTAGCTGCGCTGACCTGCAGCGTCAACGGCGCGCTTGCACCCTGCGCAGCATGCAAGATGCAACAAGAGGTTTGGGATGCGCTCAACTCCGCGCTCACGATTCGGGTTGGCTGCACGGTCGCCATGCGCCCGGTCCTGCCGTCGACGTCGGTGGTGCCTTGACGGATCTCGCCGTTCTCCAGCTTGACCCGGTAGTCCACGCCGGCCAGCTTCGCGCCGTTGGCGTTGACGAACTGGATCTGCTCGTCGTATTCGGCGCCACTTGCAGCACCTTCGTCGTTGCTGGCTGGCGTTGAAGTGACCGCCGACAACGAACCGGATTTCCCGGCCTGGCCGCCCGGGGCGCCAGACGCGCCCCCGCGTCCTCCACCGGAATCGAGAAACACCTGAACCTGCGATGCCGCAATCAACGTCGCCCCGCAGGCAGTCTTGTCGCCGTGGCGGGCGACCGGCTGGCCGTCGATGATGGTGGTCGGGTCACCGGACACGATCACGGTGTCGCCGTGCTGGCTGCACACGACCTTGTCGCCGATGCGGGCGACCGGCAGGCCGTTGATGTCGGTGGTCGCGGTACTGCTGGCCACGGCGCCGCCGTGGTCGATCTTGCCGCCCACGACGATGAAGGGTTTCGACATTGCCGTGCTCCTTGCTGGCGGCCCCGTGGGGCAGGTGGCATCCAGTTGCCATCGCCAACGATAGCAGGACTGCCGTGGGTAATCATCCGTACGGCTTGCCGGTCAGTGCCCCGCGTCGCGTCGTGCCTGGCGGCAGGCGTCCTTCAACTCCAGGTGGACGTAGTCCTTGATGCTCCGCCAGCTTCCGCCCCACTCCAGTCCCGCCTCGGCCGCCAGCCGTCCGTACAGGAAGTAGCCGCGCCGGGTCCAGGCGTCGCCCATGTCCCACTGCAGCTTGCCGTCGCGGTACAGCGCGCTGTCGACCGCAAGCCCGTACTGGTGGCAACTCTGGCCGGCACCCGCGCGGGTGGTCGCACCACCCTTGCGGGCCAGTGCGGCCTGTCGCGCGGGACTGCGATAGCCCTCGACCAGCACCATCTCGTAACCATGTTGCTCGCGCATGACCTGGTAGATCGCCAGCACGCGCTGCTGGAACACCGGGTCGATCCGGTTCCATTTGCGGTCGGCGCCGGAGATCGCCTGCGGCGTTTCACTGACCGAGGCGGTAGTGCCGGCGCTGCGCAGCAGTTCGGCCTCGGCGGCGACGAATACCGCCGGCGGCAATTCCGGCGGCGGCGCCAGGCGTTCACCGCGCAACAACCCAAGCACATGGTTGTTGGGTGCAACCGCAGTACCGCCCTCGAATCCGTCAAGGACCACACGCTGGCGCAATTGCAGGATCACCAGCGGTGGCACCGTCAGCAACAACGCGGTGACCAGCAACAGGTTGCGATGCCGGCCGAACAGGTGCATCGCGCGCTGGCGGGTGGCGCGCGCCGACTGCGAGGACTCGATGACGCGGCCACTGGCGCGCGATTGCCAGCGACCCAGCACTGCAGCCAGCCGTGAGAACAGGCGATCGGCGCCGGCAAGCACACCGTCGCGCGCCGCCGGGAACAACACCAGCCAGGCCGCCGCGGCCGTAACCGCGAAAAATATCGCCATCCATAACGCCATCATGTGTACACCATCCATGGTCCAACGCCCGCGTCGCGGGCCAGCGGAATTGACGCCACCACTACCCCGACGCAGAATGCCGGCGAACCGCCAACGGCCTCCGCCGCGCGGGAAGGGAATCACACCGGCGGCCCAAGCCGGCCAGGAAAGGAGTCCACGTGGACCGGCAAGATGCCAAGCCCCGCCGCCCCAGCCTGTTGGCCGGCGAGCAGACCCGCCCCGCCGCGCAGCCTGCATCGGCGCGAATCCTAGCAGACATGGAAGGCCGCGAATCCGGCTCACAGGGTGCTGCTGGAACGACACGCAAACGCTGGTTGCCGATGGCATTGCTGCTGGTCGCGGTCGTGGCGACGGGCTGGTGGTGGCAATCGCAACCGGCGAACGGCGCCGCCACGGACGCCGCGCCACGATTGACGGCGGACGCCGTCGCCACACATGTGTCGGACGAAATGGTGACGGAGCAAGCGGCCGCCATCATCGAGGAAGCGGTTCCAGCCTCCATGGCGTCCACGTCCGGCATCGTTGCAGGCGACGGAACAGGCAACACCGGCCTGTCGGATCCGGCGATCAACCCGATGGTGGCCATGGGGCAACGGGAAATTGCACCGGCACGCGCGGCGAGCAGCGACGGGACGTCCAATCCGTTCATTGTCGCCGCCGCACCTTCGACCGCCGCGATGAAGCCGGTTGCTTCACGCGCGCCGGCACGCAAACCGGGACGCGCCTCCAACCGCGACGAACCGGACCTGCTCGCGATACTGATGGGCAACATCAAGCCCGGCCAACCGTCCGACGACAGCCACGGCAGCGGGCTGGACGCGTTTCTGCAGACGATGGATGCGGACAGCCCCGGCGTGGCCAGTGCCGAGCGGAACCGCAACGGGCGTCCGCAACGCACGCGCTCCCAGCAGATCCAGCAGAACCTGCGCGAATGCCCGGCGGCGAATACGGCCAAGGGACTGAAGTGCCGGCAGGATATCTGCGCGGTGTATGCGGGACGCGATCCGGCTTGTCCTGCGAATGGCTGACGCCGACGCGGGGTGCTGAATGCTTTCGCAGGAGCGGCTTCAGCCGCGATCGGAAGCGGCTCGGACAAACGATCTCCGATCGCGGCTGAAGCCGCTCCTACAGGGGTACGGCGAACTGCGGGTCTACCAGACGACTTCGGCCATGGAGCAGTTCAGGCCGGAGCCGATGCCGAGCAGCGCGACGCGGTCGCCTTTCTTCAGCCGGCCCATCTCGCGCAGCTTGCTGAGCACGATCGGCACCGAGGCCGGGCCGATGTTGCCGTGCTCGTCGAAGATGGTCAGGACCTTGCGCGGGTCGATCCCCATCGCCTTGGTGAAGGCGGCGGTGTGGACCTTGCTGACCTGGTGGATCACGAACTGGTCGAGCTCCTCCGCGACCCAGCCGAGCTTCTGCCGGGCGACCAGGAAAGTCTTCTGGGCGAGCTTGACGCCCTCGATCAACAGCAGTCGCGTGTCGGTGATCATGCCGTCGAGGTTGCCGCGGCACAGCTTGTTCCACTCGGTCGCGGCGCGGGTCACGCCGCCCTTGTAGCGCGGTGCGCCCGGCACCAGCTCGGCGCGCGCCAGCACCATCGCGGCCGCACCGGAACCCAGGGTCAGGGTGGCCAGCTCGTTGCGGAAATCGGCCTCGGTGGAGTCGGCGCGCATCATGCGCTCGAGGGTCTTCTCGTAGGCCAGGTCGGCGGTTTCGCCATCGACCACCAGCGCGTAGTCGATCTCGCCGCGCTCGATCATGCGGCTGGCGATGTCCATGCCGTTGATGAAGGCCAGGCAGGCATTGGCGACGTCGAAGTTCTGGCAGGTGTCGGGCAGGCCGAGGTTGCCGGACACGATCGAGGCGGTCGACGGCTCCAGGTAGTCGCGGCTGACCGAGGTGTTGACCAGCAGGCCGACCCGGCCCGGTTCGATCGCCGCGTCGGCCAGCGCCTTGACCGCGGCCAGGGTGGCGGCGTCGGAGGCGAGCATGTCGCCATCCCACAAGCGCCGCGCGTGGATGCCTGCAATGTCGCCGAGCACGTCGGTGCGGATGCCCAGGCGGTCCAGGGTCGGCTTGAGCCGGGCGTTGATTTCCGCCGAAGTCAGGCGACGCGGCGCATCGATATGGGCCAGGCCGGCGATGGCGACGTGTTGGAACAGCATGGGCGGCAAACCGTAGGCAAAAGATCACGTCAGATTAACGTTTTCCCGGGGGGCCTGCATTAACCCCCGTATGGCCTGAACGGTTCAGCCCCCGATCGGATAGGTCCGGGCCTCGCCGCCAGCGGCGGCGGCGGTTGTCGGTTGCGGCGTGCCGGGTACCGCGGTCGTTCCGCCGCAGCGGTAGGCGGCGAAGCGCTGGTCGCCGTCCAGCGGCGGGGCCAGCGGCTGGATGGTGTCGGCGTCCATGCCCGGCGCTTCGTTGCGGGCGAGCGTTTCCAGCTCCTCGCGGACGCGCAGGTTGTTGCGCTCGTAGAACGCGACGCTGTCCTTGACCGAAACGGCGACTTCACCCCGCTTGGCGCAACCGGCCGGCGGGCCGCCGGCGGAAATCACCTGCACCGCGCTGGCGCCGGGGGCCATGTGCACCCAGGTGCAGCCACTGGCGAGGACGAGCGTGGCGCAGCCGAGGATGAGCAGGCGGGTCATGGGAACTCCTTGGATCGAAAACGGCGAATCGAAAAGATCCGGGCGATTGTGGCTTGGCGACGGTGGTTTTGCGCGGCGCACGGTGAATCGCGGGTGACTTGCGAGCGTGGCCGCCGGGGTATGGAGGCCGGTTGTTTGCAGGAGCGGCTTTAGCCGCGATTGGAAGGCGGCGCGGGCGAACCGGTTTCCGATCGCGGCTAAAGCCGCTCCTACAGGGTTGGCGCGAAAGATCCCGCCGGGTGGATATCCACCCGGCGGGATACCACTTACTCGGCCGCGCTGTTGTCAGCCTCGGTTCCGGCGTCGGCCTCGGCCGTGCTCGCGGCATTGCTGGCGACCGGGTTGCCGTCGGCATCGAGCACCTGCACGGTGCCCAGCTCCAGCGCGCGCACCGGCGCGCCGATCTTGTCGAGGTCGCCGACCACCACCCAGGTCAGTGCATCCGGCTCGATCGTGCCGGCGGCCTTGGCCACCTGCGCCGGGGTCAGCCCCTCGATCTCGGCCTTGTGCTGGAACACGTAGTCGTCCGGGCGGTCGTAACGCACGATCCCGGCGATGGTGCCCATCACCGCACGGCCGGTCTCGTACGCGCCGGGCAGGCTGCGGATCTCGTTGGAGCGCACCTTGGCGACTTCCTCGGCGGTCGGCGGCGCCTTGCCGCTGGCGTACTCGCCCACCTCGCGCTTCATCTCGACCATCGCCTCGGCGGTCTTGTCGATCTGCACCGGCGCGAACGCCAGCCACGGGCGCTGGCCGAGTGCATTCGGCGAGAAGCTGTAGGCGCCGTAGGCCCAGTGCTTGTCCTCGCGCAGGTTCATGTTGAGGCGGGCACTGAACTGGCCGCCCAGCACGGTGTTGGCGAACTCGAACTCGGTGGCATCGTCCGACATCGTCGACGGCACCAGCTGGCCGGCGAAGATGTTGGCCTGCACCGCGCCGGGCTGGTCGATCAGGAACACCCGCGGCGCGTCCGGAAGCGCGACCTTGGCGACCTCTCCGGTGGTCGCCGGCTCGCCTTCGCCCTTCCAGTCGCCCAGGTGCTTCTCGAGCAGCGGCATGACCTGCTTCAGGGTGGTGTCGCCGACCACGACCAGGGTCGCGTTCTCCGGCCGCACCCAGGTGTCGTGGTACTCCACCAGATCGTCGCGGGTCAGCGAGGCGATCGACTTCTCGGTGCCCGAGCCGCTGAACGGCATCGCGTAGGCATGGCCTTCGCCGTACAGCAGCGGCGGCAGCACGCGCAGCGCGGCGGCGTTCGGGCGGGCCTTCTCCTGCTTGATGCCCGCGATCCAGCTGGCCTTGATGCGGTCGATCTCGGCCGGGTCGAAGCTCGGCTCACGCAGCATGTCGGCGAACAGCGCCAGCGACGGGTCGAGCTTTTCCTTCAGCGCCGACAGTGATGCGCTGGCGCCGTCGAGCGAGGCGTCGGCACCGAGGTTGGCGCCGAGCGACTCGGCCGCCCCGGCGAATTCCAGCGCGCTGTAGTCGGCTGCGCCCTCGTCGAGCATGCTCATCGCGAAGCTCGACGTGCCCAACTTGGCACCGTCCAGCGCGTCGGCCTTGTAGCCGCCGTCGAGCAGCAGCTGGAACTGCACCACCGGCACTTCATGGCGTTCGGCGAGGATCACCTTGGTGCCGTTGGACAGGGTGGCGCGCTGCAGCTCGGGGAACTTCAGCTCCGGGAATTCCTCGGGCATCGGTACGCCGGTGCTGCGGTCGACCGTGGACGGCGACACGCTGTACTTCGGGTCGATCGCGGGCAGGTCCAGCGATGCCGGCTCGACCGCCGGCTCCTCGGCCAGCGCGGTGCGCTCGCCGGGCAGGACGACCAGGGTGTGGTCGCCATCGCCGAGCCACTGCGTGCCGACCGCCTGCAACTGCGCGGGGGTGACCGCCGCGACCGTCGCGAGGGTGTCGCGGTAGCAGCCAGGATCGCCGACGTAGACCTCGCATGCGGCCAGTGCGTCGGCCTTGCCGCCAAACCCGCCGATGCGCTCGATCCCGCGGATGAAGCCGGCGCGGATCACGGTCTTGGCCTGGGCGACCTCCTCGGCGGTCGGGCCCTCCTTCAGCAGGCGCGCGAGCTCCTCGTCGATGATCGCCTCGACCTTCTTCGGATCGACGCCTTCCTTGACGCTGGCGGTGACCAGGAAGTTGGAGCCCAACTGCGACTCGCTGACCCCGGCGCTGACGCCGTCGACCAGCTTGTCGCCGTGGACCAGCCGCTTTTCCAGCCGCGAGGTGTCGCTGCCGCCGAGCACCTGCGCCAGCACGTGCAGCTGGTCGACATCGGTGCTGCCGGTCTGGGCGACGTTCCAGGCGCGGTAGATGCGCGCCTGCGGGACGTTGTCGTGCATGGTCTCGCGGGTGTCGGCGGGACGCACGGCGACGTCGACCGGCGGCTGCGCCATGTCGGGGCCGGCCGGGATGTCGCCGAAATACTTTGCGACCTTCTTCTTGGCGGTTTCCACGTCGATGTCGCCGGCGAGCACCAGCACCGCGTTGTTCGGGCCGTACCAGGCGCGGAACCAGTTCTTGACGTCCTCAAGCGAGGCGGCGTTGAGGTCGGCCATCGAGCCGATCACGCTGTGGTGGTACGGGTGGCCGGCCGGGTACAAGGCCTGGTTGAGCTTGGTCCAGACCTGGCCGTAGGGCTGGTTCTCGCCCTGGCGCTTCTCGTTCTGGACCACGCCGCGCTGTTCGTCGAGGGTGGCCTGGTCGATCGCGCCGAGCAGGTGGCCCATGCGGTCGGACTCCATCCACAGCGCGGTGTCGAGCGCGGTGGTCGGCACGTTCTGGAAATAGTTGGTGCGGTCGGTGTTGGTGGTGCCGTTCATGTCGGTCGCGCCGACCAGTTCGAACGGGTCGAAGTATTCCCCCGGGTGGTTCTCCGAACCGTTGAACATCAGGTGCTCGAACAGGTGCGCGAAGCCGGTGCGGCCGCGCGGTTCGTCCTTGCTGCCGACGTGGTACCAGATGTTGACCGCGACGATCGGTGCCTTGTGGTCCTCGTGCACGATCACCCGCAGGCCGTTGGGCAGGGTGAACTCCTGGTACGGGATCGCGACGCCGGCGCTGGCCGGTGCGTCCTGCGCCTGTGCGGGTGCGAAGGCGGTGGCGCCCATCGCGGTGGCGAGGGCCAGCGCAAGCGCGCCCTTCTGCAGTACGGCTCGTGGTGCGGACATTGGACACTCCCTTGTGATTGCGTGTGCGACGGCCCGGAATGGGCGCAACGTCCCATCCTAGCCGCCGAGTCCGATCCGGGCACTAGGTCACAAGTCCTAGGCCGATGCCGGCCGCGGCATCCCGGCCTAGACTGGCTGGACCCCGCCCAGGAGACCGCCATGACGCCCCCATCGCCACGCCACTGCCTTGTCACTGGCGCCAACCGCGGGCTCGGGCTGGAGTTCGTGCGACAGCTGCTCGACCGTGGCGACCGGGTGGTCGCGACCTGCCGCCAGCCCGGCCGCGCCAACGCCCTCAATCAGCTAACCGGCGAATATCCCGGCCGCCTGCACGTGTTGCCGCTGGACGTCGCCGAGCCGAAATCGCAGGCCGAACTCGTGCGCGAGCTGCCGCTGGTGCTGGGCGACGACGCCCGCCTCGACCTGCTGGTCAACAACGCCGGCGTGCTGCATTCGGGCGAGCGCTTCGGCAAGGTCGCCGCCGCCACGCTCGACGACAGCCTGCGCACTAACGCGACCGGGCCGTTCCTGCTGACCCAGTCGCTGGCGCCGCTGCTGGCCGACGGCGGCAAGGTCGCCAACCTGTCGTCGGAGCTGGGTTCGATCGCCGGCAAGGACGCGTTCCGCACGCCGAGCTACTCGATCTCCAAGGCCGCGTTGAACATGGCGACGGTGCTGCTGGCGCGTGCATTGGCCGAGCGTGGGATCGTGGTGGTGGCATTGCATCCGGGCTGGGTGCAGACCGACATGGGCGGCAGCGGCGCGGAAGTGGCGCCGGAGGATTCGGCGGCTGCGTTGCTGCGGGTGATCGATCGCGCCGGTGACGGCGACAGCGGCCGCTTCCTCGACCGCCATGGGGCGCCGCTGCCCTGGTGACGCCACTACGCCTGCTTCTGTAGGAGCGGCTTCAACCGCGACCGGGAACCGTTCGCCCGCGCCGGCTTCCGATCGCGGCTGAAGCCGCTCCTACAAAAATGCGGCCGAGCCGCGCTCGGCAGGCGACAATGGAGCCCCAATTTCCCGCGCGCCCCGTCGGCGTTATCCGGCCCTCGGCCGGATCAACGGCGACAGTTATTCCGGCGCGCAGTCGCCGGAATAACCCATGTTCGACGTCATCCTGTTCCAGCCCGAAATCCCGCCCAACACCGGCAACGCGATCCGGCTGTGCGCCAACACCGGCGCACGGCTGCACCTGGTGCGGCCGCTGGGTTTCGATCTCGACGACAAACAGATGCGCCGCGCCGGACTCGACTACCACGAGTACGCGCGGCTGCAAGTCCACGACCACCTCGACGCGGCGCTGGCGGCGATTGCCGAAACCAACGGCGCGCCGCCGCGCGTGTTCGCACTGAGCACGCGTGGCCGCACCCGCTTCGACACCCCGGCCTACCGCGAGGGCGATGCGTTCCTGTTCGGCTGCGAAACCCGCGGCCTGCCCGACGCGGTTCTCGACGCGTTGCCACCGGAGCAGCGCCTGCGCCTGCCGATGCGCCCCGACAACCGCAGCCTCAACCTGTCCAACGCGGTCGCGGTGACGGTGTTCGAGGCATGGCGGCAGCAGGGCTTCGCCGGCGCCGCCGACTGAAGCCCGCGCGCCGCTGCACTCAGTCGGCGGGGTACTGCTCGCGCATCAGCTCGGCAATGGCCGACACCGGTGCGTTGCCGTACGACAGGAACCGGTTGTGGAAGGTCTTCAGGTCGAACGCTTCGCCCAGCTCGGTCTTGCGCTGCTCGCGCAGGTCGTAGATCTCGGCGTAGCCGGTGAAATAGCTGGTCAGCTGCACCTGCGACAGCCGCACGCGGCGCCACTTGTTGACCGCCTCGGTCTTCTCCTGGAACGCCTCGCGCTGCAGCAGGTCCATCGCCTGCGCCTCGGTCATGCCGTCGACGTGCACGGCGTAGTCGAGGATCGCGTTGGTCACCACGCGCAGGTTCCACTTGCCGTACATCAGCCACATCTCGGGTTCCTGGTTGCCGTAGCCCTGCTCCAGCATCATCCGCTCGGCATACACCGCCCAGCCCTCGATCATCGCGCCGTTGCCGAGCAGGCTCTTGACCAGGCTCGGGCTCTTGTTGGCGTGCAGCAGCTGGGTGTAGTGGCCCGGGATGCCCTCGTGGATGTTGAGCACCTGCAGCACCCAGTGGTTGTACTCGCGCAGGAAGCTCTCGGCCTGCGCGTCGTCGTAGGCGTCCAGCGGGCTGACGTTGTAGTAGGTGTCCGCGGTCGGGTTGAACGGGCCGGGCGCGCTGACCGAGGCGCCGGCGCCACCGCCGCGCATGTACTCGGGGGTCTCGCGGACCACCAGCGGACGGCTTTCGTCCTGGTCGAGCAGGTCGTGCTCGCGGACGAAGTCGGCCAGCAGCGGGATCTGCCGGTTGATCTCGCTGAAGAATTCGTCGCGTTCGACGTGGCGCTCGGCCAGCTTGTCGATCATCCGGCCGATGCGCTCCAGCCGGTCGGCCGGCATCGCGGTGTCGGCGAAGTACTTCGGCCACAGCTGGACGGTGATCTCGTCCATGCGCCGGTGCAGCGATTCCTTCTCCTCGACCGCGCGCTGGTACAGCTCGGCGGCGGTGTAATGCGACTGGATGTCGTAGGTGAACTTCTTTTCGTAGAGGTCCTTGCCGATCCGGAACGAGCGCGCGTCGCCGCTCGCGGCCAGGCGCTTCTGCTCGCCCTCGAGCCAGCCGATCCAGTCCTCGATCGCGGCACGGGAGGCGTCGATGCGCTCGTTGAACGTCGCCTGCTCGGCGGCGCCGAGGCCGGATGCCGTGATCCGGTCGCGCAGTGCGTCGTCGAACACGCTGAGCGCGCCGCGGCTCTGCACGATCGCCAGTTCGACATGCTCGGCGGTCGGGTCGGCGATGTTCGCCTTCGCCGCGGCATAGTACTGCGGCACCTGCTCGATGCGGGCCATCACCGTACGCAGCCGCGCGTCCTCGTCGGCATACGGCGTGTTGAGCAGCAGCGCGACGGTGCCGGCGACGTTGTAGTTGGACGGGTCCCAGCTCCAGTCGCGGAAGTGCTGCTGGTACCAGATCGACGACTTGAACTGGTTGCTCAGCAGCATGTGGTCGATGCGCTGCGGCGCCGGCAGCTGCTGCGGGTCGAACGCGGCCAGTTCGGCCAGCGCGGCCTTGGCGAACGCGAGGTCGTCGGCGCGGCGCGCGGCGTCGGGAATGGTCAGGGTCGCGGCGTTGTCGTAGCGGCCGGAGTAGATCGACCACTCCGGGCTGCGCTCCAGCGCGCGCATCAGCAGCGATTCGGCGACCGTCTCGAAGCGGGCATCGCTGGCGACCGCGGCGGTATCGGCGTGCGTCGTGTCGGCCACCGGCAACTTGGCGGGCTGGCAACCGGCGAGGGCGCCAACACCGGTGGCGAGGATCAGCGACAGGGACAGCGAAAGCGGGGCGTGGCGCATGGTCGGGCTCCGTGACGGGTCGCCGACGATGGCGACGAACCGGCCGATCATGACCGGGAAGCCGATCCGCTGCAGGGTGCCAATGGTTGGCACGACGTCGTCCCGGCCGATCCGGCAAACAAAAAAGCCGGACCGCACATGGCGGCCCGGCTTCGCGGGATGACGCGTCGCGGCGTCAGTGACCCGAGCTGTGGTCGATCGTCTCGGCGCTGTCGAAGATCGCCTTGTCGGTCTCGCCCTTGACGGTGAGGAAGCCGGCCAGGCCCTTCTCGGCCCGCGAAAGCGCGTGGTCGACCAGGATGTACTTGCCCGGGTAGTCAACTTTGAACTCGACCATCGTCGCGCCGCCCGGCGGCACCAGCGTGGTCTGCACGTCGGTCAGCGGCGGGCTGGTGAACGAGGCCAGCTGGTAGACCTTGTCGAACACCTCGCCGATCAGGTGGAAGCTCGATGTCAGGTTCGGACCGCCGACGCCGAAGTACATCCGCACGGTGTCACCGACCTGCGCTTCCATGTTGTAGGTCCTGGTCAGCGCGTCCATCGAGCCGTTGAACATCATGTGCTCGGGCTGCTCGTCGAGCAGCTTGTCCAGCGAGAACTCCTGCAACCCGCTCGACCCGTGCTTCTGCGCGGTGTAGAGCTCGCCCTGCATCACGTAGAACTCGTGGTCGACCGTTGCCAACCCGCCTTCGGGCTCGACCAGGATCATCCCGTACATGCCGTTGGAGATGTGGTGGGCGATCATCGGCGTGGCGCAGTGGTAGACGTACAGGCCCGGGTGCAGCGCCTTGAAGGTGAAGCTCTTGGTCTGGCCCGGGGCGACCTGGGTGACCGCCGCGCCGCCGCCGGGACCGGTGACGGAGTGGAAGTCGACCGAGTGGATGTTGATGCTGTCCTCGGCGTTCTTGAGGTTGACGGTGACGCTGTCGCCCTGGCGGATGCGCAGGAACGGGCCGGGCACGGTGTTGTTGAAGGTCCAGTAGCGGTAGGTGCTGCCGTCCGACAACTTGCCCTCGACCTCGGTGGTTTCCAGGTCGTAGGTGATGTGTTTGGGCGCGCGGTCGCCGACCGGCTCGCCGACCTCCATCGGGTTCTTGGCGATGTCGACCGCGGTGCTGACGGTTTCCACCACGTCGCCGACGATCAGCTTGCCGAACATGCCGGCGGCCTTGTGGCCCGGGATCGTGCACAGGTACTCGAAGGTGCCGGCCCTGGTGGCGCGGAACACGATCGTGGTCGCGCTGCCTTCGCCGACCAGCTGGTCGGACTGGGCACCGAACTCGGGCACCGCGACGTCGTGCATCGCGCCGTCGCCGTTGACCACGGTGATCGCGACCACGGCGCCCTCGGGCACCTTCAGGTCAGGCGCGACCTGGCCCTTGATCGCGCCGGCATCGCCGACGAAGACCAGCTGGCCCTCGTGGATCTGCGTCTTCAGGGTGAAGGTGACATCGGCCACCGGGGTGACCGCGGCGTGGTGCTGGTTGGCGAGGGCCATCGGCGTGAAACCGGCGGCCGTCGCGAGTGCGAACAGCAATACCAGGTCTTTCATCTTCGGGTTTCCTTGGGGTTGCGGATCTCTCGTTGGGCGCAAGTTAGGCGAACGCCCAGGCCCCGGCCCTGACTTGGGTCAAGCCAACCACACTGCTGCGTATGGACCGCTTCCAGTTCCGCCGAAACCGTTGCGGCGCATGGGGCACAGCGTTGGACGACGTGTTCTTGACCTGCGTCAGTACGTATCAGTATGGACAGGCGGAGGATTCGCTTCGAACCCTTGCGAAGCAGATCCCGGAGCACGCCATGTCACGCCCTCTTCCCCCGGTGCCGGTCCTCGTGGCCGCGATCGCGGTCGCCCTGTCCGCACCCGCCGCCGCTACCGAAACCTTCGACGCCACCCCGTTCGACCTCGATGCGGTCATCGTCACTGCCGCCGCGCCGGTCTCGGCACTGACCTTCGACACCAGCCCCAAGCTCCCGCGGCAGCCGGTACCGGCGAGCGACGGCGCCGACTACCTCAAGACCATTCCCGGCTTCTCCGCGGTGCGCAACGGCGGCACCAATGGCGACCCGGTGCTGCGCGGCATGTTCGGCTCGCGCCTCAACCTGCTGACCCACGACGGCGCGATGCCGGGCGCCTGCCCGAGCCGGATGGACAACGCGATGTCCTACGTCGCGCCGGAGACCTACGACCGGCTGGTGGTGGTCAAGGGCCCGCAGACCGTACTCTGGGGCCCGGGCGCGTCGGCCGGCACGGTGCGTTTCGAGCGTGACCGCGAGCACTTCGAATCGCCCACGCTCAAGGCCGCCGGCAGCCTGCTGGGTGGCAGCTTCGGCCGCGACGACCAGGTCATCGACGCCACCTACGGCGACCGCCCCGGCTACGCCCGCGTCAGCGCCAACCGCTCCGAATCCGACGACTACCGCGACGGCAACGGCGACACCGTCGGCTCGGCCTGGAACAAGTGGAACGCCGACGCCGCGGTCGGCTGGACGCCCGACCCCGACACCCTGCTCGAACTCGGCGTCGGCATCGGCGACGGCAAGTCGCGCTATGCGACCCGCGGCATGGACGGCAGCCAGTTCAAGCGCGACAACACCAGCCTGCGCTTCGAGAAGTCCAACATCGGCGAGCACCTGGCCGAGCTCGAGGCGACGCTGTTCCACAACCGCGCCGACCACGTGATGGACAACTACAGCCTGCGCGAGCCGAACCCCGACGGCATGATGCCGATGCCGATGGCGAGCAACGTCGAGCGCCGCACCAGCGGTGGTCGCATCGCCGCGACCTGGCGCGCCGACGCCTACGAGCTGGTCACTGGGCTCGACGGCCAGGACAGCCGCCACCGCCGCCGCAACGGCATGGGTCGCGACACCTACAAGGCGCAGCCGTGGACCGTCGATGCGCGCTTCGCCAACCGCGGCGCGTTTGCCGAGGGCACCTGGTTCCAGGGCGAGCGCAACCGCTGGGTCGCCGGTGCGCGCCTCGACCGCGCCGAAGCCACCGACGGGCGTGCCACCGTTTCCGGCGGCCACGGCCACGGCGGCGCCGCGATGCCGAACCCGACCGCCGGCCGGACCCGCGAGGAGACGTTGTCCGCCGGCTTCGTCCGCTTCGAGCGCGACGCCGCCCGCCAGCCGCTGACCTGGTATGCCGGCCTCGGCCACACCGAACGCATGCCGGACTACTGGGAGCTGTTCTCGGCCAACGCGTTCGGCGGCGGCATGGGCATGGGCGGCACCAACGCCTTCGCAGGCCTCGATACCGAGAAGACCACCCAGCTCGACATCGGCCTGCACTATCGCGGCAAGAAGGTCGACGCCTGGGTGTCGGCCTACGCCGGCCGCGTCGACGACTTCATCCAGTTCCACTACCCCGCGGATGGCATGATGGCCGGCCGCAGCATCGTGTCGAACATCGACGCCGATATCCGCGGCGCCGAACTCGGGGTGGAACTGCGCCCGGCCGCGCACTGGAAACTCGGCGGCACCCTCGCCTACGCCCGCGGCGAAGACGCCGACAGCGGCCGCCCATTACCGCAGATGACTCCGCTGGAATCGCGCCTGACCGCCGCATGGGACAACGGCCAATGGACCGCCGGCGCATTGCTGCGGGTGGTCGATGGACAACACCGCGTCGCCCCCGGCTACGGCAACGTGATCGGCCAGGACCTCGGCGCCAGCCCGGGCTTCGCCACCCTCGCCCTCAACGCCGGCTACCGTTTCGACAACGGCATGCAGCTCACCGCCGGCGTCGACAACGTGTTCGACCGCGCCTACAGCGAGCACCTCAACCTCGCCGGCAACGCCGACTTCGGCTACCCGGCCGACCCGGTGCGGATCAACGAGCCCGGCCGCACCGCGTGGCTCAAGCTCAACGTCAGCTACTGACGGGCGCGAACCCGGCCGCCGGTGCAGTCCACCGGCGGCCGGCATACACTCGGCCCCGCATGAACAGTCCGAGCCAGCCGGCATCGCGCAAGCGCGCCAAGACCACGTCGATCGACATCGCCCACGCCGCCGGCGTTTCACAGGCGACGGTGTCGCGGGTGCTGCGCGGCAGCCCGCTGGTCAACGCCGAGACCCGCAAACGGGTCGAGGCGGCGGTGCTGGAACTCAACTACAAGGTCGACCGCCACGCCTCCAGCCTGCGCCTGCAGCGCTCCGGCACGCTGGCGCTGCTGCTGTTCGAGGACCCGACCCCGGACGACTCGCACATCAACCCGTTCTTCCTGTCGATGCTCGGCTCGATCACCCGCGCCTGCGCGCGCGCCGGGCAGGACCTGCTGGTGTCGTTCCAGCAGCTGTCGGACGACTGGCACGCCGACTACGCCGACAGCATGAAAGCCGACGGCTTGATCCTGCTCGGCTACGGCGACTACCTGAGCTACCGCGGCAAGCTGGAGAAACTGGTCGAGCAGGGCACCCACTTCGTGCGCTGGGGCGCGGTGCTGCCGGACCAGCCGGGGCTGTCAATCGGTTGCGACAACTTCCACGGCGGGCAACTGGTCGGCGAGCACCTGGGCGGGCTCGGGCATCGCCGCATCGCGTTCCTCGGCGACGCCTCGCGCCATTACCCGGAGTTCTACGACCGTTACCAGGGCTGCGACGCGGCGCTGCACGCGGCGGGGCTGGCGCTCGACCCGGCGCTGCAGGTCGACGCGCAGAGCGCCGAGGACGACGGTTACGCCGCGGCGCGCGAACTGCTGGGCCGCGGCGTGGCATTCGACGCGGTGTTCGCCGCCAGCGACCTGATCGCGATCGGCGCAATGCGCGCGTTCGCCGAGGCCGGCCTGCAGGTGCCCCACGACATCGCGGTGGTCGGCTTCGACGACCTGCCGACCGCGCGCTCGGCCAGCCCGGCGCTGACCACGGTGTCGCAGGACACCTCGCGCGCCGGCACCCTGCTGGTCGAGACCCTGATGAAGCAGGTGCAGGAGCAGCCGGTGGAGAGCTTCACGCTGCCGGCGAAACTGGTGGTGCGGCGTTCGAGCTGCGACAGCGGCTGATCATCGCTCTGCATTGTGTAGGAGCGACGTGAGTCGCGACCTGCAGATCGTTGCCGAAGGATTCGGACCGTCGAACGCTGGCGCCGTGTCCGAAGCAGCTTCGGGTAGTTCCTCTACAAGCGGCTGGTGAGGCGCTTACCGAGTTCGTCGGGTCGCGACTCACGTCGCTCCTACATCCGGCGCGTGCGGGGGAACGCAGGATCCGCTGATGGATCAGGGACCGGGGCCGCGGCGGGCGCCGGCCATCAGCCGGGCGAGTTCCGCCTGCAGGTCTGGCCGGGTCACTGGCGCATCGAGCAGGTAGACCTCGACCCCGTGCGCCGGCACCGTCGCCGACAGGCGGCCGCCTTTCGCCACCTCGACCGCAGCGCCGCCGATCGCGCCCTGCCACGTGCCCGCCTGCAGGTAGTCGCTCACCTCGAAACCCGCCGGCGCGTCGCCCTTGTTGAGCAGCACCAGCGCGACCTGGTGTTCGCCGTCGTGCTGGTGGACGCGGTAGAACGCGGCGCGGTCGCCGTCGAGCACGAGGTTCAGCTGCAACCCGCGCTGCAGCGCCGGTGACGCCGCACGAACCTGCGCGATGCGCTTGAGCTGCTCGCGGATCGGATGGCCGACCGCGGCGTCGACACGCTCCTGCCCGAAGTAGTTGCGGTTGCCCTCGTGCTCGCCGGCGCCGCGCATGAAGCCGGTTTCCGAGCCGTAGTAGATGACCGGGATGCCTCGCGCGGTGAACAGCCAGTTGTGGGCGTCGATGAAGCCGGCGTCGCTGGCGTCCATCCGTGGCATGTCGTGGTTGTCGTAGAACGTCATCAGTTCGTACGGGTTGGTGTACGGGCCGTCCGTCAGGTACAGCGCGTCGGCCAGCGCCTCGTAACCCGCCCCGTTGCCGCCGAAGACTTCCTGCAACGCGGCCTTCAGCGGGAAGTCGAGCACGCTGACGCCGCCGTTCTCCGGCCAGGTGTGCGGCGCGATGTTGGCGGCCTCGTGGTCGAACGCCTCGCCGAACATGAAGAAGCCCGGATGCTCGGCCCGGATGCGGTCGCTGAAGGCCTTCCAGAACGGGTGCGGCACGTGGCGGATGGTGTCGATCCGGAACGCGTCGGCGCCCTGCTCGATCCATTGCGAATACGCGCGCACGAAGTAGTCGAGCACCGCCGGGTTGGTGTCGTCGAGGTTGGACAGCTGGGCGATGTCGGGCTCGTCGTGGAAGAACGCGTGCAGCGGGTTGCCGGCCGGGTCGAGATCTTCCGGCGCGAGGTTCTGGTGGTCGGCGACCAGGGTGCCGTCGGCGTCGTACAGCTCGCCGTACTTCGGCTGGTCGACCGGCATCGTGAACGACGGCGAGCCGTGGTTGGCGACGATGTCGAGCACGGTCTGCAGGCCGTGTTGATCGAGCCCCGCGGCCAGCCCGGCGAAGTCGAGGTCGGCGCTCGGCAGGTGCTCATCGAGCTCGAAGAAGTTGACCCCCCAGTAGCCGTGGTAGCCGGTCTTGCCGCGGTCCTTGAAGAACGCGTCCGAGCCGAGCGGGTCGCCGCCGGTAAAGGCCTGGTCCGGGTTGTCGACGATCGGCGTCAGCCAGACCGCGCCGAAACCCATGTCGGCGATGTAGCCGGCGTTGTCGAGCAGGCCGCGGAAATCGCCGCCGAGGTAGCCGATGTTGCCGCCGTGGGTCTCCGCGCCCGGGGTCGGCCGGTCGAACGTCCGAAGCGCCGGATCCGACCCGCCCTGCCCGCGCTGGTCGTTGGACGGATCGCCGTTGACGAAGCGGTCGGTAACCACGAAGTACACCGCGTTGGCGGCGAACGGCTCGGTGGTGCCGTAGTAGTCGGCCACTGGCGCGGCCGGCGACGGTGCAGCGGATGAGGGGTCCTGCGCGCAGCCGGCGGCGAGCCCGGCGAGCAGCGCGATGGAAAGAATACGGATGCTCATGCGGCCTCCCCTTCGGTCAGTTCGGCGCCCGGCTCGCGCACCCGCAGCACGCACAGGCCCGCCACGACCAGGCTCACACCGCCGATCATCAACGCCTGGATCGGCTCGTTGCCGAAGAACGTCTTGAGCAGGAACCCGAGCAGGCTCGCCGCGACCAGCTGCGGGATCACGATGAAGAAATTGAAGATGCCCATGAACACGCCCATCTTCGCCGCCGGCACGCTGTCCGACAGCAGCGCGTACGGCAGCGACAGGATCGACGCCCAGGCGAAGCCGACGCCGACCATCGACGCCAGCAGCCAGATCGGGTCGCGGATCACCAGCATCGACAGCAGCCCGGCGCCGCCGAGCGCGCAGTTGAGCAGGTGGCTGACCCGCAGGCCCCAGTGCCGCACCATCCACGGGATTACCACGGCGGCGAGTGCGGCGAAGCCGTTGTAGGCGGCGAACAGCACGCCGACCCAGTTCGCGCCCTCGTTGTACGCCGCCGAGGTGGTGTCGCTGCTGCCGAAGTGGACGCCGGTCACCGCGGCGGTCGCGAACAGCCACATCGCGAACAGTCCGAACCACGAGAAGAACTGCACCACCGCGAGCCGGCGCATCGCCGTCGGCATGTCGCGCAGGTCGTCGAGGATGCTGCTGAACGCGCCGCCGCCGGTGACCTGCGTGCGCACCAGCAGCGCGGCACCGTAGGACGCGATCAGCCCGGCGAGGATGTACAGCTGCTTGTCGAGGCCGAAGCCGGCGACCAGCGCGATCGCAACGAGGCCGACTGCCAGCCACGCCAGCGCCGGCCGCCATGCCGCGCGCGGATCGGAATGGCGCTGCACCAGCGGCGGCGCCTGGTCCCACGCCTTCAATTGCTCCGGCGGGTACTCGCGGGTGCGCAGGATGGTCCACAGCACCGCGACCAGCAGCACCACGCCGCCGAAATAGAACGCGTAGCGCACGGTGTCGGGCACCTCGCCCGGCCCGGCGGTGTTGGCCACGCCCCAGTGCGCGAGCAGGAACGGCAGCAGGCTCGCGACCACCGAGCCGACGCCGATGAAGAAGCTCTGCATCGCGTAGCCGGTCGGCCGCTGGCGCACCGGCAACTGGTCGCCGACCAGCGCGCGGAATGGTTCCATCGAGATGTTGAGCGAGGCGTCGAGCACCCACAGCATGCCGGCGGCGATCCACAGCGACGGCGAGTTCGGCATCGCCAGCAGGGCCAGCGTCGCCAGCACCACGCCCAGCAGGAAGTACGGCCGGCGCCGGCCGAAGCCGGTCCAGGTGCGGTCCGACAGGTAGCCGACGATCGGCTGCACGATCAGCCCGGTCAGCGGCGCGGCGATCCACAGCACCGGGATGTCATCCATCGACGCGCCGAGGGTCTGGAATATCCGGCTGACGTTGGCGTTCTGCAGGGCGAATCCGAACTGGATGCCGAGGAAGCCGAAGCACATGTTCCAGATCTGCCAGAACGTCAGCTGCGGTTTTTGGTTCATCTGGTCGTCGCCCCGTGTCGGTTCGAGCCCATGGTAGTCACCGCCACCACCGCACATTCCACCTGCAAACGTATTCATCCGGACAGTGCGTGAAGCGGCAACATGCTGCACCGCGGGGCATGGAATAGTGCCAGCACGCCGACGGTGAGCGTCGGCGACGGATCGATTCACGGGAACGCGAATGGCGACAAGTGCGGTGACGACGGACGGGATGGTGGCGGGTGCGCCGGTGGCGGTCGGGCGTGCGCTCGACTGGTGGCGCGGCGCGGTGATCTACCAGATCTACCCGCGCAGCTTCCTCGACACCAACGGCGACGGCGTCGGCGACCTGCCCGGCATCGTCGACCGGCTCGACTATGTCGCCAGTCTCGGCGTCGACGCGATCTGGGTGTCGCCGTTCTTCAAGTCGCCGATGGCCGACTTCGGCTACGACATTTCCGACTACCGCGACATCGACCCGCTGTTTGGCACGCTGGCCGACTTCGACCGGCTGCTGGCAAAGGCGCACTCGCTCGGCATCAAGGTGATGATCGACCAGGTGCTGAGCCACAGCTCCGACCAGCACGAGTGGTTCCGGCAGAGCCGCCAGGACCGCGTCAACGACAAGTCAGACTGGTACGTCTGGGCCGATCCGAAACCCGATGGAAGCGCGCCCAACAACTGGCTGTCGATCTTCGGCGGGCCGGCATGGAAGTGGGAGCCGCGGCGCGAGCAGTACTACCTGCACAACTTCCTGTCGTCGCAGCCGCAGCTGAACTTCCACAACCCGGCCGTGCGCGCGGCGATGCTCGACAACCTGCAGTTCTGGCTCGACCGCGGCGTCGACGGCATGCGGCTGGACTCGATCAACTTCTGCTTCCATGACGAGCAACTGCGCGACAACCCGGCCAAGCCGGCGGAACTGCGCACCGGCCGCGGCTTCAGCGCCGACAACCCGTACGCCTACCAGTACCACTACTACAACAACACCCGGCCCGAGAACCTGGCGCTGATGGAGGACCTGCGGACGCTGTTCGACCGCTATCCCGGCAGCACCATGCTCGGCGAGATCTCCTCGGAGGATTCGCTGGGGACGATGGCCGAGTACGTCGGCGACACGCGACTGCACATGGGTTACAGCTTCGAGTTGCTGGTCGAAGACTTCAGCGCCGCCTACATCCGCGCGACCGTCGAGGACATCGAGACCCGCATGCCGCACGGCTGGCCGTGCTGGGCGGTGTCCAACCACGACGTGATGCGCGCGACCACCCGCTGGGGCGGCGCCGGTGACGACGACTTCGCGCGCCAGCTGGTCGCGCTGGTGTGCTCGCTGCGCGGCTCGGTGTGCCTGTACCAGGGCGAGGAACTGGGACTGACGGAAGCCGACGTGCCGTTCGAGGCCTTGCAGGACCCGTACGGCATCTCGTTCTGGCCGAACTTCAAGGGCCGCGACGGCTGCCGCACGCCGATGCCGTGGGACGACAGCGCCCAGGCCGGCTTCACCGACAGCCCGCCGTGGCTGCCGATTCCGGCCGAGCACCGCGCGCGCAGCGTCGCCGCGCAGGATGCCGATCCCGGCTCCGTGCTCAACGCGACCCGCCGCTTCCTGCGCTGGCGCCAGTCGCTGCCGGCGCTGCTGCAGGGCGACATCGCGTTCATCGATGCGCCGGAGCCGGTGCTCGCGTTCACCCGTGAAGCACGGGGCGAGCGGTTGCTGGTTGCGTTCAACCTGTCGGCCGACGCCGCGCAGTGGACGCTGCCGGATGGTTTCGAGCCGCGCGCGATCGATGACCACGGCGGACTCGCCGGCCGGGTCGATGGTCGCCAGCTGCACCTGCCCGCGCGTGGAGTGTTCTTCGCCCGGCTCGACTGAGGACGCACCAGCGCGATGACGCCGACCGACCCGTTTCCGTTCCGAACCCCGCGCCTGCGCCGATTGACCGCGGCGCTGGCTTTCGCGGTGGTTGGCGGGTTTGCGACGCCGGGTGTTGCGGCGACGCTGGATACCGCCGCCTGCAATGCCGATGCGTTCGCGGCCGTGCTGCATGCGGCGCCGGATTCGCCGACCGATGCGAGTGCCTACTGGCTTGACCGCCGACTGCTGCAATGGCCGGGGCAGGTAACGGACGACGGTTCGAAATTCCGGCTGTACCACGCAGCCGACGGCGGCATCATCGCTGGTGTTGGCCGTGCGGTGACCGGTGCTGATGGCGCGGTCGCGCTGCAGGTTTCCCGCGACGCCGTGCCGGCCGAGCTCGCGCAGCGCTTCAGGTTCATCGGTGACGGCGTGGTGCTGGCGTTGGCCTCGACCGACACCGCGCGCGTCCCGGGATTGCTGCGCGGGCAACTGCTGCTGGTGCGCGAGGACGCCGCCGGCAACGTCGTCGCCAGCACCACGCTGCAGTCACCCGGCGCGCTCGACGACGTATACGCGGCGGCCGGATCGATCGACGACCTCGGCGCGACCGTCGCGGCCGACACCACCGGATTCAGGCTCTGGGCCCCGACCGCGCGCGACGTATCGCTGTGTCTGTACGACGCTGGCAGCGGCACTGCGGATTCTCGCGAGCCGATGCGGTTCGACGCCACGACCGGCGCGTGGTCGCTGCAGCTACCGACCGACCGGTCCGGCGACTACTACACCTATCTGGTCGACGTGTTCGTGCCCGGCACCGGCGTGGTCCGCAACCGCGTCACCGACCCGTACTCGGTCAGCCTGACCACCGATTCGAAGCGCAGCTACATCGCCGATCTCGACGATGCCGCGCTCAAGCCCGCCGGCTGGGACGACGCACCGCGACCGGCACCGCTGGCCGCGCCGACCGACATGGTCATCTACGAGTTGCACGCGCGCGATTTCTCGCGCGACGACGCGACCGTCAGCGATGCCAACCGTGGCAAATACCTCGCCTTCACCGAGACCGGCAGCGACGGGATGCGCCACCTGCAGGCACTGGCCGACGCCGGCTTGACCGACGTCCACCTGCTGCCGGTGTTCGACCTCGCCACCGTGCCCGAGTCGGGCTGCGTCGAGCCAGCGGTGCCGGATGCCGCGCCCGACAGCGAGGCGCAGCAGGCCGCGGTGATGGCGGTCGCCGCGCGCGACTGCTTCAACTGGGGCTACGACCCGTACCACTTCAACGCACCCGAAGGCAGCTTCGCCAGCGACGCGAGCGACGGCGCCACGCGCATCCGCGAGTTCCGCGCGATGGTGCAGGCACTGCACGCCGCCGGCCTGCGGGTCGGCATGGACGTGGTCTACAACCACACCACCGCGTCGGGCCAGGTCGAGCGCTCGGTGCTCGACCGCATCGTGCCGGGCTACTACCAGCGGCTCGACGCGCACGGCAGGGTCACCACCTCGACCTGCTGCGACAACACCGCGACCGAACACCTGATGATGGGCAAGCTGATGCTCGACTCGGCGGCGCTGTGGGCGCGCGAGTACCGGATCGACTCGTTCCGCTTCGACCTGATGGGGCACCAGCCGCGCGACGTGATGGAACAGTTGCAGGTGCGCGTCGACGAAGCCGCCGGCCGCCACGTCAACCTGATCGGCGAGGGCTGGAACTTCGGCGAGGTCGCCGACGGTGCGCGTTTCGTGCAGGCCTCGCAGCTGTCGTTGCAGGGGTCCGGCATCGGCACCTTCAGCGACCGCGCGCGCGATGCGATCCGCGGCGGTGGCGCCGGCGACAAGGGCGCGGCGATGTTCACCCAGGGCTACGTCAACGGCCAGCACTACGCGCCGAACACGGTTGCGGCCAGCCCGGATAGCGACGCGGAAGCAAACAGTCGGGACGCGCTGCTGCATGCCGCCGACCTGGTCCGCGCCGGCCTCGCCGGCACCCTGTCGGACTACGTCATGACCGACCGCACAGGCGCGGCCATCCCACTGTCGCGACTCGACTACAAGGGCCAGCCGGCCGGCTACGCTGCGCAGCCCGGCGAGGTCGTCAACTACGTCGAGAACCACGACAACCAGACCCTGTTCGACGTCAACGCGTTCAAGCTGCCGCTCGACACCAGCCGCGAGGACCGCGCGCGGGTGCAGGTACTCGCACTCGCGTTGAATGCCTTCAGCCAGGGCATCGCCTACTTCCACGCCGGCGGCGAACTGCTGCGCTCCAAGTCGCTCGACCGCAACAGCTTCGACTCCGGCGACTGGTTCAACCGGATCGACTGGACCGGCCGCGACAACCACTTCGGCACCGGCCTGCCGCCCGCGCCCGACAACCGCGACAGCTGGCCGCAGATGGCACCGCTGCTGGCGGACCCCGGCATCAAGCCGACCGCGCGCGAGATCGCCTTCACCCGCGGCGCGTTCGAGGACCTGCTGCGCATCCGCGACAGCTCGACCCTGCTCCGCATGCGCACGGCCGATGATGTCGCGCAGCGCCTGCACTTCCACAACACCGGTCCCGACCAGAACCCGCTTGTGATCGCCGGCCACATCGACGGCGACGGCTATCCGCGTGCCGGGTTCGCCGAGGTGCTGTACCTGGTCAACGTCTCGCCCGAAGCGCAGACGCTGGTGATCCCGGAGGCGGCCGGCAAGGACTATGCGTTGCATCCGGTGCACCGTACGGACACCGCCGCCGACCCGCGTCCGCGCGACGCGGCGCGGTACGACGCCGCCCGCGGCCGCTTCGTCGTACCCGCACGAACCGCGATGGTCTACGTGATCGCCACCAACCAGTCCCCTCTACCGCCTGTGGGAGAGGACTAGGGTGAGGGCAGGAGCCACGCAGCACCGGGCGTCATCGGCTGCCGCGCACCCTCACCCCAACCCTCTCCCGCAGGCGGGAGAGGGAGCACGGTCACGCGGCCGGCCCACCATTTCCAAGGGAACGATTTCGATGCACCAGCTTCGCCTGCTCCTCGCAAACACCGCTTTCGCCGCCGCGCTGCTGGTGCCTACCGCCCACGCCGAAACCGTCGCCACCGTGGCCTCGCCCAACGACGTGCTCACGGTCGAGCTCGACCTGCATGAGGGTCGCGTCGGCTATCGCGTCGAGCGCTTCGGCGAACCGGTGATCGAGACCTCCGCGCTCGGCTTCATGCTGCGCGGCAGCGGCAAGCTCGAGCGCAACCTCGCGCTCACCGACAAGGCGACCCGCAGTTTCGATGAGACCTGGGAACAACCCTGGGGCGAGGACCGCTTCGTCCGCAACCACTACAGCGAGCTGCGCGCTACGCTCACCGAAACCGTCGCCCCGAAGCGCACCTTCGACGTGGTGTTTCGCGTGTACGACGACGGCATCGGCTTTCGCTACGAGTTCCCGGAACAGGCCGCCGCCAGCGAACTCATCATCGACGACGAACTGACCGAGTTCGCCCTCGCCGACCCCGCTACCGCGTGGTGGATCCCGGCCGGCGAGTGGAACCGCTACGAGTACCTGTACCAGCGCACCCCGCTCAACGAGGTCACGATGGCGCACACGCCGATGACCGTGCGCACCGAGGACGGCCTGCACATTGCCTTCCACGAGGCGGCGCTGGTCGACTACGCCGGCATGTGGCTGCGCCGCACCGAGGGACGCCGCTTCCGCGCCCAGCTCGCACCCGCATCGGAAGGCTGGAAGGTCCGCCGCACGCTGCCGTTCAACACCCCGTGGCGCACCCTGCAGATCGCCGACAGCGCCGCCGCGCTGTACGAGTCGTCCGACCTGATCCTCAATCTCAACGAGCCGAACAAGCTCGGCGATGTCAGCTGGTTCACGCCGGCCAAGTACGTCGGCATCTGGTGGTCGCTGCACCTGGAAACCGAGAGCTGGGCGACCGGCCGCAAGCACGGCGCCACCACCGCGAACACGAAGCGCTACATCGACTTCGCCGCCGAGAACGGCTTCCGCGGCGTGCTGGTCGAGGGCTGGAACCCCGGCTGGGACGGCCAGTGGTTCGGCAATGGCTACGACTTCGACTTCACCAGGGCAGCGCCCGACTTCGACATCGAGGCGCTGTCGGCCTACGCCGAGTCGAAGGGCGTGCACCTGATCGGCCATCACGAGACCGGCTGCGCGGTCAGCCATTACGAGGACCAGATGGCCGACGCGTTCGCGATGAACGAGCGGCTCGGCATCGACGTGGTCAAGACCGGCTATGTCTGCGACGCCGGCGGCATCGAGCGGCGCCTGCCGGACGGTTCGATCGCGCGCGAATGGCACGACGGCCAGTGGAATGCCGGCCACCACCTGCGCGTGCTGCGGGCGGCGGCGAAGCACCACGTCGCAATCAACACCCACGAGCCGATCAAGGACACCGGCCTGCGCCGCACCTACCCGAACTGGGTCTCGCGCGAAGGCGCCCGCGGCATGGAGTACGGCGCCTGGGCCAAGCCGACCAACCCGCCCGAGCACGAGGCCAACCTCGTGTTCACCCGGATGCTGTCCGGGCCGATGGACTACACCCCCGGCATCCTCAGCCTGCAGGGCCGCGGGCAGGCGATCCAGACCACGATCGCCAAGCAGCTTGCGCTGTACGTGGTGTTGTACAGCCCAGTGCAGATGGCCGCGGATTTGCCGGAGAACTACAAGAAGCACATGGATGCGTTCCAGTTCATCAGGGACGTACCGGCCGACTGGGCGCGCACCGAGGTGCTCAATGGCGAGGTCGGCGACTATGTGACCTTCGCGCGGCAGGACCGTAACAGCGACGACTGGTACCTGGGCAGCATCACCGACGAGAACGGCCGCGTGTTGAAGGTGCCCCTGGCGTTCCTGCAACCGGGGCGGACCTATACCGCGCAGATCTACCGCGACGGTGATGGTGCGCACTGGGAGGACGCGCCGTTCGAGTTCGAGCGCGAGGACGGCGAAGTGACCAGCGCCGATGTGTTGACGATCCGTCTCGCCGCCGGCGGTGGCCAGGCGGTCCGGTTCGTGGCGAAGCCGTGATGTTTCCTGCGTCCGTCCGGGCTTTTGTAGGAGCGGCTTCAGCCGCGATCATGGAACCGGCGTGGGCGAACGACCGTCCGATCGCGGCTGAAGCCGCTCCTACGAAAAGCAGTAGGCGCGCGATATGCAAATTTGCGCTACCCACTCTGCTCGCCGTCCTGGCGCTCCCTCTGGCCGCACAACCGGCCACCATCGAAACCCTCCACCTCGACGCCCCCGCCTTCGCCCCCGAACAGGTCGAAGTCGCAATCCACCTCCCGCCCGGTTACGACGCCAGCGGCGCCAACGCCTACCCGGTGCTCTACCTCAACGACGGCCAGGACGCCGAGGCAGTCGAACTTGCCGACGCCCTCGCGCAATTGCACGCCAGCCACTCCATCCAGCCCGTCATCGTCGTCGCGATCCACATGCTGCCCGACCGCATGGGCACCTACGGCCTGTCCGACCGCGGAGCCGGCCATGCAATCGTCGCGCAGACGAAATACGGCCCGGTCGGCGCGCGCGCGCACGACTATTCCGAGTGGGTCGCCCACACCCTGGTGCCCTACATCGACGCGAACTACCGCAGCAACCCAACACCCGCCGCACGCGCGATCCTCGGCTGGTCGCTCGGCGCGCTCAACGCGTTCAACCTCGGCTGGCAGTACCCGGAGGTATTCGGCCGGGTCGGCATGTTCTCGCCGTCATTGTGGATCTCCGCCGACCGCGGCGATGTCGAGTCCATCCAGCACACCCGTCTCGCCCAGGCGATGGTCGACAGCAGCGAGGCGCGACACGGCCTCAGGTTCTTCTTCGCCGTCGGCGCCGACGAGGACAGCGACGACCGCGATGGCGACGGCATCAATGACCCGGTCGACGATGCGCATGACCTCATCGACGGCTACACCGGTCCCGATGGTCGCCACCTGCGCGGGCTGGTCGACCTCGGCTATCGCGGCGCCCCCATCGCGGGCACCCGCGACGTGAGTTCCGACACCACCCGTGCCGACATCGCCTACCTGTCATTGCCCGACGGTGAACACAACCAGGCCGCGTGGGCGCGGATGCTGCCGCACTTCCTGCAATGGGCCTACGCACCGCGCGCGCCGGCACTGGACGCGACCGGCCGCGTCGACAGCTGGCAGGACGTGCCGTCCGCCCATGTGGCGCCGCGCAACGTCGACGTCTGGCTGCCGCCCGGCTACGACGACGACCCGGCCAGGCGCTACCCCGTGCTCTACATGCACGACGGCCAGAACCTGTTCGACCCGGCGCTGTCGTACACCGGCGTCGACTGGGGTGTCGACGAAGCCATGACCCGGCTGATCACCGACGGCGCGGTGCGCGAGGCGATCGTGGTCGGCATCTGGAACACACCGCGACGGTTCCAGGAGTACATGCCGCGCAAGCCGGTCAGCGGCGACACCCTGCCGTCCGGCGTCGACGGCGTGCCGCCGCTGCCCACCGCCGACATCGTTTCCGACGCCTACCTGCGCTTCCTGGTCGACGAACTCAAGCCGTGGATTGACGCCACCTACCTCACCCGGCCGGAGCGCGACGACACCTTGGTGATGGGCTCCAGCATGGGCGGGCTGATCTCGCTGTATGCCGCCGCCGAGTATCCCGATGTGTTCGGCGGCGTCGGTGCGCTGTCGACCCACTGGCCGGTCGGCGAAGGCATCGTGGTCGACTGGCTCGGCGAGCACCTGCCGGACCCGGCGACCCATCGTCTCTACTTCGACCACGGCACCACGACCCTCGATGCGGGCTACGCGCCGTACCAGCAACGCATGGACCAGCGCCTGCGCGACGCCGGCTACGTCGAAGGCGACAACTGGAGCAGCCGCGTGTTCGAAGGTGCCGCGCACAACGAGGCGGCATGGCGCGCGCGGATCGATGTGCCGCTGCGGTTCCTGCTCGGCGACTAGGCCAGGCGCCTACCCGCCGCGCCGCACCAGCGGCGCAATCGCGTCGGCGCGCTCGTCGAAGCGCGAACTGACCACCGCGATCGCGGTGTCGCCCTGGCCCCAGTAGCGCGCCATGAGCCCGCCGTCGCGTCGCTCGCCATCGCGCATGCGCTGCGTGCGCGGACGCAGGTAAACCCCGAGCATGCCGCCCTGGCCGTCCTCGTAGACCAGCATCGCGGCGGCGCCTTCAGGCGTCGACAGCATGCGTGCGCCCTGCAAGGCATAGCCCTGCGAACTGAGGTCGGGCACGCGGCCGGCCTCACTGAAGTTGCGCGCGAGCCAGCCCTGCAGACCACCCATCCGGTCGCCCTCGAAATCCATCGACACCTGCTGGTCGGCGAGCATCCGGTAAGCCGTCACCGCATCCGCCATCGGCGGGGTGCCATGGCCATCGCGTGCGTCGCGTGCCAGCCACCCGCCGCCGGCGCCCAGCCCTAGCGCGAGCACCAACACCGCCGCGCGGGCCAGCCCAGTCCAGCGGCCGGCATGCAGGCGGCGCTGGATCCGGGCCGGATCCAGCCTCGGTTCGGCCGGCAACGCGGCGGGATTGCCCCAGGCTGAGCGCAGGGCTTCGATGTCGGACTTCCAGCCGCGCACCCGGGCGGCGTCATCGGGGTTGGCGGCCAGCCAGGCTTCCACGGCAGCGCGTCGCTCGGCGGGCAACTGGCCGTCGACATAGGCGTGCAGTTCGTCGGGATGCGGGGCCGGAGTGTTCATTTGAGTATCCGCAATGCAGGGGCGGGCGCGCGTCCCTCGGACAGTCGGCGCAGCTTGTCGCGGGCGCGCGACAGGCGCGACATCACGGTGCCGATCGGGACGTCCAGCATGTCCGCGACTTCGCGATAGCTGAAACCTTCGACGCCGACCAGCAGCAGGATCGCGCGTTGTTCGTCCGGCAGTTCGGCGAACGCCGCCAGCGCGTCGCGCCCCTCGTTGACCCGTTCGGCCGATGGCGCATGCGGTTCATCGGCCACGCCGATCACGTCGAGCACGCGCCGCCAGCGCTTGGCTCGCCGCTGCTCGTCGATGAATTGCCGGTACAGGATCGAGAACAGCCACGACTGCAGCGCGTCGTGCTTGTTGCGCGATGACCACGCCCGCAGCGCGCGTTCCAGCGTGGCCTGGACCAGGTCGTCGGCGGCCGTGGCATCGCGCGTGAGCGCGCGCGCGAACTGGCGCATCCGCGGGATCAGCGCGTGCAGGCGATCTTCGTCCAGTTCATCCATGGCGTGTGCATCCACGGTGCGGGGCGGGTGAGCCGGCGTGTCGATGGCGGGCGTGTGGCGCGGACGCGTGTTCATGGGCGTGGGACGCACGGGCGCGCGGTTTATTCCCAAGCGGCACGCGTACCGCTTGTGGGGAATATATCCCCGCGCGGCTCGTCACACCGTGGATTCCGCCAAACGAGCGTGCAATGAACGAGTCCGAGCCGTCCCATACTCCCGTCGCCCCGCTGCCCGACACCTCCACCCCGAAGCGCGAACGGCGCCGGCAACTGGCCGCGCTGGCCGGCATCGGCGCCATCACGCTGGCCTCCGCCAGTGCGTTCGCCTGGACCGCCGGCTGGCTCGGCAGCGACCGGCTGACCGCGCAACGCATCGTCGGCGCGATGGAAGCCAATGGTCCGGCGCATCCGGGCTTTCGTCGCAACCATGCCAAGGGCGTCTGCGTCAGCGGCACGTTCCGCGGCACGCCGCAGGGACAGGCGCTGTCGAGCGCGCGGGCATTCTCCGGCACGCCCGTGCCGGTGCTGGGCCGGTTCTCGATCGGCGGGCCCAACCCGCACGGCGCCGACAACACCGCGCGCGTACGCAGCATGGCGCTGCAGTTCGGCGGCCCCGACGAACCGCAATGGCGGATGGCGCTGAACAGCTTCCCGTTCTTCGCCGTGGCGACGCCGCAGGCGTTCCACCAGCAGATCCTCGCCAAGCGCCCGGATCCGGCGACCGGAAAGCCCGACCCCGCCGCGATGGAGGCGTTCCTCGCCGCCCATCCGCAAGCCCGCGAGTTCGGAAAATGGGCGAAGACCGCGCCGTGGTCCGACAGCTGGACCAACACGCGATACAACAGCGTCAACGCATTCCGCTTCATCGATGCCGACGGCACCAAGCGGTTCGTCCGCTGGTCGATGCAGCCGCGCCTGCCGTTCCACGCGCTGGACGCCGACGAACGCGCACAGGCCGATGCCGACTTCCTCGCCGCCGATCTGCATACACGGCTGGCGCATGGCCCGGTGCACTGGGACATGGTGGTGACACTCGCCGCGCCCGGCGATGCGGTCGACGACCCGTCGCAACCCTGGCCCGACACGCGCGAGCAGGTGGTTGCCGGCACCCTGACGCTGGTCCACGTCGAGCCACAGGCGACCGGCGAATGCCGCGACGTCAACTTCGACCCATTGATCCTGCCGCCGGGTGTCGCCGCATCGGACGACCCGATCCTCGCCGCACGCTCGGCCGCCTACTCGCAGTCCTTCAACCGCCGCCAGCGCGAGATCGCGCTCGGCCGCGGCGACGACGCCACCGCACCGGAGCACGCGCAATGACCACACCCACCCACTTCAACGCCGCCGCGCGCGGATTGCACTGGCTGATGGCGGCGATGATCGTGTCGATGCTGTTCATCGGCGTCGGCATGGTCACATCGGTGTCGGCGCGGCCGTGGCTGGCCGACCTGCACCGCCCGCTCGGCATCGCGATCCTCGTGCTGGCCGTGCTCAGGTTGCGCAATCGCCTGCGCAACCCGGCGCCCGCGTTGCCATCGACACTTCCGCAATGGCAGCAGACCGCCGCGCGCGCCTCGCACTGGCTGCTCTACGGCTTGATGCTGTCGATGCCGGTGCTCGGCTGGGCGACGCTGTCGGCGGGCGGCTTCCCGGTGCAGATGTCGCCGTCCATCGTGCTGCCGCCGATCCTGCCGCAGGACGTGACCCTGTACGCCGGGTTGCGCGCGGCCCACGGCTGGCTCGCCTACCTGCTGTTCGCCACGGTGCTGATGCATGTGTCTGCCGCACTGCTGCACGCGTGGGTGTATCGCGATGGCGTGTTCGGGACGATGGCGAGGGGGCGCGGCCGCTGACCGACTAAGGCAGGCGGTACCAGCCTTTCTCGTAAGCCAGCGACCCCCACAACGCCTGCGCGTGCGCGGTCCTTGCCAGCTCCGGCTGCAGCGGTTCGGGCTGCAGCCGTTTCGATGCCGTGTCATAGCGGTATTGCCGCGGCGGCTTCTGCGGCTGCAGCACCACCACGTCATCGCCCTGCATCCACGCGAAGTTGCCGTCGTACTGCATCAATGCGCGGCCCGGCCCCAACAGCGATGGATCGCTCAGGTCGCGACCATTCATCGGCGTGGCATCGCCGATACCGATGAGTGACAGCAGGGTCGGGCCGAGGTCGATCTGGCTGGCGATCCGGTCATCGCGTCGCGGCTCGATGCCCGCGCCGAGGATCAACGCGGGGATGTGGAAGTTGCCGACCGGCACCAGGTCCTGGCCGAACACGCGCGAGTCGTGGTCGGCCACCACCAGGAACACGGTGTCGTCCCAGTAGCCGGAGGCCATCGCCCGCTCGAAGAACGTCCCGATGGCGTGGTCGGCGTACTTGGCCGCGTTGTTGCGGGTCTGCTTCGGTTGTTCGTACAACGCAATGCGGCCGTCCGGGAACTCGAACGGGTCGTGGTTGCTGGACGAGAACACCAGCCCGAAGAACGGCTTGCCGGCCGCGTGCAGCCGGGTGAACTCCTGGTCGGCGCGGGCGAACAGGTCCTCGTCGCTGACGCCCCATGAGCCGATGAATGCCGGCGCGGCGTAATCCTTCTGTTCGATCACACGGTTGAAGCCGTTGCCGAAGAAGAAGCCGCGCATGTTGTCGAAGTGGCTTTCGCCGCCGTAGTAGAACGTGGTGTCGTAGCCGCGGACCTCCAGCGTTTGCGCGAGGGTGTAGAAGTCCTGCTGTGCCCCGGGTTGCTTCACGACCGCCTGCGCCGGCGTGGGCGAGAAGCCGGCCACCACCGCCTCGATGCCGCGCACGCTGCGGGTGCCGGTGGCGTACATGCGGGTGAAGGTCCAGGCGTTGTCGCTCAACCGGTCCAGGTTCGGTGACAGCGGCAAGCCACCGAGATGGCCGATGAACTGTGCGCCCAGGCTTTCTTCCAGCACGATGACCAGGTTCTTCGGCTTGCCGGTGTAGCCCGGAGTGCGGGTCGCGAGGGTGGGGATCTCCGCATTGGTAAACGCGCTGTCGGGCAGGCCGCTGGCTGCGCGGACCGCGGCGATGACTTCCTCGTCCGGCAGCGCGCCATACAGGTCCATCGCGCTGTCTTCCTGCTGGGTCCAACGTCGTAGCGCATTGGCCAGGGCGTAGAAGGAATTGAGTGGCAGTTGATTGACCACAGGGTTGCCGCTGAAGGCGACCATCGCCGGATTCAACGGCCGGTGACCCAGGGTGGAGCGCGCGCCCAGTACCGCCAGGCACAACACCAGCACCGCGGCCACTGCACGCAACCAGAACGGCGCGGATGCCTGCCGGCAGGCAAAGAGGCGCCGTGACAGCTTCCAGCCCAGCCACGACACCGCGCCTGCCACGACGGGCGCCAGAACCAGTTGCAGCGGACGGCCGTGCCACAGGGTCGACAGGACCTCGCGCGGGTAGATCAGGTATTCGATGAACAGCCGGTTCGGGCGCAGACCGTACTCGCCCATGAAGCCGGGCGTGGCGAGTTCCAGCAGCAACAGCAGCGCCATGCACGTCGCCAGCCAGGCCGACGCAAGCATGTGCACAAGGCGGTGCGCCGGCAACAGCAGCAGCGCGACCGCCGGCAGCCCGAACAACAGGCACATCGTGGCCACGTCCACGCGCACGCCCTGCAGCAGCACCGGCACCCAGCCGTGCGCCTGGCTCACCGCATCGAACTTCCACGCCGACAGGCCCAGCCGCGCGAGACTCAGCAGCAGCAGGCCGGCGGTGAAGAACCACAGCACCGGCCTGACCGGTGCGAACACTTTCGAAAACATCGGCCACCCACGCTGCGTCAGTGCAGCGGGGCATGGTGGTCGGCGAGGGGTCGGAAGCCGGTGGGCGTGGTGTCGGAGAAGCGTCGGAACCGCGTCACGCCAGGCCTGTCGCCTCAAGCCCGGCAGGCCGCCAGCAGGTCGCGTTCCGGCACATGCACGGAGGTCCGCACGTCGAACACGCCCAGCACGGTGGAGAACAGGTTGTCGTGGCTGGCCGGCTGCCCTGCCCGGTCGCGCAGGCAGGACAGGTCAAGACCGGTATCCGCGGTGAACCGTGGCGAGAACCACATCAGCATCGGCACCTGCATCTGCTGCTGTGGCGCGATCAGGTAAGGCATGCCGTGCAGGTACAGGCCGTTCTCGCCCAGCGACTCGCCGTGGTCGGACAGGTACATCAGCGCGGTGTCGTAGTCGTCCACCTCGCGCAGCCGGGCAATCGCCTGTGCCAGCACGTGGTCGGTGTAGCGCACAGCGTTGTCGTAGGCGTTGACGATCTGCTCGCGCGAGCAGTGGCCCAGCTCGGGTGTCTCACAGGCCGGCAGGAAATGCTTGAACGACGCCGGGTAGCGCTGGAAGTAGCTCGGTCCGTGGTTGCCCAGCATGTGCAGGACGATGATCCGGTCGCCGCTACTCGCACCGGCCGGCGGCGGAAGGTCTTTCAACAGGACGCCGTCGAGGCAACGCCGGCCGTCGCATAGTTCCGGATCTGTGGCACTGGCGACTGATTCGAACGCCAGGTCCTTGCATACACCCTTGCAACCGCTCTGGTTGTCACGCCACAACACGTCCACGCCAGCACGCTGCAGGACATGCAGCAGCGATTGGTGGCTGCGGATCTTCTCTTCGTCGTAATGCGCGCGGCCATATGGCGAGAACATGCACGGCAACGAGACTTCGGTGCTGCTGCCGCAGGCCTGCGTGTGGCTGAAGTTGACGACCGGAAGGCGTGCCAGCTCCGGCGTGGTCTGGCGCTCATAGCCATTCAGGCCCCAGTTCTGCGCGCGGACGGTTTCACCCACCACCAGCACCAGCAGACGTGGCTTGCGCGACGACGCCAGCGGGACCTGCCGGGCGTCCGCACCCACCGGCAGCAGCGGCGTGTTGTTCGATGCCGACTGCGCGAACCCCAGGTTGCCAAGCGCGTACAGATAGTTCGCCGGCGTGACCAGGTAACGCACTTCGTGCTGGTTGCGGACCAGCGACGACAGATCCTTGAACGAGATCGCCGCGCCCGACATCATCAGAATCCACATCGACAGCAGGAAGCCCGCGCGTACCAGCAGGGCTTTCGACATCGGACGACGCACCAGCTCCACCCGCCACAACACTGCGCAAGGCAACCCCGCGAACACCAGCAGGTGCAGCCCCAGCCCTGGCGTCAGCAGCTCGCGTGACTCGACCCAGTCGGTATGCAGCACGTTGCGCAGCATGTCCGCGTCCAGGTACACGCCGTAGGACTGCATGTAGTACGTGGCACACGAGGTGAGCACCAGCAGCACCGCCAGCCCGGGCCTGGCCCAGGGGCGAGCCAGCAACATACCCAGCAACAAACCGTGCAGCCCGAACATCAGCACGAACAAGGCCACCGCCAACCGCCATTGCACCCAGCCGTGGGCAATCGCCGCGTGCCAGAACGGCACGTTTGCGGTCAGTGCGAAGTACAGGCTGGCAAGCATCGCCAGCACTTCGACTGTGACCCGCGGCCGCCACTGCCGGGCCGTGCGCCATACGTCGGGCCAGGACGCCGACGCGGAAAGCGCGACGCTGTTCATGCCGCACTCCGCGTGGCCCGCAGAGGCAGCATCAAGCGGTACAGACCCAGCGCGACAGCCCAGCAGATCATCGCCGTGAACAGGTCATGCGACAGGAAGTGGGCGCCGCGCAGTTGCTGGTCGATGCCGAACAACAGCCCCAGTCCAATCCCGACAACCAGGCCGTGACGACGCCATGCCGGTTTGACCGCGGTGAAGAAGAAGAACAGCGCAAGCCATGCGTAACCGGCGCTGGCATGCCCGGCGGGAAAGCAACGCCCGGGCAGGTCGGAACCCTGCAACAGACCGTGATAGGCACGCGTGCCGCCGTAGCGCGCCAGGTCCCACGGGCAATCCATGGGGCTGAACGACTTGAGCACCGACACCACGCTGGTGCCCAACAGCACCGCGAGCGCGAGATAGCCCAGCGGCATCCGCCACGCGCGCCATTGACCGCGCAGCAGCGTCGCCAGCCACGCCAGCACCACACCGCCCCACGCGGCGGCGGACGCGTTGCGCGCGCCGGTATGCAGGACCGACTCGGTCAGCCACAGTGACCGCAACGACCAGCGCCCGCCCTCCAGTGCATACACATGGTCGGCCAGCCACAGGTCACCGCGCAGGCCCAGCAAACACACCGCGCCCACCACGAATGCCACCAACGGCATCCACCACAACGCCACGCTTTCGGAAACCATGCACATGCGACCACGACGGAAGATGGTCCGCATGCTCGCCATCGCCACGTCGGAAGCCGGTAGCCGCAACGTCGGAGCCGGATCGCAATACCGTCGGAGCCGCGTCGGAGGCCGGTAAGGTTTCGGTTAACCTGCCGTCAACGAAATTCCGACACATCTGGTCGCACACTTCGCGCCCATCCGAAGCTCCACGTCCCGGAATCCCCATGCGCCTGTTGGTCATCGAAGACAACCGCAACCTGGTCGCCAACCTGTTTGCCTATTTCGAGGCCCGTGGCCACGTGCTGGACGCCGCGCCCGACGGCATCACCGGCCTGCACCTGGCGCTTACCCAGCCGTATGACGCGCTGATCCTGGACTGGATGCTGCCGCGCATGGATGGCCCGGAAGTGCTGCGAAAGTTGCGCAACGAAGGCCAGGTCGACATGCCGGTGATCATGCTCACCGCGCGCGACGAGTTGCCCGACAAGCTCGAAGGCTTCCGTGCCGGCGCCGACGATTACCTGACCAAGCCGTTCGACCTGCCCGAGCTGGAGATCCGACTTGAGAGCCTGCAGGCGCGGGTCCAGGGCCGGGCGCGCAGCCGCGTGCTGGAGGTGGAAGACCTGCGGCTCGACCTGTCCACACTGGAGGCCAGTCGCGGCGGCAAGCCCGTGCACCTGTTCCCGGCCGGGCGGAAGTTGCTGGAAGTGCTGATGCGCGCCAGTCCGACGGTGGTCAGCCGTGAGCAGCTGGAACTCGCGTTGTGGGGCGACGAGCCGCCGGATGGCGACATGCTGCGGTCGCATATCTACGAACTGCGGCGTGAAGTGGACGGACCGTTCGCGGTGAAGTTGATCCAGACCCTGCCGCGGGTGGGCTACCGCCTCGCCCGCGTCGCGGCGCAGGACGACCGGTGAGCCGGCTCCGCCCGCCCCGCAGCCTGCGCCTGCGCATCACGCTGTGGCTGCTGGCCTTCGCCACCGCGCTGACCATCGCCATCATCGCCCAGGGCACGGTGGTCATCGAGTACGTCGAGCGCGTGGTGTGGAAGTCGTTGCTGACGGTCGAGCTGGACCACTTCATCCAGCGCAACCACGAGGAGCCCGGCTACCGCTGGGACGACACCAATGGCTTCGTCGTGTATGTCGGTGCGGACGACCCGGACCTGCCGCCGGAGCTTCGCGGGCTCGACGAAGGCCTGCATGACGACCTGCGTGTCGGCAACACCAATCATGTGGTGCTGGTGCACGACGATGCCGGTACGCGGTACACGCTGGCGATGGACATCCAGCAGTTCGGCATCGACGAATCCGAGTACGAGTTCCTGACGGTGATCGCCGCCATGCTGTTGCTGCTGGCCATCGGCGTGGCTGCGGCGATCGGGGTCAGCCGCCTGCTGCGGCCACTGAGCCGGCTGGCCGAACGCATCGGCGCGATGCAGCCGGAACAGGGCACCGAGCGCATCGAACTGGAACCTGGAGCCGGCTCGGAACTGGTGATCATCGCCGATGCGTTCAACGATTACCGGGCGCGCAACGCACAGTTCGTCGAACGCGAGCGCACCTTCATCAACACCGCCAGCCACGAGCTGCGCACGCCGGTTGCGGTGATCAACGGCGCCGCCGAACTGGCACTGCAGGCCAGCGCCGACCCGGCGACCATGCAATACCAGTTGCAGCGCATCCAGCGCAGTGCGCGGGACATGGAACAGCTGATCATCCTGCTGTTGGCGCTGGCCAAGGATCCGGCGCGGCTGGCGAAGATCAGCAAGCCGCTGGCACTGGATGCCTTGCTGCCGCAGATCGTCGACGACCACCAGCACCTGACCGCGGGCAAGTCGCTGCAGCTGCACCTGGCGCCACTGCCACGCTGCGATATCCATGCTCCGCCGGGCATTGTCCGCGCCGCGATCGGCAACCTGCTGCGCAACGCCATCGAGAACAGCGACAGCGGCCGCATCGATATCCGCCTGCGCGACGACGCCACCGTGGTCATCCACGACCCCGGCCACGGCATGAGCCCGGAGCAGATCAGCGAGATCTACACCCGCATGGCGCGTGTGGGCGGCGGCGGTGATTCGGGTATTGGACTGGCACTGATCTCGCGGCTGTGCGAACACTTCGGTTGGAATCTCGACATCCAGTCCGACCCGAGCCACGGCACCACCGCGACCTTGCAACTGCTCGGTTGAGCACAGTCTGCCGTCCACCAAGCCCGAAGAATCAGGCGGCGCCCGGGGCGCGCACGGTGACCCAGGTCGGCGCATGGTCACTGGCCTTCGGCTGCAGTCGCACCCACCGGTCGACGCCGGCGTCTTTCACGTTCTCCGCGAGCGCGGGATTGAGGAGCAGGTGGTCGATCCGCAGCCCGCGGTCGCGTTCGGCGTGCTGGCGGAAGTAATCCCAGAACGTGTAGATCACCCGCTCGCCGGCAATTTGCCGCAACGCATCCGTCCAGCCCTGCGCCAACAGCCGTTCGAATGACTCCCGCACCTCCGGCTGGATGAGCGCATCCTTGCGCCAGGCCTTGGGGTCGTAGACGTCGATGTCGGTCGGGATCACGTTGAAGTCGCCCATCAGCACCGCTGGGTGCGGCAGCTCCACCAGCGTTTGCGCGTGCCGGATCAGGCGCTCCATCCAGGCCAGTTTGTAGTCGAACTTGGGGCCGGGCCGGGGGTTGCCGTTGGGCAGGTACAGACCGGCCACGACGATGCCGTGATGGCCGCCTCGATGTAACGGCTCTGCTCGTCGTTGGCATCGCCCGGCAGGCCACGCCGGCTTTCCACCGGCACCGCGTCGCGTGCGAGCAAAGCCACGCCGTTCCAGGACTTCTGCCCGTGCCAGGTTGCACCGTAGCCCGCCGCTTCCAGCTCGGCGACCGGGAACGCCGCGTCCACGGTCTTGAGCTCCTGCAGCGCGACGATGTCGGGCTGTTCCTGCTCCAGCCATGCGAGCAGATGCGGCAGGCGCGTAGCAATGCCATTTACGTTGAACGTTGCCAGCTTCAGGGCTTTGCTGCGTGGCACGCCTGCCTCCTTCGTGGTCACGGACCCGCGCTGCGGACCGTAAACGCGTACGGATATGCAACGGGTGAATACGGGCGGGATCGTGGGCTGTCTCGTTGACGGCTGTGCAGATTCCAGCGACGCCGGCTTGTCCAGCAGTGGAACACGATCGCCCCCGCGGTTCGTCAGTCGCCGGGCAGGCGCCGCCGGTCGTCCTCCATCAACGCGCGGTGCGCGGCCAGCCCCGCCATCTGCCCCGCGGCGAGTGCCATCGGTGCGCTCTGCATCGGCGCGGCGAGGTCACCCGCGGCAAACACGCCGGCCACGCTGGTCTGCTTCATGCCGTCGACCTTCACGAATGGACCCAGCGGCCCGCTGTCGAGTTCGCAGCCGATCTGCATCGCGAGGTCGCTGGCGAGCTCCTGTGCGGGCGCGAGGAACATCGCCGCAATCGGCACACTGCGCCCGTCCGCCAGCAGCACGCGTTCCACCGAGCGCCCCGCACCTTCGACCGCCACCACCGGCGTCGTCTCGATCGCGACGCCCAGCGCCTGCAGCAGCCGGCGCTCCCCGTCGTCAGGCTCGAACTGCCCCTGGGTGAAGTAGGTGGTCGGCCCCCACTCCGGGATCAGCAGCGCCTGGTGCGAGCTCATCGCGCAGGTGGCGAGGACGCCGAGCGCCCGGCCCGCGACTTCGAAGCCGTGACAATACGGGCAATGCAGGATGCCGGTACCCCACCGTTCGCGCATGCCCCGGATGTCGGGCATCAGGTCGGTCACGCCGGTGGCAAGCACGACTTTTCTGGCTTCGACCTGCTCCCCGCCATCGAGCGCGAGGGTGAAGTGGCCGTCATGCCCGCTGACGCCGGTTGCAGTCGCCACCTTCAGCGTGACGGTCGGGTACGCCATCAGTTGCGCGACCGCATTGCCGAGCAGAACCTCCGGCGGCGTTCCGTCGTGGCCGATCACGCCGTGCGCCTCGGCGGCGAAGCGGTTGCGCGGCTGGCCGGCATCGACCAGCAGGACGCGCTTGCGGGCGCGCGCCAGCATCAGCGCGGCGGACAGGCCGGCGAAGCTGCCGCCGACCACGATCACGTCATGCAATCCGGGGGTCGTTTCCATCTGCGTGCCTATATGTATCATCGGAAGTTTCAATATAGGGCGGCTCAAGGCTATTCGCAACATCTGATGTTATGATTTGCTCCGAAACCCCACCCAGCAAGGTGATCCCGTTGAGAACCGACAGCCGCCTGTCACGGATGCTGCACGTGCTGGTGCACATGGACCGGCACGAACAGCGCGCGACGTCCGAGTCGATCGGACGCATGCTGGGCACCAACGCCGCGGTGGTCCGGCGCACCCTGGCCGGCCTGCGCGAGCAGGGCATCGTGGCGGCCGAGCGCGGCCCCGGCGGCGGTTGGACGCTGGCGCGGGAGCTCTCGCAGATCAGCCTGCTGGACGTCTACGAGGCCGCGGGCACGACCACGCTGTTCACGATCGGGGTCGCCGACCGCACCCCGGACTGCCTGGTCGAGCAGTCGGTGAACACAATGCTGGAGTCGACCCTCAAGGAGGCTGAGGCCGCGATCCTCGCGCGCTTCGCATCGATCCGGCTGTCGGACATAGCCGCGGATTTCGACCAGCGCATGCACGCGGTTGGCGGCTGGACACACGACCTGTAGCGGTCGATCGTGGGTGCAGGGATGCTAGTGCTGCGTCCACCAGCCGCGGACCCCGTGCACGCAGCCCCGCGCCAGGCGCCAGAGCAGGTACACGCCCGCCACCAGCACCGAAGCCGCAAACAGCAGCGCAGGCTGGGAGCCGAGCATCGAGTCTAGGATCATCGCGTCACTCCGCGGTGGTCAACGTCTCCACGATACCCCTTTTGATCTGTATGGACCCGATCAGTCCCAGGTGGGCCGGATCGGGTGGGCCTCGGTGTTCAGCACCACGTCGGCCGGGTCCAGCGTCTGCGGCGGGGCGAACAGCAGGTAGAAGTACTTGAAGGTCTCGGCCAGCACGAAGCTCTCCATGTCGTCGGCCTTCTCTTTTGTGACGACGCTCTTCAGCGCGGCGTAGCCGGCGTCGGTGCGGGCGTGCTCGACGAAGTCTTCGAACAACTGTCGCCCCATCACCCGGTATTCGTTGTCGCCGGTCAGGCGGTGCAGGTACCAGGCCGACTCGACGATTTCCGGGCGCAGCGGGTAGGCCGCGGCGGTGACCGTGCGGGTGCGGTAGTCGAACGCCTCGGGCTCGATGCCGTGCACATTCCACATGTCGAACGACGAGGCCTGCAGCCGGCGCGCGCGCTCGGTATCGCCCGACAGCGCGAGCAGGCCGGGAAAGAACGCGTCGAGTGCGCCGTACTGGCTGGCGAGGCGGCTGCCATCGTGCATGTCGACGTGGCCGTACCACAGCGCGCCGTCGACCTCTTCGGGATAGTGGCGATTGGCGGCGGCGATGGCGTCGTCCCACATCGACTTGCAGTCGGCGTCGCCGAACAGGCGCCAGCACTTGTAGAGGTACTCGTAGTACGAATCGATGCGCGCGCCGACGTGGCTGCGGGTATTGGTCCACTCGCCGCTGGTGACGTCGAAGCGCTCGCCGACCAAGCCGATGTCGGAACGCATTTTGTAGGTCGCGACCAGCGCGCGCTTGGCCTTGTCGAAGAACACCGGGTTGCCGGTGAGCTTGCTGAGGGTGCCGTACTCGACCAGCAGGGTGCCGGACTCGGCCGGGTTGCTCTCGTTGCCGTGGGCGGCGCCGGTACGCAGGTTGACGTAGACGTACGGCAGCCCGGTCGGCGAGTCGAACGCCGGCAGCAGGCGGGTGCCGAGATCTTCGGCCAGCGCGAGCAGGCGTTCGTCGCCGCTGAGCTGGTAGCCCGACAGCAGGCCGCCGAGCAGGCGGATGACGATCTCGAAATGCTTGACGTCGGCATCTACGTCGAACGACAGCTTGGTTGCGATCAGTTCGCGTGCTTCGTCGGCCTGCTTGTCGAGGCCCATCAGGATCATGGTGTCGAGCGCGTCGACCGGGGTCATCAGCAGCGACTGGCCGTACCAGTCGCGCGGCGCCTTGCTCAGCGGCTTGAGCGCGTCGTGGCCCCAGGCGTACTGCTTGTAGCCGTTCCAGGCGTGCAGGAACTCGGCCTTTACCTGCTCGGCGAGGCGGGCGGATTCGGCGTCGGTGATGACGTCGGTGACGGTGGTGATCTCGGCGTCTGTTGCCTGCGCTGGGCCGTCCGCACCGACATCGGCGGCTCGCGGCGCTGCGGCCTGCGGTTCGGCGATGGCGGTGGTCGGCAGCAACAGAACCGCGAGCAGCAGCGCGCGCAAAGTCGTGGTCATGCGGGGTCTCCTTGCGTGGTGCCGGCGGCATCGCGCAGCAGTTGCAGCACGTCGTGGCACGCGCCCATGGTGTGGTAGTCGGTCTTGCCGGCGGGACTCTTGTCGTCGCCGTACTTGCGGTTGTCGCGGTCGAGGATGCGGTACCAGGCGCCGTACCGGTGGTCGACGAAATGCTGCCAGGCGTAGTTCCAGAGCTGGTCGTACCAGTCCCAGTAGCGGGTGTCGCCGGTCGCGACCGCGAGCCGCGCGGCGGCGGCGATCGACTCGGCCTGCACCCAGAAATATTTGTCGTCGTCGCAGACGCTGCCATCCGGCGCGAAGCCGTAGAACAGGCCGCCGTTGCGGTCGTCCCAGGCGCGCGCGACGGCGGTGTCGAACAGGTGGCGCGCGGTCGGCAACAGCCAGTCGCGGGCGTTGCCGCGCGCGCGCAGGTGGCCGTCCAGCGTCAGCAGCAACTTGGTCCATTCGGTCTGGTGGCCGGGCTGGAAGCCCCACGGTCGGAACAGGTGTTTCGGGTCGTCGCGGTTGTAGTCCCAGTCGACGTTCCAGTCGCGGTCGTAGTGTTCCCAGACCAGACCGTCGGACTTGGCCGCCTGCCGCCGGATCATGTGGTCGGCGAGCAGCAACGCGCGATCGAGGTAACGCGCGTCATCGGTGGCTTCATACGCCGCAAGCATCGCCTCGCACATGTGCATGTTGGCGTTCTGGCCGCGGTAGTCGCTGTAGTTCCAGTCCGCGTCGGCTTCGTCACGGTAGAGGCCGGCATCGGCGTCCCATGCGCGGGTTTCCAGCAGATCCCAGGTCTCGTCCAGCCACGGCGCGGCCTCGTCGATCCCGGCTTTCATCGCCGTCGCGTATGCCAGCAGCACGAACGCGAGGCCGTAGGTGTGGTTGGTGCGGTCCGCGGGCACGCCATCGCGGATGGTCCAGGCGTAACCGCCGCTGGCGGGGTCGCGGTGCACGTCGCGCAGGTAGTGCAGGCCGTGGCGCGCGGCCTCCACATCGCACGGCATGCCGAACAGGCGCGCGGCCATCGCATGGTTGAACACGAAGCGGGTGCTGCTGACCAGATGGCGGTGCGAGGCGTCGTAGACGCTGCCGTCGTCGCGGAAGTAGTGGAAGAATCCGCCGTCCGGATCAAGCGCATGCGGGTGGTAGAACGCCATCGTCCGCGCGATGTGGCTGCGCAGGAACTCCGGGCTGCGGAAGTCGGGCGTCGGCGGGATCGGCGGCTGGTTCATGCGGCGGCCTGCATCAGTCGGTCGATGTCGTCGGCGTCGGGCATCGCGGCGAACGCACCGTTGCGGATGGTGGCCAGCGCGCCGGCCGCGGCCGCGAAACGCAGCGCGTCGTCGAACGCCGCATGGTGGTCGAGGAACTCGCCGAACGCGGCGGCGCGGACGTTGCGCAACACAAGTTGGCGCAGCAACGCGCCGACGAACGCATCGCCGGCCGCGGTGGTGTCGATGGCGGTGACCGGAAACGTCGCCGCAGTGCCCTGGCGCTTGCGTGTGAACCAGCGGATCGGCGCGGCGCCATCGGTGACCACTACGCAGCGCGTGCGCTGTCGCAGCAGTCGCTCGATTACGCCGTCCTCGCCGCCCGAACCCGGCGAGAGAAACTCCAACTCCTGCCGGCTCAGCTTGACCAGATCGGCTTCGAACAATGCGCGCCAGCACTGCGCCTGCGGGTCGACATCGACCGGCCACAGCGACGGCCGCAGGTTGAGGTCCATGCTGACCAGCGCGCCGGCGTTGCGCGCGCGGCGCATGCCGGCCAGCGTGGTATCGGCGATGCGCGGCTCTGTCAGGCTGTTGGAGCACACGTGGAACGCCGCGACGCGGTCGAAGCAGCGGTCGTCGAAATCGCCCTCGCGGAACAGCAGGTCGGCCGACGGTGGCCGATAGAAGCTGAAGCTGCGCTCGCCGTCGGCATCCAGCGAGACGAACGCCAGCGCGGTCTTGGCCTGGTCGGTGCGCCGCACGTAGTCGACATCGACGCCGGCCCCATGCAGATGCGTAAGTAGCATGTCGCCGAACATGTCCTGCCCGAGCATGCCGACGAAGCAGGCATGCCCGCCGAGCCGGGCCGCGGCGACCGCGACGTTGGCCGGCGCGCCACCGGCGTATTCGACGAACTGCCGCGGCGCACCGGGCGTGGACGGTGGTTGCGCGAGCAGGTCGACCAAGGCCTCGCCGAAGCAGACGATGGCGCCGCGGTCGCGCGGCTTGCGGAGCGTCGTGCTCATGCTTGCTTCTCCGGTACCGGTGCGTCGACGCTGCCGCTGCTGTCACGCACCACCAATCGCGCCGGGGCGACGGTGCGAGCGGGCGCGTCGTCGGGGTGTTGCAGGCGGTGCAGCACCAGCGCCGCGGCTTGGCGACCACGCGCACGCGGGTCGGCAGCGATGGTGCTCAGCGGCGGCGCGCTGACCGCAGCTTCGGGGATGTCGTCGAAGCCGACCACGGCGAAATCCTCGCCGGCGCGGCGGCCGCGCGCGGTCAGCCCGGCAATCAGGCCGAGCGCGACCGCGTCGTTGTAGCAGACCGCCGCGGTCGGCGCCGGGTCGCGCACGAACAGCGCGCCGACCTGCCGCGCCGCCTCCAGCCGGGTCGGTGCGGACTCGACCAGCCATTGCGGCTCTGGGGTGATGCCGGCCTGCGCGAGCGCCTCGCGGTAGCCGTCGCGGCGCTGCCGGCACGAGCTGGAATCACGATGGCCGCCGTAGAACGCGATGCGCCGGTGGCCGAGTCCGAGCAGGTGCTCGGTCGCCAGTCGCGCGCCGTTGCGGTTGTCGAGTTCGAGGAAGTCCCAGCCGGCGTCTAGTTCCCGGTTGAACACCAGCACCGGCGTCCGCGGCCCGACTAGCGCGTGCAGCCGTGCCGGGTCGCTGCCCTCGGCCGGGGACAGGATGATCCCGGCCGGGTCGTGTTCCAGCAGCGAGGCGAGCACCGCCTGCTGGCGCTCGACCGACTCGCCGGTGCTGCCCAGCAACGTCACGTAGCCGGCCTCGGCCAGCGCCTCGTCGACGCCGGAGGCGAACTCGGCGAAGAACGGGTTGGACAGGTCGTTGATCACCAGCGCCACCGCCGACGACACGTTGCGCCGCAGGTTGGCCGCGCCGCGGTGGTAGACGTAGCCCTGCCGCTTGAGCTCGGCCTCGACCCGGGCGCGGGTGTCGGCGTGGACCAGCGGGCTGCCGCGCAGGACCAGCGACACCGTCGCCCGCGACAGGTCGCAGGCCTTGGCGATGTCGGCCAGGGTGACGCGGCGGCGTGGTGGTGCGGTCATTGTGGGGGCTTCATGCAGAATTTGGATCGATCCAATTCGCGACATCCTGCCGCTTCAGCCCCTCCGGCGCATTTTGCAGCGCAACATGTAGCGACGCCGGCTCGGTGGTAGTTTCGCCCGCATTGTCACGATCCAAATCCAGCCGATTTCCCGGAGCCGCCGCATGAAAACCCTCGCTTCCCGCCCCCGCCGGACCCGGGCCTGGCACAAGGCCTGGCCCCTGCTGTGCGCCTCGATGATCGCCGGCTCCGCGATCGCCGCGCCGGCCGGCGCGCGCAGCGGCTTCGACGCGGTCGACCCGTTCATCGGCACCGGCGGCGAGGGCCACACCTTCCCCGGCGCGGTGGTGCCGTTCGGCATGATCCAGCTCAGCCCCGACACCCGCATCCAGCCGCGCAAGGACGCCTACGACTGGGCCGCCGGCTACCGATACGACGACAACAGCATCATCGGCTTCTCGCACACGCACTTCTCAGGCACCGGCCACTCCGACCTCGGCGACGTGCTGCTGATGCCGATCGCCGGCGACGTCCAGCTCGAACGCGGCGATGTCGAGAAGCCCGGCAGCGGCTACCACTCGCGCTTCAAGCACGACGACGAGGTCGCCGAGCCCGGCTACTACGCGGTCACCCTCGACGACTACGACATCCGCGCCGAACTGACCGCGACCGAGCGCGTCGGCGTGCACCGCTACAGCTTCCCCGCCGGCCAGCCCGCGCACGTGCTGGTCGACCTGCGCACCAGCATGTACGACTACGACGGCAAGACCCTGTGGTCGCGCCTGCGGCTGCGCGCGGACGGCACCCTCACCGGCTTCCGCGAGACCCGCGGCTGGGGCCCGGGCCGGCAGCTGTATTTCGCGATGCGCTTCTCGCAGCCGCTCACCGGCCACGAATTCCACGACACCGAACAGGACATCGCCTACAAGGGCTTCGCGACGCCGGGCCACCAGGACCCGCGCCAGCGCGCGCAGATCGAGGGGCGCGAACTGGTCAGCGCCTTCGACTTCGACGCCGCCGGCGAACAGTTGCTGGTGAAGGTCTCGATCTCCTCGGTCAGCGAGGACAACGCGATCGACAACCTCGACGCCGAGGTCCCGGGCTGGAATTTCGACCGCGTCCGCGCCGACGCCCGCGCCAGCTGGACCGAAGCACTGTCGGCGATCGAGGTCGACGCGCCCGACGACGACCGCACCGCGTTCTACACCGCGCTGTACCACACGCTGATGGCGCCGAGCCTGTTCATGGACAGCGACGGCCGCTACCGCGGGCCCGACAACGCCGTGCACACCGCCGACGGCTTCCGCCACCACTCGACCTTCTCGCTGTGGGACACCTACCGCGCCCTGCACCCGCTGCTGACCCTGGTGCAACCGGAGCAGCGCAACAGCGACTTCATCAACTCGATGCTCGCCCACCGCCGCCACAGCCCGTACGGGATCCTGCCGGTGTGGTCGTTCCACGGGCTGGAGACCTGGACCATGGTCGGCTACCACGCGGTGCCGGTGATCGCCGACGCCTACCTCAAGGGCATCCGCGGCTTCGACGCCGACGAGGCGCTGCAGGCGATGGTCGACAGCGCCAGCTACGGCCCCTACGACGGCCTCGCCCAGTACATGGAACTGGGCTACGTGCCGATCGACGAGGAAGGTGAAGCCGCCTCCAAGACACTCGAGTACGCGTTCGACGACTGGACCATCGCCCGCATGGCCGGAGCGATGGGACGCGACGACATCGCCGCGACCTTCGGCAAGCGCGCCGGCAACTGGCGCCACGCGTTCGATCCGGAAACCGGCTTCATGCGCGCGCGCAAGCGCGACGGCGAGTTCCGCACCCCGTTCGACCCCAGTGCCAGCGGCTACGGCACCGACTACACCGAAGGCAACGCCTGGCAGTACTCGTGGTACGTGCCGCAGGACGTCGCCGGGCTGATCGATTCGCTCGGCGGCGACGACTCGCTGGTGTCCAAGCTCGACCAGGTGTTCGACGCCGAGGTCGACCCCGGCCTGTTCGAGCACATGGAGGACATCACCGGCCTGATCGGCTGGTACGCTCACGGCAACGAACCCAGCCACCACGTCGCCTACCTGTACGCCTACGCCGGCCAGCCGTGGCGCACGCAGGAACGGCTCAAGCAAATAGTGGAAAGCCAGTACGCACCGCGCCCCGACGGCCTGTCGGGCAACGACGACCTCGGCCAGATGTCGGCCTGGTACGTGTTCACCTCACTGGGCTTCTACCCGGTCGCGCCGGGCAGCAACCAGTACGTGATCGGCCGCCCGTTCCTGCCGCGCGCGACGATGAACCTGCCCAACGGCAAGCGCTTCACCGTCGTCGCCGATGGCCTCGACGACGCGCACACGTATGTCGGCGAAGTGATGCTCAACGGCAAGCCGCTGCAGCGCAGTTACATCACCCACGAAGAGATCATGGACGGTGGCGAATTGCGCTTCACGATGCAGGCGCAGGCGAACAAGGCGTGGGCGACCGGTGCGGAGCAACGGCCCTACTCGATGTCGGCGGCGCATTGATGTCAGCTGGCCCCTGTCTCAGCCCTCCGCCATAAACGATCAATGCGGAAACAGCGGCTCCAAAAATATGGTTTCGACATCGGTGACAAGGCCAGCAGAACCCCGGGCCCGGGCCGCACTTCGAGCATTAAACCTGCCAGTGATACGCACCCCATCGACGCCGTCGCCGTCAGCCAGGGCCCGGATGTCGGTGGGTATCTGTTCTCCAGTTAGAAGTTCCACGCCGCCAGTACCGCGCGTCGCCACCCAGAAGCTGCGCCCCGGAAACAGAACGTAGATCCCTGATTGCCGAATGAGAAATCCAGTTACGCGGATGTGCTTGTCGTCATATTCCTCGGGACGCGCAATCAACCGGATGATCGAAGGCTCGCAGTACGCATCAGCCTTCGACTTGTTGTTATGTGACGGGTAGCAACTGCTCGAATATCTGCCGTCATGGGTTCTGTCCTGGGCACCACCAACGGCGGGCGCCATCAAGAGCAACGACCCGATAATGATTACGAGTTTTTTCATTACCCACCCTCTCGATATCCACAGGGGTAGCAAGCTGGCCAAAGTGCCAAGAGACGGCTACCAACGGTACAGCTCACTGTAGCCGCCCCAACAAATGCGGAAGAAACGGTCGGGTCGACTATCGGTGAAGGACGGCCACCGGGCTTTCCCGGGCAAGAGGACAGTGGAGACTGCTGTTTGCATCGCCATCCCACACCATCTGAACTCCATAGACCACGCCGTTCCTCGCGTCACCCACGAATCCTACGATCAAGGCGATTCCCGACTTGCAGAACTTGGCTGACCGGGTGACTCCGTCCATTTTCTTTACCGTGGAGCGCCCCCAACCCAGCGGAGGCATGACGGATTCATAGAAACGAATGACATGATCCATGGAACTTTCCGCGTACATGTTCCTCGAGTAACTGGTTAGCACGGCCTTGTCGAATTTGCGGACGTCGCCCTCCGCTACCGCCCCCGGAAACGCGGGTAACGAATCGAACCCCTCGCGAAGAGTGCCGACGGCAACTTTATCGTTGTTTGCTTCTGCAACCAGACTGGTGAACCCGTCCCTTCCGGCAATCACGGCAACAAGAAAAATCAAAGCCAGAAAACAATATCCGATCCTTGCACTGACACTCATCGTCCCCACCCCCCAAGCAATCCTGCTACAGGACGCCCCCCGCGATCCCGCTTATCCAGCAGGCGGTTCCCAGAGCTCGACCTTGTTGCCCTCGGGTCGATCACCCAGCCGAATTTGCCCTGCTCCGATTCTTCGGTGCGCTCTTCCACGTTGCAGCCTTCCGCCCGAAGCGCGGCAAGCAACGCGTGCAAGTCGGCGACCCGGAAGTTGACCATGAAGCTCGCGGTACCCGGCTCCAGGTAGGTCGTGTCGCTCTTGAACGCGCTCCAGATGGTCATGCCTTCCTCGCTGCCGGGACCACCCCAGTTGAAAATGGCACCTCCCCAGTCGGACACATCCAGTCCAAGGTGATCCCGGTACCAGGCGCCAAGCGCTGCCGGGTCCCTGGACTTGAAGAAGATTCCGCCGATCCCCGTTACGCGTTTCATGTGCTTTTCCTCCCGGTCTGGATTCATGGCCATGCTGGCATCAGCCTCCGGGGCATTCGTCGATTACGGAGTCGAGCTTGAATGCCTCGTCGGGGCCGGGATCATCCAGCAGCGTCTGGTTCTCCCTGGTCCAGTAGCGCAGCGCCAGCTCGCGATCGCGCGGGTCGGAAAGGCCGAACTTTCCTTCCCGCTCCAGTTGCAGGACAAGAGTGCGCGTGGCGTCGAACGCTTCCATCCCGGCTTGCTGGAAAAGAAGGCGCCCACCGCCGTGATTGAGATAGATGAACCGCTGGATCTTCGTGCCGCCACCGACCATGGCGGCAAATATCCGGTCGAAAGGCGGCTCCATGGGCTGAAGGTTCAGCTCAGGCTTGCAACTCACCAGCGCCTTGTACGACCGCGTAATGCTTGCGATCTCATCCTCGCTGAGTGACCACTCGCTCCTGTGTGGTTCCAGATAGGCCTTGATCGCCGGGGAGACCACGGCATTCCGGAGACTATCGGCACGTTCCGCCTGGTTGGCTCCCTGTATCTGGCTGGCATGGACGGGCTCGCCCAGTACATGACCGATAACCGGGTCATTCGCCTGGGGCTTCGCGCCCATGGCGAGGGCTGCAGAGACGATCAGGAGCGTGATGGGATTCATGAGTGACTGTCCCCCTGACTAGCCCGGCAGATTCGAACGAATCAGGTCCGCGGTTTCAGCAAGCTGCCTCGTGGAAACCTTGACTCTCTCTCGGCGCTGTTCATCCCCGCTCGAGTCGTGCGGGGTGCTCCTTTTGCGCCCGGCGCCATCGAATGTCGCGAGTTGGGGCGGGCCTATACCCCAGTCACTGCCCTTCTGCCGAGGTACGACATGGAAATGGAAGTGCGGTGTTTCCTGCCCACTGAAGACCCCGTTGTTCTGGAAGGTAAGTATTCCGAGGGGCTGATAAGTCCTGACGAGCGCCTCCGCGGCCCTCTTGGCCGCAACCAGTACTGCCCCGCATTCCTGGGCAGAAAGATCGAGCAGCGTCGCGACATGCCGACGGGTGATAACGCAGCACTGGCCAACTTCAAATTGCCATGGATTGATCACGGTCAATGTATGTTCGCATTCTTCCATGATCTTCCATCTTTCCTCGCGAACCGCCACGCAAAGGTCGCAGGGATCTCTTATGGGGAGTTCGATCATTTGTCCTCTCCGATCAAGCCGGTTTCCCCAAGCGGCCCAACGCCTGGATCAAGCCGACTTGGACGAACTGCCAGGTTGTACATGCCACACATGTTCAACGCTGAAAGTCCGTATGTTGCTCCAGTTGATAGATGACATCCCGAATGTCGTCCAGCTTGGCGGCCAGGGCTTCCTGTGCGTCATACACGCCACGGTTGTAGTAATAGGCGCCAAGCTCCTGCGAGATGAAGTCGAGCAGGAACTCCGCGTCGAACTGACCGATCTTCTGCTGAAGCTCTTCCGAGAAGTAGAGCTGGATCTTGCGGACGATGAGCTCTTTCTCGTTTTTGCTGAAGGTGATTTGCGACATGGCTTCTCCGTGCAATCACTAGCCCTGACCCTCGCAGTTAACCAGTGCTGGTTTGCCGTCAAACATTCCGACGAGGCTGATGCATTTGCTTGTGGCGCCGCAGTCCAGCGAAATCCGGACCTCCGCGTCCTGGTCCTCGAAGGTCTGGAGCTCCTCGATCAACTGGCGAACGGACTTCCCTCGAATTACCCAACGCGGCTCATTGCTCATGTTGAAGTGTCCAGAGGCCTAGCGCCTGAGTTAAGCCGACTTGCGTAGCGTAGCCGACAACATGGCAAGCTTAACCTGCCATGTTGTTGGTGTAGCGAAGCAAGTTCGGCTTGAACGAATTGTTAGCCATCGGGAATTGCCAAACTAAGTGCGACAACCCGCGCCCAAAGAACAAGAGAGGTGAGCTGGCAGACTGGATGGGTCTC